>NZ_JBVQPP010000001.1:0-1580157 GCF_055710085.1 Bacillus sp. VA13 | reverse complement strand
CCACATTTTGAATGATGTCACACCTGTTATCTAGTTTTGAGAGAACACTCTCAATTTGTTTGGTGGCGATAGCGAAGAGGTCACACCCGTTCCCATACCGAACACGGAAGTTAAGCTCTTCAGCGCCGATGGTAGTCGGGGGTTTCCCCCTGTGAGAGTAGGACGCCGCCAAGCAATTGCACATTAGTGCAATTATGGAGGATTAGCTCAGCTGGGAGAGCATCTGCCTTACAAGCAGAGGGTCGGCGGTTCGAGCCCGTCATCCTCCACCATTCTTCATTATACATATCGGTTTTACATATATGCCGGTGTAGCTCAATTGGTAGAGCAACTGATTTGTAATCAGTAGGTTGGGGGTTCAAGTCCTCTTGCCGGCACCACTTTTATATGATATAATATTCAAGTCTCTTGTAAGAAGAGCCATTAGCTCAGTTGGTAGAGCATCTGACTTTTAATCAGAGGGTCGAAGGTTCGAGTCCTTCATGGCTCACCATTTATATGTTGCGGATGTGGCGGAATTGGCAGACGCGCTAGAATCAGGCTCTAGTGTCTTTACAGACGTGGGGGTTCAAGTCCCTTCATCCGCACCATTTCTGCGGAAGTAGTTCAGTGGTAGAACACCACCTTGCCAAGGTGGGGGTCGCGGGTTCGAATCCCGTCTTCCGCTCCAACTATACCATCCACGCCGGGGTGGTGGAATTGGCAGACACACAGGACTTAAAATCCTGCGGTAGGTGACTACCGTGCCGGTTCAAGTCCGGCCCTCGGCATTAAGTTTTGCGCCCGTAGCTCAATTGGATAGAGCGTTTGACTACGGATCAAAAGGTTAGGGGTTCGACTCCTCTCGGGCGCGCCATGATCTACATGAAATCGGGAAGTAGCTCAGCTTGGTAGAGCACATGGTTTGGGACCATGGGGTCGCAGGTTCGAATCCTGTCTTCCCGACCATTCTTGGGGCCTTAGCTCAGCTGGGAGAGCGCCTGCTTTGCACGCAGGAGGTCAGCGGTTCGATCCCGCTAGGCTCCACTTGGTTTCAATAAATATTTGGCGGTGTAGCTCAGCTGGCTAGAGCGTACGGTTCATACCCGTGAGGTCGGGGGTTCGATCCCCTCCGCCGCTACCAATGGACCTTTAGCTCAGTTGGTTAGAGCAGACGGCTCATAACCGTCCGGTCGTAGGTTCGAGTCCTACAAGGTCCACCACTATACGGAGGAATACCCAAGTCTGGCTGAAGGGATCGGTCTTGAAAACCGACAGGGGTGTCAAAGCCCGCGGGGGTTCGAATCCCTCTTCCTCCGCCATATATATTCTTAATCATCGCGGGGTGGAGCAGTTCGGTAGCTCGTCGGGCTCATAACCCGAAGGTCGCAGGTTCAAATCCTGCCCCCGCAACCAAATTATATGAATGAAATAAGGGGTACCTAAAGGGTACAACCTAAAAAATTCACATGTAAATATCAAAATGGTCCGGTAGTTCAGTTGGTTAGAATGCCTGCCTGTCACGCAGGAGGTCGCGGGTTCGAGTCCCGTCCGGACCGCCATTTAAATAATAAGGCTCGGTAGCTCAGTTGGTAGAGCAACGGACTGAAAATCCGTGTGTCGGCGGTTCGATTCCGTCCCGAGCCACCATTTATCAATATATATTTTGGCGGTTGTGGCGAAGTGGTTAACGCACCAGATTGTGGCTCTGGCATTCGTGGGTTCGATTCCCATCAATCGCCCCAAATAAAATTGCGGGTGTAGTTTAGTGGTAAAACCTCAGCCTTCCAAGCTGATGTCGTGGGTTCGATTCCCATCACCCGCTCCATTTCTATATTGTCATGGGCCTGTAGCTCAGCTGGTTAGAGCGCACGCCTGATAAGCGTGAGGTCGATGGTTCGAGTCCATTCAGGCCCACCATGACCTTTATATTCCACAGTAGCTCAGTGGTAGAGCTATCGGCTGTTAACCGATCGGTCGCAGGTTCGAATCCTGCCTGTGGAGCCAAATGGAGAAGTACTCAAGTGGCTGAAGAGGCGCCCCTGCTAAGGGTGTAGGTCGTGTAAGCGGCGCGAGGGTTCAAATCCCTCCTTCTCCGCCATATGATTACACATATAAATTCTCAATCATCGGCCCGTTGGTCAAGCGGTTAAGACACCGCCCTTTCACGGCGGTAACACGGGTTCGAATCCCGTACGGGTCATTCAGAAACCTTGCATATCCTGCAAGGTTTTTTTATTTTTTATAAATCCTGACATGCCTTAGAATCATTCTATATTCTATAAACAGGCAACAAAAATCTCCATATATTTCGTTTTTCTTCGGAAAATGAAGTTAATTGTCAATAAGTATAAGCGCTTTCATGAAAGGGCTTTTTTTTATTTCTTCGAATAAATACTATAAATGAAAACTATGATGTCAGAAAGGATGATTACATGGCCGCTGCCAGCCCTACAGCACATGATGTTTATCTTTTTCACGAAGGCAGTCTGTTTAAAAGCTATCAGCTGTTTGGCTCGCATTATCGCGAGCTGAATGGCCAAAGAGGATATGAATTCTGTGTGTGGGCACCTCATGCGTCAGAAGTACGAGTGGCTGGGGACTTTAACAGCTGGTCAGGAGAACAGCATGTGATGCACAGAGCGAACGATGGTGGCATTTGGACGTTGTTTATTCCAAATTTAGGAGAAAAGGAAAGATATAAGTATGAAATCGTGACGAAAAGCGGCGAGATCAGGCTGAAGGCAGATCCATATGCTATTTATTCAGAAATCAGGCCCAATACAGCGTCACTTACTTACGATTTTGCAGGATATAACTGGAAAGATCAAAAATGGCAAAAGAAACAGAAGGCTAATACGCTGTATGAGAAACCTGTTTTTATTTATGAACTTCATCTCGGTTCCTGGAAGAAACATTCTGATGGCAGGCATTACTCTTATAAAGAATTAAGCCAGTCGCTTATTCCTTATATCAAAGAGCATGGGTTTACCCATATCGAACTGCTTCCGGTGTATGAGCACCCTTATGATCGTTCCTGGGGATATCAAGGAACGGGTTATTACAGCCCGACAAGCAGGTTTGGCACGCCGCATGATTTGATGAAGTTTGTGGATGAATGCCATCAAGAAAACATCGGAGTCATTCTGGATTGGGTCCCCGGACATTTTTGTAAAGATGCACATGGTCTTTATATGTTTGATGGAGAGCCACTTTATGAATATCAAGAAGAACGTGATCGGGAGAACTGGCTATGGGGCACGGCAAACTTTGACCTGGGAAAACCGGAAGTTCATAGTTTTTTAATTTCTAATGCGTTGTACTGGGCGGAACTCTATCATATAGATGGATTTAGGGTTGATGCAGTGGCTAATCTCCTGTATTGGCCAAATCAGGATGAACGCCATACGAATCCACATGCTGTTGAATTTTTAAAAAAACTCAATCAAACCATGAGAGAGGCATATCCTCATGTCATGATGATTGCGGAAGACTCTACGGAATGGCCTCAAGTGACAGGTGCTGTTGAGGAAGGAGGGCTTGGTTTTCATTTTAAATGGAATATGGGCTGGATGAATGACGTACTGAAATACATGGAGACGCCGCCAGAAGAAAGGCGGTATTGTCATCAGCTTATTTCGTTTTCATTACTGTATGCGTTTAGTGAACATTTTGTATTGCCGTTTTCTCATGATGAAGTCGTATACGGAAAAAAATCCCTTCTTAATAAAATGCCTGGCGACTATTGGCAGAAATTTGCCCAGTATCGGCTTTTGCTCGGCTATATGACGGCTCATCCCGGAAAGAAATTGATTTTTATGGGATCAGAATTTGCCCAATTTGATGAATGGAAAGATACAGAACAGCTTGATTGGTTTTTGGACTCCTTCCCCATGCATCAGAAAGCCAGCGTTTTTACGCAAGATCTTCTCCGCTTTTATCAAAAAAGCAAAATCCTTTATGAACATGACCATCGTGCACAATCGTTTGAATGGATTGATGTCCATAATGACGAACAATCAATCTTTTCTTTTATTCGTTATGGCAAAAGGCACGGTGAGGCGCTTGTCATCATTTGTAATTTTACACCCGCGGTCTATCATCAATATGATGTTGGGGTTCCTTTTCTTACTCAATACATTGAAGTGCTGAACAGCGACAGTGAAGCATATGGAGGCTCAGGACAAATCAACAAAAAGCCGTTAGCGGCCAAAAAGGGAGCTCTTCATCATAAACCATGTTATATCACGATGACCATCCCCCCTTACGGCATTTCGATTTTACGGGCGGTTAAAAAAAGAGGAGAGATAAAAAGATGAAAAAACAATGTGTAGCCATGCTCCTTGCCGGCGGGAAGGGCAGCCGTCTCAGCGGATTGACAAAAAATATGGCCAAACCGGCTGTATCTTTCGGGGGAAAATACAGGATTATTGATTTTACCCTCAGCAACTGTTCCAATTCAGGCATAGACACAGTCGGGATTTTAACACAATATCAGCCGCTTGAGCTGAATTCCTATATTGGAATCGGCAGTGCATGGGACCTTGACAGATATAATGGCGGCGTGACGGTATTACCCCCTTATGCCGAGTCATCAGAAGTCAAATGGTATAAAGGGACGGCAAGCGCCATTTATGAAAATCTTAATTATTTGAATCAGTATGATCCTGAGTATGTGCTGATATTATCAGGAGATCACATATACAAAATGGACTACGGTAAAATGCTTGATTTTCATATTGAAAAGAAAGCGGATGTAACGATCTCTGTCATCGAGGTGGGCTGGGAGGAAGCAAGCCGGTTCGGCATCATGAAGACCGATGCAGATGGGACGATTACACATTTTGATGAAAAACCCAAATTCCCTAAGAGCAATCTTGCCTCAATGGGAATTTATATATTCAATTGGCCGCTTTTGAAACAGTATCTTGAGATGGACGACCGGAATCCTTATTCAAGCCACGACTTTGGCAAAGACATTATTCCTCTGCTTTTGGAGGAGAAAAAGAAGCTTTCCGCTTATCCGTTCAAAGGATATTGGAAGGATGTCGGTACTGTTCAGAGCTTGTGGGAAGCCAATATGGATCTGTTAAAAGAGGACTCGGAGCTGAAGCTATTTGAACGGAAGTGGAAAATTTACTCCGTCAATCCGAATCAGCCTCCGCAATTTATTTCATCTGATGCGCAGGTTCAAGATTCGCTTGTGAACGAAGGTTGTGTTGTATATGGAAATGTGTCTCACTCCGTTCTTTTTCAAGGCGTGACTGTCGGTAAGCATGCGACTGTTAAATCATCCGTCATAATGCCGGATGTGACGATTGGGGAGCATGTAGTAATTGAAAATGCCATCGTTCCTAAGGGTCTGGTGCTGCCGGATGGCGCAGTGATTCGATCCGAAAAAGACATTCAGGAGGCGTTGCTCGTTTCAGAGGAATTTGTAGAAAAAGAATTGATCTAATACTGAAGAGGGGGCTGAGTCAGTGTTCAATAATCAAATGTTAGGTGTTATAGATGAAACCACATATAAGCATTCTCTTCAGGATTTAACGGCACAGCGGTCGCTGGGAGCAATCCCTTTCGCCGGCAGGTACCGTCTGATCGATTTTATGCTTTCCAACATGGTGAATGCGGATATTAGGAGTGTCGCGATTTTTCCGAAGTATCGCTATCGTTCGCTTATGGATCATCTTGGAGCAGGTAAGGAATGGGATTTGCATCGAAAAAAGGATGGCCTCTTTTTTTTCCCGTCGCCCCACCTTCACCAAGAATACGATGAGTTCGGTTCTTTTCGGCAGTTTTCCGACCATCTTGATTATTTTCACAGAAGCACACAGCAGTATGCTGTCATTTCCAACAGCCATACTGTATGCAACATTCAATTTCAATATGTGCTGAAACGCCATCAGGAGGTTGGCTGCGACGTCACCGAGGTATTTCAGGATGGCCAGTCGCTGCAAATCTATATCATGTCTACAACGCTCTTAAAGGATCTGATCTACGGACATAGTGAAAAAGGCTATAAAACCATTCAGGAGGCTGTTGAAAAAGATTCCTCCTCCTTGACCATTTGCCCTTATGAATATTCAGGTTATGCCGCTGTCATTGATTCGGTGGAAAAGTATTTTACCCACAGTATGGAGCTCATTCAGCCTCGTTTTTGGCAGCAGGTGTTTTTGCCGCAGCAGCCGATTTATACAAAAGTGAAGGATGAGCCGCCGACGAAATACGGAAAACACAGCACTGTTAAAAATTCCTTAGTCGCAAACGGATGTGTGCTTGAAGGAGAGGTTGAAAACTGCATTTTGTTCAGGGCAGTTCATGTCGGAAAGGGGACGAAGCTGAAAAACTGCATTATTATGCAAAAAACGCAGATTGGCGAGAATTGCCAGATTGAGCAGGTCATTTCTGATAAGGACGTTAAAATCGGCAATGCGACTGAGGCTGCGGGAACAGCTGAGCAGCCGCTTGTATTAAGAAAAGGTTTGGTACAAGGAGAGCTGATGAATTCTTGAAGGTATTATTTGCTGTATCTGAATGTACCCCGTTTGTTAAATCAGGAGGTCTTGCTGATGTAGCTGGTGCTCTGCCAAAGGCACTTGCGCGATTAGGTAATGAAGTAGCTGTAATGCTTCCGAAGTACAGCCAAATATCTGAGCGATGGAAAAAGCGCATGGAAAAAACGGCTGAGTGTACGGTAGCCGTCGGCTGGCGTCAGCAATATTGCGGAATTGAACATATTGCTGAAGATGATGTGAATTATTATTTCATCGACAATAAATATTATTTTAACAGGGATTCGTTGTACGGGCATTATGATGACGGTGAACGGTTTGCCTTTTTTTCAAGAGCTGTGCTGGAGGCCGCCGAAGCTGTGAATATTCAAGCCGATATTGTTCATACTCACGACTGGCATACAGCGATGGTCAATTATTTGCTGAAAGAGGAATACAGAAAACATCCTTTTTATAAGCAGATGAGAAGCGTGCTCACAATCCACAATCTACAGTTTCAAGGCATATTTCCGCCTGATGTCACACATGACTTGCTAGGGCTTGAGATGGATCATTTTCATTATGAAAGGTTAGAATGCAACGGATTTGTTAATTTTATGAAGGCAGGCATCATTGCGGCTGATCATGTGACAACTGTGAGCCCCACTTACAGAAATGAAATATTGACGCCTTATTATGGTGAACAGCTTGAGCAGGTTTTGCAATATAGGGAAAATGATGTAACCGGCATATTAAATGGCATTGATGATACTTTCTATCAGCCGAAATGCGATCCCTATATAGAGGCGCATTACGATTCGGAGCATCTTGCATGCAAGGAAGTAAATAAAACGAAGCTTCAGCGGCGGATGGGGCTTCCAGAGCGAAATGATATTCCGCTGATCAGTATGGTGACAAGGCTCACTAAACAAAAGGGACTTGATCTTGTCCGCAGAATTATGCACGAACTTCTTGAAGAGCAAGACATACAGCTAATTGTGCTGGGTACAGGGGAACGTGAATTTGAAGATTATTTCCGGTATGCAGAATTTGCTTTTCATGAGAAGTGCCGAGCGTATATTGGGTTTGATGAGCCGCTTGCCCATCAAATTTATGCGGGCTCCGATATGTTTTTGATGCCGTCGAAATTTGAGCCGTGCGGCTTGGGTCAGCTTATTGCTCTCCAATATGGCGCCATTCCGATTGTCAGGGAGACGGGCGGTCTTTACGACACTGTCCGTTCCTATCAGGAGGAAGAGGGAACGGGCAATGGCTTTACGTTTTCCGCTTTCAATGCGCATGATCTGAAATTTACGATCGAGAGGGCGCTGTCGTTTTATCGCCAAAAGGATGTATGGAAGAGCATCATGAAGACCGCAATGAATGCAGATTACAGCTGGGAGCAGTCAGCAAAAGAGTATCAGCACATTTTCGAGCATGTGACAAGGAGTGGACGGGATGTTCTCGAGTAAAGAACGCTTTGCAGCCTTATTTTTAAAGCGTCTGGAAATGACGTGCGGAAAAAGCTTCAAAGACTCTGCCAAGCTGGATCAATATAAAACGTTGGGCAATATGGTCAGAGAATATATCAGCGCTGATTGGATCCAGACGAATGAAAAAAGCAGGTCCAATTCCGGGAAGCAGACATATTATTTGTCAATCGAATTTCTGCTCGGTCAGCTCCTTGAACAAAATTTAATGAATCTTGGCGTTCGTGATGTTGTAGAAGCAGGCTTAAAGGAAATCGGCATCAATTTAGAGGAGATCCTTCAAATGGAAAGCGATGCAGGTCTCGGCAACGGCGGGCTTGGGCGCTTGGCAGCTTGCTTTTTAGATTCTCTGGCTTCATTGAATTTGCCGGGGCACGGGATGGGCATTCGTTATAAGCATGGCTTGTTTGAGCAAAAAATTGTAGACGGGCATCAGGTGGAGCTGCCTGAGCAATGGCTGAAAAACGGGAATGTATGGGAAGTAAGAAATGCCGATCAGGCAGTTGACGTGCCGTTTTGGGGCGAGGTGCATATGACAGAAAAGAACGGACGTCTGCATTTTCGCCACGAGCAAGCTACAATTGTTACAGCCGTTCCTTATGACATCCCAATCATCGGCTATGAAACGGGTACCGTCAATACGTTAAGGCTTTGGAACGCTGAGCCTTATGCGCATTATCATGGCGGCAATATTTTGTCTTATAAGCGGGAAACCGAAGCAGTTTCTGAATTTTTATATCCTGATGACACTCATGACGAGGGGAAAATTTTACGGCTGAAGCAGCAGTATTTTTTAGTATGCGCAAGCTTAAAAAGCATTGTGAACAATTACCGAAAAACAAATAAATCTTTATCCGGCTTGCATAAAAAAGTAAGCATTCATATTAATGATACCCATCCTGCACTGGCAGTGCCTGAGCTGATGCGGGTTTTGCTCGATGAAGAGAACATGAGCTGGGAAGAGGCCTGGCATATTACCGTACATACGATTTCTTATACAAATCATACGACATTGTCAGAAGCGCTTGAGAAATGGCCGATTCATTTGTTTAAGCCGCTGCTCCCGCGAATGTACATGATTATTGAAGAGATCAATGAAAGGTTTTGCCGGGCGGTGTGGGAAAAGTATCCCGGAGACTGGAAAAGGATAGAGGACATGGCGATTACGGCGCATGGTGTTGTCAAAATGGCTCATCTGGCTATAGTGGGCAGCTACAGTGTAAACGGCGTTGCCAAAATTCATTCCGAAATTTTAAAGGAAAGGGAGATGCGCGATTTTCATTTGCTGTTTCCGAATCGTTTTAACAATAAGACGAATGGAATTGCCCACAGGCGCTGGCTGCTGAAAGCGAATCCCGGCTTGTCTGCTATCATCACGGAGGCGATCGGCAATGAATGGGTGAAACAGCCGGAATCACTGATTCGCTTAGAACCATACGCCTCTGATCCTGCTTTTATCGAACAGTTTCAAAACAACAAAAGCAGGAAAAAACAAGAGCTCGCTGATTTGATTTTTTGCACGGCCGGGGTAGTTGTGAACCCTGACAGCATATTTGATGTTCAGGTGAAACGGCTTCATGCATACAAACGGCAGCTGCTGAATGTTCTTCATATTATGTATTTGTATAATCGGCTCAAAGAGGACTCGGGCTTTTCTATCTACCCGCAAACCTTTATTTTTGGGGCAAAGGCTTCACCAAGTTATTATTATGCCAAGAAAATCATTAAGCTGATCCATTCTGTCGCGGAAAAGGTCAACTATGATCCGGCAGTCAAACAACTGATCAAGATTGTTTTTTTGGAAAATTACAGAGTTTCTATGGCTGAGCGGATTTTTCCAGCGTCAGATGTAAGTGAACAAATTTCAACCGCAAGCAAGGAAGCGTCTGGTACAGGAAATATGAAGTTCATGATGAACGGCGCTTTGACGATTGGCACACATGACGGCGCAAATATTGAGATACTTGAGCGGGTGGGGCCTGATTGTATTTACACATTCGGTTTAAAGGCGGATGAAGTTCTATCGTATCAGGAAAACGGCGGCTATAGATCGAGGGAATATTATCAGCATGACCGCAGAATCAGACAGGTAGCGGATCAGCTGATCAACGGTTTTTTTGAAGGGGAAGCAGATGAATTTGAATCGATCTATGACTCGCTGCTTCCGCATAATGATGAGTATTTTGTGCTGAAGGATTTCAGCTCATATGCAGATGCGCAGGAGCGTATTCAAGCTGATTATCTCGATCGGCGGAAATGGTCTGAGCGTTCGATTGTGAATATTGCCCATTCTGGATATTTCTCAAGCGACCGCACGATCCGGGAATATGCGAAAAACATTTGGGGAATCCAGCCGATGATGTGAAAAGCCGCTGTATAAGCGGCTTTTTTGTTCACAGATTCATGGAATAGATTGTAAAGGATAAGAATGTCGCAAATGCACTCCATAAAAAATAAGGCAAAAGAAGATAGCTTGCGGTCCTGCTGTATTTTTTCGCTATGATCATTAAAACGATTGCAGTGATGGCGACAAGCAGGCTGTCAATCGATGCAGCCAGCAGATTCTTTTGGGTAAATTGAAAATAGCTGAATGCCTGATTGAGCACATAATTAATCAAAAGCGTAAGCCAAAAGCTTTTCGCATCTTTAAATGAAAACTCGGCATACACAATGGCAGCTGAAAGGGAGATCAGGGCAAATAGGATGGCCCAAATGATGCCGATCGCAGATCCGGGTGGCGTCCAGTCCGGTTTTTTCAGTGAATTGTACCATTCTTGGTCAATTGGAAACAGGTAGTCTGCGGCTGAAAACAGCGCATATGTAATCACAAAAACCGCTATGGCACCGACCATCTTCTTCATGTTTGTAACCCCCGTATGTATTAATGTTACATTTATTCTTACCCTTATCTTATAAAGATCATCCCCCCGATATACGGGGGAGATGATGTCTTAAATCAGCTGCTTTAATGCGTTTGCTTTAATGCGTTCATATTCAAAAGCTGACTCTAATTCTTCCTTCGGTAAAGCAGACTTGCGGACGTATTTTTCGCGAATGACATCGTAAAGCTCATAAGGAAACAGCATATCAATAAACATTACTTGTTTTTGTTCGTCAGTTAATGGGGCACTGGATTCATATGCGTTCAGCATCACATGAAATGTTTCTTCATCCCAAACGCCCGTCGTATCTAAAAGCGGAATAATCATTTTGCGCAAATCTCGAATAGGAAGATCAAATGATACGGTATCTAGGTCGATGACCCAAATCTGTTCGTTTTCCCCCAAGAGGGTATTTCCGGTTCCATAATCCTGGTGGCAAAGATTAGGGCTTTTTTTCAGCTGTTCAGTCCATGGCACATAGGACGACTGTAAAAGCCGGTCTTTGATGCGCAGTCCGTCTTCAATAAAGCTGTCTATCTCTTGAAGATAAAGCTGTGAGAAAGGATCTTCTTTTTCCATCTGCGCCATCAGCTTCCACGTTTCCATCTGTTTGCATCGTTTCGTATAGTGATTCGGCCAGCGCCCTAATTTCGTAAATACGGGAACGCCATTAGGCGGCTGATATCCGACGGAAGCTGTATGGAAATCAGCAAGGCCTTTCATGATAAACTCCAAATCCTGCTTTACAGTCAGCTCAAACGGCCTTCCTTCGATCCAGTCATATACGACAAATAGAAAGGAGCCGTGCTTGGAATACAGGCTGCCTTTTTTATTTGGGATTATGCCGGGAACGTTCATGCCTTTTTTTGCTAAATAATCCTGTGCGAAAATGGAAAACAAGGCTTTCTTTTCGGGCCTGTGTATTCGTTTCAGACAAACCGCACCGGAGCCTGTGTGAACCTTCCACACAAGCGCCATCTGGTTTCCTTGAATGACGTCTATTTTTTCAGTCTGCACATCCCATCCTTGAAGCACATTTTCAGCCAGCTCGGTTAATTTTCTTTCATCTTCTGCTGATAAAGGAAGCTCTGATGAATTCCCCTCCTCAATGACTTCTTGGTTTTCTGCCATTAAAGGACACATCCTTACCTGTTTTACTCCTACCTTATGAATCGAAAGAAAAAAATGATTGAGATATTTGACTATATTTGATAGAAGAATCTGGTTGTTTACCCGTTTTGTTTTTGGGGCAGTCCCATTCCGCACAAGTTGGTTGTTCAACCGTATCATGATTCTAACTAGTTAAAAATCATGCAGGAATGGAGGCTATGTATGAAAATAGCACTGATCGCCACAGAGAAGCTTCCTGTCCCCTCGGTTCGAGGAGGCGCCATTCAAATCTACCTCGAAGCAGTTGCCCCTTTGATTGCCAAAAAACATGAGGTGACTGTATTTTCTATTAAAGATCCGAATCTCGCTGATCGAGAGACAGCAGACGGAGTCCATTATGTGCATTTGGATGAAGACCGTTATGAAGATGCTGTTGGAGAAGAGCTGAAAAAGAGCCGTTTTGATTTTGTGCATGTCTGTAATCGCCCAAGCTGGGTGTCGAAACTGAAGAAACAGGCGCCAGATGCTGTTTTTATTTTAAGCGTTCACAATGAAATGTTCGCTTACGATAAGATCAGCCAGGCAGAAGGTGAGATATGCATCGATTCTGTAGCGCAGATTGTTACGGTCAGCGATTATATCGGCCGGACGATCACAAGCCGTTTTCCGTCAGCACGATCAAAAACAAAAACGGTGTATTCCGGTGTGGATTTGAAAGCATACCACCCACGCTGGACAAAAGAAGGGCAGCGGGCTCGCGAAGATATGCGAAGCGAGCTGGAACTTCACGGTAAAAAAATTGTCCTTTTTGTTGGCCGGCTCAGCAAAGTAAAAGGCCCGCACATTTTATTGCAGGCGTTGCCGGACATAATCGAGGAGCATCCTGATGTCATGATGGTGTTTATCGGGTCAAAATGGTTCGGAGATAATGAATTAAATAACTATGTCAAACATCTTCATACCCTCGGTGCGATGCAAAAGGATCATGTCACATTTATTCAATTTGTGAAGCCAAAGGACATTCCTCGCCTTTATACCATGTCAGATGTATTTGTATGCTCTTCGCAGTGGCAGGAGCCTTTAGCGAGGGTGCATTATGAAGCGATGGCTGCGGGACTGCCTATTATTACAAGCAATCGGGGAGGCAATCCAGAGGTCATAGAGGAAGGGAAAAACGGCTACATCATTCATGACTTTGAAAATCCTAAACAATATGCTGGATATATCAATGATTTGCTCAGCAGCTCTGAAAAACGGGAACGGCTTGGGAAATACAGCCGTCGTGAGGCAGAAAGCCAATTCGGCTGGCAGAGGGTGGCGGAAAATCTGCTCAGCGTGTATGAGAAGAACAGATAGAAGGGGTGAACAGAGTGTACCAAAAAGAGCATGAAGAACAGATTGTGTCCGATATTCTCAGCTATTATCCGTTCCATGTCGAACATGTGGCGCTGAAATCAAACAAAAGCGGGCGCAAAATCTGGGAAATACAAACAGATCAAGGCCTAAAGCTATTAAAAGAAGCGCAGATGAAACCGGAGCGAATGCTTTTTATCACTCAGGCACATGCCCATTTACAAGAGAAAGGGCTGCCGGTAGCGCCGATACATCAAACAAAAAATGGCGGGAGCTGCTTAGGTACTGATCGGGTCTCCTACAGTTTATATGACAAAGTGACAGGAAAAGAAATGATTTACTATGATGCAGAGCAGATGAAAAAAGTCATGTCATTTGCCGGCCATTTTCATCATGCGTCAAAAGGATATGTTTGCACAGATGAAAGCAAGAAAAGAAGCAGGCTCGGCAAATGGCATAAATTATACCGGTGGAAGCTGCAGGAATTAGAAGGGAATATGCAGATCGCGGCATCTTATCCTGATGACTTATTTTCGCAAACTTTCTTAAAACACGCTGATAAAATGCTGGCAAGAGGAAAAGAGGCTCTGCAAGCGCTTGATGAATCAGAGTATGAAAATTGGACAAAAGAAACGCTTGAACATGGCGGATTCTGTTTTCAGGATTTTACATTGGCGCGTTTGACTGAGATCGACGGGGAGCCTTTTTTAAAAGAGCTTCACTCGATTACCTACGATTTGCCATCAAGAGATCTGCGCATTCTGCTGAATAAAGTTATGGTTAAGCTTTCTGTATGGGATACCGATTTCATGGTTGCACTGCTTGCAGCCTATGATGCAGTGTATCCGCTCACAGAAAAACAGTACGAGGTGCTATGGATTGATCTCGCGTTTCCGCATTTGTTCTGTGCAATCGGCCATAAATATTATTTGAAGCAAAAGAAAACATGGTCAGATGAGAAGTACAACTGGGCGCTGCAAAATATGATTTCTGTTGAAGAATCTAAAGATGCGTTTTTGGATACAATGCCGGAACTGTATAAAAAAATAAAAGCGTATCGGGAGGCGAATTGACATGAGGTCATCGAGACAAAAAGCCTCCATTTCTAAACTCGATCTCGACCAATTCGTATTTACACCGCCTGGATCGATGGGGTGGCAGGCTCATGACACAAGCTCAGCTGAGAAGGAAGAAGAGGAGAAACACTTGGCTGTGGGCAGCATTCGAGAGCTCCCTAACATCAATGCACCGAAAGAATTTCAAGAAGAACCGAAGGAAAAGGAAACAGATCACAAAGTTATGGATGACGAAGAAACGAAATTCGAAACCATTCGAGAGCCTGAGGAGGAGCATGATTCCAAACGTTCAGAGCCGCCAATTGAAGAGGAGGATGAAGAACCAGAATTAGTGGAGGAAGCTAGAGTGGAAATTATCGTTCTTCCGAGTGAATCCGCACCAGCTCCATGGTTTTCTCAAACTGTAAAGCGAAAGGCATAAAATCACATTTATGCCTTTTTTTATGTTCTATGCAGCAAAAAAACAGCCCGTATTGCAACACGAGCTGTAGGTTTTATGATTTTGCTTTCACAAAAAGCTGATTGATAGATGATAAATCAAGGTTCTGCGATAGAAGAGGCGGCGGAAATTGTTTGTTTTCCGGTGTCAGAACGGATTGGTAAACAGCATTGAGCCTTTTGGCAGCATGGGTAAAGGTAAAAGAAGCTTCTACATTGTGCCGGCCGTTTTTTGTGATTTTGTTCATTAATTCTTGGTCTTTAAAGGCTCTGTCAATTGCTTTCGCAAATGAAGAAGGCTTGTTGTAGCTGTCGATGACAAGACCGTTGACTTCGTGTTTTACAACTTCTCCGTTTCCGCCCCGGTTTGTGGTAATTAAGGGCGTTCCAGCCGCCATTGCTTCATAATTCACACGGGCGAGGGGTTCATTCCACTGAGAGCTGCACACAAATACATCTGCCATCAGAAAGAGGTTTGGAATGTCGTCTGCGGGGATGAATTTCGTGAAGATCACATGGTCCCTGTATGGCAGCGCCAGCTTTCGCAGATAGGTTACATATTGGTTTTCACCGTCATCGCTGAACCACTTCCCGCCTGCTATGACGAGCACAGCGTCGGGATGCTGCTGCAAAATCCGTTTCATGCTGTGAATGAGAAGGTGAGGCCCTTTTGTGGGGCTTAAACGGCCGGCAAATAAAATGACTTTCTTATCCCCAATGCCGTATTTTTTTCGGTATGTTTCTCTAATAGCCGAACCTTTCATCGTCCAGACAGGCGGATAAGAGTGGATGTCAACACCGGAGTATACGACTTGTGTGATGTCCTCTGCTTCAGGGAACCGTTCAATGACGGTTTGTTTAATAAATTCGCTGACGGTTGTGATCATGGAGACATTGTCGAGTACTTCTTTTCCTTGCGCGAAGGTCATCTTTTTTTCAGAAAACATTTCGTTATGCAGGCTCAGAACAATCTTGCTGTTTGGTGAGGCTTTTTTATATAGAGAGACATTTAAAGGCCTATTGAACACATGAATAAGGTCAAAGGAAGAGGCTCGCAGCTCCTCGGCTACCGCCTCGCGGTAATGCTCTTTTGGCAGATGGATATACTGTACGCCGTCTTTTGTTTCTCTTTTTGGAAGTGATGGATCTTCTATTGAAAAAATGGTCAGATCGTACCGGCTGCTGAAATAGGGCGTGACACCGTCAATCATCATTTGAATTGCGCCGCCGCGTACCGCGGGCGCCGGCAGCTTTTCTGTACAGATAAAAGCAAGCTTCATTTTCATTCCCCCTGATACAGCGACGATAAATATGCAAATTCGTTGGCCAAACCATCCTTTAAGGATGTGGCGGGATCGTAATGTAAGAGCTGTTTTGCTTTTGAAATATCCGCCCACGTTTTGCTTGGTTCCCCTGCTATTTTGTCCGAAAAGTGCAGTGTTGCTTTTTTACCGGAAATGTCTTCAATGAGGGAGACAACCTTTAAGACTGAGGCACGCTCTGCGCCGCCGATATTCACCGTTTCACCAATAAGATGGGGTTTCCCAAGAACAGCGTAGATGCCTTTGACACAGTCGCCGATATAAGTAAAATCTCTTGACTGCTGCCCGTTACCGAAGATGGTGAGCGGCTTTTGCTGAAGGTGCTGTTTGATGAGCCGGTGAAAAGCCATGTCCGGCCGCTGTCTCGGTCCGTATACGGTAAAGAAACGGAGAATCACAATTGGAATGCCAAAGCTTTGTTGATACACATGGCAAAGCTTTTCTCCCGTAAGCTTTGTTACGCCGTACGGAGATAATGGGGAAAGCGCCGCGTTTTCACTGACTTTCCCTTGTTTTTCGCCATAGACGGAAGAGGTGGAAGCAAAGACGAACGTTTGAAGCGGATGTTCCCGGCAGGCCTCAAGGAGCCTTTGGAGCGCTTGTATATTATGTGCGGCATATGGATGAAAATGATCGCCCCAGCTTGAACGGACACCCGGTATGGCCGCCAAATGAAAGATGATATCCACTCCCTCCAGTAAGGGAGAAAGATCTGCAGTCAGCAGATTTTCCTTTATGAACGTAAATCGTTTTTCTGGCAGCAGGGCTTCAAGATTTTTGAATTTTAAGGAAAATGAAGTGGGTCCTATAAAGTCGTCGATTCCGATAACATCATGTGTCTTATCCTTCAGCAATTCTTCGCAGAGGTGGGAGCCGATAAATCCCGCTGCTCCTGTGACGAGTATTTTCATGGGCGGCCAACTCCTGTGCAGATTAGTCCGAAGTCCTCGAGCAGTTCTTTTTTCAGTGCGTTGCGCCCGTCGATCACAAGTCGCCCTTTCATGATGCTTGCAGTCTTTTTCCAATCTAATGCTAAAAATTCAGGCCATTCTGTTGCCAAAAATAAAAAATCACTCTCTGCTATCGCATCAAAAGCTTGAGATTGCTGAGTCACATGTTTCCGCAAATGTTCTGGAAGAACAGCCTCAGGATCATATGCATCAACATGGCATCCCAGCTCTGTCAGCCTTTCTATCAACCTGACGGCTTGAGAATTCCTGGTGTCATCGGTATGCGGTTTGAAGGAAATGCCGAGTACAGCAGCTTTTTTGCCGTGAAGTGTATCAAAGAATGACTTTATTTTTTGGATATACAGGCCGAGCTGGGTATCATTGATGTGCTGCACGGCTTGTAGCAGGTAGGTCTCCGTGTTTTTTTCCTGGGCAGCGAATTGCAGCGCCTGCAGATCCTTTGGAAAACAAGAGCCGCCGTATCCGATGCCGGCCTGCAAAAAGTGTCCACCGATTCTCGGGTCTAGTCCGATGGCACGGGAAATATCTGAGATATCTGATTGATAGGCTTCACATATGCGGGCCATTTCGTTAATGAACGAAATTTTGGCTGCTAAGAAGAAGTTATTGGCATACTTAATCAGCTCTGCTCCTGCTAAGCTTGTAATGATATAAGGGGTGTCAATGTGTTTATAAATGGATTTGACGATTGCTGCTGATACGTGATCTCCTTCCTGAACACCGATGACCGTTTTATCAGGATGCAGCATGTCATACAAGGCGTTGCCTTCCCGCAGAAACTCCGGATTGGATACGATGTTAAATAAGTTTTCAGACACTCCGGAGGCAATCAGCTGTTTTGCTATGTTTTCATTTGTCCCGGGCGGAACAGTGCTTTTCGTAATAATGGTTTTATACGATCGGATTGCCTCGCTCAAATCGCTGATGACGGACTGCAGTGCTTTCGTATCTGCTGATCCGTCCGAACGCGGAGGGGTTCCGACTGCGATAAAAATGACGGGACATTCCTCCATGCTCGATTTCACTTCAGAAGAAAACGAGAGATTGCCGCAATGATTTAGTGCATCTGAAAGCCCAGGCTCGTAAAAGGGAATGTCTCCATTTTTCAGCTGTTCGATTTTTTTGAGGTCTTTGTCTGTGCATATCATGTCATGCCCGAAGGATGCCAGTGCCGCTGATAGGGTCAAACCGACATATCCGGCGCCAACCACACAAATTTTCATCACCTGAGCTCCTTTACAAGATTACTGGTCATATATCAATATCCTATTAAAAAAGGGCTGGTTCGTGATTCCGCTTTCTGCCCAGTTTCTTTCGCCTAATTTCAGATGTACAAACATCGGGGTGCGCTCTTGGAATATCATGTAATAAACATGAGCTGAGGGGAAAATAACATGATAAAAAAAGCGATCATTCCTGCCGGGGGATACGGAACGAGGAATCTTCCGGTGACGAAGGTGATTCCAAAAGAAATGTTTCCGGTAGGATCTAAGCCTGTGATTCATTATATTGTTGAAGAGCTGAAGGAGTCAGGCATTGAAGATATTTTGATGGTTGTATCGAGCCATAAAAATCTGATTGTCGACTATTTTGATTCCTCTTTGGCGCTTGAAGCTTTTCTGGCCTCCCGGCATAAACTGCATTTACTCAGTGAACATCCGATTCCGGATATACGGATTCATTATGTGCGGCAGCCTTATGCAAAAGGTCTTGGCGACGCGATTTCTTTTGGAAAGCAATTTTCAGGCGGAGAGCCTTTTGCCGTCGTTTTGCCTGATGATCTGATCTTTTCCGCTAATCAGCCGGCTTTGGGGCAGCTGATTGAAGCGTACACGAAATATCAGTGCAGTGTGATCGGCTTAAAAGAAACGAAACCGGAAGAATTGCACCATTACGGTGTGATAAAAGGGGAGCCTGTTGAAAAAGGGCTTTATCACATTCAGGATATTGTGGAAAAGCCTAAACAAAACCCGCCTTCTCATTTTGCCGCAGCAGGACGTTATATTTTTACACCGGATATTTTTGAGAAGCTGGAGACATTAGAAGCTGATGCCGGAGGAGAAGTGCAGCTAACGGATGCGATTAAAGCTTCACTTAGGGCATGCGATGTTTACGGGAGATTGCTGGAGGGCGATCGGTATGACATCGGCCTGCAAAAGGATTATCTGAAGCTGATCACCGATATGCTGAAAACGGAAAAGAACCCCCAATAACCGGGGGTTCAATCAGCGTGGAGATCGCCGAATGTTGTCATGATTCCCTCTTCATCGAGTTCTTCCTCATAACGCTCATGAGCTCTGCTTTGATAAACTGTAATTTCTTTGCCTGTGATATCTGTAGCGATGAAATTTTCGTACGATTCCGTATTGCCGATGTTTTCTTCGGCATTCATCGTCATATCATCATAGCTGAGCGGAGGGTTTTCCATATCCTGCGGTGTTTGCGAGTTTCCGTATTTTTCGACGTCCTGGTAAGAATCTTCACTGTCATAAGGCGCTCTGATTTCTTCATCGTCGTCAAATTCAAATTGCCCGAAAGGTGTTTCTTCTTCGATCGGACGGTCTTTGGAAACGACATCCTGTGACGAATACTCTGCGAGCGTTGTGGCAGTCGGAAGCGCTTCAAGACGTTCGTAAGGGATTTCCTTTCCGCTGACTTCACAAATACCGTACGTACCGTTTTCTATCGCCTTCAATGAATGCTCAATGTCCCGGAGATGCTCTCTCTCATGCAAGTCGAGAGCGATGTCTTTTTCACGCTCGTAAAGCTCTGTCGCCTGATCGCCGGGATGGTTGTCGTAAGCTGAAAGCTCACCCCATGAATCATAAGGAAAGGCAGAGTTAAGCTGGAAATGGTCATTGTCTTTGAAACGGTTTAAGATATCTTCTTTTGTTTGTTCCAGTTCATGTTTCAAGTGTTGAAGCTGGTCTTTTGTAAGCAATAAGATCCCCTCGTTTCTCTGTGGTGCATACCTTTAGTATGAACAGATCGCCTGAGAACTTTCATAAATGACGAGTGGTGGAATATAGGAGATATTCCTTATATGGTAAGCGGATACAACCTTTGCTATCAGTGGAGAAAGAAATTTAAGGTTTGTTTCTTTTTCATTTCTGAAATTAGGTTTATAATAGGTAAGGCAGGCCATTTGGACTGCATGATCTGTGTGTTTGACACAAAGGAGACACAGGTGTATGGTATTAAAAGCATTTTAAGGATTATGGAGGAATGTCTCATGGTGACAACGGTGCAGCGTACGTTCCGAAAGGAAGTTCTACATGCATTACATAAAGCCAAAGAAGTCAACCATGCTGTCTTAATAAGCTATTCGAGACAAATCGAGTCTCTTGACCCTCTATCATTTTTCAATTACGGAGCAAAAAAATATACAGGCAATCGATTTTTTTGGTCAGATCCTGAAAGTGAATTGACAATAGTCGGTCTTGGCAAAGAAGCGGTTTTCCAAACAAATCAGAAAAACAGCGAGCGGTATCGCGAGGTTTTTGAACAATGGGAGCGCTTTAAAAAGACGGCTTTTCATATTTATGAAGAAGAAAAGCTGCAGCATTCTGCAGTGGGACCTGTGTTATTCGGAGGATTTTCTTTTGACCCTTGCGAAGAAAGAGGTACACAATGGGACCATTTCTCGGAAGGGGATTTCTTTGTGCCTGCGCTTATGCTGACGATGACTGCCGAAGGCCCGTTTCTAACAGTCAACAGATGGGTAAGCGGAGAGGAAGACGCAGAGACAGTTTTGGAAGGCTTAAAGTCTTTTGCAGCCGAATGTAAGGTTCCTGATTTAAACCAAGTAGATCAGGCTGTGATTGCAGCATCTCAAGAGCTGGATAAGGACGATTGGCTGAAAGCAATCGAAACGGCAACAAGCCAAATTAAAGAGAAACAATATGATAAGGTGGTTCTTGCCCGAGAGCTGCTGCTCACGTTTGAAGGTCCGGTCCAAATTGAACCGGTGCTTAAAACGCTTCTGAACGATCAGCAGACAAGCTATGTTTTTGCAATCGAACAGGAAGGAAAAACCTTTGTCGGCGCGTCTCCAGAGAGACTGATCAAAAGAGACGGCAGCACTGTCATGTCTTCTTGTCTGGCAGGCTCCATTAAACGCGGCGCGAACGAAGAAGAAGATCGCCGGATAGGCCTTGAATTATTAAACGATGAGAAAAATCTGCTGGAGCATGATATTGTTGTAGGCATGATTCATAACGCTTTTGCATCAAGCTGTTCGGAGGTTGAAAAGCCTGACGGACCTGTATTGTACAAAACAAAAAGCGTTCAGCACTTATTTACGCCGATTGTCGGGCAGCTTCGTGAGTCTGCTTCACTTTTTGATTTAATTGAGAAACTGCATCCTACGCCGGCGCTTGGAGGAGCACCTCAGAAAAAAGCTGTTGAAGTGATCAGAGAGATCGAACCGATGTCCCGCGGCTGGTATGCGGCCCCTATCGGCTGGATTGACAGCCAGGATAACGGGGAATTCGCAGTGGCCATTCGTTCAGGACTGATCGAAGGCAGCACAGCAAGGCTGTTTGCCGGGTGTGGCATTGTGGAAGACTCGGACCCGCAATCTGAATATGAAGAAACACAGATTAAATTGAAGCCGATGATCTCTGCATTAGGAGGTGAGAGGCGGTGACAGCCAACCCAATTACGCATTACATCGGAAGTTTTATTGATGAATTCGCCCTTTCCGGGATTACGGATGCCGTCGTTTGTCCGGGCTCAAGATCCACACCGCTGGCTATTCTTGCAGCCGCGCATCCCGATATCAGCGTCCATGTCCAAATTGATGAAAGATCTGCCAGTTTTTTTGCTTTAGGGCTGGCAAAAGCGAAGCAGCGTCCCGTGCTTTTGATCTGTACATCAGGAACAGCCGCGGCCAACTTTTATCCGGCTGTGATTGAAGCCCATTATTCAAGAGTGCCAATTATTGTGTTAACTGCTGATCGGCCTCATGAGCTGCGCGAGGTAGGCGCACCGCAGGCTATTAATCAGCACTTCTTATTCGGTAACTTTGTTAAGTTTTTCACAGACTCTGCTCTTCCAGAAGAGTCTCCGCAAATGCTGAGATATATTCGAACGTTGGCCGGCCGCGCCGCCGGGGAAGCACAAAAGCGCCCAATGGGACCTGTGCATGTGAATGTGCCGCTGCGTGAACCGCTGATGCCGGATCTTTCGGATGAGCCGTTTGGAAGAATGAGAACAGGCCGTCACGTGTCTGTGAAAACGGGTACGCAGTCTGTTGACCGCGACTCTCTGTCTGATGTGGCTGCAATGCTGGCAGAGGCTGAAAAAGGAATGATCGTCTGCGGAGAGCTCCACAGTGATACGGAAAAGGAACACATTATTGCGCTGTCAAAAGCGCTTCAGTATCCGATTTTAGCGGACCCGCTGTCTAATCTGAGGAACGGCGCTCATGATAAAAGCACTGTCATTGATGCGTATGATTCATTTTTAAAAGATGATGAGCTGAAGGCGAAATTGCGTCCTGATGTCGTCATCCGTTTTGGGCCGATGCCTGTCTCAAAACCGGTTTTCTTATGGCTCAAGGATGATCCGGCAATTCAGCAAATTGTGATTGACGAAGATGGAGGGTGGAGAGACCCGACACAGGCAAGCGCGCATATGATTCACTGCAACGCATCTGCTTTTGCTGAAGCAATCATAATGGAACATGCTGATATGACCAAGTCATCAGAATGGCTGAATAAGTGGCAGTTTGTCAATGAACGGTTCCGTGCGCATTTGCAAACAATCAGCAGTGAAGAGGTTTCGTTTGAAGGCAATCTCTATCGAATTCTTCAGCATCTTGTGCCTGAAAACAGCTCGCTGTTTGTCGGTAACAGTATGCCGATCAGGGATGTTGATACGTTTTTTGAAAAACAGGAACGTGCTTTCCGGATTTATTCAAACCGGGGCGCAAATGGGATAGACGGTGTCGTCTCCTCTGCGATGGGGGTATGTGAAGGGACAAAAGCGCCTGTTACACTCGTGATTGGAGATTTATCTTTTTATCACGATTTAAACGGACTGCTGGCGGCCAAAAAGCTTGGCATTCCTCTTACTGTGATTCTCGTGAATAATGACGGCGGCGGGATTTTCTCCTTTTTGCCGCAGGCTTCTGAAAAGACACACTTTGAAGATTTGTTCGGCACGCCGACAGGGCTCGATTTCAAGCATGCGGCTGCACTATACGGCGGAACGTATTCATGTCCCGCCTCGTGGGATGAATTCAAAACAGCTTACGCGCCGCAGGCAGACAAGCCCGGACTCCATTTGATAGAAATCAAAACGGATCGCCAATCGAGAGTTCAGCTCCATCGCGATATGCTGAATGAGGCTGTGCGGGAAGTGAAAAAACAATGGGAACTGTAAACATAACTGTTTCAGACGGTGTCCGATATGCTGTGACAGACGAGCGGCCGAATGCTTCCGAAGCCGTCGTCTGTCTGCACGGGTTTACCGGCAGCAAACAATCATGGACTTTCCTTGATGAGATGCTGCCTGATTCCCGTTTGGTCTTAATTGATTGTCTAGGGCATGGTGAAACCGATGCCCCGCCGAATGGGAGAAGATACAGCACGAACCGGCAAGTTTCTGACCTTGCCGAGATTTTTGATCAATTAAAACTTCACAAAGTGAAATTGATTGGGTATTCTATGGGAGGAAGGCTTGCTTATTCTTTTGCGGTGGCATATCCCGAACGGGTATCGGCACTGGTGCTTGAAAGCACAACGCCGGGGCTCAAAACGCTTGAGGAACGGCGGGACCGGATCATGCGGGACCGGAAGCTTGCCGATTTTATTTTGCGTGACGGGATCAAAGCATTTGTAGAGTATTGGGAGAACATTCCTTTGTTTTCATCCCAGCAGCGGCTGGCTGAAGATATTCGGCACAGGATACGGTACGGCCGTCTGCGAAACAATAAGATTGGGCTTGCAAATAGTTTAACGGGCATGGGCACCGGTTCACAGCCTTCCTTGTGGAGCCGTGTACAAGAAATAGCCGTGCCTGTGCTTCTAATCTGCGGGGAGTGGGACAAAAAGTTTTGCGCCATCAATCAAGAGGTGCATAAGAAGCTTCCATCTAGTAGAATAGAGATTGTTCCAAAAGCCGGCCATACGGTGCATGTGGAACAGCCGCGTTTTTTTGGTAAAATAGTGAGTGAGTTTTTGACAAGCTTATAACTGCACATAGAAAAATAGAGGAGGTCATATCATGGCTGTAGAATGGAAAACTGAACGGACATACGATGAAATATTGTATGAAACGTATAATGGTATTGCAAAAATAACAATCAACCGCCCTGAGGTACATAACGCGTTTACCCCCAAAACGGTTGCTGAAATGATTGATGCGTTTGCTCGCGCGAGAGACGATCAAAATGTCGGCGTTATCGTGCTTGCTGGTGCCGGAGACAAAGCCTTTTGTTCTGGAGGAGACCAGAAAGTGCGCGGTCACGGCGGTTATGTAGGAGACGACCAAATTCCGCGATTAAACGTACTGGATCTTCAGCGTTTAATCCGCGTTATCCCGAAACCGGTTGTTGCGATGGTGTCCGGATATGCGATCGGCGGAGGCCATGTGCTTCACATCGTATGTGATCTGACAATCGCTGCCGACAACGCGATTTTCGGACAAACAGGCCCTAAAGTGGGAAGCTTTGACGCTGGTTACGGTTCTGGCTACCTGGCTCGAATTGTAGGACATAAAAAAGCCCGTGAAATCTGGTACCTGTGCCGCCAGTACAACGCACAGGAAGCGCTTGACATGGGTCTTGTCAACACAGTCGTTCCTTTGGAACAACTTGAAGAAGAAACGATTAAATGGTGTGAAGAAATGCTTGAAAAAAGCCCGACCGCACTTCGTTTTCTTAAAGCTGCGTTTAACGCGGACACAGACGGACTTGCTGGAATTCAGCAGTTTGCAGGGGATGCTACCCTTCTTTACTACACAACAGATGAAGCAAAAGAAGGCCGTGATTCCTTTAAGGAAAAACGCAAACCTGATTTCGGACAGTTCCCTCGTTTCCCGTGATCAGCAATACTTAGTAAACCAACAGCTTGAGACTTTGCGGTCCAAGCTGTTTTCTTTTCAATACAGACATTTTACCTCGGAGATGATGACATGCTGACAGAACAGCCCAATTGGCTCATGCAGCGGGCACAGCTGACACCTGAGAGAATCGCTCTCATCTATGGAGACCAAACCGTGACATTTGCAGAATTGTTTGCAGCGTCTAAGCGTATGGCGGCGCAGCTTGGTGCTCATTCGGTTCGGAAAGGAGATACTGCGGCTATTTTGCTCCAAAACCGTGCAGAAATGGTATACGCCGTTCACGCTTGTTTTTTGCTTGGTGTGAAGGCGGTGCTTCTGAATACGAAGCTGTCAACACATGAAAGGCTGTTTCAGCTGAAGGATTCCGGTGCACGCTTTTTACTGACAGATTCAAACTTTGACCAGCAAGATTATGAGCATACCGTTCAAACCATTGATGTGGACGAACTGATGAAAGAAGCCGCAGAGGAAATTGAGATCCAGTCTTATATGCAATTGGATGAAACGGCGACGCTAATGTATACCTCGGGTACGACAGGCAAGCCCAAGGGAGTTCAGCAAACGTTCGGAAACCATTATTTCAGTGCGGTGTCATCCGCGCTTAATTTGGGTATAACAGAACAAGACCGCTGGCTTATCGCATTGCCACTCTTTCACATCAGCGGATTGTCCGCGTTATTTAAATCTGTGATCTATGGAATGACTGTCGTGCTTCACCAGCGTTTTTCTGTAAGCGATGTGCTGGATTCTATCAGCAGGCATCAAGTGACAATGATATCTGCGGTGCAGACAATGCTGGCCAGTCTTTTGGAAGAAACAAGCCGCTGCCCTGAATCCATCAGATGCATTCTGCTCGGCGGAGGCCCTGCACCGCTGCCATTGCTTGAGGAGTGCCGCGAGAAAGGATTCCCTGTCTTTCAGTCATACGGAATGACAGAGACATGCTCACAAATTGTTACCCTGTCGCCGGAATTCAGTATGGAAAAACTCGGATCTGCGGGTAAACCGCTGTTTTCATGCGAAATCAAAATAGAGCGGGACGGACAGGCGTGTGAACCGTTTGAACACGGTGAAATCTTGGTCAAAGGCCCGAATGTGATGAAAAGCTATTTTAACCGGGAGAGCGCAAACGAATCATCCTTTCAAAATGGCTGGCTGAAAACAGGTGATCTTGGGTATTTGGACAGCGAAGGCTTTTTATATGTATTAGACAGACGTTCAGATCTGATCATATCAGGCGGAGAAAACATTTATCCGGCTGAAGTGGAGTCAGTGCTGCTTTCACACCCCGCTGTAGCCGAAGCCGGTGTTTCAGGGGCAGAGGACAAAAAATGGGGGAAAGTGCCCCACGCCTATCTTGTCCTTCACAAGCCTGTGAGCGCAGAAGAATTGACCGCCTACTGCAAAGAACGCTTGGCGAAGTATAAAATTCCTGCAAAATTCTTTGTACTGGACAGCCTGCCGCGCAATGCGTCTAATAAGCTCATGCGAAATCAGCTGAAGGATGCGCGTAAAGGAGAACTGCTATGATCGAAATAGAGAAAATTACGCTTTACCATTTGAGCATGAATTTAAAGAAACCGTTCAAAAACAGTATTGAAACGCTTCAAGAGCGTAAATTTCTGGTCGTGGAAGCTATTGATACATCCGGTGTCACAGGCTGGGGAGAAGTGTCTGCGTTCTCTTCGCCTTGGTACACCGAGGAAACCATTGGAACATGTTTGCACATGTTAAAGGATTTTTTTATTCCCAATGTTGTGGGACGTGAATTCAATCACCCTTCCGACGTGCCGGACAGTCTGGCGCGCTATAAAGGAAATCGGATGGCAAAAGCGGGACTTGAATCGGCTGTCTGGGATATCTATGCGAAAAAGAAGGGCATATCCCTCGCCGAGGCATTGGGCGGGACAAGAGATAAAGTGCCTGCCGGGGTGGTTGTCGGCCTGGCGCCCCTTGACGATATGCTGAAGGAAATTGAGAGTTATCAAAAAGAAGGGTATCAAAGAATAAAAATAAAAATTCAGCCTGGGCAGGATGTGGAATTGGTCAAGGCCATCCGCAGCCGATTTCCGAATATCCCGCTCATGGCTGATGCCAATTCATCCTATGAGCTGAAAGATATCAGCCGTTTAAAGGAGCTTGATGACTATCATTTAATGATGATTGAGCAGCCGCTCCAAGCTGACGATATCGTTGACCACCGCCACTTGCAGAAACATTTGAAAACGGCCATTTGCCTTGATGAAAGCATTTGTTCAGCCGATGATGCGAGACGGGCGATTGAGCTCGGAAGCTGCAAAATCATTAATATTAAGCCTTCCCGTGTCGGCGGTTTAACAGAAGCCTTAAAAATTCATGATTTGTGCAGAGAGCACCATATGCAGGTTTGGTGCGGCGGTATGCTGGAAACAGGCATATCCAGAGCGCAAAACGTGGCGCTAGCTTCACTGCCGCAATTCACAATACCCGGTGATATTTCATCATCTTCACGCTATTGGGATGAGGATATTGTGACCCCTGATATCCATATTGATAATGGATTTATTTCTGTGTCAAAACAGCCTGGTTTAGGGGTTGAAGTGAATCAGGACATTATGCGAAAATATGTGACCAAAATGGATGTTTTCACACAGCATGGATAAGAAAAAAGCATTTTGCCATTTTGAGAGAATGTCAGTGTGCTGTTATAGTAAAAGCGTTCGTTGAATACATCCCTTCTCGTTTGGACCGGCTGCTAACCCAGCCGGTTTTTTTATGCAATTGTTGCTTGACAAAAGTGGACAAACGCGATATTTTTGCACCAAGGAAACTTTTTGTCCTATCTAAATAAAATATGCTTTTGGCTAATTTAATGTCACATGTCTAAGAAATAAAAACATAAGATAATACAATCGGACATTGATGGCAAAGAGGAGGGAAAATATGAAACAGGGACTGATGGCAGCAGTGCTTTTTGCCTGTTTTGCTTTAACAGGATGCGGTACCGGTTCAGCCGGAAAAAGCGCCGATCAGCGGTTACAGGTAACGGCAACAACATCCCAAATTGCCGATGCAGCCGAAAACATTGGAGGAAAGCATGTAAAAGTCACCTCTTTAATGGGACCGGGGGTCGATCCGCATCTTTACAAAGCCTCACAAGGTGATACGAAAAAATTAATGTCAGCCGATGTTGTGCTGTACAGCGGATTACATTTGGAAGGGAAAATGGAGGATGTTCTCCAAAAAATAGGCGAACAAAAACAAGCAGCGGCAATTGCTGAGGCCATACCGAAAAGCAAGCTTATTTCTGCCGGAGAAGGCAAGACGTTTGATCCCCACGTTTGGTTTAGCATTCCGCTATGGATCTATGCGGTGGATGAAATCGAAGCGCAATTCAGTAAAGCGATGCCTGAGCACGCAGATGATTTCAAGAAAAACGCCAAACAATACAAAGAAGATTTGCAATACTTAGATAAGTGGTCGCGGCAGGAGATCGCACACATTCCGGAGAAAAGCCGTGTGCTTGTTACGGCTCACGATGCCTTTGCGTATTTTGGGAAAGAGTATGGTTTTCAGGTGAAAGGCCTGCAGGGACTCAGCACAGATTCGGATTACGGGTTGAAGGATGTTCAGGAGCTTGTCGATCTCCTAACAGAAAAACAAATAAAAGCTGTTTTTGTAGAAAGCAGCGTGTCTGAAAAATCAATAAATGCAGTGGTGGAAGGGGCTAAAGAAAAAGGCCATACAGTCACAATCGGCGGTCAGCTCTATTCGGATGCCATGGGTGAAAAGGGCACAAAAGAAGGCACATACGAAGGAATGTTCCGCCACAATATTAACACAATTACTAAAGCGCTTAAATAAAGAAAAGAGGTGAAGGAAATGTTCCCTGTTGAGCTCAATAATGTAACGGTCGCTTATCATAAAAAGCCTGTTCTGCAGGAAATTACGCTGCAGGTGCCTGAAGGAAAACTGATTGGCATTATCGGTCCAAACGGCGCGGGAAAATCAACCTTGATCAAAACCATTCTCGGTCTTGTGCCCAGAGCTTCAGGAGACATCTCTATTTACGGCAAAGACTATAAGGATCAGCGGACAAGAATCGGATACGTTCCGCAGCGAGGCTCGGTTGACTGGGATTTTCCCACAAACGCGCTCGATGTCGTGCTAATGGGAAGATACGGCCGGATTGGCTTATTGAAAAGGCCAAAAAAAGCCGACGTGGATATGGCGAAGGCTGCTTTAGAAAAAGTCGGGATGCTTGATTATGCGAAAAGGCAGATCAGCCAGCTGTCAGGAGGCCAGCAGCAGCGGGTGTTTCTTGCCCGGGCACTATGCCAGGACGCTGACATTTATTTTATGGATGAACCGTTTGCCGGCGTTGATGCAGCGACGGAGCGGGCAATTATGACGCTTTTGGCCGAACTCAAAGAAAAAGGAAAAACAGTGCTTGTCGTCCACCATGATCTGCAGACTGCCGAGGATTATTTCGATTGGATTCTACTGCTTCATCTAAGAAAAATCGCTTTCGGACCTGCGAAAAACGTTTTTACGATCGAAAACCTGCAAAAAACGTATGGAGGAAGGCTGACATTTCTAAAAGATAAAGTGCTGGCAGAAGGACATAAGGGGTGAGCGCGTTGTTTGAAAGTTTGTGGCTGCAGCTCCAGCACCCGAATACACAGTGGGTGCTTGCGGGTACGCTTTTGCTGGGAGCGGCAAGCGGTGTTTTGGGCAGCTTTGTGCTGCTGAGAAAGCAAAGTTTAATCGGCGATGCAATGGCCCATTCAGCTCTGCCGGGAGTGTGTCTCGCTTTTCTGTTCACCGGGCAAAAATCACTGCCTTTCTTTTTGCTGGGGGCAGCGCTTGCCGGGCTGCTCGGAACGTGGTGTATTCAGCTGATTCCGCGGCTTTCAAAAACAAAAGAGGACTCAGCGATTGGGATTGTTCTCTCAGTGTTTTTTGGCGTCGGGATCATACTGCTGACATATATTCAGCAGCAGGGGGCGGGAAGCCAAAGCGGGCTTGATTCTTTTTTATTCGGCCAGGCCGCTTCATTGGTCAGACAGGATATCATTTTGATTGCAGGAATATCCGCTGTTCTATTGCTCCTTTGTATTGTTTTCTTTAAGGAGTTTACGGTGATTACTTTCGATCTCGCGTTTGCAAAGGGATTGGGACTGCCGGTGCGTTTTTTAAACGGGCTTTTGGCTTGCCTTATCGTCTGTGCTGTCGTCATCGGGCTTCAGACAGTTGGTGTGATATTAATGGCAGCTATGCTGATTACGCCTGCCATAGCTGCAAGGTATTGGACCGAGCGGTTAACCGGAATGATGGTCATTGCCGGGGTCACAGGCGGGGTTAGCGGCGTGGCCGGAACCTTGCTGAGCACGACGATGAAGGGGATGGCGACAGGGCCATTGATGATCTTATCAGCAACAGTGATTTTTCTATTTTCAATGATTTGCGCGCCTAAGCGGGGATTGGCTGCAAAAGCAATAAGGCTGATCAAGCTGCGGCGCAAAACAAGCAGGGAGCAGGTGTTGCTGACGATTTATGAGCAGTATGAAAAGAACGATCTTTATGTAACGGCTGAAAGTGTAAGAAAGAAAAGGCGGCTATCCCCTTCATTATGCCATAAGGTATTGAATGGATTGGAAAAAGAGAGGTGCATCGTGCATGTTGAAAATGGGATTTGGCAAATGACACGTACTGGGATAGAAAAAGGCTATCACATGGCTTTAAAGCATCGGATGTATGAAATGTACCTCATGCACGAAATGGAGCTTGCGAATCTAGAAATTGATCAGGATCATTTTGACCCGGATCGTTTGCCTGGGGAAACAAGAGAGCGGCTTCTTTCACTCTTAAAGCTGTATGGCCGGATGCCTGAGCTTCAGAAGTCGGCTCCTGATGCCGAGAAAGGACAGATCGCAAATGAGTTTTGAAGCATGGATTATAGCTACCGGTGTATTAGTCGGTGTAAGCTGCGCATTGATCGGCACATTTCTCGTGTTGAGAAAAATGGCGATGCTGGCCGACGCGATCAGCCATACAGTGTTGCTTGGCATTGTCGGTGCTTTTCTTGTGACAGGAAGTCTTGACGGGATTCCTATGTTTATCGGCGCGGCCGTATCTGGACTGTTAACGGCATTTTTGGTTCAGCTTCTCCACAGCAAGGGGGTTCAATCTGATGCCGCCATAGGGGTGGTTTTTACATCCTTATTTGCGGTGGGCGTCATTTTGCTTTCTGTGTACGGAGCGAATGTTCATCTCGATATTGAGCACTCGTTAATGGGAGAAATCGCTTTTGTGCCGTGGAATACGATCTCGATATTCGGAGTTGACATCGGGCCGAAAGCGTTTTGGATGCTGGCATCTGTTCTGGTTTTAAATATATTGTTGATCAGTGTGAGCTATAAGGAGTTCAAAATCGCTTCGTTTGATCCGCAAATGGCTTTAGCTCTGGGAATACCGGTTTTGCTGATTCATTATGTGCAAATGGGCATGCTGTCGCTGACGACCGTCGCTTCCTTTGATTCGGTTGGTGCTGTATTGGTTGTAGCCATGCTGATTGTCCCGCCTGCTGCGGCCCATTTGCTGACAGACCGGCTGCTTTATATGTTGATTCTCAGCGCGTTGATTGGCGGGCTGTCGGCGGTTATGGGCTATTTCTTCGCAACATGGCTTAATGTTTCAATTTCCGGAGCGATGGCGGCCATGACAGGTGTATGTTATGCTGGCGCCTTTTTGTTTTCGCCTGCAAACGGGGTCATGACAAAAAAGCTGAGAACATTGAACATGCAAAAAGAAAGAGCTGGCTGATGCAGCTCTTTCTTTTGATTACAAATCATGCGGCTTAAACGTTTTGCAGTCCGTTTCCTGGCTGTTTTCAGCCGTTTCACCAGTATGGCTGACAACATAAATGGCATCAGCGGTGCATTTGTTTCCTTTGCCCCAATAAGAACAGTTGTTGACTTCGCATAGAATTTTCTGCTCCATGCCATCCCCTCCTTATAAAGGTTCTGGCTTAGTATAGCCGTCGGGATTGTCCTCTATTCCTCCTGGCGGATATACCGTTTGTCTCGCATAAACATTTTCCAGAAAAAATAGAAGCCCGGAAAGAGAATAATAAATGCAACGATATACGTAGCAAACAGCGCTCTGAACGTTGCTGGCTCTGTGAAGCCCGACATGACTGTCACATCGGGATAAATCATATACGGGAGATGCGCCCGCCCGTACGCGTAGCTTGCCAGAAAATACTGGATCGCAATCGCGACAAGTGCAAGCCGCGGCTTTCCGATGTTTTGGCCAAAGCTCTTGTTAGGCAGAAAAAGAGCGATTCCCGCGATGACAAATGTAATGAACGATGCAATAATCCAAGAGAAATCATTCATCATTCCGCTGTACAGCCAGTTTGCTTCATTCCGCAGTGTCAGCATAATGCAAACAGCAAACAGGAGTGAAATCGGACCGGTAATCAAGGCGCTTTTTCTGTAGGCGCGGTACGCATCCTGTTCCTCCGCCACATTTGAAAAATCAGCAAGCAGCAGCGAAGACAAAAACAAAGTGCTTAAAATCGCAAACCCGATAAATGAGTAGGCATTGGGGCTTGAAAAGATTTTGGACATGTTCAAGTTATAGATTCCGTCCGTTTTTTCTATAAAACCTCCGTGTGTCACAGGAAGCACCAATATTAAAATAGCAGGGATGATAAAGCCGGAGATGCCGGAAATATATCTTAGCATTTTCCGCTCCTTTGCTGTGTTTGAAAAAACGAGAAATCCGCTTCGAATCGCTAAAAACAGTAAAATCATGCTGCCGGGAATTAATAAAACGGTTCCGAGCACAAATGTCGCGCCAGGAAAAAAGCTGAAAAGCGCCACGACGATGGCCACAATAAAGACGTTTGTGACCTCCCAAGTCGGGGACAGAAAGCGGTTCGCAATATCGGTGGCCTTCATGTGCTCCTTGTTTAAATAGATCATAGACCAAAATCCCGCTCCAAAATCCATTGTCGCCATGACGGCGTAAATAAACACAAAGCCCCAGATAATTGAGATGGCGATCAGAGCGTCAGTTGAAATGTCCATTTGTCGATCTTCCTTCCATTTGGTTTCCTGTTTGCGGAGCCATTACGACTCCGCTGTATTTAAATCTTCGTCAACCGGGTGCTTGCGGAAATAGTACAGCAGCACGTAGACGACAGCTGCGCCTAATACGGCGTAAACAAATGTGAAAAATAAGAAGAGCACCCCGATCGAGCCAGTCGTTGTCACGACATCTGACGTTTTGAGGAGATGATAGATGACCCAAGGCTGCCTCCCCGTACAGGCGAAAATCCAGCCGAATTCAATGCCGATGAGACTAAAAGGGCCTGCTGTCATGAAAATGACCAAAAGCCACGTTGGGAAACGGTCTTTCTTGAGCACCTTTCTCCAGACCACACCGATAATGGAATAAAGAATAAGCAGCATGCCTACCCCCACCATCGCATTAAACAGCGTGTGAATGAACAGCGGCGGCCATTCGTCTCTCGGAAATGCATTTAATCCTTTTACAACAGTGTCAAAGCGGTTCGCTGCCAGAAAGCTTAACGCCCATGGAATCTCGATGGCCCACTTTACTTTTTCTTCATTCGGGTCGGTAAAACCGCCGATAGCAAGAGGGGCGTGAGATCTTGTTTCAAACAAGCCTTCAGCGCCTGCTAATTTTTCGGGCTGATATTCGTACAGCATCTGTGCGGATTCGTGTCCGTTCAAAGCGGTCAGCAGTGAAAAAATACCGCCGATCGTCAGTGCGAGCAAAAGGGCTTTCCGGTGAAAGCGATAGACCTTTTCTTTTTTTCTCGACCGGATCATTTTATATGCAGCAACAGAAGCAACGATAAACGCGCCCGTCATAAATGCAGATAAAACGACATGGCCTGCGGTGATAAAAAAGCTTGGGTTGAAGAATGCAGCCCACGGATCAACATCTGTAATTTTCCCGTTTGAAATTTTAAAACCGGCCGGCGTTCCTTCAAAGGCATGGACATTCGTGATCAGAACAGCTGACGCTGCTGCCCCGACTAACACAAAGAAAACGGCAACAATCCTCATTGCCGGTGACAAGCGGTCTGCGGCGTATACATAAATGGACATGAAAAGGGCTTCAACAAAAAAAGCATAGATTTCAATTTGAAACGGCAGGGACATGACCCGGCCGATGACTTCCATAAATCCCGGCCATAAAAGCGCGAGCTGAGTGCCCGCAATCGTCCCGGTCGGTATGGCGACCCCCAGCAAAACCGCTTGTGCTTTCGTCCATCTTTTCGCCATGATCGCATAATGGTCATCTTTCGTTTTTTGATAGATCAATTCTGCCACTAAAATCATGAGCGGCAGACCGACTCCAAGCGTTGCGAAAATAATATGAAAGCCCATTGTCGTGCCAAAAAGGCTTCTGGCCAAAACTAAATCATCCACAATCGTAAACCACCTTTCTAAAAAGACGTCCTGTATGTATTTTGGGTTTATTATTTGCTTCCTCGGTTAGATTATTCTTCCTATTCTTAAATGCGATGAGGTTTACAATGCGAAAACGCAGGGAAGGATGTAAGAAGATTGACAAAACGTTTGTGAGGATATAAAATAAAGCGTAATTATTACGATTTAAGGAAGGGAGATATACATGAAAGAAGGAATTCATCCAAAGAACCACAAAGTCATATTTCAGGATGTCAACAGCGGCTACCGTTTTCTCAGCACCTCTACTAAAACATCTAATGAAACAGCAGAGTGGGAAGACGGCAACACATATCCGGTCATTAAAGTAGAGGTCAGCTCTGACACGCATCCGTTTTATACAGGCCGCCAGAAATTCAATGAAAAAGGCGGAAGAGTGGAGCAGTTCAAAAAACGTTATAATATGGGGAAATGAGGCAGACCCTGAGGGTTTGTCTTTTTTTTGCCCAGTTTGATTTTTGATAAGATGACGAAAAGTCAAATGCTGTGATATATTGGAGAGTAAAAAGACCAAGAAAGGATACAGCTAGCTATGAGCCTATTAAATGATATTCTTGATTTTAACAAGACATTTACTGAACAAAGGGAGTACGAAAAGTATCAAACATCAAAATTCCCAGATAAAAAAATGGCGATTCTTTCTTGCATGGACACTCGTTTGGTTGAATTGCTGCCGCATGCAATGAATATGCGAAACGGTGACGTGAAAATCATTAAAAGTGCCGGTGCACTTGTGACACACCCATTCGGAAGCATCATGAGAAGTTTGCTCGTCGCAGTGTACGAGCTGAACGCAGATGAGGTATGTGTGATCGGGCATCACGATTGCGGCATGAGCAAAATCAGCAGCGAAAGCATGCTTGATAAAATGAAAGAAAGAGGAATTCCGGAAGAACGCATCGAAACATTAAAGTACTCCGGTGTAGACTTTGATCAATGGTTTAAAAGCTTTGATTCAGTTGAAGCAAGTGTAAAAGACAGCGTAGACGTTATTAAGCATCACCCGCTGTTCCCGGAAAATGTTCCTGTCCATGGTTTAGTCATTGATCCTAAAACCGGAAAACTGGATCTTGTCGTAAACGGGTATAACGATTAATGTTTTTGTTTCTTTTCAGGAACAGGGTCGACTCCACCCGGATGGAACGGATGGCATTTCAAAATCCGTATGATTGTCAGCCAGCCGCCTTTTAAAGCGCCATGCGTTTTAATCGCTTCGATTCCGTATTGTGAACAAGTTGGATAAAAGCGGCATGTTGGGGGCGTCAAGGGCGAGATGAATTTTTGATATCCTCTGATCAGAGCGATAAATAGGGTTTTCATATGTCTTCAGCAACCTTTCTGATGCAAGTATAAGAAAAAAAACACAAATTGAAAAGTTATTCGATAATTCTTATCGGAAAGGTGTGTTATAATGAATGTACATTTTTAAAAAAGGGAGAGTGCCATTATGCCTTCAGTAGAAAGTTTTGAGCTTGATCATAATGCGGTTGTTGCTCCATATGTAAGACATTGCGGCGTGCATAAAGTAGGAACAGACGGCGTTGTAAATAAATTTGATATTCGTTTTTGCCAGCCAAATAAACAGGCGATGAAGCCTGACACCATTCACACACTTGAGCATTTGCTCGCGTTTACGATTCGTTCTCACGCTGAGAAATACGATCATTTTGATATCATTGATATTTCTCCAATGGGCTGCCAAACAGGCTATTATCTTGTTGTGAGCGGAGAGCCGACACCAGCGGAAATCGTTGATCTGCTTGAAGACACAATGAAGGAAGCGGTTGAAATTACCGAAATTCCGGCTGCGAATGAAAAGCAGTGCGGCCAAGCGAAACTTCATGATCTGGAAGGCGCTAAACGTTTAATGCGTTTCTGGCTGTCACAGGATAAAGAAGAATTGCTAAAAGTATTTGGCTAAACAGGAAGGGACCTTTTTGCGCTTATGCAAAAAGGTCTTTTTTGTGACGTATCATTTTTTATGTACCATTTGCTGTAAGCGTTTGCTACTATTTAGGTAAACGATGAAAGGGTGATGGCATGAAAAAGATGTTAGCTGTTCTGCTGTTTTCTGCTTTTTTGCTTAATGGATGCGGATCTGGTGAAAACAAAGCAAATACTGCAGCTGAGACGCCTGAGGTATTGGATGTCAAGCTGACCGGCCCTGAAAAAGTAAATCCCGGAGAAAGCGCCGCATATGAAGCAGCGGTATCATATGGTGACGAAGCGGTGACGGATGCCGATGAAGTGGAGTTTGAAGTGTGGAAAGAAGGAGAAAAAGGCGCCAGCCAAATGTTTAAAGCGAAACAAGAAAAGGGCGTATACCGATTGGAAACAACGTTTAAGGAAGATGGTGTCTACACTGTCCAATCGCATGTCACAGCAAAAAAACAGCATAGCATGCCGACCTTAAAAGTCCAAGTCGGTGACGCCAATGCTGCCAGCAATCAGTCTGAAGACGAGCATTCACACAATCATTGATTTTTTGAATCAGAACGAGTTTCTTGCGGAGGATCAATGGTGTGCTTTACATTATAGGCTTTGACAGTCGTCCAAATGGTGACAAGCAAAACAGCCAACACAATCAAAATACTTATCGTAATGAGAAGCGTCATGACATTCCACCTCCCGTTTTTTAACAATTGTAGCATAGTAAAAGAAATCGTGACAGATAAGGGTAAAAAAGAGGTTTTAACGTACGATATAAAGGGTATACATAGTCATATAACAAGGAGGAAGATAATCATGTCAGAACAATTGATTCAAGCAGTGAACAAACAAGTAGCCAACTGGACAGTCATGTATGTGAAACTACATAATTATCACTGGTATGTGAAAGGGAAAGATTTCTTCACTCTTCATGAAAAGTTTGAGGAGCTGTATAACGAAACGGCAACTTATATTGATGACTTAGCAGAGCGCCTTTTGGCGCTGGACGGAAAACCGATTGCGACAATGAAGGAATCCTTGGAAACGGCTTCTGTAAAAGAAGCGGCAGGAAATGAAACGGCTGAACAAATGGTTCAAAGCGTATATGATGATTTCACAATCATTGCGGAAGAGCTGAAAAACGGCATGGATTTAGCTGATGAAGTCGGTGACGAAACAACAGGGGACATGCTTCTTGCGATCCATCAAAATATTGAAAAACACAACTGGATGCTGAAAGCTTACCTGGGTTAGATCCAAAAAAAAGAAAGGCCGGATGTCTTATAAAAGACGTCCGGCTTTTGATTTTACGCCCCAAAAAAATAGGCGACAACCAGTCCATTTTTCTGAAAAATCCAATCCGTTCGGCTTGTTTTCCATAGAATATCGTAAGGCCGTTTCTGTGAAAGGATGTTGGGATAAATGGATAGAGACTTTGGCATCTTTTCGTTTTTAGCAGTCAGCGTTTCAGCAGCGGGGTTTTTCTTCGGAGGTTTTCAGTATTCATTTCTGATTTTGCTCTCTCTTATGGCAATTGAATTTATCAGTACGACCTTGAAGGAAACGATTATTCACAAATTGGCGTTTAAAAAGGTATTTGCCCGGCTTGTCAAAAAATTAGTCACGCTGGCTCTGATCTCTGTATGCCACTTTTTTGATCAGCTGCTGAATACACAGGGGTCAATACGTGACTTGGCTATTATGTTTTATATTCTTTATGAATCTGTGCAAATTGTAGTGACAGCCAGCTCTCTCGGCATACCGGTTCCTCAGATGCTTGTCGATCTTTTAGAAATGTTAAAAAATAAATTCAAACGCAAACCGTAACTTTTACCTGTTCACGGGTCATAATAAAGCCCAGAGCGTCAGTCGCACATTCTGGCAAAAGGCACGGCAAAAAACTGTACGAGCTGGTCTGCATGCTTTAGCCCTTGATGGCGTGCTGGGTTTCCCTTATTTTTTGATTAAAGGCTTCCGAAGAAATATAACTGTGGTATGATGTATGGAAGATAGCTAGGAACGGATTTGAGGGATAAACATGTACGAGTTTAAAGATTATTATCAGAATACTGTTCAGCTTTCCTTTGACGATCAGCCTTTCTCGGATAGCCCGAAGCATGTCTGGGTGATTTGCCGTTTTGGCGGCAAATGGCTTTTAACAGAACATGAGGACAGAGGCTATGAGTTTCCGGGCGGGAAAGTAGAGCCGATGGAGTGCGCAGAAGAGGCGGCGCTCCGGGAAGTAAAGGAAGAGACGGGTGCGAGAGTGAAAAGCCTCAAGTACCTCGGACAGTATAAAGTTCTCGGTAAAGAAAAAGTGATTGTGAAGAATATATATTTTGCAGTTATAGAAAAGCTTGAAAAGCAAGCTGATTACTTTGAAACGAAAGGCCCGGTTTTGTTTCATGAGCTTCCGGAGAACCTTTCCCGCAATAAAAAATTCAGCTTTATTATGAAGGATTCCGTTCTTCCAATCAGTTTGAAAAAACTGAAAGAAGCTGGATGGATCGAATAAAAAAACCGGCATTTGCCGGTTTTTTTTATGTCCTGCCCTTCGTCCATTTCTTTTCCAGCAGCTCTACGCCCTGATACATCAAAGTGGCGAATATGGCGATGATCAGCAGGCTTAAGAAGACGAGTGTAAAATTGAAGACTTGGAAACCATAAATAATCATATATCCCAATCCGACCTTAGAAACAAGGAATTCTCCTACAATGACGCCAACCCATGATAAACCGACATTTACTTTTAGTGTTGAAATAATAGCGGGGGAGGATGCGGGCAGAATCACTTCTTTAAAAATGACCCATTTTTTTGCGCCGAATGTTTTCATGACTTTTATATAGTTTTCGTCAACCTCCTGGAAAGCGGTGTACACAACGATGGTTGTGATAATAACGCTGATGATGGCCCCCATCGCAATAATGCTGATCAAACTGGGACCGAGCGCGACAATCAGGATCGGGCCCAGAGCCACTTTCGGCATTGCATTCAAAATCACAAGATACGGATCTAAAATCCTGGCAAGCCGGTTGGACCACCATAACAAGGCAGCGAGGCACGTGCCCATAAACGTTCCAAGCAAAAAGCCAAGCACCGTTTCAAATAAAGTGACGCCGATGTGTGACAGTAAAGACCCGTCACCGATCTTCTCCAGCAATAAATGCCAAACAGCTGACGGAGAGCTGAAGATCAGCGGATCGATCCAGCCGAGCCTGCTGGAGATTTCCCAACCCGAGAAAAAGAGAATAAATATGGCAAGCTGAAAGGAATGGACATTCCATTTTTCTTTTTTCTGTTTGAATTGATATTGCTCGTGAAGCAGATCAATCGTTTCTTTGCTGTTTCTCAAGAGAATTCAGCTCCTTCCATATCGTTTGAAACAGCGTCTGGAAGGATGGCTCCTGGCGGGCGTCAAAAGGCATCATCGCGGCCAATTCCTTAGGAATGGTAAAAATCTGATGGATGGTGCCCGGCTGGTTTGAAAATAAAAAGATCGTATCGCTCATCGCTATCGCTTCCCCAATATCATGTGTGACAAGCACTGCAGTTTTTTGATACTCCTTTAATGTACGGAAAACCAGGTTTTCAAGTGACAGCTTTGTCTGAAAATCAAGCGCGGAAAATGGCTCATCCAGCAAAAGCAGACTTGGATTTGGCGCAAGAGTTCTTGCAAGCGCGGCCCGCTGGCGCATTCCGCCCGACAGCTCCTTCGGATATTTTTTCTCCACATCTATGAGGCCGAACTCCGGCAATAGACCGAGCGCAGCAGCCTTGCTTTCTTCCGTCAACGTGTCGGCGATTTTTAAACCGAGAAGCACATTTTCCTCGATAGATTTCCAGGGAAATAAGTAATCCTGCTGAAGCATGTAGCCAATGTTATGTTCTTTTTGATTCGGCTCACGGCCTTCAATCAGAACTCTGCCTTCCGAGGGCTCAATCAGGCCGGCAATAATGGAAAGCAGTGTTGTTTTTCCGCAGCCGCTTGGGCCGAGAAATGAGATGAAATCACCTTTTTCGGCATCGAAATGAATATCCTGTACGGCCGTCGTTTTTTCTTTAACAGAAAAATAAGTATGGGTTACATGGTCGACATGTAAGAAAGACATAGATGGCGCCTCCTATTTTTCCGAGGTGACTTTTTCGGCAATTTGTTTATTTACAAGCTGATTGTATGGAATATGCTTCGGCAGTTCTCCCGATTGATCCATAATGGTTTGGAGCAGCTCCCATTCTTTTTCGTTGAGAAGAGGGTCTGGCGAATACGAATGCTGCTTTTTATAGCGTTCAATGGATGTTTCGATGACTTCTGGATCGGTATCATCAAATTCATCTTTAATGGCGTCTGTGATTTCTTTCGCTGAGTGATTTTCCACCCACTGTTGCGCCTTATAAATAGCTCTTGTAAACTTGACGGCTGTGTCTTCATGTTTTTTCAGATAGCTTTGTTTTGCCATGAAAGTTGTGTAAGGAACCTGGCCTGATTCTTCTCCGAACGAAGCCACGATATGGCCGATGCCTTTTTTCTCAAAGAGAGAAGCTTGCGGTTCAAAGAGCTGCACATACTCGCCGGTTCCAGAAGCAAATGCATTGGCGATATTGGCAAAGTCTATGTTCTGGATGAGGTCAATATCCTTATGCGGGTCAATCTTATGGTTGTTCAGCACATACTCACCGACCATTTGCGGCATGCCGCCTTTTCTTTGGCCGAGAAACGTTTTTCCTTTCAGCTGATCCCAGTCGAACTGTTTAACATCTTCTCTCGCGACAAGAAACGTTCCGTCTGTCTGAGTCAGCTGGGCGAAATTAATGACAGGGTCTTTAGCTCCTTGCGCTTCGACATAAATAGATGTTTCTGACCCGACAAGTGCGATGTCTGAGCCGTTTGAAAGAAGCGATGTCATCGTTTTGTCGCCGCCCCAGGTCGTATTTACATCGACATCAAGCCCTTCTTCCTTGAAAAATCCTTTAGACTCAGCAACATATAAAGGCGCGTAAAAAATCGAATGGGTCACTTCAGCTACTTTGACTTTGGTGAGCGTTTCTTCCTGCTTGCAAGCCGCTAGGGCGATCATCAGAAATATACTGCCGACACAGGCGCAGCCCAGCCTTAACCATTTGTTCACATAGACAACCTCCTTATTTAGCATCAAGTTTATATCCTTTTTTGCTTTACATATCGTATGATGGGTATAAAAATGTGTGAATGCCTAGTCAGGTTCTCAGGATGTAATTTTGGAGTAAGGAAAGCATATAGAAAAAGGAGGCGGCTGCTTTGATTGTTGAGAAAAGAAGATTTCCGTCGCCAAGCCAGCATGTGCGTCTGTATACGATCTGCTATCTTTCAAATGGCTTACGGGTAAAGGGGCTTTTGGCTGAGCCGGCGGCACCGGGACAATATGACGGATTTTTATATTTGCGCGGCGGGATTAAAAGCGTGGGCATGGTTCGGCCTGGCCGGATTATCCAGTTTGCAACCCAAGGGTTTGTTGTGTTTGCTCCTTTTTACAGAGGAAATCAAGGAGGAGAAGGCAACGAGGATTTTGCCGGGGAAGACAGAGAGGATGCTTTTTCCGCTTTTCGCCTGCTTCAGCAGCATCCAAATGTTAAGAAGGACAGAATCCATATCTTCGGTTTTTCCCGCGGCGGAATTATGGGAATGCTCACTGCGATTGAAATGGGCCGGCATGCAGCTTCATTCGTTTCCTGGGGAGGCGTCAGTGATATGATCCTTACATATGAGGAGCGGCAGGATTTGCGGCGAATGATGAAAAGAGTCATCGGCGGAACACCGAAAAAGGTGCCTGAGGAATACAAATGGAGAACACCGTTTGACCAAGTAAACAAAATTCAGGCACCCGTGCTATTAATCCATGGAGAAAAAGACCAAAATGTTTCGATTCAGCATTCCTATTTATTTGAAGAGAAGCTAAAACAGCTGCATAAGCCGGTGGAGACATGGTATTACAGTACATTCACACATTATTTCCCGCCAAAAGAAAACCGGCGTATCGTGCGGCAGCTCACGCAATGGATGAAAAACCGCTGACGGTGAAATATGTTATGATAAAGAAAAAAGAGAACGAAAGGGGATTTCACTTTGGGAATGCCTGTTGAATTTAATACACTGATTGTGACAAAAGGACAAGAAGTTCGAATAGATGAAAATATATTTACGTTAGAGAAAGACGGATACCGTGTATATCCGATGGAGATTCCGATGGATGTGCGCAAAACAAAGTTCGGCGAAAAGTCAGGCACAGCTGAAGTGCAGAAACTTCAATGGGAAGACGGCCGGACCATCATTACGTACAAGCTGACTTCTTTGCATTCTGTCAATTAAAACAAGCCAAGAGCGTAATTGCTCTTGGCTTTTGCTTTTTAAACGAGAGGGCCGCCTGCCTGTGCAATGGCATCTGTATGTGCGAACTTTTTAAAATTCTCTTTGAATTCATTTGCGAGGTAGAAAGCTTTTTCTCTGTATTCTTCCTTGTTGCTCCACGTGTTTTCAGGCTGAAGGATATGATCAGGAACGCCAGGAACATGGACCGGTATATGCAGGCCAAAAATATCGTCAGTCATCATTTCTGCATCCTCTAATTTGCCTTCAATCGCTGCTTTGACCATCGCTCTCGTGTAAGAAAGCTTCATGCGCTCGCCTGTACCGTAGCCGCCGCCGGTCCAGCCGGTATTGACCAAGAAAACGTCTGCGCCGTGTTCATCGATCTTTTTGCCGAGCATTTCAGCATAGACGTGAGCAGGAAGCGGCAGGAACGGTGAGCCGAAGCATGTGGAAAACGTCGTCTCAGGAGATGTCACACCGCGTTCGGTTCCGGCAAGCTTGCTCGTATAACCGCTCAAGAAATGATACATCGCCTGCTCCTTCGTCAGTTTGCTGATCGGAGGCAGGACTCCGAATGCATCAGCCGTCAAAAATACAATTGCTGAAGGGTGGCCTGCCATGCTTGGTGTCACGATGTTGTCAATCATATGAATCGGGTAAGCCGCACGCGTGTTTTCGGTATAGAATGAATCATCATAATTGGCTTCACGTGTATCTTCATCCACAACAACATTTTCGAGAACAGACCCGAAGCGGATCGCGTTAAAGATCTGAGGCTCCTTTTCTTCGCTTAAATGAATACACTTGGCGTAGCATCCGCCTTCAATATTAAAGACGCCTGTGTCAGACCAGCCGTGTTCATCATCGCCGATCAGTTTGCGGTCAGCATCGGCTGAAAGGGTGGTCTTGCCTGTTCCAGACAGTCCGAAGAAAAGGGCAACATCGCCTTTTTCACCGACATTGGCAGAGCAATGCATGGATAAAATATCTCTTTCAGGGAGCAGGAAATTCATAATGGAGAAGATGGACTTCTTCATTTCTCCGGCATACTCTGTTCCGCCGATTAAGATCGTCCGCTTTTCGAAAGAGACAATAATAAAGGTTTCGGAATGTGTGCCGTCTGTTTTTGGATCCGCTTTGAAATGCGGAGCAGAAAGAATGGTAAACGGCTGTTCAACTGTTTTCTTATCATTGCCTTCCGGGCGGATAAACAGCTGTCTTGCGAATAAATTGTGCCATGCGAACTCATTTACGACGGTGATCGGCAGTCTGTATTTTTCATCTGCGCCGGCAAATCCTTCGAAAACAAACAGCTCATCTCGCTGTTTCAGATAGCTGACAACCTTCGTGTACAGCCGCTCAAACGCTTCTTCTGAAATCGGCTGATTCACCGTCCCCCAATCGATCTTATTTTTCGTGCTTTCTTCCTCCACGATAAATTTGTCTTTAGGTGAGCGTCCTGTATAAGCGCCTGTTGTCGCCCGAACAGCACCCGTGGAAGTTAAAATGCCTTCGTTCCGGGAGAGTACTTTTTCTGTAAGCTGTGCTGCTGATAAATTATGACGCACATTTGGGCTTGTTAATAAGGCTTGTAAATCAGCGGTTAAATCAACTGAGTTCATATGAAACCTTCCTTTATCGTTTTTTGTGTTTTGCTAATTGTGAATTAGTATAACATATATTTTCAAATAGTCTATACTATTTATTGTTTTTTGTGTGTGCGTTTTCCAATGTTTTCCCTCGATATAGGTGCCTATTTCTTCTGAATCATATTGACATTGCAAACCCTTTTACGATAAGATATTTCATTGAGCGGATACTCTTATCCCGAGCTGGCGGAGGGACAGGCCCTATGAAGCCCAGCAACCGGTTTCTCTGTTATTTATTATGTTCAACTGTGTGAGACAACCAAGGTGCTAACCTGTTGCAAGGTTGTATGATTCCTTGAGCGATAAGAGTGAAAGGCACAAAGACCAAACCCTTTCCTCGATGGAAAAGGTTTTTTTATTTCATAAATATGCCAATTAACATTCTCTAATATAACGTTACATTGTATAAGAGGGAGCGAGTTCCGTATCATATATACAAGGTCTTTCGGGAGGCCTTGTGCAGGAGGAAGCAAATCATGAGTAAAAATCGTCGTTTATTTACATCAGAATCTGTTACGGAGGGGCATCCGGATAAAATCTGTGACCAGATTTCTGACAGCATTTTAGATGAAATTTTAAAGAAAGACCCTAACGCGCGTGTTGCTTGTGAGACGTCTGTGACAACTGGTTTGGTGCTTGTCAGCGGAGAGATCACAACATCTACGTATGTTGACATTCCGAAAACGGTTCGCCAAACCATTAAAGAAATCGGATACACACGTGCGAAATACGGATTTGATGCGGAAACTTGTGCGGTTTTAACATCAATTGACGAGCAGTCTGCTGATATTGCAATGGGTGTAGACCAAGCGCTTGAAGCCCGTGAAGGCACAATGAGCGACGAAGAAATTGAAGCGATCGGTGCGGGTGACCAAGGTTTAATGTTCGGTTACGCGTGCAACGAAACGAAAGAGCTTATGCCTCTTCCAATTTCACTTGCTCATAAATTAGCCCGCCGCCTGAGTGAAGTCCGTAAAGAAGATATTCTTCCATACCTTCGCCCTGACGGCAAAACACAGGTAACGGTTGAGTACGATGAAAATAACAAACCTGTCCGCATTGACGCGATTGTTATTTCAACTCAGCACCACCCTGAAATTACGCTTGAGCAAATCCAGCGCAACATTAAAGAACATGTTATCAATCCGGTTGTTCCTGAAGAGCTGATTGATGAAGAAACAAAATATTTCATCAACCCTACAGGACGTTTCGTTATCGGAGGCCCTCAAGGGGATGCGGGACTTACAGGACGCAAAATCATCGTTGATACTTACGGCGGCTATGCGCGCCACGGCGGAGGAGCGTTCTCAGGTAAGGATGCAACGAAGGTAGACCGTTCTGCGGCTTATGCAGCAAGATACGTTGCGAAAAACATCGTTGCGGCTGAGCTTGCTGATTCTTGCGAAGTACAGCTTGCTTACGCGATTGGTGTTGCACAGCCTGTATCAATCTCAATCAACACATTCGGTTCCGGTAAAGCTTCTGAGGAAAAACTGATTGAAGTTGTTCGCAATAACTTTGATTTACGACCTGCCGGCATTATCAAAATGCTTGATTTACGCCGTCCGATCTACAAACAAACTGCTGCGTACGGCCACTTTGGACGCCACGATGTTGATCTTCCGTGGGAACGTACAGACAAAGCGGAGCAGCTGCGTAAAGAAGCGTTAGGAGAATAACTTTATAGCCGCTTACTCGTTAAGCGGCTTTCCCTTTTTCACGTTGTATTCATGTTTATTTTTTTACATAACCGTGAAACCAAATACTATTCACAGCGTCTATAAATAGGGGTTCAATGATGACAATTTTAATTATGGAGGCAATACTATGTGTGGATTTGTCGGGGTTTTTAACAAGCATCCGTTAGCTCAAACCGCTGATCAAGAAGAACTAATCAAACAAATGAACCAAATGATCGTTCACCGCGGTCCTGACAGTGATGGATATTTCCATGATGAGCACGTTGGATTCGGATTCAGACGGCTCAGCATTATTGATGTAGAAAATGGCGGACAGCCTTTATCATATGAAGATGAAACATATTGGATTATCTTTAACGGAGAAATCTATAACTATATTGAATTGAGAGAAGAACTTGAAGCAAAGGGGTATACATTCAACACGGATTCGGACACAGAGGTTCTTCTTGCGACTTACCGTCACTACAAAGAAGAAGCGGCGTCCAAACTCCGCGGTATGTTTGCCTTTCTGATTTGGAATAAAAACGATCATGTGCTTTATGGAGCAAGAGATCCATTCGGCATTAAACCGTTGTACTACACAACGATCAATGATCAGGTTTATTTTGCCTCAGAGAGAAAAAGTTTAATGGTTGCTCAGAATGATATTGAAATAGATAAAGAGGCATTGCAGCAGTACATGTCTTTCCAATTCGTTCCTGAACCAAACACGCTTGATGCCAATGTGAAAAAAGTAGAGCCGGGTTCACAGTTCACAATCCGCCCGGACGGCGATATCACATTCAAAACGTATTTCAAAGCGAACTTTAAGCCAGTTCAGACTGAAGAAGATAAGCTTGTGAAAGAAGTCAGAGACGCGATCTATGACTCTGTAAACGTTCATATGAGAAGTGACGTTCCTGTCGGTTCATTCCTGTCTGGCGGAATTGATTCTTCCTTTATTGTATCCGTTGCGAAGGAATTTCATCCAAGCTTAAAAACATTCTCTGTCGGATTTGAACAGCAGGGCTTTAGTGAAGTCGATGTAGCGAAAGAAACTGCAGCGGCACTTGGCATTGAAAATATCAGTAAAGTCATTTCGCCTGAGGAATACATGAACGAGCTTCCGAAGATCGTATGGCATTTTGATGATCCGCTTGCTGATCCTGCAGCGATTCCGTTGTACTTTGTTGCAAAAGAAGCGAAAAAACATGTAACGGTTGCTTTATCAGGTGAAGGTGCGGATGAGCTCTTCGGCGGATATAACATTTACCGTGAGCCGCTTTCGCTTAAACCGTTTGAACGCATTCCGTCAGGCCTAAAAAAGATGCTTCTGCACGTTGCGGCTGTTATGCCTGAAGGTATGAGAGGAAAGAGCCTGCTTGAGCGCGGTTGTACTCCGCTTCAGGATCGTTATATCGGTAACGCGAAAATTTTCGAGGAATCTGTTAAAAAACAGCTGCTGAAGCATTATAATCCGAATCTTTCATATCGTGATGTGACAAAAACTTACTTTACAGAAAGCAGCTCATACAGCGATATCAACAAAATGCAGTATGTCGATATCCATACTTGGATGCGCGGCGATATTTTGTTAAAAGCGGATAAAATGACGATGGCGAATTCTTTGGAACTGCGTGTGCCGTTCTTGGATAAAGTCGTATTTGACGTCGCTTCAAAAATTCCTGATGAGCTGAAAACGAAGAACGGCACGACGAAGTATCTTCTTCGCAAAGCCGCTGAAGGAATTGTGCCTGAGCACGTATTAAACCGCAAAAAGCTTGGTTTCCCTGTACCGATCCGTCATTGGCTGAAAAACGAAATGAACGAATGGGTGCGGAACATGATTCAGGAAAGCCAAACGGATGCTTATATCCACAAGGATTATGTTCTTCAGCTTCTTGAAGACCATTGTGCGGACAAGGCTGATAACAGCCGTAAAATATGGACTGTACTGATCTTTATGATCTGGCACAGCATCAATATCGAAAAACGGTATATGCCTGAAGAGCTGAGCCATCAGCCTAAAGAAGTCATCTTTGTGTAACAGACAACAAGGCTTTCGATTCGTCGAAAGCCTTGTTATTATCCTTTTATTTCTCCATCATCATTGATTTACCCAATCCACACGGAAAATTCAGAAAAATAATTTATTGATATTTTTTTCTAGGGGAGAAGAAAGCATGCAAAAACAAAAACAAGAGCTGCACCGCGGACTCGAAGAAAGGCATATTTCTTTAATGTCTTTAGGGGCTGCTATAGGAGTGGGATTGTTCCTCGGCTCCGCATCAGCTATTCAATTAGCAGGGCCGGGTATTTTGGGAGCGTATGCCATAAGCGGCCTGGTCATGTTTTTTATTATGAGAGCGCTTGGAGAAATGGCCATTCAAAAACCGGTCGCTGGCTCCTTCAGCCGCTATGCCCGTGATTATTTGGGACCGCTTGCAGGTTATTTAACAGGGTGGAACTACTGGTTTTTATGGGTTGTCACCTGTATGGCCGAAATCACTGCTGTCGGGATTTATATGGGGTACTGGTTTCCGGACGTGCCAAACTGGATTTGGGCATTATCGGCGCTGGTCATTATGACGGGTGTTAATTTCTTGGCTGTCAAAGCTTACGGAGAGCTGGAATTTTGGTTCGCTTTGATTAAAATTGTTGCAATCTTATCAATGATTGCTGTCGGTTTATTGATGATCATCGCAGGGGTCGGCAATGGAGGCATTGCAACCGGAATCAGCAACTTGTGGAACAACGGAGGATTTTTCCCACATGGAATAAAAGGGGTTTTATTGTCACTTCAAATGGTGATGTTCGCCTATTTAGGGATTGAAATGATCGGGGTAACGGCTGGTGAAGTGAAAAACCCGCAAAAATCGTTGGCCAAAGCAATTGATACGGTATTTTGGCGTATTTTGATTTTTTATGTAGGCGCTTTATTTGTTATTATGTCTATTTACCCATGGCAGGAAATTGGCTCACAAGGAAGCCCGTTTGTCCTCACATTTGAAAAAGTGGGCATTCCATCGGCAGCAGGCATCATTAACTTTGTCGTCTTGACGGCTGCGCTGTCTTCATGCAACAGCGGCATTTTCAGCACAGGGCGGATGCTGTTTAACTTAGCGGAGCAGGGTGAGGCACCACAAGCATACGGGCAGCTGACGAAAGGCGGCATCCCGGGTAAAGCTGTTCTGGCTTCAGCGGGCGCTTTATTAGTCGGAGTGCTGTTAAACTATGTTGTACCTGCAAAGGTGTTTACTTGGGTCACAAGCATTGCAACTTTCGGAGCGATTTGGACGTGGGCGATCATTTTGCTTTCTCAAATTAGATACCGGAAAAGCTTGCGGCCGGAAGAAAAGAAACACTTAAAATACAAAATGCCTTTCTTTCCGTTTACGTCTTATGTATCTTTGGCATTTTTAGCATTTGTCGTTATTCTTATGGCTTACAGTCCCGATACAAGGGTAGCCGTGATTGTCGGGCCGATTTGGTTTCTTATCTTACTTGCCGTGTATTATGGAAAAGGTTTTCATAAGAAAAATGCGGCTGCTGCCAACGAACGAAATATCAGCTGACCAAAAGAGCTCCCAGCGGGCTCTTTTTGTGTGTGGTCATAGAAAATAGAGAACAGGAAAGAATAGGAACATATTTTTTTGCAGGGACAGCTTACAGTTGCGGAACAAGTTTTATGATAAGATAAAAGTCATACGTTTGATGCCGTATGTGAACGTTTTATGGAGAAATCAAAACCCGAACTGTCATGACGTCCGGGTAAACAATGGTTATTGCTTTCAAACATAATTTGAAAAATGGTAAAGTAAGACGAAGCAGGTCTTATGTTTGTTGAAGTGATTTATAGTATTGGCCCTTTGCTACATATTCCGACCGTATTCTTTGCATATCTTGTCGGTCTTCTTCGGTCAAAGGGCGTATGACTTTTGCAGGACGGCCAAAAGCGAGATGGCCAGGCGGAATGATCTTTCCCGGCGGGACAAGACTGCCGGCACCAATAAAGGCGCCTTCGCCAATTTCGGCTCCGTCTAAGATGATTGAGCCCATACCAATTAAGGCGTTCTTGCGGATAACAGCGCTATGAAGTGTAACCTGATGGCCTATCGTGGCGTCATCTTCAATGAGAAGCGTCCGGTTCGGGCTTTGATGGAGGCAGCTTAAATCTTGGATATTGACTCTGTTTCCGATTCTAGTCGGCGCGACATCTCCCCTTATGACAACAGAAAACCAAATGCTGGACTGTTCTCCGATAACGACATCACCGGTAATGGTTGCATTATCAGCTACAAAGGCTGTTGGGTGGATATCTGGCATGTGTTCCTTATAAGGGTAGATCATAGTATTCATCCTTCTTTCTCTATTTAAATTTCGTATGAGGTGAAGAGCATGTGGACCTGGAAAGCAGACAGACCTGTTGCCGTGATTGTGATGATTCACGGGGCAAGTGAATATCACGGACGATATAAATGGCTGATTGAAATGTGGAGATCTTCGGGTTATCACGTTGTCATGGGCGACTTGCCGGGTCAGGGGACAACCACAAGGGCCAGAGGTCATATTCGCTCATTTCAAGAATACATTGATGAAGTAGATACTTGGATAGATAAAGCACGAACCTTTGAGCTGCCGGTTTTTCTTCTCGGTCACAGCATGGGCGGCCTGGTCGCGATTGAATGGTTTAAACAGCAAAGAAATCCCCGTATTACGGGAATTATTTTATCATCACCGTGTCTCGGACTGCAAATTAAAGTCAATAAAGCGCTTGACCTTGCATCCAGAGGCCTGAATGTCATCGCTCCGTCGCTTAAGGTTGATTCGGGATTATCAATTGATATGGCGACGCGTAATGAGGACGTCATCGAGGCCGACCAAAATGACTCGTTATACGTCAGGAAAGTTTCTGTCAGATGGTACAGAGAGCTTTTAAAAACTATTGAGTCAGCGATGGTGCCGACAGATGCGTTTTTAAGAGTGCCGCTTCTTGTGATGCAGGCCGGTGACGATAAGCTTGTTGACAAAACGATGGTCATTAAGTGGTTTTCAGGTGTAGCTTCCCATAATAAAGCGTACAGAGAGTGGGAAGGGCTTTATCATGAAATATTTAATGAACCCGAAAGAGAAGATGTCTTTAAAGCAGCAAGAGCGTTTACTGATCAATATATTTGAACTAGTTGGGGGTGCATGTGTTGACAGTACCAGAACATCCTTTTGGACTGATGGCAAAAGTATATCGAGATATATTTCCGCTCGTTCATCAAGAGCTGGACATTTGGAAGCAAAAATCAGAATCAATTTATAACAGTGAATTAAAAGCACAGGCAACCGCAAGTATTCGAGACAAAACGTTCCACTGTGAGGGCGGCGGCATACTTGCCTTATTGTCAGGCAATCAAAAGCAGAAATGCGTCGAGTTTATCATCGCGTATCAAACGATCAGTGATTATCTGGACAATCTGTGCGACCGCAGCACCTCACTTGACCCGCAGGATTTTCGGATGCTCCACACCTCAATGCAGGACGCACTGACAGTGGGAGCGGAACCGCAAAATTATTATCAATTCAGAGAAGAACAGGATGACAGCGGATATTTGCATGAACTGGTCAAAACGTGCCAGCGTGTTCTTGGTTCAATTGAGCACTACGACATGATTAAACCTTATCTGCTTGAACTGTGTGGCTATTATTGCGATTTGCAGGTGCATAAGCATGTCATTGAGCATGAGCGTGTTCCGCGGCTTGAGAAGTGGTTTACTCAATATGAATCTGAGCTGCCTGAGAAGATGGAATGGTATGAATTTTCAGCCTGTGCAGGCTCTACGTTAGGCATATTCTGTCTTGTTGCGTATTCGTTCCAGCCTGATTTCACAGAAAACACCGCTAAAAAAATCCGCAATAGTTATTTTCCTTACATACAAGGGCTTCACATTCTGCTTGATTATTTGATTGATCAAGAGGAGGACTTGCTGGAAGGGGACTTAAATTTCTGCTCGTATTACGAGTCGCATGAAGAAATGATGAAGCGGCTTGAACACTTTATCCAAAAAGCCGACGAACATTTACAAGGCATTCCGCATGAAAACTTCCATCGTTTAATCAATCGCGGCTTGCTGGGCGTTTATTTGTCAGATGATAAAGTGGCTGGCCAAAAGGAAATGGGCCGGCTCGCGAAGAAGCTGATCAAAGCAAGCGGAAAAACCTCCTTTTTCTTTTATATAAACGGCAGAGCCTACCGGAAATTTCAAAAAATGGGCTGGATGAAAAACTCAAAGAAAAAAGCTCAAATCATTTGCTGATTTGAGCTTTTTTTTCAATGGCGACAATAAATGGCGGGTCATTTTGTTGATTGATAAATCCGTATGTTAAGACACGGGCTGCTTGCTGATCCAAGTTCCGGCAAAAGTCAAGCACGTCGTTTTTTTCAGCTTTGCCTTCCGGGTGACCATGATAGACGACCAAAACAATCAGGCCTTCATCTTTCATGATGCTGAGAAGCTGTTCAATTGCTTTGATTGTTGAATTACCGTTCGTCGTAATCGATTTGTCCCCGCCCGGCAGATAGCCGAGGTTAAATACAGCGGCCGCCACTTTGCCATGTGTTTCCGGCGGAAGGGATTCAGCAATTTTGTCATGGCTTTTGTGAAATAACGTTGTTCGCGCTTGATATGTCTCACCGAGCCGTTCCTTCGTATTGGCCACGGCTGATTCTTGGATGTCGAATGCGTACACATGGCCGTTTTCACCGACAAGCTCCGCTAAAAACTGCGTATCATGCCCGTTGCCCATCGTTGCATCTACGGCAATATCTCCTTCTCCCGCGGCCATTTTCAGCAGTTCTTTGCTGTAAGGAAGAATTTTTTTCAAAATCATAGGGCTGATTCCTCCTCAAGATGCTGGAAGAACTTCCCTTGATAGCTGCCACGATTTTCAAGCTCTTTATTAATGGCGCCAAGCACTTCCCATTTGTTGACGCTCCACATCGGCCCGATCATCAAGTCTATCGGTCCGTCACCTGTAATGCGGTGGACAATCATTTCAGGCGGAATGATTTCAAGCTGATCGCAGACGAGCTGAACATAATCATCTTGAGAAAGAAATTCCAGCTTTCCCTTTTCATATTGCTTGACCATCGGCGTGCCTTTCAATAGGTGCAGCAGATGAATTTTAATGCCTTGGACGTCCAAATCTGCGACGGCCTTAGCAGTTTCCATCATCATGTCCCGGTCTTCCAAAGGCAATCCGTTGATAATGTGCGAGCAGACACGTATGCCATGTTTTCTTAATTTATTGACGCCTTCCACATAGCAGTTAAAATCATGTGCGCGGTTGATCAGAAGAGCAGTCCGTTCATGAACCGTTTGAAGCCCAAGCTCCACCCACAAATACGTGCGTTCATTCAGCTCTGCCAAATAGTCAACGACATCATCGGGCAGACAGTCCGGACGTGTGGCGATCGAAATGCCGACCACATCATCAAGCGCGAGGACAGATTCAAACTTCTCACGAAGCACCTCAACCGGCGCGTGCGTGTTGGTGAAAGCCTGAAAATAAGCGATGTATTTGCCGTCCTTCCATTTTTCGTGCATACGGTTTTTGATGTCATGGAATTGCGTAATTAAATCATCGGCCCGGTTCCCGGCAAAATCGCCGGAGCCTGCTGCACTGCAAAATGTACAGCCGCCGTGGGCAACGGTGCCGTCCCGGTTCGGACAGTCAAAACCGCCGTCAAGCGCCACTTTAAACACCTTATGGCCGAAATGTTCTCTGAGATGATAATTCAATGTATGATAGCGTTTTTCCGTATTTGAATAAGGAAAAGGATTGTTCTGCATCACAATTCATGTGCCTCCTTGCGTACGATTGCATCCTAAAATTGTAGCACGCATTTCACAAGAGAACAAATGAATATCGACCATAAATTACTTTATTGAACGAAGTGAGATGGGGCTACAATATGAATGATGGATTATTTCCATTACCAAGAGGAGGGGTTACTGTGGCAACAAGACAATCAGTAGATGAACATCTCCAGCAATGTATGCAGGCATATGATTATGCTGAAGAACAGCTGACAATCGCTTCTAAACAAGAGCATTATAATGACCAAGAATACAGTGATGCACAAATGCAGCTTGAAAATGCGGTAAATGCCTTAAATAAGCTGTGGCTGTCGTCAAATGATCAGCAGAGAGAACAGCTGTACAGAATGAGACTTCAGCTTCAAGCTTTGCAAAATAATATGATCCTGCAGCAACCTCTTGATGTGTAAGAAACGGACCCTTTTGATAAGGGTCCGTTTTTTTGTAAAAAGGGATTGACTTTGTGGATCAAAGTATTTATTGTATTAAGTGTACTAATTGAAGTAATACACTATAGACGCTGATGAAAAGTCATTTATATATTGAAATTAAAGGGAGGCAGTTATGAAACATAAAAAACGAAGCAAACGTAACTTGCCGATGCTGATCGCTGCATCTGTGATCGCTTGTTCTTTTTTTCTTGTACTTGTGATGATCGGTTTTGAATGGCAAAAAAGTATAATTGATCAGTTTTATTTATAAAGGTTCAGATCGTATAGAAAGTAGGGAAGTAAATGATTCAAATCGATCCAAGAAGCTCAACACCCATTTACGAACAAATTATTCAGCAGATGAAAGAGCTTTGTTTGAAAGGGATCATGAAGCCTGGTGATAAGCTTCCTTCTGTCAGAGAATTGGCGACGATCATTATTGCGAATCCGAACACTGTCAGCAAAGCGTATAAAGAGCTTGAGCGAGAGGGGATTATTGAAACGCTTCGGGGCAGAGGGACCTATATATCGGAGAATGCAAAAACGACACTGGTTGAAGGGAAGATGACGATGATTAAAGAGCAACTCAAACAGCTCATCATCGATGCACACTATGCAGGGGTTGAGCTGGAGAAACTGCAAGAATGGATAAAGGAAATCAGCGCTGATGTGAAGGGAGGCGTAGAAAATGATTGAACTACGGCAGCTGTCAAAAACGATTGACGGAAATCAAGTATTAAAAGATGTTTCATTAACAATTGAAAAAGGAGAAATCTTCGGGCTGCTCGGCCGCAATGGGTCAGGCAAAACGACAATGCTTCGCTTAATCCAGCAAATCATTTTCGCCGACAGCGGGACGATTTTGTTTGATGGCGTAGAAATCAAAAAGCATCCGAAGGTCAAACAGAATATCATCTACATGCCTGTTCAAAATCCTTTTTACGACAAGTATACATACAAGCAGCTAGTCGATATCCTAAGAAGAATTTATCCGAAATTTGATGTGACGTACGCGAATGAGCTGATGAACAGATATGAAATTCCAGAAACGAAAAAATACCGCGAGCTGTCGACAGGTTTGAAAAAACAGCTGTCGCTCGTTCTGTCGTTTGCAGCAAGACCGGCGCTGATTCTTCTTGATGAGCCGACGGATGGAATAGACGCGGTGACAAGACATGATGTGCTGCAGCTGATGGTCGATGAAGTGGCTGAGCGTGATACGAGCATTCTGATCACCTCTCACAGGCTTGAGGACATAGAGCGGATGTGCAACCGAATCGGTTTTCTCGAAGATAACAGACTGACCAACGTCATGGATCTTGATGAGTTAAAAGAAGAATACATTAAAATTCAAATGGCGTTTGATACAGATGTCAATTTGGCCATCAGAGAGAAAAACATTCCGATGCTCGATCAGGCCGGTGTGTTTTACACGGTGCTGATCCCGAAAAGCGATGAGGAGAACAAGAGCTTTTTGAGAGAACTGAAGCCAAAAGTGTGGAATGAGCTTCCTGTCAACTTGGAAGAAGTATTCATTGCGAAGTTTGGAGGGAAGCGGAGATGGTAGACCGAGGTCTCCTCTATCGAGAGTGGAAGCAGAATCAAGTGTTGATTTTGTTAAGTATTGTGTTTTTAGTGCTGGCAAATCCGCTTTCTATTGTTAATACGTATTTGTCTTATCAAGGGTGTCTGGCTCATCAAGACCCGCAATATTGTGATTTTATTGTAAATTATCATAGGAGCAATCTGATAGATATCAACTGGGTGCCGGGTGTCATTTTGGCGGTTTGCTTCCTGGGAATGGAACGTTCGAAAGGCACGATGGATTTTATATTAAGCCTCCCTTATAACAGAAGCCAAATTTTTCAGACGAAATTTTGGTTAGGCGGTATTGTGATTGTGCTGTCGCAATTGATTGGCTTTCTACTCGCATGGCTGCTGATTCTTGTCTATAACCCTGAACACGTCTACTTTTTTGAGCACAGCAGTGTTGGAGTAATCGTGATTAGTTTTATGGCTTATTGTATGTTGATGGCCGCTGGTGCATTAACGGGGAATGTTTTTGCCCAGTTATTAACGGCATTTGCTGCAGCGGTATTACCGTATTTAATTGTTGCTTTGCCGGTAGGAAACTTTGAAATTGTTTTTGGTGTTAGTATATGGGAAATGTTCCCTTCTCCTGAAACTTATTTCTCTCTGGCAAGCAATTTATTATATCTTGTGCCCATTGGTTATGTTGCAAGTGACTGGCTTATCGATAGTAAATATATTCTAATGATTCCAGCTGCTATGAGCATTCTGTTTTATTTGATTGGCTATATAAGCTTCAAAAAGCATCCAAGTGAGCGAAACGGACACTTTTTCCTTTGGAACAGATTAGACCGTCCTGTACAAATTCTGGTTATGGCTTTCGGTATTCTTGGTTTTGGTTTATTTGGATACTCTGCCGGACAGTCCATTATTGGTTATATTTTTGGAATGGTCATTGGAGCGGTGGTTGGATTCTTTGTGAGCTACTTCTCCATTTATAAGAAAACAAAAAATTAAGATCATCTTTCGGTTTGGAGGGAAGTGATGTGCCGGATTCCGGGCTGTTTTATAAAGAGTGGAAGCAAAATAAAGCTCTGCTCATCATGATTTTTTTGGTATTTATGCTTAGCAATCCTTTTACCGTTTTAAATACGTACATCTCATATCAGGGCTGCGTGGCTAATCAGAACGAGTGGATCGGAACCTGCGTATTTACGATTAACTATTTAAACGGCACATTTATCTCACTATTTTGGATTTGGGGTGTCGTTTTGGCGGTCAGCCAGCTTGGGATTGAACGAAGCAAGGGCTTGTTTGATTTTACATTAAGCCTTCCTTATACACGTGGGCAGATATTTAACGCAAAGTTTATGATGGGCGGAATGGTGATTGTGGTTTCACAAATCACGGGGTATGGATTAGCTGTTTTGCTGGTTATGCTTTTGAAGCCTGATCAGGTTGCTAATTTTCATCACTACAGCCTTGGAATGATCATCATCAGCATGCTGGCTTATTCTTTGGTTATGGCTGGAGGAGCTTTGACAGGCCATATTTTTGCACAGCTGCTGGTCTCATTTACTGTCACCATCTTGCCTTTTTTAGTGATTACCCTTCCTGCGATTAATATGGATATCCTTTTTGGCGGGAGAGCGGGATTTTTAGATTACCCTATACCTGAATGGATGCAGTATATATTTCCGATCACATATGTTGTTCCAAACTGGGTTGAGGATTCACCGCATTATTTAGTGATTCCAGCTGTGATGAGCATCATGTTCTACATCATCGGCTACATCAGTTTCGTCAAACTGTCTAATGAACGAAATGGATATTTCTTTTTGTGGAAAGCATTGGATCGCCCGGTGCAAGTGATCGTCATTATTATTGGCATTTTGGGCTTCGGCTACTTTGGATACGCTGCAAGCGAGAGCTTTGCCGGCTATCTCCTTGGCATGGCTGCAGGCGCTGTGATTGGTTTCTTCATCAGTTATTTTGCGATTTATAAAAAAACAAAACAGTTGTAAGGGAGAGAGAATATATGATTGATGTTCAGCATATCGACCATTCTTTCACGATCGGAAAAAAGGGCCGTGAGAATGAAGTTCCAGTATTGAAGGGTGTTTCCTTAAGCGTGGCGAAAGGTGAAATCGCCTGTATTGTCGGGCGAAGCGGCTCAGGAAAATCCACGCTTCTGAATTTAATTTCCGGTTACATATCGCCGTCAAAAGGACGGATTGTCATTAATGGCACTGATGTTACGGGATTTAATGAAAAGGAATGGGCGCAATTTCGGCTTGACCATTTCGGGTTTATTTTTCAAAGCTTTCAGCTTATCCCGGGGTTAACGACGTATGAAAATGTTGAAATGCCGCTGGCGTTAAAAGGGATTAAACCATCTGAGCGCAAGCAAAAGGTGCAGGACATGCTGAAACGCGTCGGTCTTGAAAACCATGCCGCTCATTATCCGAATGAACTGTCGGGCGGCCAGCAGCAGCGTGTCAGTATTGCGCGAGCATTGATTTTAAACCCATCCATTATTTTAGCGGATGAGCCGACGGGAAGCCTTGATTCAGAAACGGAACAGGAAGTGCTGAATTTGATTCAACAGCTAAACCGTGAGCGGGGCATTACATTTGTGATTATTACTCACGATGATGAAGTGGCTTCCATCGGACATTCAAAATTTCAGCTTCATGACGGTGTGTTAAAAGGGGGAATTACCGTTGAGGTTTAAGGATCAGGTTCATTTTATCAGAAGAAATATGAAGAAAAACAGGCTGCGTGTCTTTATGACAATTCTTGCGACAACAATGGCATGTGCGTTTTTAGTGGTGCTGTCATCGGTTGGATTCGGCATTCAAAAGACGATTACGGATATCACAATGAGCCAGCAGGTTGTGACTAAAGTCAGTGTAATGGGCAAGGAAGGCGATAAGCCCATTAAAAAAGCTGATTTAGAGAAGTACGATCATGTAAGGTCAGTTGTAGAAAGAACGCAAGTGTATGAACCAAACAAAGCAACTTTAGGCAATCGTACAAATGAAAGCTCTAATTTAATCTTTACCAATATGAATGATGAACTAAAGGCCAATATGGAGTTGGAAAAAGGAAGAGTCGCAAAGTCGGAAAATGAAATCGTAGTAGGATACGACTTTGCAAAGAGATTATTGACGAAAAAAGAATCGGAAGAGTATAACAAAAAAATCGAGGAAGCAAAAGGAAACCCGGAAGATATAAAAGAACCAGAAGGCTATACGAAAGATATTCTGAACAAAACGATTGAATTAAGTGTATCAAAAACAGATCCTAAAACAGGGGATGTTGAAAAAACAAAAACATATGACTTTAAAATTGTCGGTATTGCAAAAAAGCCATCTCAAGATTGGATGGAGGACTCAAACATTTTCATCAGTGATCAATTCAAGAAGGATTTTTCGGAATTCTTAGATTTTAAAGGCGGAAATGTTGAAAATAACATTAGCGTTTTTGCTGATAAATTTGAGAACGTGGAACAGCTGACAAATGATCTGACAGATGATGGATACTATGTCACATCAGTTACGACCGAGCTTGAAGGAGTCAACACCTTCTTCATGGTCTTCAAAATCGGCCTGATCTTTGTCGGATGTATTGCTGTTATCATCTCAGCAATCGGCATTTTTAACACGATGACGATGGCAGTTACAGAAAGAACGCAGGAGATTGGCATTATGAAAGCGATTGGAGCGAGTCCGTCTATTATTCGCCGAATGTTCTTGATGGAAAGCGCGTATATCGGGATTTTAGGCTGTGTGATTGGGATTATCATTTCTTACGGCGTGAGCTACCTTGTCAACCTGGCCGTTCCAATGATTCTCGCGGCGACAAGCGGAGGCGAAGCGGGCGATTTGAATTACACATTCTCGTATATCCCGGGCAGCCTTGTGATCATTGCCGTTGTGATTTGCGGAGGGGTTGCGGTGATTTCCGGTATGAACCCGGCAAGAAAAGCGACTAAAACCAACGTGCTGACTGCGTTGAGAAGAGAATTATAATGCGTACGAGCCGGCTGAGACAGCCGGCTTTCTCTATAGCGTATGAAGGTGTTTTGCTATACACTTGATAAAAAAGGAAAAAGTGCGGTGAGTCGATTGTTTAAACTTTTGCTGATTGAAGATGATGAATCGCTGTTTCATGAAATCAAGGATCGTTTAACGGGATGGTCTTATGATGTATACGGCATTCAGGATTTCAGTCAAGTGCTGCAGGAATTTGCGGCAGTTAAGCCTGATTGTGTCATTATTGATGTCCAGCTGCCTAAATTCGATGGATTTCATTGGTGTCGGCTGATCCGCTCCCGGTCAAATGTTCCGATTCTCTTTTTATCTTCCCGTGATCATCCTGCTGATATGGTGATGTCTATGCAGCTCGGAGCAGACGACTTTATTCAAAAGCCATTTCACTTTGATGTTCTGATTGCGAAAATCCAAGCGATTTTCCGGCGCGTGCATCATTATAATACGGAGCCGAGCACGATCAAAACATGGTGCGGTGCTGCCATAGACGCAGAGCAGAACCTCGTCAGCAATGACAAAGGCTCTGTTGAACTGACTAAAAATGAAATGTTCATTTTAAAACAGCTAATAGAACAAAAAAACAAGATCGTCAGCCGGGAAGAGCTGATCAGAAGCTTGTGGAACGATGAGCGTTTTGTGAGTGATAATACGCTGACCGTCAATGTCAACCGCCTGCGGAAAAAACTGGATGCCCTGCAGCTTGGCACGTATATCGAGACAAAGGTCGGCCAAGGCTACATGGCGAAGGAAGAAGATCATTTCTATGATTAAAGCATTCCTCACTGAAAGGCGAAGCTGGATTGCCGTGTTTTTGTTTCAGCAGGCTTTGATGTTAGTCATTGCTTTTGTTGATCCTTCCATTTCATTTGAAAATGTTCTTTATATGGTGTATTTGTGTGGCTTGTTTTTTATCATATTCCTTTGGTTCCGCTATCGGAAAGAAACGGCGTTTTATAAAAGCCTGCAAACATGGGAGAATCATCTTGATGTGACAGCGATAAATGAACCGGAAACGCCGTTTGAATCGATGGTTGAAAGAAGCATTACCGGACAAACGGAACACTTGAAGCAAACCGCTGCCCGGCATCGCTTGGCATTGGAAAATGAAAAAGATGAGCTGATGGCATGGATCCATGAGGTCAAAACCCCATTGACAGCGATGCATTTAATCATTGATAGAATGGAAAACCAAGCTTTGAAATCCCAGCTATCATATGAATGGCTGCGTATTCACCTGCTTTTAGATCAGCAGCTTCATCAAAAACGCATATCATTTATTGAAAACGATCTGTCTGTGGAATTTATTCAGCTTCAGCCTTTGATCTTCAAGGAAATCAAAGATTTACAATCGTGGTGTATCCAAAAAGGGATCGGCTTTGATATTCAGCTGGAGGCTGAAGAAGTGCTGAGCGATGCAAAATGGCTGGCGTTTATCATCAGACAGCTGCTGACAAACGCGGTGAAATACAGCGAAGCCTCTGAGATAGAAATCAAAAGCACTCAAAAAGGGGAACGGACGCAGCTCCAAGTGAAAGACTGTGGCAGGGGCATTGATCAAAAAGATGTGCCGCGTATTTTTGATAAAGGATTTACATCTACAACGGACCACCATGATCAAGCGTCCACAGGCATGGGGCTGTACTTGGCGAAAAAAGCCGCGGCGCCGTTATTGATCCATATTGATGTTGATTCGGAGTTCGGTGTGGGGACCGTTTTTACATTAACCTTTCCGAAACGGAATCAATTTGAACGTGTCATAAGCATGTGACGAAAATGTCACATGCTTTTCTTTTTTGTTCGCAGTATCGAAGGAAAAGCCCGGCATTCCTTTTTATAATGAGATTATCCAATATAAAGGAGATTATAGAAATGATGATTTTACAAGCAAATAAAATTCGAAAAAGCTATGGAAACAAACTGAATAAACAAGAAGTGCTCAAAGGCATTGATATCCATATCCAAAAAGGCGAATTTGTCAGTATTATGGGGGCATCAGGGTCCGGGAAAACCACATTGCTTAACGTGCTGTCTTCGATTGATCAGGTCAGTCACGGAACGATCAACATTAACGGAAATGAAATGACTTCTATGAAGGAAAAGCAGCTGGCTGAATTTAGAAAACAGCATTTAGGCTTTATCTTTCAAGATTACAATTTGTTAGACACATTGACAGTGAAAGAGAATATCCTTCTGCCATTATCGATCACGAAACTATCAAAAAAGGAAGCCAATCGCAAATTTGAGGAAGTTGCAAAGGAATTGGGAATTTATGAATTGCGGGATAAGTACCCGAATGAAATTTCCGGAGGCCAGAAGCAGAGAACATCGGCCGGCAGAGCGTTTATACATGACCCGAGCATTATTTTCGCTGATGAACCGACCGGAGCGCTCGATTCGAAATCAGCCTCTGATCTATTAAACAAGCTGAGTCAGCTCAATCAGAAACGCAACGCCACGATCATTATGGTCACCCATGATCCCGTCGCCGCAAGCTACTGCGGGAGAGTCATTTTTATTAAGGACGGGCAAATGTATACACAGCTGAATAAAGGAGGCCAAGACAGACAGACGTTTTTCCAGGATATCATGAAAACGCAAGGCGTGTTAGGCGGGGTGCAGCATGAACATTAATCAGCTCATCCTGCGAAGTTTGAAAAAGAACCTTCGGAATTACTATCTGTATGTGTTTGCGCTCATTTTTAGCGTGGCGCTTTATTTCGCTTTTGTCACGCTCCAATATGATCCTGCGATTAACGAAGTGAAGGCTTCAATCAAGGGAGCCGCGGCCATTAAAACTGCTTCGATTTTGCTTGTGGCTGTAGTGGCAATCTTCATTTTATATGCCAATACGATTTTTATTAAAAGACGGAGTAAAGAAATCGGGCTGTTTCAATTAATCGGAATGACGAAGCATAAAATCTTTCGTATCTTAAGTGCAGAAAATATCATGCTGTATTTCGGTTCCCTAGCGATGGGGGTAGTGGCTGGGTTTTCGATATCGAAGCTTGTCCTGATGATTCTGTTCAAAATTGTCGATGTCAAAGCTGATGCGAAACTGCATTTTTCCGAGCAAGCATTGATCCAAACGATCATTGTATTCTGCGGCATTTACCTTTTGATTATGGTCATGAATTATACGTTTATCAAAAAACAAAGTATATTATCTTTATTTAAAGTGGCGTCTTCCACTGAAGATAAAGTGAAGAAAATATCATTTTTCCAGATGCTGATCGGCGCTTTAGGCATCGTGCTGATTTTGACAGGATACTATGTATCTTCTGAGTTGTTTGGCGGAAAATTTAAGACCATTAATGAACTGTTTGGTGCGATGAGCTTCATCCTGGGGAGCGTCATTATCGGGACGTTTTTGTTTTATAAAGGATCGGTTACGTTTATCTCGAACATCATTCGAAAAAGCAAGGGCGGCTACTTAAATATTTCTGAGGTCCTGTCACTGTCATCAATCATGTTCAGAATGAAATCGAACGCGTTGCTGCTGACGATTATTACAACCGTTTCAGCGCTCGCCATCGGGCTGTTATCTCTTGCTTACATCTCGTATTACTCGGCAGAAAAAACTGCTGAACAAAATGTAGCGGCGGATTTTTCATTCATGAATGAGAAAGATGCCAAACGATTTGAAAGCAGTTTGAGTGAAAATGACATTTCGTACGTCAAAAAAGAAATGCCTGTCCTGCAATCGTCTTTTGATGTCACAAATATCATGGATGGAACCCCGAAAGAGATGCAGGGGGATCCTAGCAAATTACAGCTTGCTGTTGTTAGCGACAAAGATGTAAACGGAGTCGATGTGGCGGCTGGGGAGGCGGTTTTCTCAGGATACACCGACTTGCTGCAAAAAATAATGGTTTTAAAAGACTCGGGCAGCATTAAAGTAAACAGCAAGCATGAAACGCAACCATTACACTATAAAGGATTAAGAGATGAGTTTCTTGTATCCTACACGTTTACAAGCGGGGGACTGCCCGCAGTCATAGTGGATGACAATCTGTTTAAACAGCTGAATAAAGATAAAGACCCTCGCATTCAGCTGGCGCAATCTGAATTTATCGGCATTAATATGAAACATGGAGATCAGCTTGAAAAAGCAAATGAGCTTTTTCAAAAGGTGAACAAGAAAGATCTGCATTTATCAAGGCTGGATACAAGTATTGCGCAAAAATCTCTTTTTGGTATGGTCATGTTCATCGTTGGTTTCTTAGGATTAACATTTCTCATCACCTCGGGGTGTATCCTTTACTTTAAACAAATGGGTGAAAGTGAAGATGAAAAACCGAATTATACGATTTTGAGAAAACTCGGTTTTACGCAGGGCGACCTGATAAAGGGGATACGAATCAAACAAATGTACAACTTCGGCATTCCACTGGTTGTCGGTCTCTTCCACAGCTACTTTGCCGTCCAATCCGGCTGGTTCTTATTCGGATCTGAGGTCTGGACGCCGATGATAGTGGTGATGGTGTTATATACTGCGCTCTACTCGATTTTTGGTTTTCTGTCAGTTCTTTATTATAAGAAGGTTATTAAATCGTCGTTGTGAAACAGCAAAAGCTCCAGAGATTCTGGAGCTTTTTGTTTATCGTTTTGGCGCCCGGTAACCGGCGGCTTCAGCTTCTTCAACTGAACAAAACATTTCAGCCGGGTCGGTTGTCCGGTCATAGTATGTACTGCCCGGCGTGTGGTAGATGCCGTTTTTGCTTCCTTTAATATTACAGCCTTCTGCTGTGTCAGCTGTTTTGGCTTCATCATTTTTAAAGGTATGGCTTGAAGAATTTCCAGTGTCTTCATGAGAACTGGCAGTTTGGCTTTTTGCCTCTTTCAATTGCTTTTCAAGCTTTGTGTTATCTTGTTGGAGTGTTTCATTTTCAGCCTTAACCGTTTTTGTATCTTCTTTGAGCTGTTTTTGATTTTCTTGAAGCTCTTTAATCTCAGCTTTTAATGATTTCTGAGTCTTTTTTAGTTCGCTATTTTCTTTTTTAAGCTTCTCAAGCTTGTCTTGAGCTTCTGTGTTGTCTTTCAATTTCTTTGCTTCTGAGCTGACAGATTTATATTCTTTCTCAAGTGCTTCATGCTCTTTTGTGAGACTTTTATATTCGGCGTTTAGCGCTGAATATTTTTTCTCAGCATTTGCTGCAGCAGCATCAGGTTCTGACAATCCTGCTCCGGTGAAGAGCAGCACCAGACCTCCTATCAAAAGCGGCCAAAAGAGTTTCTTAGAGAAACGTTTTTCCTTTTTCAGCACATATCTGACGAGGTGATACAATCCATAGCCAAGCGAAATGAGACATGCAAGAAAACCTAAAAATGCTAATGTCATTTCCATAAAATGCCCCCTTTTTCTATTTATTTTACAATTTCTGAACAATATTTGTTAGATTTTTTCACGCTCATCAGTTGAAAAATGTGAGATAGACAGATAGAATGAATGTGCTATGATAACTCGATTCGTACGGAGCCGTTTTAGGTTTCGTTTTTTTCATGAGCTTTTTTAGGTAAGAAAGGGGGATTAGTGTGCCGCGTGCTCTTAAAATTTTAATCATTGGAATGTTTATTAATGTGACGGGTGCTTCTTTTTTATGGCCGCTGAATACGATTTATATCCATAATCATTTAGGAAAGTCATTAACAGTAGCCGGACTTGTGCTGATGCTGAATTCCGGCGCCAGTGTGGCAGGAAATTTATGCGGCGGTTTTTTGTTTGATAAAATCGGCGGCTTTAAATCGATTATGCTTGGGATTGCGATTACGTTAGCAAGCCTGATGGGCCTTGTCTTTTTTCATGAGTGGCCGGCCTATATTGTGCTGCTGACGATTGTGGGCTTTGGTTCCGGTGTTGTTTTTCCGGCCAGCTACGCAATGGCTGGATCGGTGTGGCCTGAAGGGGGAAGGAAGGCATTTAATGCGATATATGTTGCGCAAAACGCGGGTGTGGCCGTTGGGTCAGCGCTTGGCGGTGTAGTGGCGTCTTTCTCATTTTCATACGTATTTTTGGCGAATGCTGCATTGTATCTGGCCTTTTTCTTTATCGTATATTTCGGATTTCGAAATATTCAGACGAAGGATGCGTCTCAAACATCGGTGCTTGATTATGATGCCGTAAACAGCAAAGCAAAATTTGCCGCGCTCATCATATTAAGCAGCGGCTATGTACTTGGATGGCTGGCTTATTCTCAGTGGTCTACCACAATTGCTTCGTACACACAAAGCATTGGAATATCTCTTTCCTTATATAGCGTGCTGTGGACGGTTAACGGGATTTTAATTGTGCTTGGCCAGCCGCTTGTCAGCTTTGTAGTGAAAAAATGGGCGGAGTCGCTGAAAGCGCAAATGGTCATCGGGTTTATCATTTTCATTGTATCCTTCAGCATGCTGCTGACGGCAAAGCATTTCCCGATGTTTCTGGCTGCCATGGTGATCCTGACCATAGGGGAAATGCTTGTCTGGCCTGCGGTGCCGACGATTGCCAACCAGCTTGCCCCTAAAGGGAAGGAAGGATTTTACCAAGGCTTTGTCAACAGCGCGGCGACAGGCGGCAGAATGATTGGTCCGTTGTTCGGCGGTTTGCTTGTCGATCATTTCGGCATTCAGGCTCTTGTCTTATCTCTTTTGGTTTTGCTGTTGATCAGTATTGCCACGACGCTTTTATATGACAAACGGATAAAACCGGCTAAAGAAACAAATAAGCAAGCATCAATCTCTTCATAATAAAGATCCCGCCGGATGAGCGGGATCTTTTTACATAATCGGAAGCACGTTAACGGCATCCTTTACATTTGAATATGTTTTCAGCGATGAAAAATTGGCGTCCAGTTTATTCATTTTCATAGCCAATTCTGGCTTAATGCCGGTAATGATTAATTCGGTTCCGGTCAATTTCAGCAAATGGCTCAGCTTGAAAATCTGGTCGGCGGTTTGTTCATTTACTTGGGCTAATCCTGATAAATCAATGATCAAATAATCATCTTTGGATGTTGATAAGATATTCGTCAATGTGCTGACGATGGAATTAAATCGCTCCTCTGTCAGGTTGCCGACTAGCGGAAGGGCCGAAATGCCGTTGCGAATCGGGACAATAGGCGTTGAAAGTGCAGTAATTTCTGTGAGGGAATCCTCGAGAAGTTTTTCATACTCTTTTTGCTGGGTGATGTCTTTTTGAATTCCGACAAAATAGGTCTTGTCTTCGATCTCAAGCGGATCAATACTCAATTCATTCCAGAACATCGTTCCGTCTTTTTTGTAGTTTTGGATCTGAACGGTAACCGGTTCTTTATTTTGCAAAGCGATTCTGATGTTGTCTACTTCAGCGGGGTCTGTGTGTTTCCCCTGTAAGAAGCGGCAGTTCTTTCCTAAAATCTCTCCGGCTTCATAGCCGGTCATTTGAACAAAGCCTTGGTTTACGTAGACAATAGGATTATCTTCAAGTGCAGGATCTGTAATTACCACACCGACTCGCGCGTGATCAAGCGCTTTTTTGATGACTTCCAGCTGTCCTTGTACTCCAAATGATTGAAAACTAGCCATATAAATCCCCCTTAGGCTGTCAGCTAACTGTGCGAAAGCCTGGTATTCCCCTTTTTTAATGAATTCTACAGTAACCGTAGCACAACACATGTTCTGATTCAAGCAAGCGCAGTTTGTTGTTTGTCATCAAGGCTTGTCCTCGTATACACTAAAAATAAGAACAGAGATTGAACATATGAACGGAAGTAGCTAAATGAGTGACTAGGTCAATGTCACTGGGTGAAAAATGAATCCAATGCATCAAGCTTACCGATCATGTGTTCACATATAATGGAAGAAACAAGCTTTTTTCAGATTTGCCAGTATGTAGATATCGAAAATCATCGGAATCGTTTAAGGGGGCTGGATGGCCTGAAGTCGCTTTACGAAATAAGGGCTTTAGGAAGGTGATGATGAAGATGCTGCATCAGGTACTTATTGCTTGTGTAATTGGAGGAATCATGGGGATTCTCGGTCATGTGAAAAAGAGAGGCAGGCTGGAGAAGCCCAGAATGACGAAGCGGTTTATCTACCTTGGATTTTTGGAAGATTGGTTTATCGGAATGACAGCTTCCATTTTACTTGTATTATCCGCTGACCCCGATTCAGGAATTCAACTTGTCATCTTATCCATTATCTCAGGCTACGGCGGTGAAGCTGTTCTCAGAAGTTTTGACTTTGTGAGAGAAATGAACAGCGGAGGCGAACCGGCCGAGTCCAAACGTCAAACCAAAACTCCACCCGAATAATTGTCCTCAATCTTCGCCCGTTCAGGGTACATTCCCATTGTATACAAACCTGCTTGCACTTATGAACAGAATTCTATAAAATACAGTTAAGATTACGGTTGCGATAAGAACAATGAAGAGGAGCAGTAAGAAGCAGATATTGTTGCAGAGAGTTGACGGCTGGTGAAAGTCAATCAAGTTTGTTTCCGAACTCACCTCAGAGTTGCAGCGGTGAAAAGCCGCTGACGCATAACTGCGTTAAAAGTATCAAGTGAGTGCGGCGCATGCCGCGCTAACGAGGGTGGTACCGCGGGAAAACGAAAGTCTCTCGTCCCTTTTAGGGATGAGGGAGTTTTTTTTAGTTTGGGAATATTCTGAATATAATCCTCTCCTTCCCGTCAATACTTGAACCATAAACGCCGTATTCAATCAGAAGGAGGTTTTTACTTTGAGTTTTCAGCACAAAGAGATAGAAAAGAAATGGCAAACATATTGGCTCGAAAACAAAACATTTGCCACTCTTGATAATAATGAAAAACAAAAATTTTACGCGCTGGACATGTTTCCTTATCCGTCAGGAGCGGGATTGCACGTCGGCCATCCTGAAGGATATACAGCTACGGATATCCTGTCCCGCATGAAGCGCATGCAGGGCTATGATGTCCTACATCCAATGGGCTGGGACGCATTCGGCCTGCCGGCTGAACAATACGCGCTTGACACAGGGAACGATCCTGCTGTGTTTACGAAGCAGAATATCGATAATTTCCGCCGCCAAATTCAGTCGCTTGGCTTCTCATATGACTGGGATCGTGAAATCAATACGACTGACCCTGAATACTATAAATGGACGCAATGGATTTTCTTAAAGCTTTACGAAAAAGGCCTTGCTTACGTTGACGAAGTGCCTGTAAACTGGTGCCCTGCTCTCGGTACGGTTCTTGCCAACGAAGAAGTTATTGACGGCAAGAGTGAACGCGGCGGCCATCCGGTAGAGAGACGCCCGATGAAGCAGTGGATGCTGAAAATTACAGCATATGCGGACAGGCTTCTTGAAGACTTGGAAGAGCTTGACTGGCCGGAAAGCATTAAAGATATGCAGCGCAACTGGATCGGCCGTTCTGAAGGCGCGCACGTTCATTTTGCTGTAGATGGACATGCTGAATCCTTTACGGTGTTTACGACAAGACCAGATACGCTGTTTGGCGCTACATACACTGTGCTTGCTCCGGAACACGCATTGGTGGAAAACATCACAACGGCAGAGCAAAAAGAAGCTGTTGAAGCATATATCAAAGAAATTCAATCAAAGAGTGATCTTGAGCGTACAGATCTTGCGAAAACAAAGACAGGCGTTTTCACAGGCGCTTATGCGATCAATCCTGTAAACGGAGAAAAATTGCCGATCTGGATTGCGGATTACGTTCTTGCTTCATACGGAACAGGTGCTGTTATGGCTGTTCCTGGCCACGATGAGCGTGATTTTGAATTCGCCAAAACATTTGGCCTTCCGGTGAAGGAAGTCGTGAAAGGCGGAAATGTTGAGGAAGCAGCGTACACTGGCGACGGCGAGCACGTGAACTCAGATTTTCTCAACGGCCTTAACAAGCAGGAAGCGATTGTGAAAGTGATCGCTTGGCTGGAAGAAACGAAAAACGGCGAGAAGAAAGTGACGTACCGTCTGCGCGACTGGCTCTTTAGCCGCCAGCGTTATTGGGGCGAACCGATTCCGGTCATTCATTGGGAAGATGGAACATCAACGGCTGTGCCGGAAGAGGAGCTGCCGCTGATTTTGCCGAAAACGGATGAAATCAAACCGAGCGGAACAGGCGAATCACCGCTTGCGAACATTAAAGATTGGGTGGAAGTCACAGATCCTGAGACAGGTAAAAAAGGAAGAAGAGAAACGAATACAATGCCGCAATGGGCGGGAAGCTGCTGGTATTTCTTGCGCTATATTGATCCGCGCAATCCGGATCAGCTGGCATCACCAGAGAAATTGGAAAAATGGCTTCCGGTTGATATGTATATCGGCGGTGCAGAACATGCCGTGCTTCACCTTCTGTACGCCCGCTTCTGGCATAAGTTCCTTTATGATATCGGCGTAGTGCCGACGAAAGAACCATTCCAAAAGCTGTACAACCAAGGCATGATTCTCGGCGAAAACAACGAAAAAATGAGTAAATCTAAAGGGAATGTTGTCAACCCTGACGAAATCGTTGCCTCCCACGGTGCTGATACGCTGAGATTGTACGAAATGTTTATGGGGCCGCTTGATGCTTCAATCGCCTGGTCTGAATCAGGATTAGACGGCGCGCGCCGCTTCCTTGACCGCGTATGGCGCCTGTTTGTTGAAGACAGCGGTGAACTTAATGGCAAAATCGTTGAAGGCGATGGTGAAACATTGGAGCGCGTGTATCATGAAACGGTCATGAAAGTCACAGACCATTACGAAGGCCTTCGTTTCAACACGGGTATTTCCCAGCTGATGGTCTTTATTAATGAAGCGTATAAAGCAACAGAGCTGCCGAAAGAATATATGGAAGGCTTTGTGAAGCTTCTTTCTCCTGTCGCGCCTCACTTGGCGGAAGAGCTTTGGGAGAAGCTTGGCCATTCCGGCACGATTGCATACGAAGCTTGGCCTGAATATGATGAAACGAAACTTGTGGATGATGAAGTTGAAATCGTTGTTCAGCTGAACGGAAAAGTAAAAGCGAAATTACAGGTTCCTGCCGATGCGACGAAAGAACAGCTGGAACAGCTTGCTCAAGCAGATGAAAAGATCAAAGAGCAGCTTGAAGGCAAAACGATTCGAAAAATCATCGCGGTGCCTGGCAAGCTTGTCAATATTGTGGCAAACTAAGCCTAGAAAAAATCCCCTTTGCCAAAAGGGGATTTTTTTCATCAGTCTGTAAATAGCAATCGTCCAGCTGACTTTGATATACTGAACATGATCATTGTGAATAGGAGTGTTTTCTTTGGAGATAAAAGAAATCAGCACAGCCGTTTTGAAAGAAAAAATTGAGGCGGATGAAGAACTATATTTAATTGATGTCAGAGAAGATGAAGAGGTGGCGGAAGGCATGATCCCGCAAGCCGTTCATATTCGGATGGGAGATATTCCTGAAAAAATGGACACCTTTGACAAAGACAAAGAGTACGTATTTATCTGCCGCTCAGGAATGCGCAGCATGAATGTCTGCAGGTACCTGGATGAGCAGGGCTTTAAAACAGCCAATGTTGAAGGCGGCATGATGGCTTGGGAAGGCGAAACAAAACCAAAAAACTAGGGGAGAGGCCCCCTAGTTTTTTTATTTGTATTCCGGAAGCCAATCGCCGTGTGCTGCAAATAAATCGTCACACATGGAGATGATGTCAGTCATGGAAAGCTCCGCGCTTGTATGCGGATCAAGCATTGCCGCTTGGTAAACCGCTTCTTTTTTTCGTGTAACAGCGGCTTCAATTGTCATCAACTGCGTATTAATATTCGTCCGGTTTAAGGCTGCAAGCTGCTCAGGCAGTTCTCCGGCGAAGCACGGGGTAATTTTTTTTCTGTCGGCGACGCATGTCACTTCCACAACCGCTTTTGAAGGAAGATTGGTGATCAGTCCTGTATTCAAGACGTTTCCCCCAAAGGTGAACGGCTCGTTCGTTTCCATTGCTTCTATAATTCTTGAACCATATTCCTTTGAGCGTTCGTGCGTAAGGTTTTTATTATTAACGATATCATCCCGCATTTTCTCCCAATTTTGAATCTGTTTCACGCATCTTCTCGGATATTCGTCGAGCGGGATTTGCAGCTCGCTGATCAGCTCGGGATAGTTCCGTTTAATAAAGTATGGATGATATTCTGCATTGTGTTCGGATGATTCCGTGACATAATAGCCGAACTTATCCATCAATTCAAACCGCACCATATCATGATGCTTTGTTCTTTGTTTTTCTTCTGCTCTCCTTTTGATTTCCGGATATAGATCTACGCCGTCTTTTTTGACTTCCAAAAGCCAAGCCATATGATTGATGCCCGCGATGCGCTCCTCGATTCCGCCATGCTCCATTCCGAGAGATTTGAATAAATCCTTCGTGCACACTTGAACACTGTGGCAGAGCCCGATTGTTTTGATGTTCGTATAGCGGAGCATGGCGCCTGTAAGTGAGGCCATTGGGTTTGTGTAGTTTAAAAACCACGCATCCGGGCACATTTCCTCCATATCTTTTGCGATATCAAATAAGACCGGGATTGTTCTGAGTGATCTGAAGATCCCGCCGATGCCGACTGTGTCGGCGATCGTCTGACGCAGCCCGTACCGTTTCGGAATCTCGAAATCTATGACTGTGCTCGGTTTATACCCTCCAACCTGAATCGCATTGATGACATAGCTTGCGTTCTGCAAGGCGAGTTTTCTGTCATCATAGCTGTTGATGGCCACACTCGGGTTATAGCGGTCTCTCAGATTTTCGAGCATGAACTGGGATTCCTGCAAGCGTTTTGGATCAATGTCGTAAAGGGCGAATTCAAATCCATTCAGTGCTTCTGTTAACAAGCAGTCTCCCAAAACATTTTTGGCGAAAATGGTGCTCCCTGCACCGATAAATGTAATCTTTTTCATATTGCTTCCTCCTTTAATGTTATCCCTTTACCGCTCCGGATGACAGGCCGGCAATAAAGTATTTTTGCAGCGCCAAAAACAGAATAACCATCGGCAGCATCGCCATAAGCGCGGCTGCGGCAACTAAATGCAGATTGTTGGCGTTTTCTCCGAAAAACCCTGCCATGGCTACTGTTAATGTCTGAACCTTTTGATCTTGTAAAAAGAAAATCGCAAATTGATAGTCGTTCCATATGAAGACACAGGAAATAATACAGATGGTCGCAGTGATCGGCTTCAGCAGAGGAAACACGATCGTAAAAAAGATTTTCAGCATGCCTGCGCCATCTATTCTTGCGGCTTCTTCAAGCTCTTTTGGAATGGTCGAACGGATGAAGCCAGAATACAAGAATACGGTTAACGGCATATAAGCCGCTGTATTGATCAAAATGGCGATGGCGTGTGTATTGACCATTCCGGCGTCCACGACCATTCGATACAAAGGCACCATCGACGTTAACGGAGGGATGATCATAATGGAAATCAGCAAGGCAAAAACGGCTTTATTCAGTTTTGTTTCCCGCCGGGCAAGCGGGTAGGCGGCAAGTGAGCCGAATATAATCAATAACAAGGCAGAAAAACCTGTGATGATGATGGTGTTTATAAATGAATTTCCTAACGAAGCGCGCTCCCACGCTTCTGAAAAATTGTGAAAGGAGATGTCGGCTGGAAACAGCCATTTTGAACTGTAGTCTCCTTTTGCTTTTAATGAAGTGGTCAGAAGGATGTAAAAAGGAATAAAATGCGCACAGGCCACAATGGCGGCAAGAATCGTAATGATCCGCATGTTTTTTGAACGGGCGGCTTTCATGACATTTCCGTCTCCTTTCTTTTAAAGTACGCTAGCGCACAAAAGCTGATGATCAAAATGACAAATGCCATAAATATGCCTTGTGTTGCGGCATAGCCGGCATCCTGCCGTTTGAAATACAAATCGTACATAAAAGTGGACATGGATTGTGACGCATTTCCGGGACCGCCTGCGGTGAGCGCGATAATGACATCAAACAGCTTTAAGCCTCCGATAATATTGATGACCATATTAATCGTGATCGAGGGCATTAACAGCGGCAGCGTAATGCTAAAAAACTGCTGGCCTTGTTTCGCGCCATCCATTTGCGCAGCTTCATAATAGTCTTTCGGAATGCTTTGCAGGCCAGCTAAGTAGACAACCATAGCGATCCCGACATATTGATAGGTGTTAATCATGACAATGAGCCACGGATTGAGCGATGGACTGGCGAGCGCATTGATCGGGCTGATGCCGAATACACCAAGCAAATCGTTGAGCGCGCCTCCGTCATAGGAGAAGAAAAAGTACCAAATATAGCCCATAATGAGCGGGCTGATCATGACCGGCAAATACACAATTGTTCTTGTTATCGCTTTCATTTTGATGCTTTGATTCAAGAGCAGGGCGTACAGGAGTCCGACCGCATTTTGGAAAAAGGTGCTGCCGAGTCCGTAAAGCAGCGTGTTTTTTAAGATGTGCCAGGTGTCAGGATCAGAAAACAGCCTTTCATATTGCGCGAATCCCACCCATTGGTAAACTTGTGAAAAGCCGTTCCAGTTCGTAAAGGTGATCAATGCGCCTTTCACAAACGGATAAATCATAAAGACCAGAACGGAGAGCAAAGCAGGAATATACATCCACCAAAGTGAGGACTGCTTTTTCGGCTTAACCTGTTTCACATGAACGTCTCTTGCGATCTCACTCATTGTTCTTCAGCTCCCTGTGTTTCCGATTGCTCCCGGAGTCGTTTGTATTCTCTTCCCAGCTTCTTCGAAATCTCTTGAGGCGTCAAAATATCAGCCGCAAGCTCCTGCCCGGCCGTGCCCAGGACATCCCACATTCCATTTGGCAGGTATAAACGGTCGAAGTAAGGCTCGACTTTGACTTCTTGATAATGCTCATAGTCGTTTGCGTAGAAAATATCAGCTTTCACATTGGTCAGTCCTGAAGGAAGCGACGTGGCTTCAGCCATTTGTTTGGCATTGGCGGGACGGGCCATAAATGCGATGAATTCTTTTGCTTTCTTTACGTGAGGGGAGTCTTTCCATGCTGCAAGTGTGTAGCGTTCACCGCCGATCCATATCGGATCATCACCGTCATGTATGGCAGGTGTCGGGATAATGCCGACCTTGACCTTCGGATTGATCTGGGCAACGTCTTGGCCAAGCGTGCCGCCTTGCATCGTAAAGGCGATTTTGTTTTGGGCCATTAATTCAATTAGCTGTGATTTTTTTGCGGTTACGGCGTCAATATTGATCAATTTTTCTTTCTGCATTTGTTTAAGGATGTCTGATAAATAAGTGAATTTGCTCCAATGAAAAGTGCCGTTGGTGAGCTGTTTTTTTTCATTATGGGCAGGATCTGTGATGAGAAGAGGTGTAGCGAATTGGTCGTAATATTGGGCGAATGAGCTTTTGTCATAGCCGGCAAACCAGAAGGGCACAATGCTTCCCTTGCTCTTTTCTTTAATCGTTCTCAGCGCTTTCATCAAGTCATCCATGGTTTCCGGCGGGTTAATGCCGTAACGGTCTAAAATATTGCGGTTATATGCCAGACCGTCTTTTGCCTGATTGATCGGATAGGCATACACCTTTCCGCTTTTATTTTTGAGGATGCTGTTTAAATTGGGATCGAGATCTTGGGTCCATTCCATATCTCTGAGATCAGCTGTATATTCTCCATACCTGATTTTTCCCCAGCCATGTGTATCGAAAAGGTCAGGCAAATCATTGGCTGCCATTCTGACACGCATCATATTTTCATAGTCATTGCCTGGGAAATGAAGGCTGACACGGATGTCTCTGTGTTCCTTTTCAAACGCTGCCGCCAGTTTTCTGAACGTATCTCTTTCACTGTCCGTTGACATTGTAGAATAAATCGTTAACGTCTTTTTTGCGGTATCTGCTGAGCTTTTCTCTGCTGAGCATCCGGGCAGAACAAGCAGAATAAGAGAGAGAAATAAAACAAAAATGTGTTTCATCTTTTCCTCCTTATTATCGTGATGAATGCTTGTTTATGTCACCTCCTTAGCTGTATATCCGCAGCTTTGTCTCACGATTAATGTTGTGGGCAGGGTGACATGATGAGGAAGCGTACGCCCATTGAGGCGGTCAAGCAGCAGTTTCACGCCTGTACGGCCCATTTCCTCTGTGTACACCTTTACCGTCGTTAGTGGCGTGCTGGCAAATTCAGCTTCTTCAATGCCGTTAAAGCTTACGAACGCCGTATCCCGCGGCACTTGGAGTCCGGCTTCCTGGAGCGCTTTTAATGCGCCGATCGCCATGGAATCGCTAGCGATAAAAAATGCTTCCGGCAGATTGCCTTGAGCGATTGCTTTCTTCATCAGGCGATAGCCCTCACGCATGCTGTATTCTCCGATCAGCACATGCTCAGACTGGGGGGCGGCGGACTCCAAAAAGGCGGTCAGCCGTTTGTCTTCAATCGTTCTGCGAATGCTTTGGCCGTCCTTCAGCGTATGCTCTTTTTCCTGTCCGCCAATGTAGCCTAACCGTTTGTAACCAAGACCGAAAAGGTGATCAATCGCTTGGCGTGAAGCGGATTCAAAATCAATGCCAATCGAATCGTATGCTTGTGGATCAGGAGAATGATTGATAAATACGGCATGTTCCAGCCTTCCGTTGATATGCTTAACCGCTTCATCATGAACACGGCCGATGACAATGACACCATCCAGTTCCCGAAAGATATGCTCCTGAAAGGAACCGAGATGAATCGAATTTGTAATGAAAATTTCCTGTTCAAAGCATTCTTTTTCAATGCCTTTGCGAATCGAAGAAAAATAAGGGTCCTGCCGTTCCTGATCAGGGGACAGACAGCTCAGTACGCCGATCAGCGGCTGGGCCCGCTGTTTGTGCCCGCGGGCTTTCCGGCGTTTGGCAACCGTTTGATAGCCAAGCTCTTCGGCAATATTGATGACTCTTTGTCTCGTTTCACCTGCAACAGAAAGCGACTCATCTTCATTTAATATTCTGGACACAGTTGCACTTGAAACATTAGCTTTCAAGGCGATATCTTTAATCCTAACCATGGTTATCCCTCTCATCTATTTAGTAAAATATTAACTCATCTGTTTTTGATAAATTGATACTATCATATGAAAGTAAGCGGTTACAATAATTATTTTCGGAATATTTCGTTATATTCACTAAATATTTAGTAAATGATGCGATTTGTTTTGGAAAAATAAAGGGGAAACCAGATTCGTCTCGTAAATGTGAAGTAAGCGAATAAGGAAGGGTGAGGGAATGAGTACGGAAAGAAGAAAGCAGCTGTTTCGATTGCTTGGAGATTTGCCTGATCGGAGGGAAATCAGTACGGAGACATTGCGTATTGAAGAAAGAGAAGGAAACATCATTGAAACGCTCCTGCTCGATCTAAACGGACATGAAAAGGTGCCCGCTTATTTTGTGAAACCGAAGTCTGTAGAAGGGCCGTGTCCAGCCGTATTGTTTCAACATTCGCATGGCGGCCAGTATGACAGGGGAAAAAGTGAACTGATGGAAGGAGCGGATCATTTGAAAGCGCCTTCTTTTTCCCGTGAGCTGACTTCTCTTGGGTACAGCGTGCTTGCGATTGATCATTGGGGATTTGGAGATCGGCGGGGAAAAACGGAAAGCGAGATTTTTAAAGAAATGCTTCTTGCCGGAAGAGTGATGTGGGGCATGATGATTTATGACAGTTTAAGAGCGTTAGATTATATGCAGTCTCGCCCTGATGTTCAGCCTGACAGAATCGGGACCATCGGCATGTCTATGGGAGGGTTGATGGCGTGGTGGACAGCGGCGCTCGATGACCGGATTAAGGTGTGTGTGGATTTATGCAGCCAGGTAGATCATCACGTGCTGATGAAAACACAGAACCTTGACCGGCACGGCTTTTATTATTACGTCCCGTCGCTTGCTAAGCATTTTTCTGCCTCAGAGATCCAAAGCATGATCGCGCCGCGCCCGCACCTTAGCCTTGTTGGTGTACACGACCGGTTAACGCCGGCTGAGGGTGTGAACAAAATCGAAAAAGAATTGACAGCTGTGTATGCTGGACAGGGAGCTTCTGAGTGCTATCGGGTGGTCCGTTCCGCTTCAGGGCATTTCGAAACAGCAGTCATGAGGCATGAAGCTGTCCGGTTTTTGCAAAAGTGGCTGTGACGGTTACAGGAAACTGGCAGAAAGGCGCAGATTTGAGCGAAGGAAGTGGAACCAATGGAATTACAAGACATTTTGGATTGGGCTTTCCGGCGGCATCTCAATCCATTAAGCTGGTATATCCGACCCCTCTTTTTATTAGTATTGGTTTATGCTGCGTATAAGCGCAGCTGGAAAGGCATCATCATCACTTTTGTATTGATGATGAGCAGTATGGTCTGGTTTCCGGAACCTAAGAAGATTGATCTGCAAATGAAAAAAGTGCTGGAATTCGAGCAAATGCTTTTAAGCAGTCCGGTCTCGGCTGTTTTAACAATTGCTTTCATGATGGTTTTTCTCGGTTTTATTTTGGCTGCTTTCTGGAAGCGGTCGCTTGTATTTGGTTTAATCCTATTGAATGTGACACTTGTTGGGAAGGTGGCCCTGTCCTTATTTTTCACAGGTGAGAATGGCTGGGCACCGTTAGGCAATACGATTTTTGGGCTGATGATGGTAAATGGGATCGGCTTGTTCATCAAGTATAGAAATCGAAAAAAACGCAGAGGAATAGACATCTAAGGCTAGGACCGTTTAACTGTAAAACGGTCTTTTTGCTCGTTTCAAGGACCAGCCCCAAAACAAAATGAAGATTTCCTATATTGACAGAATCGTATGTGAATAATAATATTCTAATTGTTAACTTTAATTTATAATTGGTTAACAATTAGAATAGGATGTGATATACGTTCTTCAGTTATTAGTGAAAGGGCGAGAATGGATGCAAGAAGAAACATTTTATAGTGTCAGAATGAGGGCATCTATGAATGGATCTCATGAAGACGGCGGAAAGCATATATCTGGCGGAGAACGGCTTATTCCTTTCCATGAGATGCAGCGTACAGTCAATGCCTTATTAGAAAAAGGGTTATCCCATTCAAGAGGAAAGCCTGATTTTATGCAAATTCAATTTGAAGAGGTTCATGAACCGATAAAAACCATACAGCCATTGCCAGTGCATACGAACGAAGTGAGCTCCCCGGAAGAGGGACAAAAGCTTGCCCGATTGTTGTTGGAAAGAGAAGGCGTTTCACGAGAAGTGATTGCAAAAGCATATGAACAAATCCCTTCATGGTCGGGTGTCAGGGGAGCTGTTTTGTTTGATATTCACTCAGGCAAGCGGATTGATCAAACAAAAGAAAAAGGGGTGCGTGTCTCCAGAATGGATTGGCCGGACGCTAATTTTGAAAAATGGGCGCTTCGTTGTCACGTGCCGGCACATTCTAGAATAAAAGAGGCACTTGCGCTCGCTTCAAAGGTTAGCCGGCACCTGGCAGCCGTTGCAGAATTATGCTGGTCAGATGACCCTGATTACATAACAGGCTACGTAGCAGGTAAGAAAATGGGCTATCAGCGTATTACAGCAATGAAAGAATACGGGATTGAAGAGGGCTGCCGGATCTTTTTTATTGATGGCTCCGAAGATGTAAACACGTACATACATGATCTGGAGAAGCAGCCTATTTTGATAGAGTGGGAGGAAGAGCATGACTCATGATTTGATAGAAAACAGTAAAAAGCACCTCTGGCTGCCGTTTACCCAAATGAAAGATTATGATGAAAACCCCTTAATCATCGAAAGCGGCACTGGAATCAAAGTCAAAGACATAAACGGCAAGCAATACTATGACGGTTTTTCTTCTGTTTGGCTTAATGTCCACGGGCACCGCAAAAAGGAATTAGATGACGCGATAAAAAAGCAGCTCGGAAAAATTGCGCACTCCACGTTATTGGGCATGACCAACGTTCCAGCAACCCAGCTTGCCGAAGCATTAATCGACATCAGCCCAAATAAGCTCACGCGAGTCTTTTATTCAGACAGCGGTGCAGAAGCGATGGAAATAGCCCTAAAAATGGCGTTTCAGTATTGGAAGAACATCGGAAAGCCTGAGAAACAAAAATTTATCGCAATGAAAAATGGCTATCACGGTGATACGATTGGCGCCGTCAGTGTCGGTTCAATTGAACTGTTCCACCACGTATACGGCCCGTTAATGTTTGATAGTTACAAAGCTCCGATTCCTTATGTGTATCGCTCTGAAAGCGGCGATCCTGATGAGTGCCGTGATGAGTGCCTGCGAGAACTTGAACAGCTGCTCGAAGAACATCATGAGGACATTGCCGCACTTTCCATTGAATCAATGGTTCAAGGAGCGTCCGGGATGATTGTGATGCCCAAAGGGTATTTGGCAGGCGTGCGCGAGCTATGTACTAAATACGATGTCTTAATGATCGTTGATGAAGTCGCCACAGGCTTTGGCCGTACCGGGAAAATGTTTGCGTGTGAGCACGAGAATGTCCAGCCTGATCTGATGGCTGCCGGCAAAGGCATTACAGGAGGCTATTTGCCAATCGCCGTTACGTTTGCCACTGAAGACATCTATAAGGCATTCTATGATGATTATGAAAACCAAAAAACCTTTTTCCACGGTCATTCCTACACAGGAAATCAGCTCGGCTGTGCGGTTGCACTTGAAAATCTGAGATTATTTGAATCTGAAAACATTGTGGAACAAGTCGCGCAAAAAAGTGAAAAACTCCATTTCCTTCTTCAAGATCTGTACACTCTTCCTCACGTGGGAGATATTCGGCAGCTGGGCTTTATGTGCGGTGCAGAGCTTGTTCAGTCAAAGGAGACCAAAAAGCCTTACCCTGCTGATCGGCGGGTTGGCTACAAAGTTTCCTTAAAAATGAGAGAGCTTGGCATGCTGACAAGGCCGCTGGGGGACGTGATTGCATTTCTGCCTCCTCTCGCCAGCACAGCTGAAGAGCTCGCGGAAATGGTTGCCATTATGAAAGAAGCGATCCAAGAGGTAACCAGCCTTGAAGATTGATGCCTGGTTAAACGAGCGGTTAGACAGAGCGAAGGAAGCCGGCGTATACCGTAATCTGCGGACAATGAACGGGGCTCCGGTTCCAGAGAGGAAAATTGATGGAGAGAATCAAACGGTCTGGTCTTCAAACAATTATTTAGGACTGGCAAGCCATAGCCGCTTGATCTCTGCAGCCCAAGAAGCACTGCAGCAATTTGGGGCAGGAAGCAGCGGCTCCCGTTTAACGACAGGCAATTCGGTTTGGCATGAAAAGCTTGAAAAAAAGATTGCCACCTTTAAACGGACGGAAGCGGCTTTACTGTTTTCGAGCGGTTATTTAGCCAATGTCGGTGTCCTTTCATCATTGCCAGAAAAGGAAGATGTTATTTTAAGTGATCAACTCAATCATGCAAGTATGATTGATGGCTGCCGGCTGTCTAAGGCTGATACAGTTGTTTACCGGCATATTGATATGGATGATCTTGAAAACAAGCTGAATGAAACACAGCGTTATCAGCGCCGTTTTATCGTAACAGACGGGGTTTTCAGCATGGATGGCACAATTGCCCCTCTTGATCAAATCATCTCACTTGCGAAACGCTATCATGCCTTCGTGATCGTTGATGATGCCCATGCCACAGGTGTTTTGGGTGATTCAGGAGGAGGAACGAGTGAGTACTTTGGTGTTTGTCCTGACATTGTGATCGGCACCTTAAGCAAAGCTGTTGGCACGGAAGGAGGTTTTGCTGCAGGTTCAGCGGCCTTCGTCGACTTTTTGCTCAACCATGCCAGAACATTTATCTTTCAAACCGCTATTCCGCCAGTCAGCTGTGCAGCCGCTTATGAGGCTTTCAACATCATTGAAGCCAGCAGGGAAAAACGGCAGCTTTTATTTTCTTATATCAACATGATCAGAACCAGTCTGAAGAACATGGGTTATGTGGTAAAAGGTGATCACACGCCGATTATTCCTGTGATCATCGGCGATGCCCGAAAAACGGTCACATTTGCTGAAAAACTGCAGAACAATGGGATTTATGCCCCTGCCATTCGGCCGCCGACCGTTGCGCGAGGTGAAAGCCGGATCCGATTAACAATCACTGCTGACCACAGTATTCGTGATATTAATCATTTGCTGAAATCATTTCATTCAATTGGAAAGGAGCTGCACATCATTTGAGGGGTTTTTTTGTGACAGGAACAGATACAGAAGTGGGGAAAACGGTTATATCCAGCGGAATCGCCGCTTTATTGCGAGAACATAACAAAGATGTCGGGGTGTTTAAACCATTTTTAAGCGGTATATCTCGTCATCATCCGGAGAGCGACACTAGTCTCCTGAAAAATACGTCACAGACGAGTCTTTCTCATGAAGACATTACGCCTTTTGCCTTCAAAGCGCCACTTGCACCATATGTTGCAGGGAAGCTGGAAGGAAAGGCTGTCACCATGGAAGAGGTTTTAAGCCATTGGGAGCGGATAAGAGAAAAACATGAATGCTTTATCGTAGAAGGTGCGGGTGGTATTTCTGTGCCATTGGGAGAGGATTTTTTAGTCAGTCATGTCGTAAAAGCGCTACAGCTTCCCATCATCATTGTGGCACGTCCTCATCTTGGAACAATTAATCATACCTTTTTAACCGTCCAATATGCAAAAAGTATGGGGCTGCCAATTGCCGGAATTGTCATCAATGGAATCAGTGGTTCCCCTGATGATGATGAAAAAACCAATCCTGGGATGATTGAGCGCTTATGCGATGTGCCGATTTTAGGGATTACGCCAAAGCTTGCCAACGTGACGAAAGAAACGGTTCTACATATGGTAAAAGACCATATCAATCTATCATTACTGATGAATCAAGTGGGGGTATGAGAATGAATCAATGGATGGAACTCGCAGACCAGGTGCTTGCTGGAGCGGAAGTGACCGACGAAGAGGCGCTTTCGATATTAAACTGTCCTGATGAAGATATTTTGCTTTTAATGCATGGGGCTTTTCATATCAGAAAACACTTTTATGGAAAAAAAGTAAAGCTCAATATGATTATGAATGCGAAATCAGGACTCTGTCCGGAAAACTGCGGCTATTGTTCACAGTCCGCGATTTCAAAAGCGCCGATTCAGTCTTACCGGATGGTGAATAAGGAAACGCTTCTAGAAGGCGCAAAGCGGGCGCACGATCTAAATATCGGCACATATTGCATCGTGGCAAGCGGCAGGGGGCCGTCCAACAGAGAAGTGGATCAGGTCGTAGACGCGGTGCAGGAAATTAAAGAGACATATGGATTGAAGGTTTGTGCGTGTCTCGGACTGTTAAAGCCGGAGCAGGCGAAGCGGCTGAAAGAAGCCGGAGTAGACCGCTATAACCATAATTTGAATACTTCACAGAGAAACCATTCAAACATCACGACCTCACATACATACGATGACAGGGTCAATACGGTTGAAATGGCAAAAGAATCAGGGTTGTCCCCGTGTTCAGGCGCCATTATCGGAATGAAGGAGACGAAACAGGACGTCATCGATATTGCAAAAAGTTTGAAGGCCCTTGACGCGGATTCCATTCCGGTGAATTTTTTGCATGCGATTGACGGCACGCCGTTAGAAGGCGTCAATGAATTAAACCCGCTGTATTGTTTAAAAGTGCTGGCACTGTTCCGTTTTATCAATCCGTCAAAGGAAATCCGCATTTCCGGAGGAAGAGAGGTCAATCTCCGCTCATTACAGCCATTAGGGCTTTACGCCGCTAACTCCATTTTTGTCGGAGATTACTTAACAACTGCCGGACAAGAGGAGACGGAGGACCATAAAATGCTGAATGATTTAGGCTTTGAAGTAGAATCTGTCGAAGAAATGAAGGCCAGTTTAAGTGCGAAAAGCTGAAAGAATCAATAAAAGCAATCGGTGTGATGTCGATTGCTTTTTATTTTTTAATAGAGAGGAAAGATACACATGACAATTGCATTTTCAACTGCATCTTCTGAGTTTTTGAAAGACCCATATCCTTTTTACGAAACGTTGCGTGCTGTTCATCCTATATATAAAGGGAGTTTCTTGAAATACCCGGGCTGGTATGTCACAGGATATGAAGAAACGGCAGCTATCCTGAAAGATGCCAGATTCAAAGTCCGGACCCCGCTCCCTGAGACGTCAATCAAATATCAGGATCTTAAACATGTACAAAATCAGATGATGCTGTTTCAGAATCAGCCTGATCATAGGCGATTGCGGACGCTGGCCAGCGGAGCGTTTACTCCGAGAATGGCAGAGAGCTATCGTCTGTATATCGATGAAACTGTCCATCACTTGCTTGATCAAGTGCAAGGTGAAAAAAAGATGGAGGTGATTTCGGACTTTGCTTTTCCTTTAGCTAGCTACGTCATAGCTAACATTATAGGCGTACCGGCGGAAGATAGGGAGCAATTAAAAGAATGGGCTTCAAGTCTCATTCAAACGATTGATTTTACCCGGTCAAGAAAAGCATTAACAGAGGGCAATCATATCTCTGTACAGGCCATGGCATATTTTAGAGAGCTGATTCAAAGGCGAAAACGGCATCCACAGCAGGATATGGTCAGCATGCTATTGAAGGGGAAAGAAAAGGATAAGCTGACAGAAGAGGAAGTGGCATCTACGTGTGTATTGCTGGCGATCGCCGGACATGAGACAACGGTCAATCTCATCAGCAATTCAGTCCTTTGTCTGCTGCAGCATCCACAACAGCTTCTGAAGCTGAAAGAAAACCCAGATCTTATTGATACCGCAGTTGAGGAATGTTTACGCTATGAAAGCCCCACGCAAATGACTGCAAGAGTTGCGTCAGAAGATATTGACATCAGCGGGGTGACGATTCGTAAAGGGGAACAAGTCTATCTGCTGTTAGGGGCTGCCAATCGAGATCCAAACATATTCATGCAAGCCGATGTTTTCGATATAACCAGAAGCCCTAATCCGCATCTTTCATTCGGTCAGGGACATCATGTTTGCCTAGGATCCTCGCTGGCACGATTAGAAGCACAAATTGCGATTCATACCCTTCTGCAGCGAATGCACGGCCTCAAGCTCGCTGATTCTGAATGGCGGTACCGGCCGCTTTTTGGCTTTCGGGCGCTTGAGGAGCTGCCGGTGACTTTTGAATAAACCAAAGCATGTGCGTGCCAAAAAAAGTGTCAGCCCCGCCGAAAATGGGCAATCTATAAAAAAGGGGAGTGAACATAGTGAAAAAAGTGCTGATCGCCGGCGGAAATGGTGTAATTGGGAGACTCCTGGCTGAAGGGCTTATTTCAGATTATGAAGTGACAGTGCTTGATAAAGATCATTTCGATGGCACAGCCTCTTCCATTCAGGCTGACGCGGCAAATTATGAGGAGCTGTTAAAGAAGATTCCGAAAGATACCGATGTGATCTTAAATTTATTGGCTGTCAACATCAAATACGATGTCATGGACATCGCTGAATTTGAGAAAATGACGGATGTTTTCTATAGGGCAAGCTATTATCTGTGCCGCGCCGCAGCGGAGCTCGGCATTCAAAAGCTCGTGTTCGCCAGCAGCAATCATGTCACAGATGTGTACGAAAAAGACGGGCGTTCTCTCTTAGGACGGGAAATCACAACAAGCGATTATCCGCTGTCAAAAAACTTGTACGGTGTTTTAAAGCTGACCTCGGAACAGATCGGCCATTTATTTTATTTGGAAAATAAGCTTTCAGTGATCAACCTTCGAATCGGAACAGTCGTCACAGATGAAATGGATACGCTGCATGAAAAAGAACGGACGAAAAAAACGCTGCTTTCTCATCCCGATCTGCTGTCAATTTTTAAAGCCGCCATTGAAACCAATATCCGGTACGGCACTTATTACGCCGTCTCTGATAATCCGGGCCGGCCATGGTCCATTGAATCCGCTGTCAATGAACTGGGATTTTCACCACAAATCAATACGGCCGAGCTTCTGAAAGAGGAAGAGAACGGAGCATAATCATTTTCTAAGATTATGCTCTTTTTCTTTTGTGATCAATTTTCATTCACGGCAGCCCCCGCCGTGCCGGGGGACTCTGTTCAAATGATTATAGACATGGCGATCACAGATTTGCTACATTTTAGACACGATATCGTCACAAGCTGCAGCTCGTTCAGAAAATAATGATAACGCTTACAAAAGAGAGGTGGGAGCTATCGCACATTCATTGAAAAGTCGCCTGTTTGATATTTTGATTTACGGGTTTTTGCTGATGTTCGCTTTAATATGCGTACTTCCGTTTATTCATGTCATCGCAGCATCCTTCGCCACAGTAGAAGAAGTCGTGTCGAAAAAATTCATTTTAATACCGACCACTTTTTCGCTTGATGCTTATCGTTACATTTTTTCAACAGATATTATTTATAAGAGTTTGCTTGTTTCTGTGTTTGTGACAGTGATAGGCACTGCGGTCAGCATGTTTCTTTCGTCACTGATGGCTTACGGATTATCCCGCCGTGATTTAATCGGCAGGCAGCCGCTCATGTTTCTCGTCGTATTTACGATGCTTTTCAGCGGCGGCATGATTCCGACTTTCCTTGTGGTCAAATCACTCGGATTGCTTGATTCTTACTGGGCCCTCATTTTGCCGACAGCCATTAATGCCTTTAACCTGATCATTCTGAAAAACTTCTTTCAAAATATCCCGGCGAGCTTGGAGGAGTCCGCGAAAATCGACGGGTGCAATGACCTGGGCATTTTCTTTAAAATTGTGCTGCCGCTGTCACTTCCTGCGATCGCAACGATTTCACTATTTTATGCTGTAACATATTGGAACACGTATATGACGGCGATTTTGTACTTAAATGATTCAGCTAAATGGCCGATTCAGGTGCTTCTGCGCCAAATCGTGATTGTATCAAGCGGGATGCAGGGGGATATGTCAGAAATGGGGTCGGGCAGCCCGCCGCCTGAGCAAACCATTAAAATGGCCGTGATTGTGGTGGCGACCATCCCGGTTCTGCTCGTCTATCCATTTATACAAAAGCATTTTGCAAAAGGAGCTTTGCTGGGATCTGTCAAAGGATAAAGAAAATGAAACGGAGGGGTACGATGGGAAACAAATGGAGGGTGTTTTTGATTGTGCTTGTACTTGCATTTGGCGGAGTGCTGGCGGGCTGTAAAGGGGCTGATCAGTCTTCGGCTGAAGGCAAAGCTGACTCGGATTCAAAGGTGAAGCTGTCTTGGATGGCGATTTTGTATCACCAGCAACCGCCGAAAGACAGGGCGATTAAAGAAATTGAAAAGCTGACAAATACAGAACTGGACATCACCTGGGTTCCGGATGCGGTGAAAGAAGACAGGCTGAATGCGGCGCTTGCAGCCGGCAATCTTCCGCAAATCGTGACCATCCAAGATATTAAAAATTCGTCAGTCATGAATGCCTTCAGATCAGGAATGTTCTGGGAGATTGGCGATTATATCAAAGATTATCCGAACTTAAGCAAAATGAACAAACTCATTAATAAAAACGTAACAATCGACGGCAAGCTCTACGGGATATACAGAGAGCGTCCGCTTTCCAGACAGGGCATCGTCATTCGGAAGGACTGGCTCGACAATTTGAATTTGAAAACGCCGGAAACGCTTGATGAACTTTATAAAGTGGCCAAAGCGTTTACGGAGGACGATCCGGACAAGGATGGAAAAGACGATACATTCGGGCTGACAGACCGCAATGACTTAATTTACGGCGCGTTTAAAACGCTCGGCTCGTATGAAGGCATGCCGACAGATTGGAAGGAATCAGGCGGCAAATTCACGCCTGATTTCATGACGAAAGAATACAAAGACACAATGAATTATATGAAAAAACTGCGTGACAACGGCTATATGAATAAGGATTTTCCCGTCACAAGCAAAACCCAGCAGCAGGAGCTGTTTTCTCAAGGAAAAGCCGGCATCTATATTGGGAATATGGTAGATGCGGTTAATCTGCGCGACCATGCCTCCGATAAATCGATGAAGCTTGAAATCATCAACCGCATAAAAGGCCCAGATGGGAAAGAGCGGGTGTGGGCATCAGGAGGGCATAACGGCTTGTTTGCTTTTCCAAAAACGAGTGTGAAAACGGAAGCTGAGCTTAAACGGATTTTGGCGTTTTTTGACCGAATTGCCGAAGAAGACGTCTATAGCCTGATGACTTATGGCATTGACGGCGTTCATTATAACAAAGGAGAGGGCAAAACGTTCACACGCGAGGAGAGCCAAGTGAAAGACTGGCAGACTGATATTCAGCCGCTGTCGGCCTTAATCGCCATTGATAAAGCCTACTTAAAAAACACTGGGGATCCGCTTCGGACGGCGTACGAGGAGCTGACCGAAGACAATGAAAAGATCATCGTTTCAAACCCTGCTGAAAGCCTGTATTCCGCTGCGGAGTCGGAACGGGGAGATGAACTGAAGAAAATCATTGATGACGCGACCTATAAATATATGATTGGAGACATCACAGAAAGCCAGTTTGATAAAGAGGTGGAAAAATGGGAGTCAAGCGGCGGAAAGCAGATTATTCAGGAATACGAAGAAGCGTTTAAACAAGCAAAATAACAATGGGAAAACCCAAAACCGCTTGCGCGTTTTGGGTTTTTTTACATGCTCCTTTTTTGCTGGCGGTAGTTTCCCGGTGTAATCCCCTCCAGCTTCTTAAATGATCTGATAAAGTTTTGCGAGTTTTTATATTTCAGCTTTTCGGCAATGTCTTTTACCGCCATATCAGTTTCGGCAAGCCAGCTTTTCGCCATATGGTGGCGGTAGCTGGAGACATATTCGCTGAATGAAATGCCCATTTCTTTTTTGAAAATGCTGCTTAAATAGTTTGGGTTGTAATGCAGCCTGCGGGCGATTTCGTCCAGTGTCAAATCGGATTCAAACTCATGGTGGATGATATGAATAATGTTGTCGGAAATATTTTTGTACTGGGCATCCGCACGGGCGTTTACTTTGTCTGTCATTGGATGAATGAACTCATTCCTGAGCCAGTTTTCGGTATCCTCAAACGTTTTCAGCTCAAAAATTTGGTCATACAGCATTTTGTTTTCTTCAAGCTCAAACAATTCGATCCCGAGCACATGCATCAGCTCAATCACATGGTTCAAGAAGCGGGCGATTGCGATTTGAAATTGATACGGGTTGGTGTTTTGGGTGAAAATAGCTTGCAAAATCGCGTGCAGGCATTTGTCCGCTTTCTCCTTGTCTCCCGCTTTTACGGCATCGAACAGCTCATGCTGAAGCTGCTTTGGAAAATGGGTTTTGAAGGTTTTTTTCTGGTCAAGGTCTTCGTAAAAGATGATCGACTTGTTTTCCGCTTTGAGCCGGTATTTCAACGCTTCTGAGCCTTCCGCATAGGCTGTTTTCGCTTTTGCGAGCGCATCAAACGGCTGGCTGATGCCGATGCTGACAGACAGCTGCAGCTCAACTTCCGCTTTTTCCTGAATCATTCTTGCAGTCTCACTCAGATCAGCCAAGAATTCTTCCTTTGTCCCGTTCTGGTTGATCAAAATGGTTGCTTGCTGTTTGTCCACAACGGCGGGTGCAAGATGTTTGTCTGCCGGAATGTTTCGCTCAATGAGGCTGTTGACGGCGAACAAAAGCAGATCCATATCTTTTTTCTCATAAGGCGTGTGATTCAGCGTATCAATTTGAAGCACGAGCAGGGCGAGATGCCGCCAATTTTGCTTTAAACCAAGGCTTTCAAAACGGTTATTGACCTCCTCATCCGTCAGTTTTCCAAGCATGAGCCTGACCATAAAATATTGCTGGAGATGTGTTGCCTGCTGTTTCATCGTTTCTTCAAGGTCGTCATTTCTGTCCTTCAGCTGCTTAAAGCTCTGTTCGATTAACTCAAATTCATTTTGAGGCGGCTGTTTATCTTGTATGGCTCCATGCCTTGCAAATGATTCGTAAAGCACTCTGATCGGCTTGTAAAAATGGCGTGAGCCAAGCCAAGAGAATAATAATGAAAGCGTTAACAAAATAAAGCATACCGTAAAAGTGATCCAGCCGATTGACTTGGCCTCTTTTTTTAATTCAGGCAAGGAGACGAGAGAGAAATAAGTCCATGTGTTATAGTCAGATTTTTGATAGGTGACTTTATAATGAATCCGGTCAATAACTGTTTCAAACTGACCGCTATTGGCGGTCTGCGCCAGCATTTGTTGGACAAAGTCGTCGTTTTGAAGAGATTCACCGATGTCAGACATGTTGTTATGCAGGATGATGCGGCCTTTTTCATCAATGATAAACAGATTGTTGGCGTTTGAATAGTCAGGCATGTTTTTGACAAGCGAACAGCTCGGGATGCTTGCGGCGGCCAATCCCTTCGTATTTGTGCTGTTTAGAGGAAGCTGTTTAATCAAATTGATATTGTAGCGGCAGTTTTCTGATGTGCCTTCTTTTGTCGAAATCAAATGATTGTTTTTTTCAAGCGTCCAATACGAGCGGCTTGCTTTGTGTTGTGTGTACGCTGCGGATGCTTCATGAAGAGAGTCTGTATTCAAGCGGTACAAGCCGGAATTGTTCATGTACCATTTTTTCATATAACTGACTAGTGTCATGTTGGACAGGTCGGTATCAAAGCTTTGCAGATAGTTGAGCTCTTGGTTCACTTGGTTATAGATTTGAAATTGGTCAGAGTGCAAGGGCTCGGACAGTGTGCGAAGGAGAGGCGGCGAACTCACATAGTGGGTTAAAGAGTGATCGACGGTTTTCAAAATATGCTCAATGCTTTGCTGGGTCTGCTGGAGTGTGTCGAGTTTTTCCTCCGAAACGTTGGAGATAGCAGTCTTCTGAGAGTGCTCGTACGAAAACAATCCGACCAGAATGACCGGAATGGTGCTGAGCAAACAGAAAAACGTGATTAGTTTGTAATAAAACTTGTATTGGCTTCTTTTCATAAAACCCCCCATTTCATAACATCCACTTCACCTTAATACAATTAATCCAAAGATTGATAGATATTGTCAATAATCATTTTCTAATATCGGTGTCTTTTTTTCAGGTGGAACGGCTGAACCCTTGATCATAAAGGGATAAGGCAGGATGTGATCATATGATTGTAGACGGACTTTTGCCTGCTGCGCTACAGTGAATGCAAGAACCCGTGAAAGGAGGCTTGGCAAAGATGAAAACAGCAGAAGCGCAAGCGCCGGCTGTTGATGCAGTCATTTTTAAAAAAGAGAAAAGAAAGCGCTTACTAAATAGGCTGATCCAGCAGAAATATTTGTACTTGATGATTTTGCCGGGGTGTATTTATTTTTTGCTTTTTAAGTATGTCCCGATGTGGGGAATTGTGATTGCGTTTCAGGATTATCAGCCGTTTCTCGGCATTTTGGGCAGTGAATGGGTTGGGCTGAAGCATTTTATCAGGCTGTTTACAGAGCCTACATTTTTTCTCCTGTTAAAAAACACGCTCGTGTTATTTGCTTTGAATCTGGTTATATTTTTCCCGGTGCCGATTTTGCTGGCGCTTCTATTAAACGAAGTGCGGATCGCTCTCTTTAAAAAATTTGTTCAGACGCTGATTTATATCCCGCATTTTATGTCTTGGGTCATTGTTGTATCGCTTTCGTTTGTGCTTTTAACGGTAGACGGAGGCTTGATTAATGAACTGATTGTGTTTTTTGGCGGCGAAAAAATCAATTTTCTGCTGAACGAAGATTGGTTCCGGCCCCTGTATATTCTACAGGTCATCTGGAGGGAAGCGGGCTGGTCGACGATCATTTATCTGGCGGCCATTACAGCAGTTGACCCCCAGCTGTATGAAGCGGCGAAAATGGACGGAGCGGGACGGCTGCGGCAAATGTGGCATATTACGCTGCCCGCCATTAAAAGCGTTATCGTCGTTTTGCTGATTTTGAAAATCGGAGACACGCTGGAGCTTGGCTTCGAGCATGTGTATTTGCTGTTAAACGCGACAAACAGGGAAGTGGCGGAAATTTTTGATACGTACGTTTATACTGCAGGGCTGAAACAGGGCCAGTTCAGCTACAGTACAGCGGTCGGCGTATTTAAAGCGGCGGTCGGGCTGATTTTGGTCATGCTTGCGAATCGTTTGGCGAAGAAATTTGGCGAGGAAGGAATCTATTAAGAAAGGGATGGGATCAATGGATCAATCAATCGCTGTAAAATCGCCTCTTACGTACGCGGAGGCATTGGCAAAAACCATTATGAACACGTACACAGTGGAGGAGCTGCCGCCTGCAAACCGCTGGCACTACCATCAGGGTGTTTTATTATGCGGTGTATTGCAGCTGTGGGAAGCAACCGGGCAAAAGCAGTATTTTGAGTATGCGAAGGCTTATGCAGATCTCTTAATCGATGATTATGGCAATCTATTATTTAGAAGAGATGAGCTTGACGCTATTCAAGCGGGTCTTATTCTTTTTCCATTATACGAGCAGACCTGGGATGAGCGGTATGTCAAAGCGGCAAAAAGGCTGCGCGGCTTGTATGGGACACTGAACCGGACGTCTGAGGATGGTTTTTGGCACAAGGACGGCTATCCTTATCAAATGTGGCTTGACGGTTTATACATGGGCGGGCCGTTCGCACTGAAATATGCGAATCTGAAGCAGGAGCCGGAGCTGTTTGATCAGGTCGTGCTCCAAGAGTCGCTAATGAGAAAGCATACGAAGGATTCAAAAACCGGACTCTATTATCACGCCTGGGATGAAGCGAAAAAAATGCCTTGGGCCAATGAAGAGACAGGTTGTTCACCGGAATTCTGGGCGCGTTCCATCGGGTGGTACGTCATGTCTCTTGCTGACATGATTGAAGAGCTGCCGAAAAAGCATCCAAACCGTCACGTGTGGAAAAAAACGCTGCAGGACATGATTGAAAGCATCTGCCACTATCAAGACAAGGAGACGGGGTTATGGTACCAGATCGTTGATAAGGGCGACAGGCCCGATAACTGGCTGGAAAGCTCAGGATCCTGTCTGTATATGTACGCAATCGCAAAAGGAATCAATAAAGGATATCTAGACAGAGCATCCGAACCAACACTGTTCAAAGCGTATCAAGGACTGATTCAGCATAAAACCGAAACAACAGAAGACGGTGCGTTTCTCGTTAAAGATATATGTGTCGGAACGTCAGCCGGCTTCTATGACTATTATGTCAGCCGGGAAAGAAGCACAAACGACCTGCACGGGGCCGGCGCGTTTATTTTGGCTATGACAGAGCTGGAGACTCTTTTTAGGTCAGCGGGGAAATGACAACAAGTATACGTACGGCTTTGTGTGTGATCGTCTCAGTGCTCTTTTTGGCATCATGCTCAAGCAGGCTGGACGGAATGCATGTCATCCTCTTTTCTGATATGCAGGCAGGCGTACAGGAAAACATCAAAGAGGCCGTTGAGCAGAAGGCCGGGAAGGTTGATATCTATCCAGCCTTTCCGGAAAAACTGCTGACTGAAATCACCGCTCATGAGGGAGATGTTTTCATCGTGCCTGAAGACATGTTTCAAGCGTACGATGATCCGGAAAATTTTCAGCTGTTAGATGGATTGCCGTTGGAAAAAACATCTCCTTATACAACTGTTAATAAAAAAACAGGAGAAAAAACGGTCTATGCCGTTCGGATCGAAAAAGGGAAAAAACAGCTGAATGGCTATTCTTTTCAATTGAATCGCAATATGGCGGCGTTTATCCCTGTGTACGCTAAAAAAACAGAGGAAGCGCTGCAGCTGATTTCCCAACTAACTGAAGCCCGATAGAGGTGAGGACATTGAAGAACATCGTTATTTGCGGATTGAGCAGCAGAGCTCTGAGTATGTTTATCAAACCGCTGATGGAGCGGTTTTCAACACATTATGAGATTACAGGATTGCTGGATGCTGATCCGAAACGTTTCGCCGTATGCAAGAAGAAGTTTCCCGAGCTTGCCCACGTACCGGAGTACAACGAAGATGCTTTTGATGAAATGATGCGCGTTTCAAAGCCTGATATCGTTATTGTGGCAGGCAGGGATGACACACATGTCACATATATCTTAAGAAGCCTTCAGTGGGATATGGATGTGATTACAGAAAAACCAATGGTGACGACAGTGCAGGATGCGAATCGGGTGCTTGAGGCGGAGGCGAAAAGCAAAGGGAAAGTGACCGTGGCGTTTAACTATCGTTATAGCCCGTTTCATCGGAAAATTAAAGAGATGATTCTGGACGGAAAAATAGGCAGGGTAACCTCTGTTGATTTGAATTGGTATATTGATACGTATCACGGCGCCAGCTATTTTAAACGCTGGAACCGGTCAAGGCCACTTTCCGGCGGTCTTTCTGTCCATAAATCAACACACCACTTCGATCTCGTTAATTGGTGGCTCGGGCAAAATCCGGCGGAGGTATTTGCTTACGGTGCCTTGAATTACTATGGGCCGGACAGTGAGTGGAACCCGCTGCCGGAAGAAGACGGGCGTTTTTGCGGGACGTGCCGGGTCAAAGAAAAATGCCATTACTATTCAAGATGGCATCCCCGCTCCTCCAAAGCCTCTGTTAAGGATGATCATCTCCAAGCGGGGGACCAGTCCAGCTTATATACTGCATACAGGCCTGACGCGTGTATTTTTGACGAGGAGATTGACATCGAGGATACATACGTGGCGGCTGTCAAATATGACGGCGGCGCGCTTTTAAGCTACTCGATCATATTTTCCGCCCCGTATGAAGGCTACCGGCTGACGATCAACGGCACAAAAGGGCGTATCGAATCAAATGAATTTCACGAGCCTTCCAGAATTCCGTTTGCTTTTCCTGAGCAGACGATCGAATACTATCCGCTTTTTGAATCAAAGCAGACAATACAAGTGGTCAAAAACGAGGGCGGGCACGGCGGAGGCGACCCGCTATTGCTTGAGGATCTTTTTTTAGGAAAAGACCCGCTGCGCCGCTATGACATTTTAGCCGGGGCTGAAGCAGGAGCCTACTCCATCGCGGTTGGTGAGGGGATGTGGCGCTCGGTTGCCGAAAAGAAGCCGATCGACATTAAAAGGCTTTTTCAAATGCAAAATGTATAATGCGGAAAAGGAGGGACTGCCGTGGAGCATGATGGTTCAATGGGGCGGGTGCTGCGCTTTTGCGAGTGGATCATGAGATTTGCGTATACAAACTTGCTTTGGCTGGTTTTTACGTTGCTCGGTCTCGGTGTGTTCGGCATCATGCCCGCGACCGCAGCTTTATTCGCTGTCATGCGGAAATGGATTCAGGGGCAGGACAACGTTCCAGTGCTAAAAACGTTTTGGCGGGAATACAAGGCTGAATTTTTTCGTTCAAATCTGATTGGCGCTGTATTGGCGATCATCGGATTGATCATTTATATCGATTTGGCCTTTATTTATCCAAGCCATTTCCTTCTGCATGTTCTGCGCTTCGCTATTATGATATTTGGATTTTTGTTCGTATCCATGCTTTTTTATGTGTTTCCGCTGCTTGTCCATTTTGACTGGAAAAAACGTCTGTATGTGAAGTTTTCGCTCTTGCTCAGTGTGGCGTATTTGCAATATACGCTCGTCATGCTTGCGCTGACTGTCGCTCTGTTTTTCTTGCTTGCGTACCTGCCCGGCATTGTCCCTTTTTTCAGCGTCAGCCTGATCAGCTACTGTCATATGCGAATTGTTTATGCCGTACTGCTGAAAGTGGAGCACCAAGACGGTGTGCCGCAGAAGAAACATCTTACACGGGAAGCTTTTTATCCGGAGACGAGGTGATCATCATTTCTCTATCATAACGCTGTTCCCAACGGAATAGATTGATAGAGAAAGGAGAGCGGATAAGATGCTGAAGGTGGCAGTATTTGATGAAGAACATGAAAAAGACTTACAGACGGAAATCAATTCATTTTTAAAAGGGATTTCGGAGGAGCAGCTGATTGATATCAAATATACGGTTTCGGCGGCGTGCGACCCGGACGGTGAGCAGCTTTACTGTTTTTCCGCCCTTATTCTATATCGAAAATAAAAAAAGATCTTCCCGCGGGCGCGGAAAGATCTTTTTTGTTAATATGCCTTTTTTACTCTTGGACTTCTCGGTTTGTCGATTTTCTCCGCTTTTTTGATCTCTCTTCGTTCTTTTGAGAGCGATTTATAGAGAGCGGCAATCATTAGCAGGATGACGATAGAAAACGGCAGCGCTGCCAGAATTGCTGTGTTTTGCAAAGCGGAAAGACCGCCGGAATACAAGAGGACAGCAGCCATGGCAGATTGAATGATGCCCCAGCTGAATTTTACTGAATTGGCTGGGTTCAATGAGCCGTATGTCGTCTGCATGCCGAGCACAAATGTTGCAGAGTCAGCAGACGTAATAAAGAATACAGCGATCAGGATCAATGACAAAATAGATGTCACCATCGCCAGCGGATAATGGTCAAGTGTTCCAAACAACATCGTTTCAGTTGACAGCTTCGCTACATTGAATGTGCCATTCTGCTGAAGATCCATAGCCGATACGCCAAAGATAGAGAACCATAGGAACGCGAGAATACATGGTGTTACCAAGACACCGATCAAAAATTCACGGATCGTCCGTCCTCTGGATACCCGGGCGATGAAAATGCCGACAAATGGAGACCAGGAAATCCACCATGCCCAATAGAAAATCGTCCAGCCGTTAATCCATTCACGTTTTTCAGGATCGTACGGTGTCAGTCTGAAGCTCATTTGCACGATGTTTTGAATATACTGTCCGATAGAATCTGTAAATGAGTTCATAATCAGTACGGTAGGCCCGACAAACAGCACAAACAGCATTAATAGTCCAGCTAATACCATATTGGTGTTGCTCAAATACTTAATGCCTTTTCCGAGTCCGCTCCACGCAGAAATCAAGAAAAGCACAGTAACAATGGCAATCAAGATAAATTGAACGAGAAAGTTATTTGGGATGCCAAATAAGTAACTCAATCCGCCGTTAATTTGAGTCGCTCCGATACCAAGGCTTGTCGCTACCCCGGCGACTGTGGCAAAAACAGCAATACAGTCAATCAATTTGCCGATCGGTCCGTTAACTTTATCGCCGAGAATCGGTGACAGCGTGCTGCTGATTAATCCTGGAGCGCCTTTTCGGAATTGGAAATAGGCAATGCATAATGCCACGACGGCATAAATGGCCCAAGCGTGCAGACCCCAGTGGAAAAACGTATAGCGGAGTGCATCTCTAAAGGCTTGGGGGGTTTCTGTTTCACCTGATGGAGAGCTAATTGCGTAATGGCTGATCGGTTCAGCCGAACCGTAGAATACCAAGCCGATTCCCATGCCTGCGCTGAACAGCATGGCGAACCATGATAATAACCCGAATTCCGGTTTTTCATCGGGCTTTCCGAGTTTAATTTTGCCGATCGGGCTGAAAATCAAAAAGAGACAGAACCCGACAAACAATGAGACAACTAAAAGATAATACCAACCAAACGAATTGGTGATAAATGCTTGTGCAGATTGGGATACGTTTTGCAGGCTGTCAGGAGAAACAACGCCCCACAATACAGCGGCAGCTGTGATCACAATCACAATCCAAAATACACTAGATATATTTTTCAAATATTCTCACCCTCTAAATTTTTTGTGTACGCCTATATCTGCTCGTAGGCTTAGTATGGTCGTACGCTGGCAGATCATTCCTCTCTTAAAATTACCCCGCAATCAGGTGAAACAAAACAAGTCCCACCCTAACATGAATGCGGAGAATTTTCAAATGTTCAGCGTTTTGTAAAAATTTGAAAAGGCTGGTCAAGAGCGGGCAAAGCGACCGGCATTGAGCCCCGCAAGCCTTCCTGTTACAAGTGCGGAGGTAATATTGTATCCTCCTGTGTAGCCGTGGATATCCAGAATTTCACCGCAAAAATAAAGACCCTCCATTTTTTTAGAAGCCATCTTTTTCGGATCAATTTCTTTTACGGATACTCCTCCTCCTGTGACAAATGCCTTATCAAGAGACAGTGTGCCGTTTGCGAGAACGGTAAACTGCTTGCAGTCCTTTACAAATTGTCTGAAAGGGTCCTTCGGCAGCTCAGAAAATGATACGTTCGGAGAGATGCTGTTTTTTTCGAGCAAGAATAGGAGATAGCGCTCCTGCATCCAAGGTTTCAGCACGTTTTTAATGGCTTTTTTCGGTGCTTCCTTTAGTTCTTTATACATCTTTTGGAATAGTGTTTCTTCATTGATATCCGGATACAAATCAATTCTGATTGGCACTTGCGGCTGTTTTTTCAGCTCTTTCACGACAAATTGGCTGCATCTGAGAATGGCAGGTCCCGAGAGGCCGAAATGGGTAAACAGCATGTCCATTTTATGTGTGATGATCGGTTTGCCTTTTTTATTTAACACACTGACAGCAACATCTCTTAGTGATAAGCCCTGAAGTGTTTTTTGCTTAATGAACGGTTCGGCAGATGTGACGGGCACCTCTGTCGGAAACAGCTCTGTTATGGTATGCCCCGCAGCTTCAGCCCATTCATAGCCGTCTCCCGTGCTTCCGGTATGAGGCACACTTTTACCGCCGACAGCGATAATGACTGCCTGACTATGGATCATTTCGCCATTATTCGTCACAATCCCTGCTGCTTGTCCATCTTCATAGATGACAGATTTAATTTTCTCGTTCGTTCTGATCGTTACGCGGAGCTGTTTCAGCCTGTTTAATAGCGCGTCAACGACACTTTGGGCTTTGTCTGTTACAGGAAACATCCGGCCGTGATCTTCTTCCTTCAACTGAATGCCTAGATTTTCAAAAAACTTGATAATGTCTTCATTGCTAAATTCAGAAAACGCACTGTATAAAAAACGCCCGTTGCCGGGGATGTGCTTAATAATTTCCTCTACAGGAAGGCGGTTCGTCACATTGCAGCGGCCGCCCCCGGAAATCGCGAGTTTCCGGCCTAATTTATTTCCTTTATCTATCAGCAAAACATCTGCGCCCTGTTCACCTGCTGCAATCGCAGCCATCAAGCCTGATGGGCCTCCGCCGATTACGATTACGTCATATTGCTTCATCTTTATCATCAACTTTCTTTTTCCGTTTCGTGTGCGAACACCCTGTCCGCAGTACTATTATAGCGAAAGAAAGCCTCTCCTTAAACGTCTTTTGCCGCGAACCTGAATGTTCACAAGATTGCTTTTGTATTTATTACCGTCTAAATGCCTAGTTGTGGTAAAATAGAAAAGTTGAATCTTCGTAGAAAATGGTGATGAAGAAACATGTCAAGCAAACTGTTAAGAGGCACGTTTGTATTAACGCTCGGTACATATATATCGCGGATTCTGGGAATGGTCTATTTAATTCCCTTCAGCATTATGGTCGGGGCGACAGGCGGTGCATTATTTCAATACGGATACAACCAATACACTTTATTTTTGAATATTGCTACGATGGGCTTTCCGGCCGCTGTTTCTAAATTTGTTTCCAAATATAATTCCAAAGGGGATTATGAAACAAGCAGAAAAATGCTCAAGGCGGGCATGTCAGTTATGCTCGTCACTGGAATGATTGCCTTTTTCATTCTGTATTTATCCGCTCCGATTTTTGCGGAAATATCGCTGGGAGGCAAGGATAATAACGGCCTGACAATCGATCATGTCGTTTATGTCATTCGCATGGTCAGCTTAGCGCTTTTGGTCGTGCCGATTATGAGCCTTGTCCGCGGATTCTTTCAAGGGCACCAAATGATGGGGCCGACAGCTGTTTCCCAAGTCGTTGAACAGATTGTCCGCATCATCTTTTTACTGAGTGCGACATTCTTGATTTTGAAGGTTTTCAACGGCGGCCTTGTAATAGCTGTCGGTTATGCAACCTTTGCAGCGCTGATCGGCGCCTTCGGAGGATTGATCGTGCTGTATATTTATTGGAACAAACGGAAGAGCAGCCTGTTGGCGATGATGCCGAATACGGGACCGACAGCAAACTTAAGCTACAAGAAAATGTTTTTCGAGCTGTTCAGCTATGCCGCTCCGTACGTTTTTGTCGGACTAGCCATCCCTTTGTATAACTATATTGATACAAATACGTTTAACAAAGCGATGATTGAAGCCGGCCATCAAGCCATCAGTCAGGACATGCTGGCGATTCTTACCCTGTATGTACAAAAGCTCGTGATGATCCCGGTTTCCCTTGCAACGGCTTTCGGACTGACATTAATTCCAACGATTACTGAATCGTTTACAAGCGGAAACTATAAGCTGCTGAATCAGCAGATCAATCAAACGATGCAGACGATCCTGTTTTTAATTATTCCGGCTGTTGTCGGGATATCTCTATTGGCAGGACCGACGTATACGTTCTTTTACGGATCAGAGAGTCTTCATCCTGAGCTGGGGGCAAACATTCTGCTTTGGTACTCGCCAGTTGCGATTCTGTTCTCTTTATTTACGGTCAACGCAGCTATTCTGCAGGGGATCAATAAACAAAAATTTGCGGTGGTCAGCCTTGTGATCGGCGTCGTGATCAAGCTTGTGCTGAATGTTCCGCTGATCAAGCTGATGCAGGCTGACGGCGCGATTTTAGCGACAGCGCTTGGATATATCGCTTCACTTTTATACGGATTTATCATGATTAAGCGCCATGCAGGCTATTCGTATAAGATATTAGTCAAACGGACTGTTTTGATGCTGGTCTTATCAGCCATTATGGGTATTGCCGTGAAAATCGTACAGTGGGTATTAAGCTTCTTTATTTCCTACCAGGATGGCCAGGTGCAAGCTGCGATCGTTGTGGTGATTGCGGCAGCTGTAGGCGGAGCTGTCTATCTGTATTGCGGCTACCGGTTAGGATTTTTGCAGAAAATATTAGGCCGCCGTTTGCCGGGGTTCTTAAAGAGAGGCAGACATGCTGGCTGATGAACAAGATATATTGAAACTGAGAGCTCGCATGCTGCGGGCTTTCTTTTATAAAGGAGAGATCGGGTATGAGACTTGATAAGCTGCTTGCCAACAGCGGGTATGGTTCCAGAAAAGAAGTAAAAGCTGTTGTGAAGGCGGGTGCCGTCATGGTCGACGGTAAACCGGCCAAAGATGTAAAGGCGCACGTTGATCCTGATACGCAGGAGGTTACTGTATACGGGGAACCGGTTGATTACCGCGAGTTCATTTATCTTATGATGAATAAGCCCCAGGGAGTGCTGTCGGCGACTGAGGACAGCCGGCAGCAAACAGTGATCGATCTGCTGACGCCAGAGGAGATGAGATTTGAGCCGTTTCCCGCCGGCAGGCTTGATAAAGATACAGAGGGCTTTTTGCTGCTTACAAATGACGGCCAGCTCGCACATCGGCTCCTTTCGCCTAAAAAGCATGTTCCCAAAACGTATGAAGTCCATTTAAAATCAGAGATTTCGCCGGAAGGCATCTCCGATTTGGAAACGGGTGTCTACATTGAAGGCGGCTATAAAACAAAGCCGGCAAAAGCGGAAATCAAAGCAAACGACAACGGCAATACCGTCATATACCTGACGATTACAGAAGGAAAATACCATCAGGTCAAGCAGATGGCAAAGGCTGTCGGCAATGAAGTCATTTATCTGAAGCGGCTTTCGATGGGGCCAGTTTCCTTGGATCCCGCTCTGGCGCCGGGAGAATATCGTGAGCTTACAGAAGAAGAGCTTCAGTGGCTGAATGAGCCGCAAGCATGAAAAAAATCCCGCATTTCGATGCGGGATTTTTTATTGATAAGCACACAAAAACAAGGCTCAGAAGTTTCTTCGCCCTATATCTATCAGGCCGCTCACAGGCGGCCCTATGTAATTTTTCAATTTATGAGGTAATCTTTACTTTCTTTCTCGTTGTCTCCCACTTGCCACGGCTTGGACTATGAACAAGGTCATTATATGCCAACACATTTAAGTCTCTTTGAATCGTTCTAGGTGTAATGCCGAATTCGTCAACCAGTTCCTGTGTTGTCACAAGACCTTTTTCTTGGATAAACATGTAAACTGATTTGATTCGAGTTAGCATACGGTTTGTTGAAGGTTTCAAAAAACCACTCCCTATCATAAGATCGGATGGACTTGACTAACCACAACTCACGACTATCAACTGAGTACGAAATAGCAACAAAGGCAGACATCTGTAATTTTTAAAATAATTCGCCCTCATTATACACGATATCGCAGTGATGAATCTAGGGATAACTCCTATTAATTTTTTCCAATTTGAGTTGGGCAGCCATCCTTGTTGGATTACTATGTATTTCGACACAATATTATTATGGTTAAAGAAACTTTTTTTATTCTGTTTCGTAGTAAATTTTGGAGGTGGGTGAGATTTGACAAAATTGCTTGAAGCTTCAATAGAACAGGCAGGGTATACAAGCCGAAAAAAAGTGCTCACCGATGTTTTTTTGGAAGTCGGAAAAGGGGAGCTAGTCGGGCTAATCGGAGCTAACGGCGCCGGAAAAAGCACCGCAATCAAGGCGATACTCGGCCTCTCAGAAGACTTTAAAGGGCATATTGCCTGGAACGACTGTTCATTTGCATATATTCCGGAGCATCCGTCCTTTTACGAAGAACTGACGCTGTGGGAGCATTTGGATCTGATCAGCACGCTCCGCGGGATTGAGGAGAGTGAATTTGCACATCGGGCCGAACGCCTGCTGCAGACGTTTTCGCTTGACCATGTCATGCACGAGCTGCCTGTCACCTTTTCAAAAGGCATGCAGCAAAAACTGATGCTTATCCAGGCTTTTCTCTCTAAGCCGGATATGTATGTGATTGATGAACCATTTATCGGCCTTGATCCGATATCGACAAAACGTTTTGTGGACATGCTTATGGCAGAAAAAGATCGGGGAGCCGGTATTCTCATGTGTACCCACGTACTTGATACCGCAGAAAAAATTTGCGACCGGTTTTACATGATGGAGAAAGGTTCTTTATTTCTCCAAGGCACGTTAAAAGATATTCAGGGCCAGACTAGATTAGAGGGGCAGTCATTGCTTGACTGTTTTTATAAGGCGGTCCAAGGTGATCAGCCATGAACGGGCGTACGCTCTTTTTTCGAAGGCTGTTTGACTATTACAGGTATCAGTTTAAAGTATTCCATGCGGTCATTGACTGGACAGTCGCTCTCTACATTGTTTTGCCGGCGCTTGCTTTTGTCATCTATCAGTATATCGATTTGATGAACGGAAGAGGCCTTTTTTATGAGTGGTCTGAAATGATGGAATGGAGATGGCTGTACGCTGTGTGTGTGCTGATCGTGTGCACAGGCTCAATCCATACGTTTTTAATGGAAGCAGACAAAGTGTTTTTGCTGCAAAAGAAAGAGATAATCTATCAGCTCAAACAGTACGCGCTGATGTATTCTTTTTTGGTCACGCTGGCCAAATGGCTGCTGCTCTTTTTCATTGTTCTTCCCTTTATCAGTCACATCACATTGGCAGAAAGTACGGCTCTATTGAGCTACCTGTTTGGCCTTCATACAACCTTTTTAGCCTTAAAGCAAGACAGGATCAGAAAGCCGTGTTCCATTTCAAGACGGATTGCCGAAATTCTTTTCAGAGCCGTTCTTTTCTCTGGCTCTGCTGTCCTGATCGTATTCACTGAATGGCGTTTGCTTGCGCTCATTGGCATTTTGTTTTTGATTTTTGCATTCGTCCGCGGTTGGAAAAAGACAGCTTTGTTCTCGGCTTTTGAAGCAGAGGTGACTGAAGAGAAAAAAAGCAGGCTTGCGCTTGCCGGGCTTGTGATGATGATGAGCCAGGAGGCGGGAATCCCGAAAGTAAAGGACAGGCTGAGAAGAAAGCCATTATTATACCGGAATTCAAAAAGGATATTTAAAAGACGAACGATCTTGACTGGCTATAAGGAATTGTTTTTTAAAGTCACGCTGAGGAATGGCGAGTATGCGAGGCAGATGTACATGCTATTGTCAGCTTTCACCGTTCTAATATTTGTCTCCCCTATCTGGCTGAAGCTGATTGCGCTGCTGGTGTATACAGGCGTTTGCCGTTATATCCTTACACTTATCTTTGACAAGGTCATGGATGCCCCTTTTTTAATTGGCGCCGATAAGGAAAGTGATGAGTATTACCGGGCCAGAAAAAGCTGTATCAACACCCTGCACTATGCGTTTGCCGCCTTTTGTTTTGTAGCGGCCGCTGTCTCTTTATTGTTTACATAAAAAAAACCCAAACGGCTGACGTCTGGGTTTTTTGTCTATGTTATAAAATAAACAGCTGGATGAAAAACAGAATGGCGAAAACGATGACGAGCGGATGAATCTCTCTCCATTTTCCACGCGCTGCTTTTACGATCGGATACGAAATAAAGCCAAGCGCAATTCCTGTAGAAATGCTTGATGTCAGAGGCATGGCCAGAATGACGAGAAACGCAGGAAATGCCTCGTCCATCTCTTTCCAATTCATATTGGAAACTGAGCTCATCATCAGGCTGCCGACAATAATCAAAGCAGGAGAGGTGATGGCGGCTATGCCGGATAAGGCGCTGACTAGCGGACTGAAAAACATTGAGATCCCAAACATCACCGCAACAGTCAAAGCCGTAAGCCCCGTTCTTCCCCCGGCTGCGACACCAGCGGAAGATTCGATAAATGCAGTTGTCGGACTCGTGCCGAAAACAGCTCCTACTGTCGTCGCCGTTGAATCTGCAAGCAGTGCTTTTCGCACGTTCGGCAGCTTGTTGTTCTTCATCAGCCCGGCTTGCTCGGCAACACCGATCATCGTGCCGGTCGTATCAAAAATCGTGACCAATAGAAAAGAAAAGACGACAGCGTACAGGCCGTGATGAACGACATCTCCAAAAGCGGAAAACGGATTAGAGATGATCAATCCGTCCGGCAAATGAGGAAGCGACATAAAGCCCTTTGAAAAATGCAGCTGCCCGGTAAAAAAAGCAATCAAAGCGGTAGCTGCCATTCCGATGAATAAGGCGCCGCTGACATTCAGCACCATTAAGACTACACTGATCAGAAGGCCGACCAGCGTTAAAATAACCCCAGGTGAATGCAGATTGCCGAGAGTAACCAGGTTTGACTCATCAGCAGCCACAATTCCCGCCTGCCGCAAACCGATAAAAGCAATAAACAGCCCGATCCCTGTTGTGATCCCGTATTTTAAATTGTTTGGAATCGCTTCTATAAGTTGTTTTCTTAAAGGCGTTAACGATAGAATAATGAAGAGAACCCCTGCTGTAAATACGGCGCTGAAAGCTGTTGCGTACGTAATGCCCCCATCGCTTGCACTTACGACATGAAAGGCTAAATAAGCGTTCAAACCCATGCCGGGCGCAATAGCAATCGGGTAATTTGCTGCCAGGGCCATCCACAGCGTTCCGACAATGGAGGCAATAATCGTTGCGGTGAAAACCTGGTCGAAAGGAACTCCGGCATTAGCCAGAATGACCGGATTAACCACGACGATATAGACCATTGTGAAAAAGGTGGTCAGTCCTGCTATGATTTCTTGCTTTATGGATGTTTGCTGCTCTTTTAGATGAAACATAGTATCCTCCAATTACGAACGTTTTAACAAAACACCATTAATATTATTCGTTTTATTTTGTTTTTGCAAGTCATTTCTTGCGGAAAGGGGATCGTTATGAACTGGGAAGTCGAAGTGATTAGAAAAAAAGAGGATCTAATTCGTGATACGCAGGAATTTTTGAGAATCAACAGTGTAATGGACGAAACAACCGCCGGACCTGGCAAGCCGTTTGGAGAAGGAGTAAATGCCAGCTTGACTTCATTGTTGAAGCTCGGAGAAAAAGAAGGCTTTACAACAAAAAATCTTGACGGCTTTGCGGGCCATATTGAATGGGGCGAAGGCGATGACATTGTTGGCGTACTTTGCCATGTTGACGTCGTGCCGCCAGGAGATGGGTGGACGAGTGATCCGTTTTCAGCTGATATCCGTAACGGACGGATTTATGCAAGAGGCGCCATTGATGATAAAGGTCCGACGATGGCTGCGTTCTACGCGCTGAAAATCGTGAAAGATATGAATCTGCCGCTGTCCAAGCGTGTCAGAATCATTATCGGAACAGATGAAGAAAGCGATTGGAGATGTGTGGAGCATTATTTCAAGCATGAAGAAATGCCAACGCTGGGATTTGCGCCTGACGCCGATTTTCCAATTATTAACGCGGAAAAAGGGATCATTGATGCCTCACTACTGATCCCGCACCGCTCAAACCAAGCCGATTCAGAAACAGTGCTTGTCTCATTTCAGTCAGGCCTTCGCTTGAACATGGTGCCTGATGCTGCGGAAGCTGTCATTGAAGGGCCGAAAAAAGAAGAGATTCTTGCTTCATTTAAAGACATGCTGCGCACGACAGATCAAAAAGGGGAAGCTGAAATAGAAAACGGACAGCTCATTTTGCGTATGTACGGGCTTTCCTGCCATGCGATGGAACCGAACAATGGGATCAATGCCGGCCTTTTATTGTGCAAATTTCTGCAGCAGGCTAAGCTTGATGAAGCAGGACAGCGGTTTGTGCAAGTCGTGACAGACAAGTTTTCAGACGATACGAGAGGGAAGAAACTGAATATCGACTGTGAGGATGACATTAGCGGGGAGCTGACATTAAATGTCGGGACACTGCGCTATACGGAAGGGCAAGGAGGCGAGCTCGGTATCAATATCCGCTATCCTGTTACCGCAGAAAGCAAAGCGATCCGCGATGCATTCGAAAGCGCATCTGAATTTGAGCTGGGAGAATTCAAAGACAGCAAGCCGCATCACGTGTCAGCAGACCATCCGTTAGTCAAAACCCTTCAAAAGGTTTATGAAGGCCAGTTGGGCAAAAAAGCTGATTTAATCTCAATCGGCGGGGGGACTTATGCTAGATCTTTAAAAGCCGGTGTCGCGTTCGGCCCGCTGTTCCCCGGACGTCCTGACAGCGCACATCAAAAGGATGAATATATCGAAATCGATGATTTGCTTAGATCGACAGCTTTATATGCGCAGGCGATCTATGAACTTGCAAAATAAAAGGACCGGCTTCTTCTGAAGCCTGTCCTTTTTTAAACAAATGACCATAAATCAGTTGATAAATACCGTTCTCCCGTATCGGCTGTCATGCAGACCACAACTTGGTCAGGAGAGAGGCGTTTCGCTGTTTCGATTGCCGCGAAGCATGCAGCGCCTGACGAAGGGCCGACAAGAATTCCTTCTTCAGCAGCGAGGCGTCTTGTCGTCGCATAGGCGTCTTCATCAGAGATTTTGATGATTTCATCATATACCTCTTGATTTAAGATTGGAGGAATAAAGCCCGGACTCGTCCCTACAAGCTTATGTGCGCCGGGTTTTCCTCCGGATAATACAGGCGAACCCGCAGGCTCGACAACATGAACCGTGATATCCGGAAAAAACTCTTTGAGCGCTTCACCTGTTCCGGTAATGGTTCCGCCCGTTCCGGAAGAGGCTACAAAAGCGCCGAGCGGTTTTCCGATTTCCTCTATTGCCCGGGCAATTTCAGGCGCCGTTGTTTTCCGGTGCGCATCAGGATTGGCAGTGTTATCGAATTGCATTGGAATATAGCTGTTCGGAATTTGTTCGGCAAGCTCCTTCGCTTTTTTGATGCTGCCCGGCATTCTTTCCGCTCCAGGTGTTAATACAACCTCTGCGCCGTAAGCTTTAAGTAGGTTGATCCGTTCCTTCGTCATCGTATCAGGCATGACGAGGATCGCTTTGTAGCCGCGTGCTGCCGCATTCATGGCGAGCCCGATTCCGGTATTTCCGCTTGTCGGCTCTATAATAACGGAGCCCGGCTTGAGCAAACCGTTTTGTTCTGCTTCTATGATCATCTGATAAGCGGCTCTGTCTTTCACACTGCCGCTCGGATTGAAGAATTCAAGCTTTAAATAGACTTGTGCCGCGTTTTCTGGCTGAAGCCGATTTAATCTCACAAGCGGTGTATCTCCTATCAAATCGGCTGTATTTTCAACGATTTTCAACATTGTCATTCCTTTCTGAATAAAACAAGTGTCATATAATATCCTAACATAATAAACGTTTGTGCGAGAGTGTTTTCATACACTGTTCCTCTATTCGCACAGCCTCTTTATTGATAAAATAATAGCTGTCAAAGAAGGGAGTATCAGACGGATGCCAGATATACGGCCTCATTATTTCATCGGTGTTCCCATTCCTGAGAGAATCGCGAATCCGATTTACCAAGCTGCGAAAAACGAGCCGGTTTTGACGTTTCAAAAATGGGTGCACCCGCTTGACTACCATATCACGTTGATTTTTCTCGGAGCGGCGGATGAGACACAAATCCAGCAGCTTGAAGGCTCACTAGCTGCGATTGCTTCAGAAACCGATCCGTTTCCGATTGAGTTTGGCAAAATAGATGTATTCGGCGACCGCAGAAGGCCGCGTGTTTTACATCTGGAGCCAAAGAAAAACAGAACGCTTGAACTATTGCGGGAACATACGAAACAGGCTGTTCTTCAAGCCGGCTTTCAAGTGGAAAAAAGACCGTATCACCCTCATATGACGCTGGCTAGAAAATGGACAGGCGAAGAAGGATTTCCGGCACATGTTCCGTTTGAAAGCGGCGAGGTTTCGATGATGGCTGAACGGTTTTCGCTCTTTCAAATACACTTGAACCAATCACCAAAATACGAGGAAATATTCAAATTTCATTTATCTTAATTCATTGCGGAGTGGAGAAACGAACATGGCACAAATCATCAAAATTCATGATTATATATCGAGATATGAGCTTGATCCGTACCATTATATCAACCAGTTTGTACGGCTGAAAAAAGAGCGCTGGCTTTCACTATTAGAAGCAGCGGAGCGCCAGCATGAAGAAAGACAAGCCAGTGCCGAAGAGCCGGAACCGGTGCAGAAACGAAAAAAATTTTCATTGAAAAGAAGAAAAGAAGAGATAAAAGCCGATATACAAGAAGAGAGACACCGATGGTTTGAGGAAGAAGACGATTTACATGTAAGGCTGCCGAAGAGCAGGATGGCGCTTGCTTCTTTTTATAAGAGACATTTATATGACTTTCAGCTTAAATGGGCAAGCTCTACTCTTTCAGAAATATCACATCTCTCAAACCAGGTGAAGCAGGACCGCATTTTGCGTTATCTGACCCAGCAGCTGCCTGATTCTTATTTCATTATGTATAAGCCTGTGCTGCAAATTCAGCAGGCGGCGGTTGAATTAAGCATTGTGATTATTTCCCCGCTTACCATTTATTGCGTTTCTTTTTTAGAGGCGGAGGAAGACAGTGTCTACATCGGGTCTAAAAATCGTTTTTGGGAGAAGAAGACAGCCTCTCAGGCTGCATCAGTGTTAAATCCGGGGCTGAGCCTGTTTCGCACGGACTCCGTTGTGTCAAAGATCATAAAGGAAAAACAGGCTGAAATTCCAGTTCGAAAATTGCTTCTGAGCAGAACGTCGTACATCGATTACCCGGAACCGCCATACGGCTTAGAAATAGCAGATAAGCGGGGCGCGGAGGAATGGATTGAGCGGCAGAAGAAAAACAGTGCTCCGATTAAACATCATCAGGTAAAGGCAGCAAAGGCTCTATTGTCTTACTGCATGTCTGACTCCTATCGCAGACAAGAGTGGCTGGAGTAAAAGAGAACGATTTGAGCGGTTTTCTCATAACATAAGCAGGTGAGAAAGATGAGCCATTGGTTTTTTATTATTAATCCGACAGCAGGGCATCGAAACGGCCTGCGTGTTTGGAAGTCCATTCAAAAGGAATTGATCAAACGAAAGGTCGAGCACCGCTCATTTTTAACTGAACACCCGGGGCACGCTGAGGTGCTCGCCAGGCAGATTTCAACGATACAGGAATATAAGCTGAAGCGCCTGATCGTCATTGGCGGAGACGGAACCATGCATGAAGTTGTCAACGGGCTGAAAGATGTTGACGATATTGAACTGAGCTTCGTGCCGGCGGGCGCGTATAATGATTTTTCGAGAGGATTCTCTGTTAAAAAAAACGATCTGATACAGGAAATCAAGAAGGTAAAGCGTCCGTTAACCCGAACCTTTCATTTAGGGAGCGTTAATTTCCTTCAGGATAAATCTCAGATTCTTTATTTTATGAATCATATCGGGATCGGGTTTGACGCATATGTCAATAAAAAGGCGATGGAATTTCCGTTGAGACGGTTTTTTCTTTTTCTTCGCCTTCGATTTCTTGTGTATCCGCTTTCCCATTTGCACGCCTCGGTGACCTTTAAGCCGTTTTCAATAGCTTGTACAATAGAAGGAGAAACACAAGAATTTCATGATGTCTGGTTTGCGGTTGTATCCAACCATCCGTTTTACGGGGGCGGCATGAAGGCGGCGCCGCTTGCAAATCCGCGCGAGAAGGCTTTTGATATCGTGATCGTTGAAAATCAGCCGTTTTTGAAAAAATATTGGCTTTTATGTCTGATGGCATTTGGAAAACATACAAAGATGGATGGCGTTACGATGTTTAAAGCAAAGGACATTACGTTTTATACGAAGGACAAAATTCCGTTCCATGCTGACGGAGAAATCATGGGCACCACCCCGTTTCGTCTGGCATCGAGTCCTTCACCCCTAAGGATTAAAACATAAACGTGTTTGGAGGAGAGAGCTTCCAATGGTCAGCATCCGCCGCAGCTTCGAAGCGTATGTCGATGATATGAATATCATTACCGTTCTGATTCCTGCTGAACAAAAAGAAATCATCAAACCGCCGTTTCGGCTTGAGACAGAAACAACCGATTTTCCTCTGGCTGTCAGGGAGGAATGCCGCCTTGAAGCAACATACAAGTACGTCTGCGTATCTGACCGTCCAGTGACATTCGGAAAAATACATGCCGTCAGAGCGTCCAGCGGCGACAAAACGGATCTCCAAATTGGCGCGGTCATCCGGATGGATACGTTTGATGATTCATTTTATTACGACGGAGAGCTGGGGGCTGTTTATACTGCGGATTATACTGAATTTAAAGTATGGGCGCCTGCCGCAACCTCAGCTGCTGTCAAGCTCTCACATCCGAATAAACGCGGGCGCATATTCCAAATGATTCGGATGGACAAAGGCGTCTATACCGTTACTGTCAACGGTGATCTCCACGGGTATGAGTATGTGTTCTGCATCTGCAACAATTCAGTATGGGCGGAAACGGTTGACCCGTATGCAAAGGCAGTGACAGTAAATGGAGAGAAGGGTGTCGTCCTGCGCCCGGATCAAATGAAATGGGCTGACAAGCTTAAACCATTCTCAAACCCTGTGGATGCTGTCATCTATGAGATGCACATCCGCGACTTCTCCATCCATGAAAACAGCGGTATGAAAAACAAGGGAAAATACTTAGCGCTGACGGAAACAGATACGCAAACCACAAACGGCTGCTCTTCCGGACTGGCGTATATAAAAGAGCTAGGCATTACACATGTAGAGCTTCTGCCGGTGAATGATTTTGCCGGAGTTAATGAAGAGAAGCCGCTTGATGCTTACAATTGGGGATATAACCCGCTTCATTTTTTTGCCCCGGAGGGAAGCTATGCCTCAAACCCTCATGATCCTCAAACAAGAAAAACAGAGTTAAAACAAATGATCAAAACCCTTCATCAGCATGGACTGCGAGTCATTCTGGATGTCGTCTTTAATCACGTGTACGAGAGGGAGAATTCACCTTTTGAAAAGACAGTGCCAGGTTATTTTTTCCGGCATGACGAATTTGGGATGCCGTCAAACGGCACCGGCGTTGGCAATGACATTGCGTCAGAAAGACGGATGGCGAGAAAATTCATTGCGGATTGCGTCATCTACTGGATTGAGGAATACGATGCTGACGGCTTCCGCTTTGATCTGCTCGGCATTTTAGATATCGATACCGTTCTTTATATAAAAGAAAAAGCAACTGCAGTAAAGCCTGGAATCCTGCTTTTTGGAGAAGGATGGGATTTGGCAACACCTCTGCCGCATGAACAAAAAGCGATCTTGGCGAACGCTACAAAAATACCGGGCATCGGTTTTTTTAATGATATGTTTCGTGACGCTGTGAAAGGGAACACCTTTCACCTCACGGCAGCGGGATTTGCGCTCGGAAGCGGTGAAGCAGCGGGAAACGTTATGCACGGGATAGCCGGCTCTTCCGGATGGAAGGCATTAGCACCAATTGTTCCTGAACCCAGCCAGTCCATCAATTATGTTGAGTCACACGACAATCACACCTTTTGGGATAAAATGGGCCTTGCGCTTTCTCAAGAAACTGACAGCCGAAAAAGAAGCAGGCAAAGGCTGGCAGCCGCGATTATCTTGCTGGCCCAAGGGGTGCCATTCATTCATAGCGGACAGGAATTTTTCCGGACGAAGCAGGGAGTGGAAAACAGCTATCAATCCAGTGACAGCATCAACCAGCTGGATTGGGATCGGCGTGAAACGTTCAAAGAAGATGTTGACTATATCCGCAGGCTGATTTCGTTGAGAAGAACGCATCCGGCATTTCGTCTCAATTCCGCTGCAGACATCCAGAGCCATCTTGAATGTGTAACGCTAAAAGAACACCTTATCGCATTCAGGCTCTATGACCTTAACGGGATTGATGAATGGGAAGACATCATCGTCATTCATCACGCGAGTCCGGACTTCGTTGAATGGAAGCTGCCAAACGACAAAACGTACCGGCTTTTATGTGACACATCAGGTCTTCATCATGATCCGAAAGAAATCAAGAAAGCGGTTGCGGTAAACGGCATCGGAACGGTTATCTTATATTTAGCATCAGATCTTAAGAGTTTTGCTTGACGAAGTTTGTGCTATAGCGCTAAAATTTAAAGGACGGCTATTGATTAGCATATGAGACTCTCAATAGCTGTCTTTTTTATTTTCATACGATTCGTACGAAAAAGGCACTCGCTGGATAGACTGGAGACGATTAGCCTTTATTCTAAAATATTTTAAGAAATGATGGGTTGAACATTGATATGAACTGGTTGGGACAATTACTAGGTAGCGATTGGGAGATCTTCCCCGCCGGAGGAGCTACAGGAGATGCATATTATGCGAAACATAACGGGCAGCAGCTTTTTTTAAAACGTAATAGCTCACCTTTTTTAGCTGTTTTATCCGCCGAAGGCATTGTTCCGAAGCTGGTTTGGACAAAACGGATGGAAAATGGGGACGTCATTACGGCCCAGCACTGGATGACCGGCAGAGAGCTGAAGCCCAAAGATATGAGCGGACGGCCCGTTGCTGAATTGCTTCGTAAAATACACACATCAAAAGCCTTGCTGGACATGCTGAAGAGACTTGGAAAAGAACCGCTGAACCCGGGGGCTCTTCTGTCTCAGCTGAAGCAGGCTGTATTTGCTGTGCAGCAATCTTCGCCGCTGATTCAAGAAGGAATCAAGTATTTAGAAGAACATCTGCATGAAGTGCATTTCGGTGAGAAAGTCGTTTGCCATTGTGATGTCAATCATAATAACTGGCTATTGTCTGAAGACAACCAGCTGTATTTAATTGACTGGGACGGCGCCATGATCGCTGATCCGGCGATGGATCTCGGGCCTTTGCTGTACCACTACGTCGAAAAGCCAGCTTGGGAGAGCTGGCTGAGCATGTACGGCATTGAGTTAACAGAAAGCCTGCGGTTACGAATGGCTTGGTATGTGTTATCGGAAACAATCACTTTCATTGCCTGGCACAAAGCAAAAGGCAATGATAAGGAATTTCATGATGCAATGGAAGAACTGCATATTCTCATGAAACGTATCGTTGAATAATCAGGAATACGAATCCATTTGCTCTACCCATTGAGAGAGGCTGTTCTGATGCTCTTGTATGTGTGAGTCGATGGATTTGGACGATATTCCTGATTGGCTGTAGCGGTAAACATCTTCCAGCACGTTTTTGAAGTTTGAATCAAGCTCGGTGTTTGCCATCAGCGATTTAATCACACGCTCAAGCTGCTCGTATTCTGCGACGGTTCCGCAGCAATCCAATTGATGGTCAGTCAATATATCCTTCAATAAATGAACTTGATGCTCATAATGTAAACCCATAACGGTACACATCCCTTCAGTATCATACGGGTTAAATTGTTCAAAATAGAGCGTTTTTATGCATGTGAAAGGAGTGTTCCGACAGACGGGAACCTCTTTTTTTATATCATCGGCCCTAAAAGGCACACTGGAAAAACGATCTTGCGGGTCTTTTTAATTCATGGTATGTTGTTAGTCGAAATAATAGATAGAGGTGTCAATCATATGAGAATGCGCCACAAGCCTTGGGCTGATGACTTTTTGGCTGAGAACGCAGATATTGCCATCAGCAATCCTGCTGATTATAAAGGAAAATGGAACACAGTGTTTGGCAACGACAATCCGATCCATATCGAGGTCGGTACAGGAAAAGGGCAATTCATTTCTGGAATGGCCAAACAAAACCCGGACATCAATTATATTGGTATTGAGTTATTTAAAAGCGTCATCGTGACAGCCGTCCAAAAAGTAAAAGACAGCGAAGCGCCGAATGTAAAGCTTCTGAATATAGACGCGGACACGCTGACGGATGTGTTTGAGCCTGGTGAAGTTAAACGGGTCTACTTGAACTTTTCTGATCCTTGGCCGAAGAAACGCCACGAAAAACGCCGTCTGACGTATTCCCACTTCCTCAAAAAATATGAAGAAGTAATGGGAAAAGGCGGAGCGATTCATTTTAAAACGGACAACCGCGGCTTGTTTGAATACTCTTTGAAGAGCTTCTCTGAGTATGGCCTGCTGCTGACATATGTAAGTCTCGATTTGCATAACAGCAATCTGGAAGGCAATATTATGACAGAATATGAAGAAAAATTCTCAGCGCTCGGCCAGCCGATCTATCGGGCTGAAGTTGAATGGAGAACGTAAACAGACTCTGAAGGAGTCTGTTTTTTTTATGGGCCGTTTGCTACCATGATGACAGGGGGGATGAAAATGGAAACAATGAAAATTGGAAACATGACGTTAACCTGGCTTGACGGAGGCGTGACACATATGGACGGAGGTGCCATGTTCGGCGTCGTTCCAAAGCCGCTATGGTCTAAAAAATATCCAGTCAATGAAAAAAACCAGATTGAACTAAGGACAGACCCTATCCTCATTCAAAAGGACGGACTGAATATTATCGTTGACGCCGGAATTGGGTTCGGCAAGCTGACTGATAAACAAAAACGAAACTATGGCGTGACACAAGAATCGAATGTGAAAACATCATTAGCGGCACTCGGATTAACGGTTGCTGATATAGACGTAGTCGCTATGACACACCTTCATTTCGATCATGCATGCGGTTTAACAGAATATGAGGGAGAACAGCTCGTCTCTGTCTTTCCGAATGCAGTGATTTATGCATCAGCTGTTGAATGGAATGAAATGCGCCATCCAAATATCAGATCGAAAAATACGTATTGGAAAGAAAACTGGGAGGCTGTTGCCGGCCAAGTCAAAACCTTTGAAGACACCTTAACGATTACAGAGGGGATTACGATGCATCACACCGGAGGCCATAGCGACGGACATAGTGTACTTATATGCGAGGATGCGGGTGAAACCGCCGTACATATGGCAGATCTGATGCCGACACACGCCCACCGCAATCCGCTATGGGTGCTGGCTTACGATGATTATCCGATGACGTCTATACCGCAAAAGCAGAAATGGCAGGCATTCGCAGCCGAAAAAGACGCTTGGTTTATTTTTTATCATGACGCTGGATATCGCGCGCTTAAATGGAATGAGGATGGAAGTATCAAAGATTCAGTCAAGCGAATGAAGCGATAGCATATTTTTATGTTTACCCTGCATGTTTTCCGGCTAATAATGCAAACCTAGTACTAATTATGCTCAGAAAGGAAGAGGCAGGGTGAAACAATTCAAAGTAACAAACGAAGGAGACATTCAAACAACATTAAGAGGCCTTGAAGTACTCTCTGTTCCTTTTTTGAACAAAGGTGTTGCTTTTACTGAGGAAGAAAGAAAAGAACTTGGTTTAAAAGGCTTTCTGCCGCCAAAGGTATTAACAATTGACGATCAGGCGAAAAGAGCATACGAACAATATTCCGCACAGCCTGACGATTTGAGCAAAAATGTCTATTTGACAGCACTGCACGATCGGAATGAAACGCTGTTTTACCGCCTGTTAAATGACCATTTAGGGGAAATGCTCCCGATTGTCTACACACCGACAGTCGGAACGGCGATCCAGAGATACAGCCATGAATACAGAAAACCAAGAGGGCTCTATCTGTCAATCGATGACCCGGACGGTATGAGAGAAGCATTTAAACAGTATAAAGATCAAAGCGATACGATCGATTTAATTGTTGCAACTGATGCGGAAGGAATTTTAGGAATCGGAGATTGGGGCGTCGGCGGAATCGCGATTTCTATCGGCAAGCTAGCGGTTTATACGGCGGCTGCCGGCATTGATCCGAGCAGAGTGCTGGCTGTCGTTTTAGATGCGGGGACAAATCAGGAAAGCCTCTTAAACGACCCGCTTTATGTCGGCAACCAGCATTCCAGAGTGCGCGGGGAACGCTATGACCAATTCATTGACGATTATGTTGCGCTGGCGAGAGAAACATTCCCAAATGCATTGCTGCACTGGGAGGATTTCGGAGCGAAAAACGCGCGCAGCATTTTGAAACGCTATAAAGATAAAGTGTGTACGTTTAATGATGATATCCAAGGTACAGGCGCTGTTTCACTGGCGGCAGTCTTATCCTGTGCAAAAGCGTCTAAAGTGCCGCTGAGGGATCACAGAGTCGTCATATTCGGAGCAGGAACGGCAGGAATCGGGATTGCTGAACAGCTGCGGGAAGCGTTGGTGCGCGAAGGGCTGAGTGAGGAAGAATCATACCAGCGCTTCTGGTGCATAGACCGAAACGGGCTGTTAACAGATGATATGGATCAGCTTCTTGATTTCCAAAAGCCTTATGCCCGTTCGGCTGATGAAGTGAAGGATTATCAGCGTAACGGAGAAGGCGGGGGTATTGATCTCCTTGAAGTGGTTCGGCAGGCAAAACCGACGATCCTGATCGGGACATCTACGGTTTCCGGTGCTTTTACTGAAGAAATTGTAAAAGAAATGGCGTCACACGTAAAACGTCCGGCGATTTTGCCGATGTCGAATCCGACAACTCTTTCTGAAGCAAAACCCGAGGATTTAATCGAATGGACAGAAGGCCGTGCGCTGATCACGACAGGAAGCCCGTTCCCGCCAGTGGAATATAACGGTGTAACGTACCATATCGGACAAGCAAACAACGCGCTTGTATTCCCTGGTCTCGGGCTTGGAACGATTGTCACTAAATCAAAATTAATAACCGATGGCATGTTTGAAGCATGTGCCCGCGCGATCGCAAGTATGGTTAATGTCGGGGTGCCTGGCGCGCCGATGCTTCCGAAAGTAGAGGATTTGCGGACTGTATCGGCAACCGTCGCAGTTGAAGTCGCTAAAACTGCAATTAAGGAAGGCGTTGCGACAGAAGAGCCAGAGGACATCATACAGGCTGTGCAGGACGCGATGTGGTATCCGGTATATAAACCGATTCGCGCGATATAATAAAAAAAGAGCCGCTGCATAGGCAGCGGCTTCTATTTTATGCTTGTCCGGTGTTTGTTAAGAGGCAATTGTATCAATGACATCTACAATTATCCCCGTTTTCGCATCCACCATGACTTCATACTGCTCTAATTCTCCGAAAGCTGATCGTGTAATGCCGGTTTTGTATACCTGTACTGTTTCTCCGTTCACATTATAAGGCTCCGGCTGGGTGTAAATCCATGATCCATCAATCGGCCCCCGCTGCTTAAAAGCGGATTTTACGATTCGAAGCGCTTTTTCTGAAGAAATATAAGGCTTCATCACATATTGTTTCACAACGACAGCTGTACAAATGCCAAGTCCTGCTCCTAAAAGAAGATGACGCAATTTCAAAATAAAGCACCTCCTGGTTGATCGTACTTTTCATTATACAGAAACCGCCAAATCCTGTTAAGCAATACGCGGCTGATCGAGCAGATTCGGTCAGGGTGCTTGGAAAACTTGATTTTTTCTAATAAAATAAAAGGACTACATAGAAATGAGGGGAAAACATGAATCAAGAAACGAAAGCGCTTTTCCAAACACTGACGCAGCTGCCCGGCGCGCCGGGCAATGAGCATCAGGTTCGTGCTTTTATGAAGCAGGAGCTTGCCAAATATGCCGATGACATCGTTCAGGACAGACTGGGAAGTGTTTTCGGGGTGAGAAAAGGCGCAGAGGGCGCACCGAGAATCATGGTAGCTGGGCATATGGACGAAGTCGGCTTCATGGTTACATCCATCACAGACAACGGGCTGCTCAGGTTCCAGACGCTCGGGGGCTGGTGGAGCCAGGTGCTGCTTGCACAGCGAGTTGAAATTCAAACAGATAACGGGCCGGTTCCGGGTGTGATTTCAAGCATACCTCCGCATCTGCTGACAGATGCTCAGCGAAACCGCCCGATGGATATCAAAAACATGATGATCGATATCGGAGCGGATGATAAGGAAGACGCTATCAAAATCGGCATAAAACCGGGACAGCAGATTGTTCCTGTCTGTCCGTTTACGACGATGGCAAATGAAAAGAAAATATTATCAAAAGCGTGGGATAACCGGTATGGATGCGGCTTGAGCATAGAACTTCTGAAGGAATTGCACGGAAAAGAACTTCCGAACACGCTTTATTCGGGTGCAACGGTTCAGGAAGAAGTGGGGCTGAGAGGCGCGCAGACGGCTTCTCATATGATTAAACCGGACTTGTTTTTCGCGCTTGACGCCAGTCCGGCAAACGATATGAGCGGTGACAAAAATGAATTTGGCCAGCTTGGAAAAGGCTTTTTGCTCCGTATTCTTGACAGAACGACAGTCATGCACCGCGGAATGAGAGAATTTGTTCTTGATATGGCGGAAACACATGATATTCCATATCAATATTTTGTATCAGGCGGGGGAACAGATGCAGGCAGAGTTCATATTTCGAACAGCGGCGTTCCTTCAGCGGTTATCGGAATTTGTTCCCGCTACATTCATACGAACGCTTCTATCATTCATATTGATGATTATGCTGCTGCTAAAGAAATGCTCATCAAACTTGTAACAGCCTGCGATAAGCAGACAGTGGATGCGATTAAAGAAAATATGTAGGATTTCATGAAAGCTTGTTGAACGGGGCAGTAAGCCCGGATCGACAAGCTTTTTTCTTATTCTGTTTCAAATACATAGGAAAGGGCCTTAATGGCTTGGTTCACGGTTTCAACCGTTATATTCGCTTTGTTGGAAAGCTCTTTTAACGGATGGTGGAGCGATTCCGGCCGGATAATAATCAGGGGTTTTCCTTTTGCGATTGCATATGATGCATCCATTGCCGTGTTCCACTGTTTGTATTTTTCGCCAAACAGGGCGATCACAAAGTCTGCTTTATTCATCAGGACGGCGGTTCTGAAGTTGTTCATGTCTGAGGCTTTATCATCCTTCAAAACGGCATTTGGCTGAACGCCCATAATTTCTTCTCCGATATTGTCTGATCGGTCATGATTCTCCATCGGGCCGACAAACGTAATCGGCAGCTTCAGTGATTTTGTTTTCTCTTTGATTTCCTCACGCCAATTGCTGTGGATTTCTCCTGCTAAATAGACGATAAACTCCATACTGAATCCCTCCTTATGTATGTCCATCTGTAAGTTTTACCCTCATGTACACGATGTTAAACGAAACGAGCTTGATAATGCAAATGAAATATGATAATGATAATGGGAAAGCCAATCTTACATATCCATTCGTTGCATATAAGTGGTTTTGCCGCAAGCAGTTTGGTATGATCCAAATGGACGAGTATCGATAAACAAACATGTAAGAACATAAACAACTGGAGGGATATGAAATGAAGAAAATTGAATCAACTCAAGAGCTGGAAAAAGCGGTAAAGGATGATTGGGCGGTATTTATGTTTTCAGCTGACTGGTGCCCGGATTGCCGTTTTGTAGAGCCTTTTCTGCCTGAACTGGAAGCGAACTTCCCTGAATTCACTTACTACTACGTAGACCGCGACAAATTCATTGATACGTGTGCAGAGTGGGAAATTTACGGGATCCCAAGCTTTGTTGTGTTTAATGAAGGAAAAGAAGTCAATCGTTTTGTGAGCAAAGACCGCAAAACAAAAGAAGAAATTGAACAGTTTTTAACTGACTCTCTCGCAAAAGCGTAAAGGAGGATACCCGGTTTGAAAATGACCTCAAGGAAGCTGTCAGATATACTGAAACAGCGCCTTCAGCACGAGAATCGCTCCTTTCTGTTTGACAGAGAAAAAGACACCCTCCGTGTTGAGGATCAAACGACCAAAAAAGGAATTACGCTCGACCTGCCGCCGATTATTGCAAAATGGGAACTGAAAAAAGACGAAGCTATTGATGAGATTGTGTACTATGTCTCCGAAGCAATGACGGCAATGGAAGGGAAGGCTCAGGAAATGACCGGAAAAGAAAGCCGCATTTATCCGGTTATCCGCTCGACTTCTTTCCCGGACAAGTCCAGCGAAGATATTCCGCTCATTTATGACGATCATACCGCAGAGACAAGAATTTATTATGCGCTTGATCTTGGGAAAACCTATCGCTTAATTGACCAGCGCATGCTTGAGAAAGAAAACTGGACAAAAGAACGGATCAGAGAAACGGCTGCATTTAATCTCCGTTCCCTGCCGACGGTTGTCAAAGAGGATACGGTTGCCGGTAATTACTTTTATTTCTTCAGGGCAAACGACGGTTACGACGCCAGCCGGATTCTGAACGAAGCGGTTTTAAATGAGTACAAGCAACGTGCAGAAGGTGAGCTGGCAATCTCTGTTCCGCATCAGGACGTTCTGATTCTTGCTGACATCCGGAATGAATCGGGGTATGATATTCTAGGACAAATGTCGATGAGCTTCTTTGCAGGCGGCACCGTTCCGATTACCGCCCTTTCATTTTTGTACAATGAAGGAAAGCTGGAACCGGTGTTTATCCTGGCGAAAAGCCGTCCGAAAAAGGATTAGAAAGGATTTTTACTTATGAACGCTTTTTATAATAAAGAAGGTGTGGGAGACACGCTCCTGATCTCTCTTAAAGATGTGACACGTGAACAAATAGGCTATGAAAAACGCGGTGACGTCGTCAAAATGTTCAATAACGAAACAAAGGAAACAACGGGCTTCAACATTTTCAATGCGTCTACTTACTTGACCATTGATGAAAACGGTCCTGTTGCGCTCTCAGAAACATTCGTGCAAGATGTGAATGAGATTCTAAGCAGAAACGGCGTTGAAGAAACATTAGTCGTTGATTTATCACCGAAGTTTGTTGTGGGGTATGTGGAATCAAAAGAAAAACATCCGAATGCGGATAAACTAAGCGTATGTAAAGTCAATGTAGGAGAAGAAACGCTTCAGATCGTCTGCGGCGCACCTAACGTTGACCAAGACCAAAAAGTTGTCGTTGCCAAAGTGGGCGCCGTAATGCCGAGCGGACTTGTCATTAAGGATGCAGAGCTTCGCGGCGTTCCGTCAAGCGGAATGATCTGCTCAGCAAAAGAGCTCGCTTTGCCGGATGCCCCTGCTGAAAAAGGAATTCTGGTGCTAGAAGGAGACCATAAGGCGGGAGACGCATTTCAGTTTTAGACTCCCATAAATCCGACCCAAAAAACGAATCATGTGAAAAAAGCCGCTAAGCCCTGGTTTAGCGGCTTTATTTTGCTGAAAGCTTAATCTTTTCTGGGCCGACCAGCAATGGTATACTAAAAACCGTCCCAGAAAACTATAAGGGAGTTAGAGATAAATTATGAGTTGGCTTCATAAATTTTTTGATTTGTTTTTAGGCGAGAGCGAAGAGAATGCTGAACGGGAGAAAAAACCTGCTCAAATTCCGCAGCAACAAGAAGTACATCATCCTGAAGGACAATTAAAAAGATTGGAAGATCCTAAAATATATTATGAATATCCAAAAGGCAAGTTCCGTTTTCCAATCGTGCCTGACGGATACAAAAATCAAGACTTGAGAAGGCGCCGTGCACCATCGGACGAACCGAAATCCGCACCTCGTCCAAGCGCCGCATCATACAGAGAACGTCCCAAAGATGAAACAGAGCAGCATACATATCAAACATCAGAGCCGGCGAAGAAACCGTTTAAACCGACAAATATCCCTTCGCCTGTATATGGATTCAATCAAAAACCATCCGTCAAAAAGGATGTGCCGAAACAGCCTTCTGAAACATTGAAGGCACCGGACAAATCTGTAAAAGAGAAAGTAACACTGCTGTCCGAAGAGATTGAACGTGAACGCAGCTATCCTGCTCCAGACAGACCGGTACAGCACGTGAAAGAACGACCCTTTCCGGATAGCCAATTCGAAGAACAACCTTCTGGCGTATTAAACAGAACGACTGCAGGGCGTGAAGAAGCGCTGGCGCAGCGCCCAGCCGAAGGGCGGTCAGACAAGAGAGTGCCTTCTGCTGCAGACAAGCAGCCAGAAAAAGACGCTCCTTTCTTCCCTGCGGGACAACATGAAGAGCAAACAGCACCTAAGATACTGACAGATACGGTGGCTGAGCCACAAGAAGGCCTTACAGGCAGCGAAGTAAGCCGTGAAGACATCAAGTCTGCAACAGCTGAGATTCAAGAAGAACAAAGGGAACAACAGCCAGAGAAATTGGAAGAGCCTGTGTTCCGCGGTGAACAACATGAAGAGCAAACAGCACCTGAGACACTGGCAGATACGTTGGCTGAGCCACAAGAAGACCTTACAGGCAGTGAAGTAAGCCGTGAAGACATCAAGTCTGCAATGGCTGAGATTCAAGAAGAACAAAGGGAACAACAGCCAGAGGAATTGGAAGAACCTGTGTTCCGCGCTGAACAAGATGAAGAGCAAACAGTACCTCAGTCTCTGACAGAGGCAGTATCTGAGGCTGAAGTATCAGAAGAGCCGTCAGACAGCTCAGTAAACAATCATCACGAAATCGCGGCAGAAGCTGCTGAGACCCCATCTGTTCAAGAAGAGCAAAGGGAAATTCAACAGGAAGAGCCTTCCTTATTTACTGATCATGAGCATTCAGCATGTGAGGCTCTGACTCAAGCAGAAACTGATGCCAAAGAATTAGAAGCGCCATCAGACAGCATAATAAATAATCAGTACGATATCCCGGGAGAAGCTGAGAACACGAAGATAGATGTTCAGCCAGACAGCCAGACAGAATCGGTGCAGAATGACAGCCTGGAGCAGGGTTCCAGACCGTTTGCTGCAGCCTATCAAAACCGGCAGGAAATCCATGCGAACGAACCACATGCAGCTATAGAGGAGCCGCAAAAAAGGCCTGTCATGCAGGAGAAACGGACTGAACGAAGCGCATCTCCTCAAAAAGGGCCGTCCGTTCCTTTTAATGTCATGATGCTGAAAAGAGATACGCATAAACAGCAAAAAGCAGAGGAGCGCCGCGGCAGTTATGTGTTTCCGAATGTTGCACTGCTTGATGTCCCGCCAGCACAAGTTCAGGACGATACTGCGTGGATCGAAGAACAGCGTCAGCTTCTTGATTTGACCCTGAAAAATTTCAATGTCCGCGCCAATGTGGTCCATGTGACCCAGGGGCCGTCTGTCACAAGATTTGAAGTGCATCCTGAACCAGGCGTAAAGGTAAATAAAATCACCAACTTATCTGATGATATTAAACTCAGCCTGTCCGCAAGAGATATTCGGATTGAAGCGCCGATTCCGGGGAAAAACACGATCGGAATTGAAGTGCCAAACCGCTCGAGCAAGGTGGTTGATTTGCGCCAGATGATTCGCAGCGCAGCCTTCAGGACAAGCAAGTCACCGCTCACGGCTGCGCTGGGATTGGATATCTCAGGGAACCCTGTCGTCATCGACTTAAAGAAAATGCCGCATGGTTTGATTGCGGGCGCCACGGGCTCGGGAAAAAGCGTTTGCATCAATACAATATTAGTCAGCCTGCTGTATAAAGCCGATCCGAGTGAGGTAAAGGTGCTGCTGATTGATCCGAAAATGGTAGAGCTGGCCCCTTACAACAAAATTCCTCATCTCGTCAGCCCGGTCATTACTGACGCCAAAGCGGCTACGGCTGCGTTAAAGTGGGTCGTTGAGGAAATGGAGCGGCGCTATGAGCTGTTTGCCCATTCAGGTGTTCGCGACATTGACCGCTTTAATCAATTAACCGCTGATCATCACACGGGCGAAAAGCTGCCGTATTTAGTTGTGGTTATTGATGAGCTTGCTGATTTGATGATGGTGGCTCCAAATGATGTGGAAGAGAGCATTGCGCGGATCGCCCAAAAAGCCAGAGCGTGCGGAATTCATCTGCTTGTCGCAACCCAGCGGCCGTCAGTCGATGTCATTACCGGCCTGATTAAGGCGAATATCCCAACGAGAATCGCATTTTCTGTCTCAAGCCAGGTTGATTCCCGAACGATCATTGACATCGCCGGTGCAGAAAAGCTTCTCGGAAAAGGGGATATGCTCTTTTTGGAAAACGGCTCGGGAAAACCTGTCCGCCTTCAAGGGAACTTTGTATCGGACCGCGAAATCGACCGCGTTGTTTCCCACGTCAGAAAACAAATGCCGCCAACCTATTTATTTGAACAAGAAGAGCTTGTAAGACAAGGATCAGCCTTGAAAGAAGAGGATGAACTGTTTAACGAAGCGTGTGAGTTTGTTGTTGAGCAAAACAGCGCGAGCACTTCAAGTCTGCAAAGAAGATTCAGAATTGGATACAATCGCGCGGCAAGGCTGATCGATATGATGGAAGCAGAAGGCATGATCTCTGAGGCAAAAGGAAGCAAGCCTCGAGAGGTGCTGATCACAGCAAGTGATTTAATAAACGAATAATAAAGGTTCATTTTCACACCAAACATGGTATGATAGTGTTTAGAGCATTTAACAGCTATGCCGCTTTACAGCAGATGCGCATAGACAATTCCTGATATCTAGGTTTAATCGGAAAGAAATAACCGGATACTAAATATAACAAAACATATAAAATACGCCGCAAAAGGGGGCTTTTCAGCCGCCGCGGTCGCAAATTGAAATGAGCGTCATATACTGGGGAACAGATAGACGTTTGTTGGAGGTACAATTATGACTGTTTATCATTTTGTTGGAATAAAAGGGACCGGTATGAGTCCGCTTGCCCAAATACTTCATGATAATGGATATACTGTCCAAGGATCGGATATCGAAAAATTTATTTTTACGCAAACAGCGCTTGAAAAAAGAAATATTACGATTCTTCCTTTTAGCGCGGATAATATCAAACCCGGCATGACAGTCATCGCCGGAAACGCATTCCCAGACACGCATCCTGAAATTGAAAAAGCCATGTCTGACGGAATTCCGGTGATACGTTATCATAAGTTTTTAGGCGACTACATGAAAAAATTCACTAGTGTTGCCGTTACGGGCGCACACGGCAAAACGTCGACTACGGGTCTGCTGGCTCATGTGATCCAAAACGCAAAACCGACCTCTTTCTTAATTGGGGACGGAACAGGCCAGGGAAATGAAAACAGCGAATACTTTGTGTTTGAAGCGTGCGAATATCGCCGCCATTTCTTAAGCTATCAGCCAGACTACGCGATCATGACAAATATTGATTTTGATCATCCTGATTACTTCTCAAGCATTGACGATGTGTTTGACGCTTTCCAAGAGATGGCTCTGCAAGTCAACAAAGGAATTATTGCCTGCGGAGACGATGAGCATCTGCCGAAAATCCATGCGAACGTACCTGTTGTATATTACGGCACGGGGGAAGAAAATGATTTTCAAGCCAGAAACATCGTTAAAAGCACGGAAGGGACAACTTTCGATGTATTTGTACGCAATACATTCTATGATACGTTTTATATTCCTGCGTACGGCAACCACAATGTATTAAACTCATTGGCGGTCATTGCGTTATGCCATTATGAAGAAATTGATTCCAGCATCATTAAGCATGCCCTCAAATCATTCGGCGGCGTCAAACGCAGATTCAATGAGAAGCAGCTCGGGGATCAAGTGCTGATAGATGACTACGCTCATCACCCGACAGAAATAAAAGTGACGATTGAGGCGGCAAGACAGAAATACCCTGATCGTGAAATCGTCGCGGTATTTCAGCCTCATACATTTACGCGGACGCAGCAATTCCTTGACGATTTCGCAGAAAGCCTGAGCGGGGCTGACTGTGTGTATCTATGTGATATTTTCGGCTCAGCCCGGGAGAATGCAGGAAAGCTGACAATCGGCGACCTGCAGGGAAAAATTCATAATGCTAAGCTGATTGAAGAAGATGACACATCTGTTTTAAAAGCTCATGAAAAAGCCGTTCTCATCTTTATGGGAGCAGGAGATATCCAAAAATATATGAGAGCCTACGAAAACGTCATGGCATAATAAAAAGCAGTGATCTCACTGCTTTTTATTTATCTGATGGAAAAGCTTGTTAAAGGATTTTCTTACATAATGGAGAATAATATGTATACAGCCCAGTACACATGTTTATGATTTAAGAAAACGGGTAAACAGCAGTATATCCTGCAGCAAGGAGGTTTGAGATGATTATTATTCTTTATTTAAGCGTTGCACTCATCGCAGTCGCATTTCTGGTGTTAGTGATCTACTTGTCTAAAACATTGAAGTCACTGCAGCTGACACTAAAACACGTCGCATCCACTCTCGAAGGGCTGGAGGGACAAATGAAAGGCATCACAACTGAAACAGCCGAGCTGTTACATAAGACCAACCGCCTGGCTGAAGATATTCAGGAAAAATCAGAAAAGCTGAACACGGTCGTTCATGCTGTTCAAGGGGTTGGAACTTCTGTACAGCAGTTCAATACATCCATGAAACAGGCGGCAGGGTCTGTATCGGCATCAGTAAGAGAAAATCAAGACAAGATCAATCAAGTTGTCACATGGAGCCAAGCAGCAATGGAAATTTGGGAGAAATGGAAACTAAGAAAAAAATCAACTCTCTAAGAGAAAAAAAAACTATGAGGAGGAATAATGATGAGCAAAGATGGAATTAATAGTAAAGATTTTTTAATCGGAACTTTAATCGGGGGAATCATCGGTGCCACTACCGCTCTTTTTCTAGCGCCTAAATCAGGCAAAGAACTTCGCGACGATCTCGGCAGCCAAGCTGTTGCTTTACGAGATAAAACTGACAAAATGACGGCAGATGCAAAGGAAAAAGGCACGCAATATGTCAGTATCGCAAAAGACAAAACATCCAACATCACACAGCTTGTAGCAGATCAGTCAGGACAGATCATGAACAAGGTGAAGGATTTAAGAGATCGTTCCAAATCTGCAAAAACAGATTCATCAACTGATATGCAAGAGATGAGAGAAGAAGCGATGCAGGCGGCCGATGAAACAAAAGATCAAGTCCTCCAAACGAAAGAGGATGTAAAAGACGAACTGAAAGATGCACAAAAACAGGCTGAGCATATCAATCGCTAAGCAGGGAAGGAAGAGCTTGAGTCATGGCAAAACAGCTTATTCAATCTGAGGAAGAATTTAAACGGATTGCAGAACAGGAAGGCACTTTCGTCTTCTTTAAACACAGCATCACATGCCCGATCAGCCAGGCAGCATTTCATGAGTTTGATGCCTTTGCAAATCAGCATGAGGATGTGCCGGCTTATTATCTGCAAGTACAAGAAGCCCGGCCGCTGTCAAATTTCATCGCAGAAACATACAGCGTAAAGCACGAAAGCCCTCAGGTTTTCGTCATCCAAAACGGTGAAGTGAAATGGCATACCTCACATTCACAAATTACAGAAGCGGCCATTGAGCAGCATTTATCATAGAAAAAAGCGTCCAGATACATTCTGGCGCTTTTTTTTTGAAAAAACCCTTGAACATTGCCCTCACATCATGTAGGATAACTTCATAGATTACTTTATCACTTAAAAGCGTTTGGGTAATAAAGTAGAGTTTTTATAAAATTTTTTGTATTTCAGTATTTCCATTTGGAATTACTTATAGTAAGATGCATGATAACTACAAAATAAAAAATGAATGTGCAGGGAAAGGATGAAAAAAATGAGCAACACAGAGTTAGAGCTTTTAAGGCAGAAAGCAGACGAATTAAACCTACAAATTTTAAAATTAATCAACGAACGCGGAAATGTTGTAAAAGAGATCGGTAAAGCGAAGGAAGCACAGGGTGTTAACCGATTTGATCCTGTCAGAGAACGCACAATGTTAAACAATATCATTGAAAACAATGACGGGCCGTTCGAAAATTCTACCATCCAGCACATTTTTAAAGAGATATTCAAAGCCGGTTTAGAGCTTCAGGAAGAAGATCACAGCAAAGCGCTGCTTGTCTCCCGTAAGAAAAAACCTGAAGATACAATTGTAGATATCAAAGGTGAAAAAATCGGGGACGGCCAGCAAAGATTCATTGTCGGCCCATGTGCGGTAGAGAGCTACGAGCAGGTGGCTGAAGTGGCTGCAGCTGCGAAAAAACAAGGAATTAAAATTTTGCGCGGAGGAGCCTTTAAGCCTCGTACGAGCCCATACGATTTCCAAGGGCTTGGTGTTGAAGGCCTTCAAATCTTAAAACGTGTAGCGGAAGAATTTGACCTGGCAGTGATCAGTGAAATCGTAACTCCGGCTCATATCGAAGAAGCGCTGGACTACATTGATGTCATTCAAATCGGAGCGCGCAATATGCAAAACTTCGAGTTGCTGAAAGCGGCCGGCGCAGTGAAAAAGCCAGTGCTTCTGAAGCGCGGACTTGCTGCAACGATCTCTGAATTCATCAATGCTGCTGAATACATCATGTCACAAGGAAATGACCAAATTATCCTTTGTGAGCGCGGTATCAGAACATACGAAACAGCAACAAGAAATACACTGGATATTTCTGCCGTGCCGATTTTGAAACAAGAAACGCATTTGCCTGTCTTTGTTGATGTTACGCATTCAACTGGCCGCCGCGACCTCTTGCTTCCGACAGCTAAAGCTGCTTTAGCGATCGGTGCAGACGGCGTAATGGCTGAGGTTCACCCTGATCCGTCAGTCGCACTATCTGACTCTGCTCAGCAAATGGCGATTCCTGAATTCGAAAAATGGCTGAATGAACTGAAACCTATGGTAAAAGTCAACGTTTAATTGAATAATCCAAAAGGCCGCGTCTGCGGCCTTTTTTTATGCTTTCTCGTTTAATTAGTTATAAAATCCAAGTATACGTTTTCATCATCTATAAAAACGTGTATAATTTCATGAGAAGTATTTAAATTTGATGAATAATGAAAAATAATGTACACTACTGACTTACGCTTACAAAACATAAACGACATAATTTCGGACATTATGACATTTCTCTACATAAAGTGTTTATGCTATAGATAAGGATAAGTGTATCCAGTAAAAGGAGTGGTTTTAGGATGAGCAATATTACGATCTACGACGTAGCGAGAGAAGCTAATGTAAGCATGGCAACCGTTTCCCGTGTCGTGAACGGCAACCCGAATGTAAAACCGACAACGCGGAAAAAAGTCTTGGAAGCCATTGACCGTCTCGGCTACCGTCCAAACGCGGTGGCAAGAGGGCTGGCAAGCAAAAAAACAACAACTGTAGGTGTCATCATTCCTGATATCTCAAGCATTTTCTATTCAGAGCTTGCGCGCGGGATTGAAGATATCGCGACAATGTATAAATACAACATTATTTTGAGCAACTCTGACCAAAACATGGAGAAAGAGCTGCACCTGTTAAACACAATGCTCGGCAAACAAGTGGACGGCATCGTGTTTATGGGCGGAAACATTACGGACGAGCATGTTGCGGAATTTAAGCGTTCCCCAGTGCCGATTGTACTTGCCGCTTCTGTAGAAGAGCAGGAGGAAACACCGTCAGTCGCCATCGATTACGAACAGGCGATTTATGATGCAGTGAAGTTATTGGTTGATAAAGGGCATACAGATATCGCATTCGTATCCGGTCCTATGACAGAACCGATCAACCGTTCAAAAAAACTGCAAGGCTACAAACGTGCGCTTGAAGACGCGAACCTGCCGTTTAATGAACAATTTGTCGCTGAAGGGGATTACACATATGATTCCGGACTTGAAGCGCTGCAGCATCTGATGAGCCTTGACAAAAAACCGACAGCTATTCTTTCTGCAACTGATGAAATGGCACTCGGCATTATCCATGCGGCTCAGGATCAAGGCCTATCCATTCCTGAGGACCTAGAGATTATCGGCTTTGACAATACGAGATTAAGCCTCATGGTTCGTCCGCAGCTTTCAACGGTTGTTCAGCCGACATACGATATTGGTGCCGTTGCGATGAGACTGCTGACGAAGCTCATGAATAAAGAGCCGGTTGAAGAGCATATCGTCGAACTGCCGCACCGTATAGAGCTAAGAAAGTCAACCAAGTCATAAGAAAAACAAGAGAGCAAGCTTCACCTCTAAGGTGAATTCTTGCTTTTTTCATGGGGAGAAATGATGAAACGTTTTGATTATCTTACACCTGTTGGTTTTGTGTTAGGGACGATTATTATTGTTATCGGGATTATCTCGGGATCGGGAGTAAGCGGTTTCCGCTCTTTTCTTGATCTGACCTCTTTCTTCATCGTAACAGGGGGACTATGCGCCGCTGTTTTTATCAGTTTTCCGCCGAGAGAGCTGAAAAAAGCGCCCTCTGTGTTAAAGCAGGCATTTATCCGCCAGGAAGACAATGTGAAAGATCTTGTGAAAACCTTTGTCTCTCTTTCCGATCACGCGCGTAAACACGGGCTTTTATCATTGGATGATCAGGCTCGGGAAATCAAAGATCCGTTCTTGAAAAAAGGGCTGCTTTTAGCGATTGACGGCTGGGATGAAGAAACGATTCGGCTCGTCATGGATTCAGAAATCGCAGCAATGGAGGAACGGCACCGCAAAGGACGGCGTGTTTTTGAAAAAGCGGGGGAATTCGCTCCGGCATGGGGAATGATCGGAACACTCGTCGGGCTCGTGTTGATGCTCAAAAACTTAAATGATCCACATATGCTTGGACCGAATATGGCCATTGCGCTTCTGACGACCTTATACGGTTCATTACTGGCAAACATGGTCTTCAACCCGATTGCTGCTAAGCTCGAAGAAAAAACAGAAAGTGAAATCTTCATCAAGCAGGTAATGGTGGAAGGTATTATCGGAATCCAATCCGGAAAAAACCCGCGCAATCTCGAAAGCCAGCTTGTCGTTTTCAGCTCCCGGGAAGAATGGCAGAAGCAGCCAAATCAAGTAAAAACAAAAAAGGGATCTGTACATGAAGCTTAGAAGAGAACGTTTTGAAAGAAGGAATGGAAGCGGGAAAAACAGCCATTCTTCATCAAACTGGATGGTCACCTTTTCAGATTTGATCACTTTGATCCTTGTGTTCTTTATTTTACTTTTTTCCATGTCCCAAATCGATCTGCAAAAATTTAAAGCTGCAGTTGATTCGATCCAAAAGGAAGGCGGCGGGCTCCAGCCTGGCCAAACGTCCATAGAAAAAAAGGGTACCTCGCCAGCCGATGCGAAGAAGCAAGAGGATCAGCAGGATCAGCTTCTCAAGAAAGTAAATACATATATAAAAGACAATCATTTGAAGACCCAAATGACAGCCAAACGGGATGAACGCGGTGTCGTGCTCGTTCTGCAGGAGGCTGTGCTGTTTGATTCAGGTGAGGCAAAGGTGCTGAAAAATGCTGAAACACTTCTTCACCAAATTGCTGTTCTTCTTCAAACCATTCCAAATGACATTCAGGTGGAGGGCCATACAGACAGCCGAAACATTTCGACATACCGATACCCGTCTAACTGGGAGCTGTCGGCAGCGCGGGCGAGCGGAGTTATTCAATATTTCACATCAAAAGAAAAACTTCCCTCCAAGCGCTTTATCGCTGTCGGTTATGCAGATACAAAGCCTGTAAAGGATAACAAGACAAACGAACACATGAAGGAAAACCGGCGTGTGGAAATCGTCATCAAAAAATAAAAAACGACCTCTTTGTAAAGGTCGTTTTTTATTTTGTTCTTTGCTGCTGCTCAGATCGTATCGCATATAATGCTTTGCTGACGGTTTGTGCATTTTTTTCTGTAATTTCTGGCTTGCGGGGAATCGGAGGATATAAATCGGCTGGATCTCTCCAGGTGGACGGAAGGGTGACGGGGCATTGTTTTTGCCATTTAGCGATCCATTCCGGCGGGATATCGTCTCCCGGATCAATTCCCTTCATCTCAAGCCATATCCTGGCCCAGGCACGGGGCACAACACGCCAAATATCATAGCCGCCGCCTCCCACTGCAATCCATCTTCCTTCGCAATACTGGTGCGCTAAAGTGTGTGCAAGCCGGGGAATTTCTTCGTATATGTTGATTGTTGCAGATAAATGCGTCAGCGGGTCATAGTAATGGGCATCGGCGCCGTTTTGGCTGATAATGACATCCGGATGGAAATAAGCGGCTACTTCGGAAGCCGCTGTCTGGTAAGCCTCAAGAAAAGAATCATCCTCTGTAAAAGCGTCAAGCGGGATATTAAAGGAATAGCCATATCCTTTTCCGCTGCCTTTTTCCTGAATCTGGCCGGTTCCGGGGAATAAATACCTTCCTGTCTCATGAATGGACAGCGTGCATACGTCAGGGTTATCGTAAAACGTAAATTGCACACCGTCTCCATGGTGGGCGTCCGTATCAATATATAGCACCCTGGCTCTGTATTTTTTCTGGATATATTGAATCGCCACAGCGCTGTCGTTGTATATGCAAAACCCTGAAGCTCTTCCCCGAAAGCCGTGATGTAGGCCTCCTCCAAGGTTGGCGGCATGCAGGGCTTGTCCTGACATCACCCAGTCTGCGGCCGTTAAGGTGCCGCCGACTAAGAGTGATGCCGCTTCGTGCATGCCGGCAAAGACAGGTGTATCTTCTGTGCCGAGCCCGTAGCTTTCTCCTTCTTCAGCGGGAAGCTTTCCCGCGCCCGCAAGCTTGACCGCCTGAATGTAATCGTCCGTATGGACAAGAGCGAGCTCCTCTTCTTCCGCGAGTCTGGGACTGATAATGTCTCCATCATCAAAGGCATTGATCATTTTGAGCAAATCGTATGTTAACAGAACCCGCTGCTGATTAAATGGATGTTCTTGATGAAACATATAGGTTTGATACGATGGAGAATAGATAAATACACTGTCTCTCATAGCAGATCCCTTTGCTCTGACGGCCATATGACGTGGTGCCCATTTCTTTGTAATGCCTGCAAAAACGGCAGCGGATTCATCGTTTTTACACGGAAGACAAGCACTTTTACACCGGGATCATCATGCGGATAAACAAGCACGCTTAATATTTTCACTTGGAGGTCTTGGCAAAGACTGCTGATCTCCGCGAGGCTTTTGGTGATGTCGTTTACTTTTATTTCGATTTGCGATCCCGGCTGGTCAGCTCCTGTCAATTTGACAAACGTCCGCAGCAAATCGGTTTTTGTCAAAATGCCTACTAATTTTTGATGCTGCACCACTGGGAGACAGCCGATTCCATGCTCGTAGAACACAACAGATATTTCTTCGACAAAATCTAACGGGTGGGCGCAGACGATATCTTTTTTCATAATTGAATCTACGCTTCGTGTGAGAAATCGGCTCCGTTTGCTTTCTTCAAAAATACTCGGGCTGGCCTGTTTCATGTCTCTGTCTGTAATCATGCCGATCACATGGCGGTCTTCGTCTACAACAGGCAGATGCCTGATATGGAACTCCTTCAGTTTGCATATTGCTGTTTCAAGCGTATCCATCTTCGTTAATGTAATGACATCCCTTTTCATGATTTGCTCAACAATCATTATTTTTTCCCCTTTGTCAGTGTCAGTTAATACATATAACGATGATAAAAACGGAGCCTGTCAAATTGTTCAATTGATTCTTGGCTGACGTTTTTTCCGATGCGGGCCATCAGACAGTTTGCAGGGTGGGAGCTGATCTCCGGCTCATCCGTTGCAAACCAGACCAATCCGCCTGCATTCATCATCTTTTCCATAATCTTTCTGTATTCCCACACATCTTTTTTCATCCCTTTTAAATCCCAATGCCAGTAATATTCCGTCGTCATCACGATATAGTTTTCCATTTGTTCATCCATCATGCTGACGGTCAGAAGCGTCTTTCCGACAGAACATCCCCGATAGGCCGGCGCAACCTCGATGGCACCGAGCTCAAGCAAATCCTCCATATTTCCTTCAGACCATCTTTCGAGCGGGTCAGGATATAAATACGTCACATAGCCGACAATGGTTCGGCCATCTCTGGCAATAATAATGCGTCCTTCGGGAAGGCCTGCAATATCGACTAGTGCTTCATGCTGCTCACGGGGCGGGCGAAATGCGGTTAAATCGTTATGAAACTCGTAACCTGCTAAATCCTCTGGAGAGACAGGCCCTTCTATCAGTAAGGAGCCGGTTGCTGTTTTGATGTTTGCTGAATGGTATGTTTTATGATGTTCCACTGATCCACCGTCCCATCAATTCTTATAAAAATACATGCCTTCTTTAAGAATAACAAATTATAAAGCGTTTTCAACATGGTTTATATTTTAAAAATTGAGAAGAATATGAATATATACTATAATAAATGTGACAACTTCAGCAAAGGGGGATGTTTGGGCATGAATTTGAAAGCGTTACCAGCAGTGGAAGGGGATTATCATTTAAAAAATTATGAAGAAACGTACCGGCATTTTGATTGGGCCGAGGCAGAGAAACATTTCTCCTGGCATGAGACAGGGAAACTAAATGCTGCGTATGAAGCGATTGACCGTCATGCCGAATCGTTTCGAAAAAACAAAGTAGCGCTTTATTATAAAGACGCAAACCGGGATGAAAAATACACATTTAAAGAAATGAAGGAAGAATCAAACAGAGCCGGGAATGTGCTGAAACGGTATGGAGATGTGGAAAAAGGGGACCGCGTTTTTATCTTTATGCCGAGATCACCCGAGCTTTATTTTATTATGCTTGGCGCTATCAAAATTGGCGCCATCGCCGGGCCGCTGTTCGAAGCATTTATGGAGGGAGCGGTGAAGGACCGGCTTGAAAACAGCGAGGCGAAGGTTGTTGTCACAACGCCTGAGCTGCTGGAAAGAATACCGGCTGAACAACTGCCTCACTTACAGCATATATTCGTAGTCGGCGGAGAGGCTGAGAGCGGCACAAACATCATCAATTATGATGAAGCGGCAAAACAGGAGAGCACAAGATTGGATATCGAATGGATGGACAAAAAAGACGGCTATCTGCTCCACTATACATCTGGGTCCACTGGAACGCCAAAGGGTGTGCTTCATGTCCATGAAGCGATGATTCAGCAATATCAGACAGGAAAGTGGGTCCTTGATTTAAAGGAAGAAGACATTTACTGGTGCACAGCTGATCCGGGCTGGGTGACAGGTACGGTATACGGCATTTTTGCACCGTGGCTGAATGGAGCGACAAATGTCATCGTTGGCGGCCGTTTCAGCCCGGAAAGCTGGTATGGAACGATTGAGCAGCTTGGCGTCAACGTCTGGTACAGCGCGCCGACCGCGTTTCGAATGCTGATGGGAGCGGGAGATGAGATGGCTGCAAAATATGATTTAACATCACTCCGGCATGTGCTTAGTGTCGGTGAACCGTTAAATCCGGAAGTCATCAGATGGGGACACAAAGTCTTTAACAAGCGAATCCATGATACATGGTGGATGACAGAAACGGGCAGTCAGCTCATCTGCAACTATCCTTGCATGGATATCAAACCAGGCTCAATGGGTAAGCCGATTCCCGGTGTGGAGGCAGCAATCGTTGACAATCAGGGCAACGAGCTTCCTCCGTACCGAATGGGCAATCTCGCCATTAAAAAGGGCTGGCCTTCCATGATGCATACCATTTGGAATAACCCTGAAAAGTACGAATCGTATTTCATGCCGGGCGGCTGGTATGTGTCTGGTGATTCTGCTTATATGGATGATGAAGGGTATTTCTGGTTCCAAGGCAGAGTTGATGACGTCATAATGACCTCCGGTGAGCGCGTCGGCCCATTTGAAGTGGAAAGCAAGCTTGTCGAACATCCGGCCATTGCAGAAGCAGGCGTGATCGGAAAGCCCGATCCGGTGCGGGGAGAAATCATTAAAGCTTTTATCGCACTCAGAGAAGGGTTTGAGCCGTCCGATAAACTGAAAGAAGAGATCCGCCTATTTGTGAAACAGGGTCTTGCAGCCCATGCGGCTCCGCGTGAAATTGAATTTAAAGATAAGCTTCCGAAAACCCGGAGCGGAAAGATCATGAGACGCGTGCTGAAGGCGTGGGAGCTCAATCTGCCGGCTGGAGATCTATCAACGATGGAGGATTAAAAGGCGACGTTGACACGGGATTTTATTTATGTTAAAAATGATATAGCTTCATATGAAAAGGTAAAGATTGAGACAAGTAGAATATCCTTACGTTCCAGAGAGCTGATGGCCGGTGAAAATCAGCACAGACGGATATCTCGAATACACTCATGAACCGCTTTTGCAAACAAAGCCGGCCAGGCTTTCAGTAGTGAAAGAACGGACCTGATCCGTTATCAGGCAAAGTGATAAGACGAATGTTTGCATTCTCTTATTAGTAGGGTGGTACCGCGATAATTAATCGTCCCTTCGTGTAAACGAAGGGGCGTTTTTATTTTAACAAAAAAGGAGCTTTATCTCATGACAAACTTACTTGAAGACTTATCCTTCCGCGGATTGATTCAGCAAATGACGGATGAAGAGGGATTAAATAAACAGCTGAATGAAGAAAAAATCCGCCTGTACTCAGGCTTTGATCCAACAGCAGACAGCTTGCATATCGGACACCTGCTGCCTATTTTAACACTTCGCCGTTTCCAGCTTGCGGGGCATCATCCGATTGCGCTTGTGGGCGGGGCGACGGGCCTTATTGGCGATCCGAGCGGAAAAAAAGCGGAGCGTACATTAAATACTGCTGACATCGTATCCGAATGGTCCCAAAAAATCAAAAACCAGCTGTCCAGATTTCTGGATTTTGATGCTGCAGAAAATCCTGCTGTCATCGCGAACAACTTTGACTGGATCGGCAAAATGAATGTGATCGACTTCCTTCGTGATGTCGGTAAAAACTTCGGCATCAATTACATGCTGGCAAAAGACACGGTCAGCTCAAGAATTGAATCAGGCATTTCATACACGGAATTCAGCTACATGATTCTTCAATCTTATGATTTCTTAAATCTGTACAGAGACAAAAACTGTAAGCTGCAAATCGGCGGAAGCGATCAGTGGGGCAACATCACAGCTGGTCTTGAACTGATCAGAAAATCAGAAGAAGAAGGAGCAAAAGCGTTCGGCCTTACCATTCCGCTTGTCACAAAAGCAGACGGCACGAAGTTCGGAAAAACGGAAGGCGGCGCCATCTGGCTTGATAAGGAAAAAACATCGCCGTATGAATTCTATCAATTCTGGATCAACACAGATGACCGTGACGTTGTGAAATACTTAAAATACTTTACGTTCCTATCAAAAGAGGAAATTGAAGTATACGCTGAGAAAACAGAAACGGCGCCTGAAAAGCGTGAAGCGCAAAAACGCCTGGCAGAAGAAGTGACAGCGCTCGTTCATGGACGTGAGGCGCTTGAGCAGGCTATCAACATCTCCCAAGCGTTGTTCAGCGGCAATATTAAAGAGCTTTCTGCCCAAGACGTAAAAGTCGGCTTTAAAGATGTTCCATCTATGGAAGCTGACAGCAGCCAAGAGCTATCACTTGTAGATGTATTGGTGCAATCTAAATTATCTCCATCTAAACGCCAAGCCCGTGAAGACATTCAAAACGGAGCTGTTTACATTAACGGCGAACGCCAGACGGAAATGAATTATATCTTATCGGATGAAGACCGCATCGAAGGCCAATTTACTGTCCTGCGCCGCGGGAAGAAAAAATACTTCCTTGTAACTTATAAATAAGAAAAAAATCCTTTGCCGCTAAGGGCAAAGGATCTTTTTTTGTTTAGCGCATAGGAAAGACAGGAAAAGAGTATATTAGATAGGGCAAACACGATCAATCACCACCTTTTAACAGAAAGGAGCGCTCACCGTGAATCTCATGTTTACGATTGCAAAAGAAAGGCTGCAGCGGGATTATTGGGAGCAGCAGGCGCGAGATAGTGTTGGCCAGCAAGAGGCAAAAGACGAAACAGACGATAAAAAAACCCCGACCGCATAGCGGCAGGGGTTTTTAAAACGATTAACGAGAGTAGAACTCAACGATAAGCGCTTCGTTAATTTCCGGAGCAAGTTCAGAACGCTCAGGAAGACGAGTGAAAGTACCTTCAAGCTTTTCAGCATCGAAAGTAAGGTATTCAGGAACGAAGTTGTTCACTTCAACAGATTCTTTGATGATAGAAAGGTTTCTTGATTTTTCGCGAACACCGATTGTTTGACCAGGTTTTACTTGGTAAGACGGGATGTCAACGCGGCTTCCGTCTACAAGAATGTGACCGTGGTTAACCAACTGGCGAGCTTGACGGCGAGTACGTGCTAAACCTAGCTTGTACACAACGTTATCAAGACGAGAATCTAAAAGAATCATGAAGTTTTCACCGTGTTTACCAGCTAGTTTGCCAGCTTTGTCAAACAAAGTGCGGAATTGGCGTTCGTTTACACCGTACATGTGACGAAGCTTTTGCTTTTCTTGCAATTGCAAACCGTATTCTGATAATTTTTTACGTTGTCCTGGACCGTGTGGACCTGGAGCGTAAGGGCGTTTTTCTAATTCTTTTCCTGTACCGCTAAGAGAGATTCCTAGACGGCGGGACAGTTTCCAAGATGGACCTGTATAGCGAGCCATAATGTGACTCCTCCTTTGGTTTTATTTTTGTGGAAAATAAAAACCGTCTGCTCTATTCGACCATGTACATTTTGTTTTCATGTATCCTCGCTCCAGCAGCAGAGAGTTACACGATACACCTTATGGATAAGGAACAAAATGAAAACATAGAAGCTGAACAAAAAGGCTGCAATATTTCACACAAAGGTCATTATATAATTTATTTGTTTTGAAGTCAACCATATCTCCATTACTGCTTCGCTGTTTATGATATAATAAACAAAAATTAGTGGTAAACTTTTAGGTGATAAAAACATGGTAGAACAAACAAAAGAACAATTATCCGCCTTTCATTATCATATGCTCGATTTTTTATTAACCAAATCTGAAAAAGTCACATTCACCGACTCATTCATATGGCTGACTTCGGCTATTCAAACCTATTTTTCATCCCTTTGTGTTTCGCTTACACCGTCACCATCTGACTCTGCGGCAAAACTGGCAGATGATGAATTACATTTTTCCGCTTCGAAAATAAACGCTTCATTTTATATGATTGAGGACGGCTCCGGCAGGCGCTTTCATCTTACATGCAGGCAGGATGGAGAGATTCCTGAAGGGCTTGCGGACGTGGTTGTTTCATTTTTAAACCAGTCTATGAAACAGGAAAGGCTCTATATCAAAACGATCTATCAAAAAAAGATATACAAAATGACAGAGCTGTTCCATTCACTGCTTGATCAGACAGAGGTGCTGAAGCAGCTTTTAGAAAGCTTGACCCGCACGTTTTCTCCTTTTGAGTTTTCATTGTTTATTTCGCACGACCAAGATCAATGTTTAGGTATTCCTGCAAAAGAACTGTATATGGAAGGGGAAAAATCCGATTCCTTTGCTCTCAAAGTGTATTTGTCCGGGGATATTTTGCGGAAGAATGAATCAGCCGCCTACATTCCGATCAAAGGACAGCAGGGAACGTACGGTGTGTTGATGGTTGAAGGAACGGGCGGCAGTTTGATTACTGACGTCTACCTTGATGAAATGTCGCTGATCGCAAACGCGGCGGGAAAAGCGTTTGAAAATGCCCAGCTCTATGAACAATCCAAAGCAAGCATCGCAAATTTGGAATTGATCAATGAAACGTCACGCCGCCTGAATCAGAGGCTGACATTGACCGATACGATGAATGATCTGGCTGTGAGAATGGCAGAATCATTTCAGGCGGATGAAGTGGGGTTTTTTCATATAGACCATTTTGAAAAGCTAACATTGCTCCCTGGCAGCACAGTGTTTTTTAAAGAAGCGAAGCCATCTGATTTTTATCATGAGTTGAAAGAAAAGCTGTATGAAGGTGAAAAAGGGGTTTTCATCGGAAATGGCCAGTCTGTTTTTGGAAAGGCCGGCTACGGCTCGCTGATGGCCGCTCCGATGATTGAGAATGACCGGCTTTTAGGCTTTGCGGTTTTATTAAAACAGGAACTGTACGCTTTTACATTTGAAATGTACAAGCTGTTTCAAGCGCTGATTCATCACGCAACGCTGGCTGTAACCAATTCGATGCTCCGCGACCGCCTTGAGCATCTCGTGAAAACAGATCAGCTGACTGAACTGTATTCAAGGGTGTATTTAGATGAAAAAATTCAATACAGCATGAAAATCCACCAAAAGGGTGTCTTTATTCTTGTAGATATTGATAATTTCAAGAATGTAAATGATACGTACGGTCATCAGACTGGGGACGAGATTTTAATTCAAGTCGCTTCGGTGATTAAAAGCAACATCCGAAAGCATGATGTAGGCGCCCGCTGGGGAGGCGAAGAGCTGGCGATTTATTTGCCGAATGTGCCGGTTGCGGTGGGTAAACGGATTACTGAGCGATTGGTTTATGCGGTCAGAAAAAATACGAAACCCGAGGTAACCATTTCATGCGGCATCTCCTGCTGGACGGCAGAAAAAAGAAAATCTCTGAAAGAGCTTGTGCATGAGGCTGATGAAGCGCTCTACAGCGCAAAACGAAGCGGAAAAAACCGCTTGATGATTCACGAATCAATAAAATAAAAAAAGCCCAAAACAATATCAGTTTTGGGCTTTTATATTACTGTGCTAACGCTTTTTCAAGCGTTTCGGCAAATTGTGATAAGTATTTTTCATCAATTTCGTCGAAACGGTTTTTCACTGGGCTGTCGATGTCCAGGACGCCGACAACTTTTCCGCCTACATGAATCGGAAGCACAATTTCTGATTGGGACGCTGCATCGCAAGCGATATGTCCCGGAAACGCGTTTACATCCTCAACACGCTCCACTTTTCCGTTTGCATACGCTGTACCGCAAACGCCTCTGCCGAAAGGAATCCGAACACATGCCGGCAGACCTTGGAACGGCCCTAACACAAGCTGTCCGTCCTCTTCTTTGGCAAAATAGAAACCAGCCCAGTTTACTTCAGGCAAAGAATGATACAGAAGCGCTGAGGCATTTGCATAGTTTGCAATTTGATCTGTCTCGTCTTCGGTCATGGCTTCGAGCTGTTTTAGCAGAAGCTGATAGTCTTTTTCTTTATCTCCAGATTGTTTTTCGACATGGAACATGGAAAACCCTCACTTTTTCTATAATATAAAACAAATTTCCGGCTTTTCTGCCGGCATTTGTCGATAAGTTCTTACAGGAACAGCGGCCTTCTGCTTGAATAGTACAAAGAGGAAGGAGTGAGCCGTATGAAAGTAAGCACCAAAGACAAAATTATTGAATCTGCTGTCATGCTCTTTAACCAAAAAGGATTTTCTGGCACGTCTGTCCGTGAAATTGCAAAGTCAGCTGATGTAAATGTTGCGCACATCTCCTACTATTTTAAAGGTAAAGGAGGTTTGATGGAACACTTAGTTTCAGAGTTTTACGAAGGCTACAGCAAAACGCTTGAAACAGCGGCAGGCAATATCTCTTCTCAAAGCACACAAGAACAGCTTCTCCAACTGGTTTTCGATATTTTATCCTATCAGCATAATCATCGTCAATTAACTCGTTTTGTCTACCGGGAAGTCACGATTGACTCCACGTTAATCAGGGAAATTATGTCGACATATCTAATGAAGGAAAAGTATATCTTCCAGCTGATCATTGAGGAAGGAGAAAAACAGCGTGAACATTTAACGCTGCCGCTGCCCCATTTTATTCTTCAATTAAAATCTCTCTTAATGATGCCATATCTCCAGCCTCAATATATTTCAGAAGTGCTCTACATGCAGCCGCACGAGCCGTATTTTTATAAAATGTACTTTGAAGAAATCAAAATTTGGATCAGGAGCGTCTTCCGGACAGGAGACGTGGCGCTTATCAATTAGCACCCTTCAAAAACGTCTCATATGCGTATCCGACATCTCCCGCTTGATGGGCATCAGACCCAAACACAAGCGGGATTTTCTTTTGCTTCGCTTCATTCAGCATCCAATCCTCGATATAAACGCTGCCAGCGTACGTTTTTCTTAAGCCGGAAGTATTGAAGTCGAGCTCCATTCCGTTTTCTTCTATGGCACTCAGGCACTGAGAAACGAGTCCGCGAATATGTTCAGACATGCTGTATGGAAACAGCTTGATGAATTTTTGAACGAGTGTGATATGACCGACTCTTTTTGGCTTATTAGAGCCGAGAGATGCTACAATGGAAGAATAGATGCTGCGGTAATACTGTTCATATACAGCTTCAATGCTCCCGCAGGCTGAAATCAGCTCCTTAAAGGTATGCTCATCATAATCAAGGCACAGATAGGAAGAACCTGCGCGCAAAAAATGAACGGATAGGATGCTGTCATCTAAATATGGCCCGTATGTGTCCAGGAATAATGTAATTTCGTCTTCAAATTCAGCAATATAATCGACCTCAAGCCCCGTCCGTATGGCAAGCTGTCCGCGATATTCTTTCTTTAATCGGGAGATTTCGTTGATATAGCGCTCCAGAGAGGCTTGTGCCATCGCGCTGTCTTTCAGCGGTGTCGGATCAGTAAAAGAGGGCGGCAATGGGGCGTGTTCGGTAAAAGTAATCGAATCAAAGCCTTTTTTTAAGGCTTCTTCTGCATATTGTCTGAGTGTGTCATTTGAGCCGTGAGGGCAAAATGGTGTGTGAATATGTCCGTCTCGCTTTTGCATTGGCGTCACTCCATGAAAAAATAGTCAAATCCTGCCGATTTTGCACAAAAAGTTTTTGATTTCTGGTCAAAAAATGTTGGTTACATGGTATCATAATAACAATGAAAACGACAGTTTTTCTCAATACATATCCTGAAATCTTTCTGAATAAATAAAACACCCTGACAGATTAAGGTTAACAGCAAGGGGGCTCATTATGGAGTTTGTCATTGGATTATTAATTGTACTGCTCGCGCTGTTTGCGGCAGGCTACTTTTTCAGGAAAAAAATCTACGCTGAAATTGACCGGCTGGAATCGTGGAAGATTGAAATTCTAAACCGGTCGATTGTGGAAGAAATGTCCAAAATTAAACACTTAAAAATGACGGGTCAGACAGAAGAGTTCTTTGAGAAGTGGCGTGAAGAATGGGATGAGATTGTCACAGCCCACATGCCGAAAGTTGAAGAGCTCCTTTATGATGCCGAGGAAAATGCAGACAAATACCGTTTTAAAAAGGCCAATCAAGTGCTCGTTCATATCGACGACTTGCTGACAGCGGCGGAATCGAACATTGAAAAGATTCTTCGCGAAATCAGCGACCTCGTCACAAGTGAGGAAAAGAGCCGTGAAGAGATTGAACAGGTGAGAGAACGCTATTCAAAATCGAGAAAAAACCTGCTGGCTTACAGCCACCTTTACGGAGAGCTTTATGACAGCCTTGAAAAGGATCTTGACGAAATTTGGAGCGGAATCAAACAATTTGAAGAAGAAACAGAAGGCGGAAACTATATTACTGCACGTAAAGTGCTGCTTGAGCAGGATCGCAATCTTGATCGGCTTCAGTCATACATAGATGACGTGCCGAAGCTGTTGGCTGACTGCAAGCAGACGGTGCCAGGCCAGATTGCAAAGCTCAAAGACGGCTATCGCGAAATGAAAGAGAAAGGGTATAAGCTTGAGCATATCCAGCTTGATAAGGAATTAGAAAATCTGTCAAATCAGCTGAAACGGGCGGAACATGTCTTGATGACTGAGCTGGATATTGATGAAGCATCCGCAATCCTGCAGCTCATAGACGAAAATATTCAATCTGTTTATCAGCAGCTGGAGGGCGAAGTCGAAGCCGGCCAATCTGTGCTAAGCAAAATGCCTGAATTGATCATTGCTTATGACAAGCTGATAGAAGAGAAAGAGGATACAAAGGCGGAAACTGAGCTGGTGAAGGAAAGCTACAGGCTGACAGCTGGCGAGCTCGGTAAACAGCAGGCTTTTGAAAAGCGCCTTGATGAAATTGGCAAGCTGCTCTCATCCGTTAAAGATAAGCTCGATGCAGAGCACGTCGCCTACTCACTTTTAGTAGAAGAAGTTGCTTCAATAGAGAAGAAGATTGAAGAAGTGAAAAAAGAGCATGCCGAATACCGTGAAAATCTGCAAGCGCTGAGAAAAGAAGAGCTTCAGGCAAGAGAGACGCTCAGCAATTTGAAAAAAACAATTTCTGAGACAGCAAGACTGCTGAAGACAAGCAATATTCCAGGCATTCCGAGTCATATTCAAGAGATGCTGGAAAACGCATATCATCATATTCAAGAAACAGTCAATCAACTAAACGAACTTCCATTAAACATGGAAGAAGCCGGAGCCCATTTAAAGCAAGCAGAAGATATCGTCAACAGGGCAAGCAGGGAATCAGAGGAACTTGTCGAGCAGGTGATCCTCATTGAAAAAATCATTCAGTTCGGAAACAGGTTCAGAAGCCAGAATCATATTTTATCTGAACAGCTGAAAGAAGCGGAAAGACGTTTTTATGAATATGATTACAGTGAAGCGTATGAAATTGCAGCAGCAGCAGTTGAAAAGGCTGCACCAGGTGCTGTCCGAAAAATAGAATCACAAAAGACAAAAGAGCATCAATATCAGTAAAGTGTATATAAAAGGCCGACGCGTGAGTGCTCGGCCTTTTAATGTATTCAGAATATAAAAAAGCCTTATTGGATCTACATCCATTAAGGCTTTTTGTTTTTACTGGTTGATATTAGCTGTTTTTTTATTCGAACCGGTAGCAAGAGAAATCAGATAACCGGCAATGCCTCCAATGATTGCAGGGATGACCCAGCCAAATCCTAAGCTGTAAAGCGGCAGCGATTGACCGAGAACTTTATTTAAAGAACTGAGCGGAATGCTCGCGGCATTCAGGCCATCAATAATACTGAAAATACCAGTTGCAATCAAACAAAGAATATATACTTCACGTCTGCCTTTAAATGATTTTTCAATAAATGAAAGCAAAATGATAACAATTGCTAACGGATAAATAGCTGATAAAATAGGAACTGAGAACAAAATAATATTTGACAGCCCAAAGTTAGAAATAATAAAGCTGAACACAGTGACAATCGTTACAACGGCTTTATAAGATAAAGAAGGAATCAGCTTTGAGAAATAATTTCCGCATGAAGAGACAAGGCCAATGCTTGTTGTCAAGCACGCGAATAGGATAGCGACGCCTAAAATGATATTTCCTAATGATCCGAACAGGTGCTGTGAAGATTCTGATAAAATTTTGCTTCCTGCACCAAGGAGTCCGACAGAATCTGTGCTTGTTGCTCCTAAATAGGCGAGTGATACGTAAACCAGGCCGAGTCCTGCTGCGGCAACAAGTCCCGCTTTAATACATACGGAAGCAACTGATTTACGGCTGGTGATGCCTCTGTCCTTAACGGCATTAACAACGACAATTCCGAACACGATAGAAGCAAGTGCATCCATTGTTTTATAGCCTTCTAAAAATCCTTTAAACAATGATCCGGAAGCATACGTTTCAAGCGGCGACTGAATGTCCCCCATCGGCGTCACGATGCTTTTGATGACTAAGATTGCGATAACAGCAAGTAAAATAGGTGTTAATACCTTGCCAATCCTGTCAACTAGCTTTGTAGGGTTTAAAGCCAGGTAGTACGTAACAGCAAAGAAAAGAAACGTAAAAATAAGAAGTGTGAGCCATGCCGGCATGCCTCCTACAAAAGGTGCAGCCGCAATTTCATAAGAAACAGTGCCTGTGCGCGGAATCGCAAACAGCGGTCCGATTGTTAAATACAGAACGACTGTAAAAATGGTTCCAAAGACCGGATGTGCTTTATCTGCAAGGCCTTTAGCATCTGTACCTGTTAATGCAACAGCTACAACACCTAAAAGCGGCAGGCCGACACCCGTCACGAGAAAGCCTATCATCGCTTTCCAAACATTTTCACCGGCTGCTTGTCCAAGTTCCGGCGGAAATATCATATTTCCTGCGCCAAAGAACAAAGCAAAGAGCATAAGCCCGATGGCGATCGTTTCCTTGGCTGATAGTGATGATTTCATAACGTATAAATCCTCCTAATTTCACTATGGTAGAATATTCTGTCAATTAATTGTCAGATAATATGACGAAAGTAACAAATCTAATTATAGGTGAATGTATGAAGAAGTCAATAGTAATTTCATTTACTTTTTCTGCAGTAATTTGTTATGGTAACATATAAAATCAATTTTGTATCGCTTTCATATTAAAGGAGTAAAAAGATGTTATATTTAGACAATAGTTCAACGACCAAACCTTACGATGAAGTCTTGAACACATATGAACAAACAAGCAGACGATATTTTGGAAATCCCTCATCTTTGCACCGGTATGGAGTTGAAACGGAACAGCTGCTTCAGGCAGCGAAACATCAGATAAAAAGAGCCATAGGCCTAAAGAATTATGATATTGTATTTACGTCAGGCGCTACAGAAGCTAATAATTTGGCTTTAAAAGGAGCCGCTTTGTCAAAAATAAAAGCAGGCAAACATATCATTGCCACTTCTATTGAACATCCATCCGTTACGGAATCGTTAGAACAGCTGACAGAGTTATTCGGGTTTGATGTCACTTATCTTTCAGTGAACGAAGACGGATTTGTTTCAATTGAAGAACTGAAACAAGCCATCCGTCCGGATACCGTGCTTGTCAGCATGATGCATGTGAACAATGAAGTCGGTTCGGTGCAGCCTATTGAAAAGGCAGGAGAAGTGCTGAAAGAGCACCCGAACATTTTGTTTCACGTCGATTATGTGCAGGGCATCTATAAAGTGCCCTTGGCGATTGAAAAGGCAGGCATTGATCTTTGTTCGATTTCCGGGCATAAGTTTCACGGGCTGAAGGGGACAGGCGCGCTTATCGTAAAAGAAGGAACACGTCTTATTCCCCTGATAACGGGCGGCTCTCAGCAAAAAGGCATTCGGGCCGGAACGGAGCATACTGCGGGTGCGGTTTCGCTTGCCAAAGCCATTAATCTTGCCGCTGTTGATTTTGAAACAAGGCTTGACACGATGGCTGCCGCAAAGGAATTGTTTATGAAAAGGCTGAGTGAAACTGAAGGTGTCGTTGTCAACACGCCTCAAATGAATAGTGCGCCGCACATTATTAATTTCTCTGTTCCGGGGATTAAAGCAGAGGTGCTTTTACACATGCTTGAGGAACAGGATATATTCGTCTCAACAACTTCGGCCTGCTCGGCAAAAGAGCATAAGCCCAGCAAAGTTCTCTTACAGATGGGCAAGGGAGAGCAGATTGCCGGAAGCAGCATCAGAATCAGCTTAAACTACAGCCAGACAAGCGATGTGACAGAACCGTTTATGAACGCACTTGTGCCTGGCATCAAAAAATTAAAGAAAATGATGAGGTAGAACATGAATTACGATCATATATTAATTCGTTTTGGAGAAATTTCAACCAAAGGCAAAAACAGAAAAAGCTTTATTGAGCGCTTAAAGCAAAACGTCAGACTCGTTTTGAAAGACTATCCGAACTTAAAATACTTTTCCAATCGGGACCGTATGACGATTACATTAAATGGAGAAGATCCTGAGGCTCTTTTTCCACATTTAAAGCAGGTGTTTGGCATTCAAAGCTTCAGCCTGGCGATTAAGTGTGATAGCCGCCTTGATGATATTAAGGCAACTGCTCTGCAGGCTATCGAAGATCAGTATCAGCCTGGTGATACGTTTAAAGTCGCAACGAAGAGAGCGTATAAACAATTTGAATTAGATACAAATCAAATGAACGCTGAAATCGGCGGCCATATTTTGCGAAATACAGAAGGATTGACGGTCGATGTTCGCAATCCCGACATCCCGCTCAGAATCGAAATCAGGGAAGAAGCGACCTTTTTGACGATTCGCGATGAAAAAGGTGCAGGCGGCCTGCCCGTTGGTTCTGCAGGCAAAGCGATGCTAATGCTTTCCGGCGGTTTTGACAGCCCTGTGGCTGGTTTTTATGCGATGAAACGGGGACTATCGGTAGAAGCTGTTCATTTCTTCAGCCCGCCGTACACAAGCGAGCGCGCAAAACAAAAGGTAATGGATCTGGCAAAATGCCTGTCCCGCTTTGGGGGAAGCATGACGCTTCATATCGTTCCGTTTACGAAAACGCAAGAGCTCATCCAAAAACAAATACCTGAGAACTACACAATGACGGCAACCCGCCGCCTCATGCTTCAAATTGCCGACAGAATCAGAGAAAAGAGAAATGGGCTTGCCATCATTACTGGAGAAAGCCTCGGTCAGGTAGCGAGCCAAACGCTTGAAAGCATGTATGCGATTAATGCGGTGACGTCAACACCGATTTTGCGTCCGTTAATCGCCATGGATAAAACAGAAATCATCGAAAAATCACGAGAAATCGGCACATATGAGACAAGCATTCAGCCGTTTGAAGACTGCTGCACGATCTTTACGCCGCCAAGTCCGAAAACACGACCTAAAAAAGAAAAAATCGAACACTTTGAAAGCTTTGTTGATTTTGAGCCGTATATTCAAGAAGCGGTTGACAACATTGAAACAATGACGCTTTATAGCGAACAAGAAGCAAACGATAAATTCGCAGAACTCTTTTAAATCGCTCCGGCTCCTGTATACAATTACCAAAGTTTTTTTGAATGAAGCCATGTGTTTTAACACATTCTATACTCACAAGGAGGTGAGACACATGGCTAACAATAACTCAGGTAACAGCAACAACCTTTTAGTACCAGGAGCTGCTCAAGCAATCGACCAAATGAAATTAGAAATCGCTTCTGAATTCGGTGTAAACCTTGGAGCAGAAACAACTTCTCGCGCTAACGGTTCTGTTGGAGGAGAGATTACAAAACGTCTTGTATCTTTTGCTCAACAAAACATGGGCGGAGGACAATTCTAATTTACAATTTCACATAATGGCTTTAGGAGTGGGGGTATCCCCACTCTTTTTCGTTTTATATGTATAAAAAAGGACCAGCGGCCTATAAAAACCTATGTTTACAGAGCTTGTTTTTAGGCATATCCTTACGGAAAGAGCCTGTATTTATGTATAATGGGTGAAGAAAGTGAGGAGTTGTTCGTGTTAAAACGAGAAGATTTAATTGCCCCTATGCAATATAATTTAGTGAATGAAATGGAAAAGTTCAGTGCCGCTGGACAAAAAACCGCTCTTCTATGGGAGGATGAGTCGGGCAAGCAAAAATCTTGGTCATATGAAAAGCTGATGGAAGAAACAAATAAAATTGGAGCGGCTTTGGCTGACCTTGGATTTAAAAAGGGAGACAAGCTGATTGTAATGGTTCCGCGGGTGCTTGAAGCCTATGCTGTTTATTTGGCTATCCTGAAATCAGGAATGGTTGTCATTCCGTGCTCGGAAATGCTTCGTGCGAAAGATCTTGAATACCGGATTGAACATGCAGAAGTGAAAGGCGCCATCGTCTACTCTGAATTTATCGGCGCTTTCCGTGATGTCAGTACGGCTGACAAACTGATTAAACTGTCTATTGGCGAAAACGATGCCGGCTGGAAAAATCTCTTATCGATTAAAGCGGACGGAAGCCGATTCCAAACAGCTGACACAACAAGAGAAGATATGGCTTTCTTATCTTATACATCCGGAACAACAGGTCAGCCTAAAGGTGTTGTACATACACACGGATGGGCATTTGCTCATTTAAAAACATCTGCCGGCGCTTGGCTTGATATTTCTGAAAAGGATATCGTCTGGGCGACTGCTGCCCCTGGCTGGCAAAAGTGGGTGTGGAGCCCGTTTTTAGCGGTACTCGGCAGTGGAGCAACGGGTTTTGTGTACCACGGCAGATTCAAAGCAGAAAAATATTTAGAACTTTTAAACCGCTACAAAATCAATGTCTTTTGCTGTACGCCAACGGAATACCGCTTAATGGCGAAGGTCGAAGGCTTGGACCGGTATGATCTTTCTGCCCTGCACAGCGCTGTGTCCGCAGGCGAGCCGCTTAACCGTGAAGTCATTGATGTGTTCAAAAAGCACTTCGCCATTAAGGTGCGGGACGGGTATGGCCAAACAGAAAGCACGCTTTTAGTCGGTGTCTTGAAAGATATGGATATTAAACCGGGAAGCATGGGAAAACCGACACCAGGAAATCAGGTGGAGATCATTAATGAAGACGGTGAAATCTGCAAATCTGGTGAGGTTGGCGATATCGCAGTTCACCTTAGCACGCCGGCACTCTTTAAAGAATATTACAAAGACCCTGAAAGAATGAAAACACAAATTCGCGGCGATTATTTCCTAACAGGAGACAGAGCAAAAAAAGATGAGGAAGGTTACTTCTGGTTTGAAAGCCGAAATGACGATATCATTATCAGCTCTGGCTACACGATCGGGCCATTCGAAGTGGAAGACGCGCTTGTTAAGCACCCTGAAGTAAAAGAATGTGCTGTGGTCGCAAGCCCTGATGAAATCAGAGGCTCCATCGTTAAGGCGTACGTTGTCCTGCAAGATCACGCAAAACGCAGTGATGAGCTTGTCAAAATGCTGCAAAATCACGTGAAGACCATTACCGCTCCATACAAATATCCGAGAGAAATTGAATTTGTGGAAAGCCTGCCGAAAACAGCTTCTGCAAAAATCAGGCGAGTGGAATTAAGAAAACGTGAAGAACAGCTCAAAGCCAATAAAAAGGCGTAAAGAAAGAGAGTGAACGTGAATGAAGGCGATATGGCACGGCGGTTTCATTTATACGATGCTCGAAGAAGGCGATCTGACAGAGGCAGTCTATGTCGAGGATGGTGTCATAAAGGGCACTGGCAGCTATGAACGTCTAAAGAAAAAGTACGGGTCCCCGGAAACAGAAGAAATCAGCCTGAACGGAGCAGTGATGTTTCCCGGTTTTGTCGACAGCCATTTACATTTGATCGGCCACGGTGAGAAACAGCTTCAGCTCGATCTGTCCGCACTAACGTCAAAAGAAGCTATTTTGCAGGCTGCCAAGGAAAGAGAGCAGCAGCTTCCTGAAGGCGATTGGCTCATTGGAGAGGGCTGGAATGAAAATCAGTTTGAGACACCTGACTATTTGGTTAAGCATGATCTTGATCGCTTATTTCCAGACAGGCCCGTCTTGCTTAAACGAATATGCCGGCATGCGATAGCCGTCAATTCTGCGGCTCTTCAAGCGGCAGGGATTTCCAGAAACACTCCTGATCCTGATGGCGGAGTCATTGTAAAAGATGCAAACGGTGAGCCGACCGGGCTTCTGTTTGATAAGGCGCAGGATTTGATTCTGAAGGCTGTCCCGCCAGTCTCCCAGCACTATGTTGATGAGGCGCTTACGGCTGCAATAGAGGACTGCTGGACAAAAGGCCTGACGGGCGGACATTCGGAAGACTTGTCCTATTATGGTGATGTTTCGGTGCCGATGAAAGCTTATGAGAAAGCTGCCGCTAGCGGAAACTATCCGTTCCGCTGTCATTTGCTCGTTCATCACGAAGCAGTAGATCGATGGGAGCAGCTGGAGAAGCCGTCAGGCCCGTATGTGGAGTTCGGTGCGATGAAAATCTTTGCAGACGGGGCGCTTGGCGGAAGAACGGCTTTATTGAAAGAACCATATCAGGACGATCCATCCACTAATGGTGTTCAAGTTCATGATGACGAAACCCTTGGCCAGCTCATTCGAAAAGCGAGAGAAAAAGGCATGGAAGTTGCGGTTCATGCAATCGGCGACCTAGCTTTTGAAAAAGTGCTGAACGCAATAGAAAAGCATCCGCCCAAAAACGGCCGGCATGATCGGCTGATTCATGCTCAAGTGCTGAATGACGAATTAATCGAAAAAGCAGCGCGCATGCCGATCGCACTTGATCTTCAGCCTCATTTTGTCGCCAGTGATTTTCCTTGGGTGATTGACCGTCTCGGAAAAGACCGGATGAATACAGCCTTTGCGTGGAAAACGCTGATGTCTAAAGGCATTTTATGCGCGGGCGGTTCAGACGCCCCGATTGAGCCTGTTGACCCGCTTCTTGGCATCCAGTCCGCGGTGCTCCGGAAAAGCAGTCATGAACAGAACGGGCCAAGCTATTATGAAAGCGAATGTTTAACTGTATATGAAGCAATTAAGCTCTATACAGAAGGAAGCGCAGGAATCATTTATAAAGAGACATCACGCGGAAAAATTGCCGAAGGCTATGACGCGGATTTTACGGTTCTCAGCGAGGATCCTTTTGCAATTGACCCTGTAAAGCTTCATCTTTTAGACATTGAAAAAACCGTAATTAACGGCCAGATTGTATATGAGAAATAATAAAAGGACAGGCGGGAAGCCTGTCCTTTTCATTTTCTATAAAAAAGTACGTTTCACTTTCTCCCAAAATGAATTGTCCTTTAGTTTGACTGTTTTGATTTTCTTGTCGGACAGTTTGATTTCGATCGTTTTCACATTCCTCGTGCTGAGTGCTTCATTGTCTAAGCCAATGATTGGGTGCTCATTGCCGTCTTGTACCACACGAAGGGTCAGCTTTCGGTCAGAGCTGAGGACAAATGGCGAGCCAAGTGTCCGGTAGGTGTTATTGTTAAGAGAAGCAAGCTCAGATACCTGCATGCATGGGAGCAGCGGATCAACAACCGCTCCTGCAACAGACTTGTTATATGCGGTGCTGCCTGTAGGCGTTGAGATAATCATCCCGTCACCTCTAAACGTTTCAAAGTGCAGATCATCAATCAGCACGTCCATCACAAAGGTTTTAATGATGCTTGAACGGATGGAAACCTCGTTTAGGCAATGAAAAGGACTGGCGTTATCCACTGTCACTTCAATCAGCGGATATTTTCTGACTTCAATTTGTTCAAACGTCATCGCATCGACCATTTTTTCACGCTCATCACTATGAAAGTCGCAATATAAATGAGCTTTCCCCTTTTTGGTAATGCCGACGTACAAGCAGTCGTCACGGAAATTCGTCTTTCTGACTGCCTGCAAAAATGTGCCGTCCCCGCCAATGCTAGCAATGATATTGGCGTCTGAGTGCTGATTCACAACTGTAAATCCATGCTCTTCAGCCAATTGCGTTAAAGAGTTGGCTTGTTCGTTTGTTTCCTGGTCCTGTTTGTGAAAAAAATAAACATTACGGCGTTGATCGGTCATATCCCATTTCCCCTTTGCTGTCATATTTAAGTTTTTCTGCCATCCAGTATTTGTGATAAAATACCTTTGGCCATAAGTGTACCACGTTTGCCGGCAGCCCGTTAAGCCAGAGCTTTCTCATCAAATGAAACATTTTTCTTATTAAATCGTATAATGAGAGAGTTTGGGAAAAAGGAGGAGAAAAAAATGAATGCAAAAAGATGGATTGCATTAGTGATTGCCCTGGGGATTTTCGGCGTGTCCATCATCGTCAGCATCTCAATGAGTTTCTTTGAAAGCGTCAAAGGCGCTCAAACGGATCTCACATCACTGACAGATGAATCTCAGGAAAAGACGCTGGAAAACGGCAGTCTTTCAAGTAAAATTGCCGTATTGGAGGTCAGCGGCACCATTCAGGATAATGGGGATTCAAGCAGTCTGCTCGGTTCAGACGGATATAACCACAGAACGTTCTTAAAAAACCTTGAGCGTGCAAAAGATGACAAGGCGGTTAAAGGCATCGTTCTGAAGGTGAATTCTCCGGGCGGCGGAGTATATGAAAGTGCTGAAATACATAAGAAGCTGGAAGAAATCAAGAAAGAAACAAAAAAACCGATTTACGTGTCGATGGGATCGATGGCAGCATCCGGCGGCTATTACATCTCAACGGCGGCTGATAAGATTTTTGCGACACCGGAAACCCTGACTGGGTCACTCGGCGTCATTATGGAAAGCGTCAATTATTCAAAGCTTGCTGATAAGCTCGGCATTTCTTTTGAAACAATTAAGAGCGGGGCCCATAAGGATATTATGTCTCCTTCCCGTGAGATGACAAAAGAAGAAAAGAACATCATGCAATCCATGGTTGATCATTCGTATGAAGGCTTTGTTGATGTCATTTCAGAAGGCCGCGGCATGTCGAAAGCAGAGGTAAAGAAAATTGCGGACGGACGCGTGTATGACGGACGGCAGGCGAAAAAGCTGAATCTCGTTGATGAGCTTGGTTTTTATGACGATACCATTTCAGCGATGAAAAAGGATCATAAGGATTTGAAAAACGCCTCTGTCATTTCTTACGAGGAAAGCTTCGGATTAGGCTCACTGTTTTCCATGGGCGCGAACAAAATGTTTAAGAGTGAAATTGATTTTCTGAATATGAGAGAAATTCTTTCACAATCCGGTTCGCCGAGAATGATGTATCTCTATGCGAAGTAGGAGGGATCAATAATGGATGTGACATATGAAGAGTTAGAGCGCAATGACATCACAAGCCCGCAAGAAGCAGAGCGGCTGACACACGCCTATGCTGGCTTTTGGGTTCGTTTCTGGGCTTTCCTGCTTGATTGGCTCGTTGTATGGGGATTAAACCATTTACTTGTTTCTCCCCTCTTTACCGTATTGGATCTGCCGAAAACATCCGGCATGTTTACCTTCTCGGCCTACAGTGTGACTACGCTTGTTGTTTATCTTGCCTATTTTGCGCTGATGACAAAGTTTTTTAGGCAGACGCTTGGAAAGATGGTGTTCGGCCTCAAAGTGGTTTCTATGAAGCCGGATCGCAAACTGTCATGGAGCACAGTGATTTTTCGTGAAGTAGTCGGACGGTATATTGATAAGATTTGGATTTTATATATCGTCGTTGCTTTTTCACCCACAAAGCAGGGGATTCATGATTATATTGCGGATACAACTGTGGTGCATGAAAAACTATACAGCAAATAACCGATAAACCCGGACCTCGTCCGGGTTTATTTTTTTCTGAATTGGCGATAATGCTCCTAGAGGAAGTGAAGAATATGGTATATGTGCTGACAGCCATTCTTATTCTTATAGGTATCGTGCTGCTTTTCAGAATGAAAATCCATGTCGCGATGGAGTTTCTTCATGCCGATGATAACGACAAACTGACCTTGAATATTACGACGCTGTTTGGCCTCATACGGATCAAAAAAACAATTCCGGCGATTAAGGTGAATAAAGAGGACGGAACAGTTGATATCAAACAAAAATCAACATCGAAAGTAAAAAAAAGCAGCAGCAAGAAAAAAATTACGTTTGATGATGTACAGCAAAGCATTAATAAAATTGAAATGCTAGTGCATCGAGTTACTAATTTAAGAAAAACCAGCGCCTCTATTCTGGCGCATTTGCATATCACAAAACTCGAATGGGTCACAGTTGTCGGTATTCACGACGCGGCAGTGACAGGTGTGTTAACAGGTGCTGTATGGGGTGTGAAAGGCGGCATCGCTGCGATGCTGTATGACCATCTGGACTTTGTGAATAAACCCGTCTATGAAGTGATTCCATCGTTTCAAGTCCCTGTCTCCAAGACCCATCTTCAGTGTATATTCTTTTTTCGCTTTGGACATGCTATGCTTGCAGCTTTCAAATTCGTCAAATACGGACGGGAGCTATCCGTATTAAAGAAGAATCCGTCGTCCCGAATGACTTCAAAGAATGATTCATCAGTTTAAGGAGGAAGCGTATATGGCAGACCATCCCATCCAAGGTTTAATGAAAACCGCAATGGAAAACTTGAAGGAAATGATTGATGTTAACACCATTATTGGAGATCCGGTTGAAACGCCGGATGGAAGCGTGATTTTAACCGTTTCTAAAGTTGGATTCGGATTCGCCGCAGGCGGAAGCGAGTTTGGCGGAAAGCCGGCAGAAAAGAAATCGGAAGACGATGAGACAAGAGAACAAAAACTTCCTTTCGGAGGCGGAAGCGGGGGCGGTGTGTCCATTACGCCGATCGCGTTTTTAATTGTCGGATCGACAGGAATCAGAATGCTTCATTTAGATGAAAATACCCATTTGATTGAGAAAATTTTAGACGCAGCCCCTCAAACCCTTGAACGCATCCAGCAAATGTTCAAGAAAAATAACAAGAACCAAGGTCAGGGCCAAGGCCAAAATCAAAACCAAATGAACAATATGAATTATTAAAGAAGGTTAACTGCGGCCGCCGCAGTTAACTTTTTTTTGGCATATACTTTGCAGTTTACAGGAAACTTTACTATGATAGAGTCATACATACAAAAGGGAGGAATTATAATGGCTGAAATTACATTTAAAGGCGGTCCGGTTACACTCGTCGGACAAGAAGTGAAAGTAGGAGATCAAGCTCCTGATTTCACAGTGCTGACTAACAGCCTTGAAGAAAAATCGTTAGCTGATATGAAAGGAAAGGTAACGATTATTTCTGTTATCCCTTCAATTGATACAGGTGTTTGTGATGCGCAAACACGCCGTTTTAACGAAGAAGCTGCAAAGCTTGGAGATGTTAACGTCTATACAATCAGTGCAGACCTTCCATTTGCACAAGCGCGCTGGTGCGGTGCTAACGGAATTGACAAAGTGGAAACACTGTCTGACCACAGAGATATGTCATTTGGCGAAGCATTCGGTGTGTATATTAAAGAACTTCGTCTGCTTGCACGTTCCGTATTCGTCCTTGATGAGAACGGAAAAGTCGTTTACGCTGAATATGTAAGCGAAGCAACAAACCACCCGAACTATGAAAAGCCAATTGAGGCTGCCAAGGCATTAGTGAAGTAAGCACGGAAAAAAGCTCCAGGCTGCCGCCGGAGCTTTTTTCATGGCAAGGAGGAACATATATGCAAAAAGACCATGTAGGTGCGGTTTACGAGCTGTTAAACGAAGCCGCGATAATAATAAAGAATGAATTGCAAATTTCATATATAGAAGCGCTGGCTGAAGCGGGAGAAATGTATTTTCTTGAAAAAACGGATCAGTTGAAACTGCCTGATGAGAAAGCCGAACAGCTTCAGGCTCTGCTTGAAAAAGCGGAATTCGGCACGTATGAGCACGAGTGGGTGCGCAAAGCTTTTCAGCTTGCCGTCCTGAAAGGCCTGAAAGATGTCTCCCATCCGAACAGACAAATGACGCCGGACACGATCGGGCTTTTCATCAGTTATTTGGTGAATAAGTTTATGGCGGACCAAAAGGAACTGACGGTTCTTGATCCGGCTGTCGGAACGGGAAACCTTCTGTTCACCGTGCTGAACCAGCTGTCTGAAAAAACGGCAAATAGCTATGGCATTGAAATTGATGATGTGCTGTTGAAGATCGCGTATGCCCAAGCGAACCTTCTGAAAAAAGAGCTTGAGCTTTTCCATCAGGACAGCCTTGAGCCGCTGTTTATCGATCCTGTTGACACTGTCATATGCGATCTGCCCGTCGGCTATTATCCGAATGACGAAGGAGCAGAAGCGTTTGAGCTCAAAGCGGACGAAGGCCATTCCTTCGCGCATCATCTGTTTATTGAACAGAGCGTCAAACATACCAAACCGGGTGGCTACTTATTTTTTATGATCCCGAATCATTTATTTGAGAGCTCCCAAAGCGACAAGCTGAAACAGTTTTTCAAAGATAAGGTTCATATCAACGCGCTTTTGCAGCTGCCAAAATCCATTTTTAAAGATGAGGCTCATGCCAAAAGCATTCTTGTGCTTCAGAAAAAAGGAGAGGAGACGAAAGCGCCGAGTCAAATTCTGCTTGCGAATCTTCCGTCTTTCTCCAATCAGAAGGCAATGCTTGATATGATGGCTCAATTCGATGAGTGGTTTAGAAAAGAAAAATAGGTGTCGAATAGCAGCTTAGGCAGCCGTCATACGATGGATGCTTAAGCTGTTTTTATTTGTGCACTTGAAGACAAGGCCGGCGAATTGAATCCAGCTTTGAAACACAAAATACAGAAAGAAAAACCGCAACATGTAAGCGTTCGTCAACACGAAATCTATAGGTGATATGTCTGAAAATAACGACTTCTTATTGTAAGCGTTATCAATACACAAGTTGACTTGAAATGCCGACATGACAATGTTTAAATGGAAAAGTCAGATATTTTTCGGGGAAGATGATGATATTCACCGGGAAAAAAGTACGAAAAATGAAGTTGTTGATACAGAGTATAAAGGAGCGTCAATCATGTCCAAAATTATTGCAATTAACGCAGGAAGCTCGTCTTTGAAATTTCAGCTTTTCGAAATGCCTTCAGAAACCGTTTTAACGAAGGGTTTAGTTGAACGAATTGGTATCGCCGACAGCGTATTCACGATTTCTGTAAACGGCGAAAAAAATACAGAAGTAACTGATATTCCGGATCACGCGGTAGCTGTTAAAATGCTGCTGAACAAGTTAACGGAATTCGGCATTATTAAAGATTTGAATGAAATTGACGGAATCGGCCACCGCGTCGTGCATGGCGGAGAAAAATTCAGCGATTCTGTTTTATTAACGGATGAAACCATTAAGGAAATTGAGGATATTTCTGAATTGGCACCGCTTCACAACCCGGCAAATATCGTTGGAATTAAAGCGTTCAAAGAAGTGCTTCCAAATGTTCCTGCGGTTGCTGTTTTTGATACGGCATTCCACCAAACAATGCCTGAGCAGTCTTACCTATACAGCCTGCCGTATGAATACTATGAAAAGTTCGGCATCCGTAAATACGGCTTCCACGGCACTTCACATAAATATGTGACTGAGCGCGCGGCAGAGCTTCTCGGCCGCCCGTTAAAAGACTTACGCCTGATTTCCTGCCACCTCGGAAACGGCGCAAGTATTGCGGCTGTTGAAGGCGGCAAATCAATTGATACATCTATGGGCTTTACGCCGCTTGCCGGTGTTGCAATGGGTACACGTTCTGGAAACATCGACCCTGCCCTGATCCCATACATCATGGAGAAAACAGGCCAAACGGCTGACGAAGTACTGAATACATTAAACAAAAAAAGCGGACTGCTCGGCATCTCCGGTTTCTCAAGCGATCTTCGTGACATCGTTGAAGCAACGAAAGAAGGAAATGAGCGCGCGGAAACTGCCCTTGAAGTCTTCGCGAGCAGAATCCACAAATACATCGGTTCTTACGCTGCAAGAATGAGTGGTGTAGATGCGATCATCTTTACTGCCGGTATCGGTGAAAACAGTGTGGAAGTAAGAGAGCGCGTCCTTCGCGGCTTAGAATTCATGGGTGTATACTGGGATCCTGCGCTTAATAATGTGCGCGGCGAGGAAGCTTTCATCAGCTATCCGCATTCTCCAGTAAAAGTCATGATCATTCCGACTGATGAAGAAGTCATGATTGCGCGCGACGTTGTTCGTTTAGCAAAATAAATCAGTTGAAAAGCACATTCTCTTGAATGTGCTTTTTTGTTCATGCATGATAATGACAGACAGAAAATTAAAAGAGGTGGGCCAATGAGTGTTCAAGAGCATAAACAAGAAGCTCCGGATATCGTTCGGTGCAAAGTGATCACAGTCAGTGACACGAGAACAGAGGAAACCGATAAAAGCGGCAAACTGATGATCTCGTTTTTAGAAGAAGCCGGTCATCACATTGCTGCATATGAAATTGTAAAAGACGAAAAGGATGCTTTGCAGCGGGCTGTGCTTGCGGGCTGCATGGATGAACAAACAGACGCGGTTCTCTTAAACGGAGGGACAGGCATAGCAAATCGGGACGTCACAATTGAAGCCATTACGCCGCTGTTTTCGAAAGAGTTGCCCGGCTTTGGAGAAATCTTCAGGATGCTGAGTTATACAGAGGATATCGGCTCTGCCGCAATCATGTCGAGAGCTACTGCTGGTGTCATCCAGCATACAGCTGTTTTCTCAACACCAGGCTCAAGCGGCGCGGTAAAGCTGGCAATGAATAAGCTGATTATTCCCGAACTTGCACATGTGGTCAGAGAAATCAGAAAAGACAAGTAAATGAATAAATACTACGAAACTTCACCTGAAAATTAGGTGAAGTTTTTTTTATAAAAGGCTTGAAAAAACGAAACGTACTTGTTAAAGTGTATACATACAAAATGTATTTTTATTAAATATAATTTATTTTTATACAAAAAGAAACACGGTTGAGAGGGGATTTTTATCATGTCAGAACAGAAAAAAGTCGTATTAGCATACTCAGGAGGTCTTGATACTTCCGTCGCAATAAAATGGCTCCAGGAGCAAGGATATAATGTAATCGCCTGCTGCCTGGACGTCGGTGAAGGCAAAGATTTGGCATTTGTTCAGCAGAAAGCGCTGGAAGTCGGCGCGACAAACTCCTACGTGATCGATGCAAAAGAAGAATTTGCACAGGACTACGCGCTTATCTCTCTGCAGGCCCACACGATGTATGAAGGGAAATATCCGCTCGTTTCGGCATTATCTCGGCCGCTGATTGCAAAAAAACTGGTTGAAATCGCGGAAAAAGAAGATGCACAGGCGATTGCGCACGGATGCACAGGGAAAGGAAATGACCAGGTTCGTTTCGAAGTATCCATTAAATCATTAAACCCTGACCTCGAAGTGATCGCGCCGGTTCGGGAATGGCAGTGGTCACGTGAAGAAGAAATTGAATATGCGGCAAGCCGCGGCATTCCGATTCCGATCAATCTTGACAGCCCTTATTCAATCGACCAAAACCTCTGGGGACGCGCAAATGAGTGCGGCATTTTAGAAGATCCATGGGCGGCGCCGCCAGAAGGTGCATACGATTTAACAGCTCCGCTGGAAAAAACGCCGGACACGCCGGAAGTGATTGAAATTGCATTTGAACAAGGTGTGCCTGTATCCATTGATGGCGTATCCTACTCGCTTTCTGAACTGATTTTGAAGCTGAATGAAATGGCAGGCGCGCACGGTGTCGGACGTATCGACCACGTGGAAAACCGTCTTGTCGGCATTAAATCGCGGGAAGTATACGAATGCCCTGGTGCGATAACACTCATCAAAGCGCATAAAGAATTGGAAGATCTAACCCTGGTTAAAGAGGTAGCCCACTTTAAACCGATCGTCGAGCAAAAAATGTCAGAAATCATTTACAACGGCTTGTGGTTCTCGCCGTTAAAAGACGCACTGCACGCTTTCTTAAAAGAAACGCAAAAGCATGTCACAGGCATTGTCCGCGTGAAGCTGTTTAAAGGCCATGCGATTGTAGAAGGCCGTAAATCAGAATACTCTCTATATGATGAAAAACTTGCAACATATACAAAAGACGATGCGTTTGATCACCATGCGGCAATCGGGTTTATCGAGCTTTGGGGACTTCCGACAAAAGTGAACAGCATCGTGAAAAAGAAGGAGCAGATTCAAGCATGAAGAAGCTTTGGGGAGGCCGATTTCAAAAAACACCGGAAAAATGGGTCGACGAGTTCGGCGCGTCTATATCATTTGACCAAAATTTAGTCACTGAAGACATTACAGGGTCTCTCGCACATGCTGCCATGCTGAAAAAATGCGGTATCCTGACAGCAGAGGAAGAGCTGAAAATCCGTGAGGGACTGAATACCCTTCTGCAAAAAGCAGAGGAGGGAGCATTGGAATTCTCAGTTGATTATGAAGATATTCATTTGAACATTGAGAAAATGCTTATTGACGAAATTGGCCCTCTCGGCGGCAAGCTTCATACCGGCAGAAGCCGGAATGACCAGGTGGCAACTGACATGCATTTATACTTGAAACATCATGTCGGCCACATCATCGAGCTGATTGAGGCATTCCAAAGCGCGCTGATCGAAAAGGCGGAAGCGAATGTCGAAACGATTCTGCCGGGCTACACTCATCTGCAGCGCGCCCAGCCGATTTCGTTCGCTCACCATTTGCTTGCGTATTTCTGGATGCTGGAGCGCGACAAGGAGCGTTTTCAGGATTCAATGAAGCGGATTAACAAATCTCCGCTAGGCTGCGGGGCACTTGCGGGAACAACCTTCCCAATCGACCGTGATTATTCAGCAGAACTGCTCGGTTTTGATTCCATTTATGAAAACAGCCTGGACGGCGTCAGCGACAGAGATTTCATTTTGGAGTTTTTAAGCAACAGCAGTATGCTGATGATGCACCTATCCCGTTTCTCTGAAGAAATCATTCTATGGTGCTCTCAGGAGTTTAAATTCATCGAGCTTGACGATACGTATGCAACGGGAAGCAGCATGATGCCGCAAAAGAAAAACCCTGATATGGCAGAGCTGATCCGGGGTAAAACAGGACGCGTTTATGGCGATATGATGGGACTGTTTACGATCATGAAAGGTCTCCCGCTCGCTTACAACAAAGATCTTCAGGAAGATAAAGAAGGCATGTTTGACACAGTGAAAACAGTTGAGGGCAGCCTGCAAATCTTCACAGGCATGATTCAAACAATGACTGTAAACAAAGAGGTCATGAAGCAAGCGACAAAACAAGACTTTTCAAATGCGACGGAACTGGCCGATTATTTAGCGAAAAAAGGAATGCCGTTCAGAGAAGCGCATGAAGTAGTCGGGAAACTTGTGTACACATGTATCGAAAAAGGGATCTATCTAAGCGATATGCCATTTGCCGAATTTCAGCAGGCGAGCACGCTCTTCGAAGAAGATATATACACTGTCTTAGACCCTTACCACGCAGTTGAAAAAAGAATGAGCGCCGGAGGCACTGGATTCAAACAGGTGGAGCACGCGCTTGAAAAAGCGAAAGCTTGCGTGGCAGCCGGAGTTTGTTAAAATTTCCTTCATAAAATCCCGTCATTATAGCCAACCTACCTCTATAATGATGGGAGGCAGAAGAATGAAAAAAGAACCGGAACGCTATATATATGATGAACAAGAAAGCCAGGAGACAACAAGGCTCATTTCAGAAGCATATCAAAGCGGTTATGTCGATATGCATGATCAGGAGCCTTCATCTTCTGCTGAATAAGCTGTCTGTACAGGCAGCTTTTTTTGTATGTCCAAGTGTAAAAAGTGATATTGAAGGCCTTTTATAGTAAAGTAGAAGAAGAAACACTTTATTGAAAGCGGCGACGTTGCTTTGGGAGGTATTCATGTGCGACATGCTTTAATTACTGCCGGTTCGAAGGGTTTAGGCCGCAAAGTGACTGAGACGTTGCTTGCAAAGGGGTATTCAGTAACAGTCAATTACAGGCAGGATGAGGAGGCTGTCAGCCGCCTGAAGGAAGCCTGTCCTGATTGTCTTGACCGGCTGCAATTTGTAAAAGGTGATGTCACCAAAAAAGAAGATCTGCTGCGTATTGCAGAGGCTGCCTTAAACCGCTTCGGAAGGATCGACTTTTTGATTAACAACGCGGGACCCTACATATTTGAACGTAAAAAGTTAGCCGATTATACTGATGATGAATGGTACGGCATGCTGGAAGGTAATTTAAGCGCCGTCTTTCATTTATTCAAAGCGGTTATTCCTATTATGAGAAAACAGCAATTCGGACGCATTATCACGTACGGATTCCAAGGTGCGGCGCACGCGCCCGGCTGGCTTCACCGGTCGGCATTTGGCGCTGCGAAAGTGGGTTTGGCTTCTTTAACGAAGACAATTGCCATTGAAGAAGCCGAATTCGGCATAACCGCCAACATGGTTTGCCCGGGTGACATTGTCGGCGACATGAAGGAAGCATCAATAGAGGAAGCCAGAAAGCGAATCGGCAAAGAAAAAACGCCGATAGGAAGATCCGGCACAGGCGAGGATATTGCCCGGATTATCGCTTTCTTGTGTGAGGAGAACTCAGACCTTGTGACAGGGACTGTCATTGAAGCCACTGGAGGCCTCAATGTCATTAATAAGAATCAAACAACATAAGTTTTTCAGCTTTATAAAAAGGGAAAATAAAAAAACAAAATAACGTGACGAGGTGAAAGAAATGAAAGTGACATATCACGGACATTCTGTAATCACAGTGGAAACGAAGGATCATCATATTATATTTGACCCGTTTTTGACAGGGAATTCGTTAACAGATATAAAGCCGGAGGATGTAAAAGCAGACGTCATCTTATTAACGCACGGCCACAATGACCATGTCGGTGACACTGAGCAAATTGCCAAGCAAAACAATGCGCTGGTTGTAGCTCCGAACGAGCTCGCCGTGTACCTAGGCTGGAAAGGCTTGAATGTTCATCCAATGCACATCGGCGGCTCCCGCCAGTTCGATTTTGGAAAAGTGAAGCTCACACAGGCCTTTCACGGATCAGCCATCACAGATGAAGAAAACAAAACGATCACTTACACAGGCATGCCAGCCGGTATTTTGCTGACAGTAGAAGATAAAACGATTTTCCACGCGGGCGATACGGCTCTTTTCTCTGATATGAAACTTATTGGCGAATTGAATCATATTGACATTGCCTTCCTGCCGATTGGCGATAACTTTACGATGGGGCCTGAAGACGCCAAGCTTGCCGCTGAATGGCTGCGCGCAAAACAGGTCGTGCCGGTGCATTACAATACATTCCCGGTCATCGAACAAGACCCTGAGGCCTTCGCTGACAGCCTGCCGGGCGGAGTCGGTAAAGTCATGGCGGTCGGTGAGACGATCGAGCTTTAAACGGGTGAAAACATCTCCTGATTTCTCAGGGGATGTTTTTTTATTTTCTCCGCTCATTGCGTATAAATCCTTCGAAACCTTATAATAAAAACAGAAGACTGTCCTTAGAGGTGAAACGCTTGGCAACGAAGCATGAACAAATTTTAACGTATATTGATTCACTGCCTGTCGGTGAAAAAATTTCTGTGCGAAGAATTGCAAAGGAAATGAAAGTAAGCGAAGGGACCGCGTACAGAGCGATCAAGGAAGCAGAGAATAAAGGGTTTGTCAGCACGATTGAACGTGTGGGCACAATCAGGATTGAACAAAAGAAAAAAGAGAATATTGAAAAGCTTACATATGCAGAGGTTGTAAATGTTATAGACGGACAGGTGCTCGGAGGCCGGGCTGGACTCCATAAGACATTGAATAAATTCGTCATCGGCGCGATGGAGCTGGACGCGATGATGCGTTACACCGCAGCGGGCAATCTTTTGATTGTCGGAAACAGAATCAACGCACACAGACAGGCGCTCGAAGCGGGCGCGGCTGTATTGGTGACTGGGGGCTTTAACACGGATGACAGCATTGTGCAGCTGGCAGATGAGCTTGAGCTGCCGATTTTATCCACAAGCTATGACACCTTTACAGTCGCCGCAATGATCAACCGGGCGATTTATGACCAGCTGATCAAAAAAGAAATTGTCCTGGTGGAGGACATCTTAACGCCGGCTGACCGTACGGTATATCTTTCGCCTAAGGATAAACTTGAAAAATGGTATGAGAAAAACTTTGAAACGGGGCACGGCCGGTTCCCGGTTGTCGATGATCAGATGAAAATCCACGGCATCCTGACATCAAAAGATATTGCTGGCCATGACCGAAACGCACCTATCGAAAAGGTCATGACTAAAAATCCCGTTACGGTTATTGGGAAAACATCTGTCGCCTCAGCTGCGCAAATGATGGTATGGGAAGGGATCGAAGTGCTTCCCGTCACTGACGGCCACCAAAAACTGATCGGCATGATCAGCCGCCAAGACGTGTTAAAAGCGCTTCAAATGATTCAAAAGCAGCCGCAGGTTGGGGAGAAGCTTGATGATATCGTTTCAAGGGGATTTAAAGATGAGGGTGATGATAAAGAGGATCAAACAGTTTACGAGTATGAAGTCACGCCGCAGATGACAAACCAGCTCGGAACAATTTCTTATGGTGTGTTTACGACCATTTTGACGCAAGCGGCAAACCGGTTTTTACGCTCGAAAAAACGCGGCGAGCTCGTAATCGAAAGCATCACCATTTTCTTTTTGAAGCCTGTGCAGATGGAGTCGGTCATCGAAGTCAAACCGCGCATTTTGGAGGCTGGCCGAAAGTTCGGAAAAATGGAAGTTGAAGTGCATAGCCAAGGCCATATCGTGTCAAAAGCGATGCTAATGGTTCAGCTGATGGAAAGAAGCTAAGGGACGTTTCAGGCGCCCCTTACGCGTGATCTCTTTCAGCTTCTTTGGCGTGAAGGGGATAGTAATGCCTGTAGGCTTTATAACCTGCCCAAGCGCTTCCTGCTCCTATGACGATAAAGATACCGCCAATTACTAACGTTAATACAGAATGAAATAATATCATTTGGTTGAGCCCGTAGAACAGGACCAGTGACCCTAAGGCCATGCTTGATTTTGCTGAACAGATTTCTTTCTCCAAAGATTGCTTAGCCCGAACGCCTTTTACTTTATAGTACACATAAAAGCAGGCTGAAAGCCCAATCAAAAAAACAAGAACCAGCATAAATGAAATCCTCCATCGTAAAAGTTTACAAACCCATTCTATACAAAAACGGGCTTGGTTTTGACGTTATTTTTCTTTTCCGTCGGCAGAGAATGTGATTTAATAAATAAAAACAATAAAGGAGTATCAAATGAAAACAGAACTGATCAGAACCATATCATTATATGACACGATTATCTTACATAGACATGTGCGTCCTGATCCGGATGCCTACGGATCACAGTGCGGACTTACAGAAATCCTGCGTGAAACATATCCTGAAAAAAATATTTTTGCGGTCGGCACGCCTGAACCGTCCCTCTCTTTCTTATATTCCCTTGATGAGGTGGACAATGAAACATATGAAGGCGCACTTGTCATTGTCTGCGATACGGCAAATCAGGAAAGAATCGACGATCAGCGTTATCCTTCAGGCGCCAAACTGATGAAAATCGACCACCATCCGAACGAAGATCCATACGGTGACCTTCTCTGGGTCGATACAAGCGCCAGCTCAGTAAGTGAAATGATTTACGAGCTGTATTTAGAAGGAAAAGAGCACGGCTGGAAGCTGAATACGAAAGCGGCAGAGCTCATCTACGCCGGCATTGTCGGAGATACCGGGCGCTTCTTATTTCCGAATACAACGGAAAAAACATTAAAATATGCAGGCGAGCTCATTCAGTATCCATTCTCTTCCTCAGAGTTGTTTAATCAATTGTATGAAACAAAACTGAATGTGGTGAAGCTTAACGGCTATATCTTTCAAAATGTGTCATTGTCCGAAAACGGTGCCGCTTCTGTTTTTATCAAAAAAGATACGCTTGAAAAGTTCGGCACAACGGCTTCAGAAGCGTCGCAGCTTGTCGGGACGCTTGGGAATATCTCAGGTATTCGCGCTTGGGTGTTTTTCGTAGAAGAAGACGATCAAATCAGAGTCAGATTCCGTTCGAAGGGGCCTGTCATTAACGGACTTGCCCGGAAATATAACGGCGGAGGGCATCCGCTTGCTTCGGGCGCCTCTATTTACAGTTGGGATGAAGCTGATCGGATTTTAGCTGATCTGGAAACATTATGTAAAGAACACGAGTAGAGGGGAGGCCCTCTCTCTTAGTGTTCATCTGTGACGGGGATGAACCAGCAGCCAAAATCAGTAAGGTCCTCATAGACTTGGAGATTGTGAGATTGAAGTTCTTTTTTGATGAGGGAAGCGAGTGAGTGTGTTTCGGCATATGCAGAAAAACCTTGTCTGAGCCGGGCTGCTTGATCTTTTGCTAACTGACGGTCACTGTAAACCTCCATTTCCCTTCCTCCTTCCTTTTGAAGCCTCACATATAGTTTATAAAAAAGAATGGGAAAAAGCGACAGTAGTTTGGAGAATTTAAAAAAAATCCATAATTATGTGGCGAATGATATTTCAAGTTCTACTGTCAATCTTGTATAAATCGTTAATTCCTTGACGGTTGCCTCGTATTTTTTTTCATTGATCATATACACTTTATTTTCGATTGTCCGTTTTAAAAGATCTTTTGTTTGATAGACGCTCTCTATGTCTTTTGTAATCACCTCTGAAATATCATCCTTTACATGCTCCTCGAATTTCGTTTTATCCGGCTGCGATATTTTATATTTATCCCCATTCAGCAATTTAACGCTGACGCTTTGAATCAGCAGTTTTCTTTTATTATCTTCATTCAGTTTATGGAGGTCTTCCTGATAGATCGAAATTTGATTGTTCAAGTCTTTTACATGCTCTTTTTGTTTTTCGATGAGGCTGACCTGCTCCTCTTGGAATGTTCCGTAAGTAAACAGGAAAAAAAACCAGCTGATTACGGCTCCGCACATCATTCCCGCGAAAAAGCGCTGCCACCCCGGTTTTTTGTAATGCTGGGGGACCCTCATGAAGAAAGATGCTCCTGAGTCAGCCATGAAATAATGAGCCAGCCGCTTTGCGCGCCGCCCATGGCCGAGATAATCAAAAGAAGCTGTTTAAAAATATCTCTCGTATTGCCTTCAAGAATGCCCCGTTCAAAGCTGTAAACCGCATCAAAGGTGCCTCCGATAGCTGCGACAAGCGCCCATATTTTTAACCGGTTTGCAAGCTTTGTAATCGCCGTAAGCGGGGCTTCGCCTGCCAAATATGCTCCGAGCCCTCCAATGAGTGCGCCCCCGATCAGCACCCCTAACGCAATGAAGTAACTATTAATAAAATTCACCATAAATCCTGCTTCCTGATCCATCTTTATCACCTCACCTTTTATATCATATTGAGCTTTCAGGACAAGTATGATGAGTAGTCGAAAAAGAACATTTGTTTCTTTTGGAAACCGGACTTATAATGAAGAAAGAAATGGATCGTAATGAGAAAGAGGTGATAGCATGTCTTTTGTTCACCTGCAAGTGCATAGCGGGTACAGCCTGCTAAACAGCGCCGCGGCTGTGGAAGAGCTCGTCAGTGAAGCTGACAGGCTCGGATATGCGTCTTTGGCGCTGACAGATGATCATGTCATGTACGGAGCTATTCAATTTTATAAAGCATGCAAGGCGAGAGGAATCAACCCGATAATCGGTTTGACGGCTTCAGTTTTTACAGATGATAACGAGCTTGAAGCCTACCCGCTCGTCCTGCTGGCCAAATCAAATACAGGCTATCAAAACCTGCTGAAAATCAGCAGCGTCCTGCAATCGAAATCAAAAGGCGGGCTAAAGCCGAAATGGCTTCACAGTTATCGAGAAGGTATTATCGCAATAACGCCCGGCGAAAAAGGATATATTGAAATGCTTCTTGAAGAAGGGCTGTTTGAACAGGCCGCTCAAGCCGCACTTGAATTTCAGTCTATATTCGGTAAGGGAGCCTTTTATTTCTCCTATCAGCCTTTTAAAGGGCATGAAACCTTGTCTGAGCAGATTCTGCGTCTGTCTGAAGAAACGGGTATCCCTGTAACGGCGACAGGCGATGTGCATTACATAAGGAAAGAAGATAAGGCTGCCTACCGCTGTCTGAAAGCGATTAAAGCAGGTGAAAAACTGACGGATGTACCCGCCGAAGATCTTCCTGATCTCGATTTGAAACCGCTCGAAGAAATGCAAAATATTTATCGAGAGCATCCTGAAGCACTGCAAGCTTCTGTTGAGATCGCGGAACAATGCCGGGTTGATGTCAGCCTCGGGCAGACCCGTCTCCCGTCTTTCCCGACTCCAAACGGAACGTCCGCTGATGATTATTTAACGGACATCTGTATGGCAGGACTCCGCAGCCGTTTTGGCACGCCTGATGAACGATATCTTCGCCGCCTTCAATATGAGCTTGGTGTCATCAAGCGGATGAAATTCAGCGATTACTTTCTGATCGTATGGGATTTTATGAAGCATGCCCATGAAAAAGGGATCGTCACGGGACCGGGAAGGGGTTCTGCGGCAGGCTCTCTAGTTGCTTATGTGCTGTATATCACAGATGTTGACCCGATTAAACATAACCTGCTGTTTGAACGATTTTTAAATCCCGAACGTATCAGTATGCCGGATATAGATATTGACTTCCCGGATACCAGAAGAGATGAAGTCATTCAATACGTTCAGCAGAAATACGGTGCGATGCATGTTGCCCAGATTATAACCTTTGGAACACTTGCGGCAAAAGCGGCGCTTCGGGACGTCGGCAGAGTATTCGGCGTAAGCCCGAAGGAAGCAGATCAGCTTGCAAAACTCATTCCAGCAAGGCCGGGCATGACGCTGGATGAGGCGAGAAAGCAGTCGCCGCAGCTGGATAAGCGGCTTCGGGAGTCAAGCCTGCTTCAGCAAGTCTATACGATTGCCCGAAAAATAGAAGGGCTGCCAAGGCATACATCAACACACGCAGCAGGCGTTGTCCTGAGTGAAGAGCCATTAACCGATGTTGTTCCGATTCAGGAAGGGCATGAAGGGATATATTTGACGCAATACGCGATGGATCATCTTGAAGACTTGGGCCTTTTAAAAATGGATTTCTTAGGTTTGCGCAACCTGACTCTGATCGAGTCCATCACTTCAATGATCGAAAAAGAAGAAAACATCAAAATAGATCTTTCAAGTATTTCCTACCGTGATGACAAAACGTTCTCCTTGCTGTCAAAAGGGGATACGACAGGGATTTTCCAGCTTGAATCTGCAGGGATGAGAAGCGTCTTGAAGAGGCTTAAACCTTCAGGCCTGGAGGATATTGTGGCGGTCAATGCGCTGTACCGACCTGGTCCGATGGAAAATATTCCGCTATTTATTGACCGTAAACACGGTCGGGCGCCTGTTCACTATCCTCATGAAGATTTAAGGAGCATCTTGGACGATACATATGGCGTCATTGTGTATCAGGAACAAATTATGATGATTGCTTCCCGCATGGCAGGGTTTTCTTTAGGCGAAGCGGACATGCTGAGACGGGCGGTCAGCAAAAAGAAAAAAGAAATCCTGGACAGAGAGCGAAGCCATTTTGTTGAAGGGTGCTTAAAAAAGGAGTATTCTGTAGACACTGCAAATGAAGTCTACGATTTAATCGTCAAATTCGCAAACTATGGCTTTAACCGAAGCCATGCGGTGGCATACAGCATGATTGGCTGCCAGCTTGCGTATTTGAAAGCTCATTATCCGTTATATTTTATGTGCGGATTGCTGACAAGCGTCATTGGCAATGAGGATAAAATATCTCAATATCTTTACGAAGCAAAGGGGAGCGGGATTCGTATCCTTCCTCCGTCAGTGAACAAAAGCAGTTTTCCGTTTACAGTTGAAGACGGATCTGTCAGATACAGCCTCCGCGCGATAAAAAGTGTAGGCGTCTCAGCAGTAAAAGATATATATAAAGCAAGAAAAGAGAAACCATTTAAAGATCTTTTCGATTTCTGCTTTCGCGTGCCGTCAAAAAGCGTAAATCGCAAAATGCTTGAAGCACTTATCTTTTCTGGTGCGATGGACGAATTCGGCCAAAACCGAGCCACGCTGCTCGCATCCATTGATGTTGCTTTGGAACATGCTGAGCTATTCGCCGCGGACGATGACCAAATGGGATTGTTTTTAGATGAATCGTTTTCAATTAAGCCGAAGTATGTGGAGACGGAGGAGCTTCCGCTTGTGGATTTACTCGCGTTTGAAAAAGAGACGCTCGGCATTTATTTTTCAAATCATCCGCTCTCTGCCTACCGAAAACAGCTGGCTGCGCACGGGGCAGTGTCCATTCTGCAGGCCCAGCAGGCTGTCAAAAGGCAGCTTTCTCTCGGAGTTCTGCTGTCAAAGATCAAGACGATTCGGACGAAAACAGGTCAAAATATGGCGTTTTTAACGCTCAGTGACGAAACCGGCGAAATGGAAGCCGTAGTCTTCCCTGAACAATTCAGACAGCTTTCTCCCGTTTTAAGAGAAGGCGCTCTTTTGTTCACAGCGGGGAAATGTGAAGTAAGGCAGGATAAGGTCCAGTTTATCATGTCCCGGGCAGAATTATTAGAAAATATGGATGCAGAAAAAGCGCCATCGGTTTATATAAAAATAGAAAGCAGTCAGCACAGTCAGGAGATCCTGGCAAAGATTAAGCGCATTTTGCTGGAGCATAAAGGGGAAACAGGCGTTTATCTCTATTATGAAAGGCAGAAACAGACGATTAAGCTTCCTGAGTCGTTTCATATCAATGCGGATCACCAGGTATTATATCGCTTAAAAGAGCTGTTGGGTCAAAAAAACGTCGTTTTAAAACAGTGGTAACGATTCACTTTTTGTTATACAATTGGAGCAATTATGTGACCCTGTTTAAATATTCAGATAGATCAACTCCGCAGAATGCAGCAATCAACGCAGCAATATACGAATCAAAAAATATCCATAAGGAGTGTTTAGGAGAATGTCATTAAGAGAAGAAGCATTACACCTGCATAAAGTCAATCAAGGGAAACTTGAGTCTAAATCAAAAGTAGAAGTCAGAAACGCGAAAGATTTAAGTCTAGCATATTCCCCGGGTGTTGCAGAACCGTGTAAGGATATTCATGAAGACATTAACAAAGTATATGATTATACAATGAAGGGGAACATGGTAGCAGTTGTAACTGACGGTACAGCTGTGCTTGGCCTTGGAAATATCGGCCCTGAAGCCGCGCTTCCTGTCATGGAAGGGAAAGCTGTTCTATTCAAAAGCTTTGCAGGCGTGGACGCGTTCCCGATTGCTTTAAACACAAACGATGTTGATAAAATCGTTGAAACTGTTAAATTGCTTGAACCGACATTTGGCGGCGTCAACCTTGAAGATATTGCAGCGCCAAACTGCTTTATCATTGAAGAACGCCTCAAAAAAGAAACAAACATCCCGGTTTTCCATGATGATCAGCACGGTACTGCCATTGTAACTGTAGCAGGTCTTGTAAACGCGCTGAAACTGTCTGGAAAATCCATGTCATCCATTAAAGTTGTCGCAAATGGCGCCGGTGCAGCTGGTATTGCGATTATCAAGCTTCTTCACCATTACGGCGTGCGTGACATCGTGATGTGCGATTCAAAAGGAGCGATTTATGAAGGGCGTCCGGAAGGCATGAACGATGTCAAAAATGAAGTGGCGAAATTCACAAACCAAGACCGCAAAGACGGTTCTCTGGAAGATGTCATCGTTGATGCGGACGTATTTATCGGCGTGTCTGTAGCAGGAGCGTTAACAAAAGAAATGGTTCAAAGCATGGCAAAAGATCCTATTATCTTTGCGATGGCAAATCCAAATCCGGAAATTATGCCGGAAGATGCGCGTGAAGCTGGCGCAAGCGTTATTGGAACGGGCCGTTCTGACTTCCCGAACCAAGTAAACAATGTTCTTGCATTCCCTGGTATTTTCCGCGGTGCGCTTGACGTTCGCGCCACTCACATTAACGAAGAAATGAAAATCGCAGCAGTTGAAGCCATTGCTTCACTGGTTTCAGAAGATGAGCTTAGCGCAGACTACGTCATCCCTGCACCGTTTGATAAACGTGTTGCGCCTGCTGTTGCGAAAGCTGTGGCAAAAGCGGCGATGGAAACAGGTGTTGCAAGAATCACTGTTGACCCTGAGGAAGTCGCAGAAAAAACGAGAAAACTTACGATTATTGGTGAATAATTTTAATTCATTCCAAAAATGGCAGCGTGTTGGCGGAGTCCGGCGCGCTGTTCTCAAGTTAAACTGGCGGCTGAAATTTTTTTAGGGGGTTGGCCTTAAAAAAATTTCAGCCGGGTTTAACATTATTTTTGAATGCGCTGCCAATCCTGTTATTTCAATGTCTTATCTGAATTCATCCGAACCTTTCCGAACACGTCATTGAATAAAAAGTTGTCGAATTGAGGATGACAGCGTTTGACAAAAAAAGTACAATAGTTTCGGTAAAGTTATTAGCAAGTCTATCTGATTGATGACATGCGGTGAAGAGAACCCTTCACAAAAGGGAGGTAATCATTTGTTAAAGGATATATTCACGAAAAAGAAAAAGTATGCTTCCGTACCGTCTGATCAAGCGAAGCACGATGTTCCGGAAGGCATTATGACAAAATGTCCTAAGTGTAAAAAAATCATGCTCACTAAAGAGTTGGATAAAAATATGCGAGTATGCATGAACTGCGATTATCATTTCCCAATGAACGCAAAACAACGTATCGAAAGCTTGATGGATGAACAATCCTTTGAGGAATTCAATCAGGGAATGGTGTCGGAAAACCCGCTTGGTTTCCCGGGTTATCTGGAAAAGCTTGAAAAAGATCGCGAGAAAACATCCTTAAACGAGGCTGTTGTGACAGGCAAGGGCACCATCGGCGGACACCCGGCTGTTGTCGCCGTCATGGATTCTTCATTCAGAATGGGCAGCATGGGTTCAGTCGTCGGTGAAAAAATCACGCTTGCGATTGAAAAAGCAAAAGCTGATAAAGTTCCGTTTATTATTTTTACGGCTTCAGGCGGCGCTAGAATGCAGGAAGGCGTATTAAGTTTGATGCAGATGGCTAAGACAAGCTCTGCCTTAAAGCTGTTCAGTGAAGAACAAGGCCTCATTATCTCAGTGATGACGCATCCGACTACCGGGGGCGTATCAGCAAGCTTTGCATCCCTTGGCGATTACAATTTCGCTGAGCCTGGCGCGCTGATCGGTTTTGCCGGAAGACGCATTATTGAACAGACAATAGGAGAAAAACTGCCTGAGGACTTCCAAACGGCTGAATTTTTATTAAAACATGGACAGCTTGATGCGGTTATTCACCGCGACGATATGAAAAAAACGTTAGAGAATCTGCTGGATATGCATCAAACAGGAGGTGACATAGAGTGGCTGCAAGATTAGAATTTGAAAAACCGGTGATTGAACTGCAAACCAAAATCGCCGAACTAAAAAAATTCACCCAAGATTCCGATATGGATCTAAGTGCTGAAATCGAACGGCTCGAAGACCGTCTCGCTAAGCTTCAGGATGATATTTACAAAAATCTGAAGCCTTGGGACCGTGTTCAAATCGCGCGTCTGGCGGACCGGCCGACAACGCTTGATTATATCGAACACCTGTTTACCGACTTTTTTGAATGTCACGGAGACAGAGCGTACGGGGACGATGAAGCCATTGTCGGCGGGATTGCGAAGTTCCAGGGCCTTCCTGTAACGGTTATCGGGCATCAGCGCGGCAAAGACACGAAAGAAAACCTAGTCCGCAATTTTGGGATGCCTCACCCTGAAGGCTATCGAAAAGCGCTTCGTCTCATGAAACAGGCTGACAAATTCAACAGACCGATTATCTGTTTTATTGATACGAAGGGAGCATACCCTGGACGAGCAGCGGAGGAAAGAGGACAAAGCGAAGCCATTGCCAAAAACCTGTTTGAGATGGCCGGCCTTCGAGTGCCTGTTATCTGCATCGTCATCGGTGAAGGCGGGAGCGGCGGAGCCCTTGGTCTGGGTGTAGGCAATCACTTGCATATGCTGGAAAACTCTACTTATTCTGTTATTTCTCCGGAAGGTGCCGCGGCACTTTTATGGAAGGACTCCAGTCTTGCTAAAAAAGCAGCCGAAACAATGAAAATCACTGCGCCGGATTTAAAAGAATTAGGTATTATAGATCATATGATAAAAGAAGTAAAAGGCGGAGCGCATCACGATGTAAAGCTGCAGGCTAGCTATATGGACGAAACCCTTAAACAATCGTTAAAAACTTTGCTGAAGCTGAGCGAAGAAGAATTAGTTCAGCAGCGCTATGAAAAATATAAAGCAATTGGCAAAGTCTCGGTTGAAGATCAATATATCGGGGTAAACTAAATAAACGTGAAGCCTTTGGCTCACGTTTATTTTTTGTGACATTCTTTAAATTTTATTTAAAAACAATTTATTTAATTGTATAATAGGTAAGGTTTGATAGGGAGGATGGAGATCCCTTTTCATTGTTTTTAGGGCAATGATCATGTTATGTTTAATCATATATGTTGCTGAGGTGAATGGAGAATGAAACGTATAGGGGTATTAACGAGCGGCGGGGATTCCCCGGGAATGAACGCAGCAGTTCGCGCAGTAGTCAGAAAAGCGATTTATCATGACGTTGAAGTGTACGGCATTTACAACGGATACGCAGGATTGATCAGCGGAAAGATTGAAAAGCTTGAGCTCGGATCTGTAGGCGATATTATACATCGCGGAGGAACAAAGCTTTATACGGCAAGATGTCCTGAATTCAAAACGGTTGAAGGCCGTGAAAAAGGGATAGAAAACTTGAAAAAGCTTGGTATTGAAGGTCTTGTTGTCATCGGCGGAGACGGTTCCTATATGGGTGCGAAAAAATTAACAGAACACGGGTTTCCATGTGTAGGTGTACCGGGTACAATTGATAATGACATTCCGGGCACTGATTTTACAATCGGTTTCGATACAGCTTTAAATACAGTAATTGACGCAATTGATAAGATTCGCGATACAGCGACTTCTCATGAACGTACATATGTGATCGAAGTAATGGGCCGCCATGCCGGTGATATCGCATTGTGGGCCGGTCTTGCAGGGGGCGCGGAATCAATCTTAATCCCTGAGGCAGACTATGACATGCACGAAATCATTGCCCGCTTAAAACGCGGCCACGAACGCGGCAAGAAACACAGTATTATTATCGTTGCCGAAGGTGTAGGCAGCGGTGTTGAGTTCGGGAAACGCATTGAAGAAGAAACAAATCTTGAAACTAGGGTATCTGTACTGGGCCATATCCAGCGCGGAGGTTCTCCAAGCGCTGCTGACCGCGTGCTGGCAAGCCGTCTTGGCGCATATGCTGTTGAACTGCTGCTAGAAGGAAAAGGCGGACGCTGTGTAGGTATACAAAACAATAAGCTTGTAGACCATGATATTATAGAAATACTGGATACAAAACACACAGTTGAGCAAAACATGTACCAGCTTTCAAAAGAACTGTCTATTTAATGTCAGCTGAAGGCTGAAGATTTCAGAAGGAAGTGAACCAAATGAGAAAAACTAAAATTGTTTGTACTATCGGTCCGGCAAGTGAAAGTGTTGAAATGCTTACGAAATTAATGGAGTCAGGAATGAACGTGGCTCGATTAAACTTTTCTCACGGAGATTTTGAGGAGCACGGTGCAAGAATTAAAAATATCCGCGAAGCAAGCAAAAAGCTTGGCAAAAACATCGGTATCCTGCTTGATACAAAAGGTCCTGAAATCCGCACACATACAATGGAAAACGGCGGCATTGAGCTCGAAACAGGCAAAGAGCTTATCGTTTCAATGGACGAGGTAGTGGGAACAACAGATAAAATCTCAGTCACATATGAAGGTTTAGTTGACGACGTTGAAAAAGGTTCAACGATTCTGTTAGATGACGGACTTATCGGCCTTGAGGTACTAGATGTAGATGCTGCTAAACGCGAAATCAAAACAAAAGTATTGAACAACGGAACACTCAAAAATAAAAAAGGTGTTAACGTACCGGGCGTCAGTGTCAATCTTCCGGGTATCACTGAAAAAGATGCACGAGACATCGTTTTCGGTATTGAGCAGGGAGTAGACTTTATCGCGCCATCTTTCATTCGCCGTTCCACGGACGTGCTTGAAATCCGTGAGCTTCTTGAAGAGCACAACGCTCAGGATATTCAAATCATCCCTAAAATCGAAAACCAAGAGGGCGTTGACAATATCGATGCTATTCTCGAAGTGTCTGACGGCTTAATGGTTGCACGCGGAGACTTAGGTGTGGAAATTCCAGCTGAAGAAGTGCCACTCGTGCAAAAAGAGCTGATCAAAAAATGCAACGCGCTAGGAAAACCTGTTATTACAGCGACACAAATGCTTGACAGCATGCAGCGCAACCCGCGTCCGACTCGTGCGGAAGCAAGTGACGTTGCAAACGCGATCTTCGACGGCTCAGATGCGATCATGCTTTCTGGTGAAACAGCTGCCGGAAGCTATCCGGTTGAGGCGGTTCAAACGATGCACAACATCGCGTCCCGTTCTGAAGAAGCTTTAAATTATAAAGAAATTCTTTCAAAACGCAGAGATCAAGTAGGAATGACGATTACAGACGCAATTGGACAATCTGTCGCACATACGGCAATTAACCTGAATGCTGCTGCGATCGTAACACCGACTGAAAGCGGCCATACAGCGCGTATGATCGCGAAATACCGTCCACAGGCGCCGATTGTTGCGGTTACTGTAAATGATGCTGTTTCCAGAAAACTTGCGCTCGTATCAGGCGTATTCGCAGAAAGCGGCCAAAATGCGAACACAACGGATGAGATGCTTGAGGATGCTGTCCAAAAATCATTGAACAGCGGAATTGTAAAACACGGCGATCTAATCGTCATTACAGCAGGCACTGTCGGTGAGTCTGGCACTACGAACTTAATGAAAGTTTACACTGTCGGCGATATCATCGCTAAAGGCCAAGGCATTGGACGTAAATCAGCTTTCGGTCCGGTTGTCATAGCACAAAATGCAAAAGAAGCTGAGCAAAAAATGACTGACGGTGCGGTACTCGTTACAAAAAGCACTGACCGTGATATGATTGCATCTCTTGAAAAAGCGTCTGCCCTTATTACAGAAGAAGGCGGTTTGACAAGCCATGCTGCGGTAGTTGGATTAAGCCTTGGCATTCCGGTAATCGTTGGCCTTGAAAATGCGACATCTATTTTGACAGAAGGCCAGGAAATTACAGTTGACGCTTCCAGAGGCGCAGTCTACCAAGGCCGTGCGAGCGTTCTTTAATCACAGGTGAAAACGGAAGGGGAATCCCTTCCTTTTCTCTTTATCTCGCCTAATGTTGAACAGAGGCGTGTTACACGTGTGGGGGGCTTGGATATGAGATTTTTATTTTTGCTTTTTATTGTATTTCCGGCAATAGAAATCGGCATATTCCTATTTTCAGGCAAGCTGATCGGCATTTTGCCGACGGTCCTTTTAATGATTCTGACGGGCATTATCGGCGCAGCAGCTGCAAAAAAACAAGGAACCGAAGTATATTACAAGGTTCAGCGTGATCTTCAATATGGCAAAATGCCGGGGGAAGCGATTGCTGACGGCCTGTGCATTTTCATTGGCGGTCTATTGCTGATGCTTCCGGGCTTTTTATCAGATTTGGCCGGCGCCTGTTTGCTTATCCCGTTTACCCGCAGCTGGTGTAAGCCGATTCTGTTCAAATGGCTGAGAGGGATGTCGAAGAACAAGCGGATCATCATCAAATAAAAAACGGCAGCCATGCAACATGGGCTGCTGTTTTATTTTTGTTGAACAGTAATGTAGGACCATACTTCCTTTAATGCGCCTGTTGTGATGAAGGCTTGGATGATGACGAGAACAGCCGGCCCGGCAATCAATCCTAAAAACCCGAATAATTTAAAACCGGCAAACAGGGCGATGAGCGTTGCCAGCGGATCGATCCCGATAGATTTACTAAGTATTTTAGGCTCTGTCAGCTGCCGCTGAATCAGAACAACGAGGTACAGTACACCGATTCCGATCGCCTGAGGCAGCTGGCCTGTAATCGATAAATACAAAATCCACGGCACAAATACGGAACCCGCACCCAAATAAGGGAGAAGATCAACAAGCCCGATTAAAAAAGCAATTGTTGCAGCATGTTCTACTTTTAAGAGAGAAAGGCCGATAAATACAATTACCATCGTAATGAAAACGAGAACGGCCTGAGCTTTGATAAAACCGGTCATTGCTTTTTTTAATTCGCTGCTTATGGCCTTGCTGTTAGCTGTAACCCGATCAGGCAGAATCGAAACGAGCATCGCTTTCAGTTTGTGCCAATCCTTTGTCATAAAAAATGTTGCCAGGAGAGAAAAAATCAGAACAGCCGCCGTATTGGGAAGAAGCGCGAAAAACCTCGGGATCATTTCTAGAATGTGGGACAGCAGCAGCCCGGCATTTTTAGCGGCGGAATCACCGAGTGTCTGGATGTGAGTAACGATGGAAGCCTGCTGGTTGGTCTCCAATTCTTGAAACAAAAGGGTCAGTTCGTTATAGAGCGGCTGGATATGAGTCGTAAATAATTTTTCGCAATATGAGATAAACGTGCTGATATGCGGTGGCAGTGTTTTTGCAAGATAGGCTGTTCCCGTTACGATTTCCGCTACAAGAATGGTGAGCACGCCGAAGGCGGCGAGCAGAAAAAGAGCAAGCACGCCCAGCACGTTTACCGTTCGGGGGAATCCTGTCACTTTGTCCAAATAGTCAACAACAGGATGAATCACTGATGAGAGAATAAGGGCGATTAGGAACGGATAAGTTAACGGAAACGAATAATAGGCCGCAGCTATCGATCCTGCGGTAACTGATATGACAAAGAGGGTTCTGAATAAAATAGTGATATAAGATTGATTCACGAAATCGGTCCTCCTCTCGTCAGCATGTCCTATTTTTTATATGTATTCACGCTCCGGCTGAATATGAATACATTCATCTTTAAGGAGGGATGGCATGTGTTTACACAAGCGAATTTATTTTTAATTATACTCTTGGCTATTGCACTTATCGCAAAAAACCAATCATTGCTCTTTGCTGTATCCGTCCTTTTGATCATCAAAATCGTTGGACTTGACCAGAAATTATTTCCAACCATCCAGTCAAAAGGCATTAACTGGGGAGTGACCATTATCACGATCGCTGTTCTTGTTCCGATTGCCACGGGAGAAATCGGATTTAAGCAGCTTGGAGAAGCAGTGCGGTCTTCCTACGCTTGGATCGCCTTGGGAGCAGGAATTGCAGTGGCGCTGATTGCCAAAAACGGCCTGACCTTGCTGGAAAATGACCCGCATATTACAACTGCTCTTGTGATCGGGACCATTCTTGCAGTCGCGCTTTTTGGCGGAGTTGCGGTGGGACCGCTGATCGGAGCGGGGATTGCTTATTTAGCCATGCAGATCGTAAAACTGTTCACTTCATAAAAAAAGCGGCTCTCAGGCCGCTTTTTTTTATATGCAAAAACCCACAAATAAAGGCGTTTTTTCGGGGAAAACACAGAACGAAAAAAAAAATTATAGGTAAACATTTAACAAATGTCTGATTATTGTTTATAATGAGAATAGGCTTAAACTTAAATAAGCTTATAAGAATTTGTTATGTTCTTTCATAAGCAAAGGGTTTCAGTAGAAGCAGGCAGTAAAATGTAAGCATTTTCTTTTAGGGGGAGAGAAATACTTGCATCATGCTTTTTAAGTAAGCCTCATGTTTTTACAACACTCTTAAAGGGGAAATTTATTGAAAAGGAGATGTTATATATGACAGCGACACGCGGTCTAGAAGGGGTTGTAGCAACAACATCATCTGTTAGTTCTATTATTGACGATACCCTTACATATGTGGGGTATGATATCGATGATTTAACAGAGAATGCAAGTTTTGAAGAAATCATCTACTTGCTTTGGCATTTAAGGCTGCCGAACAAAAAGGAGCTTGATGAGTTAAAGCAGCAGCTTGCAAAGGAAGCTGTCGTTCCGCAAGAAATTATTGAGCACTTCAAATCTTATTCCCTCGAAAATGTTCATCCCATGGCTGCTCTTCGGACAGCAATTTCATTACTAGGCCTGCTTGACAGCGAGGCTGATACCATGAACCCGGAAGCCAACTATAGAAAGGCGATCCGCCTTCAGGCAAAGGTGCCTGGCTTGGTTGCAGCGTTTTCCAGAATCCGCAAAGGCCTTGAACCTGTTGAACCGAGAGAAGACTACGGCATTGCCGAGAATTTTCTCTACACATTAAACGGTGAAGAGCCTTCGCCAATTGAGGTTGAAGCTTTCAACAAAGCGCTGATTTTACATGCTGACCATGAGCTGAACGCGTCAACGTTCACAGCAAGGGTCTGCGTCGCAACACTTTCTGATATCTATTCAGGCATTACTGCCGCAATCGGCGCACTGAAGGGTCCTCTTCACGGCGGTGCAAATGAAGGCGTGATGAAGATGCTGACAGAAATCGGTGAAGTAGAAAACGCTGAGCCGTACATCCGCGCCAAACTTGAAAAGAAAGAAAAAATCATGGGATTCGGCCACCGCGTGTATAAGCATGGTGACCCGCGCGCGAAGCATCTGAAAGAAATGAGCAAGCGCCTGACCAACCTGACAGGCGAAAGCAAATGGTATGAGATGTCGATTCGCGTAGAAGAGATCGTCACATCAGAGAAAAAGCTACCGCCTAACGTTGATTTCTATTCGGCTTCTGTTTATCACAGCCTCGGTATTGACCATGATTTGTTCACACCGATTTTTGCTATAAGCAGAATGTCCGGCTGGCTTGCTCATATTCTTGAGCAGTATGACAACAATCGACTGATCCGCCCGCGGGCAGATTACACAGGCCCTGATAAACAAGCATTTGTTCCGATTGAAGAAAGAGCCTAAAGAACCATTGGAGGCTGGCTTGCGTTAATGAGGTTAGCCTCTTGTTCAGAACATCAAAAGTGGTTTACACTTTCATTGAATGTTGAGAAAAATCATTTTGTTTTCTATATAGGAAAAATAAAATGTTTTCTAAATATGAATTACATACTGGGAGGTTTTTATTGTGGCACAAGGTGAAAAAATTACAGTTTCTAACGGAGTATTAAACGTACCAAATAACCCGATTATCCCGTTTATCGAAGGAGACGGAACCGGTCCTGATATTTGGAACTCGGCTTCGAAGGTGTTGGAAGCAGCAGTTGAAAAAGCATACAAAGGCGAAAAGAAAATTACGTGGAAAGAAGTTTATGCCGGAGAAAAGGCTTATAATAAAACAGGTGAGTGGCTGCCTGCTGAAACATTAGATGTGATCCGCGAATATTTCATCGCGATTAAAGGCCCGTTAACGACACCTGTCGGCGGCGGAATCCGATCTTTGAACGTAGCGCTCAGACAAGAGCTTGACCTATTCGTCTGCTTAAGACCTGTAAGATACTTTACTGGAGTGCCGTCACCGGTAAAACGCCCTGAAGATACTGATATGGTCATCTTCCGTGAAAATACAGAAGATATTTACGCAGGCATCGAGTACGCAAAAGGCTCTGAAGAAGTGCAAAAGCTCATCAGCTTCCTGCAAAATGAGTTAAACGTCAACAAAATCCGTTTCCCTGAGACATCAGGTATCGGCATTAAACCTGTTTCTGAAGAAGGAACAAGCCGTTTGGTCAGAGCAGCCATTGATTATGCGATCGAGCACGGCCGCAAATCAGTAACCCTAGTTCACAAAGGAAACATCATGAAGTTCACAGAAGGCGCCTTCAAAAACTGGGGCTATGAACTTGCTGAAAGAGAATACGGCGAAAAAGTATTCACATGGGCTCAATATGACCGCATTGCTGAAGAACAAGGAAAAGACGCTGCCAACAAAGCGCAAAGCGAAGCGGAAGCAGCAGGCAAAATCATTGTCAAAGACAGCATTGCTGACATCTTCCTTCAGCAGATTTTAACGCGTCCGAACGAATTTGATGTCGTTGCAACAATGAACCTGAACGGAGATTACATCTCTGATGCTCTTGCTGCGCAAGTCGGCGGAATCGGCATTGCTCCTGGAGCGAACATCAACTATGAAACAGGACATGCGATTTTTGAGGCGACGCACGGAACGGCTCCTAAATATGCAGGCCTTGATAAAGTAAACCCATCTTCAGTTATTCTTTCAGGCGTTCTGCTTCTTGAGCATTTAGGATGGAACGAAGCGGCTGATTTGGTTATCAAATCTATGGAAAAAACAATCGCTTCTAAAGTCGTAACTTACGATTTTGCCAGATTAATGGACGGCGCCACTGAAGTGAAATGTTCAGAGTTCGGAGAAGAACTGATTAAAAACATGGACTAAGCAAGGAAACAGCCTAAAACTAGCCATAAAGGAGAAGAGAGACATGGGAAATACTCGTAAAAAAGTTTCTGTTATCGGAGCAGGGTTTACCGGAGCGACAACTGCATTTTTAATCGCTCAAAAAGAGCTGGCAGACGTAGTTCTTGTTGACATTCCGCAATTGGAGAACCCGACAAAGGGAAAAGCGCTTGATATGTTTGAGGCAAGCCCGGTTCAAGGCTTTGACGCAAAAATTACGGGCACATCCAATTACGAGGATACAGCGGGTTCTGACATTGTTGTTATTACAGCCGGTATCGCAAGAAAACCTGGTATGAGCAGAGATGATCTAGTCTCTACAAATGAAAAAATTATGAGAAGCGTTACACGAGAAATCGTGAAATATTCTCCTGACTCTATCATTGTGGTGCTGACAAATCCTGTTGATGCAATGACATACGCGGTGTACAAAGAATCAGGCTTCCCTAAAGAGCGCGTAATCGGCCAGTCCGGTGTGCTTGATACGGCAAGATTCAGAACATTTGTGGCAGAGGAATTAAACCTGTCAGTGAAAGATGTGACTGGTTTCGTTCTTGGCGGCCACGGTGACGATATGGTGCCGCTTGTGCGTTATTCTTATGCTGGCGGTATCCCGCTTGAAACTCTCATTCCGAAGGAACGGATTGACGCAATTGTAGAGCGCACTAGAAAAGGCGGAGGCGAAATCGTAAATCTTCTTGGAAACGGAAGCGCGTATTATGCGCCTGCGGCTTCTCTGACAGAAATGGTTGAAGCGATCTTGAAAGACCAGCGCCGCGTCCTTCCTACAATTGCTTATCTTGAAGGGGAATACGGCTATGAAGGCATCTACCTTGGTGTTCCTACAATCGTAGGCGGCAACGGTCTTGAGCAAATCATTGAACTTGAACTGACAGACTATGAAAGAGCACAGCTGAATAAATCAGTTGAATCTGTCAAAAATGTCATGAAAGTATTATCTTAATAAAAAGAGAGAAAGGCTTGCTTGATAGAGCCTTTCTCTTTTTGCTATAAATGAAAGCGTTGTCATCATCTTCTTTATTTCTTTTAAAAATGATGTAAAAGACGAATTGTCGGAATATCCTGCTTTCGCTAAAATAAAATCATGAAACATGTTAAGATGACATAAAATAGAGAAATAGGATGTCGGGGAATTATAATACTGGAGGCACAGCATGAACAAGAAAATTTTAGTTGTGGATGATGAAGAATCTATTGTTACTCTTTTACAGTACAATTTGGAACGGTCAGGCTATGATGTCATTACCGCCTCGGATGGGGAAGAAGCACTCAAAAAAGCGGAGACAGAGAAGCCTGATTTGATTGTGCTTGATGTGATGCTTCCAAAACTGGACGGAATCGAAGTATGCAAGCAGCTGAGACAGCAAAAACTGATGTTTCCGATTTTAATGCTGACAGCGAAGGATGAGGAATTCGACAAAGTATTAGGGCTTGAGCTCGGTGCTGATGATTATATGACCAAGCCGTTCAGTCCAAGGGAAGTAAATGCAAGAGTCAAAGCGATTTTAAGGCGTTCGGAAATGGCTGCGCCCTCTAGTGAAATGAAAAACGATGAAATTGAAGGTCAGATCGTAATTGGCGATCTGAAAATCCTGCCTGATCATTATGAAGCGTACTTTAAAGAAAATCAGCTTGAGCTGACACCGAAAGAATTCGAACTGCTGCTGTATTTGGGCAGACATAAAGGCAGAGTGCTGACGAGAGATCTTTTGTTGAGCGCTGTCTGGAATTATGATTTTGCCGGAGATACGAGAATTGTTGATGTGCATATCAGCCATCTCCGCGACAAAATTGAAAACAATACGAAAAAACCGATCTATATTAAAACGATTAGGGGATTGGGGTATAAACTGGAGGAGCCAAAAATGAATGAATAAATACCGTGTGCGCCTTTTTTCTGTACTCGTTGTCTGTATGATTCTGGTGTTTAGTGTCCTCGGGCTGTTTTTGCAGCAGCTCTTTGAAACATCTGATCAAAGGAAAGCAGAGGAACACATTGAAAAAGAAGCCAAATACATGGCTTCGCTTCTTGATGCCGGCAATCTGAATGATCAAGCAAATGAGAAAATCATTAAAGATGCAGGCGGCGCGCTTGATGTGAGCGCATCCGTTATCGATACAGACGGCAAGGTGCTGTACGGGTCAAACGGGAGAGCAGCAGATTCTCAAAAGGTGCGGGCGCTTGTCTCTGGCCATGAGGGTGTTCTTTCAACAGCGGATAACAAGCTTTATTACGGACTCTCGCTTAGAAGCGAAGGTGAAAAAACAGGATATGTGCTGCTTTCTGCCTCTAAAAAAAGCTACGGCTTGAAAGGCGAAATGTGGGGGATGCTGACGGCCAGTCTTTGTACCGCTTTTATCGTCATTGTTTATTTTTATTCCAGTATGACCTCACGCTATAAAAGGTCGATTGAAGCAGCGACAAACGTAGCGACAGAACTGTCCAAGGGGAACTACGATGCCAGGACATACGGCGGCTATATCAGGCGCTCTGATAAGCTCGGCCGTGCGATGAACAGTCTTGCTGTTGATCTGATGGAAATGACGAGAACGCAGGAAATGCAGCGGGACCGGCTGCTGACAGTCATTGAAAATATCGGCTCTGGGCTGATTATGATTGATGGAAGAGGCTTTATCAATCTCGTGAACAGGGCTTACGCCAAGCAGTTTCATATCAATCCGAATCAGATGCTGCGCCGTCTTTATCATGATGCATTTGAACATGAAGAAGTGATCCAGCTTGTCGAAGACATTTTTATGACGGAGACAAAGAAATGCAAACTGTTAAGGCTTCCGATCAAAATTGAACGGCGTTATTTTGAAGTGGACGGCGTACCGATTATGGGGCCGGACGATGAATGGAAAGGAATTGTGCTCGTTTTCCATGACATGACGGAGACGAAGAAATTAGAGCAGATGAGAAAGGATTTTGTGGCGAATGTTTCTCATGAGCTGAAAACGCCGATTACGTCCATTAAAGGGTTTACGGAGACGTTATTGGACGGGGCGATGGAGGACAAAGAAGCGCTTTCTGAATTTCTCTCTATTATTCTAAAGGAAAGCGAAAGGCTTCAGTCTTTGGTTCAGGATCTTCTCGATCTCTCAAAAATCGAGCAGCAAAATTTTACGCTCAGCATTGAAACGTTTGAACCAGCCAAAATGCTTGGTGAGATTGAAACGCTTCTTAAGCATAAGGCGGATGAGAAAGGCATCTCCTTACAACTGAATGTCCCGAAAGATCCGCTATACGTATCAGGCGACCCGTACAGGCTGAAACAGGTATTTCTTAATCTCGTAAACAATGCGTTAACCTACACGCCTGAAGGGGGCTCTGTAGCTATCAATGTAACGCCCAGAGAAAAAGACATTCAGATTGAAGTTGCCGATTCCGGAATCGGAATTCAGAAAGAAGAAATTCCTCGCATCTTTGAACGTTTTTACCGCGTAGATAAAGACAGAAGCAGGAATTCGGGCGGCACCGGCCTGGGTCTTGCAATCGTAAAGCATTTAATAGAGGCTCATGAAGGGAAAATCGATGTCAAAAGCGAGCCTGGACTGGGAACGGTCTTTACAGTGACGCTGAAACGGGCCGCTGAAAAGTCCGCCTAATGTTTACAAAGGTTTAACAATATCTTCATGCACTGTTAAACCTATGCTGGTAGGATGTAGTAGAACCCCTTCATCCAAGGAGCCAATTTTGACGGCGGGAACCATTTTGTGTTCCCGTCCTTTTTTGTGTCTTCTCCTCAGTTCACGTATTTTCCTTTCAAATTGAACTTTGTTAAAATAAGAGGAGCTAATGACTATGTAAGAGATGAATGGAAGCCTGAGGCTTCTTAGGAGGATATTGAATGACGGAACGAAAAAAATTAGTGCTTGTAGACGGAAACAGTCTGGCTTACCGGGCGTTTTTTGCATTGCCGCTGTTAAGCAATGATAAAGGTATTCATACGAATGCCGTATACGGCTTTGCGATGATTTTAATGAAGATGCTTGAGGATGAAAAACCGACGCACATGCTGGTTGCATTTGATGCCGGGAAAACAACATTTCGTCACGGCACATTTAAAGAATATAAAGGCGGCAGACAGAAAACCCCGCCTGAGCTTTCCGAACAAATGCCATTTATCCGCGAGCTGCTGGATGCCTATCAGATCAGCCGCTACGAACTGGAACAATACGAAGCCGACGATATTATCGGCACACTGGCCAAATCGGCTGAAAAAGACGGATTTGAAGTAAAGATTTTCTCAGGAGATAAGGATTTAACTCAGCTGGCAACAGACAAAACAACAGTTGCCATTACGAGGAAAGGAATTACCGATGTTGAATTTTACACACCGGAGCACGTCAAAGAGAAATACGGGCTTACGCCTGAACAAATCATTGACATGAAGGGTCTGATGGGCGATTCCTCGGATAATATTCCAGGTGTGCCCGGCGTCGGAGAAAAGACAGCGATTAAGCTCTTAAAACAGTTCGATTCCGTGGAAAAGCTGCTGAAGTCCATTGACGAGGTGAGCGGAAAGAAACTGAAGGAAAAGCTTGAGGAATTTAAGGATCAGGCATTGATGAGCAAGGAGCTTGCGACGATCATGACGGATGCGCCGATTGAGGTATCCGTTTCCGGCTTGGAATATCAAGGCTTTAATCGTGAACAGGTGATTGCCATCTTTAAAGATCTTGGATTCAACACGCTTCTTGAACGTCTTGGGGAAGACAGTGAAGAAGCAGAGCAGGATCAGGCATTAGAGGAAATTAAGGTCGAAACCGTCACAGACGTAACAAGCGGCATATTGGTTTCTCCATCCGCATTTGTCGTTGAACAGATTGGCGACAATTATCATGAAGAGCCGCTTCTCGGATTTTCGATCGTAAATGAAACGGGATCTTATTTTATTCCGAAAGACATTGCCGTGGAGTCTAAGGTGTTTAAAGAATGGGCGGAAAATGACGAGCAGAAGAAATGGCTTTTCGATAGCAAGCGGGCTGTTGTCGCTTTGCGCTGGCAGGGCATTGAGCTGAAGGGGGCGGAGTTTGATACGCTTCTTGCGGCTTATATCATCAATCCGGGCAATTCATATGATGACGTTGCGAGTGTGGCCAAGGATTACGGCCTGCATATCGTATCAAGCGACGAATCAGTTTATGGCAAAGGAGCAAAACGGGCGGTACCTTCAGAAGATGTACTGTCTGAGCATCTTGTCCGAAAAGCGTTAGCCATTCAAAGCCTGCGGGAAAAGCTTGTTCAGGAGCTGGAAAACAACGATCAGCTTGAGCTGTTTGAAGAGCTCGAAATGCCGCTTGCGCTTATTCTCGGCGAAATGGAATCAACTGGCGTCAAGGTCGATGTTGATCGTTTAAAACGAATGGGTGAAGAACTGGGTGCGAAGCTGAAGGAATATGAAGAAAAAATCCATGAGATTGCGGGAGAGCCGTTTAATATCAATTCTCCGAAACAGCTCGGCGTCATCTTGTTTGAAAAGATCGGCCTGCCTGTCGTAAAAAAAACAAAAACAGGCTATTCAACGTCTGCTGATGTGCTTGAAAAGCTGGCTGACAAGCATGAGATTGTCGACTATATTTTGCAGTACAGACAAATTGGCAAGCTTCAATCGACATATGTCGAAGGGCTTTTAAAGGTGACGAGACCGGATTCGCATAAGGTGCACACGCGCTTTAACCAGGCTTTAACGCAAACAGGCCGTCTCAGCTCGACTGATCCGAATCTGCAAAACATTCCGATCAGGCTTGAAGAAGGGCGTAAAATCCGCCAAGCTTTTGTTCCGTCTGAAAAAGACTGGCTTATTTTTGCAGCCGATTACTCACAAATCGAGCTGCGGGTGCTTGCCCATATTTCAAAGGATCAAAATCTTATTGAAGCTTTTACAAATGATATGGATATTCATACGAAAACGGCAATGGATGTGTTCCATGTTGCCGAGGATGAAGTGACTTCTGCGATGAGACGCCAGGCAAAAGCGGTCAACTTTGGCATCGTATACGGCATCAGCGATTACGGGCTGTCACAGAACCTCGGCATTACCCGGAAGGAAGCCGGAGCATTCATCGAACGCTATTTGGAAAGCTTCCAAGGCGTAAAAGCGTACATGGAAGATTCAGTTCAGGACGCGAAGCAAAAAGGATACGTGACAACGCTTATGCATCGCCGCCGTTACATTCCTGAGCTGACGAGCCGAAACTTTAATATCCGCAGTTTTGCGGAGCGTACGGCAATGAATACGCCGATTCAAGGAAGCGCAGCTGATATTATAAAAAAAGCCATGATTGATATGGCTGCCAAGCTGAAAGAAAAACAGCTGAAAGCAAGACTGCTGCTTCAAGTACACGATGAATTGATTTTTGAAGCGCCGCAAGAAGAAATTGAAATTCTTGAAAAGCTTGTTCCTGAAGTGATGGAACATGCGCTTGCATTAGATGTGCCGTTAAAGGTGGACTTTGCATCAGGCCCATCTTGGTACGATGCGAAATAAACAGAGATAGGAAGTGATGGATGTGCCGGAATTACCAGAGGTTGAAACGGTCCGGCGCACTCTGACCGGGCTTGTAAAGGGAAAAACAATCAAATCGGTAGAGATCAGATGGCCGAATATCATCAAACGGCCTGCCGAACCGGAGGAATTTGCGCGAAATCTAGCAGGAGAAACGATACAGTCTATCGGAAGACGAGGAAAGTTTTTGCTGTTTCATTTAGATCATTATGTCATGGTTTCCCACCTTCGAATGGAAGGGAAATACGGGCTTCATCAAGCGGAGGAGCCAGACGATAAACACGTGCATGTCATATTCACGATGACAGACGAAACACAGCTTCGTTACAGGGATGTGCGGAAGTTTGGGACCATGCACTTATTTAAACCGGGAGAGGAAGCGGGCGAGCTCCCTCTTTCTCAATTAGGGCCGGAACCGGATGCAGAAGAATTTACGAGTGCATATTTAAAAGAACGGCTTGCCAAAACAAACCGTGTTGTCAAAACCGCCCTACTGGATCAGAAAACAGTTGTGGGACTCGGGAACATTTATGTGGACGAGGCTCTTTTCAGAGCGGGTGTCCATCCTGAGACGAAAGCAAATCAATTATCAGACAAAACAATCAAAACACTTCATGCTGAAATCAAAAACACCCTGCAGGAGGCGATTGACGCGGGCGGCAGCACAGTCCGCTCGTATATCAACTCCCAAGGGGAAATTGGAATGTTCCAGCTGCAGCATTTTGTGTACGGAAAAAAAGACGAGCCGTGCAAAAATTGCGGAACGATGATTTCAAAAATTGTCGTCGGAGGCAGGGGCACGCATTTTTGCGCGAAGTGCCAGAAAAAAAAGTAGCATAATGCTTCATCGTCCAAGCTGTCGGTGCATATATCAGTAACTCTGTAATAGAGGATGCCATTTTCGAAACACGGATTTTTCACTTTACCATATATATGATTGTGATGAATCCCGGGCATTTCACATCTGATACAAGAGCACCAACAGAAAGGAAGAAACGGATATGCAAATGGTTTCTATACTGCTGCTGGCGTTGGCTGTCAGCTTGGACAGTTTTTCAGTCGGATTTACGTACGGATTGAGAAAAATGAAAATACCGTTTAAAGCGATTTTAATTATCGCCTGCTGTTCCGGTGCTGTCATGTTTATATCCATGCTGATCGGAAGCTTTCTTACAAAGTTTTTTCCTGTATATGTAACGGAGAAGCTTGGCGGTTTGGTATTGGTCGGAATCGGTGCGTGGGTTCTGTATCAATTTTTCAAACCGGCAAAAGACAAAGAATACTTATTGCATGAAAAAACGCTGCTTAATTTAGAGGTTCGGTCATTAGGGATTGTGATTCATATTTTGAGAAAACCTATGAGTGCGGATATCGACAAATCGGGTGTGATCAATGGAATTGAGGCGGTCTTATTGGGATTTGCCTTATCGATTGATGCCTTCGGAGCAGGTATTGGCGCAGCCATTCTTGGTTTTTCACCGATTGTGATGAGCATTGCCGTGGCAATCATGAGCTCGTTGTTTGTATCAATCGGAATCAATGCCGGCCATTTTCTGTCTAAGTGGAAATGGATTGATAAGATGGCGTTTTTGCCGGGGCTTCTGCTGATCACGATTGGGCTCTGGAAATTGTAAAAAGGAGTGGATCTCTTGACCTTAGTCATTGGTTTAACGGGAGGAATAGCTAGCGGCAAAAGTACGGTAGCCAATATGCTGATTGAAAAAGGAATAACAGTTATAGATGCAGATATCATTGCCAAACAAGCGGTAGAAAAAGGGATGCCGGCCTACCGGCAAATCATTGACGAATTCGGTGAAGACATCCTGCTCCCAAACGGTGATATAGATCGAAAAAAGCTTGGGGCACTGGTATTTACAAATGAACAAAAGCGTCTTGCTTTAAATGCAATTGTTCATCCCGCAGTCAGGCAGGAAATGCTCAATCACCGTGATGAAGCCATAGCAAATCGCGAGGCATTTGTTGTATTAGATATCCCGCTATTGTTTGAAAGCAAATTGGAATCTTTAGTTAATAAAATTATTGTGGTCAGTGTGACCAAAGAGCTTCAGCTGGAACGTCTGATGAAGCGCAATCAGCTGACGGAAGTAGAGGCGGTCAGCCGTATCCGTGCCCAAATGCCCTTAGAGGAAAAAACAGCAAGAGCAGATCAAGTCATTGATAACAGCGGCACGCTTGCAGAGACCAAACAGCAGCTTGATGAAATCATCACTAGCTGGGCAGAATACAAAAACACCGTTCGTTAGAACGGTGTTTTTGTCATTAAAAATCAAAGTTGTCCGGATCAGGACCGACGCGCAGGTTTTCATTCAGCGCATCGATTCGGTTCATGTCATCCTGTGCTAACTCAAAGTCAAACACATTGGCATTTTCTTTAATGCGGTGTTCCTTCGTTGATTTAGGAATCGTAATGATGCCATGCTGCAGATCCCAGCGCAAAATAATTTGTGCTGCTGATTTGTTATATGTTTGAGCGATGTCTGCCAGTACAGGGTGATCCAGCAGCTGTCCCTGCATTAAAGGTGACCAAGCTTCCATCTGGATGCCTTGTTTTTTGCAGTATGCCATCAGCTCTTTTTGTGTAAGACGCGGGTGAAATTCCACTTGGTTGATCATAGGCTGTATTTCAGCAGCCGTCATCAGGTCTTCAAGATGATGGATTTGGAAGTTGCTCACGCCGATCGCTTTGACACGGCCTTCTTTATACAGAGTTTCAAGCGCTCTCCAGGCTTCTTTATATTTTCCTTCTACAGGCCAGTGGATGAGATATAGATCTAAATAATCCAAACCGAGTTTTGACACGCTTGCTTCAAATGCGGCAAGTGTTTCCTCGTAGCCTAAATCTGCATTCCACACTTTTGATGTAATAAACAGATCCTCTCTTGAGATGCCTGTTTCTTCAATGCCTTGCCGAAGCCCTTCTCCGACTCCAGCTTCATTTCCGTAGATAGCGGCAGTATCAATACTGCGGTATCCGTGAACAATGGCGGCTCTAACTGCGTTTACCAGTTCAGATCCTTCTTCCACTTGGAATACGCCTAGGCCGAACCATGGCATTTTTACTCCGTTATGAAGTGTTGCTGCTGCTTGTAAATGTGTTGTCATATTGATTTCCTCCTTTAAAATTGTCAGGCTTCTTGTTGATCCCGTTTTTCCATCAAGCGGCTCCAGCCTGTTAAGATAACTGCACCGACTACCATTAATCCGCCTATCCAAGCGGTATGAATCAGTCCGATTGAATCGGTGATCACACCCCCAAGATATGAGCCAAGCGCAATCCCTGCATTAAAGGCAGCGATATTCATCGCGGATGCGACATCAACTGCACTCGGGACAAAACGCTCAGCCAGCATGACGACATACACCTGAAGGCCGGGCACATTCATAAAGGCCAGCAATCCCATACAGAGAATGGTGATAAGGCCTGCTGATTGATATGGAGCCGTAAATGTCAGCGTGAATAGAACGAGTGCCTGTACGATAAACATATAGAATAAAGCGGCAATCGGATTTCGGTTTGACAGCTTTCCGCCAATCATATTGCCGATTGCAATGGCAATTCCGTATACGAGCAGGATCACTGCTACAGTTCCGGCATTGAAGCCTGTTACTTCCTGAAGCAGGGGAGACAGGTACGTGAATACAACGAATGTTCCTCCGTATCCAAGAGCTGTAATGACAAATAGAAGCAATAACCGGCCGTTTGTCACAAGCTTCAATTGATCCTGCATCGTTGTTTTCGTCCCTTTTCGTAATTTGGACGGGACAAGAATGCCATTTGTAATGAAAGCAATGATTCCGACGGCGATAATGACCATAAAGGCAAAACGCCAGCCGAGCTGCTGGCCGATAAACGTGCCGAAAGGAACTCCGGTTACAGTTGCCACAGTGAGCCCTGTAAACATTATCGAAATCGCGCTAGCCCTTTTATCCTCAGGGACGATATCCGCTGCGATTGTCGAACCGATCGACATAAACACACCGTGCGAAAAAGCTGATATCACACGTGCTGCTAATAAAATCCCGATGCTTGAAGCGGTAGCGGCCATCGTATTCCCGGCAATAAAAATCAACATGATCCAAAGCAATAGCGTCTTACGTGACATGCTTGAGGTCAATGAAGTTAATATAGGTGCACCGAATGTAACGCCAAGCGCATAAAGGGAAACGGTCAATCCCGCTGTTGTGACAGGGATGTGCAGGTCATCAGAAATGAGCGGCAAAAGGCCGACGCTGATAAATTCGGTTGTTCCTATGGCGAATGCACTTACGGCCAAAGCCAGGAGTGCAGGAATGCTGCTTTTATTGGCTGAAGTCATCATGTTCCTCCTTTGTATGATGTGTTGTATGATTGAAATTCTGCCGAGTAAGCTATATAAATAAAAAAGAGCAGATTTAAATCAGCCGACAAATGTGATTATGAAAGATATCGTCAAAAAAGAAAAGTACGTACTTTTAAGTGCTATAGTCACTTTTTAGTGCCTGTAAGGAGAGTGAACCGCATGGAGCAGAAAAAATATAACATTTCAGTTGAAGCGACTCTTGAAGTGATCGGCGGGAAATGGAAATGCGTCATTTTATGCCACCTGACGCACGGAAAAAAACGCACGAGTGAATTAAAGCGCCTGATGCCTAACATCACGCAAAAAATGCTGACCCAGCAACTGCGCGAGCTGGAAGCGGACGGTGTCATTAACCGGATCGTGTACAATCAGGTTCCTCCCAAAGTGGAATACGAGCTTAGCGAATACGGCCGCAGCTTAGAAGGGATTTTAGACATGCTGTGTGCTTGGGGAGCGAGTCATATTAACAGAGTGTACGGGGATACATTTTCTGTGTTAGAAGAAAGTGTGCTCAATGATAAGTTAAAACAGGAGTCATAAAAAATGAGAGCAGTCAGTGCGGAACGCTGGCTGCTTTTTGGTTCTTACGCCTAATTTGTGTGCAAGAAAATATATAATGCATCATAAATTAGCGTTGTAATCGTTGATTTTTATCAATATGTACTGGCGAATTCATTTTAATGTGTTATACTAATTACAGATGACAACAAATTAGAATGACATAATCGATAAGGGGTGTCCAACATGAAGGTAAAAGTAGCGATCAACGGGTTTGGAAGAATCGGGAGAATGGTTTTTAGAAAAGCAATGTTAGATGATCAAATTCAAGTAGTGGCCATTAACGCCAGCTATTCCGCAGAAACGCTGGCTCATTTAATAAAGTATGACACAAATCACGGCAGGTACGACAAAGAGGTTGTGGCTGGTGAAGACTGCCTAATCGTGAATGGAAAGAAAGTGCTTTTATTAAACAGCCGTGATCCAAAACAGCTGCCTTGGCGGGAATATGATATTGACATTGTCGTCGAAGCGACAGGGAAGTTTAATTCAAAAGATAAAGCGATGGGTCATATAGAAGCGGGGGCCAAAAAAGTCATTCTGACTGCTCCGGGAAAAAATGAAGACGTTACCATTGTGATGGGAGTAAATGAGGACCAATTCGACGCCGACCGCCATGTCATTATTTCAAATGCGTCATGCACGACAAATTGCCTTGCGCCTGTTGTAAAAGTGCTGGATGAAGAATTTGGCATTGAGAGCGGGCTGATGACTACAGTTCACGCATATACGAATGACCAGAAAAATATTGATAATCCGCATAAAGATTTGCGCCGGGCGCGGGCATGTGGTGAATCCATCATTCCGACGACAACAGGAGCGGCAAAGGCGCTTTCGCTCGTGCTGCCGCATCTGAAAGGAAAGCTTCACGGCCTTGCCTTGCGCGTCCCTGTTCCGAACGTCTCACTGGTTGATCTCGTTGTCGATCTGAAAACTGAAGTAACGGCTGAAGAGGTAAACGAGGCATTTAAACGGGCTGCCAAAACTTCGATGTACGGCGTTCTTGATTATTCAGATGAACCGCTCGTTTCGACTGACTATAATACAAATCCGCATTCAGCGGTCATTGACGGGCTTACGACAATGGTAATGGAAGACAGAAAAGTAAAGGTGCTCGCATGGTATGACAACGAATGGGGCTACTCATGCAGAGTCGTTGATCTGATCCGCCATGTAGCGGCACGAATGAAACATCCGTCTGCTGTATAAAATAAGGTCATGGACGCATTTTGAAGAAAAAACCCTTAACAGCATATTTCTGAAAAAACGCACCTTGCAAATTAGACTTAAACACAGTATACTATTTTTCGTGAACTTCTTGCTTGAGACTGTTTCGGAATTACTTAAAGGGTTAGGACCTCTCCGGACTAACTTTCCCCCGTGGTAAATGGCCGACCCAGTTGTTGGAATTTCACTTTTTAATTCTTGTTAAGGGGGGTCCATGACTATGGAAACAATGGGGCGTCACGTTATCTCCGAGCTATGGGGATGCGATTTTGATAAGCTGAATGACATGGATTTTATTGAAAAAACGTTTGTAAATGCTGCTCTAAAATCAGGTGCTGAGGTGCGCGAGGTTGCATTTCACAAATTTGCACCGCAAGGCGTAAGCGGAGTTGTGATTATTTCTGAATCACACTTAACAATTCACAGTTTTCCTGAGCACGGATATGCGAGCATTGATGTTTATACTTGTGGAGACTTAGATCCTAATGTCGCTGCTGATTACATCGCAGAGGCATTACATGCTGATACAAGAGAAAACATTGAAATACCAAGAGGAATGGGGCCTGTGCAAATTAAACAGGCGCAAGCGAAAGTACTATAGTAAACACGAACACAAAGGGAGCTGAAGCTAGAAAGCCATTTTGCGCTTTTTAGCTTATGCTCCTTTTATTTTTATAAAGAAACAAGGGTGGTCCAGCTTTTTCTTTTTTCGTTTTTTTTGTAAAATAAGAAAGAGATTTTCACAAACCACCAGATGCTGTAGACACAGCTTTACACAACGGCTCTCCCGACAGATGCTTTCACATCTATTTTAAAAGGCGGAGGCTGCCGAAAATACATTGCAGGGAACGAAATAGTTGGGAGCTGATTTTATTGAAATGTCCTTCATGCCAGCATAACGGAACGAGAGTCCTCGATTCACGGCCTGTGGATGACGGAAAATCGATTCGCCGAAGACGCGAGTGTGAATCCTGCCACTACCGGTTTACGACCTTTGAGAAAGTGGAGGAAACCCCGCTCATCGTCGTGAAAAAAGAAGGTGTGCGTGAGGAATTCAGCAGAGAAAAAATGCTGCGCGGCCTCATAAAAGCATGTGAAAAAAGACCTGTTTCACTCAAAACGCTTGAAGACATGTGCTTTGATATTGAAAAAGAACTTCGCAATCAAGGCTGCTCTGAGGTGAAAAGCGAGCTCGTCGGAGAAATGGTGATGGACCGGCTGGCTAAGATTGATGAAGTCGCATATGTACGGTTCGCGTCAGTCTATCGGCAGTTTAAAGATATAAACGTCTTTATCGATGAATTAAAAGATTTAATAAAGAAAGAGCGTTAAAAGAGCTAAGAGGATTCTTCTAGCTCTTTTCTCATGTGCAAAATTGGCATTTGATAGATATGAGAAACGGTGTAAAATGAAAGGTAGAAACAAATTCGGAAGGTTTGAGAATGTATGGCTGACTATTGGAAAGATGTACTGCCTGTAGATCCGTATGTGGTCAAAAGCAGATCGATGCTGCAGGATATAGACAGACAAATTATTACACAACTGTATCAGCCCTTAATCGGCCCTGTTGCATTCTCTCTTTATATGACATTGTGGGGAGAGCTTGAACAAAACCGTCTGTGGGGCGGAGAGTCCACACATAGACAGCTGATGGGGATGACACAGTCTAACTTAAAAACGATCCATCAGGAACAGGGGAAGCTCGAAGGCATCGGATTGCTAAAAGTATATATGAAGGAATCCGAGCGGCAGGAGCGCCTCTTTATATATGAACTCCTTCCGCCGCTCAGGCCAAATGATTTTTTTGAAGACGGAATGCTGAATGTTTTTCTGTACAATAGAGTCGGAAAAACAAAATATCAGCAATTAAAACAATTTTTCACGCACCCGGCCATTTCAGAAGATGCGAAGGACATTACGCGGCCGTTTAATCATGCGTTTGAATCGCTGCAGCCGAGTGAATGGAAGCTCACATCTGATATGGAGGAAACGGTGAAACTTGCGCAGGGCACAGAGTATACTTCTGTCGGACAGGCACCGTCCTACACCATAACGGAGGATGTGTTTGATTTTGATTTGTTTTTAGCGGGACTTTCTGAGACGATGATTCCGAGAAAAGCAATGACTCAGCAGGTGCGGGACACAATCAAAAAGCTTTCTTATCTGTACGGCATAGATCCTTTGCAAATGCAAAATGTCGTGATGAGCGCGATTGATGAGCGTGACGTCATTACGACGGAGGCTTTAAGAAAAGCGGCAAGTGACTGGTATCAAATCGAAAGAAACGGACAACTGCCTGACTTAGTGGAAAAAACACAGCCGGTGCATCTGCGTGAAGGCGAAAAACCGGCGGAAGGGGATTCGCTGGACGGGAAACTGATCGCATTGCTTGAGGCGATTTCTCCGAAGAAGCTTCTGCAGGACATTGCCGACGGAACTGAGCCGTCAAAAGCTGATCTGAAAATCATAGAAGAAATTATGTTTGAACAGAAGCTCGAGCCAGGCGTTACAAATGTGTTAATTTATTACGTCATGCTGAAAACCGATATGAAGCTGTCGAAAAACTATATCCAAAAAATCGCGTCGCATTGGGCGCGCAAAAAGGTAAAAACGGTCAGAGAAGCGATGAAGCTCGCGATAGAAGAAAACCGCCAATACCTTGAATGGGCTGAAGGGAAAGCAAATCAGCCATCAAAACGAAACTCAAAAGTGATTCGCGAAGAAAAACTTCCTGACTGGATGAAAGAAAAGGAAACAGCATCCGATTCAGAATCCGGACAGCAGAAGCTGCAACCTCAGGATTTGGAAGAACAGAAGAAAAAGATGATGGAAGAGATGCAAAAACTGAAAAAATACTCTGCCTATTAAAGACAGAGATGCGGGGTGAAGTAATAGATGGAACCAATCGGCCGTTCCCTGCAGGGCGTAACCGGCAGACCGGATTTCCAAAAACGTCTTGAACAAATGAAGGAAAAAGTCATGAAGGATCAAGATGTTCAGGCATTTTTGAAGGAAAACGAAGAAATGATTGATCAAAAAATGATTGAAAAGAGCTTAAATAAGCTTTATGAATATAGCGGACAAAGCAAGAATTGCTCCTATTGTTCAGAAGATGAAGATTGCAACAATCTGTTGGAGGGCTACCATCCGAAGCTTGTTGTCAATGGCCGTTCTATTGATATCGAGTATTATGAATGTCCGGTCAAACGGAAGCTCGACCAACAGAAAAAACAAAAGTCTCTTATGAAAAGCATGTATATCCAGCAGGACCTTCTCGGAGCGACATTCCAGCAGGTTGATATCAGTGATCCGAGCAGGCTCGCGATGTTCCAGCATGTTACGGATTTTCTGAAAAGCTATAATGAGACGGGAAAAGGGAAAGGACTGTATTTATACGGGAAATTCGGGGTAGGAAAAACGTTTATGCTCGCTGCGATTGCCAATGAACTGGCGGAAAAAGAGTATTCCTCCATGATCGTATATGTACCCGAATTTGTGAGAGAGCTCAAGAATTCGCTTCAAGACCATTCATTGGAAGAGAAGCTCAATATGGTCAAAACAACACCTGTATTGATGCTTGATGACATCGGAGCGGAATCAATGACGAGCTGGGTAAGGGATGAAGTCATCGGAACAGTGCTTCAGCACAGAATGTCCCAGCAGCTTCCGACGTTCTTTTCTTCTAATTTCTCACCTGACGAACTGAAGCATCATTTTACGTATTCGCAAAGGGGAGAAAAGGAAGAAGTAAAAGCGGCAAGATTAATGGAGCGGATATTATATTTGGCTGCTCCAATCCGCCTTGACGGAGAAAACCGCCGCCATCCGTAATCGCTGCGGTTCAAAGGGGAAGGAACTGAGGGTATGAAACGAAAAACCGCTCTTAAATGGCTGGCAGTGCTGGCCGTTGCAGGTTTAATCTTTTGGGGAAATAAAAGGTATTTGAATGTATCGCCGAAAGAGATCAGGGTATGGATATTGTCATTCGGGGTCTTTGCACCGCTGATGTTTATCGGGATATCCATCGTCAGACCTCTTGTTTTATTTCCGGTGTCTGTTATTTCTATAGCGGGCGGGCTTGCGTTTGGCCCGCTTCTCGGCACGCTTTACACGTTATTCGGTTCGATGTGCGCCTCAGCTGTTTCGTTTTTTGCAGCGGGTTTGTTTGCTGCGAAAAAGAACGGCCATTACGAAAAGCTGGAAGCCATTCAGAAGCAGATGGAGGATAACGGATTTTTTTATATCTTTCTTTTAAGAATCCTGCCGATCAATTTTGATTTCGTCAGTTATGCGGCAGGTCTTTCCAATGTCAAAGCGCTGCCATATTTTGCGGCGACGGCCGCGGGAATCATCCCTGGGACCATTGCGCTTAATGTGCTGGGTGCGAGCTTTTTGGCTGGCAATCTGCCCGCTTTCTTTATGGTGCTCGCTTTGTATATCGTGTTTATCTCGCTGCCGTTCATCTTCAGAAAGAAAATGCAAAACCTGTTCCAAGAATCAAATTAAGATTTGCCAATGACCTTTACGTCTATTTTAAAAACATCCCCCATATACTTGTAACAGATGCCGTAAGGGGGGACAAACATGCTTGAAATAATCTTTGAAGATGACCATGATGCAGCCGCTTTTTTACATCTCATTCAGCATTCGGACGATCGGAACAATATCATTGTCCGTGAAGGCATACGGAAAATCGGGATTGAAAAAGCTAAGCCGGCTTTCTCTATTCAGCATTTTATGGAGCCGATTCTGGTCAAGTTTTTTTTAGAATGCAAAGAAGACGAGCATATGCTGTCATTGATTGAGGGAACATACTGCTTCACGGACCAGGATGAACAGCAGCAAATCCTTCAGCTCGCACACAGTATTATTGAAGGAGAAGCGGACGATCTGCCGTTTGAGCCGCTAAAGCTTTCGCGGAAACAATCAATTTTGGATGAACTCCAAACGATTTGTTTAGAGGAAGGCTTATTTTCCATTCGTTCCTTTCAGACCTTCCGACTCGGACAATACTACAAGCAGCTTAGAGACATTACGGAAGCGGCGATAGATGAATATAAGATGGAACAGGAATATCAAAACTTTATTCAAACACTCAGAGACTATGTAACAGCAAAACAGCCGCGAATCAAAAAGGTGCATATTGTCCATGATGGTTCATTTACATTATGGGAACTGCGCTATGTGCCGGAACGGGAAAAAATGAAATACATAGACAGGCGATTCGTCCGCGATCATCCTATGTACATTGATTCTCATTTGCTCGCGCCGCTGATTTCCATTGCGCCTGATGAAGTGGTGCTTTACACCGACCAGCCCGAGCACATGATGGCAAGGACCATTCAAAACGTATTTCAAGAGAGAATGGAAATGCTTCCGCTGCACGCTTTTTCAGACGCAGAAATACCTGTGAAGCACTCGGAAGGATAAGGGCCGGCAGCCTGTATATATAAGGCTGTCGGTTTGAAAAAGGAAATACGATCGTGTTGATTTTTTGGATTGAACAATTTATAATACATAGGAGATTAAGAAAGACACACGTATTGATAAGGACACGAAGGAATGATACCGGCTCAAAGAGAGGGAAGCCCCGGCTGCAAGCTTCCCAGCTAAGGACCATTCACTTTACCGCCTTTGAACTTCAGCTGTGAACCCCTTTAAAGGAGCAGTAATGGCTGACGGGAACTCCCGTTACAGAGCTTAGAGCCGCAGTTGCCGGAGTATTGGCTTTGCGGAAAAAAGGGTGGAACCACGATTCCGTTTATTCAACCTCGTCCCTTTCATAGGGGGCGGGGTTTTTATATGCAAAAAAGGAGTGACATAGATGTCAGATATGGTAAAAATCACATTTCCTGATGGAGCAGTCAAGGAGTTTGCGAAAGGAACAACAACAGAAGATATCGCGGCATCCATCAGTCCGGGATTAAAGAAAAAATCATTAGCCGGAAAACTGAACGGAAAAGAAATCGATTTGAGAACACCGATCAATGAAGACGGTACAGTGGAAATCATTACTGAAGGCTCAGAAGAAGGTCTTCAAATTATGCGCCATAGTACGGCTCACTTGCTTGCTCAAGCGATTAAACGCATTTATAAAGATGTCAAATTCGGTGTCGGTCCGGTCATCGAAAACGGTTTTTACTACGATGTAGAAATGGAAGAAGCGATTACACCGGAGGATCTGCCGAAAATCGAGAAAGAAATGAAAAAAATCGTCAATGCGAACCTCCCGATCGTTCGAAAAGAAGTCAGCCGTGAAGAAGCGAAAGCCCGTTTTGCAGAAATCGGCGACGACCTGAAGCTTGAACTATTGGATGCCATTCCTGAAGGAGAAACCGTTTCGATCTATGAGCAAGGCGAATTCTTTGACCTGTGCCGCGGCGTGCACGTTCCTTCAACAGGAAAAATCAAAGAGTTTAAGCTGTTAAGCCTTGCAGGCGCATACTGGCGCGGTGACAGCAACAACCAAATGCTTCAGCGCGTATACGGCACAGCTTTCTTCAAAAAAGCTGATCTTGAAGAGCATCTTCGCATGCTTGAAGAAGCGAAAGAGCGTGACCACAGAAAGCTCGGCAAAGAATTAAAGCTGTTTGCGAACTCTCAAAAAGTCGGACAAGGCCTGCCGCTTTGGCTGCCAAAAGGCGCGACAATCCGCCGCGTCATCGAGCGCTACATTGTTGATAAAGAAATCAGCCTCGGCTATGAGCATGTATACACACCTGTGCTTGGGAGCAAAGAGCTGTATGAAACATCAGGACACTGGGATCATTATCAAGAAGGCATGTTCCCTCCGATGGAAATGGACAATGAAACCCTTGTGTTGCGTCCAATGAACTGCCCGCACCATATGATGATTTACAAACAAGACATTCACAGCTACCGCGAGCTTCCGATTCGTATTGCGGAGCTGGGAACGATGCACCGCTATGAAATGTCAGGTGCGCTGTCAGGGCTTCAACGCGTACGTGGCATGACGTTAAATGATGCACACATCTTTGTGCGCCCGGATCAAATTAAGGATGAGTTTATCCGTACAGTCCGTTTAATCCAGGATGTATATGAAGATTTCGGTTTAAGTGATTACACATTCCGTCTGTCTTACCGTGATCCGGAAGATACAGAGAAATATTTTGATGACGATGAAATGTGGACCAAAGCACAATCCATGCTGAAAGAGGCAATGGACGAAATCGGCCATGACTATTACGAAGCAGAAGGTGAAGCGGCATTCTATGGCCCTAAACTTGATGTTCAGGTGAAAACAGCGATCGGCAAAGAAGAAACATTGTCTACGGTTCAGCTTGACTTCTTATTGCCTGAACGTTTCGATCTAACCTATATCGGTGAAGACGGCAAGCAGCACCGTCCGGTTGTTATTCACAGAGGTGTCGTATCAACAATGGAACGATTTGTTGCCTTCTTAATCGAAGAACACAAAGGTGCGCTGCCAACATGGCTTGCACCGGTTCAGTTCCAAGTCATCCCGGTGTCTCCGGCTGTGCACTTAGACTACGCGAAAAAAGTGCAGGAACGCCTGCAGCGTGAAGGCCTGCGTGTAGAAGTCGACAGCCGCGATGAAAAAATCGGCTACAAAATTCGCGAAGCGCAAATGCAAAAAATTCCGTACATGCTTGTGGTCGGTGACCAAGAAGCAGAAAACGGGGCAGTAAACGTCCGTAAGTACGGAGAGCAGAACTCTGAAACCATTTCACTAGATGATTTTGTGAAAAAGGCAGTATCTGAAGCGAAAAAATAACATAAAAAAGCATGATCTCATTGAAGAGATCATGCTTTTTTTATTTCTCTAATATAGGAAACAAATCATGAAGGCTGCTGATGATGTAATCAGGCGTCACATCGGTTTCGTTTTTCTTATCTGTCCGATTAATCCAAACAGTTTTGATACCGGCTCTTGAAGCGCCTAAAATATCAGTATTCAAATTATCGCCGACCATGATCGCATCGTCTTTTTCAATATTCATCAGCTTAAGGCAGTGTTCAAAAATTGAAACATCTGGTTTCCCTTTTCCGAAAGCGCCCGAGATGACGATTTCATTGAAATAAGGGGCGAGTTCAGGCACGCCGGCGAGCTTCTCCTTTTGCAGACTCGGATCGCCGTTTGTCAAAAGCAGCAATTCATATTTGCCTTTTAATTGATCGAGTACAGCAAATGTTTCATCATATACAAAGGGGCGTTTTCTGCGCTCTGCCGCGAAAAACTCTCCCAAGTATTCGCCATATGCAGGATCATCGATGCCAAGCGCTTTCAGCCCGTTTGTCCATGCGTTTCTTCTGTACTCCGGCACAATCTTGTTCAGCTTCTGAAAGCCTTCACTGATCGGTTCGGAGAAATTGGACCACAGTCCTTCAAACGGGTTAATGCCGATCATCACTGTATATGGATACGTCTCATATGACATGTACAATTCTCTCGCCGCTTCGCGAACAGCTGCTTCGAATGCCTGCGGGTCAAGGCCATATTTTTTCTCCGCCTGTAAACAAGTTTCTGCAAATGTTGTTCTGACGCTTTTTTCGTCCCAAAGTAGTGTATCGTCTAAATCAAAAAATACGGCTTTCATGATCTTCTCCTCTGCTACAGATTCAAATCTTTCTGCCAAAAGGCTCACATTTTATTTTACAATAGATAAAAGCCTTGTGAAATATGTTTTCAGACGATTTTAAAAAAACAGTCAGCCGTGAAACGAAAACATGCTAGAATGAAAACGGAAAGAACAGGTGACATGCATGATTCATTTAATGATTATGATGCTTGAGAGGGTAGGGATTATCGTTATATTGGGCTTCATTCTCGCCCATACGAAGCTTTTCAGACAAGCTTTGCAAAATCAGGACGGCTATAAAGGAAAAGTGGTTTTAATCTCTATTTTTTCTCTCTTTAGTATCATCAGCAATTATACAGGCATCGAAATTCAAAAAAATATGATTGTAAACAATGACTGGGTGTTTGCGATAGATCCGACGGGCTCTATCGCGAATACCCGTATTTTGGGCGTGGAAATCGGAGGCCTTCTCGGAGGTCCGTTTGTAGGAGCGGGGATCGGTATACTGGCAGGCCTGCACCGTTTTTCGCTCGGCGGCAGCACGGCCTTAAGCTGTGCGGTATCATCCGTTTTAGCGGGTGTTCTTGCAGGCTTGATCGGAAGGTATTTTACGAAGCGGTACCGAATGCCGACACCGCGTATCGCCGCTCTTGTGGGAATCGGCATGGAGTCACTGCAGATGGTGATTATTTTGCTGATGGCGAAGCCATTCAGTGACGCTTGGGAGCTTGTCAGCATGATCGGGATTCCGATGATACTCATCAACGGAACAGGCAGTTTTATTTTCCTGTCGATTATTCAAGCGATCATCCGCAAGGAAGAGCAGGCAAGGGCGCTTGAAACGCACAGAGTGCTGACAATTGCTGACCAGACGCTTCCTTTTTTTCGCCAAGGTCTAAATGAAAACTCCTGTAAAAGTGTGGCGGCTATTATCCATAAGCTGACCGGAACAGATGCGGTGTCTCTCACTGACAATGAGAAGATCCTTGCGCATGTCGGCGCGGGAATGGATCACCACATCCCATCAAAAAGCTTGATCACCGGCCTGTCCAAAAAGGTGATAAAAACAGGGCAAATCATGAAGGCGATTTCCCAGGAAGAGATTGAATGCACGCATTCTGAATGTCCTTTGCATGCGGCGATTGTCCTGCCGCTGACATCAAACGGCAATACAATCGGCACTTTAAAAATGTATTTTAAAAACCCGGCTGGCCTGAGCCAAGTAGAGGAGGAGCTTGCTGAGGGGCTGGCCATGCTGTTTTCGACACAGCTTGAGCTTGGGGAAGCAGAGCTGCAAAGCAAGCTTCTCAAGGATGCTGAAATCAAAGCGCTTCAAGCACAGGTGAATCCGCATTTTTTATTTAATGCGATCAATACGATTTCTGCGTTATGCCGCACGGATGTTGAAAAAACACGTAAGCTCTTATTGCAGCTCAGTGTTTATTTTCGTTCAAACCTTCAAGGAGCGAGGCAGCTGCTGATTCCGCTCTCAAAGGAGCTGAACCACCTCCACGCCTATTTATCATTAGAACAGGCGCGTTTTCCCGGGAAATATAAGATTGAGCTGAATATCGACAGCAGGCTGGAACAGATTGAAATCCCTCCGTTTGTTTTACAGGTGCTTGTGGAAAACGCGCTTCGTCATGCGTTTCCGAAAAAACAAGACATGTGCAAAGTTACGGTCTGTGTCTTATCTGATGATACATTCGTCTATATGAAGGTGACGGATAACGGACGGGGAATTCCGCCGGACATCCTGCCGGAGCTGGGAAAGAAACCGTTTCCGTCTAAGGAGGGAACCGGTACAGCGCTTTATAACCTGAATCAGCGGCTGGTCGGTTTATTCGGACAGCAAGCCGCACTGAATATCAGGAGTGAGGTTCAGAAAGGGACAGAGGTTTCCTTTCGAGTGCCAATGCAACAGATGAAAGAGGGAGAAGAACATGCTCAGGGTGTTAATAGTTGATGATGAGATGCTGGCAAGGGATGAACTGGCTTACTTGCTCAAGCGGACCAATGAGGAAATAGAAATCAATGAAGCGGAAAATATCGAATCTGCTTTTGACCAAATGATGGATCAAAAACCTGATTTGCTGTTTTTAGACGTTGATTTATCCGGAGAAAACGGTTTTGATATCGCAAAGCGATTGAAAAAAATGAAGCATCCACCTGCTGTTGTATTTGCGACAGCGTATGACCAATATGCGCTCAAAGCGTTTGAGGTGGACGCTCTTGATTATTTAACTAAGCCTTTCGATGAGGAAAGAATTCAGCAAACGCTGAAAAAATATAAAAAAGTAAATCGGGATGTCGTTGAAATAGAACAGAACAGCCATGCCGGCCAGCATAAACTCGCGCTATCTGTCGGAGAATCAATTGTAATCATAGATACGAAGGACATTATCTATGCTGGGACGGAAGATGGTCATGTCAATGTAAAAACCTTCGATACATCTTATTCGGTCAGCGATACGCTCGTTGTGATTGAGAAAAAGCTGCCTGATGCTGACTTTATCCGCGTCCATCGAAGCTTTGTCGTCAATACCGAATATATTAAAGAAATTCAGCCGTGGTTTAATTCAACGTACAATCTGATCATGAAAGACGGATCAAAAATACCGGTCAGCCGGACATATGCAAAGGAATTGAAAAAGCTGCTCCATATTTGATGGGCGGCTTTTTGCATTTCAGCCATTTGATTCTGCAACTCAGTCCCGCTATTTGGCATGTTATCTTGTAAGCGCTTCATAACAGGGGATTCTTATTTATAATGAGGGTACCAAAGAGAAAGAGGTGAAGAAAATGAGTGCTAAAAAAGTGTACGGGTTTTTAACACAAGCATTTATTTTTGCCGTCATTATGCTGGTTTCGAATATGATTGCAGCTATTGTCCCGATACCTATCCCGGCATCGGTTGTAGGGTTGGTCTTATTATTTCTTCTATTATGTTTGAAAGTCATTAAATTGGAACAAGTAGAAACGCTCGGAACGTCTTTAACCTCTCTGATCGGGTTTTTATTTGTCCCGTCAGGTATATCTGTTATGAATTCGCTAGGTGTGATGCAGCAATACGGTCTGCAAATTGTTCTTGTCATTCTGCTCGCAACGATCATTTTGCTAGGGGCTACAGGATTGTTTTCTCAGCTGATTCTTTCGCTGAGCGGAAAACGCAAATCCGCAGCGGACATGAAAACAAAAACAGTGCAAAGCCCGCAGAACAATAAAGAACTCGTTCACCATTAAGGAAACAGGAGGTTCATCAGATGGAAAGCACAATGAGTCCTTATTTCGGAATTGTCGTATCACTTGCTGCATTCGGCATCGGCACCTTTTTATTTAAGAAAACGAAAGGCTTCTTCCTTTTCACTCCTTTGTTTGTTGCCATGGTGCTTGGGATCGCATTCTTAAAAATCGGCGGTTTTTCCTATGCAGACTATCATAATGGGGGAGAAATCATTAAGTTTTTCCTTGAACCGGCGACGATCGCTTTTGCAATTCCTCTTTACAAACAAAGAGATAAGCTGAAAAAATACTGGTGGCAAATCATGTCCTCCATTATTGTCGGCTCTATCTGCTCTGTCACGATTGTTTATTTGCTCGCAAAAGGTATTCACCTCGATGCGGCAGTGATGAAAAGCATGCTTCCGCAGGCGGCTACAACGGCAATTGCGCTTCCTCTATCAAAAGACATTGGAGGCATCAGCGACATCACTGCCTTTGCGGTCATCTTTAACGCTGTAATTGTTTATGCGCTCGGAGCATTGTTCTTGAAGGTGTTTAAAGTAAAGAATCCCATTTCTAAAGGATTGGCTCTCGGAACGTCCGGACATGCACTCGGTGTAGCCGTCGGGATCGAGATGGGAGAAGTCGAAGCTGCGATGGCAAGTATTGCGGTTGTCGTAGTAGGAGTGGTAACGGTTCTTGTCATTCCTGTGTTCGTGCAGCTAATCGGAGGATAAGCCAAGGCTGAAAGCCTTGGCTTTTTCTATTTTATGGTGCGTCTTCGGGATCGATATATCCTTGTTTAATGCCCCATTCCACTTGATCGTCATGCCACTTTTTTCGTTCTTCATAACCATAGCCATCGTCATCAGGAAGCTCTGAAGCCGGCTGTTGAATGGTATCATCTGTCTGTTTCGAGGAAGGTGGTGCATGTTGGCTATTAGATGAGTGTGCTTCGGTCTGCTGCCGTTGTGCTTGCGATTGCCGCTTTTTTTCAGCATTCTCTTCCTGCTCTTTTTGGATTGCTGCCTGTCTCTGTCTTTCAAGCTCAGCTTGTCTTTCAGCTTCCGCCTGCCGCTCTGCTAATCGCTGTCTCTCCGCTTCTTCCTCCTGCTGTTTCTTTCGTTTCGCCTCTCGCTTTTTTTTACGTTTTTTTGCGGCCTCGATTTGTCTTTGTTTCTCTGCTTCTTCTTTTGCTTTCAGCTTTCCTAATTCAGCAGCGAGCGGACTTTCAAACTTCATTTCCAATGAAACGGGTTTTAGTTTTTTCAGCTCTTTCTCCAGTTCCTTTTGGTTAAATGCTACGGCTGTCTTAACCGTTTCAGCTTTTGGTTCGGAAGATGTGCTGCTGCTATTCGAACAACCGGTTACTATCAATGTGAAAAATAAAGCAAGCTGTATCAGTTTGTTCATGTGTCAGACTCCCTTCTGCTTCCTATATCGGTTAGGGATTAACTTTACTTTACATTTTTTCCTGTCAGTGGTTTCATGATAAACTGTGAAATAAGGAGAAGGATGGGGGAGACTATTGATTCTTCATATAACAGAATCAGGGTACACTATCCTCGGCGCATGGTCTTTATTCATGGCGGGGGTGTCAGCGGCGGATGTGGGAACAGCAAATCAGCTATTTTCGGCATATCCGGGGATCGGCCACCGCTGGCTGAACCGATGTTATTCAACAGAACACTTGATGCGTGGCTAAGCCGTTCAGAAACTTTACATTCTGGATGAGGATGAAAGATTTTCTTTTTCTCTCTTGCGCTCATAGAAAACCCATGTTACAATGTAAAAGTTGTTCCGGATAAGTCGTCCTTGACTAAAGATCCGGTATTGTGTAGAATAGTTATTGAATTGAATATAAATCACAAGCAGAAGCACCCGCTTCTCACCTGATTGACACATGCATGTAGTTGGCAGGTTGACCGTACATTTTTATTGATACAGATGTTCGTAGTGTGGGTGTTTTATAATGCCCACACTTTTTGTTTGCCTGCAGAATGCAGTCAAAATGAGTTGTGAATCAATTCGAAGAAACTATGGAGGTGGCTCATTATTAGCAAAGATCAATTGGTTAATGAGGGTATCCGTGCACGTGAGGTCCGTTTGATCGGACAAAATGGCGACCAGCTTGGAATCAAGTCCCGTCAGGAAGCACTTGAAATCGCCGGCCGCGCAAATCTTGACCTTGTGTTAGTTGCAGCGAATGCAAAACCGCCTGTCTGCCGAATCATGGACTACGGTAAGTTCCGATTTGAGCAGCAGAAAAAGGAAAAAGAAGCACGCAAGAATCAAAAAATCATTAACTTAAAAGAAGTTCGGTTAAGTCCGACAATCGATGAGCATGACTTTAACACGAAATTGCGCAATGCGATTAAATTCCTTGAAAAAGGCGATAAAGTGAAAGCTTCTATCCGCTTTAAAGGACGCGCAATCACTCATAAAGAAATCGGTCAGCGTGTGTTAGACCGTTTTTCTGAAGCATGTGCTGAGGTTGCGACTGTCGAAACAAAACCAAAAATGGACGGCCGTAGCATGTTCTTAATGCTCGCGCCGAAAAACGAAAAGCAATAAGGAGGAAATCCCATGCCAAAAATGAAAACTCACCGCGGATCTGCTAAACGTTTTAAAAAGACAGGTTCTGGGAAGTTAAAACGTTCTCACGCGTATACAAGTCACTTATTCGCTAACAAATCTCAAAAGCAAAAGCGTAAGCTTCGCAAGAGTGCTGTTGTAAGTGCAGGAGACTTCAAACGTATCAAACAAATGCTTGCTAACATCAAGTAATCGGATAAGGAACAATTAGGAGGGAAATTTAATGCCAAGAGTAAAAGGCGGAACTGTTGCGCGTAAGCGTCGTAAAAAGGTTCTTAAATTAGCAAAAGGTTATTTCGGTTCAAAACATACATTATACAAAGTAGCTAACCAGCAGGTCATGAAATCTGGAAACTATGCTTTCCGTGACCGTCGTCAGAAAAAACGTGATTTCCGTAAACTTTGGATCACTCGTATCAATGCAGCTGCTCGCATGAACGGTCTTTCTTACAGCCGTTTAATGCACGGTCTTAAGCTTTCTGGTATCGAAGTAAACCGTAAAATGCTTGCTGATCTTGCTGTAAACGATCTTACTGCATTCAATCAGCTTGCTGATGCTGCTAAAGCTCAATTAAACAAGTAATCATATAGAGCCGCTCTCCAGCAGAGCGGCTTTTTTATATAAAGGATGAGGCCACATGGTTATTGCTATCTATTTGGTGCTGATTAATCTATGCGGTTTTTGGGTGATGGGCGTTGACAAACGAAAAGCGCAGCAGCACAAATGGAGAATTTCTGAAGAACGGCTGTGGCTGATAGCGATCGTGTTTGGAGCGCTCGGTGTCTGGCTTGGCATGCAAACCTTCAGACATAAAACGAAACACACGTCTTTTAAGTACGGAGTGCCACTTCTTTTGGTCATTGAAGCGATCTTGATCGGCATTTATTACAGCCCGTTTGATTTATAAAAAGCAGAAAAGCGTTTTAACGCTCTTCTGCTTTTTTTGCGAGTTTAATGGGCTGGTCCCAGTCAATCTTACAATTCGGATAGCGTTCCAGCACTTTTTCTTCAATGTTCTCAAAATCTTTTGCAGAGAAATGTTTCAGCTTCTCAGGAGATTCTGTCCAGACAAAGATGGTGTGGATAAACAGCGGATGGTCCTTGGAAGGAATATGCTTTTCTCCTTCAAAAAGCACGCCTTTATACGTCAGCTGAAAGTTCTTTCGGGTATTGTTCTGTTCATCAATAATATAAAAATGTTCTTTTGATTGGGCCAGCTTGAGCCTTCTCTTTGGATTCGCGACATATTTGACTGCGGCATAAATACAATAAGCAAAAAGTGCAAGCAATATAATCCTTAAAACCATGACAAACATTGTGTGAAGGCACCTCCCTTATTGTGATGATCTGATGTAATACGAAGAGCATAGAAAAAGGTTTCACTTTTTTAAAAAGAAAGTTCTAAAAACATATACCCGATTTTCAAGTGAAATAGTCGTATGGTTAGCGCCAGGTTTTGTATAATAAGAAGGCAGGACTGATGAAGGAGGTTTTGAAACATGGCAAAATTAGATGAAACATTGACCATGCTGAAAGATTTAACAGATGCAAAAGGCATACCGGGCAATGAGAGAGAAGTAAGGCAAGTGATGAAATCATACATAGAACCATTTGCTGATGAGGTGACAACAGATCGGCTGGGCAGTTTAATTGCCAAAAAAACAGGTGCGCAAAACGGCCCGAAAATTATGATCGCCGGGCATTTGGATGAAGTCGGCTTTATGGTGACACAAATCACCGATAAAGGCTTTATCCGTTTTCAAACCGTTGGCGGCTGGTGGGCTCAGGTTATGCTGGCCCAGCGTGTCACCATCGTGACAAAAAAAGGCGAAATTACAGGGGTAATCGGCTCCAAGCCGCCGCATATTTTATCTCCTGAAGCGAGAAAAAAATCAGTGGAAATAAAAGACATGTTTATTGATATTGGAGCTTCAAGCCGAGAAGAAGCCTTGGAATGGGGGGTAATCCCGGGAGATATGGTCGTACCTCATTTTGAATTTACGGTCATGAACAATGAAAAATTCTTACTGGCGAAGGCCTGGGACAACCGTATCGGCTGTGCGATTGCAATTGATGTGTTAAGAAACTTACAAAATACAGATCATCCAAACATTGTGTATGGTGTCGGAACCGTGCAGGAGGAAGTTGGCCTGAGGGGAGCGAAAACGGCTGCGCACACCATTCAGCCTGATATTGCGTTTGGTGTTGATGTAGGAATAGCAGGAGACACGCCTGGCATTTCCGAGAAGGAAGCGCAAAGCAAAATGGGCAAAGGCCCGCAGATTATCGTTTACGATGCATCCATGGTCTCTCATAAAGGCTTGCGCGATGTAGTTGTCGCTACCGCAGAGGAAGCAGGCATTCCGTACCAGTTTGATGCCATCGCCGGCGGCGGAACAGATTCGGGAGCCATCCATTTGACGGCAAATGGCGTTCCTGCGCTCTCTATTACCATTGCAACCCGCTACATTCATACGCACGCGGCCATGCTGCACCGTGATGATTATGAAAACGCGGTCAAATTAATTACAGAAGTGATTAAGAAATTAGACCGAAAGACAGTTGACCAAATCACATATGAATAAAAACCATCAGAATCCGCTGTAAAAGGCGGATTCTATTTTTTTGTCTGTACAAATTCAATAAGCAACTCTACAATAAGGATATATATAGAAAATTTGTGCTAGTCTGGATGATAGACAAGTTTTCTATATTCCAAAAAAGGGGGATTTGATGAATATGAAAAAGAAAGCGTTTTCTGGATTATTGCGTTTTTCTTGTGCAGCTTTAACAGCTGGTGCTGTAATGTTGTCCGCTTTACCGGCATCAGCGGCTTTTTGGGGGGCATCGAACGAGCTTCTGCATGATCCGACAATGGCAAAAGAAGGGAATACTTGGTATGCTTTTGGGACAGGTCTTGCTGAGGAAAACGGATTACGTGTTCTAAAAGCGGACAGTAACGGAGTATGGAGGGTTCAAAAGTCAATTTTCACTAGTCCTTTATCTTGGTGGAAGCAATATGTGCCTAATTACGAACGAAACCAATGGGCACCGGATGTGACATACTATAACGGAAAGTACTGGCTTTACTATTCAGTTTCTTCATTTGGCAGCAATACCTCTTTAATTGGGCTTGCTTCAACTACAAGTCTCAGTTCGGGCAGCTGGAAGGATGAGGGACTTGTTACTCGGTCGACAAGTGCCAATAATTACAATGCCATTGATCCTGAATTAACTATTGATAAAGATGGAAACCCTTGGCTAGCATTTGGTTCATTTTGGAGTGGCATTAAATTAACAAAATTAAATAAAGATACAATGAAACCCACCGGTTCATTATATTCAATAGCAGCCAGACCAAATAACGGCGGCGCTCTGGAAGCCCCTACATTAACATACAATAATGGCTACTATTACTTAATGGTTTCATTCGATAAATGCTGTCAAGGCGTAAATAGTACGTACAAAATTGCTTACGGCAGATCAAAAAATATTACAGGTCCTTATGTAGACAGAAACGGTAGAAGCATGATGGACGGAGGAGGTACAATTCTTGATGCCGGCAATGAACAGTGGAAAGGGCCGGGCGGACAGGATATCGTAAACGGGAACATACTCGTGCGTCATGCTTATGATGCAAAAGACAACGGCACTCCAAAGATGTTAATCAATGATTTGAATTGGAGCTCAGGCTGGCCGTCTTATTAAGAGAAAGCTTAATCATGCACATCTTATCATCTTTGTTTAGCCCTGATACATCAGGGCTTTTTCTAATGGAAAAACGAATCGGAAGATTGATTGACAGAACAATCGTAGTTCTTAAGAACACGTTTTTTTACCTGAAAACCTAGTAACGAATCATTTCTTTTTGTAAAAGAATACAAAAATGATTGACAGTAAATAAACCTACTAATATAATAAAGTTGTTCGTACAAATTGATTGAAAATAGTTTATTTTTTGTTATTAGTCCGTATCTGTTTGGATAATTGAAAGCGTTTTACTATAGGAAGAAAGGGGCAGTTTACATGCTTCAGACAAAGGATTATGAATTCTGGTTTGTAACAGGAAGCCAGCACCTATACGGGGAAGAGACTCTGGAACTGGTCGATCAGCATGCGAAAAGCATTTGTGAGAGGCTTAGCGGGGTTTCTTCTAGATATAAAATCACTCACAAGCCTGTCGTCACTTCATCGGAAACCATCAGACAACTGTTAAGAGAAGCGGAGTACAGTGAGACATGCGCGGGCATCATTACATGGATGCACACATTTTCTCCCGCGAAAATGTGGATAGAAGGCCTTTCTTCTTATCAAAAACCGCTTATGCATCTGCATACTCAATATAATCGCGATATTCCGTGGGGTACGATTGACATGGATTTTATGAACAGCAACCAATCCGCACATGGCGATCGTGAGTATGGTTACATCAACTCGAGAATGGGGCTGAGCCGAAAAGTCGTTGCCGGTTACTGGGATGATGAAGAAGTGAAGAAAGAGATTTCACAGTGGATGGATACGGCGGCTGCATTAAATGAAAGCCGACATATTAAGGTTGCCAGATTCGGAGATAACATGCGTCACGTCGCGGTAACGGACGGAGACAAGGTGGGGGCGCATATTCAATTTGGCTGGCAAGTTGACGGATATGGCATCGGAGACCTTGTTGAAGTGATGAACCGAATTACGGACGACGAGGTGGACACGCTTTATGCGGAGTATGACAGGCTTTATGTCATCAGCGAGGAAACAAAACGCGACGAAGCAAAGGTAGCGTCGATTAAAGAACAGGCGAAAATTGAACTTGGCTTAACCGCATTCCTTGAACAAGGCGGATACTCAGCTTTTACGACATCGTTTGAAGTGCTGCACGGAATGAAACAGCTGCCGGGACTTGCCGTTCAGCGCCTGATGGAGAAAGGCTACGGGTTCGCAGGTGAAGGAGATTGGAAGACAGCGGCTCTTGTACGGATGATGAAAATCATGGCTCAAGGAAAAAGAACGTCCTTCATGGAAGATTATACGTATCATTTTGAACCGGGAAATGAAATGATTCTGGGCTCGCACATGCTTGAAGTGTGTCCGACTGTCGCTTTGGATCAGCCGAAAATTGAGGTTCATCCGCTTTCTATCGGCGGAAAAGAGGACCCTGCACGTTTTGTATTTAACGGCATCAGCGGTTCAGCCATTCAAGCAAGCCTTGTTGATATTGGTGGGCGTTTCCGTCTTGTTTTGAATGAGGTCAACGGACAGGAAATTGAAAAAGACATGCCGAATCTGCCGGTGGCCCGTGTTCTCTGGAAGCCGGAGCCGTCATTGAAAACAGCGGCGGAGGCATGGATTTTAGCCGGCGGCGCACACCACACCTGCTTGTCTTATGAACTGACAGTGGAGCAAATGCTCGATTGGGCGGAAATGGCGGGCATCGAAAGTGTTCTCATTTCCCGTGATACGACAATTCACAAGCTGAAACACGAATTAAAATGGAACGAGGCGCTTTACCGGCTTCAAAAGTAGAGAGGGGGATGTCACTTGGCTTACACAATAGGGGTTGATTTTGGAACTTTATCAGGAAGAGCGGTGCTCGTTCATGTCGAAACAGGGGAGGAACTGGCGTCTGCTGTGAAAGAATACAGGCATGCGGTCATTGATACAGTCCTTCCAAAAACGGGTCATAAGCTGCCGCGGGACTGGGCGCTGCAGGATCCGGCTGATTACCTTGAAGTCTTGGAAACAACCATTCCGTCTTTACTCGAACAGACGGACGTTGAACCGAAAGACATTATCGGGATCGGTATTGATTTTACGGCTTGTACGATCCTGCCAGTTGACAGTACAGGGCAGCCGTTATGCATGCTGCCGGAATATGAAGAGGAGCCGCACAGCTATGTGAAGCTCTGGAAGCATCATGCGGCCCAAAAGCATGCTGATCGGCTCAATCAAATCGCGGAAGAAGAAGGAGAAGCTTTTTTACAGCGGTACGGTGGAAAAATTTCATCAGAATGGATGATTCCGAAGGTCATGCAGATTGCCGAAGAAGCGCCTCACATTTATGAAGCGGCTGACCGGATTATCGAGGCTGCAGACTGGATCGTGTACCAGCTGTGCGGCTCGCTTAAGCGAAGCAACTGTACTGCAGGGTATAAAGCAATTTGGAGTGAAAAAGCGGGGTATCCGTCAGAAGATTTCTTTGGCAAATTAAATCCTTTAATGAAAACGATTACAAATGACAAATTAGCGGGTTCTATTCATTCGGTAGGGGAAAAAGCCGGCGGACTGACTGAAAAAATGGCACAGCTTACAGGCCTTCTTCCAGGTACGGCTGTTGCGGTTGCCAATGTTGATGCTCATGTTTCCGTGCCAGCGGTCGGCATCACAGAGCCAGGAAAAATGCTGATGATTATGGGAACTTCAACGTGCCATGTTCTTCTGGGCGAAGAGGTACATATCGTGCCGGGTATGTGCGGTGTTGTGGACAACGGAATTCTCCCGGGCTACGCGGGATATGAAGCCGGGCAGTCCTGTGTTGGCGATCATTTTGACTGGTTTGTAAAAACATGTGTCCCGCAAGCGTATCGAGAGGAAGCAGAGGAAAAAAACATTGGCGTTCATGAGCTGCTGAGTGAGAAGGCAAACCTTCAAGCGCCAGGTGAAAGCGGCCTGCTTGCTTTAGATTGGTGGAATGGAAACCGTTCAACCCTTGTTGATGCTGATTTAACTGGGATGCTGCTTGGCATGACGCTGCTGACGAAGCCTGAAGAGATGTATAGAGCATTAGTTGAAGCGACGGCTTACGGAACCCGGATGATTATCGAAACGTTCAAAGAAAGCGGGGTTCCGATTGAGGAGCTGTACGCAGCTGGCGGAATTGCTGAGAAAAACCCGTTTGTCATGCAAATTTATGCGGATGTGACAAACATGGACATTAAAATCTCTGGTTCCCCGCAAGCCCCTGCCTTAGGATCTGCCATTTTCGGCGCGCTTGCTGCCGGTAAAGAAAACGGCGGATACGACGACATCAAAGAGGCAGCGGCGCACATGGGAAAACTGAAAGATATTTCTTATACGCCAAACGCCGAAAACGCTGCGGTGTATGAAAAATTGTACGCTGAATATAAAGAGCTTGTTCACTACTTCGGAAAAGAAAACCATGTCATGAAACGTATGAAAACAATTAAAAATCTTCAATTTTCATCTGCCGCCAAAAAGAATTCATAAAGGGTGATGGAGCATGCTTGAAACATTAAAAAAAGAAGTGCTGGCTGCCAACCTGAAGCTTCAAGAGCATCAGCTGGTAACCTTTACGTGGGGAAATGTCAGCGGTATTGACCGTGAAAAAGAAAGAATTGTCATCAAACCAAGCGGAGTCGAATACAGCGACCTGACAGCTGATGACTTGGTTGTTTTGAATCTTGAAGGAGAGGTCGTCGAAGGTTCGCTCAAGCCTTCATCAGATACACCTACTCATGTTTATTTGTACAAAGCCTTTCCGAACATCGGGGGAATAGTCCATACCCATTCCCAATGGGCAACAAGCTGGGCGCAATCGGGCAGAGACATACCGCCTTTAGGCACGACCCATGCTGATTACTTTGACAGTGCGATTCCGTGTACAAGAGAAATGTACGATGAAGAAATCATTCATGACTACGAACTGAATACAGGAAAAGTCATAACGGAAACCTTTCAGCATCATAACTACGAACAGGTTCCGGGTGTGCTTGTGAATAATCACGGCCCGTTCTGCTGGGGCACGGACGCCTTAAATGCCATTCATAACGCCGTTGTATTAGAAACGGTTGCGGAAATGGCCTATCACTCCATTATGTTGAACAAGGATGTAAATCCAATTAATACAGTCCTTCATGAAAAGCATTTTTATCGAAAACACGGAGCAAATGCGTATTATGGCCAGTCATGATTCCGCTGTGTCACCGGCCGGCATTCTGATTGACTTGGACGGTACTGTATTCAGAGGAAATGAATTGATTGAAGGGGCAAGAGAAGCGATCAATACACTCCGAGAAATGGGGAAGAAAATCGTCTTTTTGAGCAATCGGGGGAATATCTCCCGTGCCATGTGCAGAAAAAAGCTTCTCGGCGCGGGGATAGAGGCGGATGTAAGCGATATTGTTCTGTCGTCAAGTGTCACAGCAGCTTTTCTGAAAAACCATTATCGTTTTGCAAAGGTGTGGGTGCTTGGAGAACAAGGCTTGGTTGACGAGCTGAGGCTGGCCGGCGTGCAGCACGCGAACGAACCGAAGGAAGCGGATTGGCTCGTGATCTCCCTTCATGAAACGCTCACATACAAAGATTTAAATCAAGCCTTTCAAGCGGCCGCAGGCGGAGCTCGTATCATTGCTACGAACAAAGACCGCTCTTTTCCAAATGAAGACGGCAATGCCATCGATGTGGCCGGAATGATTGGGGCGATAGAGGCTTCCGCTCAAGCGAAAACGGAGCTTGTTGTAGGAAAGCCGTCATGGCTGATGGCGGAGGCTGCATGTACAGCAATGGGGCTGTCCGCACATGAATGCATGATTATCGGAGACAGCATTGAATCAGACATTGCGATGGGGAAGCTTTATGGCATGAAAAGCGCCTTAGTGCTTACTGGTTCTGCGAAACCGGGTGAACAGCGTTTGTACACACCGGATTATGTGCTGGAGTCTATTAAGGATGTAACCAAATTAGCTGAGGAGGGGATTCTGTTATGAATCGTATCGCAGCTGACGTTCAGCGTGCTTTTGAACAAGCCGGAGAAAAGACGTTTCCTATCGAAATGGAAGAAATTGCTCTCGAAAAACAAGCAGCCGATTCGCTTTTAGAGTATGTAAAAAGAAAAAAACACAAACAGATCGTCCTAGTCTGCGACTCGAATACACATCGCATTGCAGGAATTGATTTGGAAGACCGCTTGAATCAAGAAGGATTCCAGGCCGAGTGCCTGATCATTCCGGAAAATGAAGCCGGAGATGTGACGGCTGATGAACGGTCTCTCATCCATGTACTGATCCATATGAAAAAAACAACGGATGTCATGATCGCAGTCGGTTCGGGCACGATTCATGATATTGTGCGCTTCTCAGCGTTTCAGAGGGATTTGCCGTTTATTTCTTATCCGACTGCCCCATCTGTAGACGGTTTTACATCAGCCGGAGCGCCGCTTATTTTATACGGTACGAAAACAACCATCCAAACGAAGGCTCCGTGTGCGCTGTTCGCTGATCTGGATCTATTAAAAACGGCACCCCAGTCAATGGTGGCGGCTGGATTTGGCGACATGCTCGGTAAAATAACGTCTTTAGCTGATTGGGAAATATCCCGCCATCTTGCCGGCGAGCCTTATTCGCCAGCAGGGGCTAAGATCGTTCAGGAGGCACTTGATGCCTGTATCGAACACACAGAAGACATTGCGATGAAAACGGAAACAGGCATACAGGTTTTAATGGAATCTTTAATTGTGTCGGGGCTTGTCATGCTGGCTTTAGATCATTCCCGCCCGGCATCAGGGGGAGAGCATCATATTTCCCATTGGATTGAGATGGAATTAATGGAGAAAAATCGGCCTCAGATTCTCCATGGGGCAAAGGTGGGCTGTGCCGCTGTGTTATTAACTGACACATACAGAAAGCTCGCCCAGGATGACGGGCTGAACGAATTTTCTCCGCGCCAGCGGCAAGCCATTCAATCGGCTTATGAAACGCTCCCAGAAGGAGAAGTATTGGCCAATTGGCTGAGATCAGCCGGAGGCCCTGCGTTTTTTGACGAAATCGGTGTCGGGCAGGATTCCGTCAAGAATGCCTTCAGACACGCGCACACCTTAAGAGACCGCTGCACCGGATTAAGAATCATCAATGAAAACAAGACGCTGATCAATCATGGTCTATATGAATAGCCCGCACCTCGAATGGAAGGGGTAACGCAAATGAAAAAAATGACTGCCTGTTTTCTTGTGCTCATGCTGCTGCTGACATTATGCATTGCTGGGTGTTCAGCAGAAAGATCATCCGGGAAATCGGGTGAAACCGAACTGACCTTTTGGACATTTAACGGACTTCATGAGCAATTTTATGTGGAAATGGTGAAGGAATGGAACAAAAAATATCCTGACCGCAAAATTAAACTGAATACGGTCGTTTATCCATATGGGCAAATGCACGATAATTTGTCTATCTCCTTAATCGCGGGAGAAGGTGTCCCTGATATTGCCGATGTCGAATTGGCTCGTTTTTCAAACTTTTTGAAGGGCTCTGATATCCCGCTTGCCGACTTGACTCCGCTGATTGAAAAGGACCGCGATAAATTCGTTGAGGCACGGCTTACCCTGTACAGCAAAAATGGCAAGCTTTACGGGCTGGATACGCATGTAGGGACGACAGTGATGTTTTATAACATGGATGTTATGAAAAAAGCCGGCGTCGATCCCGATGATATTAAAACATGGGATGATTACCATAAAGCCGGGCAGAAAGTGCGCAAAGTAACCGGAAAGCCGATGGGAACGGTGGAAACAAATGATTCGGGAACGTTCTTATCCATGATTTCACAGCAAAACTCAGGCTATTTTGATAAAAATGGCAAGCTGATCCTCAATAATGACACCAATGTAAAAACACTTCAATATTTAAAGGACATGATTAATGATAAAACGATGATTGCCGCACCAGGCGGCGGGCATCATAGTGAAGAATATTACGGCTTTATGAACCAAGGCGGAGCAGCGTCGGTTCTGATGCCGATTTGGTATATGGGAAGATTCATAGATTATATGCCTGATCTGAAAGGGAAGATTGCCATCCGGCCGCTTCCGGCATGGAAAGAGGGAGGCGACCGTTCGGCAGGTTTGGGCGGTACGGCAACTGTTGTACCGAAGCAATCCAAGCATGTTGAGTTAGCAAAAGAGTTTTTGGCTTTTGCGAAGGGTTCTAAAGAAGGAAACAAAAAGCTTTGGAGCGTACTCGGGTTTGACCCGCTTCGCTGGGATGTCTGGAGCTCAAAGGAATTGAAAGAGAAAAACAAATACACGGATTACTTCCAAAACGGAACAGGCATTTTTTCTATGCTGCTCGATATCAAGGATGAAATCAATCCGATATATTTACATGAGGATTTTGCCAAGGCTTCAGACCTTGTCAACAGAAGTGTATTGTTCGACGCACTTAAATCTCAGCAAAAAACGCCTAAACAAGCCTTGGACAGAGCGGCAGGTGAACTGAAACAGAAATAGAATCCCATTCAAAAAGTGAAAGCGGGGAGGTTCTCATGAAACCTGTGAAAACGGGAACGGTTCATCCCGTTCCTTCAGCTGAGAAACAATCAGGCTGGCGAGAATTATTTTATTCGAAAAAAGCGGCGCCTTATCTGTTTACTGCGCCATTTGTTTTATCCTTTCTCGTATTTTTTCTATACCCCATCATTAGTGTCTTCATCATGAGCTTTCAAAGAATTTTGCCGGGAGAGGTGTCGTTTGTCGGATTGTCTAATTATACAGCACTAAACAACCCGACGTTCTATACCGCCCTTTGGAATACGCTGGAATACACCTTTTGGACGCTGATTGTGCTGATTCCTGTTCCATTGCTTCTGGCCATATTCCTGAATTCAAAGCTGGTCAAATTCAGAAATATATTCAAATCAGCGCTATTCATTCCGGCATTGACTTCTACAATTGTGGCGGGGATCATTTTTCGGCTGATCTTCGGAGAAATGGAAACATCGCTGGCCAATTCCATCTTACTTAAACTTGGCTTTTTACCTCAGAACTGGATGAACAATGAGCATACCGGCATGTTTTTAATGGTGCTGCTTGCTTCGTGGAGATGGATGGGAATCAACATCCTTTACTTTTTGGCCGGTTTGCAAAATGTGCCGAAAGAGCTGTACGAAGCCGCCGATATTGACGGCGCGAATACGATGAAAAAATTCCGGCACATTACGCTGCCGTTTCTCAAGCCAGTAACCGTATATGTGCTGACCATCAGTATCATCGGCGGATTCAGGATGTTTGAGGAAAGCTACGTCCTTTGGCAAAATAATTCCCCGGGTAATATCGGTCTGACGCTTGTCGGATATTTGTATCAGCAGGGGCTTGCCTACAACGAAATGGGATACGGAGCGGCCATCGGCATTGTGCTTTTGATTGTGATACTTGTTGTCAGCCTGATTTCATTAAAGCTGTCAGGCTCGTTTAAGGGGGAGGGATAAATGTTGCGGCACAGTCCTCAGTTTAGCGTTTACAGAATCGCACTAACCCTGTTTTTTATTATGCTGAGCCTATTGTATATTTTTCCGATTTTCTGTTTGCTTTTAGGATCATTAAAGCCGTCATCTGAGCTTTTGCGTGTGGGGCTGAATCTTGATATTGATCCAAAAGTGATGAGTTTTGATAACTACACATTTCTGTTTAATGGCGGCAGCATTTATTTCAAATGGTTTTTTAACAGTCTTGTGCTCGGACTTTTTACGACCGTGCTCACTCTGTTTTTTTCTTCGATGATCGGGTACGGGCTTGCGGTTTATGATTTTAAGGGCAGAAATATCATCTTTGTTCTTGTGCTGATTATTATGATGGTTCCACTGGAAGTGATGATGCTTCCGTTGTTTAAGCTTACCGTCGGACTGCATTTGATTGATTCGTATACGGGTGTCATATTGCCGTTCATCGTTTCGCCTGTTGCTGTTTTCTTTTTCAGGCAGTATGCGCTTGGTTTGCCAAGAGATCTACTGGACTCTGCAAGAATGGACGGCTGTACGGAATTCGGCATCTTTTTCAGGATTATGGCGCCGCTGATGAAACCGGCTTTCGGCGCGATGATTATCCTCCAGTCCTTAAACAGCTGGAACAACTTCTTATGGCCGCTGATCGTGCTTCGTTCGAAAGAAATGTTTACGCTTCCAATTGGGCTGTCCAGCTTGCTGAGCCCTTATGGAAACAACTATGACATGCTCATATCCGGCTCAGTATTTGCGATTTTGCCGGTGATTATCATTTTCTTGTTTTTCCAAAAGTACTTTATCTCCGGCCTGACAGTAGGCGGAGTCAAAGGTTAAAAAGGGAGGAAACGTGTGATGAAAAAAGCGCGAATGATTGTAGACAAAGAATACAAAATCGGTGAAGTAGACAAACGGATTTATGGATCGTTTATCGAACATATGGGGCGTGCGGTATACGAAGGCATATATGAGCCAGATCACCCTGAAGCGGATGAAGACGGGTTTAGAAAGGATGTCCAGTCGCTGATCAAAGAATTGCAGGTTCCGATCATCCGCTATCCGGGCGGAAACTTTTTATCCGGATACAACTGGGAGGACGGTGTCGGGCCTGTAGAAAACCGCCCAAGACGGCTTGACTTGGCATGGCAAACGACAGAAACCAATGAAGTGGGAACAAATGAATTTTTATCTTGGGCAAAAAAGGTCAACACAGAAGTCAACATGGCCGTCAACCTTGGCACAAGAGGCATAGATGCTGCCCGCAATCTCGTTGAATACTGCAACCACCCGAAAGGCTCGTACTGGAGTGATTTAAGAAGATCACATGGCTATGAACAGCCATACGGCATCAAGACATGGTGCCTAGGTAACGAAATGGATGGCCCGTGGCAGATTGGCCACAAAACAGCTGACGAATACGGGCGGCTTGCCGCGGAGACGGCAAAGGTCATGAAATGGGTTGACCCATCAATTGAACTTGTTGCCTGCGGCAGCTCAAACAGCGGCATGCCGACCTTTATCGATTGGGAAGCAAAGGTACTGGAGCATACGTACGAGCATGTCGACTATATTTCTCTCCATACGTATTACGGAAACCGAGATAACAATCTGCCAAACTACTTGGCCCGTTCCATGGATCTGGATCATTTTATTAAATCTGTCGCTGCAACCTGTGACTATGTAAAAGCAAAAACACGCAGCAAGAAAACAATCAATCTCTCTCTTGATGAATGGAACGTTTGGTATCACTCAAATGAGGCTGATAAAAAAGTAGAACCGTGGATTACTGCGCGGCCTATTTTAGAGGATATTTATAATTTTGAAGATGCCTTATTGGTCGGCTCTCTGCTCATTACGATGCTGCAGCACGCAGACCGTGTGAAAATCGCGTGTCTTGCACAGCTTGTCAATGTCATCGCGCCGATCATGACGGAAAAAGGCGGAGAAGCATGGAGACAGCCGATTTTCTATCCGTACATGCATGCTTCTGTGTACGGAAGAGGTGAGTCGCTGAAACCGCTTATTTCTTCTCCGAAGTACGACTGCTCAGATTTTACTGATGTGCCATATGTTGATGCAGCTGTTGTGTACTCAGAAGAGGAAGAAACACTCACCATTTTTGCGGTAAACAAAGCTGAGGATCAGATGGAGACGGAGATTTCGCTCAGAGGCTTTGAATCCTATCAAATCGCAGAGCACATCGTACTCGAGCATCAGGATATCAAAGCGACAAACCAGCATAACAGAAAAAATGTCGTCCCGCATTCCAACGGAACATCGTCTGTCAGCGAAAACGGCCTAACCGCGCATTTCACGCCGCTTTCCTGGAATGTGATCCGCCTGAAAAAACAATCATAAGAGAAACAAAGCCGGAGATCTCTCTCCGGTTTTTCTTTTTTTGTCAGTAGATATCATTCAGTACCTTGTAATGTTCAGTAGTGGATGTTACCATATGGATAAGTGGTGGGAAAAATAAACAAAATTGACCAGCCGCAGGGAGGATCTTATGATGAATGCTCAATTCAAAAAGGGAGCATTAGAGCTATGTGTGCTTGTATTAATATCCGAAAAAGACCAATACGGATATGAGCTTTCTCAAAACATTTCCAGGCACATGGCGATTGCTGAAGGCACCTTATATCCTCTTCTCAGGAGACTGACGAAAGAAGAGTATTTAGAAACATATATGGCGCCGTCTTCCGAAGGGCCTGCCAGAAAATATTACACGATGTCAAAGCTTGGTTTCATGCGAATGAAACTGCTGCTGGCAGAATGGGATCAGTTCACAGCATCTGTCAATCAAATCATTGATGCGGCAAGGGGAGGAGAACGATGAATCAAGAACAGTTTTTACAGGAGTTAAGTAAAGCGTTACAGCCGCTTTCTAAAGAAGAGCGGAATGAGATCTTATTTGATTTTGAAGAACATATTACAGAAGGGATGAAAGAAGGCAGGCCGGAAGCGGACATCATCAGGGAACTCGGCTCCCCAAAACAAATAGCAAAGGAATTGGTGCCAGATGTCACGGAAACTGCTCCAGCAGTGCAGCGCCCTAAGAAGAACCTCTTTCAGATGGCATGTTCAGCAGCAGCAATAAGCATCTTAAATTTGATTTTTGTGCTGGGACCAGCTATTGGCATTTTTGGAGTGTACGTGGGTTTATGCGGGGCGGCGCTTGCACTTTCTGTATCACCAATTATGTTTGTCGGCATGGTGATGTTTCAAATGAATACGCACATGATGCTGGAGTTCTTTTTATCACTCGTGTTTGGCAGTCTGGGGCTGCTCTTGTGTATAGGGCTGTGGCATTTAGGCAAGCTGCTGTATGGCATGAGTTTGCGATATATCAGATATAATTTAAAGCTGGTGACGGGGGCGCAGACATGAAAAAAATCATAATAGGATTGATCGCAGTATTTGCAGTCGGGGTAATCGGGGCTGTCATCTCTGCAGCTGCCTCGGATTTTACAAAAGAAGAGGTGAAAGCTGCCGAAACATATGATGCTGCAGATATTAAAAAAATTGTGGTAACAACGAGCTCGATGCATGCAGAGGTCAAAAGCGGGCAAACGGATGATATTCAGGTAGCTGCTGAAGGACAAGTCAGTGATAAAAGCAAAAAGCTGTTCGATGTGAGCCAGGATGGCAAATCATTAAAAATCAATCAAATAGCACGCGAGAATATCATCTCTTTTATACCGTGGGGCAGCGAAAAGGATATGAAAATCACAATCACGATTCCGGAAAAGAAGTATGATGAGATAACTGTAACGACAACCTCTGGCGATATTCTGATAGGAAATGCGCAAACGGATCAAGCAGCTGCTGACTCTACATCAGGAAATATTGAGCTGAAGCATACACGCATCGAAAACGAGCTGACGCTAAAAACAACGAGCGGAGAAATTCAAACTGACCAAAATTCATTCGGCCAAGGTGAGGTAAAGACAACAAGCGGATCAATAAAAAGCAGCCGCACAACAGCTGAAAAGGTGAACTATAAGACAACTTCCGGGGATATTGATCTTCTTCAGGATCATCAGAACGAAGAGATCGACATCGTCACTACGAGCGGAAGTGTGTCAGTAGAGTATCAGAAAGAACCTGCATCTTTGGCAGTGGATTTTCATGCAGACTCAGGTGATGCCGCGGCCAATCTCGATCACATCTTGTATAAAGAAAAATCAGAGCATCGTATTGTAGGTTATGTAGGTGATAGCGGGACCTCTAACCGTTTAAAAGTTCGTACAACATCTGGAGACATTGAACTAAACTAATTGCCACAAGCCGGCCCATTCCAGCCGGCTTTTTTGTATAGGAAAAAATGACCGCTTTTCACCATGAAATTATGATATATTTATGAAAAACAGCAAAGGGGATGGGAGAAAATGAATGCGGTTACAATTGTGATAGCGTCAATGTGTATTTTGGCTATCGCCTATCGTTTATACGGAACATTTATGATGGTGAAGGTTCTCAAAGTGAATGATGACAAGCCAACACCTGCTCACGCGCTTGAGGATGGAAAAGATTATGTGCCTACAAATAAATGGGTTTCGTTCGGCCATCATTTTGCGGCAATCGCAGCGGCTGGGCCGTTGGTCGGACCGATTCTGGCGGCGCAGTTCGGCTATTTGCCGGGGTTGTTATGGCTGTTAATCGGGGCGGTAATAGGGGGAGCCGTCCATGATATTGTTGTGCTGTTTGCCTCGATGCGCAAAAATGGAAAATCGCTGTCAGAAGTAGCGAAGGACGAGCTCGGCCCTGTTGCCGGATTTTGTACGGGACTGTCCATGCTGTTTATTATCACGATTACGATGGCGGGTCTGTCGATGGTTGTGCTGCATGCGCTTGAACGCAATCCATGGGGAACATTTGCGGTAGGGATTACGATTCCGATTGCGATGGGCGTGGGCTTATTTTATAAGAAAACGGGAAATTTAAAGCTTGCGTCAACGATCGGCTTTCTCTTTTTAATGGCAGGAGTCTTTATTGGCCCATGGGTGCAGACTACCGCGCTCGGTGACTTTTTAACGCTAGATACGAAAACGCTTGCAATAGCGCTCCCTGTTTATGCGTTCTTTGCAGCTGCGCTTCCCGTTTGGCTGCTTCTTGCACCGCGTGACTATTTAAGCAGCTTTATGAAAATCGGTGTTTTTATCGCTTTGATTGCAGGGGTGTTTGTCGTCAATCCGTCCATCCCGTTTCCTGCGTTTACAGAATTCGTAAAAGGCGGCGGTCCGGTGCTGGCTGGCCCTGTTTGGCCGTTCATTTCAATAACCATCGCCTGCGGTGCGATCTCGGGATTCCATGCCTTTGTCGGTTCAGGTACGACGCCGAAAATGCTGAATAAATGGAGTGATATGAAACCGGTTGCGTTTGGTGCAATGCTTGTCGAGTGCCTTGTCGGCATCATGGCGCTGATTGCAGCGACCGCCTTGCAGCCTGCTGATTACTTTGCGATTAACAGTACGCCTGAGGTTTTCCGTACGCTCGGTATGGATGTCGTCCATTTGCCTGAATTGAGCAGGGAAATCGGTTTGGACTTAGAAGGAAGAACAGGGGGAGCCGTCACGCTTGCGGTGGGAATGACTTATATTTTTACGGGAATGCCGTTTTTCAGCCATTTGGCCTCATACTTTTTCCAATTTGTCATTATGTTTGAAGCCGTATTTATTTTAACAGCGATTGATGCGGGGACACGTGTTGCCCGGTATTTGATCCAGGATTTCTTTGGAGAGATGTATAAACCGCTGAAGAAAACAGACTGGATTCCGGGTTCTGTATTTGCCAGCGCACTTGCCTGCTTCATGTGGGGCTATTTGCTGTATTCAGGGGAAATCGGTTCTATTTGGGCGCTGTTTGGCGTGTCCAATCAGCTGATGGCTTCAGTTGGGCTGATTATCGGAGCGACTATAGTGCTGAAAATCGCTGATAAACGCCGTTACATTCTGACCTGCCTTGTCCCGCTTGCCTATTTATATGTCACTGTCAATTATGCAGGCTATTGGATGGTGCGCAATGTGTATCTCAATCCTGAAGCAGCAGGCTACAGTGTATTGAATGGCGTATTATCGATCATCATGCTGCTGTTAGGCTTCATCATTATCGTGGCGGCTGTGAAAAAATGGGCGCAGATGTGGAGAGATCCGAGCTTAAGGATGGAAACTTCTATCCCGGGATAGAAGGGCTAATGAAAATGTTGAGGAGGATTGGGAATGAATCTATCAATGAAATATCTTATTCTATACGTATCAGACAGCAAGCGGGCCATTCATTTTTATCGGGATATTTTAGGACTGCCGATTCGTGCTGAACACGGAACGTATGTCGAATTTGAAACAGGATCTACGATATTGGCGCTTAATACGCGAGAAAGCGCCAGAGAAATCACGCAGCTAGACATTCCAGATACATCTGCTTCAAACACATTTGAAATCGGATTTGTCACTGAAAACGTAGAAGAGGTTATTAAAAGGGTAAGAGAACAAGGTGTCACGATTATTGGGGAGCCGAAAGTGAAGCCATGGGGGCAGACGGTCGCCTATATCGCTGACCCGGATGGACATTATATTGAAATTTGCAGTCCGATGGAATAACGAACAAGCCCAAAACAATTTCTGTTTTGGGCTTTCTTATGATGTTTTGTGTCCAGCTGCTTCCAGCAGCAAATCAGCCAGATGAGCGGCTTTGACTTTACCGCTTAGTCCCTCGCGCTCAATGCCGAGCTTCATCTGCAGCAGGCAACCGGGATTTGCTGTCACAATGACGATCGCTTCGGTTGCTTTGACGGCAGCCATTTTACTGTCCAGTATTTTCATAGACATTTCAGCTTCCACGATGTTATAAATTCCCGCTGATCCGCAGCAGCTGTCTGCTTTCTCCATTTCTCTGAATTCGGCCCCCTTGATGCTTTGAAGAAGCTGGCGGGGTTCGAGCGACGTATGCATCACATTTCTTAGATGGCATGAATCTTGATAGGTAATGACCTGGGGCGTCTCGAGCGCTAAGTCCATTTGATGAAAATCGAGTTCAACCAAAACGGATGAAAAATCTTTCAGCTTCTGAACAAATGCAGTGGCCCGCTCCGACCACTCGGGGTCATCCTTCAGCAAATGATCATATTCAGTGAGAAAGGCTCCGCATCCTCCTGCGTTTGTAATGACAGCATCCACGTCTAACGCTTCAAAAGCAGCAATATTTTGTTTAGCGAGCTCTTTCCCCGCGTTTTTTTCACCGCTGTGACCATGCAGTGCCCCACAGCAAGCCTGTTCAGGCGGAATGACAATGTCGCAGCCTGCCAACTGCAGCAGCTTCAGTGTGGCATTGTTGGTCGGTAAAAACATTGTATCCATTAAGCAGCCGGAAAAAAAGGCGACCCGTTTTTTCATGGGGCCGATTGACGGCAGTAAACGCGGCCGATGCTTCATGTCTTTACTTTTAGGGACATCAGGTAGAACAGCTTCCATCGTCCGCAAATGCTCAGGCAGGACGCGAAGCATACCGGTTTTACGCACAGCGGTTTGCAGTCCTGACCGCTGATACAAACCGATAAGGCTTACTGCTGAGCGCATGCGGTTTTGATGCGGAAACAGCTCGTGAAAAGCCGCCTTTCGCATGACACGTGCGCCGAGCGAATGTTTTTTATTTTGGTGGATAATATCTCTGGCTTCCTCAAGCAGCTGTCCGTATTTCACGCCTGACGGGCATACAGGTTCACAGGCGCGGCAGCCGAGGCAAAGTGATAGCGAACGTTCGACATCTTCATCCGGTTCAATCATACCGTCAGCTACGGCTTTCATTAAGGCGATGCGCCCGCGCGGAGAGTGAGTTTCCTGAAAACCCGATTCGATATAGGTCGGGCAGGAAGGAAGACAGAAGCCGCAGCGCATACAATTCAAAAGCTCGCCTTCATCCATACGCTCTTTGAATTCATCTTGGATCTGTTTCATTTCTTTATTTGTTGTCATCTTTCCGTCACCACACGTTTTCTGGCGTCTTTCGCAAACACTTTGCCCGGATTTAATATGTTACAGGGATCAAATGCCGCTTTCATCGCTTTCATCGCGGCAATGCCTTCTTTTTTCAACTTCATCTCCAAGTAGGGCGCTTTCATGGTCCCGACCCCGTGCTCTCCGGTAATCGTGCCGCCAAGTTCAATCGCTTTCTCAAAAATCTCGGCAAAAGCCTGTTCGACACGCTCCATCTCATCCTCATTTCTTATGTCTGTCGTGCATGTCGGGTGAAGGTTCCCATCTCCCGCATGGCCGAAGGTGCAGATGGAAATACCGTATTTGGCGGCAATATCATTAATGGCTTTTACCATATTGGCGATTTCTGAGCGAGGAACGGTCGCGTCCTCTAAAATGGTCGTCGGCTTGAGGCGGGCTAGGGCGGAAAGCGCAGAACGCCGGGCTTCAGTCAGGGCAAATGCTTCCTCCTCCGTTTGGGCGGTCTGAACGGAAACAGCATCGCCTTTTTTGCAGATCGCCTCAATCTTTTCCATATCCCGTGCAACGGTTTCAAGCGTCCCGTCTTGCTCAATTAACAGAACGGCCTTTGCGTTTGTCGGAAGTCCGATTTTGGCATAATCCTCAATGACCAAAAGTGTAGGCTGGTCGAGAAATTCCAGCGTGGCGGGTATGATTTTTGCGGCAATGATGTCTGATACGGTTTGAGCAGCGGCATCGATATTTTCATAAAGAGCAAGCAGCGTCTTCTTTGTTTCCGGCTTTGGAACGAGTTTGACGATGGCTTCTGTCACGATGCCGAGTGTTCCTTCTGAGCCGACAAAAAGGCGTGTGAGATCGTATCCGGCCACATCCTTTGCGAGTTTTCCGCCGGTGCGGATGATGTCTCCATTTGCGAGCACAATCTCCAGTCCAATGACATAGTCGCGGGTGACGCCGTATTTTAATCCGCGGAGCCCACCGGAATTTTCATTGATGTTTCCGCCTATGGTTGATATTTTCATAGAACTCGGATCAGGCGGATAAAACAAACCTTTGCTTTCAACTGCGCGGATCATATCCAGCGTAATGACGCCCGGCTGGACTGTGGCGGTCAAATTTTCTTCATCAATCTCAAGAATCCGGTTCATATGCTTAAAGAGAAGAACTAGTCCGCCTTCGGTCGGGCACGTGCCGCCGCACAGGTTTGTCCCTGATCCTCTTGGAACGATCGGCACTTGATGTTCGCTGCAAACCGCTAAAATTCGTGATACTTCATCTGTATTCCTCGGTGCAATCACGGCATCAGGCATAGACTGAAACTGCGGCGTCGCATCATATGAATAGACGAGACGGCCGGCATTGGAGTCATCAAAGTTTTCCGATCCGACGATTCGGATCAGCTGTTCTTTTACATCTTTGGTGATCATTTCACCCATCCCCCTGTCAAAAAACGCTTTCAATCTATTGTAAAAGAAAAAAAGCAAAGCCTTCCATGGAGAAACATACAAAAAATGAAACTGAAACTCTCTTTATTTTGTATCTTGATCTAAAAAATAGAGTGCAACATACATCGTGACAATATCCTCTGTGCAGTCAAAACGCAAACCCGTCAGCTGTTCAGCCTTAGACAGGCGATAACGCAATGTATTGATGTGAATATGCATGTCTTTAGCGGTTTGTTTCAAAGACAAATCGTGATGAAAGAAAGTCCGTATGGTATACATAAGCTCCTGATGCTGAAGCGCCTCCCGGAATACTCTTTGCGGAAATTCATTTCGGGTACCCGGGCTGATCTCAGTCAGGCACATATCAAGCTTCAGATCCTCTTCGAAGATGGGCGTTTTTCGCTTAAGGCTGACAGCCAGCGCTTTTTCCGCTTGCTCGTATGAGTCCGTCAGGCTGGAGCTTGCCACAGGCCTTCCGGCACCAGCTGCCGCAAATCGGCTATTTGCGGTATGAGCAAACGAACAAATATGAAGGAGCTCCCGCAAAAGCCGATCCCTTTGTTCATGCTTTGGCACTTCGTGATTAATCAGAATCCGTTCATTTCCCCACCTGATGAACAAATCCGAAGGGTACGCAGATTTCCAGATATGTGTCATTTGCTTAATATCATGAGGTGACCACTCATATCCTTGAATGAGAATCATTTGGCGCCGGGAGGAAAGGTCAACACCGAGAAGCTGGGCTTTCTCAAGAAAACCGGGAGACCACTCTTTTAATTGCAGCCAATCGATCATAAAGGACTCCAGCATTCTCTCACGCCATTGGGACTGCTCTAAATGCCACGATTCCTTAATGAACAGCTCTGTCATTTTCCGAAGCAGCTCCCCGTAAGGCTGAATCTCAGCAGGCTCACCTGTGAGCCCGAAGACGGCGATCACATCACGGTCAGAAAATACAGGGAGATTCAGACCTGCTTTCACTCCTTTTAGTCTCTTTTCATCTTCTTTTGTAATAATGACGTTGCGTTTCTCTTTTGCGCAGATGAGCGCTCCTTCATGAAATTGTCCGACCCGCTCATCATTTGTGCTTGCCATAATAAGGCCGTCTGTGTTCACAATAATGACTTCACGTTCGTACATTTTTTTGACTTCAGCAATGATTTTTTTCGCTAATAACGGCTGTAAAAACATGGCGTTCCTCCTCATCATGTTTCTATTATATAAGAAAAAAACCGGGCGCTGTCACCCGGTTTCATGAGTCTTATTGGGCGGGTTTTAATCCGCCTTCAAGCGTTTTTAGCATTTCGTTTTTCTCACTTTCGGATGCGTGCTGCCAGATAACCTCGAATAAAACGCCGAGCCCTGGAAGCATTTTTTCTTCACCGCTTTGAATCGCATCCACGATTGTATGCTCAAGCTGTTCCTGATTATTGCCGGTTACATTGGCTATGACGGCATGACGTAAATTAAGATCCATGTAAAACGCTCCTTTTCCTAAAATGTAATACGTATATTCTAACCCTGCACCTGGTTTATTATGTGCTGATCTTGCGATATAATAACATCATGTTAAAAAAAGGAGAGCCACACAGACAGTGAAACAAATAGAATCGGCAAAAAACCAAAAAGTGAAGGATTGGAAAAAGCTTCACACGAAAAAAGAACGAACAAAAACGAATACATTTCTGATAGAGGGAGAACATCTTGTTGAAGAGGCGTTGAAGAGCCCGGGCATGGTGAAAGAAATCCTTGTAAAGGATGAAACGAAAATTCCGTCAGATCTTGATGTGAGCATCCAGTGCTACGTGCTGAGTGAGGATGCTTTTTCAGCTGTTACTGAAACCGAAACGCCGCAGCAGATCGCCGCTGTGTGCCATATGCCTGAAGAAAAACTGGCGTCGCCTCAGCGGGTGCTGCTGATTGACGCTGTTCAAGATCCGGGGAATCTCGGCACGATGATTCGGACGGCTGATGCGGCCGGTTTAGATGCGGTTGTGCTCGGTGACGGCACGGCGGACGCTTATAACGGAAAAACACTGCGATCTGCGCAAGGATCACACTTTCATATTCCTGTGGTGAGAAGAAACCTGCATACTTATGTGGATGAATTGAAGGCAGAGGGCGTAAAAGTGTACGGCACGGCGCTGCAAAACGGGGCGCCTTACCGGGACATGTCCCAGGCTGAATCCTTTGGGCTTATTGTAGGAAATGAAGGGGCAGGGGTGGATGCCGCCTTGCTGGAAAAAACGGACTTGAACCTGTATGTGCCGCTTTACGGACAGGCGGAATCACTGAACGTTGCCATTGCGGCTGCCATCCTCGTGTATCACTTGCGAGGATAGTGTTGCGCCAAGCGGTGGATTTCTCTATAATAGAACATAATATTTCAAAAACCGTGACAGAGGACCTCAATTTCTGATCAACTGCTTTCCAGGGAGAAAATGCCGCTGACTGAGAGCATTTTTAACGCAGCCGGAAATTGGCTTCACCTCTTGAGTTGTCGCCGGGACCGCGTACACTGCGCGTAAAGGTGAACCGGAATCTGATTCCGTTATGTCAATGAAGCTGACGACAGCATTAGTCTGTCTGAAATAAGGGTGGTACCGCGGCCACAACTCGTCCCTTGTATAAGGGGCGGGTTTTTTTTATTTTCCAAAGACATATGACGGTTTGTTTACATAAAAGGAGGATGCAAAATGGAAGAAAAGCTAAAACAGCTGGAACAAGAAGCTTTAGAACAAGTAGAAGCGGCAAGCTCATTAAAGATTGTCAATGATATTCGGGTGCAATATCTCGGAAAAAAAGGGCCGATTACAGAAGTGCTGCGTGGAATGGGCAAACTTTCTGCTGAGGAACGTCCGAAAATGGGCGCGCTCGCGAATGAAGTAAGAGAGCGTATCGCCAATGCAATTGCTGTCAAAAACGAGAAGCTTGAGGAAGAGGAAATGAAGCAGAAGCTTGCTGGACAGACAATCGACGTCACGCTGCCTGGGAACCCTGTCGCAGTCGGAGGCCGCCATCCGCTCACTGTTGTCATTGAAGAAATTGAGGATTTATTTATCGGTATGGGCTACACAGTCGAGGAAGGACCTGAGGTTGAAACGGATTACTACAACTTCGAATCACTCAACCTGCCGAAAGAACACCCTGCGCGCGATATGCAGGACAGCTTTTACATCACAGAGGAAACTTTGATGAGAACGCAAACTTCTCCTGTGCAAACACGGACGATGGAAAAGCATGAAGGCAAAGGGCCGGTGAAAATCATTTGTCCAGGTAAAGTATACCGCCGCGATAACGATGATGCGACGCACTCACACCAATTTATGCAAATTGAAGGGCTTGTCGTTGATAAAAACATCAGCATGAGTGATTTAAAAGGAACGCTTGAACTCGTTGCGAAAAAAATGTTCGGGCAAGACCGTGAAATCAGACTCCGCCCAAGCTTCTTCCCGTTTACTGAGCCTTCAGTAGAAGTAGACGTAACATGCTTTAAGTGCGGAGGAAACGGCTGTTCAGTATGTAAAGGAACAGGCTGGATCGAAATCCTCGGTGCTGGCATGGTTCACCCAAACGTGCTGAGAATGGCAGGCTTTGATCCGAAGGAATATCAGGGCTTCGCATTCGGAATGGGTGTTGAGCGCATCGCGATGCTGAAATACGGCATTGATGATATCCGCCACTTCTATACAAATGATGTCAGATTTATTTCGCAGTTTAAACAGGCGTAAGAGGAGGATGCTAGGATGTTTGTTTCTTATAAATGGTTAGAGGATTATGTTGATATAAAAGGCATGGACCCGGCTGTTCTTGCTGAGAAAATTACAAGAGCCGGTATCGAAGTTGAAGGAATTGAATACAAAGGGGAAGGCATCAAAGGCGTTGTCATCGGCCACGTGCTGGAGCGCGAGCAGCATCCGAATGCTGATAAGCTGAATAAGTGCCTTGTGGATATCGGAGCGGATGCACCTGTACAAATCATTTGCGGCGCGCCGAATGTGGAAAAAGGGCAAAAAGTCGCAGTTGCAACAGTCGGAGCAGTGCTTCCGGGCAATTTCAAAATCAAAAAAGCAAAGCTTCGCGGTGAAGAATCTAACGGCATGATCTGTTCTTTACAGGAGCTTGGCATTGAAAGCAAGCTTGTGGCGAAAGAGTATGCGGAAGGCATTTTCGTATTCCCGAATGACGCTGAAACAGGAAGGGATGCCTTAGCGGCTTTACAGCTTGACGATGCGATTCTTGAGCTTGGTTTAACGCCAAACCGCGCGGATGCCATGAACATGCTTGGTGTTGCTTACGAGGTTGCAGCGATTTTAGATACAGAGGTAAAACTTCCGAAAACGGATTATCCGGCTGCTTCAGAACAAGCGTCTGATTACATCGCTGTCAAAGTCGAAGATCAAGAAGCGAACCCGCTATACACTGCAAAAATCATTAAAAACGTCACGATTGCTCCGTCACCGCTTTGGATGCAGACGAAGCTGATGAATGCAGGCATTCGCCCGCACAACAACGTCGTCGACATCACAAACTTTGTCCTGCTGGAATACGGACAGCCGCTTCACGCGTTTGATTATGACAGATTCGGCTCCAAGGAAGTTGTAGTAAGAAAAGCAGCTGAAAATGAAACGATCGTAACCCTTGATGATCAAGAACGAAAGCTTTCTGCCGATCACCTTGTCATTACGAACGGAACGAAAGCGCAAGCCGTTGCCGGTGTCATGGGAGGAGCAGAGTCAGAAGTTCAGGAAGATACGAAAACGATTTTGCTGGAGGCTGCGTATTTCAATGGACAGACAGTTCGCAAGGCTTCCAAAGACCTTGGTTTGAGAAGTGAATCAAGCGTAAGATTTGAAAAAGGCATTGATCCAGCCCGCGTACGTCTTGCAGCAGAACGGGCTGCACAGCTGATCCATCTGTATGCCGGCGGTGAAGTGCTCACTGGAACGGTTGAGGAAGATCACCTGACAATCGAAGCAAATAACATTCATGTATCTGCTGACAAAGTGAGCAGCGTTCTCGGCATGACAATCAGCAAAGAAGAACTCATCAGCATTTACAAGCGTCTCGGTTTTACTGTCGGTGAAGCGAATGACCTTCTCGTTGTGACCGTACCATCACGCCGCGGTGACATTACAATCGAAGAGGATTTAATTGAAGAAGCGGCAAGATTGTACGGCTACGATAACATTCCGTCCACGCTTCCTGAGACAGCAGGAACAACAGGCGGATTAACGCCATATCAGGCAAAGCGCCGTAAGGTCAGACGTTTTCTTGAAGGCGCAGGCTTGTCACAAGCTATCACTTACTCACTGACAAACGAAAAGAAAGCGGCAGCGTTTGCGATTGAAAAATCACTGAACACTGTGCTTGCGCTTCCAATGAGTGAAGAAAGAAGCATTCTCAGACACAGTCTTGTTCCTAATCTGCTTGAGTCCGTTTCTTACAATCTGGCGAGACAGGCGGACTCAGTCGCACTGTACGAAGTCGGCTCCGTTTTCCTGACGAAGGAAGAGGACACAAAACCTGTTGAAACAGAACGCGTGGCAGGAGCTGTTACCGGATTATGGCGCAAGCAGCTGTGGCAGGGCGAGAAAAAACCGGTTGATTTCTTTGTCGCCAAAGGAATTGTGGAGGGGCTGTTAGACAAACTGAACGTCCTCGACAGCATTGAATTTGTTCAATCTGAACGCAAACAGCTGCACCCGGGCAGAACAGCGAACATTCTATTGAATGGTTCTCTTATCGGCTTCATCGGCCAAGTCCATCCTTCATTAGAAAAAGAACTGGATATAAAAGAGACATACGTGTTTGAGCTTGATCTTCATGCACTGCTCGCAGGGAATACAGCGCCGCTTGTTTACACGGCGATTCCAAAATATCCGTCTGTGACACGTGATATCGCGCTTGTAACAGATAAATCCGTCACAAGCGGCCAGCTCGAGAGCGTCATTAAAGAGGCTGGCGGCCAGCTTCTGAAAGAAGTATCCGTCTTTGACGTATACGAAGGCGAGCATATGGAGGAAGGCAAAAAGTCAGTCGCTTTCTCACTTCAATATGTCAACCCTGAACAAACACTGACTGAAGAAGAAGTGACAAAGGCGCACAGCAAAGTGCTGAAAGCGTTAGAAGACACATATCAGGCTGTTTTGAGAGGCTAATAAAAAAAGCTTGCAGATTTCTCTGCAAGCTTTTTTCTATGAGCGTTTTTTATCGGCAAGGCGCTGTGCTTTCTGTGTATTGGCAAAATGGAGTTTTGTAAAGGTTCTGAGAGCAGATGCCCCTTTTTTGAGGATCAGCTTGGCTGCCGCTTCATCCACGTGCGGGCCGGCCCCTTTCGGAAGTGTCATTCCTGCCTCACGCGACAGTTTATCCATTTCCATTAAAAACGAATATCTTGCAATGATTGAAGCAGCGGCGACTGACAAGTGAATGCCTTCAGCCTTTGTGCTGAAATAGGTCCGCTCCCTCACAATGTCTCTGCCCCTTAAATGATTGAAGTAGACGCCTGGCTCAGCGAATTGGTCAATCAAAATGGCCTCAGGCTTTACCCCATCCATTTTTCTTAACAAATGGGTTATGGCTTGATTGTGCAGCAAAGCTTTCATTTTCCCTTGGCTCATGCCTTTTTCCTGCATGCTGTTGTACTTTTCATTCTTTAAAACCAACAGGCTGTATGGAATGGTTTTGATCAGGTTTCGTGCAATCTCAATGATTTGCGGATCCTTTAAGTCTTTAGAATCCTTAACACCGAGTTCCTTCATTAAAGGAAGCATTGTTTTGTCGACGTACGCGCATACAACCGTCATCGGGCCAAAGTAATCTCCGGTTCCGACCTCGTCAGAGCCGATAACAGACATGCCGGCGATATCTGCCGGAGGGGCATAACGGGGGTCAGCCGGCTTTTTGGCCGTTTTCTTCTTTTCCTGCGGCTCTGCTGTTCCCCAGCGCGCGGATTCTGCCGCTGCGTTTTTGCCTTGAAACAAGACCTTGCCGGATTTATATGCTGTAATGGTACAGCCTGGCGGTTTCGCCTGAAAAACGGCTCCCTGCGGAACAGAGGCAGTAAGCGAACCGCTGTACGTCGTTTTCATTTGGTCAATAGCAGACAACGATACTTTTATCACAGAATGGGACACGTAATAATCTCCTTTTTTTACACTTTTCGCTGTATATACCAGTGTATCATAACAGCGGGAGGCTCGTCTTTCCATTCATTTAATAAACGTGTTATGATAAGAACTAGGATTCTCGCGGAATGGAGGAGAAACGTTGTCTGACGGCAAAAAAACAAAAACAACCGTTGACATTTACGGCCAGCACTTCACGATTGTCGGTGAAGAAAGCAAAGCCCATATGAGGTATGTCGCCGGAATTGTTGATGATAAAATGAGAGAAATCAATGAAAAAAATCCATACCTTGATATAAATAAACTTGCAGTGCTGACAGCGGTAAATGTGGTGCACGATTATGTTAAATTACAAGAGAAATATGAGAAACTGGAGCGTCAGCTTAAAGAAAAGGATTGAACAACTATGCTAGATATCATCATCTTAATCTTGCTCCTGATGGGGACTTTACTGGGGTTAAAACGCGGTTTTATCCTGCAGTTTATCCGCTTAACGAGCTTTATTTTATCGATCGCCTTTGCGGCTTTATTCTATAAAAATGTGGCGCCGCATTTAAAGTGGATTCCCGCACCCGACTTTTCAGCGGGACAGCCGGCTCTTTCTTTTTTTACGGGAAATTTGGAAGCAGCCTATTATAATGCGATTGCGTTTATCGTTTTATTTATCATCGCTAAAATCTTACTGAGAATCATCGGCTCATTCCTGAGTATTGTCGCCGGCATTCCGGTGATCAAACAAATCAACCAGGTGCTGGGCGCCGTTCTCGGTTTTCTAGAAGTCTATTTATTTACATTTGTGCTGCTGTATGTCGCATCCGTGCTTCCGGTAGATGCTTTGCAGCAAATGATGGGGCAATCGTCTCTCGCAAATGTGATCATTAACCATACACCGTATTTGTCAGGGCTTTTAGAAGAGCTGTGGACACAGTACGGGGCATAAAAAACTTCTCTTGTCCGGAGAAGTTTTTTTCGAGTATGATGGAAACATATGTGAACGTCTGGGGGTTATTGTATGCATAAAAAAGACATTATCCGGCTGCTTGAAACCATTGCAGTCTACATGGAACTCAAAGGGGACAACCCGTTTAAAGTATCTGCCTTCCGAAAAGCAGCGGCAGCCCTGGAACAGGACGACCGCAGCTTATCAGAAATGGACGATATGATGTCGCTGTCCGGAATTGGAAAAGGAACGTACAGCGTCATTAAAGAGTATATAGATGAAGGAAAGTCAAGCACGCTCGAATCGCTGCAGAAAGAAGTGCCGGAAGGGCTCGTGCCTTTATTGAAGCTGCCAGGGCTTGGCGGCAAAAAAATCGCAAAGCTGTATAAAGAGCTCGGCGTACATGATGCAGAATCCCTGAAGGAAGCCTGTGAACAGCAAAAGGTACAAGGTCTTGCGGGCTTCGGCAAAAAATCAGAAGAAAAAATATTACAGGCGCTCGGAGAAGCCGGAAAACAGCCTGAACGGTTCCCGATCGGCTACGCCCTTCGGATCGCCCGGGACATTGAAGAGCACCTTTCTCAATTTACGGATATCATCAAATTTTCTCGTGCCGGAAGTCTCCGCAGAGCGCGGGAAACGGTGAAGGATCTGGATTATATCATTGCCACAGATCACCCGGCTGAAGTAAGAGAGCAGCTTCTTGCTCTGCCAAATATCAAAAGCGTGATCGCGAGCGGAGATACGAAGGTATCTGTCATCCTTTCCTTTGAATATGAAACGAGCGTCGATTTCCGTCTTGTGACGGAAGAGCAGTTTCCGACAACACTTCATCATTTTACGGGATCAAAGGATCACAATATTAAGATGCGCCAAATCGCGAAAGAACGCGGCGAGCGGATCAGTGAATACGGCGTCGAGACAGTTGAAACCGGAGACATCAAAACATTCCCGAGTGAACGTGAATTTTATGCGCACTTCGGCCTGCCGCTGATTCCGCCGGAGCTCCGTGAAAGCGGGCAAGAAGTGGAAACATACAGCGACAGCATTGAACTGATAGAGCCCGGGCAAATCAAAGGAGATCTCCACATGCACTCAACGTGGAGCGATGGTGCGTTTTCGATCAGAGAGATGGCTGAAGCATGCATGAATAAAGGCTATCAATATATGGCGATCACCGATCACTCGCAATATTTAAAGGTCGCCAACGGGCTGACTGCAGAAAGGCTCAAACAGCAGGCAAAAGAAATTGACGCGCTCAATGGTGAATTTGAGAATTTCCGTATTTTGAAAGGTGTCGAGATGGATATCCTGCCTGATGGCACGCTTGATTATGATGACGACGTGCTGGCGGAAATGGATATCGTCATTGCATCGATTCATTCCAGCTTTAATCAGCCGGAACACGTCATTATGAAACGGCTTGAGACGGCACTGACCAACAAGCATGTTGACATTATCGCACATCCGACCGGACGCCTGATCGGCAGACGGGCCGGTTACGAAATTGATATTGATAAGCTGATTGAGCTTGCGAAGAAAACAAATACGGCGCTGGAACTCAACGCCAACCCTGCGCGTCTCGATCTGCGCACAGAACATTTAATCAAAGCAAACGAACAAGGGGTTACATTGGTGATTAATACCGATGCCCATAATATTGAGATGTTAGACGATATGAAAACCGGCGTTACTGCCGCGCGCAAAGGATGGACGGAAACGAAAAACGTTCTGAATGCCCGGTCACTTGAAGACGTAGAGGCATTCCTGAAGCGCAACGATTAAGTAAGGAGGCTCACACAATCGTGCAGCAAAAAGTATTATCAGCTCTTGAATTTCATAAAGTGAAAGAACAGGTTATTGAGCATGCCGCTTCATCGCTCGGAAAAGAAATGCTTCTCGAGCTTAAGCCTTCTTCTTCTATAGACGAAATCAAAAAACAGCTGGATGAAGTAGACGAAGCTTCTGCCATTATCAGGCTGAGAGGCCAGGCGCCATTTGGCGGCCTTACTGATATCAGAGGAGCGTTAAGACGGGCGGAAATCGGCAGCGTTCTCAGTCCCTCAGAATTCACTGAAATCTCAGGACTGCTATATGCAGTTAAACAAATGAAACATTTTATCAGCCAAATGGCTGAAGATGGCGTCGACATTCCGCTGATCCAACAGCATGCTGAACAGCTTATCACGCTGTCCGATTTAGAGCGGGACATTAATTCCTGCATTGATGATCACGGAGAAGTGCTTGATCACGCGTCGGAAACATTGAGAGGAATCCGCACACAGCTCAGAACACTTGAATCGAGAATCAGAGACCGGTTAGAGTCAATGCTGCGCTCCTCTTCCGCTTCAAAAATGCTGTCTGATACGATCGTTACGATTCGGAATGACCGCTTTGTGATTCCAGTCAAACAAGAGTACAGATCAAGCTACGGAGGAATTGTGCACGACACTTCTTCCTCAGGCGCGACACTGTTCATTGAACCACAGGCAATTGTAGATATGAACAACTCGCTTCAGCAGGCGAAAGTGAAAGAAAAACAAGAAATTGAACGGATTTTGCGCGTGCTGACAGAGCAAACGGCGGAGCACACAGAAGAGCTCTTTCAAGATTTGCACGTACTGCAGACGCTTGACTTTATTTTTGCAAAAGCAAGATACGCAAAAGCGGTTAAAGCGACAAAACCGATCATGAACGACAACGGCTTTGTCCGTTTGAAAAAAGCCCGCCATCCATTGCTTCCGCCTGATCAGGTGGTTGCCAATGACATCGAGCTTGGCGGCGACTTTTCAACCATTGTCATTACAGGGCCAAACACCGGGGGGAAAACAGTCACCCTTAAAACGTTAGGCCTGTTAACCTTGATGGCGCAATCCGGTCTTCATATTCCGGCAGATGAAGGATCAGAAGCCGCGGTATTTGAACATGTATTCGCTGATATCGGCGATGAACAGTCGATTGAGCAAAGCTTAAGTACGTTCTCATCCCATATGGTGAACATTGTCGGCATTTTAGAACAGGTCAATGAAAACAGCCTAGTGCTCTTCGATGAGCTGGGCGCAGGGACAGACCCGCAAGAAGGGGCGGCCCTCGCTATGAGCATCTTGGATGAAGTGCACCGCACTCATGCAAGAGTGTTGGCCACGACGCATTATCCGGAATTGAAGGCGTACGGCTATAACAGAGAAGGCGTCATGAATGCCAGTGTGGAATTTGACATCGAAACGCTGTCGCCGACCTATAAACTTTTAATTGGTGTGCCGGGACGAAGCAACGCCTTCGAAATTTCAAAACGCCTTGGGCTCCCGGACCATATCATCGGGCAGGCGAAGTCAGAAATGACGGCCGAGCATAACGAAGTCGATACGATGATTGCGTCGCTGGAACAAAGCAAAAAACGTGCGGAAGAAGAGCTTTCTGAGACAGAATCAATCAGAAAAGAAGCAGAAAAACTGCATAAAGAGCTGCAGCAGCAAATCATCGAGCTCAACAGCAAAAAAGACAAAATGCTCGAGGAGGCTGAACAGCAAGCGGCTGATAAAGTAAAAGCGGCAATGAAAGAAGCCGAAGACATTATTCATGAATTGCGCTCAATAAAAGAAGAACACAAATCCTTCAAGGATCACGAACTGATCAACGCGAAGAAACGGTTAGAAGGCGCAGTTCCTACTTTTGAAAAGTCCAAAAAACCGGAAAAAACGAAAACGCAAAAACGTGACTTCAAGCCAGGTGATGAGGTGAAAGTCCTCACCTTCGGGCAAAAAGGAACACTGCTTGAAAAAACCGGCGGCAATGAGTGGAATGTTCAAATCGGCATATTAAAAATGAAAGTTAAAGAAAAAGACCTGGAGTTTATCAAATCTGCTCCGGAACCAAAAAAAGAAAAAATCATTACGGCGGTCAAGGGAAAGGATTATCACGTATCGCTTGAACTTGATCTTCGCGGCGAACGCTATGAAAATGCCCTAAGCCGTGTTGAAAAATACTTGGACGATGCAGTGTTAGCCGGATATCCAAGAGTGTCAATCATCCACGGAAAAGGAACCGGCGCTTTAAGAAAAGGCGTGCAGGATCTTCTGAAAAACCACCGCAGCGTCAAAAGCTCCCGTTTCGGTGAAGCAGGTGAGGGAGGATCAGGCGTTACGGTTGTTGAACTAAAATAAAAGGGAGTATGGCCATGAGTGATTTTTGGGAAAACGAGCTTGTGGAAATCGCGGCGTATTACAGTGTCGCGGTTCTCTGCCTCGTCCTCTTTTTGACTGTGTTTGAGCTGGTGACGGCTTATAAAAACTGGGAAGAGATTCAAAAAGGAAATCTTGCGGTGGCAATGGCAACCGGCGGAAAAATTTTAGGAATTGCAAACGTATTTCAGCATTCCATCTCCCAGCACAATTCTCTGCTGCAAATGATCGGCTGGGGCGTTTACGGATTTGTTATGCTTCTTCTAAGCTACTTTATTTTTGAGTTTTTGACTCCGCGGTTTAAAATTGATAAGGAAATCGAAAATGATAACCGGGCTGTCGGCTTTATTTCATTTGTCATTTCTGTCGGGCTTTCATTTGTGGTGGCAGCCGGAATATAAGGGGACGGAGAATAGATGGAAAAGCTTGCAAAAGTACTGCTCGCCGCGGCGGGAATCTTTTTGTTAATTGGTCTTATATATCTGTTCGTATTATGAGAAAAAGAAAGATTTACCTTTCTTTTTCTTTTTTTTGCCGTCCATCTGCTATAATGATAGGGTGGAACTCTAAAACCGAAAGGGGAGGTTTTATGCAGTCTCAAAAGCCGTGGCTTGCCGAGTATCCCGACGATATCCCGCATGAGCTTCCATTGCCGAACAAAACCCTGCAATCCATCCTGACAGACTCCGCCGCACGATTTCCTGACAAAACCGCAATATCTTTTTATGGAAAAAAACTCACCTTTCATGACATTCTGACGGATGCTCTTAAACTCGCAGCTTTTTTGCAGGGCAACGGCCTGCAAAAAGGAGACAGAGTGGCTGTCATGCTGCCCAATTGCCCGCAAGCAGTGATTTCTTATTATGGCGTTTTGTTTGCCGGTGGCATCGTGGTGCAGACGAATCCGCTCTATACCGAGCACGAGCTTGAATACCAGCTGAGAGATGCTGAGGCAAGCGTGATCATCACCTTAGATTTGCTTTTCCCAAAGGCAATAAAAATGAAAACGTTATCAATTGTAGATCAGATTTTGATCACCAGCGTAAAAGATTATTTGCCTTTTCCGAAGAATATTCTTTACCCGCTGACGCAAAAACAAAAAGTGCACATCGACTTTGACAGAAAAGATCACATTCACATGTTCGCTTCCAGCATGAAGGAGGAAAAAACTGAGCTCCTGACAATCCCGAAGATCGATCCTGAACATGATATCGCTGTCCTCCAATATACCGGAGGAACAACGGGGGCTCCAAAAGGAGTCATGCTCACGCACCAAAATATTTTGGCCAATACTGAAATGTGCTCCGCTTGGATGTACGATGTGAAGGAAGGGGCTGAAAAAGTGCTTGGCATCGTCCCGTTTTTTCATGTCTACGGACTGACGGCAGTGATGAATTATTCGATTAAACTAGGCTTCGAAATGATTCTTCTTCCTAAGTTTGATCCGCTCGAAACGCTCAAAATCATCGACAAACAAAAACCGACGCTCTTTCCGGGCGCACCGACAATTTACATTGGCCTTTTGCATCACCCCGAATTGCAGCATTATGATCTGTCATCCATTAAAAGCTGTCTTAGCGGATCAGCCGCACTGCCTGTGGAGGTAAAGCAGAAATTTGAAAAGGTGACTGGCGGAAAGCTTGTGGAAGGCTACGGCTTGTCTGAGGCATCCCCAGTGACACATGCCAATTTTATCTGGGGGAAAAACAAGCCAGGCAGTATTGGCTGTCCTTGGCCGAGTACTGACGCCGCGATCTATTCGGAAGAGATGGGTAAGCATGCTGCTCCATATGAGCATGGAGAAATCATTGTAAAAGGTCCGCAAGTCATGAAAGGATATTGGAACAAACCGGAGGAAACTGCCGCTGTACTGAGAGACGGCTGGCTGTTCACCGGAGACATGGGCTATATGGATGAAGAGGGCTTTTTCTATATTGCCGACAGGAAGAAGGACATCATCATTGCCGGCGGCTACAATATTTACCCGCGTGAAGTAGAAGAAGCGCTTTATGAACATGAAGCCATCCAGGAAATTGTGGTTGCCGGTGTGCCTGATTCCTATAGAGGAGAAACAGTAAAAGCATTTGTCGTGTTAAAGAAAGGCGCAAAAGCTGATGCAGAAGAACTGGACACTTTCGCGAGATCCCGCCTCGCTCCCTACAAGGTGCCGAAAGCCTATGAGTTCAGAAAAGAGCTGCCGAAAACGGCAGTCGGAAAAATTTTAAGAAGGCGTTTACTTGAAGAAGCCGAAAATCATCATGTCAAATAACAAATGACAAATGACATAAGAAAAAGAGAATACCTGCGAATAAACTTGACAAAGCCGAAAATCCTTTTTATCATGAAATTATGAATGAATAGTCATTCATTTCTATAGGAAGGAACGATGAACATTGAAGCAAAAACGGCCAAAGTATATGCAGATTATTGATGCAGCAGTAGAAGTCATTGCGGAAAACGGCTACCACCAGTCACAGGTATCCAAAATTGCCAAACAAGCCGGAGTGGCGGACGGCACCATCTACCTCTATTTCAAAAACAAAGAAGACATTTTAATTTCTCTTTTCAAAGAAAAAATGGGCCAATTTATTGAGCGGATGGAAGAGGACATAAAAGAAAAGACAACAGCGAAAGAGAAACTGGCGCTTGTGATTTCAAAGCATTTTTCCCTTTTAGCGGATGATCATAATCTCGCGATTGTCACTCAGCTTGAGCTCCGCCAGTCAAACTTGGAGCTGCGCCAGAAAATCAATGAAATATTAAAAGGCTACTTAAATATTTTGGATAGTATTTTGATGGAAGGCATACAATCAGGCGAGTTAAAAGAAGGCCTCGATGTCCGCCTCGCCCGGCAGATGATTTTTGGAACGATTGACGAAACCGTGACAACTTGGGTTATGAATGACCAAAAGTACGATCTCGCTGCCTTGTCAGACAGCGTTTTAGAATTGTTGGTGTCCGGAATTCACAATAAGTAAAGGGGTTCTGTCCTATGAATGCAATTTCACTTGCGGTTGATCAATTTGTGGCAGTCTTGACGATTCACAATCCGCCGGCAAATGCGCTTTCCACCCGGATATTAGAAGAGCTGTCCTCCTGTCTTGATCAATGTGAGACAGATGCAGGCGTACGAAGCATTATCATTCACGGTGAGGGAAGATTTTTCTCAGCCGGGGCTGATATTAAAGAATTTACATCGCTTAAAGGCAATGAAGATTCCTCACTGCTGGCTGAGCGCGGCCAGCAGCTGATGGAAAGAATTGAAGGCTTCCCAAAACCGATTATCGCGGCGATTCACGGTGCTGCTCTTGGAGGCGGGCTGGAGCTTGCGATGGCTTGTCATATCAGAATTGCGGCAGAAGACGCCAAGCTGGGGCTTCCGGAACTTAACCTCGGTATTATACCGGGTTTTGCGGGAACACAGCGTCTTCCGAGATATGTCGGTACAGCCAAAGCACTAGAGCTCATCGGATCAGGAGAACCGATATCCGGAAAAGAAGCGCTTGATCTCGGACTTGTGTCACTTGGAGCAAAAGATGAAGGAGAAGTGCTTGAAAAAGCAAAAGCACTTGCCGCTAAGTTTGCAGAAAAAAGCCCGCAAACGCTGGCATCTCTACTTGAGCTTCTTTATTCCAATAAGGTGTATTCCTATGAAGGCAGCTTAAAGCTTGAAGCAAAACGATTTGGAGAAGCATTTGAGTCAGAGGACGCCAAAGAAGGCATCCAGGCATTTCTCGAAAAAAGAAAGCCTCAGTTCAAAGGCGAATAAAAGGGGATATGATCATGAATCTATTTGTACTGATGAAACGGACGTTTGACACAGAAGAAAAAATCGTCATTGAAGCAGGAAAGATTCAGGATGACGGAGCGGAATGGATTATTAATCCATACGATGAGTACGCGATAGAAGAATCCATCCAGCTAAAGGAAAAGCACGGCGGCACGATCACCGCCGTCACTGTCGGCGGCGAAGAAGCGGAGAAGGAACTGCGCACTGCGCTTGCCATGGGATGTGACCAAGCCGTTTTAATCAACATAGAAGATGATCTCGAAGAGCCCGACCAATATTCCATTTCTCAAGTTTTATACCACTATATGAAGGATCAGGAGTTTGATTTGATTCTCGGCGGAAATGTTGCCATTGACGGAGGTTCAGGACAAGTAGCGCCTCGGCTTGCCGAGCTACTGGACATTCCGTGCATCACAACGATCACCAAACTCGAAATCAGCGGCACTGATGCAGAAGCAGAAAGGGACGTCGAAGGGGATGTTGAAAAAATCAAAACGACACTCCCATTGCTTGTCACAGCTCAGCAGGGCTTAAACGAACCGCGCTATCCATCGCTTCCGGGAATTATGAAGGCCAAGAAAAAACCGCTTGAAGAACTAGAACTTGATGATCTTGATCTGGACGAAGAGGATGCCGAACCTAAGATGAAAACCATTGAACGTTTTCTGCCGCCGAAAAAAGAAGCCGGGAAGCTTCTCCAAGGTGAGCCTGCCGAACAGGCAAAAGAGCTCGTCTCATTGCTCCGCAGCGAAGCTAAAGTCATTTAAAGCTTGGACATTCAAAGAAACAGGGGGATGTTAGAATGGGAAAAAAAGTGATCGTACTCGGAGAAATACGCGATGGAGAATTGCGGAATGTCACCTTTGAAGCATTAGCTGCAGGAAGAACCATTTCAGGCGATGGAGAAGTCATCGGTGTTCTCATCGGAGAAAATGTACAAAGCCTTGCACAAGAGCTTATCCATTACGGAGCCGATAAAGTTCTCACAGCTGAGGATCCGAAGCTGAAAGCATACACGGCAGACGGATACAGCCAGGTCATGAGGGCCATTATTGACCAAGAAAAACCCGATTCAGTCATATGCGGGCACACGGCCATGGGCAAAGACCTTTCACCGAAGCTCGCGGCCCGGCTGCAAACAGGCTTAATTTCAGATGCTACAGATGTAAGCGTTACCGGAGAGAATGTCGTGTTCACGCGGCCGATTTACTCGGGGAAAGCATTTGAACGCGTCATTTCAACCGATCCGCTGATTTTTGCAACGATTCGCCCTAATAATATTCAAGCTTCAGAAAAAGACGCCAGCAGGTCGGGGAATATCGAAAGCGTTGATGTTTCTCTTACTGACCTCCGCACCGTTATTCAAGAGGTCGTGAAAAAAACAGCGGACGGCGTTGATCTCTCCGAAGCCAAAATTATCGTTGCAGGCGGCCGCGGAGTCAAAAGCAAGGAAGGATTTCAGCCGCTGCAAGAGCTTGCCGAGGTGCTGGGGGCCGCAGTCGGGGCATCTCGCGGGGCGTGTGACGCTGATTATTGCGATTACGCTCTCCAAATCGGGCAGACCGGGAAAGTCGTTACCCCGGATTTGTACATTGCCTGCGGCATTTCCGGCGCCATCCAGCATTTGGCCGGCATGTCAAACAGCAAGGTGATAGTCGCCATCAATAAAGACCCTGAAGCGGATATCTTTAAAATAGCGGATTACGGCATCATAGGCGATTTATTTGAAGTTGTCCCGTTATTAACTGAGGAATTCAAGCAATTAAATATACACTCGTAAAGAAAACCCCGGACTGCTGAAGTTCGGGGTTTTTATATATTTGAATACATACGTACAAATATAAATTTTAGAAAAAATGTCGTTGACATGTACGAACATATATAATATGGTTACTTTAAAAGCGCTTACATTCATGCTGACTCCTCAGGCAAAAGACAGATCACATATTTGACTGTGGTGCTTTTCATATTCGTATGAAAGGAATGATCATGCATGTCTGAACATCAAGCAGTGATCCAAACAGATATTGTAAAAGGAACCATTAACAAAAATATATACGGTCATTTTGCGGAACATTTAGGAAGAGGGATTTATGAGGGCATTTGGGTCGGAACGGACTCGAACATTCCCAACATAAACGGAATACGAAAGGATGTGCTGGAAGCGCTCAAACAGCTGAATATTCCTGTCCTCAGGTGGCCGGGAGGGTGTTTTGCAGACGAATACCATTGGGCAAACGGTGTCGGTGACCGTAAGACGATGCTTAACACGCACTGGGGCGGTACAATTGAATCAAATGAATTCGGAACGCATGAATTTATGATGCTTTGCGAGCTGCTTGAATGCGAGCCTTATATTTGCGGCAATGTCGGAAGCGGAACGGTTCAGGAAATGGCGGAATGGATCGAGTATATGACGTTTGAAGAAGGCACGCCGATGTCAGACTGGAGAAAACAAAACGGAAGAGAGGAGCCTTGGAAGCTGAAATATTTCGGCGTAGGCAATGAAAACTGGGGCTGCGGCGGCAACATGCATCCTGAATACTACGCAGATCTATACCGGCGTTTTCAAACCTATGTCCGCAATTACAGCGGGAATGAACTATACAAAATTGCAGGCGGCGCAAATGTGGACGATTTTCATTGGACGGACGTGCTCATGAAAAAAGCCGCTGGCCTGATGGACGGATTGAGTCTTCATTATTACACGATTCCGGGTGATTTCTGGAAAGGCAAAGGATCAGCCACAGAATTCACGGAGGACGAATGGTTCATTACGATGAAAAAAGCCAAATACATCGATGAATTGATTCAAAAACACGGCACGATTATGGACCGGTACGATCCGGAGCAGCGGGTCGGGCTGATTATTGATGAATGGGGCACGTGGTTTGATCCTGAGCCAGGCACGAACCCTGGTTTCCTGTATCAGCAAAACACCATTCGTGATGCACTGGTGGCGGCTTCTCATTTCCACATTTTCCATCAGCATTGCCGCCGAGTGCAAATGACCAACATCGCCCAAACAGTAAACGTTCTTCAAGCGATGATTTTGACTGAGGGAGAGCGGATGCTTTTGACACCGACGTACCATGTATTTGATATGTTTAAGGTACACCAGGACGCTTCTCTTTTAAACACTGAAACAACGTCTGCTGACTATGAATGGAAGGGTGAAACGCTGCCGCAAATCAGTATTTCAGCCTCGAAACATGCAGAAGGCGATATCAATATCACGATCTGCAACATTGATCACCAAAACAAAGCGGAGGCTGAGATCGAGTTGAGAGGCATTCACAAGACAGCGGACCATTCCGGAGTCATTCTGACGGCTGACAAAATGAATGCGCATAACACGTTTGACGATCCTCATCACGTCAAACCGGAATCTTTCAGCCAATACACGCTCAACAAAAACAAACTGAAAGTAAAACTCCCGCCAATGTCAGTCGTCTTACTCACGCTGCGTGCTGATTCTTAATCGCGTGAGAGCGCCGGAGCTTCATGCCGGCGCTCTTTTTCATGTTTTAAAACAGCTCCGCCAGGGCATGGTAAAGGTACATGACAGTGAAGAGGAGATGTTATTCTATGCTTCGTACCATTCTAATGATCATCGGGGCGATTGTAGTCATTGGGGCCATTATCAGATTCGTGTTTTAATGCAAAGTGACATAACCCATTCAATCCAGATAAACATGAGTAAACCGATTGTGATCAGGAAAAAATAATTTGTAAGCATTAAAATAGCGTGAACGAATGGGAGATGCTATACTAAAAATCATCATTTCACAATTGGAGGAATTCAATAATGGCTATCGTAAAAGCAACTGATCAATCTTTCTCAGCTGAAACAAGCGAAGGCGTCGTACTGGCTGACTTCTGGGCTCCTTGGTGCGGACCTTGTAAAATGATTGCACCTGTTCTTGAAGAACTAGATCAAGAAATGGGAGACAAACTGAAAATCGTAAAAATCGACGTGGACGAAAACCAAGAAACAGCCGGAAAATACGGCGTTATGAGCATCCCGACACTTCTTGTGTTAAAAGACGGAGAAGTAGTTGAAACTTCTGTCGGCTTCAAACCGAAAGAAGCGCTGCAAGAGCTTGTAAACAAACATCTTTAATTCTCGGCTGCTTACATGCCAGAGCGATTCCGATTGAGGGATCGCTCTTTTTATTCGCCAATCGTGAAGCATAGAGAAAAACAAACGTTCGTGTTAAACTGGAAACAAAGGATTAAACATAAGGAAGGGTAATATATGAACAAACAACTGAAAGAAAAACTCGCCCTCCTTCCCGATCAGCCCGGGTGTTATCTCATGAAGGACCGGCAGCAGACTGTGATCTACGTAGGAAAAGCAAAAGTGCTGAAAAACAGAGTGCGCTCCTACTTCACCGGTTCTCACGATGCGAAAACACAAAGGCTTGTGACGGAAATCGAGGATTTTGAATATATCGTGACGTCCTCCAATCTTGAAGCGCTTATTTTAGAAATGAACTTGATCAAAAAGCATGATCCGAAATACAACGTCATGCTGAAAGACGACAAAACCTATCCTTTCATAAAACTCACCCATGAACGCCACCCAAGGCTGATTGTCACCCGCAATGTCAAAAAAGACAAAGGGCGCTATTTCGGGCCGTACCCGAATGTACAGGCCGCAAGGGAAACAAAAAAACTGCTCGACCGTCTGTACCCTCTCAGAAAATGCTCCAAGCTGCCGGACAGAGTGTGCCTCTACTATCATCTGGGCCAATGTCTCGCTCCGTGCGTAAAGGATATTTCCGAAGAGACGAACAGAGAACTGGTTGAGAGCATTACCCGTTTCTTAAAGGGCGGCTATAATGAGGTCAAAAAAGAGCTTGAAGAGAAAATGCATGAGGCTGCTGAGAATCTTGAGTTTGAACGGGCAAAAGAGCTTCGTGACCAAATCGCCCATATTGAATCAACGATGGAAAAACAAAAAATGACGATGAACGATCTAGTCGACCGTGACGTATTCGCGTACGCATATGATAAGGGCTGGATGTGCGTACAGGTCTTTTTTATCCGCCAAGGAAAGCTCATTGAACGCGATGTCAGCATGTTCCCGCTCTATCAGGAAGCAGATGAAGAGTTTCTTACGTTCATCGGGCAGTTCTATTCAAAAAACAACCACTTTCTTCCAAAGGAAATTTTAGTTCCGGACAGCGTTGATCAATCCATGATCGAGCAGCTGCTGGAAACAAACGTCCATCAGCCGAAAAAAGGCTCGAAAAAAGAACTGCTTATGCTGGCCCATAAAAACGCGAAAATCGCGCTGAAAGAAAAATTCTCCTTAATCGAACGGGACGAGGAGCGCTCAATCGGGGCTGTCCATAAACTTGGTGAAGCATTGAATATTTATACCCCGCACAGAATTGAAGCGTTTGATAACTCAAACATACAGGGGACAAACCCGGTTTCCGCGATGATCGTGTTTATCGACGGCAAACCGAACAAAAAGGAATACCGCAAATATAAAATCAAAACCGTTACGGGACCGGATGATTACGGCTCAATGAGAGAGGTTGTTAGGAGGCGCTATACGAGAGTGCTTCGCGAAAATCTGCCGCTGCCTGATCTGATCATCATTGACGGAGGAAAAGGGCAGATCAACGCTGCAAGGGATGTCATTGAAAATGAACTCGGCTTGGATATCCCGATCGCCGGTTTAGCCAAAGACGAAAAACACAGAACTTCAAATTTATTAATCGGAGATCCGCTGGAGACGGTGTATCTGGAACGAAACAGTCAGGAATTTTATCTCCTGCAGCGCATTCAGGACGAGGTGCACCGTTTTGCGATCAGTTTTCACAGGCAAATCCGCGGAAAAAGCGCGTTTCAATCCGTATTGGACGACATCCCGGGTATCGGAGAGAAAAGAAAGAAAATGCTGTTAAAGCATTTCGGTTCGGTTAAAAAAATGAAGGAAGCAAGCCTTGAGGACATCCAAAAAGCGGGTGTTCCCGCAGCGGCTGCTCAGCTGCTTTACGACAAATTGCAAAAATAATGTTGTCCTTTTAAAAAAGATCTGATAAAATGTGAACTAATTTCATAGTTAGATCGTGTTATATGGTGAAGATAGAGGTGCGAACTTCAAGAGTAAGCCTTTGGAGAAAGATGGATTCTGTGAAAAAGGCTGAAAGGGGAGCGTCGCCGAAGCAAATAAAACCCCATCGGTATTATTTGCTGGCCGTGCATTGAATAAATGTAGGGCTGTCAAGAAATCATTTTCTTGGAGGGCTATCTCGTTGTTCATAATCATTTATGATGATTAATTGATAAGCAATGAGAGCATTCCTCTCATTGCTTTTTTTATTGTGGACAAAGCGCTCTTTCTCCTCACCCGCACGAACCAAAATGTAAAGGGTGGTAATACATGGGTCTTATTGTACAAAAATTCGGAGGTACTTCCGTCGGCTCAGTCGAAAAAATTCAAAATGCGGCAAACCGCGCGATTTCAGAAAAGCAGAAGGGCCATCAAGTCGTTGTTGTCGTTTCAGCTATGGGAAAATCCACTGACGAATTGGTCGGCCTTGCAAAAGCAATTTCTGACCAGCCGAGCAAACGCGAAATGGATATGCTGCTGGCGACGGGCGAGCAGGTCACCATTTCCCTGCTTTCAATGGCGCTGCAGGAAAAAGGCTATGACGCTGTGTCCTATACTGGCTGGCAGGCGGGAATCCGCACGGAAGCCGTTCACGGAAACGCCAGAATTACAGATATCGACACTTCGGTTTTAGCAGACCAGCTTGAGCAAGGAAAGATTGTCATTGTGGCAGGATTCCAAGGCATGGCAGAGGATTGCGAAATCACGACATTGGGCCGGGGCGGTTCAGACACAACAGCAGTCGCTTTGGCTGCCGCATTAAAAGCGGATAAATGTGACATATACACGGACGTGCCCGGAGTGTTTACAACCGATCCGCGCTATGTGAAATCAGCGAGAAAACTTGCCGGCATCTCATACGATGAAATGCTTGAGCTTGCCAATTTGGGCGCCGGCGTTCTTCATCCGAGAGCCGTTGAATTCGCGAAAAATTACCAAGTGCCGTTAGAAGTGCGTTCAAGTACAGAAACAGAAGCGGGAACATTAATTGAGGAGGAATCATCCATGGAGCAAAATTTAATTGTCAGAGGCATTGCGTTCGAAGATCAAATCACAAGAGTAACCATTTACGGTCTGACTAGCGGCCTGACAACCCTGTCTACTATCTTTACAACACTTGCCAAAAGAAACATTAACGTCGATATCATTATCCAAACGCAGGCCGGAGACCATCAGACCGGAATTTCCTTCTCAGTTAAAACAGAAGACGCAGACCAAACCGTTGCGGTGCTTGAAGAGTATAAAGACGCGCTTGAATTCGAGAAAATCGAGACAGAAAGCAAATTGGCTAAAGTATCCATTGTTGGATCCGGCATGGTCTCAAATCCTGGTGTAGCAGCTGAAATGTTTGCTGTACTGGCGGAAAAAAACATTTTAATCAAAATGGTCAGCACATCTGAAATCAAAGTATCAACAGTCGTAAGTGAAAATGACATGGTGAAAGCAGTTGAAGCGCTGCACGATGCATTTGAGCTTTCAAAACACCCTTCAGCTGTGTAATGACAATCAAAAAGGCGGGACTATATAGTCACCGCCTTTTTGATTACACTGGGTCTTTCATATCCCATTTCACAGTCAGAACCACCTTATCGGCTCTCTTTTTCACTTGTTCATATGATTCGGCAATCTGGTCATTCATCAATTGAATTTGTTCAGCAATAAAACCAGCCTCCAGCTGAAAGCATGGTTCTTTCTGATGTTTAAGCCGGTTGGAAACGATCGGCCCTTCAAGTTCAAATTCAAGCTCCTGTTTTTTAGCGCTTACGTTGGTGAGGGTTCCCCAGCCCGCTTCTTCAAAGAAGGCCGGAAATTCCTCCCATGATTCAAGAGGAAACTTACGGGCGAGATGTTTCCCAGCCCAATACATCATGGAAGAGTAATCTTGGCCAAGCATATCTGGGAGAACGATCTCTCGTATTAGTTCGTAGGCATAGGCATTCATTTCAATTTCTTTTAGGTTGTCAATAGATGCTTCAAATTTAGACTTCATATCTGTCTCCCCTCTCTCCTTGGTATATTATAGCCCAAACAGGGGGGAGGATTACAGAATGATCCTATAATTCTTATGAAAAATTAAACAGAAACATATATTGATAAAATAAAATTTTTAAATCAACTATTCAATTCGGAAAATTATAATTTATGTACGCGTTTTCTTGACGCCCTTTTGAGGGAGGAGTAAAATGAAATTGTCAATAAATCTTAATAAAGTGCTTACAATTGAAAGAAGTGGGGGAAGAGATTTAGCACATTTCGCACTTATCAAACAGGGGGTAAAGTAATGTCTGGGAACAGAGAGTTTTATTTTCGAAGATTGCATTCCTTGCTTGGCGTCATACCGGTCGGCATCTTTCTCATTCAGCATTTAGTCGTCAACCAGTTTGCCGCAAGGGGCGCTGAAGCATTCAATAGTGCTGCTCATTTTATGGATAGTCTGCCTTTCAGGTATGCCTTGGAAATTTTTATTATCTTCTTACCATTAATTTATCATGCAGTTTATGGTGTGTACATAGCGTTTACTGCAAAAAATAACGCAGGTCAATACAGCTATATGAGAAACTGGCTCTTCGTCCTGCAGCGTGTAACCGGTATCATCACCCTCATTTTCGTGAGCTGGCACGTGTGGGAAACCCGTATTGCCGCACAAATGGGCGCTGAGGTCAATTTCGACATGATGGCGAATATTTTGAGCTCTCCGGCTATGCTTGGCTTTTACATTGTCGGTGTTTTATCAACAATTTTCCACTTCTCGAACGGTTTATGGTCTTTCGCTGTTACATGGGGCATCACGGTAACGCCTCGTTCTCAAAGAATTTCGACTTACGTTACGCTGATTATTTTTGTTGCACTGTCTTACGTAGGCTTAAAAGCGATTTTTGCATTTGTTTAAGAGTACTAGATTACTAGAGGGAGAGGGGCTATCATGAGTCAATCAAGCATTATCGTAGTCGGCGGGGGTCTTGCCGGCCTCATGGCGACAATTAAAGCAGCGGAATCAGGAATGGCGGTTAAGCTGTTTTCCATCGTTCCTGTCAAACGTTCTCATTCGGTTTGTGCGCAAGGCGGCATAAACGGAGCGGTCAATACAAAAGGGGAAGGTGACTCTCCGTGGGAACATTTTGATGACACTGTATACGGAGGAGACTTTCTTGCAAACCAGCCGCCGGTTAAAGCGATGTGTGAAGCGGCGCCTTCTATCATCCACTTATTAGACCGGATGGGCGTCATGTTTAACCGGACGCCTGAAGGGCTGCTTGATTTCCGCCGATTCGGGGGTACACAGCACCACAGAACAGCTTATGCGGGTGCGACGACGGGACAGCAGCTGCTTTACGCACTGGACGAGCAAGTGCGCAGATACGAAGTTGCGGGTCTGGTTACAAAATACGAAGGCTGGGAATTCCTTGGCGCTGTATTAGATGATGACAGAACCTGCCGCGGAATTGTTGCGCAAAACCTGACAAACATGCAAATTGAATCCTTCCGTTCAGACGCTGTCATCATGGCGACGGGCGGACCGGGAATCATTTTTGGGAAATCGACTAACTCCATGATTAATACAGGGTCTGCTGCGTCGATCGTTTATCAGCAGGGAGCGTATTATGCAAACGGAGAATTCATTCAAATCCACCCGACAGCCATACCGGGCGATGACAAACTAAGACTGATGAGTGAATCAGCGCGCGGTGAAGGCGGTCGCGTGTGGACATATAAAGACGGTAAGCCGTGGTATTTCTTAGAGGAAAAATATCCGGCTTATGGAAACCTGGTGCCGCGTGATATTGCGACACGCGAAATATTTGATGTATGCGTCAACCAGAAGCTCGGCATTAACGGCGAAAACATGGTGTATCTCGATCTGTCTCATAAAGATCCGAAAGAGCTTGATATCAAGCTTGGCGGCATCATTGAGATTTATGAGAAATTCATGGGAGACGACCCGCGGAAGCTTCCGATGAAAATCTTCCCGGCGGTCCATTATTCTATGGGCGGTTTATGGGTGGATTACGATCAAATGACAAACATCCCGGGACTGTTTGCAGCCGGGGAATGTGATTACTCTATGCACGGCGGCAACCGCTTGGGGGCAAACTCTCTGCTCTCCGCGATTTACGGAGGAATGGTGGCCGGACCGAATGCGGTGAAATATGTAAACGGCTTAGAATCTTCAGCAGAAGACATGTCCTCATCTTTATTTGACGCTCACGTTAAAAAAGAAGAAGAAAAATGGGCTGAGATTATGAGTATGGACGGAACCGAAAATGCCTATGTTCTTCACAAAGAGCTTGGTGAGTGGATGACGGCGAACGTCACAGTTGTCCGCCATAACGACAAGCTTTTGAAAACGGATGACAAAATTCAGGAATTAATGGAGCGATTTAAAAAGATCAACATCAATGACACAACAAAATGGAGCAACCAGGGGGCAATGTTCACACGCCAGTTCTCGAACATGCTTCAGCTTGCAAGGGTGATTACCCTTGGCGCATACAACCGCAATGAAAGCCGGGGCGCCCATTATAAACCGGATTATCCTGAACGTAATGATGATGAATGGCTCAAAACAACAATGGCTAAACATGTAAGCCCGTATGAAGCGCCGGAATTTGAGTATCAGGATGTCGATGTATCACTGATAACGCCTCGGAAGCGGGATTACTCGAAGAAGAAGGTGGCGAAATAATCATGAGTGAACAAAAAACCATACGATTTATTATCACACGTCAAGATACAGCTGACAGCACGCCTTACGATGAAGAATTTGAGGTTCCATACCGCCCGAACCTGAACGTCATTTCCGCCCTGATGGAAATTCGCCGGAATCCGGTTAACGTGAAAGGTGAAAAGACAACCCCTGTCACATGGGATATGAACTGTCTTGAAGAAGTATGCGGCGCATGTTCAATGGTCATAAACGGAAAGCCTCGCCAGTCTTGTACGGCACTTATCGATCAGCTTGAACAGCCGATCCGCTTAAAACCAATGAAAACATTCCCAGTCGTGCGTGATTTGCAGGTTGACCGGAGCAGAATGTTTGATTCATTGAAAAAGGTAAAAGCGTGGATACCGATTGACGGCACGTACGATTTAGGACCGGGACCGAGAATGCCGGAAAAACGCCGTCAATGGGCATATGAATTATCAAAATGCATGACGTGCGGCGTCTGCCTCGAGGCCTGCCCGAATGTGAACAGCAAATCGAAGTTCATGGGGCCGGCACCGATGTCTCAGGTCCGCCTGTTTAACGCACATCCGACAGGCGCCATGAATAAATCTGACCGATTAGAAGCACTGATGGATGAAGGCGGCCTTGCAGATTGCGGCAACTCGCAAAACTGCGTTCAATCCTGTCCGAAAGGCATCCCGCTCACTACTTCCATTGCAGCCTTAAACAGAGATACAAACTTACAAGCGTTCCGCAATTTCTTCGGAAGCGACAGAGTATAAGAAGAAACAACCTCTTCCGCATGGGAGAGGTTTTTTTAACAATAAGGAGATGAATAAAGATGAAGCTTCCCGCTTATATTGATGAGCCGTTTCAAGAATGGAAAGAGTCCTTTTCTTTTTTTAATGAAGTATCCGTGCGTTTTTCCGAGACGGACATGTTTGGCCATATGAATAATGTAGTCCCTTTCATATACTTTGAGGAGGCGCGGATTTCTTATTTTAAAAAGCTGAATATGATGAATGAAAACAAACAGACCATGACAGTCGTGGCAAGCCAGCAATGCGATTATTTGCGCCAAGTCATGCCTTATGAAGAGCTGCGCATCTATGTGAAAACAAGTGCCGTCGGCAGCTCATCCCTTACCTTGCATTATCTCGGAGAGAACCGCAATGGCGAGCCCTGCTTTACTGGAGCAGTTGTGATGGTCCAAGTCTCAAAGGAAAGCGGCAAGGCTGTCAGCTGGACGGATGAGGAGAAAGAAACGCTTCTCCATACACCATAAACTAATTCTCTTGTAAACGTCACCTCCTGTGCCCTTCTTACATATGATATCTCGACTATATCAAAACCCATTCGTTTCTGATTCGCTCTCACCTTAGCAAGGAGGGTTACAATACTTGAAGGAGAAAGAATTTCAATCGAAGCCGCTGCTAACGAAAAGAGAAAGAGAAGTGTTCGAATTGCTCGTTCAAGATAAGACAACAAAGGAGATTGCAAGCGAGCTATTTATCAGTGAGAAAACCGTTCGAAACCATATTTCAAATGCCATGCAGAAATTGGGTGTGAAAGGGCGTTCGCAAGCCGTTGTTGAGCTTCTTAGAATGGGTGAGCTAGAGCTTTAATCCTTGCCGGTATTCCTTCTTTTTAGGAAGGAGCCGGTTATTGCTGTTTGTTTGGAACGTTCGAAACCATATTTGGAATGCTGTGCAAAACTTGGATGGCAAGGCGTAAAACAAATTTTTCTATTTGATGTTGTTTGCCTAAAGTCCTCTATTTCTCTCCAGCGAGTCTTGCATTTTCTTCAAAAAAGAAGGAAAATAGACACGGAACGCTTTTGAGCGTAAGAGATCCTTGAGTGAGGGATGGACAAATGACATCAAAACCTTTGGAGCATGTTGCGGATATTGAAAAGTCACTCCGCCACATTGCCGCGATCATTAAGCAAAAAGGACGAGAAATCCTTAACCAATATGCGATTACGCCGCCGCAATTTGTCGGCCTGCAATGGCTTTATGAATTAGGAGATATGACAATCGGCGAACTATCGGGCAAAATGTATCTGGCATGCAGCACGACAACGGACTTAATCGACCGCATGCAAAAAAATAAGCTTGTTGAGCGGGTCAAGGACCCGGCGGACAGACGCGTTGTTCGGATACATTTGCTGCCAGAAGGAGAACGGATTATCCAAGAGGTCATTACCAAAAGGCAGGAATATCTGCGTGATATGTTCGAAACGTTTACAGATGAAGAAATAGCCATCTTCGAAAAATCATTGATGAAACTGCAGCATGAAATGAAGAGAAAATGAGGCGATTTTGTTGGAACAACCAATAGGAGTCATTGATTCCGGGGTTGGCGGTTTAACCGTTGCAAAGGAAATCATGAGACAGCTACCAAAAGAAAATATTATCTACGTCGGGGATACGAAACGGTGTCCATACGGGCCGCGCCCTGAAGAAGAAGTGCTTCAATATACGTGGGAGCTGACGAATTATTTACTCGAAAACCACCACATCAAAATGCTCGTGATCGCCTGCAACACAGCAACAGCGATCGCATTGGAAGACATCCAGCGCAGTGTCGGTATACCTGTGGTCGGAGTGATCCAGCCGGGTGCGAGAGCAGCGATAAAAGTAACAGAAAATCAGCATATCGGTGTCATCGGTACAGAGAATACGATTAAGAGCAATGCGTACGAAGAGGCGCTTTTGGCATTAAATCCTGATCTGAAGGTTGAGAACCTTGCCTGCCCGCTGCTTGTGCCTTTTGTGGAAAGCGGGAAGTTTCTTGACAAAACAGCAGACGAGATTGTCAAAACATCGCTGTACCCGTTAAAAGACACATCGATTGATTCGCTGATTTTAGGCTGCACCCACTATCCTATTTTAAAAGAATCCATTCAGAGATATATGGGAGAGCACGTAAACATTATTTCGTCCGGCGATGAAACAGCAAGGGAAGTCAGCACGATTCTCTCATATAAAGGGCTGCTGAACCAGTCTCCGATTGTTCCGGATCATCAGTTCCTGACAACAGGAGCACGTGATCAGTTTGCAAAAATTGCAGATGACTGGTTTGGCCATGAGGTGGGCTATGTGGAATGCATCTCACTGCAAGAACCGATTAGAAGATAGTTTTCCCCGCAACAGCATGTTGCGGGTTTTTTTCTGTTTTGCCGGAATTCTTCGGTCTATTTCCTAATAAGGCTCGTATACATAATAGTACAAACAGCCTTAGGAGGGAAAAGTATGCTGAAAAAAGGACCTGCAGTCATTGGTGCCACTTGTCTCACCTCTGCCTTGCTTTTATCCGGATGCGGTTTGTTTCAATCTGATAAGGCAGCCGAGGAAATTGATCCGCCTCAAGACGTTACATACGTGAACGATGAAGCGGGGGCCAATTCAAATACAACAGCAGCCGAAAAAACAGAAAGTGAAAAAAACGATACCGCCAAAGCGGATCAAGCCTCATCTACAGTCATGAGGGAGCTTTATCTCATTGATAAAAACGGGTATGTCGTTGCCCAAACGCTGCCCCTTCCGAAAAGTGAAGGCACGGCCAAACAGGCGCTTGAATACCTCGTTCAGGGCGGACCTGTGTCAGAAATTCTTCCGAATGGCTTCAGAGCCGTATTGCCGGCTGACACAACCGTTAACGTTGACATCAAAAAAGATGGGACAGCAATAGCTGATTTCTCTAGTGAATTTAAAAATTATAAGAAGGAAGACGAACAGAAAATCGTTCAATCTGTGACATGGACGCTTACGCAATTCAGTTCGATAGATAAAGTGAAGCTGAGAATAAACGGCCATGAACTGAAGGAGATGCCTGTAGGCGGCACGCCGATCTCAGATGATTTAAGCCGAAAAGACGGAATTAATATGGAAACATCTGGCGTAAATGATCTCACTGCAACACATCCGCTCACAGTTTATTATTTGGCGGAAAACGAAGACAGTGAGTACTACGTGCCGGTGACGAAACGGATCGACAATTCGGAAAAAGACGACATCACAGCAGCGATCAATGAATTGGCTAAAGGCCCAAGCAAGGTGAGCGGGCTGTTAACAGACTTCAGTGAAGATGTAAAGCTGGTCAGCAAACCGAAAATCAAAGACGGACGGGTGACGTTAGATTTCAATCAATCTATATTCGGCAGCGCCGATGAAAAGACGAAAATGATTTCTTCAGAAGTGCTGAATAGCATTGTGCTGACGTTAACGGAGCAACCGGAGGTAAAAAGTGTCTCTGTTAAAGTAAACGGGAAATCAGAGCTTGTAAATGAAAAAGGCGAAAAGCTCACAGAACCGGTCTCCAGACCTTCTCAAGTGAATACGGGTAGTTTTTAAATTGGGATTTTTGATATACTAGAAAGAAAGAGGTTAGCGTTCCGGCTGCCTCTTTCTTTATTCAATTCCGGGACAAAAATGGTTTATGTACATACAATCGGAGGTAAAACATGAGACATGACGGAAGACAATATGATGAGCTGCGTCCAATCACATTCGATTTGGATTTTATCAGCCATCCGGAAGGTTCTGTTCTAATAACAGCAGGAAATACAAAAGTAATCTGCAACGCGTCTGTTGAGGATCGCGTGCCGCCATTTTTGCGGGGCGGAGGAAAAGGCTGGATTACAGCTGAATACAGCATGCTGCCTCGGGCAACAAACCAAAGAACAATCAGAGAATCTTCTAAGGGGAAAATTTCCGGCAGAACAATGGAGATTCAACGCCTGATCGGCCGCGCGCTTCGGGCAGTCGTAGATTTAGAAAAGCTCGGTGAACGGACGATTTGGATTGACTGTGATGTCATTCAGGCCGATGGCGGGACAAGAACCGCTTCGATTACAGGCGCATTTCTTGCTATGGCGATTGCGATTGGCAAGCTGATCAAAGCGGGAACGATCAAGACAAATCCGATCACTGATTTTCTTGCTGCGATCTCTGTCGGAATTGATAAGGAACAGGGAATTTTGTTAGATTTAAATTATGAAGAAGATTCCTCCGCTGAAGTTGACATGAATGTCATTATGACTGGCAGCGGACGTTTTGTAGAGCTGCAGGGAACCGGGGAAGAGGCGACTTTTTCAAGGGAGGATCTGAACGGTCTTCTCGGTCTTGCAGAAAAAGGCATTCAGGAACTGATTGACAAGCAAAAAGAAGTGCTGGGTGATTCTCTGCCAGAACTGAAATAAAGACAGAAAGGCTTGATCATCATGAAAGAAGCAATTATTGCGACACATAATCCGGGAAAAGTGAAGGAATTCAAAGAAATCCTTGAGCCAAAAGGCTATGATGTCAAATCTTTAGCTGAAATTGGATTCACAGAAGAAATTGAGGAAACAGGCCATACGTTTGAAGAAAATGCCATTTTAAAAGCTGAAGCTGTTGCCAAAGCAGTGAACAAAATGGTGATTGCGGACGACTCCGGTCTGTCCGTCGATAACCTTGGGGGCAGACCCGGCGTTTATTCCGCACGCTATGCAGGAGAACAGAAAGACGACCAGGCAAATATCGATAAAGTGCTCAGTGAGCTGAAAGGAATCGAAAAAGAACAGCGCACGGCCCGTTTCCGGTGCGCGCTGGCTGTGAGTATCCCCGGTGAGGAAACAAAAACTGTCGAAGGCCATGTTGAAGGGTATATTGCTGAAGAACCGAGAGGAGAATACGGCTTTGGCTATGACCCGATCTTTATTGTGAAAGATAAAGATAAGACAATGGCCGAACTGACAAGTGATGAAAAAAATAAAATCAGCCATAGGGCTGACGCGCTTAAAAAGCTGTCTAAGCTTTTGGAGGCATAAGGAGGAAGCTTGTACATGAACGTGCTGATTATCAGTGACAGCCATGGGCTTAAAGAAGAACTCCAAACCATTGCGAAACGGCATGAAGCAGAAGTTGATCTCATGATTCATTGCGGAGACTCTGAGCTTGAAACAGGGCATCCGGCATTAAATCCTTATGCGGTTGTAAAAGGCAATTGCGATTTTGTAGGCGATTTTAAGGACGAGCTTCTTCTGACTGCCGGTTCAAAAAAAATACTGGTCACGCACGGCCACCTTCACGGTATAAAACAGACCTTGTTAAACGTATACTATCGTGCAGAGGAGCTCGGAGCGGATATTATCTGTTTCGGGCATTCACACATCGCGGGAAGCGAAGTGCTGCGCGGAAAACTGCTGATTAACCCAGGCAGCATCCGGCTTCCGAGGGTGCGCAGGACTGAAAGCTATGCTATACTGTCTTTAGAAAATGATACAGCAACAGTGCGTTTTTATAACCAAGCAGGCGATGAAATCATTGATTTGCAACACCGTGTAACCCTATGAAATATCACATGAGGAAGAAATTTTTCTTCCTCATGAAAAAAATTCTAAAAAAACCGTTGACTTATTGTTGCATCCCATATATAATAAATCTTGTCGCTGATAGTTAAAGCGAAAAACAAAAAAACAAAACATGTCCCAGTAGCTCAGCTGGATAGAGCAACGGCCTTCTAAGCCGTCGGTCGGGAGTTCGAATCTCTCCTGGGACGTACCAAAAGAAAAACCTCAAATCCTAAATGGATTTGAGGTTTTTTTGTTGTCGGCTTATGATTTTCATTTGTTATTTAACGTATCATCATCCAAGCCGTCAACTTTTCCTTCTTTATTCAGACGAGGTTCTTCTTTTTTCACAGTTTCAGAAACATGCTCATTTTCTTCAACAGTGCGTTTACCGACAACCACTTCATCAGTGACAACCGGTTTTTTAGTCACTTCCAGCTTTTCCTCAACGATTGGAACTCTGACAGTTTCTGCATCGTTTACAGGAGAAGCGTCCGCTGTGTTTTCATCCACTGGGCGGCGTTCGACATAAATTTCATCGTGTCTCACCGGGATGTCCATATCTCTTTGTTCTGTTTTCACTTCTTTTCCTATCTCTACTTCGCCGGTTTGAACGTCTTCCTTGTCGACTTTCAGCTGTTCTTCCCGCAGCGGCATTGTTTTTTCTTCTTTCGTTGTATAATCCGCCGTTTCATTTGTGCTTGAAAAGCCGCCTGAAAGGGCATTGCCGTTATCGATAGGAGCATTTACATCTGCATCTGTCTCAACGGCCACAAGGAGTTTGCCGTCATCCAAATCTTCTTGGTACTTGTCTATTTCGTTAGTGGTGATATCCAAATCGGATAATGCTTTGCTGTGTGCGGCGGTATCATCCATTGTGAAATAATCTTTTAGTTTATCGAAAAAAGATTCAGATTCGCCCTCACGTGCATCGATGGCCTGATTGACTTCTGTTCCTGTGCGTGTTTCAAGATAATCTGTATCTCGCCGGCTTGTCACAACAGAGATGTCGTCAGAATCATAGCCTTTTGTTAACAAGCCTTCAATCGCTGCAATGGTTTCCTGCGGAGTTTCGTATACACCAACTATACTTTTCATATTAATCTCCTCCTTTATCAATTTTGCATTTTATCGTTCATGTCGTTTTTAATTCCCGCTGCTCTTTAAAATAAACAAAATTGAAAACACCGGGTGTGTTTCATACACGCGAATTAGGTGTGTGAAAATAAAAAAGGATAGACAAGACAGAATGCTCTCTGCACTTATCTACCCTATAAAAATGCCTCACAGCTTCTTCGTCATAAACACACTGTTTGGATCTTCAACATAGTCTGCAAACGGTTCACAGTACTGAAAACCGAAGCTTTCATACAATTTTCTTGCCGGCTCAAATGAAGCCATTGAACCCGTTTCTAAGCTTAGCCGCTCATAGCCTCGCTTTGCAGCCTCCTCTATGATGTGCTGAAGAACTTGTTTGGCAACGCCTTTTCTTAAATGGGATGCAGACGTGCGCATTGATTTGATTTCTCCGTGCCGGCTGTCCAGTTCTTTAAGCGCTCCGCAGCCGGCTAGTTCATCACCCTCCCAGGCACTCCAAAATGTGATTTCAGGCCCTCGCAGCCTTTCTAAACCTAAGGCATGGATGCTTTCTGGCGGGGACATGAGTGTCATGCTATGTAAATGCTCATTCACAAGTGAGATCACCTGTTGTCCAGTTACATCATCTATTTTTATATACAATTCTATTCCTCCTCAAAAACTTGCAGGTTTGCAGAACATATTTTCATTTCATCTTAATCATATTTCATCCTGTTTCCAAATATAAAGACAGAAAATCTGACAGTATAGATCATTCTTTGGAATGATATGATTTGTGAAAGACGTTTCAAAGCAAAAAAGGGCCGAAATAGATGTTCGGCCCTGGGTCTTCGTTAATATCTAAAGCCTCCGTGTGCGCCTGCTCCGCCGAATCCGCCGGCGTGTGTCGCCGGGATACTGAAACCGCCGCCATGGCCGCTATAGCCAGCACCTGCAAATTGCTGCCCGTAAAATCCTGAAGCATATGGATAGGAGGAGTACATAGCAGAGGGAGTGCTTATCGGGCTGTATGCCTGGCTGTACGGCTGACCGTATCCATAGCCTCCGAATGGCTGATGGCTTTGCTGGTAAAAGGCAGGGGCAGTAGGGTAATACGGTTGCGGAAAGCTGGGAAAGCCTGCGGGGAATCCTTGCATATCTGCTAATGATTTATTCATTGTATCACCTTTTCTTTGCAAGATACCATCAATGTATGCCGGAGGAATAATGGAAGTGCCTATCCGAATTAAAAGGGTTTGCAAGGCGATCTGTCAGGTTGCAACCTATATCCAAATGATAGAATGTTATAAAATATGACATGTTTATATGATATTGAAAAATTCTGGTGTATCCTTGATAGATTAATGAAAAAATTATAAAAACTTTTAACATTTGCGATTCCTTATGCATCAATAATGAAAGCGTATACAATATAGATTGATTAATCAAAATTGTCTAATAATTTTAAAAAATGCTGTTGACACTGCGTCCAAAGCGGCGTAATATGAGTTCAACAAAAGATAAACGCAAGCTTCACAAGCAAAAATGATCGCAATATGATTCTGAAAAGTGAAAAAACAAACGACCTCCTTGAACAGCTCTAAGCTGTTCCGGAGACTGAATATGAAAAGCGCAGATGAGGATAAGTAGCCTTGATAAAGCTTTCCACAGAGAACCGGGTTAGCTGAGAACCGGCGAAGCTTTACAAGGTGAACTCGCCTCAGAGTGCCAGTCTGAAATGATAGTAGGACTTGGCCGGGTGAACTTGATTCACTCGTTATTAAAGCGGATAGAAATATCCATGAGACGGCCGGTTTAACAGGCTGTAAACAAGGGTGGTACCGCGGAAAGAAGAGCCTTTTCGCCCCTTTTAGCTATCGCATTCACTGCGCGGCTGATTGTGGGCGGAAGGGCTTTTTTTATTGAATAATCAGCTATAAAGCTAATAAAAAGATTGATCTTTAGAGGATGAAAATCCAAAAGGAGGAACTAAAATGGGGACTAATGTACAGGTGGATTCAGCATCTGCCAAATGTACACAGACGATGAGCGGAGCATTAATGCTGATTGAATCATTAAAAAAAGAGAAAGTAGAAATGATTTTCGGTTATCCGGGCGGGGCTGTGCTTCCGATTTACGATAAGCTTTACAATTCAGGGATGGTACATATCCTTCCCCGTCACGAACAAGGTGCGATCCATGCGGCGGAAGGATACGCAAGAGTATCTGGAAAACCGGGTGTCGTCATCGCCACGTCAGGCCCGGGAGCGACAAACCTTGTTACAGGCCTTGCGGATGCCATGATTGATTCATTGCCATTAGTCGTTTTTACCGGGCAGGTAGCAACCTCTGTTATCGGGAGCGATGCATTTCAGGAAGCGGACATTTTAGGGATTACGATGCCGGTGACAAAACACAGCTACCAAGTTCGCCAGCCGGAAGATCTGCCGCGCATCATTAAAGAAGCGTTCCATATTGCAACAACCGGAAGGCCCGGACCTGTCTTGATTGATATTCCGAAAGATGTAGCAACAATTGAAGGAGAATTCAGTTACGATCATGAGATGAATCTCCCGGGCTACCAGCCGACAACAGAGCCGAATTATTTGCAGATCCGCAAGCTTGTAGAAGCCGTGAGCAGTGCAAAGAAACCGGTGATCCTGGCGGGTGCGGGCGTACTGCACGGAAAAGCGTCAGAAGAATTAAAAAATTATGCAGAACAGCAGCAAATCCCTGTGGCACACACCCTTTTGGGGCTCGGAGGCTTCCCGGCTGACCATCCGCTTTTCCTGGGGATGGCGGGAATGCACGGTACTTACACAGCCAATATGGCCCTTCATGATTGCGATCTTTTAATTAGTATCGGCGCACGTTTTGATGACCGCGTCACAGGAAACCTGAAGCACTTTGCAAGAAACGCAAAGATTGCCCACATCGATATTGATCCGGCTGAAATCGGAAAAATCATGAAAACACAGATTCCTGTAGTAGGAGACAGCAAAATTGTCCTGCAGGAGCTGATCAAACAAGACGGCAGGCAAAGCAATTCAAGCGAATGGAAAAAAAAGCTCGCCAAATGGAAAGAAGAGTACCCGCTCTGGTACGTGGATAATGAAGAAGAAGGCTTTAAACCTCAGAAATTGATTGAATATATTCATCAATTTACAAAAGGCGAGGCGATTATCGCAACGGATGTCGGCCAGCATCAAATGTGGTCAGCGCAATTTTATCCGTTCCAGAAAGCAGATAAATGGGTCACATCAGGCGGACTTGGAACGATGGGATTCGGCCTTCCGGCAGCGATCGGTGCACAGCTTGCAGATAGAGATGCTACTGTAGTCGCGGTTCTCGGAGACGGTGGTTTTCAAATGACGCTCCAAGAACTCGATGTCATTCGCGAATTGAATCTTCCGGTCAAAGTCGTGATTTTAAATAACGCTTGTCTCGGAATGGTCAGACAGTGGCAAGAAATTTTCTATGAAGAACGCTATTCAGAATCTAAATTTGCTTCTCAGCCTGACTTCGTCAAATTGTCAGAAGCATACAGCATTAAAGGCATTAGAATTTCATCAGAAGCAGAAGTGAAAGATAAGCTGGAAGAGGCATTAACATCAAAAGAACCGGTTGTCATTGACGTGCGGGTTGCCAGCGAAGAAAAAGTATTTCCGATGGTGGCTCCGGGGAAAGGGCTGCATGAAATGGTGGGGGTGAAACCTTGAAAAGAATTATCACATTGACTGTGGTGAACCGTTCCGGCGTGTTAAACCGGATCACCGGTCTATTCACTAAAAGACATTACAACATTGAAAGCATTACAGTTGGACACACAGAAACAACCGGCGTTTCCAGAATCACCTTTGTCGTTCACGTTGAAGGAGAAAATGATGTTGAACAGTTGACAAAACAGCTCAACAAACAGATTGATGTGCTGAAGGTCACCGACATCACGAATCAATCGATTGTCCAGAGGGAGCTGGCCTTAATCAAGGTCGTATCCGCACCGTCAACGAGATCAGAGATTAATGGAATCATAGAACCGTTCAGAGCCTCTGTCGTTGATGTCAGCAGAGATAGCATCGTTGTTCAGGTGACAGGCGAATCTAACAAAATTGAAGCGCTTATTGAATTGTTAAAACCTTATGGCATTAAAGAAATCGCGAGAACAGGTACAACGGCTTTTGCGAGGGGAACCCAGCAAAAGGCGTCATCCAATAAAACAATATCTATTGTATAAAACATAACAAGGGAGAGATTTGAAATGGTAAAAGTATATTATAACGGTGATATCAAAGAGAACGTATTGGCTGGAAAAACAGTAGCAGTTATCGGATACGGGTCGCAAGGTCACGCACATGCCCTGAACCTTAAAGAAAGCGGAGTTGACGTAATCGTTGGTGTTAGACAAGGAAAATCTTTCACTCAAGCCCAAGAAGACGGACATAAAGTATTTTCAGTAAAAGAAGCGGCAGCTCAAGCTGAAATCATCATGGTTCTGCTTCCGGATGAACAGCAGCAAAAAGTATACGAAGCTGAAATCAAAGATGAATTGACAGCTGGAAAATCATTGGTGTTCGCTCACGGATTTAACGTTCATTTCCATCAAATTGTTCCTCCTGCGGATGTAGATGTATTCTTGGTAGCGCCTAAAGGTCCGGGACACTTGGTAAGAAGAACATATGAGCAAGGAGCTGGCGTACCGGCATTGTTCGCGATTTATCAAGATGTGACTGGAGAAGCAAGAGACAAAGCCCTTGCATATGCAAAAGGAATCGGCGGCGCAAGAGCGGGCGTTTTGGAAACGACATTTAAAGAAGAAACAGAAACAGATTTGTTCGGTGAGCAAGCAGTTCTTTGCGGCGGATTGAGCTCGCTGGTAAAAGCTGGATTTGAAACATTAACTGAAGCAGGTTATCAGCCTGAACTTGCATACTTTGAGTGTCTTCACGAGCTGAAATTAATCGTAGACCTTATGTACGAAGAAGGCTTGGCGGGAATGAGATATTCAATCTCTGACACAGCGCAGTGGGGAGATTTCGTATCAGGACCTCGCGTTGTTGATGCTAAAGTAAAAGAATCTATGAAAGAAGTATTAAAAGATATTCAAAACGGTACATTCGCAAAAGAGTGGATCGTTGAAAACCAAGTAAACCGTCCTCGTTTCAACGCCATCAATGCGAGCGAAAACGAACATCAAATCGAAGTTGTTGGAAGAAAGCTTCGTGAAATGATGCCATTTGTGAAACAAGGCAAGAAGAAGGAAGCGGTGGTCTCCGTTGCGCAAAATTAATTTTTTCGACACGACGCTTCGTGATGGTGAACAGTCCCCTGGCGTGAACTTAAATACCCAGGAGAAACTTGCCATAGCAAAGCAGCTCGAAAGACTCGGGGCAGATATCATTGAAGCGGGGTTTCCCGCTTCGTCCCGAGGTGACTTTTTAGCTGTTCAGGAAATTGCAAGAACCATTAAAAATTGTTCAGTAACTGGTCTTGCCCGTTGCGTAAAAGGTGATATTGATGCTGCTTGGGAAGCGTTAAAGGACGGTGCTCATCCGAGAATTCACGTATTTATCGCCACGTCGGACATTCATTTGAAACACAAGCTGAAAATGACTCGTGAGCAAGTGATTGCAAGAGCAGTTGAAATGGTGAAATACGCAAAAGAGCGCTTTCCGGTTGTGCAATGGTCAGCTGAAGATGCCTGCCGGACTGAACTGCCGTTTTTAGCGGAAATCGTCGAGAAAGTCATTGACGCAGGCGCCAGTGTTATCAATCTTCCGGACACGGTCGGCTACTTGGCTCCAGCGGAATACGGAAATATCTTTAAATATATGAAGGAAAACGTTCCGAACATTCACCAAGCAAAGCTTTCGGCCCACTGTCATGATGATTTGGGAATGGCAGTCGCAAACTCTCTTGCTGCGATTGAAAATGGCGCTGATCAAATCGAATGCGCTGTGAACGGAATCGGTGAAAGAGCCGGAAACGCGGCATTAGAGGAAATTGCCGTTGCCCTCCATATCAGAAAAGATTTCTATCAAGTTGAAACAGGCATTACATTGAACGAGATTAAGCGAACAAGCGATTTAGTAAGCAAGCTGACAGGTATGGCTGTTCCGCGCAATAAAGCGGTTGTAGGCGATAATGCCTTTGCTCATGAATCAGGCATCCACCAGGACGGCTTCTTAAAAGAAAAATCGACTTATGAAATTATTTCACCGGAACTTGTCGGTGTAACAGCAGATGCGCTTGTCCTAGGGAAACATTCCGGACGCCACGCATTTAAAGACCGGCTGACTGCTTTAGGATTCCAATTTGAAAGTGAAGAGATTAATAAATTTTTTACGATGTTCAAAGAGTTGACTGAGAAGAAAAAAGAAATCACTGATGAGGATCTTGTTTCTCTTATTTTAGAAGAAAAAGTAACAGACCGCAAGATTGGGTATGAATTTCTTTCTTTGCAAGTGCATTACGGAACAAGTCAGGTTCCTACAGCTACACTTTCTTTGAGAAACCAAGAAAACGCAGAGCTTATTCAGGAAGCGGCAACTGGAGCGGGAAGCGTGGAAGCGATCTACAACACGCTTGAGCGCTGCATCGATAAAGACGTGGAGCTTTTGGACTACCGCATTCAGTCTAATAGAAAAGGCGAAGACGCATTTGCCCAGGTGTATGTAAGAGTTTTGGTGAACGGAAAAGAATCAGCAGGGCGGGGCATAGCGCAAGACGTATTAGAAGCATCAGCGAAAGCCTATTTGAACGCAGTCAACCGTCAATTGGTTTTCCAATCGAATATGAGCGGACTTAAAAACCATACAGCTGTCGGATCATAAAAGAAAGGAGAACGGATAACTTGAAGAAACGTATTGCTCTATTGCCCGGAGACGGGATCGGCCCTGAAGTATTAGAATCAGCGACAGACGTACTGAAAAGTGTTGCCGAACGCTTTAATCATGAATTTGAATTTGAATATGGCCTGATTGGAGGGGCGGCGATTGATGAACATAACAACCCCCTCCCGGAGGAAACCGTTGCCGCTTGTAAAAATGCCGACGCTATATTGCTTGGCGCTGTCGGCGGACCGAAATGGGATCAAAATCCTTCGGAGTTGAGACCGGAAAAAGGTCTGCTCAGCATCAGAAAACAGCTTGATTTGTTTGCGAATTTGCGGCCTGTGAAGGTGTTTGAAAGCCTATCTGACGCATCACCTTTGAAAAAAGAATATATAGATAACGTTGATTTCGTTATCGTCCGTGAGCTGACAGGCGGCTTATATTTCGGCCAGCCGAGCAAACGCTATGTAAACACTGAAGGTGAGCAGGAAGCAGTAGACACACTGTTTTATAAGCGGACGGAAATTGAACGCGTGATCAGAGAGGGCTTTAAAATGGCGGCAGCCAGAAAAGGCAAGGTAACCTCCGTTGATAAAGCGAACGTTCTTGAATCAAGCAGACTGTGGCGTGAAGTGGCTGAGGACGTTGCAAAAGACTTTCCTGATGTGAAGCTAGAGCACATGCTTGTGGATAACGCGGCCATGCAGCTGATTTATGCACCGAATCAATTTGATGTCGTGGTGACTGAAAACATGTTCGGTGATATTTTAAGCGATGAAGCGTCCATGCTTACAGGCTCACTTGGAATGCTCCCGTCAGCCAGCCTATCAAGTTCAGGTCTTCATCTGTTTGAGCCTGTTCATGGTTCCGCGCCTGACATAGCCGGTAAAGGGATGGCAAATCCGTTTGCGGCCATATTGTCAGCGGCAATGCTTTTGAGAACATCTTTCGGCCTTGAAGAGGAAGCGAAAGCTGTAGAAGATGCGGTTAACAAAGTCTTAACTTCCGGAAAAAGAACAAGAGACTTGGCGCGAGGCGAAGAGTTTAGCAGCACTCATGCCATCACAGAGGAAGTCAAGGCAGCGATCATGAGTGAAAATACAATTTCTAATATGTGACAGCTTACGTTAAGCGGTCTTAGTTCATAGGTAGAGGGAGGAAATAAAAGATGATGCCTCGAACAATCATCGAAAAGATTTGGGATCAGCATATTGTAAAACATGGTGGGGGAAAACCGGATCTTCTCTATATTGATTTGCATCTTATTCATGAGGTCACGTCTCCTCAGGCATTTGAAGGGTTGAGACAAAAGGGAAGAAAGGTCCGAAGACCCCAGAACACGTTTGCGACAATGGACCACAACATCCCGACCGTCAATCGTTTTGAGATAAAGGATGAAGTTGCGAAACGCCAAGTGACCGCGCTTGAACGAAACTGTGAAGAATTTGGTGTGCGCCTTGCTGATCTTCATAGTGTAGATCAAGGGATTGTCCATGTCGTCGGTCCTGAACTGGGCTTAACGCTTCCAGGGAAAACGATTGTATGCGGCGATAGCCATACATCAACCCATGGCGCATTCGGCGCTCTTGCATTCGGAATCGGGACGAGTGAAGTTGAACATGTCCTTTCCACACAGACACTTTGGCAGCAACGTCCGAAAACACTTGAAGTGCGCGTAGACGGAACACTTCAAAAAGGGGTAACGGCAAAGGATGTCATTCTTGCTGTCATCGGCAAATACGGGGTGAAATTCGGCACTGGCTATGTCATTGAATACACTGGGGAAGTATTCAGAAATATGACGATGGATGAACGAATGACCGTTTGTAACATGTCAATTGAAGCAGGGGCAAGAGCAGGTTTGATTGCACCTGACGAGGTGACATTTGAATATTGCAAAAACCGCAAGTATACGCCAAAAGGCGAAGAATTTGACAAGGCCGTAGAGGAATGGAAGGCGCTGCGCACAGATCGGGGCGCTGTTTACGATAAATCTATCGTCCTTGACGGCAACGAAATTTCTCCGATGGTGACATGGGGCATCAACCCGGGAATGGTTCTTCCTGTCGATTCAGAAGTTCCTGCGCCGGAAAGCTTTTCCGCAGAAGATGACAAAAAAGAAGCGATTCGCGCTTATGAATATATGGGACTGACCCCTCATCAGAAAATTGAAGACATTAAAGTGGAGCACGTGTTTATCGGTTCCTGCACAAATTCTCGCATGACTGACCTTCGCCAGGCTGCTGATATGATCAAAGGGAAGAAGGTAGCTGATAGCGTAAGAGCCATCGTCGTTCCCGGATCCCAAAGCGTGAAGCTTCAGGCTGAAAAAGAAGGGCTTGACCAGGTTTTCTTGGAAGCTGGATTTGAATGGAGAGAGTCAGGCTGCAGCATGTGTTTGAGCATGAATAATGATGTTGTTCCTGAGGGAGAGCGCTGTGCGTCAACCTCTAACCGCAACTTCGAGGGCAGACAAGGAAAAGGTGCAAGAACACATCTCGTCAGCCCGGCAATGGCTGCGATGGCTGCCATTCACGGACACTTCATTGATGTCAGAAAGTTTTATCAGGAAAAAACAGTTGTGTAAGGAGTGCGCGAGATGGAACCTTTGAAAACACATACGGGTAAAGCAGCCGTATTAAATCGAATCAATGTTGACACAGACCAGATTATTCCTAAACAATTTTTGAAGAGGATTGAAAGAACAGGCTACGGCCGTTTTGCATTCTTTGACTGGAGATATGATGAGAAAGGTGAACCGAACCCTGAATTTGAATTAAACCAGCCTGCTTATCAAGGCGCTTCCATTTTAATAGCAGGAGAAAATTTCGGCTGCGGGTCATCGCGTGAACACGCTCCGTGGGCGCTTGATGATTATGGGTTTAAAATTATCATTGCACCTTCATTTGCTGATATTTTTCACCAGAACTGCTTTAAAAACGGTATGCTGCCGATCCGCATGCCATATGACAATTGGAAAAAGCTTGTCGGCCAGTATGAAAACCAGTCATTGCAAATGGCTGTTGACCTTGAAAATCAGCTAATTCATGATAGTGAAGGCAATCAAATTTCATTCGAAGTTGATCCGCATTGGAAAGAGATGCTCATCAACGGCTATGATGAAATTTCATTAACGCTTTTGCTTGAAGATGAAATCAGGCAATTTGAATCACAAAGAAGCTCTTGGCTTCAAGCCTAAAAAGCAGCCGGCATTTGTCCGGCGGCTTTTTTTGCCTTGTGAAACCTTTCATTTCTTGTGTTTGTTCACAGGTGTTGATACACTTGAACAAAATAAATGCCTGAAAGGAATATAGGTATGACGCATGACAAGAAAAACGCAAAAATTATTCCTTTTCCTCATCTGAAAGACCGTCTTGTGGAAAAAGGGATGGCATCACTAAAGGAAAAAAAGTATCAAGAAGCACTTGAGCTGTTTTCGGAAGCGATGAAATATGATGATACTGACTCCGATCTTCACTTAGGGATGGCTATCTGCTTTTTAGAGCTGGGAGAATTGGAAGAGGCAAAAAGCGTCTGCGAGAAGATGCTAAAAGAAGGCTATGGCCATTATTTTACGGTTTTGCAGGTGTACATGACCATCTTAATTCAGCTCAAAAAATACGAAGAAGTCAAAAGCACCATTGAAGCCGTTTTGGAAGAAAATCAACTGCCTGCAGAAAGTGCCGAGCAATTTTATAAGCTGCTTGATTTCAGCCGGAAAATGACCGATCCGGAACGTGAGGACGAGGCTTGGGCCGAGGAATATGAGGATACAATTGATACTGAGAAAGTGCTGGCAAGCCCTGAGGAGCAAATGAATTTAATTCATTCCTTAAAAGACCGCAATATAGCGAAGTATACAGGCCTGCTCAAAACAATCCTTCAAGACCCCTCAGCTCACCCGATTATTAAAACGATGATTGTTATGCTATTGGCCGAGCATGAGTACAGCAAACCCGTGCACATTACTAAATTTGGCGAGTCTTTGACAATTGAACCGTCTGAGATTGTCCCGCCTGATGCCGCACCGATTTTACACCGTGTTCTCCGGGTGCTGGATGAGACGCTTGGAAATGAAAATCCAACATTATATGCGGCAGTAGAAGAACTGTGGAGAAGACATTTGTACGTTTTATATCCGTTCCAGCCGAAATTGCTGTCGGCCGATCTTTGGGCGGCTGCCCTGCATAAAGTCGGTTACGAGATGCACGGAATTGAAATTGAAAGGGAAGAACTTCATATGATGTATGAGTTTACAGACAGAGAACTCGATGAAGCGTGCACAATGATAAAAGATATTGAAGAAATTTCTTATTTGTAAATCGCGCCATATAGTTGAAAGCGCTATGTGTTATGTTATAATATAATGGTTGTATTTGTGTATAACGGGTTATAAGAAATACGGTTGGACAGGCTTTGCAGTTCATTATTAACATCTATACATAATGATTCTGATCTTTGGCAGCTTTGTTTTTGTTGGACGAAGCCGAATGATTGCTTTAGAATGGAAGACCGACACAACCTGAATAGATTTTTGGAGGGAAACACATGTCTGTAAAATGGGAAAAACAAGAAGGCAACGAAGGCGTTTTAACGGTTGAAGTTGATGCTGAAACGTTTAAAACAGCACTTGATGATGCATTTAAAAAAGTAGTAAAACAAGTTTCAATTCCTGGATTCCGTAAAGGTAAAATTCCTCGCGGATTATTCGAACAGCGCTTTGGCGTAGAAGCTCTTTACCAAGATGCTTTGGATATTCTTCTTCCTGTAGAATACCCTAAAGCGGTTGAAGAAGCTGGAATCGAGCCTGTAGACCGTCCTGAAATCGATGTTGAAAAAATCGAAAAAGGCGAAAGCTTAATCTTCACTGCGAAAGTAACAGTAAAACCTGAAGTGAAGCTTGGCGACTACAAAGGCCTGGGCGTTGAAAAAGACGATGCAACTGTAACTGACGAAGATGTTCAAAACGAACTCAAAGCGCTTCAAGAGCGTCAAGCGGAGCTTGTTGTGAAAGAAGAAGGCGCTGTTGAAGAAGGAAACACAGTTGTTCTTGATTTCGAAGGATTCGTTGACGGCGAAGCATTTGAAGGCGGAAAAGCTGAAAACTACTCTCTTGAAGTAGGTTCTGGTTCATTCATCCCTGGCTTCGAAGAGCAGTTAGTTGGCCTTGAAGCAGGTGCTGAGAAGGATGTTGAAGTGACATTCCCTGAAGAGTATCACGCTGAAGAGCTTGCAGGCAAACCGGCTGTGTTCAAAGTGAAAATTCACGAAATCAAAGCGAAAGAGCTTCCTGAGCTTGACGATGAGTTCGCAAAAGATATCGATGAAGAAGTGGAAACACTCGCTGAACTAACTGAAAAAACAAAGAAACGTTTAGAAGAAGCAAAAGAAAACGAAGCTGACGCTAAATTGCGTGAAGAGCTTGTACTGAAAGCTTCTGAAAATGCTGAAATGGATGTACCTCAAGCAATGGTTGACACTGAGCTTGACCGCATGCTGAAAGAATTCGAACAGCGTCTGCAAATGCAAGGCATGAACCTTGAGCTTTACACTCAATTCTCAGGCCAAGATGAAGCTGCGTTAAAAGAGCAAATGAAAGAAGATGCTGAAAAACGCGTAAAATCTAACCTGACTCTTGAGGCGATCGCGAAAGCGGAAAACCTTGAAGCAACAGATGAGGAAGTTGATGCTGAGCTTACTAAAATGGCTGAAGCATACAACATGCCTGTTGAAAATATTAAACAAGCCATCGGTTCTACTGACGCGATGAAAGAAGATTTAAAAGTTCGCAAAGCAATTGATTTTCTTGTAGAAAACCGTTAATATGGTGCATAATAATAGTAATAATAAAACAGGGCGCGAATGATTCGTGCCTTGTTTTGTACAATTATGATTTATCTCTTTTTCTTGGGGCAAGATAATTAATGCAGGGCTGTTTTTTGTCATACATATATAATGTGCAAGTCAGAAACACATTGTTACCGTCTTTTTGGAAAGTATGGTAAAATGCAATACATACTCGTTCGTTTCAAGAATCATTTTCTTTTGCTCTGCCGGTAAAAGAAAAAGTGAGACAAGATTAAGGGGTGAAAGAATGTTTAAATTTAACGAGGAAAAAGGACAATTAAAATGCTCGTTCTGTGGAAAAACACAAGATCAGGTTCGTAAGCTTGTAGCTGGACCTGGTGTATATATATGTGACGAATGTATCGAACTCTGCACTGAAATTGTAGAGGAAGAGCTCGGAACAGAAGAAGAAGTAGAATTTAAAGACGTACCGAAGCCTCAGGAAATCCGCGAAATTCTGAATGAATATGTCATCGGCCAGGATCAAGCGAAGAAATCACTCGCTGTTGCTGTGTATAACCACTATAAGCGCATTAATTCCAACAGCAAGGTTGATGATGTTGAGCTTTCGAAAAGTAACATTTCATTAATCGGCCCTACAGGAAGCGGTAAAACCCTTCTGGCTCAAACATTGGCTCGCATTTTAAATGTGCCGTTTGCGATTGCGGACGCTACGTCTTTGACTGAAGCTGGTTACGTGGGTGAAGATGTAGAGAATATTCTCTTGAAGCTCATTCAAGCTGCTGATTATGATGTGGAAAAAGCAGAAAAAGGCATTATCTATATCGATGAAATCGATAAAGTGGCAAGAAAATCAGAAAACCCATCTATTACACGTGACGTGTCAGGTGAAGGTGTACAGCAGGCATTGCTTAAAATTCTTGAGGGTACAGTGGCAAGCGTGCCGCCTCAAGGAGGACGTAAGCATCCTCATCAAGAATTCATTCAAATTGACACAACAAATATTTTGTTCATTTGCGGCGGTGCTTTCGATGGTATCGAACAAATCATCAAACGCCGTTTAGGCCAAAAAGTGATTGGATTCGGCGGGGACAATAAAGCTGCTGATCTTGAGAAAGAAGATCTTCTCTCAAAAGTGCTTCCTGAAGACTTGCTCCGCTTCGGGTTAATTCCTGAATTTATCGGACGTCTTCCTGTTATTGCAAGTCTTGAAAAGCTCGACGAAGAAGCGTTGGTTGCGATCTTAACAAAACCGAAAAACGCTCTTGTTAAGCAATTCAAGAAAATGCTTGAGCTTGACAATGTAGAGCTTGAGTTTGAAGAAGAAGCGCTTTCTGAAATTGCTAAAAAAGCAATTGAACGCAAGACTGGAGCACGTGGACTCCGTTCTATCATTGAAGGTATCATGCTTGATGTGATGTTTGAGCTGCCTTCTCGTGATGACATTGAAAAATGTGTGATTACTGGGGCAACTGTGACACATGGAGAGCCGCCTCGCCTTTTATTAAAAGACGGCACTGAGGTAAGCCAAGATAAAACATCTGCATAAAGATAAGCACGAACCTCCTGAATGGTGACATTCAGGAGGTTTTTTTGTCATGCAATCTCTTCCGGAAAAACGTTTATTCCCGCCTTCTGTGGGAGATACTAGCAATCAGAGGAATGAATTGGATACATAAATTGTTTTTCAGGAGGGACCATCATGAGTTGGACAGGGATCGCGTTATTTATTCAGCTGTTTTTTGGGATCATCATTGGTTTGTATTTTTGGAATTTGCTTAAAAATCAAAGGACACAAAAGGTCACGATAGATAAGGAATCAAAGAAGGAAATGGAGCAACTTCGGAAAATGCGCGCTATCAGCTTGTCCGAGCCATTATCTGAAAAGGTCCGCCCCAAAAGCTTTCAAGATATCGTCGGACAGGAAGATGGCATTAAAGCTTTAAAGGCGGCTTTATGCGGGCCGAATCCTCAGCATGTCATTGTCTATGGACCTCCGGGCGTCGGAAAAACAGCTGCTGCACGGCTTGTGTTAGAAGAAGCGAAAAAACATAATCAATCGCCGTTTAAAGAGCAGGCTGTTTTTGTGGAACTCGATGCGACAACAGCACGTTTTGATGAAAGAGGTATTGCCGATCCGCTCATCGGCTCTGTCCATGACCCCATATACCAAGGGGCCGGAGCAATGGGACAGGCGGGGATTCCGCAGCCGAAGCAGGGAGCTGTTACCCATGCCCACGGCGGTGTGCTGTTTATTGATGAAATAGGGGAGCTGCATCCTATTCAAATGAATAAAATGCTGAAGGTCCTTGAGGACAGAAAAGTCTTTTTAGACAGTGCGTATTACAGCGAGGAAAACACACAAATCCCGAATCATATTCACGATATATTTCAAAATGGGCTGCCGGCAGATTTTCGCCTGATTGGCGCGACGACAAGAATGCCGAACGAAATTCCGCCAGCTATCCGATCCCGCTGTTTAGAGGTGTTTTTCCGCGAGCTTGAAAAGGATGAGCTGAAAACAGTTGCCAAAACAGCAGCGGATAAAATTGAAAAAAACATTTCTGACGAGAGTCTGGACCTGCTGACCAGCTATACGCGGAACGGGCGCGAAGCCGTTAACATGATTCAAATCGCCGCAGGGATGGCAGTGACGGAGAATCGGAAAGACATTACGATTGAAGATATTGAATGGGTTATCCATTCCAGCCAGCTTACTCCGAAGCACGAGCAGAAAATCGGCGCCGAACCGCAAGTCGGCATTGTAAATGGGCTTGCAGTATATGGACCTAACAGCGGATCGCTTCTGGAAATCGAAGTGAGCGTAACCGCGGCTCAGGATAAAGGATCAATTAATATCACAGGAATAGCTGAAGAAGAAAGCATCGGCAGCCAATCAAAATCAATCCGGCGAAAAAGCATGGCGAAGGGTTCGGTTGAAAACGTGTTAACCGTGCTCCGGACAATGGGGATGAACCCGTCTGATTATGATATTCACATCAATTTCCCAGGAGGGATTCCGATTGACGGACCGTCGGCAGGCATCGCGATGGCAGCGGGAATTTTCTCGGCGATTCACAAAATCCCAATTGACAATACCGTTGCCATGACGGGCGAAATCAGCCTGAATGGTCTTGTGAAGCCCATTGGAGGCGTCATTCCGAAAATAAAAGCTGCCAAGCAGTCCGGTGCGAAAAAAGTGATTATCCCACATGAAAATCAGCAGTCGATCTTAAAGCAAATTGACGGAATCACAATTATTGCAGTGAAGACGTTCCAGGAAGTACTTGATGAAATTTTAGTGAATCCTCCAACAGAACAAAAACCGTTTCATATTGAAATCAATAAAGAATCCGTTTAAACCCTATTTTTATAATAGGGTTTTTTTCATGAAGGACATCTTTTCCTTTTTCATATCAGGAAGAAAGGGTATACTACGAGGAGACTGTTTTATAGAAAATGGAACCATGCCGTTTATTGTACAAGGATGAAAAAGTTGTATTATAATGGTTCATACTAAAGTCACGGAGGTGTCAGTCACATGGCAGAAGAATTAAAACGCAGCATCCCGCTCCTCCCTTTAAGAGGTTTATTGGTGTACCCGACGATGGTTTTGCACTTAGATGTAGGACGTGACAAGTCGGTTCAGGCCCTTGAACAGGCAATGATGCATGACCATATGATATTTTTAGCCACTCAGCAGGATATTTCGATAGACGAACCAGGTGAAGATGAGATTTTTACTGTAGGCACTTATACAAAAATTAAGCAAATGCTGAAGCTTCCGAACGGTACGATTCGTGTGTTGGTTGAGGGCCTCAAGCGTGCCCAAATCGTCAAATACAATGAGCATGAGGATTACACGTCCGTCGACATTCAGCTGATTCATGAAGATGATTCAAAAGATACAGAAGACGAAGCATTGATGCGGACTTTGTTAGACCACTTTGATCAGTACATAAAAATTTCCAAAAAAATCTCGGCTGAAACTTACGCCGCGGTTACTGATATCGAAGAGCCAGGGAGAATGGCAGACATCGTTGCTTCTCACCTGCCCCTTAAGCTAAAGGATAAGCAGGATATTTTAGAAACGGCTGACGTCAAAGACAGACTGAACAAGGTCATTGATTTTATCAATAATGAAAAAGAAGTGCTGGAGATCGAGAAAAAAATCGGCCAGCGCGTCAAACGTTCGATGGAGCGTACGCAGAAGGAATACTACTTGCGTGAACAAATGAAGGCGATTCAAAAAGAGCTTGGCGATAAAGAAGGTAAAACAGGCGAAGTTCAGACGCTGACGGAAAAAATTGAAGAAGCAGGCATGCCTGACCATGTGAAGGAAACCGCACTTAAGGAATTGAACAGATACGAAAAAATTCCGTCAAGTTCTGCGGAAAGCTCTGTGATACGCAACTATATTGACTGGCTGATCGCTCTTCCGTGGACGGATGAGACAGATGATAAGCTTGATTTGAAAGAGGCAGGACGTCTCTTAGATGAAGAGCATCACGGACTTGAAAAAGTGAAGGAACGTATCTTAGAATATTTGGCTGTCCAGCAGCTGACAAAATCCCTGAAAGGCCCGATTCTCTGCTTGGCAGGACCTCCAGGTGTCGGAAAAACGTCTTTAGCCAAATCAATTGCAAAAAGCATGGGACGGGAATTCGTCAGAATCTCACTCGGCGGAGTGCGTGACGAATCAGAGATCCGCGGACACAGACGGACCTATGTTGGAGCAATGCCTGGACGCATTATTCAAGGGATGAAAAAAGCCGGCAAGCTAAATCCTGTCTTTTTATTAGATGAAATTGACAAAATGTCATCTGATTTCAGAGGCGACCCGTCATCTGCTATGCTTGAAGTGCTTGATCCAGAGCAAAACAGCACCTTCAGTGATCACTATATTGAAGAAACCTTTGATTTATCAAAAGTGCTGTTTATTGCAACGGCAAACAATTTGGCCACGATCCCGGGTCCGCTAAGAGACAGAATGGAGATTATTAATATTGCGGGCTACACAGAAGTAGAAAAACTCGAAATCGTGAAAGACCACCTGCTTCCAAAGCAGATCAAGGAACACGGGCTGAAGAAAAGCAACCTGCAGCTGCGTGACCAGGCGATTCTTGATATTATCCGGTACTATACGAGAGAAGCGGGTGTGAGAAGCCTTGAACGCCAGCTTGCCACGATTTGCCGTAAGGCTGCAAAAGCCATTGTTGCTGAAGAGCGAAAACGGATTACGGTCACTGAGAAGAATCTTCAGGACTTTATCGGAAAACGCATTTTCAGGTACGGACAAGCTGAAACAGAAGATCAGGTTGGTGTAGTTACAGGGCTTGCCTATACAACCGTCGGCGGAGATACGCTGTCGATTGAAGTATCTCTATCTCCAGGGAAAGGGAAATTGATCCTGACAGGAAAGCTTGGAGATGTCATGAGAGAGTCAGCTCAGGCTGCATTCAGCTATGTGCGTTCAAAAACAGAAGAACTTGGCATTGAACCTGACTTTCATGAGAAGTATGATATTCATATACATGTACCTGAGGGTGCGGTGCCTAAAGATGGTCCGTCAGCCGGTATTACGATGGCGACAGCGCTTGTTTCTGCTTTAACGGGACGTGCCGTTTCGCGTGAAGTCGGCATGACTGGGGAAATTACGCTTCGCGGGCGCGTGCTGCCGATCGGCGGATTGAAGGAAAAAGCGCTTGGCGCACATAGAGCGGGATTAACGACCATTATTGCGCCTAAAGAGAATGAAAAAGATATAGAGGATATTCCTGAAAGCGTCAGAGAGGGGCTCACATTTATATTGGCGTCCCACTTAGACGAAGTTTTGGAACATGCCTTAGTAGGAGAGAAGAAATGAAAGTCACAAAATCAGAAATCGTGATCAGTGCAGTTAAGCCGGAACAGTACCCTGAGGGCGGGCTTCCGGAAATTGCACTGGCCGGAAGATCGAACGTGGGAAAATCGTCTTTTATCAATTCATTAATCAATCGCAAAAATCTTGCGAGAACATCATCTAAACCGGGAAAAACACAAACGCTCAATTTCTACATTATCAATGATGAGCTGCATTTTGTGGATGTACCGGGTTACGGTTTTGCCAAAGTGTCAAAATCCGAGCGTGAAGCTTGGGGCAGAATGATTGAAACCTACATCACGACACGCGAGGAATTGAAAGCAGTAGTGCAGATCGTTGATTTGCGGCATGCGCCGTCTAATGATGATGTGCAGATGTATGAATTCTTAAAGTATTACGGCATTCCTGTTATTATTATCGCTACAAAGGCAGATAAGATCCCGAAAGGAAAATGGGACAAACACGCGAAGGTTGTCCGACAGACACTAAATATTGATCCGGAAGACGAGCTGATTCTCTTCTCCTCAGAAACGAAAAAGGGGAAAGACGAAGCTTGGGGAGCGATCAAAAAAATGATAAACCGGTAGAGAAAACTCTCTGCCGGTTTTATTTATCGTATAGATTTTTTCCGTTTTATCAATAATAACAATAAACTGATTCCAATAAAGACAAACGGCCAATACTCTTTCAGAAGCGCTGTCGGAATATGAGCAGATTCTAGCCATGCCATAATTTGTTTGAAAAAGTACAAAAACAGGGAAAAACAAATCATTGATACAGCTTCATATACATATTCTTTTTTCTGAACGGTTGACACCAAGAGCGAGAAGCCGATGATAAATACGAGCATTTCAAAATCATCCGGCCACCATGGCCATTTCGGCTTGGCGAAAAAGTGCAAGCCGATCCCGAAAAGAAGCAAACCGATAAAGAAGTGTGGTGTAACGGCTTCTTTTTTTCCTTGATATACAAAGGCTGCGCCTAACAGCATGAGGAGAACAGGCCATTGACCCTGCCCTGAAAACAGTTCGGCTTGGCCGCTTTCAAGCCATGCATATACAGAAGCGGCAAGCAGCAGACAAGGGAATAAAATTGATTTTTGTTTCATGCATATCACCTTCTTGTTTTTTAGAGCTGATGTGTAGTAAATTTCTGCTGTTTTTGGTATTGTCAATAGGAATGCTTCTTTTCCGTGAAGCTTTTTCTAATATAGCATAAGAATTTTAAAATCTGTTCACATTTTGTGAAAGAAACTATGTTATAATTATTATAAATAATGAGTTCTATGTTAGAATGATTATAAATAAAAGATTGGGTGTTGGGGGTGTAATTAAAGCGATGCATATACTTGTTGTGGGAGTAGATTATAAATCCGCCCCTATTGAGATACGTGAAAAAGTAAGCTTTCAGCCGAATGAGCTGGCAGAAGCGATGGTGCAGCTGAAGGAAGAGAAAAGCATTCTTGAAAACATCATCGTTTCCACATGCAATCGCACTGAAATTTATGCGGTAGTCGACCAGCTTCATACCGGCCGTTATTATATAAAAAAGTTTTTAGCTGATTGGTTTCAATTAAGCAAAGAAGAACTGTCGCCGTTTTTAACATTTTATGAAAGCGATGCGGCTGTTGAGCATTTATTCCGTGTAGCCTGCGGACTTGATTCTATGGTGATTGGTGAAACGCAGATTCTCGGCCAGGTACGCGACAGCTTTAAAACAGCTCAGCAAGAAAAAACGATCGGGACTATTTTTAATGAGCTGTTTAAGCAGGCCGTTACAGTGGGCAAACGGACTCATGCTGAAACAGACATTGGCTCAAATGCAGTGTCAGTAAGCTATGCAGCAGTTGAACTTGCTAAAAAAATCTTCGGAAACCTTTCAAGCAAGCATATATTGATTCTCGGTGCGGGAAAAATGGGCGAGCTTGCTGCGGAAAACCTGCACGGACAGGGAATCGGCAAGGTCACTGTCATTAACCGAACATACTTGAAAGCGAAGGAGCTTGCAGACCGTTTCTCTGGTGAAGCGAGAAGCTTGAATCAGCTTGAAAGCGCGCTTGCGGAGGCCGATATCCTAATCAGTTCAACCGGTGCAAGTGATTTTGTCGTGTCCAAAGAGATGATGGAAAGCGCGAATAAGCTTCGCAAGGGACGTCCGCTGTTTATGGTGGACATTGCCGTGCCTAGAGACCTTGATCCTGCGCTGAATGATCTTGAAGGTGTATTCCTTTATGATATCGACGATCTCGAAGGCATTGTAGAAGCGAACATGAAAGAACGGAGAGAAACCGCTGAAAAAGTTGAACTGTTAATTGAAGAAACCATTGTGGAGTTCAAACAATGGCTGAATACACTTGGTGTTGTGCCAGTTATTTCCGCATTGCGCGAAAAGGCACTTGCGATCCAGTCAGAAACAATGGACAGCATCGAGCGGAAGCTGCCTCACTTAAGCACAAGAGAGAAAAAACTGTTGAACAAACACACCAAAAGTATCATTAATCAAATGCTGCGTGATCCGATCTTAAAGGTGAAAGAGCTTGCGGCAGATGCTGATTCTGAAGAAAAGCTTGCCTTGTTTATGCAGATTTTTGATATTGAAGAAGCTGCGGGCCGTCAAATGATGAAAACTGTTGAAAGCAGCCAAAAGGTCCATTCTTTTAAGAAGGCTGAATCAAAAGCGGGCTTTGCCCCACTTGTAAGTGAGTGAATGCTGAATGATTGATACTGCAATGGCAAGACTTAATGAGGGAACAATCGTCATTTATGCATTAAGTGTACTCTTTTATTTTATAGATTTTCTTCAACACAACCGGAAGGCTGGAAAAATGGCCTTCTGGTTGCTTTCTATTGTCTGGACTCTGCAAACCGTGTATTTGGCCTATTTTATGTGGGTGACGGGGCGGTTTCCGGTATTAAATGTGACGGAGGCGCTTTATTTTTATGCCTGGGTGCTTGTCACGCTGTCACTTGTACTGACAAAGCTTTTACGAGTTGACTTTATTGTGTTTTTTACAAATGTAATAGGGTTTTCTATGATCGCCATTCATACATTTTCACCGACAGAGCAGCAGTCTGCCGCTTTTTCCGGGCAGCTTGTATCCGAGCTTTTGGTGATTCATATTACAATGGCGATTCTTTCATACGGCGCTTTTTCCCTTTCTTTCGTTTTTTCTGTCCTGTATATGTTTCAATATCATTTGCTGAAAAAGAAAAAGTGGGGAAAATGGCTGTTGAGAATAGAAGATTTGTCTAAACTTGATTATATGGCATATGTTCTGAATGTCATCGGAGTCCCGATGCTGTTGCTGAGTTTGATTCTCGGCGTTATTTGGGCGTATGTATCATTAGAAACGCTGTATTGGTTCGACGCCAAAGTGCTTGGTTCGTTTGTCGTCCTGCTGCTGTACAGCTATTATCTTTATATCAGGCTGATTAAAGAGCTGCAAGGAAAGGTCGCAGCATTGTGGAATACGGCTTGTTTTCTCGTGCTGATGATCAATTATTTCCTGCTTGGAAGCCTATCGCAATTCCATTGGTTCAGTTAAATGATGTCCCAAGCAGATTCGGGAGGAAAGAAAACGATGAGAACAATAAAAGTAGGTTCCAGACGGAGCAAACTCGCTATGACTCAAACAAAATGGGTTATTCAAAAACTGAAGGAAATCAATCCTTCATTTGCCTTTGAAATCAAAGAAATCGTGACAAAGGGTGACCGGATCGTCGATGTTACGCTCTCAAAAGTGGGAGGAAAAGGCCTGTTTGTCAAAGAGATTGAACAAGCGCTTTTGAATGAAGACATTGATATGGCGGTGCACAGCATGAAGGACATGCCTGCTGTTTTGCCTGAAGGCCTTGTGATCGGCTGTATTCCTGAACGGGAAGACCCACGTGATGCCCTTATTTCAAAGAATCGCGTAAAGCTTTCAGAAATGAAGGAAGGCGCTGTCATCGGCACAAGCAGTTTAAGAAGAAGTGCGCAGCTTTTAATTGAGCGCCCTGACATTACAATTAAATGGATTAGAGGTAATATAGACACGAGACTTCAAAAGCTGGAAACTGAGGATTATGACGCGATTATTTTAGCCGCTGCCGGCCTTTCCAGAATGGGCTGGAAGCAAGATATCGTAACCGAATTCCTAGAGCCTGAGCGCTGTTTGCCTGCTGTGGGCCAGGGAGCACTGGCGATTGAGTGCAGAGAATCGGATGAAGAGCTATTGGCGTTGTTTTCTCAGTTTACGGATGAGTATACAAAACGGACTGTGTTGGCGGAACGTACTTATTTAAACGCGATGGAGGGCGGATGCCAGGTTCCGATCGCAGGCTACTCAGTGTTAAACGAGCAGGATGAAATTGAATTGACTGGGCTTGTCGCTTCTCCTGACGGCAAAATCATTTTTAAAGAAACCGTCACCGGAAACGATCCGGAGGAAGTCGGAAAGCGCTGTGCCGCTCTTATGACTGACAAAGGAGCCAAAGAATTAATTGATCGTGTAAAACGGGAGCTTGATGAGGATGGAAAATGATTTTCCGCTGAAAGGAAAAACAGTGCTTGTCACCCGGAATAAGGCGCAGGCAAAATCGTTTCAGCAAAAAGTGGAGGCACTTGGCGGAAAAGCGGTTTTGACCTCTTTGATTACGTTTCGCCGCGCTTTGCCGAATAATCTTGCAAAACAGGTGAAAGAGGATCTTGCCGCCCCCGGCTGGCTTGTTTTTACAAGTGTGAACGGAGCAGACTTCTTTTTTTCTTATTTAAACGAAAATCAGCTAATTCTTCCAGCGCATAAAAAAATTGCAGCTGTCGGTGAGAAAACGGCTCGCCGTTTGGAAACGCATAACGTATCGGTTGATGTGATGCCTAAGGACTATATCGCTGAACAGTTGGCGGAGGCCCTTAAGCAGCATGCTGAACCGGCGGAACGGATTACAGTGGTGAAAGGCAATTTGTCACGTGATGTGATAAAACAGGAGCTTGTCCCGCTCGGTTTTGAAGTGGAAGAATGGGTTGTCTACGAAACGATTCCGGATGAAGATGGCATCGAGGCACTGAAAAAGGTTGCGGGCCAATATTCATTTGACTATGTGACATTTACGAGTTCATCAACCGTACATACGTTTATGCATGTCTTGGGAGAAGAATTGAAAAAGTGGCAGGCGAACAGATCGGCCTGTATCAGCATCGGACCTTTAACAAGGGACGCTCTGCTGACGTATGGCATCACATCGCATACGCCTGATACATTTACAATAGATGGCATGCTTGAGTTAATGTGCAGCATGTCAAGAGAGGAAGAGAGAATATGAGTCAATCATTTAACAGACACCGCCGCCTGCGGTCATCAAAAGCAATGAGAGAGATGGTAAAGGAAACACGTTTGCACCCATCGGATTTTATTTATCCGATTTTTGTCGTTGAAGGGCTGGAAGGCAAAAAAGCTGTTCCGTCAATGCCTGATGTTTACCATGTATCATTAGATCTATTGAAGGATGAAGTGGCAGAGCTGGTTAAACTGGGCATTCAATCTGTCATCGTGTTCGGCATCCCGGAAGAAAAAGATGATTGCGGAACGCAAGCGTATCATGATCACGGCATCGTTCAAAAAGCCATCACAGAAATTAAAACACACTTCCCTGAGATGGTTGTTGTCGCTGATACGTGCTTATGCGAATATACAGACCACGGCCATTGCGGACTTGTCAAAGACGGCGTCATCCTCAATGATGAATCGCTGGAGCTTTTGGCGCAGACAGCTGTCAGCCAAGCGAAAGCAGGTGCGGATATCATTGCGCCTTCAAACATGATGGACGGATTTGTTACGGTAATCAGAAAAGCGCTTGATAAAGAAGGGTTCGTCAATATTCCAATCATGTCTTACGCTGTGAAATATTCAAGTGAGTTTTACGGTCCGTTCCGTGATGCAGCAAACAGCACGCCGCAATTCGGAGACCGCAAAACATATCAGATGGACCCTGCCAACCGTATGGAAGCACTCCGCGAAGCACAATCAGATGTCGAGGAAGGCGCGGACTTTTTGATTGTCAAACCTTCACTTTCATATATGGATATCATGCGTGACGTAAAAAATGAGTTTACTTTGCCGCTCGTCGCTTATAATGTAAGCGGAGAGTATTCAATGGTAAAGGCTGCAGCGCAGAACGGCTGGATCAAAGAAAAGGAAATCGTGTTAGAAATTTTGACAAGCATGAAGCGTGCAGGTGCTGACCTGATTATTACGTATCATGCCAAAGACGCAGCGAAATGGCTTGCGGAGTAATTTTATTCAGTTGACAGGAGTTGAGGCAGATGAGAAGCTATGAAAAATCAAAAGCGGCTTTTAAAGAAGCGCAAAAACTCATGCCGGGCGGTGTGAACAGTCCCGTTCGCGCATTTAAATCGGTAGACATGGACCCGATTTTTATGGAGCGCGGAAAAGGCTCAAAAATCTATGATATTGACGGAAATGAATATATTGACTACGTCTTGTCATGGGGTCCTTTAATTTTAGGGCATACAAATGACCGCGTCGTAGAGAGCCTCAAAAAAGTGGCAGAATACGGGACAAGCTTCGGTGCCCCTACTGAAGTGGAAAATGAACTGGCAAAACTCGTCATTGATCGTGTGCCATCTGTAGAAATTGTACGAATGGTCAGCTCCGGGACAGAGGCTACTATGAGTGCCCTCCGTTTGGCAAGAGGCTATACAGGCCGCAACAAGATTTTAAAATTTGAGGGCTGCTACCACGGGCATGGCGATTCCCTCTTGATTAAAGCGGGTTCAGGAGTGGCCACTCTCGGTCTGCCTGACAGCCCTGGTGTGCCTGAAGGCATTGCGAAAAACACCATCACCGTTCCGTACAATGATTTAGAAAGTGTAAAGCTTGCTTTCCAGCAATTCGGTGAAGACATTGCGGGAGTTATTGTAGAGCCGGTTGCCGGAAATATGGGAGTTGTTCCGCCGCAAGAAGGCTTCCTGCAAGGGCTGCGTGATATCACTGAGCAATACGGTTCCCTGCTGATTTTTGATGAAGTAATGACAGGCTTCCGCGTCGATTATAATTGTGCTCAAGGATACTTCGGCATAACGCCTGATCTGACTTGTTTAGGAAAAGTGATCGGGGGCGGGCTTCCTGTCGGTGCTTATGGCGGCAAGGCTGAAATCATGGAGCAGATCGCTCCGAGCGGTCCGATTTATCAGGCCGGCACATTGTCAGGCAACCCGCTTGCGATGACGGCTGGCTTAGAAACATTGAAGCAGCTGACACCTGAATCCTACAAGAATTTCATCAAAAAAGGCGACAGGCTGGAAGAAGGCATTTCAAAAGCCGCCGAGGCTCACGGCATTCCGCATACCTTTAACCGCGCAGGTTCAATGATCGGCTTCTTCTTTACAAACGAACCTGTCATCAATTATGAAACAGCCAAAGCATCTGATTTGAAGCTGTTTGCTAACTACTATAAAGGCATGGCAAATGAAGGTGTATTCCTTCCGCCATCACAATTCGAAGGCCTTTTTCTTTCAACGGCCCATACTGAGGAAGATATTGAAAAAACAATCCAGGCAGCTGAGAAAGTATTTGCTGAGATCAGCCGCGGATAAGAGCAAAAACCGGTATCAAGGACATCCTTGTACCGGTTTTTTTCTGTGTTCGCCAACTCATATTTTCCCCAGTTCATACATACACCTTTAGTGACATCTAATTTTAAGGATTAGATGAAAGGAGGATATGAACTTGCCGCAAAATCATCGATTGCAATTTTCTGTAGAAGAATCGATCTGTTTCCAAAAAGGACAGGAAGTTTCTGAACTGCTTTCTATTTCATTAGATCCTGACATTAGGGTTCAGGAAGTAAATGATTATGTATCAATCAGAGGATCGCTTGAACTTACAGGTGAGTACAACATAGATCAAAACAAACATACCGAAGAGTTTTATACCGATAAGCGGTTTGTTGAAGAAGTCAGAAAGAGAGAGGATGGAAGCGCAGAACTGACTCACTGTTTTCCTGTGGATATTACCATTCCGAAAAATAAAGTGAGCCATTTACAGGATGTCTTCGTCTTTATTGACGCATTTGACTATCAATTAACGGATTCTCGCATTTTAACGATTCAAGCTGATTTAGCGATCGAAGGGCTTTTGGATGATACGGCAGACAAAGAGCCGGAGATTCCTCTATATGAGGCTCCAACGGCATTCAGAGAGGAAGAGATTTCAGAGCCGCCGATACAAAGTGCAGTAGAAACGGGTTCACCTTCGGCAACGGAAGCAGTTCTGCAGGATGAAACGCCAGCCGAACCGCCAGAACTTTTTGTCTCGAAAGCGGGGCTCCGTGAAGAACTGGAAACAGAAAAAGCAGGATCTGCGCCGCCGGAATCGGTTGCTTCAGAACCAGAGGCGCGAGAAGGTGCCGAGCCGTTAGAGCTTGTGGAGCCGGAAGCAGAGAGTCGTGAAGCATCGGGAACAGAAGAACCCGATGCTTCAGAAATAGAGATTCAAGAGATCGTAAAAACAGAAAATGAAACGCCTGAGCCAGCAGCTGCAATAGCAGATGTTCGTGAAGAAGCAGCCCCCCCAGCGGAGGCAGATCTTCGTGAAGATTCTGGAGCGGAAAAATCGCCTGCTTTGGAAGCTGAACTACATGCAGAGACTGTGATTGCAGAGGAAAAAGCAGAAACCCCAGTGTCTCCTATTCTAGAATATGCGTTGCGCCAAGAGGCTCAAAATGAAGAAACGGCACAACCGGAGCACGCTGAGCCTGCACTTCGTCAAGAAGAGAAAGAAGTGGCACAACCGGAACACGCTGAGCCTGCACTTCGTCAAGAAGCGAAAGAAGCGGCACAACCGGAACACGCTGAGCCTGCACTTCGTCAAGAAGAGGAAGAAGTGGCACAACCGGAAAACGCTGAGCCTGCATTCCGTCAAGAAGAGAAAGAAGCGGCACAACCGGAACACGCTGAGCCTGCATTCCGTCAAGAAGAGAAAGAAGCAGCACAACCGGAACACGCTGAGCCTGCATTCCGTCAAGAAGAGAAAGAAGCGGCACAACCGGAACACGCTGAGCCTGCGCTTCGTCAAGAAGAGAAAGAAACAGCACAACCGGAACACACTGAGCCTGCGCTTCGTCAAGAAGAGAAAGAAACAGCACAACCGGAACATGCTGAGCCCGCGCTTGGTCAAGAAGCGGAAGAGGCTCTTGAAACTGAATCTCAGCCCGTTCTCTCCATAGAAGAAAGCAGAGAGAAGAAATCAGCCTCAGATCCATATGTGGAGAATGACGAAACTGCTTTTCAGCTTCATTTCAAGCAAAAAGCAAGCTCGGAGGAGGCACATCAAGAAGAGTCTGCACCGGCATACCGCACCTTCCTGCCCGAACATGAAGAGGAGGATTCTTTTTATTCAGCGCCTAAGCTGCTGGAAGAGGAAGAACAAGAGGAAGAAAGCTTTGAAATTGAAGTGAGAAAAATACCACCGGCTGAAGAGCCTGAGAAAGAAACAGCTCTTCAATCCTTCCAGCTGACTGATACCTCAGAGACTGAAAGGAAGGAAGCGAATGCTGTTCCTAGGGTTGCTCCTGCTGCTGAAACGAAGGAAAGTGATAATTCTCTTTATTTAACAAAACTCTTTACGAAAGAAGAGGATGAGTTTTCGAGAATGAAAATATGCATTGTTCAGCAGGAAGATACGATCGAACGCTTATGCGAACGGTATGAAATCACATCCCAGCAGCTGATCAGGATGAATTCTTTGGCCTTGGACGATGAATTGAAAGCAGGACAGATCCTCTATATTCCTCAATATAACAACAGCCATGCGTAAGCCGTAAGCGATCGGAAAATGTGGTGAATGGAATGGAAGATACCCTATCGGTTCTTCAGAAATACGGACTGACTGCTCAATTTATTGAGCCTGTCAGTCCTCTTGTGTGGAAAGTGTATACAGACTACGGCGTATTTGCCCTGAAAAAATTGAAATCGGTTCGCAGCAAACAATTTACAGATCATATGGTGGCGATTGAGGAAAAAGGTTTTCGTTCATTTGTTCCTGTTTACAGAACAAATAGCGGTGAGTTTTTATCAGAAGGCATACAATCCGGAGATTCCTATTATTTAATGCCATGGCTTCAATTTGACCAGGAGGAAGAACGGGATCAGAAACATGTTTATTTATTTAGAGAAACAGCCCGCCTTCACGAGAGAACCACTCAGGAAATAAAGATCAGACGTGATGATATTGAACGTTATTACGGACAAACGAAAAAAAAGTGGGAACATGATAAAATTTTTTATGAACAGTTTGTAGACAGAGCGGAAAAGGAATGGTACCTTTCCCCTTTTGAACTTCAGGCCGTAACCTATTTTTCAGAAACCATTTCGGCGGTGAATTTTGCGCTGGAGCGGTTGGAGGACTGGTATGAGTCGGCAAAAGAGAAGGGTGACTCAAGGGTTGTGATGAACCACGGCAACCTGTCTATACACCATTTTCTGTATAATGATACAGGGACCGGGTATTTCACAAACTTCGAAAGAGCGTCTGTCGGCCCGCCGCAAAACGACTTACTCGGCTTTTATACAAAAATGTTCAGAGGCTTTCCGAAAGCTTGTCCGGAATGCGTCGAATGGTTTTATGCATACACGAAATCATTCCCTTTGCGTGAAGCGGAAGTCAGTCTTTTTCTCAGCTATATGGCATTTCCGGCAGCCATGTACAAGGTGCTGAACCGTTATCAAACCGGGAAAAGACAGCATGAAAAAAATGAATGTACGCAATTATTAAAGGCTTATTGGCAAATGAAAAATATAGAGCCGTTTGTGATGAAAGTTCATCAGATTGAACAAGAGAAAAAATTTCAGGCTGAAAACGAGTCCACGTCTTAATGGCGCGGACTTGTTTGTTTATATCCAGTCTAAATGAAGGGCGCAAGCTAACAAGATCAGGATTGCGAGCAGCAAAACATCAAAGGTTGTCGGAAAGAAAATGGTTCTGATCCCTTGAAAAATTGTAATGGGGATAATCACTTGCGCGGATACAAGCCGAATTTGCCTGACCCACGGCGGCAGGGAATAAGAGCTGAATCGTTTCTTCAAGGTGCATCCTCCTCTACGCATTTACAAGCATTATATGTAAACTTGGGCAATAGGTGCCTGCCCATTTGTATAGAAAGCGGTGTTTTTGGAAAAGATGATTGACGAATCAAAAACACTTTTACTATAATAAAGAACATAAATAATGTATATAATGAGCTGATAAATACACCTGCTTAGAACGGGAAGAGTACAAAAAAGGCGCATGCAGAGAGAGAAGCCGTTTGCTGAAAGGCTTCTTATGTTGTCTGATTGGAAGGTCGCCCGGGAGCATAATTTCTTGAAAGAAGAGTAGAGAAATTCGGGAAACACCCGTTATCCGTTGTAAGTGCATGAACTGATAGAGTTCATGAAAAAAGGTGGTACCGCGAAAGAGCTTTTCGTCCTTTTACAGGGATGAAGAGCTCTTTTTTTGTTCTCAGCCATTTTTAAACATGCTGGAGGGTTATGATGGAAACGAATGAACAAACAATGCCGACGAAATACGATCCGGCAGCGGTTGAAAAAGACCGATATGATTTTTGGCTAAAAGGTAAATTTTTTGAAGCAGGCAGTGACCAGACAAAAGAGCCATATTCTGTAGTCATTCCGCCGCCAAACGTAACAGGAAGACTTCACCTTGGCCACGCGTGGGACACAACGTTGCAAGATATTGTAACAAGAATGAAACGCATGCAGGGTTATGATGTACTGTGGCTTCCGGGTATGGACCACGCCGGCATTGCGACACAGGCTAAAGTGGAAGCGAAACTTCGTGAAGAGGGCAAATCCCGATATGATCTTGGCCGCGAGAAATTCCTCGAAGAAACGTGGAAGTGGAAGGAAGAGTATGCTGACTTTATTCGCAGCCAGTGGGCGAAATTAGGCCTTGGCCTTGATTATTCCCGTGAACGTTTTACGCTGGATGAAGGCTTAAGCAAAGCGGTTCGCGAAGTATTCGTTAAGCTTTATGAAAAGGGCCTGATCTACAGAGGCGAATATATTATTAACTGGGACCCTGCGACAAAAACAGCTCTATCCGACATTGAGGTCATTTACAAGGATGTTCAAGGTGCGTTCTATCATATGAGCTATCCGCTCGCTGACGGTTCAGGTTCAATTGAAATTGCAACGACACGTCCTGAAACGATGCTCGGTGATACAGCGGTTGCCGTTCATCCTGAAGATGAGCGCTATAAGCATCTTATCGGAAAAACGGTGATCCTGCCGATTGTAAATCGTGAAATTCCGATTGTCGGTGATGACTACGTTGATATGGAATTTGGTTCAGGTGCGGTGAAAATTACGCCTGCCCATGATCCGAACGACTTCGAGCTTGGCAACCGCCACAATTTAGAACGTATTCTTGTCATGAATGAAGACGGAACAATGAATGAAAATGCCCTGCATTACCAAGGTATGGATCGTTTTGAATGCCGCAAAAAGCTCGTAAAAGATTTACAGGAGGCGGGAGTCCTCTTCAAAATTGAGGATCATATGCATTCTGTCGGCCATAGTGAACGAAGCGGGGCTGTAGTTGAGCCTTATCTTTCTACCCAATGGTTTGTGCGCATGCAGCCGCTTGCTGATGAAGCGATTGAGTTGCAAAAGAAAGAAGAAAAAGTCAACTTTGTGCCTGACCGTTTCGAAAAAACGTATTTACACTGGATGGAAAACATCCGCGACTGGTGTATTTCCCGTCAGTTGTGGTGGGGCCACCGTATTCCTGCTTGGTATCATAAAGAAACAGGTGAGCTATATGTCGGGCTTGAAGCGCCTGAGGACAGCGACAATTGGGAACAGGATACAGACGTACTGGATACATGGTTCAGCTCTGCGCTCTGGCCTTTCTCCACTATGGGCTGGCCTGATGTAACGGCTGAAGACTTTAAACGCTACTATCCGACAGACGTTCTCGTGACAGGGTACGACATCATTTTCTTCTGGGTGTCACGCATGATTTTCCAAGGTATTGAATTTACAGGCGAGCGCCCGTTCAAAGATGTTTTAATCCATGGCTTAATCCGTGATGAGCAAGGCCGGAAAATGAGTAAATCTCTTGGCAACGGTGTCGATCCGATGGATGTCATTGACAAGTACGGAGCCGATTCTCTGCGTTATTTCCTTGCGACTGGAAGCTCTCCTGGCCAAGATCTGCGCTTCAGCTATGAAAAAGTGGAATCGACTTGGAATTTTGCCAATAAAATTTGGAATGCCTCCCGTTTTGCATTAATGAACATGGACGGCATGACATACGGTGAGCTTGATCTGTCAGGCGAAAAATCAGTAGCTGATAAGTGGATTTTAACGCGATTAAATGAAACGATTGAGCATGTGACTCAGCTTGCTGATCGATATGAATTTGGTGAAGTCGGACGCCATTTATATAACTTTATTTGGGACGATTTCTGTGATTGGTATATTGAAATGGCGAAGCTTCCGCTTTACGGAGAAGACGAAGCGGCTAAGAAAACAACCCGTTCCATCCTTGCTTACGTACTGGATCAAACGATGCGCCTGCTCCATCCGTTTATGCCATTCTTAACGGAGGAAATTTGGCAGCACCTTCCTCATCAAGGGGAGTCGATTACAGTAAGTCAATGGCCTGTTGTCGTACCGGAGCATACTGATACTGAAGCGGCAGCTGACATGAAGCTTCTTGTTGAGCTGATCCGTTCTGTACGTAATATCCGCAGTGAAGTCAATACGCCAATGAGCAAGCAGGTTGAACTGTATATTAAAACAAGCACAGACGAAATAGCAGCCCGTCTCGAAGCGAACCGTTCATATGTTGAACGCTTTACGAATCCGAGCGTGCTAAAAATCGGCACGGATATCGAGGCTGTTGATAAAGCGATGACGGCCGTTGTCTCAGGAGCGGAGGTTATTCTTCCGCTTGAAGGCTTAATTAATATTGATGAAGAAATTGTCCGTCTGCAAAAAGAATTTGATAAGCTGACGAAAGAAGTCGAGCGTGTCCAAAAGAAACTTGGAAATGAAGGATTTATGAAAAAAGCGCCTGCGCACGTAATTGATGAAGAACGTGAAAAAGAAAAAGATTATGTGGCAAAGCGTGACGCTGTTCAAAAACGAATGGCTGAGCTGAAGGGCTAATGAAAAGCCGGGGCGGTTTCTAGAGAAACCGCCTTGTCTTATAAAAGAGGGGATTATCATTGTTTACTGCATATGAAGAAGCGCGCAGCTGGATTCACGGGCGGCTGAAATTCGGAGTGAAGCCCGGACTCGGCCGAATGGAGCAGCTGATGGCGCGGTTAGGGCATCCTGAAAAGAAAATCCGCGCGTTCCACGTCGCAGGAACAAACGGTAAAGGATCAACTGTGGCTTTTATCCGTTCTATGCTGCAAGAAGCCGGATATACGGTAGGAACGTTTACCTCACCTTATATCATTACGTTTAATGAACGGATCAGCGTAAACGGGACACCGATTTCAGATGAGGAATGGACAGCACTCGTCAATCAGATGAAACCGCACGTTGAAGCGCTTGATCAAACGGAATACGGACAGCCGACAGAATTTGAAATTATGACGGCGTGTGCATTTTTATATTTTGCAGAGTTTCATAAGGTCGACTTTGTTATTTTTGAAACAGGTCTGGGCGGGAGATTCGACTCTACGAATGTAGTTGAACCGCTTTTAACTGTAATCACAAGCATCGGACACGACCATATGAACATTTTGGGAAACACCATTGAAGAAATTGCTGGGGAAAAGGCCGGAATTATTAAAGAAGGTATTCCAATTGTTACAGCTGTTACTCAGCCGGAAGCCTTACAGGTTATTCGTCATGAGGCTGAACGACATGCTGCGCCGTTCCAGTCATTACATGATACATGTGTTATTTTCAATGAAGAGGCTCTGCCTGCCGGAGAGCAGTTTTCATTCAAAACGGCTGAGAAGTGTTATGAAGATATTCGGACATCTCTGATCGGCACACATCAAAGACAAAATGCGGCTTTGTCCATTTTGGCTGCTGAGTGGCTTAATAGAGAGAACATTGCCCGTATCAGTGATGAGGCGTTAAGAAGCGGACTTGTAAAGGCTGTTTGGCCGGGGCGGTTAGAGCTTGTTCAGGAACATCCGCCGGTATACTTAGACGGTGCGCATAACGAAGAAGGTGTTGAAAATCTGGCGGAAACGATGAAACAGCGTTTCCCTGATTCCCGCATTTCTGTGGTGTTTAGCGCATTAAAGGACAAACCGTATCAAAACATGATTAGGAGACTGGAAACCATAGCGCATGCGATTCATTTTGCTTCTTTTGATTTCCCGCGTGCTTCTCTTGCAAAAGATCTCTATGATGCAAGTGAAATCAGCAATAAAAGCTGGAGTGAAGATCCGGGCGATGTGCTCGAACTCATAGAAAGCAAAAAGGGCTCAAATGAAATTGTGCTGATTACCGGATCACTCTATTTTATTTCTGACATTCGCAAAAGGTTGAAGTAAAGGCGTCCAGCCCTGGCAGTATCGAAAATGAGATTCTGCCGGGGTTTTTATGTGTAAAATTGAATATTCCCGATTAGAGTTCAGCCCGCTCACTCTGCTACAATCCATACCAGTATCTTGTAAAGGTGTGTTGTCTATGCTTCCCATTCTTTTTCTCCTCGGGCTGATCCTTGGTTCATTTTACTATACGGCCGGGTGCCGTATCCCCTTGCATATATCCATTATCACGCCCCGTTCGGCATGCTCGTTTTGCCGGCGGACATTAACCGCGGCAGAATTAATTCCCATCCTGTCATTCTTTTTCCAAAAGGGCAAATGTAAAAGCTGCGGACGTAGAATTTCAATTATGTATCCCGCGGCAGAGCTTGTGACAGCGTGTTTATTTGCCGCCGCAGGAATACGCTTTGGCTCATCTCCGGAACTATTGCCTGCTGTTGTATTTATCTCTCTTCTCATCATTGTTGTAGTGACAGATATTCATTTTATGCTGATTCCAAATCGAATATTGATTTTCTTTCTTCCCTTTTTGGCGGCAGCAAGATTGATTTCTCCGCTTGATTCCTGGTATGCCAGCCTGTTAGGCGCGGCCGCCGGATTTCTTTTCCTGTCCTTAATTGCCGCAATCACCCATGGAGGAATAGGGGGAGGAGATATTAAATTATTTGCGGTGATTGGCTTTATGCTTGGTGTGAAAATGCTGGCAGCTGCCTTTTTCTTTTCTGTTTTGATAGGTGCATTGTATGGAGCGGCAGCTGTCCTGACTGGAAGACTCGCCAAAAGGCAGCCGCTTCCCTTTGCCCCCGCAATTGCGGCAGGGAGCATTTTAGCCTATTTATACGGTGAGTCTATTATTTCTTTTTATATGAAAATGGCATTGGGCTGACCGCTGAAAAATTTGACGAACGTTTTTTGGACAAGACGACAAAAGTCTTGTTCTTTTTTTTTTCGCCTGTGCTAAAGTGTGTAGCATGAAAAGCCGACAAGAACGGTCAAGCAAATGAAGGGAGGAAGCGGAATTGAAAAAAAGGAAGAATAAAAAAAACAGTAAAGCCGCAGAAAAAGCCCTCAAGGTGACGATTAATGGAAAAGAAGAGACGGTTTACGAACAAGAAACGCCTGAGACTGTGACGGATAAAAACATGACATTTTCAAATTGGGAGGAAAAGAGAAAGGCAGAACAGGAGGTCGCAGCTTCCCATGAACATCCCGATGAAGATGAATTTAACTGGGATTCAGAAGAGGACAAGGTGTTTAAAGAGGATCCAAAAGTCGTTCCGCCTTATCAAAAGAAAAAAACAAAGCTGTATGCAAAAGGAAAGGCCGGGGCGGCCAAACCGGTAAAAAGAGTGGCGGCGACGATTGCCTTTGCAGCTGTCATAGGCACCGGATTAGGCTTATTCGCGTTGAACATCTCGGGCAATAAAGAAGCGGCAGCACCAGCCTCTTTAGATGATTCCCTGGGCAGCCAAACGGCAAAAGCCGGAAATACTTCTGCTGATAAACAAAGCTCAGGCGCAGAAAAACAGGCGGCACAAACTGAAGGTACATATAAAACGTACGCTGTACAAGCCGGAAAATTCTCAAATGAAAAGGGTGCCGAAACGTTGACAGAACAACTGACTGAAAAAGGTTATTCCGCCGTGTCGCTGTCAAAGGATGACGGGTACACGTATGTCATCGCAGGCTTAGCCAGTGATAAGGACGTGTCACAGCAGTTAGGGCAGCTTTTAATCGACAGCGATTTTGAAGCTTGGGGAGGCAAAGAGCTTTCCTTATCAATAGAGTCAGATATGACAGATTCCTTCAAAGAAACAGCGGAGCTTGCAGCAAAGGCGATTCTCGGCGAAGACATTACAAAAGCGAGTGTAGAGAAAATAGAAAAGTCGCTTGGTGAAACAGAAGCATCAGAAGCAGGAGAGAAAAAAGCGATTTTGCAGGCATTAAAGGAATTAGAGGACCCAAATGCTGAAGCCGGGTGGAAGGCTCAGCAGCAGCTATTAGCCGTCATTAAATAAGAGAAAGTGCCTGAGCCTTCGTCCTTTAGTGACAGGCTTTTTTTATTTTGTCATGAAAAAGTTATTTTTCTGAAATTGTGACAAGCCTCGTGATTTGGTAGGATAAACGAGTATCTTTTTTTCTTAAGCAAACCCTGAAAGGATGACGAACATGACTAAGCCGCTAATACTTGCATCACAATCTCCGCGCAGGAAAGAACTCCTCGATCTTCTCCAGCTGCCCTACTCCATTATTGTCAGTGAAGTAGAGGAAAAATTAAATCGAAACTTTTCACCTGAAGAAAACGTCCAATGGTTGGCAAAACAAAAAGCTAAGGCTGTAGCTGATCTCCACCCGCATGCAATCGTTATCGGCGCTGATACAATGGTATGCCTGGACGGCGAATGCCTCGGCAAACCGAAAGATCAAGAAGAAGCTGCTTCTATGCTGCGGAGGCTTTCAGGCCGAAGTCATTCAGTAATTACCGCGGTCAGCATACAAGCCGAAAATCACAGCGAGACTTTTTATGATAAGACAGAAGTTACGTTTTGGCCCCTCAGTGAAGAAGAGATTTGGACTTATATAGAAACAAAAGAGCCGATGGATAAAGCAGGTGCATACGGTATCCAAGGAAGAGGCGCGCTTTTTGTAAAGAAAATAGACGGAGATTATTATTCAGTCATGGGCCTTCCTATATCAAAAACGATGAGAGTTCTTCGCCATTTTGATATAAAGGCATGACGGTTCTATAAACGGGAAGGGAAAGAAAAGGAGTGCTTGATCATACACGATCTGCCATTGAAACTCAAAGATTTCCCAACGAAAGAAAAGCCAAGAGAACGGCTCCTGAAAGTCGGAGCCGAGAACTTAGCGAATCATGAACTATTGGCTATATTATTGCGGACAGGCACTAAACACGAATCTGTTATGGATCTGTCAAACCGGTTGCTTCGCTCTTTTGACGGACTTCGATTGCTGAAAGAAGCATCGGTTGAAGAGCTGTCGAGCATTCGGGGAATCGGTATGGTAAAAGCGGTCCAAATCCTGGCGGCAGTAGAGCTTGGAAGCCGTATTCATAAATTAGCCAACGAAGAACATTTCGTCATTCGCTCCCCGGAAGACGGCGCAAATCTTGTCATGGAGGATATGCGCTTTTTAACCCAGGAGCATTTTGTCTGTTTATACTTAAATACAAAAAACCAAGTCATCCATAAACGCACTGTATTTATCGGAAGTCTGAATTCATCTATTGTCCATCCGCGAGAGGTGTTTAAAGAAGCGTTTAAACGATCTGCCGCTTCCTTTATCTGTGTTCATAATCATCCTTCTGGAGATCCGACGCCGAGCAGGGAAGATATTGAAGTGACAAGACGGCTGTTTGAATGTGGAAACCTGATTGGCATTGAGCTGCTTGACCATTTGGTGATCGGGGACAAAAAATTTGTGAGTTTAAAGGAAAAAGGATATTTGTAACACTTTTTTTTTCGTCGAATTAAGCTATAATAGAGTTTATGAGTTTTTCCCTTTAGGGTATTTTTGCTTTAAGAAAGGAAGATACATACATATGTTTGGAATTGGTGCAAGAGACCTTGGTATAGATCTTGGAACTGCGAATACGCTTGTTTTTGTAAAAGGAAAAGGAATTGTTGTGAGAGAGCCGTCAGTTGTCGCTTTGCAAACGGATACGAAGTCGATTGTTGCTGTCGGAAATGATGCGAAAAATATGATCGGACGGACACCGGGCAACGTGGTGGCACTTCGCCCGATGAAAGACGGCGTTATCGCTGATTATGAAACAACGGCGACGATGATGAAATATTACATCAATCAGGCCATTAAAAATAAAGGCATGTTTGCCAGAAAACCATATGTGATGGTTTGTGTCCCTTCAGGCATTACGGCTGTTGAGGAACGCGCTGTCATTGATGCGACAAGACAGGCAGGAGCGCGTGACGCGTATCCGATTGAAGAGCCGTTTGCCGCAGCAATCGGAGCCAATCTGCCAGTTTGGGAACCGACTGGAAGCATGGTTGTCGATATCGGAGGCGGTACGACAGAGGTTGCGATTATTTCCCTCGGAGGCATTGTAACGTCTCAATCGATCCGCGTAGCCGGTGATGAGATGGATGATGCGATTATCAACTACATCAGAAAAACGTACAACCTGATGATCGGTGACCGTACGGCTGAAGCGATTAAAATGGAGATCGGATCTGCAGAAGCTCCTGAAGATTCCGATAAAATGGAAATCCGCGGACGCGATTTACTGACAGGTCTGCCGAAAACAATCGAAATTACAGGAAAAGAAATTTCTAACGCATTGCGCGACACTGTATCTACAATTGTCGAAGCAGTGAAGAGCACACTTGAAAAAACACCGCCTGAGCTTGCAGCAGATATTATGGACAGAGGTATTGTGTTAACCGGCGGCGGAGCGCTTCTTCGCAATTTAGACAAAGTCATCAGTGAAGAAACGAAAATGCCGGTCCTTATCGCCGAAGACCCGCTTGATTGTGTAGCGATCGGAACAGGGAAAGCACTGGAGCACATCCATCTTTTCAAAGGGAAAACTAGATAATCGGGAGTTCAATAGAAGAGGTGTAACACGATGCCGAATAAACGGTTAATGCTATTACTTCTGTGTATTATCATATTGGTGGCTATGATTGGTTTTTCGCTGAAGGGCGGCCGCAATACCACCTGGCCTGAGAAAGTGATCGGCGATACGACGGGAGTATTTCAAAATATTTTTCATACGCCTGCCGAATTTTTTGCAGGGATATTTGAGAACATTAATGATTTAAAAAACACATACAAAGAAAACGAGCGTCTGAGAGAGAAGCTTGACGGACAGACACAATATGAAGCCAAGCTTCAAGAACTTGAAGAAGAAAACAAATCCTTGCGTGACGAGCTTGGCCATGTCAAATCGATTAAAGATTACAAGCCGATTTTAGCGACAGTCATTGCCAGAAGTCCTGATAATTGGGCGAAACAAGTCACCATTAATAAGGGGACTCAGCAAAACGTAGCGAAAGATATGGCTGTAACAAACGAAAAAGGCGCATTAATCGGCAAGATCAAAAGCTCCGGTCTTAACAATTTTACGTCTACTGTTCAGCTTTTAAGTGATACTGACCGCAATAACAGAGTCGCGACGAAAATTTCCGGAAAAAAAGGCAGCAAAGGCTACGGCCTGATCGAAGGATATGACAAAGAGAAAAAACGTCTTAAGATGACCATTATTGAGCGTAAGGATAAACAAGACGTGAAAAAAGGCGATCTTATTGAAACATCAGGCACAGGCGGTGTTTTCCCAGAAGGGCTGACAATCGGTGAAGTGACTGATATCGAGTCAGATTCCTACGGATTAACGAAAGTTGCTTATGTAAAACCTGCTGCTGACCTTACCGATTTAAATAATGTGATCGTTGTTAACCGTGATGTGCCGACTGTCGATACAGAGGAGGAAGGATCGTGAAACGTTTCCTTCTCCCTTTCGTTATGATGCTTGTTTTTTCTGCGGAAAGCATTTTTACCGATCTGGTGCATTTTCCGTTCGTTACTGATGATCAGGTGCTTGCCCCGCGTTTTCTGATGCTTGTACTGATATTTATGTCGGCTTTCATCAATCAAAAACACGCAATGATTTACGGATTTATTTTTGGCCTTCTATATGACATGAACTATACAAGTCTATTAGGCGTTTATATGTTTGGTTTTGCCGGGTTATGCTATTTGGCTTCAAAAGCGTTTAAAGTGCTTCATACAAACGCATTTGTGGTGATATTGATAGCAGTTCTCGCTGTCAGCGTGCTCGAATTTTATGTATTCGGCATTCAGTCGTTGATTCATAAAGACATCATGACGTTTAACGGGTTTGTGCTTGACCGGTTTATACCGACAATTTTATTAAATATTGTAGCCGCTCTTATTCTGGTTCTGCCATTTAGATTGTTTTTTATGAGTCTAAAGAAAGAATTGAGAGATGAGTAAAAAGGATTTTATCTTTTTTTGACGAAATGAGTATGTTGTTGAGGTGAATATTGTGAAGACCAAAAAGCAGCAATATGTAACAATAAAAGGAACAAAGAATGGATTAACATTGCATCTGGATGATGCGTGTTCTTTTGATGAGCTTCTCGATGGTCTTCAGAATATGCTGTCAATTGAACAATATACGGATGGAAAAGGCCAGAAAATCAGCGTCCATGTTAAGCTGGGAAATCGCTTTTTATATAAGGAGCAAGAGGAACAGCTGACCGAATTGATTGCGTCAAAGAAAGATTTGTTTGTTCATTCTATTGACAGTGAAGTCATTACTAAAAAAGAAGCACAGCGTATGAAAGAGGAAGCTGAAATTATTTCTGTTTCAAAAATTGTCCGTTCAGGCCAGGTGCTGCAGGTGAAAGGCGACTTGCTCCTGATCGGTGACGTGAATCCCGGCGGAACAGTCATGGCCGGAGGGAACATTTTTGTTCTGGGCTCACTGAAAGGAATCGCGCACGCCGGATTCAACGGAAATAATCAAGCGGTCATCGCCGCCTCTGAAATGCTGCCGACACAATTAAGAATCAATCACGTGTTAAATCGCTCCCCAGACCACATTCAAAAAGGGAACGAAATGGAATGTGCTTATTTAGATACAGACGGAAATATGGTCATTGAACGCCTTCAACATTTGGCTCATTTAAGACCTGATCTAACAAGGCTTGAGGGAGGAATGTGAATTGGGTGAGGCTATCGTAATAACTTCGGGAAAAGGCGGAGTAGGTAAAACGACAACATCTGCGAACCTCGGTACCGCCTTAGCCATTTTAGGGAAGCGAGTATGTTTAGTAGATACTGATATAGGACTGCGCAACCTTGATGTTGTAATGGGTCTTGAAAATAGAATTATTTACGATCTTGTAGACGTTGTAGAGGGAAGGTGCAAAATGCATCAGGCGCTCGTAAAAGACAAACGTTTCGATGATCTGCTCTATTTAATGCCCGCTGCTCAAACGAGTGATAAGACAGCCGTTGTTCCTGAACAAATTAAAAATATGGTCCAAGAGCTCAAACAGGAATTTGACTATGTCATCATAGACTGTCCTGCCGGAATTGAGCAAGGATACAAAAATGCCGTTTCCGGAGCTGATAAAGCGATTGTGGTCACAACGCCTGAAATCTCAGCTGTTCGTGATGCTGACCGTATTATAGGGCTGCTGGAGCAAGAGGAAAATATTGAACCGCCGCGGCTCGTTGTAAACAGAATCAGAAATCACCTGATGAAAAACGGTGACACGATGGATATCGACGAAATCGTACAGCATTTGTCGATCGATTTGCTCGGAATCGTGGCTGATGATGATGAAGTCATTAAAGCTTCCAACCATGGCGAACCGATTGCAATGGACCCGAAAAACCGCGCTTCCATTGCATATCGCAATATTGCCCGCCGCATCTTAGGTGAATCGGTTCCTTTACAGTTGCTTGAAGAGCAAAACAAAGGAATGATGGCTAAGATTAAATCATTTTTCGGAGTAAGATCTTAATGTGATAGAATCAAAGAGAAGAATCTGACAAAGCAATTGCTGTGTCAGGTTTTTTTGTTTTTGTCTGCTTTGTGCTTGAGTAAATCGAATATTTGCCATGGACAAGACATATGATGTACAAACCCAACGAATGCAAAGGATGATGGCAATGAGTCACAGAGCAGATGAAATCAGAAAACGATTAGAGAAAAGAAGAAAACAGCTTTCCGGCTCAAAACGTTTCTCTACTCAGACAGTTTCTGAAAAGCAGAAACCCCCGTCTTGGGTAATGGTAACGGACCAGGAAAAGCACGGAACTCTTCCGGTCTATGAAGATAACATTTCAACATTCAACGGAAAACACCCTTTGGTTAAAACAGATTCAATTATCCTGAAATGTCTTCTGTCGGCCTGTCTTGTTCTTGTTTCCGCCATAGCCTATAAAACAAACATTGGGCCCGTCAGCCAGATTAAACCCGCCGTTGCCAAAACTTTCGAAACTGAATTTCAATTTGCCTCAGCAAGCCATTGGTTTGAAACGAAATTTGGCAATCCGCTCGCTTTTCTGGCTCCTGAACATAAAAATAAAGAACAGCAGGTTGAAGTGGGCCAAGACCTGGTCGCACCTGCATCCGGGAAAGTGCAGCAGGATTTTCAGGACAACGGGGAAGGGATTAAAGTCGAAACAAGCAGCGATAAAATTGATAGCATAAAAGAAGGCTATGTAATTGAAGTCAGCAAAGACAGCCAGACGGGACTGACAGTTAAGGTGCAGCATGCTGACAATACCTATAGTATTTATGGCGAGCTCAAAGATGTGGATGTTGCTTTATATGATTTTGTAGATAAAGGAAAAAAGCTCGGCTCAATTAAACTTGATGATCATAATAAAGGGGTCTATTATTTTGCCATGAAAGACGGCGATAAATTTATTGATCCGATTCAGGTGATTTCATTTGAATAAATGGCTTGACCTTATCTTGAAGATTCATGTACATCCTTTTCTATGGATTATCGCGGCGCTGGGACTGCTCACAGGCCACATAAAAGCATTATTATGTCTGCTCCTGATTGTACTGGTCCATGAGCTGGGGCATGCTGCTCTGGCCGTGTTTTTTTCCTGGAGAATCAAGCGTGTATTTTTGCTGCCGTTTGGCGGAACGGTGGAAGTGGAAGAACACGGAAATCGGCCGTTAAAGGAAGAGTTTGCAGTGATTATTGCCGGCCCTCTTCAGCACATCTGGCTTCAGCTTGCTGCCTGGATGCTTGCAGAACTCTCAGTGATTCATCAGCATACCTTTGAACTCTTCACCTTTTATAATCTTTCTATTTTATTTGTGAATCTGCTGCCGATCTGGCCGCTTGATGGCGGAAAACTGTTATTTTTGCTGTTTTCCAAGCAGATGCCTTTTCAAAAGGCTCACCGGCTCAATTTAAAAACGTCGCTCTGCTTCTGCCTGCTGCTCGGGTGCTGGGTTTTATTTGTGATTCCTCTGCAAATCAGCGCATGGGTTTTGTTTGTCTTTCTGGCTGTTTCTTTGTTTGAGGAATACAGGCAAAGGCATTATATCCATGTGAGATTTCTCCTTGAAAGGTATTACGGAAAAAACCGTGAGCTTGAAAAACTGCTGCCGCTGACAGTAAAGGCAGAGGATAAAGTCTATCATGTGATGGCCGAGTTCAAACGCGGCTGTAAACACCCGATTATCATAGAGAAATCAGGCCAAAAGCTGAGCCAGCTTGACGAGAATGAAGTGCTCCACGCTTACTTTGCCGATAAGCGGACGAATTCCTCCATGGAGGAACTGCTGCTGCCTTACTAAAATTGATTGACAAACGCCTTGTATTTTGGTATATTTTTTAATGTTATGGATGTAGCACCATTGCTACAACCGCTCAGTACAGGTGTTAAGAGCTTTTACAGCCCCCTGGTATCTGGCGAGTCTTAGTCTAATAGGAGGTGCAGAGAATGTACGCAATCATTAAAACAGGCGGTAAACAAATCAAAGTTGAAGAAGGCCAAACTGTTTACATCGAAAAACTTGCTGCTGAAGCAGGTGAAACAGTTACTTTTGAAGACGTTTTGTTTGTTGGCGGAGACAACGTGAAAGTCGGCAACCCTACAGTTGAAGGCGCAACAGTAACGGCTAAAGTTGAAAAACAAGGCCGCGCGAAAAAAATCACTGTTTTCAGATACAAACCTAAGAAAAACGTTCATAAAAAACAAGGTCATCGTCAGCCTTACACTAAAGTGACGATCGAAAAAATCAACGCGTAAGCATGATTCAGGCAACAATCAGAAGGTCTCATGATAAAGGCGTATTGTCTTTTGAAATGACGGGCCATGCGAATTTTGCTGAACATGGACAAGATCTTGTTTGTGCCGGAGTAACAGCCGTTGTGTTTGGAGCCGTTAACGCGGTTATTGTGCTCGCGGGCTTCGAGCCGCTTCTTGATATAGGGGAGGACGGGGGTTATTTTTACTTTGAATTCCCTGAATCTCTTGATCCGGAGGCGCGTCAAAAAGCTCAGCTGCTGATTGAAGGCATGATTGTTTCGCTGGAGACAATCGAACGGGATTACAAAGATAACTTGCGTGTGACCACAAACATAATATAGGAGGTGAGCTACATGCTTAGATTAGATCTTCAGTTTTTCGCTTCTAAAAAAGGAGTAGGTTCTACAAAGAACGGACGTGACTCTGAGGCTAAACGTTTAGGTGCTAAACGTGCTGACGGTCAATTCGTGACAGGCGGTTCTATCCTTTACCGTCAACGCGGAACAAAAATTTACCCAGGTGAAAACGTGGGCCGCGGCGGAGATGACACTCTATTTGCTAAAATCGACGGAACTGTTAAATTCGAACGTTTCGGTCGTGACCGCAAAAAAGTGAGCGTATATCCTGTAGCTCAATAATGATTCAAAAAACTCCGGTCGATGATGACTGGAGTTTTTTTTGCAATATGCGGAGTAAACACCAAGAATGAAATGCAGAGTATGTGCGAGCAGACCCCGCCAAGAATGAGAATAAACATCTCAAACCCACTGGATATGTTCCCCAAGCAGTAATACATAAAATGTTCTGCCTGGCTGCAAATCAACCTTAGTCAGAAAAAAAGGAACATGATATTTCTGGGAAAAACAATTGTTTTTCTAACAAAGCCTTCTCTGTTATAATTCATAATACACACTTATACAGACTCCTAAATAAGAAATTAAATGATTGGGAGTGCGAAAATGAAGGATGTTTCAAAAAATCAAGAAGAAAATATAAGCGACACGGCATTAACAAACGAACTGATTCATCTGCTCGGCCATTCCCGGCATGATTGGATGAATAAGCTGCAGCTGATTAAAGGAAACTTAAGCTTGCAGAAGTATGACCGCGTCTTTGAAATGATTGAAGAAATGGTTATAGACGCAAAGCACGAATCAAAGCTCTCAAACCTGAAAACACCGCATTTGGCGTTTGATTTTCTTACGTTTAATTGGAAAACCCATTATATGACGCTTGAATATGAAGTTCTTGGAGAAATTAAGGATTTGTCGGCCTATGATCAAAAGCTGGCGAAACTGATGAGAAAGCTGTTTTATCTGTTTGATCAAGCAGTCAGCAGAGAGAGCGAAAATCATTTAACGGTTTCGCTTCAAACGGATCATCCTGACAGACAGCTGATTCTGTACCTTGATTTTCACGGCGCCTTAGCCGATCCATCTGCTTTTGATGATATTCGGCAGAATGGATATGAGGACGTTGATATCTTGCGTTTTGAAATCACAAGTCACGAATGCCTGATTGAAATTGGGTTGGACTAGCGGAGTTTTTAACGGTTTAGAACGGAGGACATTATGTTTGTAGATCAGGTCAAAGTATATGTAAAAGGCGGCGACGGCGGCAACGGAATGGTTGCGTTTCGCCGTGAAAAATATGTGCCGAAAGGCGGCCCTGCCGGCGGTGACGGAGGAAAGGGAGGAGACGTCGTTTTTGAAGTGGATGAAGGTCTCCGCACCCTGATGGATTTTAGATACAAAAAACATTTTAAAGCGATTCGCGGCGAGCATGGCATGTCCAAAAACCAGCACGGGCGAAATGCTGATGATATGGTCATTAAAGTTCCGCCAGGCACCGTTGTGACAGACGATGATACAAAGCAGGTCATCGCTGATTTAACAGAGCACGGACAGCAGGCTGTCATTGCAAGGGGCGGAAGAGGCGGAAGAGGAAATTCCCGCTTTGCTACGCCGGCTAATCCTGCGCCTCAGCTTTCAGAAAACGGCGAGCCGGGAAAAGAACGCTACGTTGTTCTTGAATTAAAAGTGCTTGCGGATGTCGGGCTTGTCGGATTCCCGAGTGTTGGAAAATCCACTTTGCTGTCTGTTGTCTCATCTGCAAAACCGAAAATTGCGGACTATCACTTTACAACGCTTGTCCCGAATCTCGGCATGGTTGAAACGGATGACGGACGCAGCTTTGTTATGGCCGATTTACCGGGACTGATTGAAGGTGCACACCAAGGCGTCGGACTTGGCCACCAGTTTTTGCGCCATATCGAACGGACACGGGTTATCGTTCACGTCATTGACATGTCAGGCTTAGAAGGCCGCGATCCGTATGAGGATTATGTGACGATTAACCAGGAGCTGAGCGAGTACAACTTGCGTCTCACGGAACGTCCGCAAATTATCGTTGCAAATAAAATGGACATGCCGCAGGCTGCGGAAAATCTTGAAGCCTTTAAAGAAAAGCTGACGGATGATTACCCGGTATTCCCGGTCAGTGCGGTGACAAGAGAAGGCCTACGTGAGCTTCTGTTTGAAGTCGCCAATCAGCTGGAGAACACACCGGAATTCCCGCTGTATGACGAGGAAGAGCTTACACAAAACCGTGTCATGTACACGATCGAGAATGAAGAAGTGCCATTTAACATTACTCGCGATCCAGACGGTGTATTTGTACTTTCAGGAGATAGCCTTGAGCGGTTATTCAAGATGACTGATTTCTCACGTGATGAATCGGTTAAACGGTTTGCAAGACAAATGCGCGGAATGGGTGTTGATGAAGCACTCAGAGAACGCGGTGCCAAGGATGGAGATATTATCAGGCTTCTGGAGTTTGAATTTGAATTTATTGATTAATGATGGCAGAAAGGAGAGCCTGGATGTCAGGCTCTCTATTTTAAAGGGGGGATGCAAATGAAAGAGGAGACATTTTATCTTGTCCGTGAAGATGTATTGCCCGATGCGATGAGAAAAACATTGGAAGTCAAAAAGCTGCTTGATCGAAAAAAAGCAGATTCAGTGGCAGATGCCGTTCAAAAGGTCGATTTAAGCAGAAGTGCGTTTTATAAATACAGAGATGCTGTTTTTCCATTCTACACTATGGTTAAAGAACAAATTATCACACTTTTCTTTCATTTGGAGGATAGGTCAGGTGCGTTATCTCAGCTCCTGCAGGCTGTAGCGGATTCTGGAAGCAACGTTCTTTCCATTCACCAGACGATTCCGCTTCAGGGCAGAGCAAATGTGACACTGTCTATCAGTACGTCTGCCATGGAAGAGGACATTCATACGTTAATGAATAAGCTCAGGAAGTTTGATTTTGTTGAAAAGGTTGAAATATTAGGTTCAGGTGCATAAGGGAGAGAATATCGTCATGAAAGTCGGTTACTTAGGTCCAGCAGCTACATTCACACATCTAGCAGTCAGTTCTTGTTTTCAAAACGGCGCCGAACATGTTGCTTACCGAACCATACCGGAGTGTATAGATGCGGCAGTTGCAGGCGAAGTTGATTTTGCTTTTGTTCCTTTAGAGAATGCATTAGAAGGATCAGTAAATTTAACGATTGACTATTTAATACATGAACAGCCCTTGCCAATTGTGGGTGAAATGACATTGCCGATTCATCAGCACTTGCTTGTCCATCCTTCCAGAGAGAATGCATGGAAAGAGCTCGACAAAATTTACTCGCACTCACACGCGATTGCGCAATGCCATAAATTTCTCCATCGACAATTTCCTTCCGTTCCATATGAATACGCCAATTCAACCGGGGCGGCAGCAAAATTTGTCAGTGACCATCCCGAGCTGAATATCGGGGTCATTGCCAATGACATGGCAGCTTCTACATACGAATTAAAAATTGTGAAACGAGATATACAGGATTATAGGGATAATCATACGAGATTTGTTATCCTGTCTCCTGATGAAAACATATCATTTGAAGTCAATTCAAAATTGAGTTCAAGGCCCAAAACGACCCTGATGGTAATGCTTCCGCAGGATGAATCAGGGGCTTTGCACAGAGTGCTGTCTGCTTTTTCTTGGAGAAACTTAAACTTGTCAAAAATTGAGTCACGTCCGACTAAAACCGGATTAGGCCATTATTTCTTTATTATTGATATTGAGAAAGCGTTTGATGAGGTGTTGATTCCAGGTGCCATGCAGGAGCTCGAAGCACTCGGCTGCAAAGTGAAACTTCTTGGTGCATATCAGTCCTACCAATTATAAAAAAAGCCCCTTTAAGGGCTTTTTTTAGTCTTTAATTAAAATACCTGCTTCCTCGAGTGCTAGGCAGGCTTGGTCGATGCGGTGTTCATCGGGTGCTGTCAGTGTATGGAGATGCACGCCGTCAGTCAGCTGTGATAAATAGGCTGCATTCGTAGAATTGATTTTTTTAATGAAATTGCTAACTTCCTTCCGGGTGCCTACTTGGATGGCAGCAGTTAAATCTCCGTATACGGGATGTTCGATTTTTACGTCTTTTACTGTAACACCTTCGTCCACGATGAGCTGCAGTTCCTCTTCTGTCCGTTCAGGACCGTGCAGACAAGCGATGATTCTTTCGGCCTGCTGGTGCTGCTGAGCTGCTGCATCCATGTATACATATCCTTGGCTTGTGGCGATAATCGGTTCATTTTTCGCTTTCAAGAGCGATATATCCTGTACAATAACCTGTCTTGAAACGTTCGCTTTTTTTGCGAGTTCTCCTCCTGTCAGCGGTGATGTGGATTCCTTCAGCCACAGAAGAAGCTGGTCACGCCTGTTGGCGCCCATAAGCTTTAATTCTTCGGTCAATATCGAATTCTCCTTTCTTTTGTTCCCAAAGCGCTGTAAACGTATGTAATAACTTATCCAGCTGTTCAGCCGTTGTATGCCTTCCAAAAGAGATGCGGATAAATTGGAGGGCTTCTTGTTCTGTTTTTCTTAATGCTTTCATCGTTGTAGACGGACCGTGATAACCGGCAGAACAAGCGCTGCCCGTTGAAATGCAAATATTACTCCGATTACATTCTAACATAACATATTGTCCTTCAAATGAGTGAAAAAAACACCCTATAATATGCGGAAGACATTCTGCTTGTGAAGTGTCTGCCGCAAGAGTTACAGGGAGAGACCGGATGCGGATTTGGTCTAGAAAGTATGTTCTTAACGCCTCATTGCGGGATATCTGTTTTTCCATTTCGCTTATTATTAGCTCCGCAGCAGCAGTGAAGGCTCCGATTCCGGGGACATTCACGGTGCCGGCTCTGAATCCATGTTCGTGAGTGATGAGAGGATAAACGGGTTTCCAAGGGACATTTGGCCGAATATAGACCGCACCCACCCCTTTAGGACCGTGGACTTTATGGCTGGACAAAGAGAGTGCATCCACCCCCAATTCTTCTGTATCGATTGGGATTTTTCCAAACGTTTGAACAGCGTCGCTATGAAGAAGAATACCCCTATTGTGGAGGTATGAAGACAGACGTTGAATGGGCTGAATGATCCCGGTTTCAGAATTGGCATGCTGAATAGATACCAGGCCTGTTTCCGGCCGGATATGAGCTGCCAATATTTCCTCGGTAATAAGCCCGTATTCATCCGGTTCAATGATTGTTACATCAAATCCATGCTGTTCTAGAAAAGCAGCACAGCTATGAATGGACTGATGCTCCATGGCAGTCGTAATGAAATGTCTTTTTGCTTTTGGCAGGCCGTTTAGCAATGATTGAATGGCCAGAAAATTGGATTCAGTGCCGCCGCTTGTAAAATAGATGCCGCTTGCTTCTCCGCCAATGATATTGGCGATTTTTTCACGGCAGTACTCCAGTATGTGCTTTGCTTTTCCTCCCGCATCATGCAGGCTGCTGGCATTTCCGTACATATCCATGCTGAGTTTCTGATATACGTTAAGGGCTTCCTCACAAATAGGCGTTGTCGCTGCAAAGTCTAAATAAATCATCCGGTCTTCCTCCATCCGTTCTCCATAAAAAACTCTTGAGTTTATTTTATCCTTGTGTAAATATAGGTGTCAAGACAGGTGTAAACAACAGGAGGGTGGCATATGTCTAAAAAGACGATTGCAGTCATCGGTTCAGGGGCGGCGGCACTTTCTTTAGCGTCAGCTTTCCCGCCCTCATATGAAGTGACTGTCATCACTAAAAAAAGCGTCAAAAATAGCAACTCTGTCTACGCGCAAGGCGGCATTGCTGCGGCTTATGCAAAAGGTGACTCGATTGAAGCCCATCTGGAGGATACGTTATATGCAGGATGCGGACATAATGATCTAGCTATTACAGCAGACGTTTTACATGATGGAAAAATCATGATTCAAAGCCTATTGGAGAGTGAATTTCCATTCGACCGCAATGAGCAAGGCGATGTTTGTCTTGGCAGAGAAGGAGCCCACTCATACAACCGTATTTTTCATGCAGGCGGAGACGCAACAGGCAGACTGCTTGTTGATTATTTGCTGAAACAGATCGACAGCAACATCGAGTTAATCGAGCATGAAACAGCAGCAGATTTGCTTGTTGAGAATGGACGCTGTATCGGCGTCATGACAAAAGACAGCCAGGGGCAGATCAAGGTAAGACATGCGGATGAAGTTGTGCTGGCGGCTGGCGGATGCGGGAGTCTGTTTCTTCACCATACGAACGATTCATCTGTCACAGGTGACGGCCTTTCTTTAGCTTACCGGGCCGGAGCGGAATTAACTGATTTAGAGTTTACCCAGTTTCACCCGACACTGCTTGTAAAAAATGGTGTTTCCTACGGGCTTGTTTCAGAGGCTGTCAGAGGGGAAGGCGGATGTTTAGTTGACGAAAATGGCCGCCGGGTTATGGCTGAACGACATCCTTTAGGTGACTTGGCTCCAAGGGACATCGTCTCACGGGTTATTCATGAAGAAATGGCAAAAGGAAACCGCGTTTACATTGACTGCAGTGCGATTTCTGATTTCGAAGCACGTTTCCCTACCATCACCGCTATTTGTGAAAAAGCAGGGGTTGATATCCAAAGCGGAAAAATCCCTGTGGCACCGGGAATGCATTTCTTAATGGGAGGTGTTTCAGTTAGTTGCTGGGGGGAAACGACAGTACCGGGGCTTTATGCGATTGGAGAGACTGCATGTACCGGTTTACATGGAGCCAATCGGCTTGCGAGCAATTCCTTGTTGGAGGCACTGGTGTTTGGAAAAAGAGCAGCAGAGCATATTATGCAAAAACCGGTTTATAACAGGCAATATCAATCATCATCAGAAACCAGCGTAATCTACAAGGTGCCGAATACAGAGGTGTATGAATTGCAAAGCAGAATGACAAACCACATGTCTATCTTGCGGGAACAAGGCAGTCTGATTGAGCTGAGCAACTGGCTTCATATGCTGCCTTTTCAGGAAATGAATGTGAAGGAAATCACAATACCTCAGCTGGAGCTTTCTCATTTATGGCAGGCTGCAAAGCTGATGACATCTTCTGCGCTTTTGCGGGAGGAAAGCAGAGGGGCTCACTTCCGCACCGATTTTCCTCAAGCTGATGTGCGCTGGCAAGGAAGACAAATTGTCCATACAAAAAAGGGAACGAAGATTAGAAAAAACGAGGGGATTTGGAAAAATGAATCATTTACAGCTGAAAAAATTGCTGAATCACTTTTTTCTTGAGGATATAGGGATGGGGGATTTAACATCGCAGGCCATCTTTAGAGAACAGAGCTGTGAAGCGGAGATTGTTGCAAAGTCAGACGGTATCTTTGCAGGAGCTGCGGTGATAAAAGAGGGCTTTGCTTTATTAGATGAAAATGTTCAAACCATTTTACACAAAACAGATGGAGACATTTTGCGAAAAGGTGAAGTGATTGCCGTGTTACGCGGTCCGGCGGCTGCGCTTCTGTCAGGAGAGCGGGTCGTATTAAATCTTATTCAGAGGCTGTCAGGAATTGCGACGATGACAAGGGAGGCAGTCCGTAGGCTGGATGATGAACAGATTAAAATTTGTGACACGAGAAAAACAACACCGGGGCTGAGAATGCTGGAAAAATACGCTGTCAGAGCGGGCGGCGGGTATAATCATCGATTCGGCTTGTATGACGGCGTCATGATTAAAGACAATCATATTGCAGCATGCGGCTCTATTTTAGAGGCATGCCAAAAAGCGCGTCAGACCGTGGGACATATGGTAAATATCGAGGTGGAAATTGAAACGGAGGAACAACTGCGAGAAGCAATTGAAGCAGGCGCAGATGTTATTATGTTTGACAACTGCCCGCCTGAGACGGTCCGTCATTTTGCAACTCTCACACCGGACCATATAAAAACTGAAGCTTCGGGCGGGATTACGTTAGAATCTTTGGCTGCTTTTAAAGGGACGGGCGTGAATTATATTTCATTAGGGTTTCTGACTCATTCCGTCAAAAGTTTAGATATCAGCATGGATGTTACATTATCAAATGAATCTGCGGAGGAATGCCGTTATGTCAATTCTTGATGTGATAAAACGATCGAATGATATGATGCCTGAAGGTTACAAAGGAATGTCGAGAAAGGATATGGAAACGCGTGTTGCCGCCATTAAGAAAAAGTACGGCAGCAGGCTCTTTATACCAGGCCATCATTATCAAAAAGATGAAGTGATACAATTTGCTGACCAAACAGGCGATTCCCTGCAGCTGGCCCAAATTGCGGAAAAAAACAAAGAAGCGGATTATATTGTTTTTTGTGGCGTACACTTTATGGCAGAAACCGCTGATATGCTGACAGGCGAGGAACAAACGGTCATCCTGCCTGATATGAGAGCAGGGTGTTCTATGGCCGACATGGCTGATATGCAGCAGACCAATAGGGCGTGGGAGAAACTCCAGCATATATTTGGAGATACGATCATACCTTTAACTTATGTGAACTCCACTGCAGAGATCAAGGCTTTCGTCGGTAAGCATGGCGGAGCGACTGTGACTTCTTCGAATGCGAAAAAAGTGCTTAAATGGGCGTTTACACAGAAAAAACGAATTTTATTTTTGCCTGATCAGCATTTAGGGAGAAATACTGCTTATGATCTGGGCATCGCGCTTGAGGATATGGCTGTGTGGGATCCGATAAAAGATGAATTAGTAGCTGAATCTGAGCATAAGAATGTGAAAGTGATTTTGTGGAAAGGGCACTGCTCTGTTCACGAAAAATTCACCGCGAAAAATATCCAAAATGTGAGGGACCATGATCCTGACATTCGGATCATTGTGCATCCGGAGTGTTCACATGAAGTCGTGACACTAAGTGACGACAGCGGATCAACAAAATATATTATCGATACAATCAACCAGGCTCCGGCGGGAAGCAAGTGGGCAATCGGAACAGAAATGAATCTTGTTCAGCGGATTATTCACGATCACCCTGATAAACAAATCGAATCACTTAATCCTGACATGTGCCCATGTCTGACAATGAACCGAATCGATTTGCCGCATTTGCTGTGGTCTTTGGAACAAATAGAAAAAGGAGAACCTTCGGGCGTGATCAAGGTGCCAAAAGCCATTCAGCAAGATGCCCTCCTCGCCCTGAATCGAATGCTTTCGATCACGTAAATCAGAAATATTTCCCCTCCTGTACTCATAACTTCTTTTGTTCAGGCATATGTTGTGAAGAAACATATTGTAAACACAGCTGAACTGTTCACGTTTTGCATAGGAGGGGAAAACGTTGAAAATCCATATCGTTCAAAAAGGCGATTCGCTCTTGAAAATAGCTGAAAAGTACGGAGTCGATATTGAGGAAGTGAAGAAGCTTAATACACAGCTCAGCAATCCAGACTTAGTCATGCCTGGAATGAAAATAAAAGTGCCGTCTGAAGGTGTCCCGGTCAGAAAAGAGCCAAAAGCGGGCAAAAGTCCGGCACCCGGGAGTGTGAAGCAAGATCATCCATATGCGAAAGAGAAGCCTAAATCCGTTGTCGACGTAGAAGACACAAAGCCGAAAGAAAAGAAGTCTGTGCCGTATGTCCCGCCGATGCCTAATTTGCAGGAAAATGTGTATCCTGAAGCTGATGTGAACGATTATTATGATATGAAACAGCTTTTCCAGCCTTGGTCGCCTCCTAAACCGGAGGAGCCGAAAAAACATCATGACGGAAATATGGATCAGATGTATCACATGCAAGACCAAGATCAATTTCCACAACAGGAGGCTATGAGTAATATGGAAAATGCAAATTATCCGAATATGCCTAATATGCCAAAGGCGCCAGAGGTAGGCGGTATGGAGGAAGAAAACGTTCATCACACAGTTCCGAATATGCCGGCTGTTCAGCCTTATCATCATTATCCGGCTCATTTCGTGCCATGTCCGGTTCCTGTTTCACCAATTCTTCCAGGGTCAGGATTATGCTACCCGTACTATCCGGCACAAGCTTATCCAATGTATCAGCCACATGGATACCAGCCAAGTTTTGTATCGCCTCAGTATGATCCGGGTCAATATGAAAACCAGTATCATGAAAACAGCCATCACGGACATTTCGGTTCATACGGAGCGCCTCAATACGCATCTCCGGCTTATGGATCTCCGTATGGACATATGCCGTATGGCCCTCATTATGGCACTCCTCAAGTGATGGGTGCATACCAGCCGCCAGCGGCCCCAGGATACATGCCGTATAAAGATCATGACGACTGCGGATGTGATGATGATCATCAGCCATATTATTCCGCACCTGGCTATTCTGGAGGCGGAGCTTATGGTACCCCTAATATGCCTTACGGCGGAGCGAATCCAAATCCATATGCGGCCGGAGTTTCTATGCCAATGGCGAATCAGCCTTCTGTAAACCAAATGTTTGGCCGGCCGGAAGAAGAAAATGAGTGATTGTGCGGAACGATGTAAATCGTTCCTTTTTTTGTTTCGGCGCAGGTCACTGTCAAATGGACAGAACTTACACGCTTAACATTCCCCTCGGAGGCACATGATAAAAACGAGCAAACATGCTCAATTCGTCCACGGGGGGTTTTTCCATTGGGTAAAAAAATGACGATCGCAAGCTTGATTCTAATGACAGCGGGCTTAACAGCATGCGGAGCAAACGATAATGCTATGAATGATACACGCAATAACGGCAACACCCGTCCAATCGGATATTATACAAATGAAAATGACGCTGACAGACAGGGAGAAGGAATCGACAATGATGGTCCTGTTACTGAATTAATGGAGGACCAGAACGGCGGTAACCGAAACACAACGAATGTGAATAACCGTGACCGTGTTACTGCTGACGATCGCGTTCCTTTGGCAACTGACGGAACATATAACAACACGAATAACAGAAACATGAATCGGAACGTGACGAACAACGGATATAACAACCAAGAAAACAGAAGACTGGCTGCAAAAATTGCCAACCGTGTGAAACAAGTGAAAAACGTCAATGACACACAAGTGATGGTAACAGATGACCGAGTAGTCGTCGCGGTCAGAAGCCATACAGATTTCACAAAGTCCGACAGGGAAAACGTTGCAAAAGCGGCACGCAACTATGCGAATGACCGTGACGTCCAAGTGTCCACAGATAAAGGACTGTTCAGAAGACTTCATAAAATGAACGCCCGCTAAGGATGAAGGCTGCCGGAAGTGATGTTCGGCAGCCTTTTTCATTGCATCAACGGACAATACCCATTAAAGTGTACATAGAAAATGTAAAAGAAGGTGAAAACATGGCAGGCCATTCCAAGTGGAAAAACATACAAAAAAGAAAAAATGCGCAGGATGCAAAGCGCGGGAAAATATTTATGAAGCTTGCGAAAGAAATCTATGTGGCAGCGAAAGAAGGCGGAGCTGATCCTGAAGCAAATTCAGCATTGCGTCTTGTCATCGAAAAAGCAAAAGGCGCTAATATGCCGAATGAAAATATAGACCGTGCCATTAAAAAAGCTGCGGGGAGCTTAGATGGAAGCAGCTATGAGGAAATTACCTATGAAGGCTATGGCCCATCAGGGATTGCCGTGATGGTTGAATGTGTAACAGATAACAAAAACCGAACGGCCTCAAATGTGCGGACAGCATTTAATAAAAATGGCGGAAGTCTGGGAGAAAGCGGATGTGTAGCCTTTTTATTTGAACGGAAGGGATTTATTGCAATCGACCGTACAGATCGGCAAATAGAAGAAGATGAGCTCATGCTGGATGTGCTGGAAGCAGGGGGAGAAGAACTGAAGACTGAAGAAGACCAATATGAGGTATTAACAGAGCCCGAGCGTTTTGAAAAGGTAAAAACAGCTCTCGAATCGAAATATCCAATTTCTTCGGCAGAGGTGACCATGCTTCCGAAAACCTATGCAGATGCCGATGATCAGGCTGTTGAGAAGCTGGAAAAATTGATCGACATCCTTGAGGATGACGATGATGTTCAAGAAGTATATACCAATTATCGCTCATAAAAAACCGGCACGATGTCATATCGGGCCGGTTTTTGTATATTCAAGAGACACGCTCATTTTCCTGTGTGTATTCTTTCTCCCAGAAATCAGCGTTTTTGATCCCCAGCGCTTTCGGATCAAAGACCGGGTCTAAGCCCTGCTTCTTTTGGCGCTCGTAATCCTTTAAAGCGAGAAGCGCCGGTTTGGCTAACAGCACAATTGCAATGACGTTCAGCCATACCATAATGCCAAGCCCTGCATCGCCTAATGCCCAAGCAAGAGAAGCGGTTTTCACTGTTCCATAGAACGTCGCGGCTAAAATAATCAGTTTTAAGCCAAGCATTGCCCATTTGCTTTCTCTGCCTCGGGCTAAATAGACGATATTTGTTTCTGCGATGTAGTAATATGCCATAATTGTTGTAAATGCGAAGAAGAATAAAGCAATGGCAACAAAGCCTGCACCGAATCCGGGAAGAACATTGTCAATGGCCGCTTGTGTGAAACCGGGCCCCGCCTCTACGCCTTTAAGTTGATGAACGATAAAGGAACCATCTGCAGCCTGAGTATTGTACATGCCGGTAAACAAGATCATGAAAGCTGTAGCGGAACATACAAATAACGTGTCGATATAAACAGAAAATGCCTGAACCAGCCCCTGCTTGACCGGGTGGGAAACTTCTGCAGCGGCCGCCGGATGCGGGCCGGTTCCCTGGCCAGCTTCGTTTGAGTAAATGCCTCGTTTGACACCCCAGGAAATCGCCATGCCGATCAGGCCGCCAAAAGCGGAATCTAAAGCAAAAGCGCTTTTGAAAATCAATGAGATCACAGCAGGCAATTCAGAAACATTCATGACAATAATGATCAAAGACAGCAGGATATAGCCAATGGCCATAAACGGAACAATCATTTGCGCGGCACTGGCAATTCGTTTGACACCGCCAAAAATGATAAACCCTAATAATAAAACGAGAACACAGCCTGTAATGGCAGGGGAGATGCCGAATGCATTTTTGACGCCAGCCGCAATGGAGTTGGACTGTACGCCCGGCATCAGAAGGGCCATTGCAATAAGGGCAGCAGCGGCAAAAAAGACGGCAAACCACTTAATGCCTAAGCCTTTTTCAATATAATAAGCCGGACCCCCTCGATATTGGCCGCCTTGTTTCACTTTGTAAATTTGGGCAAGAGTTGACTCAACAAAGGCGCTCGCCGCACCGATAAAGGCAATCGCCCACATCCAGAACACCGCACCGGGTCCGCCGAATGCAATTGCTGTCGCCACACCCGCGATGTTTCCTGTCCCCACTCGTCCGGACAGCGCAATCGATAATGCTTGAAAAGAAGAAACGCCGGCTTCAGAGCTCTTTCCTTTGAACATCAGAACAATCATTTCTTTCAAATGTCTGACTTGTAAAAAACGGGTCATAATAGAAAAGATTAATCCAATCCCCAATAAAATATAAATGACAGGGGTACTCCATAAGACCTCGTTTAAACTAGTAACAAAATCTGCCATTAAGCTTCCTCCTCACTTCATTTCGAATACATGTATAAAAAGGATTTTGGGCTAATTGAACTATTTCTACAATCGATTTGTCACATTATATGACCGGTAATTATCAATAAGAAGAGGAAGGAAAAAAGAAAAACGCAGCGTATTGATTACGCTGCGTTTTTCTAAATTTCACCACATATCAGGTTCATACTATCTTTACATTTCCTTAAAATTCCCTCAATAAAGCGGTGGTATGATGAAATAAAACAAATAAAGGGTGAGGGGAGACAGAAATGGAGAAAACGACTTGTCATTCCAGCGAGAAAGGCTCAGAAGCGGTCTACTTAACTGTGAGAGGCTATCGAATTAAGCTGTCGCCTGAACAAATGAAACTGATTTCTGCCTTTAGAAAGTAAAAATATATGGACGAAGGCAGCCGCTTGTGCGGCTGCCTTTTTGATTTAAGAATATTTTCTTTTCCGTTGTGCGAAATGCTTTTGTAACCAATTTTTCTTATATAAAAATGCGATGATCTCCAGCCAAAAACCCGGAATCTTTTTGGGGAATATCGGTTTTTTATAGAGTGCATGATAAGCTGATTTTAAATCGTCCCACTGGGTGCACTTTTTTGTCTGTTCGAATCTTGCAACATCAATCACCCGCACTGTCCCGGTTTCTGTCAGAATCAGATTCCGCAAATGAATGTCTGACGGGTTCAGGCCAGCTGCCCGGGCGTCAGAAAGTGCTTCTTCAACCTGCTGAATCATGTCATCACTAATCACAATGCCTTTCTTCAGACAGTTATAAAAGGTTTCGCCTTTAATATATTCCATGAGAATAAATGAATCACCAGTTTCGTAAATGTCAGGGTAGAATGCGGACCCGGCTAATTTTTCATAGATCGCGGCTTCTTTGACGGCTGTCGCTTGATACTCCGGAAAAAATACTTTCAGCGCCATTTTTCGATCGCCTTCTGTTAAGGCAAACACATAGGCGCTTCTTCCCTTGCCGATTAGTGTTAATTCCTCGGGTTTTTCTTTGACTTTATCAAATCTGCTGTTCTTGCGGTATATGACTGAATGGGCCAGTGCCTCTGCTTTTGTCAGCATTTCATTCACCTTCTTTGCTCTATTTTATGCAGTTGTTTATAGGAAAATCATAAACTGTTCAGGAAAAAGAGCCTAATTCTAGTGTATCTGGTCTTGAAGAAGAAGGCTACCTATAAGCATTAATTGTGATAAAAGAGACATAGAGCGCTCATTTCTATTCTTGAAAAGCGCTTACAAATGGGATAGTATTAATTTTAAATAAAGCGCTTTCGTAAATGTTCAAGGGGGAACAAGCCATGACAAAACAGATTGTGACAGGGATTATCGGTGCAGGGCGCATCGGCAAACTTCATGTTCAAAATATACGCCGGATTCCTCATATGAAAATAAAAGCAGTCTCTGATATTCAGGTAAGCCGTATAAAAAGCTGGGCCGACAGTCATCAGATTGAATACATAACCTCTGATTATCGTGAGTTATTACATGACCCGGATATTGACGCTGTTTTTATTTGCTCGCCGACAGCCGTACATGCACAGATGATAAGAGAAGCAGCCGAGGCGAAAAAGCATATTTTTTGTGAGAAGCCCGTCAGTTTCTCTCTGGACGAAACAAAAGAAGCGCTTGCGGCCGTCCGGAAACACGGGGTTGCACTCCAAGTCGGATTCAACCGCCGTTTTGATCCTCATTTTAAGAAAATCAAAACAATTGTTGAAAATGGTGAAATCGGTACGCCCCATTTATTAAAAATTACGTCGCGGGACCCAGAGCCCCCGAATATAGATTATGTCCGTACTTCAGGCGGCTTGTTTATGGATATGTCGATCCATGATTTTGATATGGCCAGGTATATTGTGGGAAGCGAAGTGACGGAAGTGTATGCAAAAGGGGCGGCTCTGGTGAATCCCTCTTTTGCAGAGCTGGGCGATATTGATACGGCTGTCATTACACTGACTTTTGAAAACGGTGCCATGGCTGTGATTGACAACAGCCGCCAAGCTGTGTACGGATATGACCAGCGGGTCGAGGTTTTCGGGACGAAAGGCTCTGCAGCGGCGGACAACAGCAGGCCGACGACGGTTGAAGTGTCAACTGCTGATTTTGTGATGAAGGATAAACCGCATTTCTTTTTCCTTGAACGTTATAAAGATGCGTATGAGGAGGAGATTCTTCGGTTTGCAGAAGCGATCAAAACAAACCGGGAAACTGCCTGCACCGGCAATGACGGTTTTCAGGCGGAACGGATCGCCAGAGCGGCACAGCAATCGCTTGCTTTTGGCATGCCTGTCAGTATTGAGCATACTGAAAAAGTCGCTTTTTGACCAAACGGGATTACATTTCAGCAAGCTTGGGTATAGAACCTCCATTGATACTTTAGAAAAAAAGTAGGCGGTGGAGAAAATGAATACAGCACATGCTAAAGGAAATGTTTTGGATAAAATTGGAATTCCTTCTCACATGGTTTGGGGTTATATTGGCGTTGTCATCTTTATGGTTGGAGACGGGCTCGAACAAGGCTGGCTGTCTCCTTTTCTCGTTGATCATGGTCTCAGCATGCAGCAATCCGCAACGTTATTTACCATGTACGGCATTGCTGTCACCATCTCGGCTTGGCTATCAGGCACGTTTGTCCAAACTTGGGGGCCAAGAAAAACGATGACTGTCGGCTTGCTTGCATTTATCCTCGGTTCGGCCGCTTTTATCGGCTGGGCGATTCCTCATATGCATTATCCGGCTCTCTTAGGCAGCTATGCACTTAGAGGATTAGGATATCCGCTGTTTGCATACTCTTTTCTCGTGTGGGTGTCATACAGCACCTCTCATCATATTCTCGGAAAAGCCGTCGGCTGGTTTTGGTTTATGTTTACGTGCGGCCTTAACGTACTCGGTCCGTTCTATTCCAGCTATGCGGTTCCGGTCTTTGGAGAAATCAATACGCTTTGGAGCGCTTTACTGTTTGTGGCGGCAGGCGGATTCCTCGCCCTATTTTTTAACAAAGATAAATTTACACCGGTACAAAAACAAGATCAGCCGAAATGGAAAGAACTGTCGAAGGCATTTACAATTATGTTTGAAAACCCTAAAGTCGGCATCGGCGGAGTGGTCAAGACGATTAATGCCATAGGACAATTCGGATTTGCCATCTTTCTCCCTACTTATTTAGCGCGTTACGGGTATTCCGTTTCGGAATGGCTGCAAATATGGGGGACGTTATTTTTTGTGAATATAGTGTTTAATATCATTTTCGGTGCAGTCGGAGATAAACTTGGCTGGCGGAATACCGTGATGTGGTTTGGCGGTGTCGGGTGCGGTATTTTTACGCTGGCGCTTTATTACACGCCACAGTTGATCGGGCATCAGTATTGGGTGCTGATGATTATCGCTTGCTGTTACGGTGCGGCATTGGCTGGCTACGTTCCATTAAGCGCGCTTTTGCCGACGCTTGCACCTGATAATAAAGGCGCTGCCATGTCAGTGTTGAATCTGGGATCTGGTTTATGTGCGTTTATCGCGCCGGGCATCGTAAGTCTTTTCATTGGACCGCTCGGCGCAGGCGGGGTCATTTGGATCTTTGCGGTATTGTATTTTTTCAGCGCTTTTCTGACACAATTCTTGACGATTTCTGAGAAAAGCGCCGGTGTGTATACGGAGGAACGGCTTGTCAGAGAAAACGTGCAAACAAATTTCGAGAAAACGGTTAAGCAGTAGCCTCTTTGGTCAAACTAGTCATAAACGTGTGCAAAGAGGTGTAGAGGGTGAAACGATTCAGCACGGCGTATCTTTTGCTGGGCATTCTTTGCTCAGCCGCAGCATTTCTAATAGATGCTCCTCCCCGCGCGCTTGGGGCGGAAGTGGAGCACTATGAACCGCTGCAAGTGCATGTGCAGCTTGAGAAAGTGTATTTGGACGGAGATGTCAGCATTGAGCATAAACGTGAAAAAGTGCTTTCTATGGATGATTTTTGGGCAGCCTATGCCGGCTGGACGCTTGTCGAACAAAAAAAGGGATATGTGCTCTTCCGGAAGCAAATGGACGATATTTCACCGCTCAGTAAGGTAAATGGGTATATCGGTGTATCGGATAATGGAGTGATCTCCACTTTTCATGGTCGGCCTGAGTCAGCTTCCGAACCGATTCAGTCTTTTTTTCAAATTGATTTAGAAAGGCTGGAAAGCCATATGCAAAAAAATCTGCTGAAAGGCATTCCATTTCGGACAAAAGCGGAGTTTGAGGATGTCATAGAACACATAAAGACATACAGCGGGTAACGTCCGCTGATTGAAGACATGTAATCATGTCTTTTTTTTCGTGGAAGAATGAGAGAGAAGCGAACGTATGTTAACTTTTCTATAAGACTTTGGCTGTTTTTATGGTACAATGAAGAACAGTCAAAGAGGTGAATTTGCGTGATTGAATTTGTTAAAGGGACGATTGATTATGTATCTCCCCAATATATTGTGATAGAGAACGGCGGCATTGGCTATCAGATTTTCACGCCGAATCCATTTATATATAAGGAGAGAAACCAAGAAACGATTTTTACGTACCATCATATCAGAGAGGATGCTTTTTCGCTTTACGGTTTTTCAACAAGAGAGGAGAAGGCGCTCTTTACAAAACTGTTAAACGTGACCGGAATCGGTCCAAAAGGCGCACTCGCCATCTTGGGCTCAGGTGATCCGGGAGCGGTAATCCAAGCGATTGAAAATGAGGATGAAGCCTTTTTGGTCAAGTTTCCTGGTGTAGGAAAGAAAACTGCTCGCCAGATTATTCTTGACTTAAAAGGAAAACTCGCTGATGTTGTGCCTGAAATGATTGAAAATCTGTTTAATCATGAAGAAAGGCTTGAACAACAAACAGCAGAAACAGCTCTCGAAGAAGCGCTAGAGGCCCTCAGGGTTCTCGGATATGCTGAAAAAGAAATCAAAAAGGTGCTTCCTCACTTAAAAGAAGATACTGGACTCACAACAGACCAATATGTGAAAAAAGCATTACAAAAACTATTGAAGTAAGGTGATGTTCATGGATGAACGGCTCGTCTCAAGTGAAGCAGACAACCATGAATCAGTGATAGAGCAAAGCCTGAGGCCGCAAAATTTGGCTCAGTATATCGGGCAGCATAAGGTGAAAGAAAATTTGCGCGTGTTTATAGATGCGGCAAAAATGAGACAGGAGACACTTGATCATGTTCTTCTGTACGGGCCGCCCGGACTCGGGAAAACAACGCTTGCTTCCATCGTTGCCAATGAAATGGGAGTGGAATTGCGGACGACATCAGGACCTGCGATTGAAAGACCTGGTGACTTGGCTGCCATATTAACGGCGCTGGAGCCGGGAGATGTATTATTTATCGATGAAATACATAGGCTTCATAGATCGATTGAAGAGGTGCTGTATCCTGCGATGGAAGACTTTTGTCTGGATATTGTGATCGGCAAAGGCCCTTCTGCCCGCTCAGTCCGGCTCGATCTTCCTCCTTTTACGCTGGTAGGCGCAACGACGAGGGTAGGGCTTTTGACGGCGCCGTTAAGAGATCGTTTCGGCGTCATGTCTCGCCTTGAGTACTATACGCAAGAAGAGCTGGCGGACATTGTCACAAGAACCGCTGATGTATTCGAGGTTGAAATTGATAACCCGTCTGCTCTCGAAATCGCGAGGCGATCGAGAGGTACGCCCCGCGTAGCGAACCGTTTGCTGAGAAGGGTCCGTGACTTCGCCCAGGTGCTGGGTGACAGCCGGATTACGGAAGAGATTTCACAGGATGCGCTTGAGCGGCTTCAGGTTGACCGTCTCGGTTTGGATCATATTGATCACAAGCTGCTGATGGGCATGATCGAAAAATTTAACGGCGGCCCGGTGGGTCTTGATACCATTTCAGCCACAATCGGCGAAGAACCGCATACGATTGAAGACGTGTACGAACCGTACCTCCTGCAAATCGGATTTATCCAAAGAACGCCGCGGGGAAGGATCGTGACACCGGCCGTTTATCATCATTTCCAAATGGAGGCTCCCCGATATGACTGAATTCCCTAAGATCATTATGATTCTTGGTGCTGTTTTGCTTATCATCGGAGCAGTGTTGCATTTTGTCGGCAAGATGCCGGGAGATATTTTTGTGAAAAAAGGAAATGTCACGTTTTTCTTCCCGGTTGTCACTTGTATCATCATAAGTGTGGTATTATCAATTTTGCTTAATCTATTCGGCAAAATGAAATAACAAAAGACTAGAATAAAGGTGAAATCATCATGAAAGTCGATTTATTTGATTTTGAATTACCGGAACGTTTAATTGCACAAGTGCCGTTGGAGCAGCGTGATGCTTCAAGGCTGATGGTGCTTGATAAACATACAGGAGAGCTGACTGACAGCTCGTTTAAACACATTATCAGCTTCTTTAAAGAAGGAGATTGTCTTGTGCTGAACAATACCCGTGTGCTGCCTGCGCGGTTATTCGGCACAAAAGAGGATACTGGCGCGAAAGTGGAACTGCTTTTGCTGAAACAGGAAGCTGGTGACAGGTGGGAAACACTTGCCAAACCGGCGAAACGGGTAAAAAAAGGAACCATTGTGACATTTGGAGACGGAAGGTTGAAGGCTGTCTGCACGGAAGAGCTTGAGCATGGCGGCAGAAAAATGGAATTCCAGTATGACGGTATTTTCTACGAAGTGCTGGAATCCCTTGGAGAGATGCCGCTCCCGCCATATATTAAAGAACAGCTTGATGACAGAGAGCGCTACCAGACCGTGTATTCTAAAGAAATCGGCTCAGCGGCCGCGCCTACTGCAGGCCTTCACTTCACGGAAGAAATCTTACAGCAATTGAAAGACAAAGGTGTGCAAATTGAGTTCATCACTCTGCACGTAGGCCTTGGAACGTTTCGCCCTGTGAGTGCCGATGACGTTGAAGAGCATAATATGCATGCGGAGTTTTATCAAATGTCAGAAGAAACGGCTGCAGCCTTAAACAAAGTGAGAGAAAAGGGCGGCCGGATCATTTCCGTCGGCACGACATCGACACGCACGCTTGAAACGATTGCCGGGGAACATGACGGGCAATTTAAAGCATCAAGCGGCTGGACATCTATTTTTATTTATCCGGGCTATGAATTTAAAGCCATTGACGGAATGATTACAAACTTCCATTTGCCGAAATCGTCTTTGATTATGCTGGTGAGCGCGCTTGCTGGAAGAGAAAACGTTCTGCGCGCTTATAATCATGCGGTGGAAGAGGAATACCGTTTCTTCAGCTTCGGAGACGCGATGCTGATTCTATAATTTAAGAACAGGAGGCCTCATCAAAAGTGGCTGAACAACCAATACGCTATGAATTTATAAAAGAATGCAAACAAACAGGAGCGCGGCTGGGCAAAGTGCATACCCCTCACGGCTCCTTTGAAACGCCAGTTTTTATGCCGGTCGGCACACTGGCGACAGTCAAAACGATGTCACCTGAAGAGCTGAAAGCAATGGATGCGGGCATCATTTTAAGCAACACCTATCACCTATGGCTCCGCCCGGGTCACGATATTGTCAAAGAAGCCGGAGGGCTCCATAAATTTATGAACTGGGACCGCGCGATTTTAACAGATTCAGGCGGTTTTCAGGTCTTTTCTTTAAGCAAGTTTCGTAATATAGAGGAAGAGGGCGTTCATTTCCGCAATCACCTAAATGGAGACAAGCTGTTTTTATCTCCGGAAAAAGCGATGGAGATCCAAAACGCACTCGGCTCTGATATTATGATGGCGTTTGACGAATGCCCGCCATATCCGGCAGAGTACGATTATATGAAGCGGTCAGTAGAACGGACAAGCCGCTGGGCAGAACGCTGCCTGAATGCCCACAACCGTCAGGATGAACAAGGGCTGTTTGGCATTGTACAAGGCGGAGAATATGAAGATCTGCGCACGCAAAGCGCGAAGGACTTGATTTCTCTTGATTTTCCGGGATATGCTATAGGCGGGTTATCTGTCGGTGAACCGAAGGATGTCATGAACCGTGTGCTCGAGTTTACAACACCGCTTTTGCCGAAGGATAAACCGAGATATCTGATGGGAGTTGGTTCTCCGGACGCGCTGATCGACGGAGCGATCCGCGGGGTCGACATGTTTGACTGTGTGCTGCCTACCCGGATTGCAAGAAACGGCACTGTGTTTACAGCTGAAGGCCGTCTCAATATGAAAAATGCGAAATTTGAAAGAGACTTCCGTCCGATTGATGAAGAGTGTGATTGCTATACATGTAAAAACTACACTCGCGCGTATATCAGACACTTGATCCGCTGCAATGAAACATTTGGCCTTCGATTAACAACTTACCATAACCTTCATTTTCTGTTACACTTAATGGAGCAGGTAAGACAGGCTATTCGCGAGGATCGTCTGGGTGATTTCCGAGAAGAGTTCTTTGAGCGTTACGGCTACAACAAGCCAAATGCGAAAAGCTTCTAAATAAAAATGAAAACCAGGCTTACAGAAAGGGGTGAAAATCATGACAGGCACTTTAGGTACATTGGTTCCTATTATTTTAATGTTTGCGGTCCTTTACTTCTTGCTGATTCGTCCTCAGCAAAAACAGCAAAAGGCAGTACGCCGAATGCAGGAGGAACTGAAAAAAGGCGATTCAGTAGTGACAATCGGGGGATTGCACGGTACTGTTGACTCTATCGACGAAAGCAAAGTCGTCATTAAGACTGGTGAAAACACACGTCTTACGTTCGACCGCCGCGCGATCAGAGAAGTTTCTGCTGCTGAATAACAGCAGGAGCTATACATAGCAAACAAAAAAGAGCGGGTGAGCCCGCTCTTTTTTATGTGGAAGACCTGTTTCCCCTCATGTTCACGCCGAAAACCCCGCCCAGCATGCACACCCCTAAAAATCCAAGATGGAAGAGCAGCTGTTCCGCTGTAAATGTCTTTCCGAATCCTAAATACTGAAACAATAAAATAATCAGAGAAAAGCTTAAGGCAGTCAATGCCCCGATCATCCAGCCTCTTTCCTTTCCTTTACCGCCAGAAATGAAACCGCCGATGAACAAAGAAAGAAATGAGATGGCGGTGATTAGCCAGTTGAATGATGACTCTTCCAGCGAGGTTGCCGTCAGTAAAAGTGAAACGGCTAAACTTGTCAGGAGCATGGCTGAGAAAATGGCGATTAAGCCGTAAAGAATGCCTTTTCCAACTTGTTTCGTTTCCTCCATAAATGTCTCCTCTCTGCCTGTATTAAAAGGCTTCTGTTCTTTTTGAACAAAGCCGCCAGACATGCTGATGGCTCGTCTTTGTAAAAATGTATTCCCCTATCCCATGAATTAGACGTAAAAGCTTTATGAAATACGATCGCTTTTCCTTACATAAATTGTTCGTTTTGTTGCATCCTATAGTGAGTTGGAGGTGCATGATGGAAGAGCTTCTCACTATTACGTTTCGCACAATCATATTGTATTTTGTAATATTGGTCATTTTTCGTTTTATGGGCAAACGGGAGATCGGGGAGCTTAGCATTTTAGATCTCGTTGTCTTTATCATGATGGCTGAAATTGCCGTTTTAGCCATAGAAAACGTAGAAGATCATCTATTTCACACCATTTTGCCAATGCTTGTATTAATGATCATCCAAGTGACTTTGGCATACTTTTCTTTAAAAAACCGAAAAGTCCGCCAGCTTCTTGACGGAAAGCCGACCATTATTATTAAATATGGGAAAATTGACGAAGACGCCATGAAATCACAGCGTTATAATTTCGATGATTTAATGGTTCAGCTCAGAGAAAATAACATCGACAGAGTGGCTGATGTGTCATTTGCCATTTTAGAGCCGTCAGGCAAACTGACTGTTGTAAAGAAAGAAAACAGCGGAGAGCATCGGCAGCTCGAAATGCCGCTTATTATAGATGGCTCTATTCAAATGGAAAACCTGTCCAGGATTGAAAAAGATCAACAGTGGCTGCTTGAAAAACTAAGAAAACACGGATATGCAAACCCTTCAGATATTTCATTTTGCTCGTTTACTGACGGTGAGTTATTTATAGATAAAAAAGATGGGCACCGCACGTGACCTTTAGCGGACGATCAGACGTCCGATAATAGGAATGCGGCGAAGCTCATCTTTTTTAATTAAACGGAAAGCGAGCAAGAGGATGATATAGATGGCAGTACTTATTGCAATCCATCCGGCGACATTCACAGCCTCGGACGATCCAAAGCTTACATATTGTTTAATGCCGGAGCTGATGAATCCGCAAATTATAATAACAGCGAAGCTGAGCGCGTACTCCTTGATTTTAATACTGATCGGCAGCACCTTGCTTACGGTTGCCGCGTGTAAAAGCGTGACGAGCACCATACCTGTCACAATGGCTAATGCCGCGCCCATAATACCGAGAGACGGCCTGGTGGCGAGGACAAAAATAAGGCCGGTTTTGACAAGCGCTCCGATTAAACTGTTCATCATCGCAGCCCCTGCTAAATTTAGCGCCTGCAGCACAGCTTGAAGAGGGCCCTGGAAATAATAAAGCAGAAAAAACGGGGCCATCACTTTTATAAATACAGCAGCGCCTGAGGAACCGTACATCACCCTCATCAGCTCATCCGCAAATACAAATAAAATGACAACTGAAATGCCTCCGCTGAGCAGACACAGACGCATGGCCTGTTCCAAGCGGTATTCCACCACCTGCAATTTTTTCTGCTCCATTCCTTCACTGATCGCAGGAACAAGCGCGGTCGATAAAGAATATGTAATAAAGCTGGGCAGAGTCAGCAGGGTCATGGCAAAGCCGGTCAGCTCCCCGTATTGCTTTGTAGCGGCAACTGTCGCCACACCAGCGATGGCAAGGCTCTGAGCGACGACAATCGGCTCGAAAAACCAAGAGAGGTTGCCGATAAAGCGGCTCCCGGTCGTTGGAAGGGACACGCTCATTAATTGGGAAAATGTTTGTTTTCCGTTTTTAATCGACTGGAAAAAGTGCTTTCTGATTTTAATTGTCTTTTTATATTTAAAACAAACAAATAAATACAGAAGTGACGCCAGCTCCCCTGCAACTGAGGATAGCATTGCCCCCGCTGCGGCGTATTCAATTCCGTAAGGGAGAAAAATCGTCGTACAGACAGCGACGAGTGAAATGCGGACGACCTGTTCAAGGACTTGGGATACAGCAAGCGGGTTCATATTCTGTTTTCCTTGAAAGTATCCCCTCAGCACACTTGATATGGCGATAATCGGCACAACCGGCGTAATGGCCAGGAGCGGATACAGTGTTCTTTTATCTGTCAGCATCGTTTCAGCCATAACCGGGGCGAAAAACAGAAACAGCGGTGTAAAAATCAGGCTGAGCACTCCTGTGATGGTCAGAGACATGACTAAAATATTTTTTGTTTTTTGATGGTCTCCGCGCGCGCTGGCTTCAGCGACAAGCTTGCTGATCGCTACCGGCAGACCGAATTGAGTTAGTGTAGTGGCCAAGAAGAAGGTAGGCGCCGCCATCATGTAAAGCCCGACTCCTTCTTCACCGATAAAACGGGCGATAACCACCCGGTTGACAAACCCGAGCATTCTTGTAACCATTCCCGCTGCGATAAGAATAAGAGTGCCCCTTAAAAACGTCTGTTTCGCCATTTTTACCCCCTGCCTTCTCAAACTACCTGTAATCATATACAATAAAGATATGCGTATATATCGTCCAAGCATGACAAGTCTTCTTGAAAAACAATAAAAAAGGAGCGTGGAATTCATGGAGAGGCATCCTGCTGATCTATATAAAGACCACGTCAGGCCGTTTCTTTACAGCAAACTGGAAGAGTTTAAGATTCTCGGGTATGATGATGTTGAACTCGAAAGTTTGTGGTCATACTTAACAGGTAAGAAGTGGAAAAAGAAAACGGAACTGCACATTTATGAAATGACGAGCGATATTTTATCAGTAAAAATTGGCGAATTTATGAACTATGCAACTGTTGAGTCATTTAAAACGTCTAATTGGCTGGGCAGTGAAGAAGGCCAGGAAGCATTGGAAGAACTGCTGAGATAGCAGGTTGATTCGCACAGGTTTAAGGGAGGATATACATAATGAAAAAAGGACGCTTGATTGCGTTTTTCCTTTTCGTTTTATTGATCGGCACAGGCTTGGGCTACTTTACGAAGCCTGCCGCGAACAATATTACGTTAGGATTGGATTTGCAAGGCGGATTTGAGGTGCTGTATGATGTACAGCCCGTAAAAAAAGGTGACAAAATCACAAAAGACGTTCTGGTCAGCACAGTAGAGGCGTTGAACCGCAGGGCCAATGTCCTCGGTGTCAGCGAACCGAATATTCAAATTGAAGGAAATGACCGGATTCGCGTTCAGCTCGCTGGGGTGACAAACCAAAACAGAGCGCGTGAAATCTTAGCCACTGAAGCGCAGCTTTCTTTCAGAGATACAAATGATAAGGAATTGCTGAATGGCTCTGACCTCGTCGAAAACGGGGCTAAACAAACCTATGACGCCAAAACAAATGAACCGATTGTCAGCATTAAACTGAAGGATGCTGATAAATTTGGCGAAGTGACCAAAAAGGTCATGAAAATGGCGCCAAATAACCAGCTTGTCATTTGGATGGATTACGAAAAAGGGGACTCCTTTAAAAAAGAAGTTCAAAAAGAACATCCTAAATATGTATCAGCTCCAAATGTAAGTCAGGAATTGAACACAACAGACGTTACAATTGAAGGACAGTTTACTGTTCAAGAAGCGAAAGATTTAGCCAGCATTTTAAACGCCGGCGCGCTTCCTGTGAAACTGACTGAAAAATATTCAACATCAGTAGGTGCACAATTCGGGCAGCAGGCGCTCCATGAGACGGTGTTTGCCGGTATTGTCGGTATCGCAATTATTTTCTTATTTATGCTTTTCTATTACCGCCTGCCGGGATTTATTGCGGTGATTACGCTATCGGTTTATATCTACATTACACTCCAGGTCTTTGACTGGATGAATGCTGTGCTCACGCTTCCGGGAATTGCCGCGCTCATTTTAGGTGTCGGGATGGCTGTCGACGCCAACATCATCACCTATGAGCGGATTAAAGAAGAGCTCAAGCTAGGAAAGTCAGTCCGCTCTGCCTTCCGTTCAGGAAACAGACGGTCATTCGCGACGATTCTTGATGCGAATGTTACAACGATTATTGCGGCCGTTGTGCTCTTCATCTTTGGGACAAGCTCTGTAAAAGGGTTTGCGACGATGCTGATTCTGTCGATTTTGACAAGCTTTATCACTGCCGTTTTCTTATCAAGATTTCTCCTTGCTCTCCTTGTGGAAAGCAGATGGCTTGATCGGAAAAAAGGCTGGTTCGGCGTCAACAAGAAGCACATTATGAATATTCAGGATACAGATGAAAATACAGAGCCGCATACGCCGTTCCAAAAATGGGATTTCACGAGCAAACGCAAATATTTTTTTATCATCTCAAGTGCAATCACAATTGCCGGGATTATTATCCTGCTTGTGTTTAAGTTGAATCTGGGCATTGACTTTGCGAGCGGTGCACGGATTGAAGTCCAAAGTGACCATAAGCTGACAACAGAGCAGGTGGAGAAAGATTTTGAATCACTTGGCATGGACCCTGACACCATTGTTCTGTCAGGCGAAAAGAAAAATATCGGTGTTGCCCGTTTTGTTGGAGTGCCAGATAAAGAGACGATCGCCAAAGTAAAAACGCACTTTAAAGACAAATACGGGACAGAGCCAAATGTCAGCACAGTTTCACCGACAGTCGGTAAAGAGCTGGCGAGAAATGCTCTGTACGCACTTGCTATAGCTTCTATTGGAATCATTATTTACGTTTCGATCCGATTCGAATATAGAATGGCGATCGCCGCGATAGCTTCACTGCTATATGACGCATTCTTTATCGTCACGGTTTTCAGTATTACAAGGCTGGAGGTAGATGTTACGTTCATCGCCGCTATACTGACGATTATCGGGTATTCGATTAACGATACAATCGTTACATTTGACAGGATTCGCGAGCATATGAAGAAGCGCAAGCCGAAAACATTTGCCGACCTCAACCATATTGTAAACCTGAGTCTGCAGCAAACCTTTACACGTTCAATTAACACTGTATTAACTGTCGTAATTGTTGTAGTGACACTGCTCATCTTTGGAGCATCTTCGATTACAAACTTCTCAGTCGCTTTATTGGTCGGGCTGTTAACAGGCGTTTACTCCTCTCTCTACATTGCCGCACAAATTTGGCTTGTATGGAAAGGAAAAGAACTGAAAAAAGATTCGGTGCAATAAAAAATTCAGGCTGTCCTTTGCAGGGCAGCCTGTTTTTGAAGTTTCGTTGAACTTAAAATAGACATTTGCTATAATGACATACGCTTACATTTACACATATAAATGGTGTTAAGAGTGGGTTTTCAGATATGTAGGAGGGTTTATATATGAGGGTTCGCGAAGCGCAGCTGCCGGGCATAGGGCATAAAGTTGAAATCATAACTAGAAACTGCGATAAAATTTCAATTATCATTCATCATGACGGCCGGAGAGAGCTGTACTATTTTGACGAAAATGATCATGAAGAATGTATTGCCTCCGTGCAGTTTGATGACGCTGAAGCGAGGCAGATTTCTGCAATTCTCGGCGGAATGGCATATAAACCGAAAGAATTAGAAAGGGTCGAGGCAGCCCTTGATGATTTAATCATAGAGTGGTGTAAAGCAGAGACGGGCGCGCCTGCTATTCATCATACAATTGGTGATTTGGATGCGAGACAGGAATATCATGTGACGGTCATCGCGATTATTAAGAAGAATCAGGATAAACAACTAAATCCGGGATCTGAAACAGTCATTGATGAAGGTGATACACTTGTGATGTCCGGTGATGGAAACGGACTGAAGAGACTGATCCGGGAAAAATTAACCGCAATTGAGGCTTGACCGAGCGTCAAGTCATGTTTAAAACCAGTCTTGACAGGGAAAGTTACCTCAGGTAAATAAACTTTGGGGGAAAGAGAATGAATAAACAATGGACAATAATTTTCGCACTTATTTTTACCTTAATTGTCGCTATTTTTGCAGTCATTAATGTAAGATCCGTAGAAGTTGATTACCTGTTTGGCAGATCGGAGTGGCCGCTCATTCTTGTCATTTTAGGCTCAGTTTTAATGGGCGCGCTGATCGTATTTTCTGCCGGCATTTTTCAGGTGATGAAATTAAAGCGGGAAATAAAAGCGTTGCGGAAAGAAAACAAAACATCACAAGAGACGATACATAAACAAGAAGATACACTGTATGCTGAACAGAACGACATACAGGATACATCAACCGGACTTGAGAAAAAAGACTAGTTTTCGAATAATATTTGAAACCCCTCAGCCTGCTCTAGTATAATAGGGTGGTTGAGGGGTGAATTTATGTTAGCGTCAAAAATGCGATGGGAAATCCAGCGACCAGATCAGGATAAGGTCAAATCACTCACAGAACAATTGCATATAACACCTCTTGTTGCGTCCCTGCTTGTAAAAAGAGGCTTTGATACGGCAGAAAGCGCAAGGCTGTTTTTACATACAAAGGATGCCGATTTTTATGATCCTTTCGAAATGAAGGGCATGAAAGAAGCGGCAGATCGAATAAAACAGGCGATTTCACAACAAGAACAGATTATGATATATGGCGATTATGACGCCGATGGAGTTACCAGTACGTCAGTGATGCTTCACACGCTGCAAAAGCTGTCGGCTCAAGTTGATTTTTATATACCTGACCGCTTTAAAGAAGGATATGGCCCTAATGAACAGGCGTTTCGTTCGATTAAAGAACGGGGCTTCTCTCTGATTATTACGGTTGATACAGGAATTGCCGCTGTGCATGAAGCGAAGGTGGCAAAGGAACTCGGGCTGGATGTCATTATTACCGATCACCATGAGCCGGGACCGGAGCTTCCGGATGTCCATGCGATCGTCCACCCGAAGCAGCCTGGCTGCACCTACCCGTTTAAAGAACTTGCCGGGGTCGGAGTTGCGTTTAAGCTTGCCCACGCTTTATTGGGCGAACTCCCGGATGAACTGCTAGACTTGGCGGCAATCGGCACCATTGCCGATCTTGTCCCGTTGCATGACGAAAACAGATTAATTGCAACACTAGGACTTGAAAGGCTTCGTCGGACGAATCGGCTGGGCTTAAAAGAGCTGGTCAAGCTGTCAGGCGGAAACATCGGAGAAGCGAACGAAGAAACAGTCGGGTTCCAGATAGCACCAAGGCTGAATGCCGTCGGACGAATCGAACAGGCGGATCCCGCTGTTCATTTGCTCATGTCAGAGGATTCGTTTGAAGCGGAAGAGCTTGCCGCTGAAATTGACCAGCTGAACAAAGAGCGCCAAAAAATGGTCAGCAAAATGACGGATGAAGCGATTGAAATGGTTGAACAGCAAGGTCTCGATCAAACTGCAATCGTCGTGGCCAAAGCCGGGTGGAATCCAGGAGTCGTCGGGATTGTGGCTTCAAAGCTTGTGGACCGTTTCTATCGTCCGGCCATTGTGCTTGGCATTGATGAAGAAAAAGGGATCGCTAAAGGTTCGGCCCGAAGCATCAGAGGCTTTAATTTATTCGAGAGCCTTTCTGAATGCAGAGATATTCTTCCTCATTTCGGCGGCCATCCAATGGCTGCGGGGATGACATTGAATGCCGAAGATGTGCCGGATTTGCGAAACAGGCTGAATGAAATAGCAGACAATACGCTCACGGAAGAGGATTTTATTCCTGTACAGGAAGTCGATCTCGTCTGCGGTGTCGAGGACATTACGGTTGAAAGCATCACAGAAATGAACCTGCTGTCCCCATTTGGCATGCTGAACCCGAAACCGCACGTTCTCGTAGAAAACGCTGTGCTGGAAGATGTCCGCAAGATCGGCGCTAATAAAAATCATGTGAAAATGACGGTCAGAAACGAGTCGTCTCAGCTTGATTGCGTCGGTTTTAATAAAGGTGAGCTCGAAGAAGGCATCGTCCCGGGTTCAAGAATTTCAATTGTCGGTGAGATGTCTATCAACGAATGGAACAATAGAAAAAAACCGCAGTTAATGATTAAGGATGCCGCTGTTTCTGAATGGCAGCTGTTTGATTTAAGGGGAAAACGGATGTGGGAAGACACAGTTTCCGTCCTTCCATCTGCTAAACGGGCCATTGTCTCTTTCAAAGAAGACTCAACAACACTTCTTCAGACTGAAGATCTTCGCCGTGAAGTGCACGTCATCAGCTCTGAAGATCAAGCGAAGGCGTTTGACCTTGATGGTGCATATATTGTATTGCTGGATCCGCCGCCTTCGTTGGACATGCTCGCACGTTTGCTGGAAGGCAAGACGCCTGAGCGGATATATTTCATTTTTCTCAATCAAGAGGACCACTTTTTATCAACATTTCCCGCAAGAGACCATTTTAAATGGTATTATGCGTTCTTGCTGAAAAGAGGCGCTTTTGACGTAAAAAAACACGGATCAGAGCTTGCGAGACATAAAGGCTGGTCTGTTGAAACAATCAATTTCATGACAAAGGTGTTTTTTGATCTAGGTTTTGTTAAAATAGAGAATGGTGTGCTGTCTGTGGTTAGCGGAGTAAAGAAACGCGACCTAACAGACTCACAAACATATCAGGCGAAACAGCAGCTGATGGAACTGGATCAAAAGCTGAATTATTCTTCTGCTGAAGAGCTGAAGGAATGGCTGAATAAGCTGATGAAACAAGATTCAGAGGCTTATGAAAGTACGAGGAGGACATAAAACAGATGGATTTAAAACAATACGTAACAATTGTACCGGATTACCCGAAAGAGGGCGTGCAATTTAAAGATATTACGACACTGATGGATAAAGGCGACGTATACCGCTATGCTACAGACCAAATTGTTGAATATGCGAAAGAAAAGCAAATTGATTTGGTCGTCGGCCCTGAAGCGCGCGGCTTTATTATCGGCTGTCCCGTTGCTTACGCGCTTGGCGTAGGTTTTGCGCCGGTCCGCAAAGAAGGCAAATTGCCTCGTGAAGTGATCAAAGTGGACTACGGCTTGGAATACGGGAAAGACGTATTAACGATCCACAAAGATGCGATTAAACCGGGTCAGCGTGTGCTTATTACAGATGACCTGCTTGCGACAGGCGGCACAATTGAAGCAACAATCCAACTTGTTGAAGAGCTTGGCGGCGTTGTTGCTGGTATCGCTTTCTTAATCGAGCTTTCTTACCTTGACGGCAGAAAGAAGCTTGAAGATTATGACATATTAACATTGATGAAATACTAAAGATAATCGCATAACGAAAAAAGCACTCCATGTCAGGGTGCTTTTTTCCTATTGTTTTGCATTTATTTTATATAATATTTGGCTATTTGAACTTCTGCTCTTTACATCTTTCGTTTTTTTCTTGATAATAAACTACAATACAGTTTACATTCTAAAAAAGGTGATTCCATGGCGAACGAACAAGTATTGACTGCCGAGCAAGTTATAGATAAAGCGCGCAGCTATCTATCTGATGAGCATATCGCATTTGTCGAAAAAGCATATCTGTACGCTGAAGATGCTCATCGCGAGCAATACCGCAAATCGGGCGAGCCATATATTATTCATCCGATTCAGGTTGCGGGGATTCTCGTTGATCTTGAAATGGACCCTTCCACAATTGCGGGCGGATTTCTGCACGATGTCGTGGAAGATACAGATGTGACGCTCGATGACCTGAAAGAAGCATTTTCCGAAGAAGTGGCAATGCTTGTGGACGGCGTAACGAAGCTCGGTAAAATTAAATATAAATCTCAAGAGGAACAGCAGGCGGAAAATCATCGCAAAATGTTTGTCGCTATGGCTCAAGATATCCGGGTCATACTGATCAAGCTGGCGGATCGTCTCCACAATATGCGGACGCTGAAACATCTGCCTCAGGAAAAACAGCGGAGAATTTCCAATGAAACCCTGGAGATTTTTGCTCCTTTGGCGCATCGTCTCGGGATTTCAAAAATTAAGTGGGAATTGGAAGATACGGCGCTCCGTTATTTGAATCCTCAGCAATATTACAGAATTGTCAACCTCATGAAGAAGAAACGCGCAGAACGTGAGCTTTATGTCGATGAGGTTGTCAATGAAGTGAAGAAACGTGTCGAAGAAGTGAACATCAAGGCTGACTTCTCGGGACGTCCGAAACATATTTACAGCATTTATCGCAAAATGGTGCTGCAAAATAAGCAATTCAACGAAATTTACGATTTGCTGGCTGTCCGCATTCTTGTGAATAGCATAAAGGACTGCTATGCGGTGCTCGGCATCATTCACACATGCTGGAAGCCGATGCCCGGCAGATTCAAAGATTATATCGCAATGCCGAAGCCGAATATGTATCAATCGCTTCATACAACGGTTATCGGGCCTAAAGGCGATCCGCTGGAAGTGCAGATCCGCACCTTTGAAATGCATGAAATTGCGGAATACGGGGTTGCGGCTCACTGGGCTTATAAAGAAGGGAAAGCGGCCAACGAAGGCGCAACCTTTGAGAAAAAGCTTTCTTGGTTCCGTGAAATTTTAGAATTTCAAAATGAATCAACAGATGCAGAAGAATTTATGGAATCGCTCAAAATCGATTTGTTTTCTGACATGGTGTATGTTTTTACGCCGAAAGGAGATGTAATCGAGCTTCCGTCCGGTTCTGTTCCGATTGATTTTTCTTACCGGATTCACTCGGAAATCGGCAATAAAACAATCGGTGCCAAAGTAAACGGAAAAATGGTAACGCTGGACCATAAGCTTCGGACAGGTGATATCGTTGAAATTCTCACCTCTAAGCATTCCTACGGTCCGAGCCAGGATTGGGTCAAGCTTGCGCAAACATCCCAGGCGAAGCATAAGATCCGTCAATTCTTTAAGAAACAGCGGCGCGAAGAAAATGTCGAAAAAGGCCGTGAGCTGGTCGAAAAAGAAATTAAAAATCTGGATTTCGAAGTGAAGGAAGTCTTAACGCCGGAAAATATCCAGAAGGTTGCTGACAAGTTTAATTTCTCAAATGAAGAGGATATGTACGCAGCGGTCGGCTACAACGGCATTACAGCCTTACAGGTGGCAAACCGCCTGACAGAAAAAGAGAGAAAGCAGCGCGATCAGGAAGAACAGGAAAAGATCGTTCAAGAAGTCAATGCGGAACCTAAACCATACCCGCAGGGCAGAAAACGGGAAGCGGGCGTTCGTGTCAAGGGCATCGACAATCTTCTTGTCCGTTTGTCAAAATGCTGCAATCCTGTACCGGGTGACGATATTGTCGGATTTATCACAAAAGGCAGAGGGGTTTCGGTCCATCGTGAAGACTGTCCGAATGTCAAAACGAATGAAGCCCAGGAGCGGCTGATTCCGGTAGAGTGGGAACATGAGTCACAGGTTCAAAAGCGCAAGGAATACAATGTTGAGATAGAGATTCTTGGTTATGACCGCCGTGGATTGCTGAACGAGGTGCTTCAGGCAGTAAATGAAACGAAAACAAATATTTCATCCGTCTCTGGCAAATCGGACCGCAATAAAGTGGCAACCATTCATATGGCGATTTTTATTCAGAACATTAATCACTTGCACAAAGTCGTCGAGCGTATTAAACAGATAAGAGATATCTATTCTGTGCGCCGCGTCATGAACTAAAGGGGTTAGAAAATGAGACTAGTTGTTCAGCGAGTAACAAAAGCAAGCGTTACAGTGGATGAAGAGGTCGTCGGCCAAATTGGACAAGGCCTCATGGTGCTGGTCGGCATCACTCACGATGATACAGAAGAGGATGCAGCTTATTTAGCTGATAAAGTTGTTCATCTTCGTATTTTCGATGACAGTGAAGGAAAAATGAATCTGTCTCTTTTAGATATAGGAGGAGAGATTTTATCTGTCTCACAGTTTACGCTTTATGGAGATACGAGAAAAGGGCGCCGTCCGAACTACATGAACGCCGCCAAACCTGATAAAGCTTTAGGTCTTTATGAAAAATGGAACGACCTGCTTCGTGAAAAAGGAATCAAAGTGGAGACTGGAACGTTTGGAGCGATGATGGATGTTCAGCTTACAAACTCTGGACCGGTCACGCTCATTATGGATTCAAAATAAAAAAAGCTGCCAAAAGGCAGCTTTTTTTATTGGAAATATTTCTCTAGTCCGCTTTCAATCCCGTCTGTAACTTTTTCTTGGTATGAATTGCTATGTACAATGGCTTCTTCCTGCGGATGGCTTACATATCCCAGCTCATACAGCATAGCGGGCTGTCTATTTTCCCGAAGCACATAATAATCTCCGAATAATACGCCGCGGTCAGGAATGGAAGAACGCTTCACCACTTCAGAGTGTACATCTGATGCCAGTTCCTCATCTTTGGCAGGACTGTAGTAGTAAGCAGTGCTGCCTCTCGTGGAAGTATCCGCATAGCTGTCATAGTGAATGCTGATAAATGCGTCAGCGTTGCGATAGTGAGACGTAGAAACACGTGACTGTAAGCTGACAAAGGTATCATCCTGGCGTGTCACATACACATCGGCTCCAGCTGATCTGAGTTTACTGGCAAGCAGTTTTGCCGTTTTGATCGTCAGGTTTTTCTCGAATTTACCCGAATAGCCGATCGTTCCGCTGTCTTTTCCTCCGTGTCCCGGGTCAACAATAATCGTTTTATTGTTCAGAGAACCGTTTCCGGACGGGGAATCAGAGACAGGGGGTTCACCTGCTTCTTCTGCGCTTTTAGACGTTTGGACCACCCAATTGGCTACATAACCAGTCTGCCCGTTATCAAGCTTAATCTCATACCAGCTGCCCTTTGAACCTGTAATGGTAAACGAATCGCCTTTGGCAGCACGTTCAACGATCGAAGCTGATGTAGATGCATCACTTCTTACATTCGTTCCTCCGTATACAATATAGGCCTTTTTAGCGGAGGATGAACTGCCGGCATTTGCCGAACTTTCAGCTGGATCAGAACTAGATAAAAGGTAATGGCTTGCAACCCAGCCTTTCAGCCCATTCACCTCGATGTGGGCCCAGCCGTTTTTCTCGTTGAGAATCGTAAGCTTCGTTCCGCGATCAAGTTTCGTTAAAATCGCTGCGTCATGTGAGGCGGAGGCTCTTACATTTAGTGAAGATACACCGACCGTGCCCGTTGAAGCACCGGAAGATTCGGTTTGAGCACTCTCAGAAGACGCTGAACTGCTGCGGCCTGATGTAACATATTCAGATGACACCCACCCAGTGGCATTTTGATAGGATATCTTGATCCAGCCTGAATCTTTATCGATGACAGACGCTTGGCTGCCTTGCGGGAATTTGCCGATGACTTCGTATGAAGTGCCCGGTCCGGTTCTCATCCGCAGATCGGGGTCTGTTGATGTCACAGTATCACTGCTTTCCGTAGAGCTTGTGCTGGCCTGGTCTTCCTTTGTAATAAGCCAGGAGACCACCCATCCTTTTTCTCCGGAACCAAGCTGTATCTGCACCCAGTCTCCCTCTTCCTTTAAAATCGGGTAGCGCTCTCCTTTTTTCGCTTCCGCTGTAATCCCGTAGCTAAGCCCCGGACCGCTTCTGACGTTCATTTCATCTGTTGCGATGACCGCTTCTCCTTGAGCGGCTGTAACGGAGGAAAGTGGCGGGAAAAGCGCCCCGGCGAAAATAATAGATACAATAAGAACAAAGTATTTCTTGCTCATTGTGTCCTCCTTTCTGATGATCATTAAAAAAGCATTCTTGCTTATTATCGTAAAGTCCTTTCTGATTTTTAAATAAAAATAAAATGATTTGTTTATACTAGGCATAAATACAATCAAAAAGGTGTGCAAATCATGAAATATCATCCAAAAATGGGACGTGCATTTCACGACGGTGAAGCAAATCTGCATTACAGCGATCACGCAGATCCCGAAACGACCGGTTATCTTACTGAAACAGCATCTGAATTTGGTCTTATGTCCAAAGAAGCAGCGATGAGGAAAAACAACCGGAATAAAGCTTGACAGAGAACCCCAATCCCATTATTATAATAGAAATTGAGTACATAGCAAATGATGAAAGATTTGAACCAATAATGGAGAAGAGTAGGTCAGATTGCATGGCTAGAGAGGAACCGCCCCAGGCTGAAAGCGGATCCCATTGCGTCTTTCTCGAAACAACACTCCGGAGGTTTCCTGCTGAACGCGTTAATCCCGTCATTAGGCAGTGAACGTGAACCTGCGTTAAAGGATCGAGCGGGAATATGAACATATTCCAACTAGGGTGGCACCACGGGTATAACTCTCGTCCCTACTATACATGTATAGTAGGGACGAGAGTTTTTTTCATTTTCATCATTAACGATCATTGTATATTTTATAAGGAATACATAAGGAGGTCTACATATGGGATATAGCATTCCAAGAGGAACACAGGATATTCTGCCTGGAGAATCAGATCGCTGGCAGTTTGTTGAACAAATTATGAGAGACACTTGCCGCACTTATCAATATAAAGAAATCCGCACACCGATTTTTGAGCATACAGAACTGTTTGCCAGAGGTGTCGGAGAATCGACGGATATCGTACAAAAAGAAATGTATACCTTTCAGGACCGAAAAGGCAGAAGCCTGACGCTTCGTCCGGAGGGAACAGCAGCGGCGGTTCGCGCTTTTAATGAAAACAAGCTATTCGCAAATCCTGTCCAGCCGACAAAGCTTTATTATGTCGGGCCGATGTTCCGTTATGAACGTCCGCAGACGGGCCGCTACCGCCAGTTTTATCAGTTTGGAATTGAAGCGATAGGCTCGAAAGATCCTGCAATCGATGCCGAAGTAATGGCGCTAGCGATGAGTATTTATCAAAAAGCAGGCTTGCAAAACGTTAAGCTTGTCATAAACAGCCTCGGCGACCAAGAAAGCCGCAAAAGCTACAGAGAAGCGCTCGTAAAACATTTTGAGCCTCGCATCGAAGAGTTTTGTTCAGACTGCCAGTCACGTCTGCACACAAACCCGCTCAGAATCTTGGATTGCAAAAAAGACCGCGATCATGAGCTGATGAAATCGGCACCTTCGATTCTGACATATTTAAATGAAGAATCAGCCGCTTATTTTGAGAAAGTGAAACAATACTTAAACGATCTTGGCATTTCGTATGAAATTGACTCTAACCTTGTGAGAGGGCTGGATTATTACAACCATACCGCATTTGAAATCATGAGCAATGCGGAGGGCTTTGGCGCGATTACGACACTTGCCGGCGGCGGACGCTACGACGGACTTGTCGAACAAATCGGCGGTCCTGAAGCGCCGGGCATCGGATTTGCGATGAGCATTGAACGCCTGCTTGCCGCAATTGATGCTGAAAAAAGAGAGCTGCCTGTTGATCAGGGAATCGACTGCTATATCGTCACACTCGGCGAAAAAGCCAAGGATTATTCTGTTTCATTGGTGTACAAACTGAGAGAAGCAGGCATTTCCAGCGAAATCGATTATGAAAATAAGAAAATGAAAGGCCAGTTTAAAACAGCTGACCGCCTGAATGCCAGATTTATTGCGATTTTGGGTGAAGATGAGCTTGCCCAAAATAAAATCAATGTTAAGGATGCACAGACGGGCGAACAGATTGAAGTGGCACTTGATGAATTTATACATGTGATGAAGGCAAACCAAAAGGGATAAGGAGTGGAATGTATTGTTTGGAAGAACATATTATTGCGGTGATATAACTGAAAAAGCAATCGGTGAATCTGTAACGCTAAAAGGCTGGGTCCAAAAAAGACGGGATCTCGGCGGATTGATTTTTATTGACTTACGTGACCGTACAGGAATTGTTCAAGTCGTGTTTAACCCTGATGTGTCAAAAGAAGCGCTTGCTATTGCGGAAGGCATCAGAAACGAATACGTGCTTGATATTCAAGGAAAAGTGGTGGCGCGTGAAGAAGGCACAGTCAATGCGAATTTGAAAACAGGCGCGATCGAAATTCACGCTGATGGAGTGACCGTATTAAGTGCTGCAAAGACACCTCCGTTTGCGATTTCTGATCAAGCTGAAGACGTATCAGAGGACGTCCGTTTAAAACACCGTTACTTAGATTTGCGCAGACCAGCTATGTTTCAAACGATGCAGATGCGACATAACGTGACGAAAGCTGTCCGCAGCTTTTTAGATGATAACGGGTTTCTTGATATTGAAACGCCGATTTTAACAAAAAGCACACCTGAGGGCGCACGTGACTACTTGGTGCCGAGCCGTGTGCACGAAGGTGAATTCTATGCGCTGCCTCAGTCTCCGCAGCTATTTAAACAGCTTCTGATGGTATCCGGCATTGAACGCTATTATCAGATTGCCCGCTGTTTCCGCGATGAAGACTTGCGTGCAGACCGCCAGCCTGAGTTTACGCAGATTGATATTGAAATGTCCTTTATGAGCCAGGAAGACATTATGTCATTGGCTGAAGATATGATGGCAAAGATTATGCGTGAAACAAAAGGTGTGGAACTCAAGCTTCCTCTTCCGCGTATGACGTATGACGAGGCGATGAACAGTTATGGTTCGGATAAACCGGATACGCGTTTTGATATGCTTTTGACAGATGTATCTGACATTGTGAAGGACACAGAATTTAAAGTATTCTCATCCGCTGTGGCAAACGGCGGTGTGGTAAAAGCCATCAATGTAAAAGGCGGAGCCGGCGATTACTCCAGAAAAGACATCGACGCTCTTGGCGCTTTTGCAGCTAACTACGGGGCGAAAGGACTTGCCTGGGTGAAAGTAGAGGCAGACGGAGTGAAAGGCCCGATCGCCAAATTCTTTGATGATGAAAAGCAGTCTAAGCTGATTGAAGCACTTGATGCTGCTGAAGGTGATTTGCTGCTATTCGGAGCGGATAAATTCGAAGTTGTAGCCGCATCACTCGGCGCCCTGCGCTTAAAGCTTGGGAAAGAACGAGGGCTGATTGACGAAAATCTGTTCAATTTCTTATGGGTCATCGACTGGCCGCTCTTAGAGCATGATGCGGAGGAAGGCCGTTTTTACGCAGCCCACCATCCGTTCACAATGCCTGTCCGTGAAGACCTTGAGTTGATTGAAACAGCGCCTGAAGACATGAAAGCACAAGCCTATGACCTCGTCTTAAACGGCTATGAGCTTGGCGGCGGTTCGATCCGTATTTTCGAAAAGGATATTCAGGAAAAAATGTTTGCGCTCCTCGGCTTCTCCCAAGAAGAAGCGGCTGAGCAGTTCGGATTCTTACTGGAAGCATTTGAATACGGCGCTCCTCCGCATGGCGGAATCGCGCTCGGCTTAGACCGTCTCGTCATGCTTCTCGCAGGACGTACGAACCTAAGAGATACAATTGCATTCCCGAAAACCGCAAGCGCAAGCTGCCTGATGACAGAAGCGCCAGGGGAAGTAAGCGACGCCCAGCTTGATGAGCTTCATCTTTCTATCAAGAAAAAAGTTAAGAACTAAATTGAGCAGTTCGATTCTTGAAAATCAAAATCGTCTGTGATATGATTTTGACAAGTTAAATAAAGTCCTGATGTGTTAGTTGTACACCTAGTTTTGACCGAACATTTTTTTGATTTGGGAGCCCGCATTTTTAAATGGCGTACATGCCTCTTTTCATTCGGTAAAGAGGACTTACAAGATTTAAAAGAGGGCACCCACCTGCTGAGAGCGGGTTCAAAACAAAGGAAAGCTGCAACGGCACTATTGGGACTTTATTTTTTGTGCGCAGAAAAAACGGCTGCTCATGGATCAGCCATTTTATAGATGAAACCAGAATACGAATGTGGAGTGAGGTTCTTGTTACACCAGTTTTCACGCAATGAATTAGCTATCGGAAAAGAAGGCCTTGAAACGCTGAAAAACAGCACGGTTGCTGTGCTTGGGGTCGGCGGGGTCGGATCGTTCGCGGCGGAAGCTCTCGCGCGGTCAGGCGTCGGCCGCATTCTGCTTGTCGACAAAGATGATGTGGACATTACAAATGTAAACCGTCAGCTTCACGCGCTTCTTTCAACAGTCGGACAGCCGAAAGTTGATTTAATGAAAGCGCGGATCGCAGACATTAACCCTGAGTGTGAAGTGATCGCGTTAAAAATGTTCTATACGGAAGAAACGTATGAGCAATTTTTCGAATATAATCTTGACTATGTCATTGATGCGTCAGACACTATCCATTACAAAATCCATTTAATGAAAGAATGTTTAAAACGCGATATTCCGCTCATCTCCAGCATGGGTGCCGCGAATAAAACGGATCCGACACGCTTCCAAATCGCTGATATTTCAAAAACGCACACTGATCCAATTGCGAAGGTCGTCCGTACGAGATTACGCAAAGAGGGCATCAAAAAGGGCGTCCAAGTGATTTTCTCCGACGAAAGCCCGATTGTCATTCGGGAAGATGTCAGAAAAGAAGTGGGGAATGACGAAGCGAAAATCCGCAAAGCAAAAATGCCGCCATCCTCTAATGCTTTTGTGCCGTCAGTTGCCGGTTTGATTATGGGCGGACATGTTGTCATGGATCTTTTGAAAGACATTGATATCAAACGCGTGAAGGATAAATAACGCATAAGAAACAGCCTTGATTATTCGCAAGGCTGTTTTTGTTTTATTTTCTTTTTATTAATTTGTCATACACCTGCTTTAAGGCGGACTCGAACTTTCCTGTCTGTTTCGGCTTGTAATATTGCTTGTTCTTTAAAGGATCAGGGAGATATTGCTGTTCGACCCATCCGTTGTCGTAATTGTGCGGGTATTTATAGTCGATTCCTCTTCCTAATTCCTGAGCTCCTTTATAATGCGCGTCTTTTAAATGCTTCGGAACATCCCCGATTTTTCCGGCTCTGATATCTGCAAGCGCCTCATCGATTGCCAGAATGGCTGAGTTTGATTTTGGTGAGAGGCAAAGTTCAATGACTGCGTTGGCCAGCGGGATTCGCGCTTCGGGAAATCCGACTCGCTCCGCGGTCTGAATAGCGTGCAGCACTCTTGGACCGGCCTGCGGGCTTGCTAAGCCGATATCTTCATATGCGATGACAAGCAGTCGTCTTGCGATGCTTTCCAGATCACCGGCTTCAATTAATCTTGCCAAATAGTGAAGAGCGGCGTTGGCATCAGAGCCGCGGATCGATTTTTGAAAAGCGGACAATACATCATAATGCGCATCACCATCTTTATCGTGAGAAAAGCTCTTTTTCTGCAAACATTCCTCCGCGGTTTCTAATGTAATATGAATCACGCCGTCGGCTGACTCCTTCGTTGACAAGACGGCCAGCTCAAGCGCATTTAAAGCGGAGCGGACATCTCCTCCGCATCCGCGGGCAAAATGCTCCATCGCCTGATCATCGATGGATACAGAATATGTGCCAAGGCCCCGATGCTCATCATGAAGCGCACGTTCCAGAGCCTGTTTAATCAGTTCCGGTGTTAACGGTTCAAGCTCAAAGATCTGTGTCCGGCTTCTGATTGCCGGATTAATGGCATGATATGGGTTTGCCGTGGTTGCTCCAATCAAAATGATCATCCCGTTTTCTAAATAGGGCAAAAGAAAATCTTGCTTCCCTTTATCCAGCCTGTGAACTTCATCCAGAATCAAAATCACCTGGCCTGACATTTTAGCTTCCTGGGCTACGATTTCCATATCTTTTTTATTGTTAATGACAGCATTGAGCTTTCGAAAAGCAATACTTGTTGAACCGGCGATTGCTGTTGCGATTGATGTTTTTCCAATCCCGGGCGGTCCGTACAAAATCATGGATGACAAATGTTTTGCCTGAACCATTCTGCCGATAATTTTATCTTCAGCCACCAGATGCTGCTGGCCGATAATATCCTCTATTTTTGTCGGACGCATCCGATATGCCAATGGCTTCATCATCATCTCTCCTTACTTAATTACAGGGTAACGGAAAAGCGGACATTAGAAAAGGGGGAAGGCCCGTTTCCGCCTGCCTCAATGAAAATTAGCTGAAGGTATGTTATAATAACAGTTGGTCTATTAGATAATAAACGGACGAATCATATAGAAATTACCATTATAAATGTGGAAAATCATGAAATAACAGAGGTGTTCATGTTGAAAATATCAACTAAGGGAAGATACGGTCTCACGATTATGATCGAGCTTGCAAAAAAACATGGTGAAGGCCCGACTTCATTAAAAAGCATCGCACAGACGAATAATTTGTCCGAGCATTATTTGGAGCAGCTGGTATCGCCGCTCAGAAATGCCGGTTTAGTGAAAAGCATCAGAGGCGCATATGGCGGATATGTATTAGGCAGCGAGCCGGATGCGATTACGGCGGGAGATATTATCCGTGTACTCGAGGGGCCGATCAGTCCTGTTGAAGTGCTGGAAGACGAGGAGCCTGCCAAGCGCGAGCTCTGGATTCGCATACGGGATGCCGTGAAAGAGGTTTTAGACAGTACAACATTAGAGGATCTTGCCAGCTATACAGACGGAGAGCAAGAAGCTTATATGTTCTATATTTAGATCAGAGGTGTAAACATAATGGAACGGATTTATTTAGATCATGCCGCAACGTCTCCGATGGATGAGCGTGTGCTGGAAAAAATGATACCGCATTTCTCCGGCAATTTCGGCAATCCATCCAGTATTCATTCATTTGGAAGAGAATCTAGAAAATGGGTGGACGAAGCAAGAGCGCAGATTGCAGCAGAAATCGGAGCGGCAGAGCAGGAGATCATTTTTACAAGCGGGGGAACGGAAGCCGATAACTTGGCGATTATGGGAACCGCGCTTGCAAGAAAAGATCTGGGCAGACATATCATCACGACAAAAATTGAGCATCACGCTGTGCTTCACACATGTGAAAAACTTGAGGAAGACGGATTTGAAGTAACGTATCTAGACGTTGACCAAAATGGAAGAGTCAGTGCAAAACAGGTGAAAGAAGCACTGCGTGATGATACAATCCTTGTGACAGTGATGTATGGAAATAATGAAGTCGGAACAGTGCAGCCGATCGATGAAATCGGTGAGCTGCTGAAGGAACACCAGTCATATTTTCATACCGATGCTGTTCAGGCATTCGGATTGCTGTCAATTGACGTAAAAAACAGCCATATTGACCTTCTGTCTGTTTCTGGGCACAAGCTCAACGGGCCAAAAGGGACAGGCTTTTTATATGCAAGTAAAGATGTGAAACTTTCCCCGCTCTTATTCGGAGGAGAGCAAGAAAGAAAACGCCGGGCCGGAACAGAAAATGTTCCCGGCATTGTCGGGCTGAAAGAAGCTATCAAGCTGTCAAGTGAAGAACGGGACGAAAAAAACGAGAAGTATCAATCGTTTAAAACTATCATTGCTGACACGCTTGAAAATGCCGGTGTGGCATTCGAGATTAACGGGGACAAAGAGCATAGTCTGCCGCATGTTCTGAATCTTTATTTCCCCGGTGTATCAGTGGAAGCCCTGCTGGTGAATCTTGACATGGCGGGAGTCGCTGTCTCAAGCGGATCAGCGTGCACGGCCGGTTCAGTCCTGCCGTCACATGTTCTGACTGCCATGTTCGGAGAAGAATGTGACCGGCTGACGTCCTCGATTCGGATCAGCTTCGGCCTCGGCAATACGGCTGAGCAAGTGAAAACTGCTGCCAAACATGTGGCTGACGTTGTAAAACGGCTCACACAATAAGGCGGCTTAGTTATTGGAGTGAATGAAATGGAAAAACGGCCGGAAAATACTAGAGTCGTCGTCGGCATGTCCGGCGGAGTGGACTCATCTGTGGCGGCCCTGCTGTTAAAAGAACAGGGCTATGATGTAATCGGAATCTTTATGAAAAACTGGGATGATACGGACGAAAACGGTTTTTGCACGGCGACAGAGGATTATGAAGATGTGATCCGCGTCTGCAACCAAATCGGAATTCCGTACTATGCCGTTAATTTTGAAAAGCAATATTACGAGAAGGTATTTCAATACTTCCTTGATGAATATAAAGCAGGCAGAACACCAAACCCGGATGTGCTGTGCAACAAAGAAATTAAATTCAAGGCATTTTTGGAGCACGCCCTGTCACTTGGCGCTGATTATTTAGCGACTGGCCACTATGCAAGGGTAGACAGAAGCGGCGGCAAAGTCAGAATGCTGCGCGGCATTGATGAAAACAAGGATCAAACGTACTTCTTGAATCAGCTGACAGAAGATACGCTAAGCAAAGTCATGTTCCCGATCGGCGAGCTTCAAAAAAGCCGTGTGCGTGAAATTGCCAAAGAAGCAGATCTTGCAACAGCGACGAAAAAAGACAGTACGGGCATCTGTTTTATCGGCGAACGCAACTTCAAAACGTTTCTCAGCCAATACCTCCCTGCACAGCCGGGCGATATGATGACGATGGACGGAGAAGTAAAAGGACGCCACGACGGGTTAATGTACTACACGATCGGACAGCGTCACGGCCTTGGCATCGGCGGAAGCGGAGAGCCGTGGTTTGCAGTTGGTAAAGATCTTGAAAAAAACATTCTCTACGTGGATCAAGGGTTCCATAACCCGCTTCTTTATTCCGACAAAATCACAGCAACAAATATCAGCTGGGTTCGTTCGGATATCATGAAGGGCGAAGAGATTGCCTGCACGGCAAAATTCCGTTACCGCCAAGAAGATCATAAAGTAACGGTGCGCATGACAGGTGAAGGCGAAGCGGAAGTCATCTTTGATGAACAAGTCCGCGCTGTAACGCCTGGACAAGCCGTTGTCTTCTATGACGGCGAAGAATGCCTTGGCGGCGGAACAATTGATGATGTGTACAAAGACGGAACAAAATTGTGGTACGTATAAAAGATGAAAAACCTCAACACTGAGTTGGGGTTTTTTAATGAAAGGAAGATGATCGGTGGATTATAATCAACTCGGTATAGAGGCGATGCAGGAAGGCGATTACGAGAAAGCGGCAGAGGCATTTACAAAAGCGATTGAAGAACATAAAGAAGACGCAATTCCTTATATCAATTTTGCTAACCTGCTTTCATCCGTAAACGAGCTGGAACGGGCGCTTGCGTTTTATGATAAAGCGCTTGAATTAGACAATAACGCAGCCACTGCTTATTATGGAGCAGGAAATGTCTATGTTGTAAAAGAAATGTACAAAGAAGCGAAAGACATGTTTGAAAAAGCGCTTCGAGCCGGGATGGAAAACGGCGACCTGTTTTACATGCTCGGAACGGTTCTTGTCAAGCTCGAACAGCCTAAGCTTGCACTGCCGTATTTACAAAGAGCGGTCGAACTGAATGAAAATGATACGGAAGCGCGCTTTCAATTTGGGATGTGCTTAGCGAACGAGGGCATGCTGGACGAAGCGCTCAGCCAATTCGAAGCTGTAACAGAGCAAGATCCGGACCACGCCGATGCATTTTATAATGCGGGTGTTGCTTATGCTTATAAAGAAAATCGAGAAAAAGCACTGGAAATGCTGGACAAGGCGATCGACATCCAGCCAGATCATATGCTTGCGCTTCATGCTAAAAAACTAATCGACCCATCATAACAGGCACAGGAGGAGGGAAAAGCTCGTGCAGCAGCATCCGGATCAGCTTAAACTGGAGGAAGAGCCCTATTTAAAGGGGACAGTCAACACAGTCATCTATCATAATGACACCAATTTATATACGGTTCTGAAAGTAAAAGTCACAGAGACCTCCGAAGCGATTGAAGATAAAGCCGTATCCGTGACGGGCTACTTCCCTGCGCTTCAAGAAGAAGAGACCTACACGTTTTACGGAAAGATCGTAACCCATCCAAAATTCGGGCTCCAATTTCAGGCGGAGCATTTCAAAAAGGAGATCCCGACGACTAAGGAAGGCATCATTCAGTATTTATCGAGTGATTTGTTCGAGGGAATCGGCAAAAAAACAGCTGAAGAAATTGTGAAAAAGCTGGGCGACAGTGCCATTAATAAAATTTTGGCCGACGCTTCCGTGCTTTATGATGTTCCGAGACTGTCAAAAAAGAAAGCTGATACGCTAGCCGGCGCTTTGCAGCGGCATCAGGGACTTGAGCAAATCATGATTTCCCTGAATCAGTTCGGCTTTGGCCCTCAGCTGTCTATGAAAATCTATCAGGCCTATGAATCCGAGACGCTTGAAAAGATTCAGGAAAACCCTTATCAGCTTGTGAAAGATGTAGAAGGGATCGGGTTTGGGAAAGCGGATGAGCTTGGCAGCAGAATGGGACTTTCGGGTAATCATCCTGAGCGGGTAAAAGCCGCCATTTTGTACACGCTTGAAACGACTTGTCTGTCAGAAGGGCATACGTACATAGAAACGGAGCAGCTGATTATCGACACCCAATCACTGTTGAACCAGTCAGCAAGGGAAGGACAGCGCATCACAGAAATGGATGCCGCTAACGCGATTATTGCCCTTGGAGAAAATAAAGACATTGTCATAGAAGACGGCCGCTGTTATTTTCCATCGCTGTTTTACGCAGAACAAAACGTTGCAAAGCGTGTGAAACATATCGCAAGCCAAACCGAATATGATGACCAGTTTCCTGAATCAGAATTTCTGCTCGCTTTAGGAGAACTGGAAGAACGGATGAATGTTCAGTATGCCCCAAGCCAGAAGGAAGCGATTCAAAAAGCCCTTTCCTCACCAATGCTTCTTTTAACTGGAGGCCCGGGAACAGGGAAAACGACGGTAATCAGAGGAATTGTCGAACTATACGGAGAGCTTCACGGCGTGTCACTAGACCCGTCAGCTTATAAAAAGGATGAAGCTTTTCCGGTTGTATTGGCCGCACCGACAGGAAGAGCGGCGAAACGGATGAGTGAATCAACGGGTCTTCCGGCAGTCACGATACACAGGCTGCTTGGCTGGAACGGCGCTGAAGGCTTTACCCATACAGAGGATCAGCCGATCGAAGGAAAGCTGTTAATTATCGATGAAGCCAGCATGCTTGATATATGGCTGGCGAACCACTTGTTCAAGGCGATCCCTGATCATATTCAAATCATCATTGTCGGAGATGAAGATCAACTGCCTTCTGTCGGTCCGGGCCAAGTGCTGAGAGACCTTTTGGCATCTAAGGTAATTCCGACTGTGAGACTGACAGACATCTACCGCCAGGCTGAGGGGTCATCAATCGTTGAGCTTGCCCACCAGATGAAAAATGGATTGCTGCCGAACAATTTGACTGCCCCGACGAAGGACCGTTCCTTTATTCGCTGCGGTGGCTCGCAAATAAAAGAAGTAGTCGAAAAGGTTGTCGCCAATGCATTGAAAAAAGGCTATACGGCAAAGGACATACAGGTTCTCGCCCCGATGTACAGAGGGAAAGCAGGCATCAATGAACTGAACGTGATGCTGCAGGACATCTTGAATCCTCCTAAAGAAAAACGGAGAGAATTGAAGTTCGGAGATGTTGTCTACAGAACGGGAGATAAAATTTTGCAGCTTGTCAATCAGCCGGAAAACAATGTGTTCAACGGAGATATTGGCGAAATCACGTCGATATTTTATGCGAAGGAAAATACAGAAAAAGAAGACATGGCCGTTGTTAATTTTGACGGCAATGAAATGACATTTACGAAAAAAGATTTTAACCAGTTTACCCATGCGTATTGCTGCTCTATTCATAAATCGCAGGGAAGTGAATTTCCGATTGTGGTTTTGCCTGTTGTGAAAGGCTACTATAAAATGCTCAGAAGAAACCTTCTTTATACAGCTATTACAAGAGCAAAGAAATTTCTCATTTTATGCGGGGAAGAGGAGGCGCTGGAGTGGGGCGTAAAAAATAATGACGCAACTGTCAGGCAGACTTCCTTAAAAAACAGGCTGTCATTACAGATTGAGGAAATGGATGCCGAGCTTGAGGCTTTGCAAAAAGAGCTCCCGTTCAGTGTGCACGATGCCAATATTGGTATGGAAGGCATTACACCATTCGATTTTATGAAAGAAGAACAGCTGTAAAAAGGCTCCCGTGTTAGCGGGAGTTTTTTCATTTGCAGTGGAAGTGATTTCATCGTATGAGTCAAAGGCGCAAAGCAAAACCTAAGCCTGTTCAACAAAAGGTGGTTGATCACACTTTGAGAACATGCCATGAGATAGAAGGATTCCCAGTATACTCAGAACGAACTTCTTGTTATCTTGGGACAATTTCCGATATTTGTTTTTCTCTGACAGGAGATTGTCTCGGGTTTATTCTTGCACAAAAACGGTTTTTGCATCATCATCATGCGCTTTTACGGGCGTGTGATATCTCTTGCATTCTTGATGACCGCATATTGACCTCGGTCAGTTCTGACCAGCTTCTGCCTCTTCCGAAGTCATGCTTCACATACGAGCAGATGAAAATGAAGCTTGTGAAATCGCAAGAGGGAGATATATTGGGGATGCTGGAAGATGTATACTTTTGTTTGGACAGGGGCATAATCGTAGCATATGAACTCTCGGACGGTTTCTTTTCTGACCTGGCGGGAAGCAAGCGCCAGATCCAAAAAGCGGATTCGCTTGTCGAGGTGCGGAAAGATGAGATCGTTCTGAACGGATAGAGGTGTGAGATATGCTTATATGCCCGAACTGCAAAAGTAAGGATATCGGGAAAATTGGCGTGAACCAATATTATTGCTGGGGTTGTTTTATTGAACTGACAGTCGCGAAAGGGAAGATTGCAACTCATCAGGTGGAAGAGGACGGAACGTTAAGCAGCTTGGATGATTTGTTTTCTGAGGATGAACGCAGCATCAATTTTTGATCATGAAGGGAGATGCGCAGGATGAATCGGACGATGACTTCTCTTTTGGCATTAGGAGCCGGGGCTCTCGTGTACCGAATGGCGACTCAATCCGATATGCTGAATAATCGAAGCATGAAGCGGATGAGAAGAAGAATAACGAAAATGTTTTAATGTGAAAAAGGATACTCTTTGAGTATCCTTTTTGTTATGAGGAGAGAGAATAATTCCCACCGTTCCTCAAAAGATATAGAAGAGGTGAAAGCAGATGCTTCAAAAACCGGTGCAGCTTTTGTTGTGGGTGGCAATTTGTTTGCTGGTCCTGTTAACAGTTTACGTCTTTTTTATGCTTGATATGTTATGGTCGCCTCTTTGGCTCGTCATAAAAACGATCTTTATTCCCTTAATCATTTCTATTTTTATTTCTTATTTATTACTTCCGGTCACGGAGTGGCTGCACGGCAAAGGATTGCCGAGGACTTTGAGCATCCTGGTGATTTATGTTCTTTTTTTTGGCGGAATTGGCTGGGCGCTGTATAAAGGGGTGCCTGTTTTAATTGTGCAGCTGACGGATTTATCAGAAAATATACCTATGTTTGCCGAAACGTATAACGGGCTCCTTCTTCATGTGCATAACCATACTGATGACTGGCCTGACGGCATGCACCATCGTATAGATAAAATGATCCGCCAGACGGAGGCGTTTTTTGCGGGAACGATAGAAGGTGCAATCAGCGGGATCCGCAACGTGCTTGATTATTTCTTAATTGCGGCAACAATTCCTTTTCTCGTGTTTTATATGGTAAAGGATATTGAGTTGATGAAAAAGACAGTATGGTATTTGACTCCGAAGTCGTGGAGAAAGCGGGGAAGCGCCTTTTTGCGGGATGTGGATGACTCCCTTGGCGATTACATCCGCGGCCAGCTTCTGGTCTGCTTGATTCTCGGCGTGATGGCGGGCATTACGTTCTGGATATTCGGACTTCCGTATCCGTTGATCTTAGGTCTTATTTCTGGGATAACGAATGTCATACCGTATTTTGGTCCGTTTATCGGAGCGATTCCTGCGCTTTTAATTGCGATGACGGTCTCAGTCAAAGCGATTCTTGTTGTGGTGATTACAGTGTTTATTCTGCAGTTTATGGAAGGGAATATCCTCAGTCCGTTCATTGTCGGCAGAAGCCTTAAAATGCATCCTGTCGTCATCATGCTTGCACTGCTTGCCGGAGGAGAGCTTGCGGGAATCGTCGGAATGATTCTGGCTGTTCCTGCGACGGCTGTTTTAAAAGTGATGATGATCCATTTTTTACGGATGAGGACGGAGCATTGACATTGGCGTGCAGCTTGTCTATAATTTCTCGTAGAATACATACGAATCTCGAGTGACGGATCTGAGTACGCCGAAGCCCTGTTAAAGAGAGAAGCTCCGTAAGCTGAAAGGAGCTTTATCAGAAGATCGGAGGAAGCTAATCCTGAGTGCAGTTAATCACTGCCGCATATCCTGCGTTACAGGGTAAAAGGTGACGGGCGAATGTTAAGGCCCGTAATCAGGGTGGTACCGCGAGACAGCTCTCGTCCCTGTGTAAACGCGTGGTTTGCATAGGGGGAGGGCTTTTTTGCTGTCACTAAAGAGAATTTCGATTTTTATAGAGGAGGAAATACAATGAAACACTTAACTTCTGCGGAAGTGCGTCAAATGTTTTTGGATTTCTTTAAAGAAAAAGGACATGCGGTAGAGCCAAGCGCGTCATTAGTGCCTCATGAGGATCCTTCATTGCTTTGGATCAACAGCGGTGTTGCGACGCTGAAAAAATATTTTGACGGCCGTGTTGTTCCGGAAAATCCAAGAATCGTAAACGCTCAAAAAGCGATCAGAACAAACGATATAGAAAATGTAGGTAAAACTGCGCGCCATCACACATTCTTTGAAATGCTCGGAAACTTTTCCATCGGCGATTATTTCAAAGAAGAAGCCATTACATGGGCGTGGGAGTTTTTAACGAGTGACAAGTGGATCGGTTTCGACAAAGAGCTTCTCTCTGTTACGGTTCACCCTGAAGATGAAGAGGCGTATGAATTCTGGGCGAAAAAAATCGGTATTCCTGAGGAAAGAATTATTCGCCTGGAAGGGAACTTCTGGGACATCGGTGAAGGACCGAGCGGACCGAACACGGAGATCTTCTACGACCGCGGTGAGGCATACGGAAACGATCCAGAAGATCCGGAGCTTTACCCAGGCGGAGAAAACGACCGTTACCTGGAAGTATGGAATCTTGTGTTCTCTGAGTTCAACCATAACCCTGACGGTACGTACACGCCGCTTCCGAAGAAAAACATTGATACGGGCATGGGGCTTGAAAGAATGGTATCAGTCATCCAGAATGTCCCGACAAACTTTGATACCGATTTATTTGTTCCAATCATCAAAGCAACAGAAACCATTTCCGGTGAAACATACGGCACAAACAATGTGAAAGATACTGCGTTTAAAGTGATTGCCGACCACATCAGAACGGTTGCCTTTGCTGTCAGTGACGGAGCGCTTCCGTCAAATGAAGGCCGCGGCTATGTATTAAGACGCTTATTGCGCCGGGCTGTGCGTTATGCCAAAACGATCAACATCCACCGCCCGTTCATGTACGATTTAGTGCCGGTTGTCGCTGAAATCATGGCTGATTTCTATCCTGAAGTGAAAGAGAAAGCGGATTTCATCGCAAAAGTCATCAAAACCGAGGAAGAGCGCTTCCACGAAACACTTAATGAAGGGCTTGCCATCCTGTCAGAAATGATCAAAAAAGAAAAAGACAAGGGCAGCAGCGTTATTTCAGGTGCTGACGTGTTTAAATTGTACGATACGTACGGATTCCCGGTTGAGCTGACTGAGGAATACGCAGAAGACGAGAACATGACGGTTGACCATAAAGGTTTTGAAGAAGAAATGAATCAGCAGCGTGAACGGGCAAGAAACGCTCGCCAGGATGTCGGCAGCATGCAGGTGCAGGGCGGCGCATTACGCGAGGTGACCGATGAAAGCACATTTGTCGGGTACTCTCAAACAAAAGCTGATGCCAATGTCATTGTGCTTCTTCAGGACGGCCAATTAATTGATGAGGCTCATGAAGGAGAAAGCGTACAAATTATTCTTAATGAAACACCATTCTATGCTGAAAGCGGCGGCCAAATCGGGGATAAAGGCTATCTCCGCAGCGAACAGGCAATAGTGAGAGTTAAAGATGTGCAAAAAGCGCCGAACGGCCAGCATGTGCATGAAGGTGTTGTCGAGAGCGGTACTGTACAAAAAGGCTTGCATGTAACTGCTGAAGTTGAAGACCATATGAGAAGCAGCGTCATTAAAAACCATACGGCAACGCATTTATTGCATCAGGCACTAAAAGACGTTCTAGGAACTCATGTCAATCAGGCAGGATCTCTTGTGACTGAAAACCGTCTTCGTTTTGACTTCTCGCATTTTGGCCAAGTGACAAAAGAAGAGCTTGAGCAAATTGAAAGAATCGTAAACGAAAAGATCTGGGCGAGCATCCCGGTCAGCATCGACTTGAAGCCGATCGCTGAAGCAAAAGAAATGGGCGCGATGGCTCTGTTCGGCGAAAAATACGGCGATATTGTCCGGGTCGTTCAAGTCGGAGATTATAGTTTAGAGCTATGCGGCGGCTGTCATGTCAGAAATACAGCAGAAATCGGTCTGTTTAAAATCGTTTCTGAATCTGGAATCGGAGCAGGCACAAGACGGATTGAAGCTGTAACGGGACAAGGCGCTTACGTCGAAATGAACAGCCAGATTTCAGTATTACAGCAGGCTGCTGACGAGCTGAAAACAAATATCAAAGAAGTGCCGAAACGGGTTGCGGCTCTGCAGGCTGAACTGAAGGAAGCACAAAGAGAAAATGAATCTCTTCTTGCGAAACTCGGCAACGTGGAAGCAGGAGCGATCCTGTCGAAAGTAAAAGAAGTTGACGGCGTGAGTGTGCTTGCGGAAAAAGTAAATGCGAAAGATATGAACCATCTGCGCACAATGGTGGATGAACTCAAAGCAAAGCTTGGCTCTGCGGTGATCGTGCTTGGTGCGGTACAAAACGATAAAGTCAATATCTCTGCCGGAGTCACAAAGGATCTCATTGAGAAAGGCCTACATGCCGGCAAGCTGGTCAAACAAGCTGCGGAAGTTTGCGGCGGAGGCGGCGGAGGCCGTCCGGATATGGCACAGGCAGGCGGCAAACAGCCGGAAAAATTAGAAGAAGCTTTGGCTTCTGTAGAAGATTGGGTGAAATCCGTTTTATAATTTGCCCATGTAGTGTAGAATGATGGTAAGATTAGGACCCCAGGCTGAACTTTGCCTGCGAATTTGGGAAAGAGGTGCAAAACGGTGAGCTCGTTTGATAAAACGATGAAATTTAATTTCTCCGATGATTCTGCTGAGACTAACGTAAATGAGGTGCTGATTACAGTGTATGACGCGCTTCAGGAAAAGGGCTACAATCCAATCAATCAGATTGTCGGATACTTGCTGTCAGGTGATCCCGCTTATATTCCTAGGCATCGTGACGCTCGCAATTTAATTCGCAAACTTGAAAGAGACGAATTAATCGAGGAATTGGTGAAGTCTTATTTAGAACAGCATAAAGAGGCGTAAATAAAAAATGAGAATATTAGGACTCGATTTAGGAACCAAAACACTCGGTGTTGCTCTGAGCGACGAAATGGGCTGGACTGCCCAAGGCATTGAGACCATAAAGATCAATGAAGCGGAAGGCGATTATGGTTTATCCCGTTTATCTGAACTGATAAAGGAGTATACTATAGATAAAATCGTGCTCGGCTTTCCTAAGAACATGAACGGAACAGTCGGTCCGAGAGGCGAAGCCAGCCAAACATTTGCGAAAGTGCTTGAATCAACGTACAATGTTCCTGTTGTGCTGTGGGACGAGCGTCTTACCACAATGGCGGCTGAAAAAATGCTGATTGCCGCTGATGTCAGCAGGCAAAAACGAAAAAAAGTCATTGATAAAATGGCGGCTGTTATGATTTTGCAAGGATATCTTGACAGCTTAAATTAAAGCCAGAGGTGAAGGAAATGGAACACGGCGAAAAAAATATTACAATTGTTGACGATCAAGGAAATGAACAGCTTTGTGAAGTGCTGTTTACATTTGAAAACGAAGAGTTTGACAAGTCTTATGTGTTGTACTACCCAATCGAAACAAAAGATGATGAAGAAGTAGAAATTCTTGCTTCCAGCTTCACGCCAAACGAAGACGGTGAAAACGGTGAGCTATTCCCGATCGAAACTGACGAAGAATGGGATATGATCGAAGAAACACTAAACACGTTCTTAGCGGACGAAGACGAAGAATAAAACACCGCGCCAAACCAAAGCCGGAGCCATACTGCTCCGGCTTTTTTCTGCTGTATCAAGGCCCCTTTCCACCTTTTTTTGTAATAAATTGCCGAAATACAATGAATCATGTAGTATAAGAGCTGATGGGAGGAGACCTAATGTATATCAATCAGCAAAAAAAATCATTTTTCAATAAAAAAAGAATCATACTGTCTTCCATTATTGTGCTGCTTCTCATCATTGGCGGGGCATTTTTATATGGGAAATCATTGCTTGAACCTGTAGAAAAAGACAGTAAAACGACAGTTAACATTCACATTCCGAGCGGCTCGTCTGTTTCGTCCATCGCATCGATATTAAAGAAAAACGATGTCATAAAAAGCGAGAAGGCTTTTCAGTATTACGTGAAATATAAAGGCGCTTCCGGGTTTCAGGCGGGATTCTACCATCTGAATAAAGGAATGGATTTGGATGAGATAATTCATAAGCTGACAAGCGGGGCCACAAGCTATGCCTTTCAAATTACCGTGACTGAGGGAGCACAGCTGACACAAATTGCGGCCGCTATTGCTGATGAAACGAAATACTCTAAAAAACAAATCATAGCGAAGCTGGACGATGAAACATTTATCAATCAGCTGAAGAAAGAATTCCCGGACACTGTGACAAACGATGTTTTCAATAAAAACATTAAGCATCCGCTGGAAGGGTACCTGTTCCCGGCTACATACCCTTTTGACGATCCTGACACGTCACTTGAAGACATTATCACGGCAATGATCAAACAGACAAATTCTTACGTGGAAACATACAAATCAGAAATGAAGAAAAATAAACTATCTGTGCATAAGCTGCTGACGATGGCTTCTTTGATTGAAGAAGAAGCGACTGAAAAAGCCGACCGCCATAAAATTGCGAGTGTCTTTTATAACCGCCTGAAGAAGAAAATGCCGCTCCAAACAGATCCGACCGTGCTGTACGCGGCAGGCAAGCATAAAGATCGGGTACTTTATAAGGATCTGGAAATCGATTCACCGTACAATACGTACAAAAACACAGGACTGACGCCAGGGCCGATTGCCAATGCTGGCATGTCGTCATGGGAAGCGGCGCTGCATCCAGATCAAACGGACTATCTGTACTTCTTGGCCAAATCAAATGGTGAGGTCGTATTTACAAAAACGCTAAAAGAGCATAATAAAGCAAAAGAAAAATACATTACCTCAAAAAATGAGAAATAAAAGGAGAGCAAAAAGCTCTCCTTTTATTCGCTTTCCGCAAGGTTTTATGATAAAATATATCGGGTTGTTTACCGATGTATCATGATGTATTCAGAGAGTGTCCTGTGTAAAAAGACTGGGGCACTCCTTTTTAGAACGGAGCTGTTTGTTGTGACTGACCGGTATGAACAAATAAATGACTATATAGAAGCATTATTGAAGCCTCGGCCGGAAAACGTGAAGAAGCTTGAAGCATATGCAGAAGAACATCATGTCCCGATCATGGAAAAAGCGGGCATGGAGGTGTTGCTTCAAATTTTGTCTGTGAAACAGCCGAAAAAAATACTAGAAATCGGAACGGCCATTGGTTATTCCGCCATTCGAATGGCGTTGGAGCTGCCGTCTGCTGAAATATATACAATTGAACGCAATGAGAAACGGCATGAAGAAGCGGTAAACAATATCAAGGAATTTCAGCTTGATGACCGGATTCATGTTTTTTACGGAGACGCGCTTGAATTAGCCGACGCCGTTCATGTAACCGCGCCTTACGATGTCATTTTTATTGACGCTGCAAAAGGTCAGTATCAAAACTTTTTTCATTTATATGAACCGATGCTTTCACCGGACGGGGTGATTTTAACAGACAACGTGCTGTTTAAAGGTCTGGTGGCAGAGGATTACAGCAAAATAGAACCGAAAAGAAGGCGCAGGCTGGTAACAAAAATTGATGAATATAATCATTGGCTGATGAATCATCCCGATTATCAAACTGCGATTATTCCTGTCGGGGATGGACTTGCAATTAGTAAAAAGAAGAGGTGAACGTCATGAAAAAACCAGAGCTCTTAGTGACGCCGACGAGTACGGCGGACATTTTGCCGCTGATACAGGCGGGAGCAACTGCGTTTTTAGTTGGGGAACAGAGATACGGCTTGAGATTAGCCGGAGAATTTTCTCGTGAAGATGTAACAAAAGCCGTAGAGATGGCTCACAAAGAAGGGGCAAAAGTATACGTTGCTGTAAATGCAATTTTCCATAACGATAAAGTAGGTGAGCTTGGCGAATATCTGGCTTTCTTAGCGGAAACCGGTGTCGATGCAGCGGTATTCGGTGATCCTGCCGTGCTTATGGCTGCTCGTGAATCTGCGCCTGACATGAAGCTTCATTGGAGCACAGAAACGACAGGCACCAACTACTATACATGCAACTACTGGGGACGAAAAGGCGCGGCGCGTTCTGTGCTTGCCAGAGAGTTAAACATGGACAGCATTGTGGAGATTAAAGAAAACGCTGAAGTCGAAATTGAAATCCACGTGCATGGAATGACGTGCATGTTCCAATCGAAGCGTTCTTTGATTGGAAACTATTTTGAATACCAAGGCAAAGTCATGGACATTGAAGGAAAGAAAAAAGAATCGGGCATGTTCTTGCATGATAAAGAACGTGATAATAAATATCCGATTTTCGAAGACGAAAACGGCACGCACATCATGAGCCCGAATGATGTGTGCATCATTGATGAGCTTGAGGAATTGATTGATGCAGGCATTGATTCTTTCAAAATCGATGGTGTCCTGAAAACGCCTGAATACCTAATAGAAGTCACCAAAATGTACAGAGAAGCGATTGATCTGTGTGTGGAAAACCGTGACGAATACGAAGCGAAAAAAGAAGACTGGATTGAACGCATAGAAAGCATCCAGCCAGTGAACAGAAAAATCGATACCGGATTCTTCTTCAAAGAAACGGTTTATTAATCAAAAGGAGGTTAAGCTATGACTGCCGTAAATGATAAAATATCCACAATCGTCAATGGGAAGCGTGTGATTACAAAAAAGCCGGAGCTCCTCGCACCTGCGGGTAATCTTGAAAAGCTGAAAATCGCTGTTCATTACGGAGCGGACGCGGTCTTTATCGGAGGACAGGAATATGGGCTGCGTTCAAATGCCGATAACTTTACGATCAAAGAAATTGCAGAAGGCGTTGAATTCGCGAAACAATATGGCGCGAAGATCTACGTAACGACAAATATTTTCGCCCATAATGAAAACATGGACGGGCTTGAAGAATACTTGAAAGCACTTGGAGACGCCAACGTTGCCGGCATCATTGTGGCAGATCCGCTTATTATCGAAACATGCCGCAGAGTGGCGCCGAATGTTGAGGTTCACTTGAGCACACAGCAGTCTCTTTCAAACTGGAAGGCTGTCCAGTTCTGGAAGGAAGAAGGCCTTGACCGCGTCGTGCTGGCACGTGAAACAAGCGCTCTGGAAATCAGAGAAATGAAAGAAAAAGTAGATATCGAAATCGAATCCTTTATTCACGGCGCGATGTGTATCGCATATTCCGGCCGCTGTGTCCTGAGCAATCACATGACAGCGCGGGATTCCAATCGCGGAGGCTGCTGCCAGTCATGCCGCTGGGATTATGATCTTTATCAAACAGACGGTGCCAACGCCGTTGCCTTGTATGGTGAAGAAGATGCGCCATTTGCGATGAGCCCGAAAGATTTGAAGCTGATTGAATCCATTCCGAAAATGATCGAAATGGGCATTGACAGCTTAAAGATTGAAGGTCGCATGAAATCAATTCACTATGTAGCAACAGTTGTCAGCGTATACCGCAAAGTCATTGACGCCTATTGCGCTGATCCGGATAACTTTGTGATTCAAAAAGAATGGCTTGAAGAGCTTGATAAGTGTGCCAACCGGGACACTGCGACAGCTTTCTTTGAAGGAACGCCAGGCTATGAAGAGCAAATGTTCGGTGAGCACGCCAAAAAAACGACGTTTGATTTTGTCGGCTTAGTGCTGAATTATGATGAAGACACACAAATGGTCACACTTCAGCAGCGCAATTTCTTCAAAAAAGGCGACGAAGTGGAATTTTTCGGTCCGGAAATCGAAAACTTTACAAATACGATTGAAACCATTTGGGACGAAGACGGTAATGAGCTAGATGCTGCCCGCCATCCCCTGCAAATTGTCAAATTCAAACTAGACAAAAAGATTTATCCGAGCAACATGATGAGAAAGGGGAAGTAACACCCATGGGTAAGAATCCAGTAGTCATTGGAATCGCAGGAGGTTCCGGTTCAGGAAAAACGAGTGTCACACGGTCCATCTATGAACAATTTAAAGGGCACTCGATTTTAATGATCCAGCAAGACCTTTATTATAAAGACCAAAGCCATCTTCCATTTGAAGAAAGGCTCAACACAAACTATGATCATCCACTTGCGTTTGATAATGACTATTTAATCGAGCATATTCAAGATCTATTGAATTACCGCCCGATTGAAAAGCCGATTTACGACTATAAGCTTCACACACGTTCAGAAGAAACGGTTCACGTAGAGCCCAAGGATGTTATTATCCTTGAAGGCATTCTAGTTCTTGAAGACAAAAGGCTCCGTGATCTGATGGATATCAAGCTTTACGTTGATACAGACGCTGACTTGCGTATCATCAGACGGATTATGAGAGATATTAATGAACGCGGCCGCTCTATTGACTCTGTCATTGAACAATATGTGTCAGTTGTCCGCCCGATGCATAACCAATTTGTCGAGCCGACGAAACGATACGCTGATATTATTATCCCGGAAGGCGGACAGAATCACGTCGCAATTGATCTGATGGTCACAAAAATCCAAACCATTCTTGAACAAAACGCGATTTTGTAATACCATAGCATAGACATAAATAACTCTGACCATATTATGTATAGGCAGGAAGGGGATGTGCAAATTCCCTTCTTTCCCTGTTTATAAACGCGAAATATTTGCAGAACGACAAGATTCAGTTTAAGATAAACAGTACCTATATGGGAGAGAAGAACGAGGACTGCCCTGTGTTCTCATTCTTGTATTTTTTAGTTTATGCTCTCATACATAATCGAAGATGTTGAGGGACAACCAGAAGGAGTGAAGGGACATGGCACAAGAGAAAGTTTTTCCTATGACTGAAGAAGGAAAACAAAAACTTGAACAAGAATTAGAATATTTGAAAACGGTTAAACGAAAAGAAGTAGTAGAACGCATCAAAATTGCGAGAAGTTTCGGAGACCTTTCCGAGAACTCTGAATACGATTCAGCGAAAGAAGAGCAGGCATTCGTAGAGGGTCGTGTGACGACTCTTGAAAATATGATCCGCAACGCGAAAATCATTGAAGATGACGGCGGCTCTAACGTTGTCGGTTTGGGTAAAACCGTCACTTTCGTCGAACTGCCTGACGGTGATGAAGAATCATATACAATCGTTGGAAGCGCTGAAGCTGATCCGTTTGAAGGGAAAATCTCAAACGATTCACCGATCGCAAAAAGCCTGCTGGGCAAAAAAGTAGATGAAGAAGTCACAGTTCAAACACCGGGTGGAGAAATGCTTGTGAAAATTGTGAAAATTTCATAATATCCGTTTAGCAAAGAAACACCTCGTCCACAATGTGGGTGAGGTGTTTTTTTATGAAGATATCGAAACGAATGAAGCTGGCAGTCATTGCTTTTTTGATCGTGTTTTTTCTGCTTCTGCTAAGGCTGGCGGAAATCCAGCTGTTTTTCACAGAATCATTTTCAAAAAAGAAAATCAATTTGATCCAGGAAAGCGTGAAACAGCGGACGGAGGAAGTGCTCATTTCTGACGGAAGAGGCTCCTTTTTAGATCGAAACGGGCAGGCGCTGACCGGCCAAAGCGAGCCTGCGGTTGTTTTGTTTCCTTTTCTGCTGACGCAGGATTGGCCGATCAAAAAGGTTGCGGACATCCTCGGCATGTCTGAAGATGAACTGCACCAGACACTCGCAAAAGCGAAAAAACCGGTCATTTTGCAACAAAAGAAAATCAAAACACTTTCGAAACAATCCATCACAAAAATCAATTCTTTGAAATATCCCGGCGTTTACGGCGTATATATGGAGAATGAAGACAAGCCCAGCCTTGCTTCACATACAATAGGGAGCACGAATCAAGATCCGGCGCTTCTCCGCAAGAAATATCCTGATATGGAGAACCTTCCGATTACAACAAAAATCGGTACAACCGGTTTAGAACGGACATTTGATGAGTTTTTGCTTCCGGAACAAGACACAAAGCTTTTATATCATGTGGACGGAAAAGGAAACCCTTTGTTTGGCATGGACGTCAAATATACAGCTGAAGCCAATACATTTTATCCGCTCCAGATCAAAACAACGATCGATCAAAGCATTCAAAAAGCGATGGAGGAGGTATTGGATGAACAGGGGCTGAAAAAAGGAGGAGCTGTGCTGCTGGACATCGAAAATAGCAGCGTTCTGGGAATTGTAAGCAAACCGGATGCCGATGTCTCACGGCAAAACACGCTTCAAAATTATATGCTGACGCCAATCTATCCCGGTTCTGTTTTTAAAACAGTCATTGCCGCAGCTGCGATCGAAAATGATACGGTGAAGCCGAGCCAAACCTTTAATTGTAATTTAAACCTGTACGGGGAACCGGGCGACGACAAAGGAACCTTGTCTTTTGATGAAAGTTTTGCCCAAAGCTGCAATTACACATTTACGAGTCTTGCAGAACAATTAATGAAAAAAGACAGCTCGGTTATTGAAGACATGTCCGAAAAGCTGGCTCTCACTGATCGGGCAGGCTGGGAAGGAAAACTGTATCACGAAACAGATTTCCGCCAGTTGTATAACGAAAAAAGCGGCGTGATTTGGGGGGATGAAAAAGACAAATCAGTCAAAAAAGCCATTGCGCAAACAGCGATCGGGCAGAAAAATGTAAGGGTAACGCCACTCGAGGTAGCCAATATGATGGCGACAATCGCCCGCGGCGGAGACAAGCGGCAGGTGAAAATCGCTGAACAAATTGAATATAAAAACGGCACAACACTCGTTAAGTTTAAAGATCAAAAGCTCAAAGGAGAAACGATAGATAAATATACGGCACAGCAGCTTCAAAAAATGCTGCGGCGGGTGGTGGAATCTCCTTCCGGAACGGGCAGAAGGTTTCAGGATCTTCCGTATACTGTAGCAGGGAAGTCAGGCACAGCCCAGACAGGCAAGCTTTCAAAGGAGAAAGAAACGCTCTATGAAAAATGGTTTGCCGGATATTTTCCGGCGGATAAGCCGAAATACGCTCTTGTCGTTTTACACATGGATACGCCGGGGGATAAGGCTCTGACAAATTCGGTGTTTTATGATATTGTTAAAAAAGTACACGAAATTGAAATCAATAAGAAATAGAACAACTTCTCAGCACATGGTAAAATATATGCTGAGCCAAGAGGGATAAAGGAGTGCAGAATTATTGAGCAATAATCAATCTCGTTATGAAAACCGTGATAAGCGCAGGAAAGCTAATTTAGTGCTTAACATTTTAATCGCAATCGTATCCATACTAATTGTCGTAGTAGCAGCTAATCTCTTCATTAACAGTCCTTCTAGCAAAGATGTCAGCAAGGATTCTGAAACAGCGCAAAAACAGGAATCTCCGGCTTCAGGAAAGACGGAAAAGAAATCGGACGAAGATATAAAAGACAGCAAGAAAGATACATCTGACAGCGAAAAGGATTCTGAGAAATCTTCTGACTCAGATTCCAAAAAAGATGATTCTTCTTCTAAAAGTGATGATTCTGATTCAGACTCAAGCTCAGATTCAGATGACCCGCTTAAAGACGCAAAAGTTACTGAAGGCGGCTCATCAAGCGACGTTGAAAAAACGTATGAAAATCCTGACTGGAAAGCAGTCGGAACTGAGCAGACGGGCGAGCACGCAGCCACTTATGACTCAAGCTCACAAGACTGGGCTGAGATGCTAAAAGCCATTTCATATGCAACTGGTGTTTCAACAGATCACATGACGGTGCTCTGGCTCGGAAACAACGGCAGCCCTCAGGATGCCAAAGGCAAGATTTTAGACAAGACGACTGGGGATAAATATCAAGTCACGATTACATGGGTTGATGAAAAAGGCTGGAAGCCGACAAAAGTAGAAAAACTAAAATAAACAAAAGCAGCCGGTTAAGAGCCGGCTGCTTTTGTTTTAGGCCTCAGCTGCGAAATGAACAACCGCGCTGTACAATATTCTTCCGTCTGCCACAGCAGTTTGGTGTGATACAGATTTCACCCGGAGCATGATGGCTTTATTGTTTTCAATTTGTGTATTGATTTTCTTTTCAAGCTCCTGCAATGAAGCCGCTTCGAAAAATTCCACTTTGTCTTTTATCAAATCTAATTGAAAATTCATCTCTCGACCCTCCAGCTTTCACAAGTCATATGAAGTATAAGCTTTTTTGCGGTAAACGCGCAATATAGATGGCATAAAATACACAAAGTGTTTTAGTACCTGCTTTCCAGAAGATGTGGTATTATAGGAACTGTTCCATCATTAATTCATAGTATGCATATAGGAATTATAAAATATGGAGTGTGACAAATATGGGGCGTGAATTTATCCCTCTCTTTGAAGATTGGGCAGCAACTTATGACCAAACAGTACAAGGTTTTGATATTCAGTATAAAGAAGCGTTCAGAGGCTACGATGATATCCTTGATGCCATCGTCAGCAGGTCTGGAACGCATGTGTTAGAATTTGGCCCGGGAACGGGGAATTTGACAGCCAAGCTGCTGGAGGCGGGCAAATCTGTATTTGGAATTGAACCGTCTCCCGCAATGCGCAAATTGGCTTCTGACAAGCTTTCAGGCAGGGCGGAAATCGTTGACGGAGACTTCCTGGCATTTCCTGAACCGCCATTTCATGCTGACACAATTGTCAGTTCATATGCTTTTCATCACTTGACCGACGAAGAAAAGCGGGCTGCCATAAAGCAATATGGCAAATACCTTCACTTGCATGATAGAATAGTGTTTGCCGATACCGTCTTTGAAGATGTGCAAGCATATCAACAGGCTATTGATAAAGCCCGTTCTCAAGGCTTCTATCAGCTGGCAAATGATTTAGAGACGGAGCATTATCCTACATTGGATGCGTTGAAAGCGATGTTTACAGCTGAAGGTTTTGCAGTCCAATTCACTCAGCAAAACGACTTCGTGTGGATAATGGAGGCGATCAAACGGTAAAGTGAAGGGAATGTGAATAGATGAAACTAGCAGTCATCGGAGCAATGGAAGAGGAAGTTACCATCCTAAGAAGCAAACTTGAAAATGCAAAAACAGAAACAATCGCACACTGTGAATTTACAACAGGCGAATATGAAGGAACCGAAGTGATTCTTTTAAAATCAGGAATTGGAAAAGTAAATGCTGCCATCAGCACAACGCTTCTGCTTGACCGTTACAAGCCTGATTATGTCATTAACACAGGCTCAGCGGGCGGATTTCATCATACACTGAATGTAGGAGACGTCGTTATTTCTACTGATGTTCGCCACCATGATGTAGATGTAACAGCCTTTGATTATGAATACGGTCAGGTTCCGGGTCTTCCTGCTGCTTATGCGGCAGATGAAAAGCTGATCAGCATCACTGAAGAAGCAATTTCTGAACTAGACGGCATTCAGGTCGCAAAAGGAACGATCGCAACAGGCGATTCTTTCATGAACGATCCAAAGCGGGTTGAAGAGGTGCGTGCGAGATTTTCTGATCTGTACGCGGTTGAAATGGAGGCTGCGGCAGTAGCTCAAGTGTGCCATCAATTTAAAACGCCGTTTGTCGTCATCAGAGCGTTATCTGATATCGCAGGAAAAGAATCACATGTATCATTTGACCAATTTTTAGAGCAGGCGGCTGTCAATTCAACAGAGCTTGTGTTAAAAGTGATCAAACGAATTCATTAAAAACGGGGGAGAATTCTCCTCCGTTTTCCCTAAAAACAACCTCTATCAAGGAGGAGGACATATATGACTGTTATTACGGACATTACCGAGCTGATTGGGAACACACCGCTTCTCCGCCTGAAGAACTTTGATGTCCCTGAAGGAGTCGCAGTGTATGCCAAGCTTGAAATGATGAATCCCGGTGGAAGCATCAAAGACAGACTGGGAGATATGCTGATCCGTGACGCCCTGGAGTCGGGAAAGGTGAAGCCCGGCGGAGTGATTATAGAAGCCACGGCAGGCAATACAGGGATCGGCCTTGCGCTGAGTGCCAGAAAATATGGATTAAAAGCGATTTTCTGTGTCCCTGAACATTTCAGCACAGAGAAACAGCAAATTATGCAAGCGCTTGGAGCATCAATTATTCATACACCGCGTCAAGACGGAATGCAGGGAGCCATTCAAAAAGCCATTCAGCTGGAGACAGAAATTGAAAATTCTTATTGCGTTTTGCAATTTAAAAACCAAGTAAATCCATCGACTTACTACAAGACGCTTGGACCTGAAATATGGGAAGCGCTTGACGGCAATATTCATACGTTTGTCGCAGGGGCAGGATCAGGGGGCACATTCGCAGGAACTGCTTCCTTCTTAAAAGAAAAACATCCAGCAGTCAAAACAGTGATTGTTGAACCAGAGGGCTCCATTTTAAATGGCGGAGAACCACACACTCATAAAACAGAAGGCATCGGCATGGAGTTCATCCCCGATTATATGAATGAGAGCCATTTTGATGAGATCTACACCGTAACAGATGAGAATGCGTTTAGACTTGTGAAAGAAGCGGCAGAAAAAGAAGGTCTGCTGATCGGAAGCTCTTCAGGTGCAGCGCTTTATGCAGCATTGGAGGAAGCGAAAAAAGCATCCGCAGGAACAAACATTGTCACCGTATTTCCTGACAGCAGTGATCGATATATCAGCAAACAAATTTACGAAGGAGGCATCTGATATGAAGAAAAAAACATTGATGATTCATGGGGGAATCACAGGTGATGAGAAAACAGGCGCAGTGTCCGTGCCCATTTATCAAGTAAGCACGTACAAGCAGCCTAAAGCAGGGCAGCATACCGGCTATGAGTATTCAAGAACGGCCAATCCGACAAGGTCCGCTCTCGAAGCACTTGTGACAGAGCTGGAAGGCGGGGAAGCAGGCTATGCGTTCAGTTCTGGAATGGCTGCTATTACAGCGGTTATGATGCTGTTTAACAGCGGAGATCATGTCGTGTTGACTGATGATGTGTATGGCGGAACATACCGCGTGATGACAAAGGTACTTAATCGTCTTGGCATTGAATCAACATTTGTCGATACAAGCAGCAGAGAAGAAGTTGAAAAAGCGATTCGCCCAAACACAAAAGCCATTTATATTGAGACACCGACAAACCCGCTGCTCAAAATCACCGACTTGGCGCTCATGGCAGATATCGCAAAAAAAGCGGGTGTTCTGCTTATCGTCGACAATACCTTTAACACTCCTTATTTTCAGCAGCCGCTTACTTTAGGAGCTGATATCGTGCTTCACAGTGCGACAAAATATCTTGGCGGACACAGTGACGTCGTCGGCGGTTTAGTTGTGACAGCTTCGAAAGAGCTTGGAGAAGAGCTGCATTTTGTACAAAACTCCACAGGCGGCGTCCTTGGCCCTCAAGATTCCTGGCTGTTAATGAGAGGAATCAAAACATTGGGACTCAGAATGGAAGCGATCGATCAAAATGCGCGGAAAATCGCAAGTTTTCTGGAGAATCATCCTGGTGTCCAAACGTTATATTATCCTGGTTCTTCAAATCATCCCGGACATGAGCTGGCAAAAACACAAGGGTCTGGCTTCGGTGGCATGATCTCCTTTGATATCGGCAGTGAAGAGCGGGTTGATGCATTTTTAGGGAATCTGAAACTGTTTAACATTGCTGAAAGCCTGGGCGCGGTAGAAAGCTTAATTTCTGTTCCGGCAAGAATGACACATGCCTCTATTCCGAGAGAGCGCAGGCTTGAATTAGGCATTACGGACGGATTGATTAGAATTTCTGTAGGAATTGAAGATGCGGAGGATTTGCTGGAAGATATTGAGCAGGCGCTTGAAAATATATAACAAATGGATAGAATTACTTTCTCTGTAAGCTGCCAGATTATATTATAATAGTCGTATACTATGAATCTGGCAGGTGATTCTTTTGAATAAAAATAGAATGAAATCTTTAAAAGAAGACTACAAGCATTTTGCTTTTACATTGCTTGCAGTCAGCACTTTTTTATATATAGGCGCAGTTCTTCCCGATCAAGGCTTAACGTTAGGCCAGAAATCGATGATGTTTTTGGCGGATTGCGTGTTTTTAGCGGGTGCCTTCTTTTGCGTTGATCGTTCATTGATTTACAAGAAGCGTTTGGAAGAAGCCGACGAATAAAAAACAGCCATCAACTCAGCGATGGCTGTTTTTTTATTATTTTTCTTGGAGTTCTTTTCCCATTCCTTTTAAAAACTGAAGGCCGAAGCCGACGGCTCTGTTGATATCAGGATCGTTCATGGCTTTTAAAAGGTCAAGAATTCCTACTTTCTTGTCTTCTTTTAAAAAGCTTTGCGCCTGTTCAGTTCCAGCCATCACGCTTTCTAAAAGCTTTCCTGTGAACTCAGGATCTGCTTTTGTTAATGCGCCTCCGGCGGCCATCATCGTGTTGATGAGATTGGTGACAGGCTCACGCGAAACCTGGCCAAGCGCAATCTTGGCGATGTCTTCTTTCGCTCTCAGCATGCTTGTTGCCGCGTCAAAAATTCCAAGTTCATTCAGTTCATTCATTAACGTCATCGTTTTAGAGACGGCATCCTCATTTTCCGCCAGCAGCTCTTTCAGCTCTTCTATTTTTTCAAGCTTGATTTGTTCTGCTGTTTTTGTTTCTTTTTTGATCGTCGTAATCGGAGTGGCCATTCGTTTTCCTCCTTTCGTTTAATCAGTCAGATGGACATAGCCCGGACGGTTCCATTTTCTTTCTGCTTCGACCCCGTTTTGCGGGTGCCGTTTTTTGTTCCGCGGATTTGTTTTCGGAAGCGGCGCTGTTTCGCAGCCTCCAAGCACCTCCATGCGGACCTTCGTCTGTTTATAAGCAGGCGTGTTCGTCCGTTTATCAGCTGCAGGCCCCGTCAGGAAGTTAATCGCTGACTCTTTGTCTGTTGAGTTCATTGGCAGATAAAGTTCATTTTTCCGCACACGGTCTGTGATCAGCGCGTTTAATTTGACTGCTCCAAACGGAGAAACGAGCCGTACAAGCGAACCGTCACAAACACCCCGCTCCTGTGCAAGCTCAGGCGAGATTTCAACAAATACATTCGGCACTTTTGCTTGAATGCCTTTCGATTTATTTGTCATGTTTCCTTCGTGGAAATGCTCCAGCATCCGGCCGTTATTAATATGAAGATCATATTCTTCCGGAAATGCCGCTGGCTCAGTCCAATCAGAAAGGGCAAAGCGGGCTTTTTTGTCAGGGAAATTAAATCCGTCTTCATACAGAAGCGGTGTGCTTTCACCTGAGTAGCTGCCCCATAGGAAGCTGTTCCAGCCTTCAAGCACCTCATAGCTTGCTTTGGCAAACAGAGGAGAAAGGCTCGCCATTTCTGAGAAAATGTCACTTGGATGGCTGTAATTCCAGTTTGCTCCTAAGCGGTTTGCCACCTCTTGAATGATCCACCAATCCGGTTTCGCGTCACCAAGTGTCGGCAGCGCCTGATATAATCGCTGCACGCGGCGTTCAGTATTGGTAAATGTTCCGTCTTTCTCAAGTGAAGGAGTAGCCGGCAAGACGACATCAGCATATTGAGCTGTTCTTGACAAGAAGATATCCTGAACCACGAAGAAATCAAGGCTTGATAAAATATCATGCACATGGTTCGCATTTGAATCGACAAGTGCCATATCCTCACCGACAAGATACATTGCTTTCATTTTTCCTTCTTCAATGGAATGAAGCATTTGAATATTATCTAAACCAGGCTTTCCATCAATCTCGACACCATAAGCCTCTTCAAATTTAGCGCGGGCTTTGTCATCTGTTATATGCTGATATCCAGGCAGCCAGCCAGGCAGTGTTCCCATATCGCAAGCGCCTTGTACGTTATTGTGTCCGCGCAGAGGATAAGCGCCGGCACCCGGACGGCGATAGTTGCCCGTAGCAAGAAGCAGGTTTGAAATCGCTGCTGACGTATCAGAACCGCCTGTATTTTGTGTGACACCCATTCCCCAAAGGACACAAGTTCCATCAGCGTCACGAATCATTTCGGCAATTCGAATGATGTTTTCTTTAGAAAGGCCTGTGATGCGTTCTGCATAATCAAGCGTATAGGTTTTAAGCGTTTCTTTATAATCTTCAAAGTAATTCACGTTCTCATCAATAAACGCCTGATCGTGCCAGCCTTGGTCGATCATATATTTCGTAACAGCCATCAGCCAAACTTGGTCTGTGCCTTGTTTAGGGCTGATGAATAGATCAGACCGCTCAGCCATCTCATTTTTGCGCAAGTCGGCAACGATCAGTTTTTGACCGTGGAGCTTGTGCGCCCGTTTGACACGTGTTGCAAGCACCGGATGTCCTTCCGCCGGATTGGCGCCGACAATGATGACGAGACCGGCCTTGGCAATATCTTTAATCGTGCCGGCGTCACCGCCCATGCCGACAGTGCGGAACAATCCGTCGGTAGCAGGAGACTGGCAGTAGCGTGAGCAGTTATCGACGTTGTTTGTTTCAAATACCTGACGCGCTAATTTTTGAATGACATAGTTTTCTTCATTCGTAATTTTAGAAGAAGAAATAAACCCAACAGATCCATTGCCGTACTGCTCTTTAATCGAGCCTAATCTGCTTGCGACAAGATCGAGGGCTTCTTCCCAAGAAGATTCCACAAATGCCCCGTTTTTACGGATTAAAGGCTTTGTGATCCGCTCTTCAGAATTGACGAAATCCCAGCCGAATTTCCCTTTGACACATGTAGAAATCGCGTTAACCGGAGCGTCAGAAACAGGCTGGATCTTTAAAATATCCCGTCCTTTTGTCCATACTTCAAAAGAACATCCGACACCGCAGAACGTACATACAGTTTTGGTTTTTTTCGTTCTCGTTTCACGCATTGCCGCCTCGACTTCAGAAATGGCAAAAATGCTGCCGTAATCAGGTTCAACGTTTTTCACGAGGTCAATCATCGGTTCCATGACATCCTCTTTAATGCCTGTCATAAAGCCAGCCTGCCCGAGCATTGATTTTTCCATCAGCGCATTACATGGGCACACTGTGACACACTGGCCGCAGCTGACACAAGAAGATTCATTGATCGAAACTCCCTCATCCCAAATCACGCGAGGACGTTCGCGTTCCCAGTCGATTGAGAGTGTTTCATTTACCTGAAGGTTTTGACACACCTCAACACACTGGCCGCAGGCAATACATTGGTTTGGATCATAGCGGTAAAACGGGTGAGACATGTCAACCGCGCAAGACGGATCTTCTTTTGGCGTGTATGGGTATTTTTGATGCTCGATCCCCATCATTTCCGCTGTATTATGCAGCGTACAGTTCCCATTGTTGTTATCGCAAACCGTACAATACAGCAAGTGATTTTCAAGAAGGCGGTCCATCGCTTCGGTTTGTGCTTCTTTCACCCGATTTCCGGAAAGGTCAATTGACATTCCATTTTCTGCGACCGTAGAGCATGAACGAACCAGCTTGCCATTTGCCTCTACAATGCAAGTATCACAAGTTTGAATCGGGTCAACCTCTGGAACGTGGCAAATCTGTGGGTACTCAATTCCGTTTTCATTTAAAATATCTAAAATTGTGGCCCCTGCTCGTGCTTGAATTTCTGTTCCGTCAACACGGACACTGATCGACTTAACGTCCATCATATTCATATTCCCCTCCATCTTTCTTTCAAGAAGTCAAAAAAAGCCATGTATAGATACACCTGTCCTTAATTCTAAGAAGGTGTAAACACACATGGCGGAATAGTTCACTAGCAAGTCTTACTAACAGACCAATCCTTGATTTTTATAAACCGATAGACTCATAACAAGATCTTATTACAAATCCATCAACACTGCTTTTATTATAAAGTGATATTTATTATAATACAATATATCAGGAAAATTTTAACCAAGTGAAATGTCCTGAGGGGAACCGGGAAAAGCCTGATGAGGCAGTATCGGAAGGGGTAATCAGCATGTCTAAAAAAATTCATGAGTTCAATGATATTATTCGAAAACTTCGCAAAGAATTGTTCGGAAAAGGGCCTGAACGGATTCATACTGTATTTGTAGAAAACATGGCAGTCTCAACACTGTACGGAAATCTGAGTGCAAGCGAGCAGTTTATCGCCCGCACGCCTGAAGGAAGAGAAATGGTACATGCGGCCAGGACAAGCCTGATTCAAGATCTTTATTCCAAACAAACGCCGGAAGGAATGGAGGAACTGATGGGGGCTAAGCTTGTCCATTTGTTTTCTGATATTAAAATTGAGGAAAATATCGCTGTATCTGTGTTTGTCTTTGACAAAAAAATAGATGATCAAAAAGAAGCTCTGCAAAGCTAGCATATTTATCATTGACACAAATTTGTCACATTTGATATGATGTTGCTACAGTTATAGAAGGCAAAAAGCAATGGGATTGTATGCACGAACTGTATATATTCTCTTTCAATATCTTAATTCTGCTTGATATTGTTGTATGGGTATGCATACAAGTTAGGCAGCATTCAAACGCCTGGTTTTACACAGGTTATTTGAGTGCTGCCTTTTTTATTGCCTTTCTGCCATAACTGTGAGAAAAGAAGAAATAATGGAGGCGTTTTAGTATGGCTTTTCGGAAACCGGATGAAATAGCGGATGCAGCAATTGAAGCAGGGGTGAAAAAAATAAAGCTTCCGCTGCCGTCTCTGCTTGTGCTGGGGTTTTTAGGAGGCGCATTTATCGCGCTTGGGTACTTGCTTGATATCAGGGTGATCGGCGACCTTCCGAAAGAATGGGGAAGCCTGTCCAGCTTGATCGGGGCTGCAGTATTTCCCGTCGGTCTGATCCTTGTGGTTCTCGCTGGCGCTGAACTGATCACAGGAAATATGATGTCCGTTGCGATGGCTTTATTTTCGAGAAAAATATCAGTAAAAGAATTGGCGGTTAACTGGGGAATCGTCACAATTATGAACTTAATCGGCGCATTGTTTGTTGCTTACTTTTTTGGGCATTTGGTTGGATTGACTGAAACAGGCCCTTATTTAGAAAAAACAATCGCCGTTGCACAAGGAAAGCTCGATATGAGCTTCGGCAAGGTTCTCGTTTCCGGCATCGGCTGTAACTGGCTTGTATGTCTTGCCGTTTGGCTTTCTTTCGGCGCTCAAGACGGAGCAGGAAAAATTCTTGGCATCTGGTTCCCAATAATGGCTTTTGTGGCAATCGGATTTCAGCACGTTGTCGCTAACATGTTTGTGATTCCCGCTGCCATTTTTGCTGGCTCGTTCACGTGGGGGCAGTTTATCGGAAACATCATTCCGGCTTTTATCGGCAATGTCATCGGCGGAGCGGTATTTGTCGGTCTCATTTACTTTATCGCATATCATAAGAAAGACCGCTCCAGAAAAGAAATGAAGCAGGTATCATGACCAAAGGACAAATCTATTCGATGATTTGCACAATTTCCGTCCATTTTTAGAAAAAGATGTTTACAAAATGGAATTTGGTGGATATACTTACAAAGTAAGAAAAAAGCAAAGGAGGCTGAACAAAATGACAATGAGACAACGACGTCAACCTGTACGTGATGCACAAGTAAAAGTTCATGGTTCATTCAGCCTGTGGAAGAGTTCGTGTCCTTCCTTAACCGATGCTTATCGCACGCATTAAATTCGGAATTAGTCGGACATACGCAACTCCCCGCAGGCAGTAGAGGCATTGGTGTCTTCTTTTGTCTGCGGTTTTTATTTGCCCGCGGCAGAAGGACTGATGCCGCGGGTTATTTCGCTTGAAGCGGACTTTGAAAGGGGGTGAGCGATATGACGATTAACCTATTCTTTTTAACGTTAACGATTAACAAACGGTTTAAAAGCCCGGAAGAATTCGAACGAGAACAGCAGATTGAGCAGATTTATGATGAAATGAAAGAGTCTCAGTTAAAGCATCTTTATTTAACAAACTGGCGCTAAAAGCAATGAAAAGCTGAAGGAGGAGATGACATATGCTTAGAATGGAATTATTGATGCATTATACAATGGAGAAGGACCAAGTTTAGCGAAACAGCTGTCAAGAAAATGCCTGCCTGCATATGATAAATCAACGTTACGGTAAGGCAGGTGATGGCATGATGAACGATTATCAAAAAAGGCTGCCGTCGATAGGCCATGGTTATGCGTCCATGCCGCATTCCTTCAAACATGGTTATGGAAATCCATTCCGTCAGCAGAGGCTAATGGCCATGCAGCAGCATAGGCTGTATGTATTCCCTTATCATTGGCACTAGAAATAGGGCAGAAAACATTTTGTTTTCTGCTTTTTTTTTGCGGAAAAAAATGAAAAAGTTCAGTTCAATTGAAACATTTTTAAACACATTGCCGTCTAGTTGATATCTTCATTCCCATTTAGAAATGAAGGTGATGTTTATTTTTCGAATATAATAAATAAACATAGGAAACCAAAAGCAGGTGTTTAAAATGCTAGAAAATAGACTCTATAAACGATCGAATCTTTTGAAATTATTTTCTCGGAAATATAAGCAAACCAAAACAATTGAGCATATGATGATTGACTCTATAGACATACAAGAAAATGACAGAATTTTAGAAATTGGAGTCGGAAAAGGCACTGTCTTTAAGAGCATAACCGAGAAACTGGAAAAGGGAAGCTTAAAAAGCATTGACCCATCAAAGCGAAAGGTAAGGCAAATATCACGCGCGAATCGAAAAAACATCGGAAAAGGGGAGATTTTTCATGGCTATCCGGAGAACATTCCCTTTGATGACCGTACCTTTAATAAAGTGTTTTCCTTACATACGGTTCAGAGCTGCACTGATATTAGGCTTGCATTAAGAGAAATTTACCGGGTGCTTCAAATTGATGGCCGATTTTACATCAGTATTGATGCAAATACTGATGTAAAAGAGATAATGTATATTCAACTGCTGAAAGACCAGCATTTCAGGGATCTTTCTGTCATTAGGCGTGATTCTTGTCTTTGCATTGTGGCTGTTAAATAAAATCATTTCTCGGGAAATATATCCAGTACCCTTATATGGAGATTTGGGTATATTTTCTTAATTTTTTATTTTTTGCATATACTTTATATTAAAAAAAGTTTTTTTCATATAAACTGATAACATAAGAAAGGGTAAAGAGGTGATATCAGACAGATCGGGCATTCATTATGAACAAGCGGAATGAATATTCATTCCGTAATAAATCGGAGGTTGTAACATTACATGTTATCCGCATCCAGCAGTAAATACGACATGATTATGAAAGCGTCGGTCTCACTTTTTACGGAAAGGGGATTTAATGCTACCACTATCCCTATGATAGCTGAACGAGCTCATGTGGGAACAGGAACGATCTATCGTTATTTTGACAGTAAAGAAACACTCGTCAACGTATTGTTTCAGGAAAGCATCCAGCGATTTACGGAAAAGCTAAAGCAAGATTTTTCGGAATTGCCTGTCAGAGAAGGCTTCCACCACGTATTTTGCTGTCTCGTTCAATTTACGAAAGAGAGTGACTATGCGCTTTTTTTTCTTGAAACGAAAAAAAACGCTCATTACTTAAATGACACAAGCAGAAAAATGATAGAAAATCTGACTCATATGCTTGATGACTATTTTAATAAGGGAAAAGCAGAAGGTGTAATTCGCAGCCTGCCCTCTAATGTGTTAATTGCGATTGTGTTAGGGGCATTTCTCAAGATATATCAGCTCGTCCAAACGGGTGATATAGAGATGGACATGGATTTAATTACTGAATTGGAACAATGCTGCTGGGACGCCATTAAGCTTCATTCATCACAAAATTAGGAAAGGAAGATGTATTAATGAAACAGGCAAGTGCAATACCTCAGCCCAAAACATACGGACCTTTAAAAAATCTTCCGCATCTGGAAAAAGAGCAGCTTTCTCAATCCTTATGGCGGATAGCCGATGAATTGGGGCCGATTTTCCGTTTCGATTTTCCAGGGGTGTCCAGTGTTTTTGTATCCGGCCACAATCTTGTGGCTGAAGTGTGTGATGAAAGCCGCTTTGACAAAAACCTTGGCAAAGGCTTGCTAAAGGTGCGCGAATTCGGCGGAGACGGCTTATTTACAAGCTGGACGCACGAACCGAATTGGCAAAAAGCCCACCGCATTTTGCTGCCGAGTTTCAGTCAAAAAGCGATGAAAGGCTATCATTCTATGATGCTGGATATCGCAACCCAGCTGGTTCAAAAATGGAGCCGGCTTAATCCTAATGAAGAAATTGATGTAGCGGACGACATGACCCGTCTGACGCTTGATACGATCGGGTTATGCGGGTTTAACTATCGCTTCAACAGCTTTTACCGTGATTCTCAGCATCCGTTTATCACCAGTATGCTCCGTGCCTTAAAAGAGGCGATGAATCAATCGAAAAGACTGGGCCTGCAAGATAAGATGATGGTGAAAACGAAGCTGCAGTTCCAAAAGGATATAGAAGTCATGAACTCCCTGGTCGATAGAATGATAGCGGAGCGAAAAGCGAATCCGGATGAAAACATTAAGGATCTTTTATCACTCATGCTTTATGCCAAAGATCCTGTAACAGGTGAAACGCTCGATGATGAAAACATTCGATACCAAATCATAACGTTTTTAATTGCAGGGCATGAAACAACAAGCGGTTTGCTTTCCTTTGCGATTTACTGTCTGCTTACACATCCGGAAAAACTGAAAAAAGCGCAAGAGGAAGTGGATCGCGTGTTAACGGATGACACGCCGGAATATAGACAAATCCAGCAGCTGAAATACATTCGGATGGTTTTAAATGAAACACTCAGGCTGTATCCAACAGCTCCGGCCTTTTCTCTCTATGCCAAGGAAGATACTGTTTTAGGCGGGGAATATCCGATCAGTAAAGGGCAGCCTGTCACCGTTTTGATTCCGAAACTGCACCGGGATCAAAACGCTTGGGGAGAGGATGCAGAAGATTTTCGTCCGGAACGGTTTGAAGACCCTTCGCGTATTCCTCACCATGCGTATAAGCCGTTTGGAAACGGGCAGCGTGCTTGTATCGGCATGCAGTTTGCTCTACAAGAGGCGACGATGGTTCTCGGTCTTGTATTAAAGCATTTTGATGTGATGAACCATACTGGATACGAACTGAAAATCAAAGAGGCATTAACGATCAAACCGGATGAATTTAAGATTACTGTGAAACCGCGGAAAACAGCGGCAGTCAATGTACAGAGAAAAGAACAGGCTGACATCAAAACAGAAACGAAGCCAAAAGAAACAAAGCCTAAACACGGCACCCCATTACTCGTTCTTTACGGCTCGAATCTTGGGACAGCAGAAGGAATAGCCGGTGAACTGGCTGCTTACGGCCGCCAGATGGGTTTTACAGCCGAAACGGCGCCGCTTGATGATTATATCGGCAAGCTTCCAGAACAAGGCGCAGTCGTCATCGTTACGGCTTCTTATAATGGGGCGCCGCCTGATAATGCTGCAGGCTTTGTAGAGTGGCTGGAAGGGCTTGAGGAAGGACAATTGAAAGGTGTCTCTTATGCGGTATTCGGCTGCGGAAACCGGAGCTGGGCCAGCACGTATCAGCGGATTCCCCGCCTGATAGATGACATGATGAAAGCAAAGGGGGCATCACGTTTAACAGCGATTGGGGAAGGCGATGCCGCCGATGATTTTGAAAGCCATCGCGAGTCGTGGGAAAACCGCTTCTGGAAGGGAACGATGGAATCATTTCATATAAACGAAATAGCTCAGAAAGAAGACAGGCCTTCATTATCAATTACTTTTCTCAGTGAAGCGACGGAAACGCCGCTTGCCAAAGCATATGGCGCGTTTGAAGGGAATGTTTTAGAGAACCGGGAGCTCCAGACGGCTGATAGCCCGCGTTCCACCCGCCATATTGAATTGCAGATTCCTGACGCCAAAACATATAAGGAAGGCGATCATATCGGCATATTGCCAAAAAACAGCCAGAAGCTTGTTCAGCGGGTCCTCAGCCGATTCGATTTGCAGTCCAATCATGTGATGAAAATGAGCGGCGGCTCTCATATGGCTCATCTTCCGATGGATCGGCCGATCAAAGTGACGGATTTATTGGCGTCCTATGTGGAGCTGCAGGACCCGGCTTCAAGGCTTCAGCTGCGGGAGCTGGCTTCTTATACAGTCTGTCCGCCGCATAAAAAAGAGCTGGAACAGCTCGTTTCAGATGATGGCATTTATAAAGAGCAGGTATTGGCAAAACGTCTTACCATGCTTGATCTTTTAGAGGATTATCCTGCCTGCGAAATGCCGTTTGAGCGTTTTTTAGCACTTTTGCCATCACTAAAACCGAGATATTATTCCATTTCAAGCTCACCGAAAGTCCATGCCAATATCGTGAGCATGACAGTAGGCGTTGTTAAAGCCTCAGCCTGGAGTGGGCGAGGCGAATACCGGGGCGTCGCCTCTAATTATTTAGCAGAGCTGAATACAGGTGATGCAGCAGCCTGTTTCATCCGAACGCCGCAATCCGGATTCCAGATGCCAGATGACCCTGAAACGCCTATGATTATGGTCGGGCCAGGTACAGGAATTGCGCCATTCAGGGGCTTTATTCAGGCAAGATCTGTTCTGAAGAAGGAAGGAAGCACACTTGGTGAAGCTCTTTTATACTTCGGCTGCCGTCGCCCCGATCATGATGATCTTTACAGAGAAGAGCTGGATCAAGCGGAACAGGATGGTTTGGTAACAATCCGCCGATGCTACTCACGCGTCGAAAACGAATCAAAAGGATATGTCCAGCACTTGCTCAAACAAGATACGCAGAAATTGATGTCGCTCATTGAAAAAGGGGCTCACATTTACGTATGCGGTGATGGATCGCAAATGGCTCCTGATGTAGAGAATACTTTGCGTCAGGCATATGAAGCTGAAAAAGGAGCAAGTCAGGAAGAATCTGCCGATTGGCTGCAAAAGCTGCAAGATCAAAAACGTTATGTAAAAGACGTTTGGACAGGAATGTAATAAAAAATCAAATCCCGCCATCAATTAGATTGGCGGGATTGCTTTGCATGTGAGAAAACCGGCACGATAATGAAATCTACTGAAAAGGATGTTATAGGGAGTATCGTGCCGGCCTTATTGTTAATATCGTCACACAGGGACAAAAGTTTAGGTTTTTTGCCTTATTTTTAAATTAAATAGTCTAAAAGTCTTGTTTTTGTGATTTGCACATCTTTTTTTGGTGTTTTGTTCTCGCCTATTCCTCAAGATGAGCCATCTGTTGTAGAGCGATGTTTAAATTGGCGTTCCACATGTTTTCGGTAATGAAAGTCATGAATCAGCCGAATCGTGGGCCTGATTAACAGCAGCAAGCTCCCAATCGCAAACAGCCATATCCCTGCCGACATTAATTGGTCATAAAAAAAGAAAAGGCTCCCGACGAGAAACAAAGCACCAATGATAAAATCGTTTACGGTATAAAGAATCTTGTATTGTTTTTTGAAAAAAAGTTCGTATCGTTGCAGTTCTTTTTTGATGTCATGTTCTTCATTAGCTGCCACTGTCATCCCTCCATTCTATTTTGGCTTACCCTCACGTAAACGACATGTAAACATAAGAATTGCCTTGGGAAATGGAGGGGTCAGAGAATGATCAACAATGTTTTTAAATAGGACTTCTTTTTTACAAAGACGATTCCATCGCCTCAACAATAAGACCAGTCAAAGCTTTAGCCCCTTGAGGAACCAAGTGTACGCCATCAGGTGTAAAGTATTCTGGATGCTGAAGAGCTTCTGTATGCCAGTCAACTAACGTAACATTTTTATGTGCGCTTGCCTGGTGCTTCAAAGATTCATTTACCTTGCTTTCCCATTGGCGGGGGACCCGTGTATTGACAAGGTAGATATGAGCTTTTGAGAAAGCTTGAAGCAATTGTTCAATTTGGCTGTCTGTAAAGTAACCATTGGTTCCCAGCTCAATGATAACAGCTTTGTTCGGCTGATTAAAAGACTTGTATTCCTTTGTGAGCTCCAAAGCTTGAGACATTTGTCTCCCCACCTTTCCATCAATCGTAACATGTGAAAGTGACTGCCGAAGGTGTGAGGCAATATCAAGCATGACGGAATCTCCTATAGCTAACACTTCTTTGTCAGAGTCTGCGGGTTCTTTCTCCTGCTGAGATTGCATGTCTTTATTTTTGCTAGTCTCTTGTCCATTATTTTTGTTTTCCTTTTGATCTTGATGGGAGTCTGTTGTCTTTTGTTCAGCATTGTTTTCCTTGTCTTTATCGACTGCAGCATTCTTTCTGTCCTCAGAAGCCTGGCTGGTATCAGCGTTTGTTTCTTGTGAGCTATACGTCCATTTGGTGGGGTGCTTTTGCTCTCCGGCTAGTCCAGACAGCCCTCCCGCAAAAATAAGTACAGCGAGAATGACGAAACCAATTGACATTTTACTGAGGACAGTTGTCGTTTTCCATTCCCTGATTCTATGTATAAAAACGCGGCGGAAAAAGAATCTAAATCCCTGTGTTCGTATCGGCTTCTCAATAAAATGATAGGATAGCTCGGCGAGTATAAATGTAACAATAACCTTTAGCACGATATGCCAAAAAACAGGGTTTCCGATTTCTTGAACTGGCGTGCTTAACACAATAACAGGGTAGTGCCAAAGATAAATACCGTAAGACCTCGTTCCAAGCCAACGAAGCGGCCTCCATGAAAGCAGATTGCCTAAAAAGCTGCTCGGATGGCATACACATGCAATAAGGATTGCGGCAATCAAGCCAATCAAAAGCATTCCGCCTCTGTAAAGAAAAGGCTCATATTCATCTGTGAAATAGACACATAACACTAAAATACAAAACGCCGAAAGTTCAGTAGCGTGCAAAGTGTGCTTCAGTTTGTTTGACAGCCTGTTGGAAGACAGTCTTTTCATAGGCCAAACCAAAGCCAAGGCACATCCGATGAGAAGCTCAAACGACCGAGTATCTGTACCGTAATACACGCGGCTCGGATCTGCGCCGGGTTCATACAATATGCTCATCATCACGGCTGAACAAAGCGCAAGCAATGATACCACCGCCGCCAATCTGGCACGGCTTTTAAATATGTACATCCCAACAACCAAGAACATCGGCCATATCATATAAAATTGTTCTTCAATCGCCAGCGACCAAAGATTTTTTAAAGGTGATGGGGAACCGAAACTATCAAAATATGATAGTTTGTGAAAAATAAACCACCAATTACTTATATAAAAGAGAGAAGAAATGGCATCTCCGCGTACAGTATGCAATAGTTCCCTATCAAACAATACAACCCAAATAACAGCAGAAAAGATCATAAGGTAAGCCGCTGGCAGAAGCCGCCGAATTCGGCGCACCCAAAAATCCCGAAAATCAAGACTGATATCATTTCCATGTGCCGGCAATAGAATAGATGTAATTAAATAGCCGGATAAAACAAAAAAGATATCAACTCCAATGAAGCCGCCGTTAGCCCAATTGAGGTTTAGGTGATAAGCGATAACTGACAGGACGGCAAAAGCCCGAAGGCCATCGAGTCCAGGGATGTATCGATGATGTTGTGTCTTGTGATACATGGGTATTCCTCCAATAGTGTGCAGATATTCTCGTTGTTTTTGATAGCTAGGTTACGATCTCACTTAGAGAAGAGAGAAAACATCCATCATATGAGTTGGATGTTTTTTTATATTATCGAACGTAACGATCTCCCACGAGCAAGCTTGATATGACGCTTGTTGGAATTTCAAACTCGGTAACGCCCATATAGCCGGGAGCGACTTCATATTCATCAAATGAGATCACAAGTTTATGGTCTTCATTAATATAAAACGTTTGATCAGGAAGAATTTTTTTGAATGGTTCTGCATCTTCTTCAGTGAGCCAATAGATTTTATTTGGATCTTCCTTCATTTGCTGTTTCATTTGTTCTTTGATGTTTTGGCTGATGACGTTGATATAGCGTTCATCTTTGAATAAGCTTTTTAATGTCAGTAAGATATCATTCTTTTTGTCAATTGTGATATAACGGCTTTGGGTGTAAGATGATGCTTGTGTTTTTTCAATATCTCGCCGGATAGAGAGTAAATCTGGCGTATCTGTCACTGTCTCGTAATCACTATAGATGCTGAGATGCCCTTTTTTGTTTTTGGATGTGGACTGTATAAATTCCTTGTACAGCTGCTTGCTTTCTTTCAAGTATTTCTGGTTAATGCTGTTTTCAAGCTCTTTATTAGAAAGTCCGGACAGAGCAGGTGTTTTGACATCGATGCTCGATTGATCTTTCTCTTCTTTGATCTCAATAAAAGTGATGGCTTTGACAATCTTGCCGATGACAGGGATTCTCGCCATCGCTTGAGCTGCGTCAGGGTTGATGTTAACAAGTGCAGTGAATAAAATAGCCGCCGCGACAGCTGCCGATGTCGGCCACATGACGATTCTTTTCTTTTTTGGTTCTTGCTGAAGGGCTTTTTCAACAATGATATCAAGTTCTTTAGGAATCTGAACATTTTTATATTCTTCTCTTAACTGCTGCAATCTCTTATCCATTAAGAAAGATCCTCCTTCGTCAACTGAATGCGCATCAGCTTCAATGCTCTGTAGAGGCGCGTTTTGACGGTATTCGTGTTTTCTCCTGTAATTTCCGCAATTTCTTCTAATTTGAGGTCTTCAAAAAAACGCAAAATAATAATGGTTTTATAGCGGTACGGCAATTCGTCAAGCGCTTCATGGAGATCAGTATCCTTGTAATGGTCTTCCTTTCCTTTGCTTAAAAACTCTATCGTTTCGTCATCCATCACTTTTACCTTTTTTTGTTTGCGCAAAAAATCAATAGCTGTCCGTACTAAAATTTTATAAAACCAGCTTTTTATCGTCTCAGGGTTTCTAACCGTTTCTACTGAGCTCAGCGCTTTTTTTATAGATTCCTGAATAATATCTAATGCGTCATCTTGATTTTTCACATAACTGAAAGCCAACCTGTAGAAATCTTGCTTATGATCAGTTATGCATGTGACAAGCAACGCTTTTGTTGTTTGTTTTTTCTTCATTGCAATAAAGGGCTCCTTTTTGAATATACGTATATCATAGGCTGTTACCTAGGATAGACGCGGAAGGCTGAAAAATAGTTTGCGCAGAATCGCATTTTTTTAAAAGAAATGATCAGAGGGGGAGGAGCCTAAAAACTTTGTAGAAAGGAATGCATAAAAAAACATGACTTGTATCAACAAGCCATGTTTTTGTACTATTGCTCTATTCCAAATAATGTTTTTTGAAATCTGAGTGGATAGAAAATTTGCGGCGTAACAGAATGAGATTTTCTCCAAAGCTTTCTTCTAAAAGCCCTCTATGCTTTTTCAGAATTTCCATGAGGTACAGATCATGAATAATCACTTCAGTTATAGGCATGACTAAACCTACATGCATTGTCCATGCAGCACGGCTGTCGTTGCCAAGAGAGACGATACCTGCTACCACTTCTGAATCATCCCCGCTATAGACAAGCCACCGTCCGTCATACTCTTCTGTAATTTCACTGCTCATATCATGAAGGTAAACAGTAGCAAAATCAGATACGATGTCTCCGTACGCAATAATGGTGACAATGACACCTTGATTTGCCGCCTGTTTTAGCTCTGATTCTATCTCATCAAAATCCTCTTTCCATATTTCTAAGAGGATTCTTTTTTTGGCAGATAAGATACAAGCCTTCACCTTTTCAAGAATTTCATTGCGTCCGGTGATATTCCAGATATTTTCCCGGTCATTTGCAGTCTGCTCGAATTTTTCAAAGTATTTCTCAGCCTGATCAAAATGCTCTTCCGCTTTGAGCCGGCGGTTTTTAATCAGTTCTTTAGCGGGTACAGGGACATATTGAGGCGTATTTCCATGACTTACAAAAACATCTCCTCTAATGACAAGGCTTTCCAGGACTTCATAAATTTTAGAACGGGGCACTCCGGATTTTTTGGCGACGGCATAGCCTGTTAAAGGTGATTCTTGCAATAAAGCAAGATATGCTTTTGATTCATATTCGGTAAAATTGAGGTTTTTTAAAATGTCTAACATATTTTCTTTCATATATCCTCCAATATAAAGAGCAATCGCTGCCTTTGTAATCGCTATTTTAACAAACCATATTGATTTATTCCAAACCCATTGATACAATTTTATGAGTAGTTACTTTTGTAGTCACTATATGTTGTTAGGATTTTTTAAAGGGGGAGAAGAAATGCACAGCTTACTCACATACATACCGATAGCTGCCATGATGGTTATTTTACCGGGTGCAGATACAATGCTTGTGATGAAAAATACCCTTAGATACGGCGCAAAGGCTGGCCGTTATAACATTCTTGGATTAGCAACAGGACTTTCCTTTTGGACCGTTATCGCCATTTTAGGTTTATCAGTCGTTATTGCAAAGTCGGTGTTTCTTTTCACAACGATCAAATATTTGGGAGCAGCGTACTTAATTTATTTAGGTATCAAAAGTTTTTTTGCCAAAAGCATGTTTTCTATAGATGACATGCAATCCCAAGCAACAACTGCGGGAAATTCTCCGAAACGTTATTATAAAACTTCCTTTATGCAAGGATCACTTAGTAACATTCTCAATCCTAAAACTGTTTTGGTTTATGTTACAATCATGCCCCAATTTATCAATCTGAAGGGGAATATAAACCAGCAGCTCATCATTTTAGCTTCAATCCTAACCTTATTAGCGGTGTTATGGTTCCTCTTTCTCGTTTATATTATTGATTTCGCAAAAAAATGGATGAAAAACTCGAAGTTCCAGAAAGTGTTTCAAAAAATAACCGGAATGATATTAGTAGGTTTTGGCATCAAAACTGGTTTGAGTTAATATTCGAGGTGATACGCCTAAATGAAGTAAACGATTTTAGAGGCCAAATAAAAGCTGACATTTCATATTCAAGCTTAGCTTAATGTCTGACCCATACAAAAAAGACAAGGGAGTGAGTATCCCTTGTCTTTTTTATTATTTCATCTTATATCCTCTGCGGGTTTGCACCTTATATAAAATAATCAATAAAACAAACCAGACCGGAGTGACAAACAAAGCAACACGTGTATCATTCGCCAGTGCCAATACGACAAGAACGAACGCGAGAAATGCGAGTGTTAAGTAGTTGGATAATGGGTAAAAAGGCATTTTAAATTTGTTTGTTTTCGCTTCATCCTGCCTTGTTTTTCGATATTTCAAATGGCAAATCACCGTGATGCCCCAAATAAAAATGAAACATATTGTAGAAACACTTGTAATCAGTGTAAAGACTTGCTCGGGCATTATATAATTCAGGCTGACGCCAATTAGAATGGCGATGGTTGAAAAGAACAGCGCATTACTTGGAACTTTAGAAGAAGTCAATTTCTTCAATAATCCAGGTGCGTGATGATCCTTGGCTAGAGAATAGACCATGCGGCTTGTGCTGAATAAAGCGCTGTTAGCCGCTGATGCCGCTGATGTTAATACAACAAAATTGATCATACTGGCAGCGGCAACGATGCCTACAACAGAAAAGACTTGAACAAATGGGCTTTCATTTGGGTTCAAAACATTCCAAGGGTAGATACACATAATGACAAAAAGTGCGCCGACATAAAAAAGTAAAATCCGGGCAGGGATTTGATTGATGGCTTTAGGGATCACTTTTTGGGGATTTTCTGTTTCACCTGCTGTCAGTCCAACAAGTTCAATTCCCACAAAAGCGAAGACAACCATTTGGAATGAAAGGATAAATCCATGCCATCCATTTGGAAACATGCCGCCGTGTTTCCAAAGATTCGTGAGGCTGGCTGAGCCGGAAGCTGTGGAAAAACCTTTCGCAATCAAGAAAATACCAGTTACGATAAGAGCCAGTATGGCAATGACTTTGATCAATGCAAACCAGAATTCTAATTCTCCGAAAAGTTTAACGGTGGCAAGATTCATGATCAGCAGGATGATAAGCGCAAGAAGACCCGGCAGCCATTGAGGCACATCGGGAAGCCAATATTGCGTATAAATGCCGACCGCGGTTAAATCAGCCATCGCGAGAGAAATCCAGCAGAACCAGTAGGTCCAGCCAGTGATAAACGCTGCCATGTTGCCTAAATAGTCCCTTACAAAATCAACGAAAGAGTGATATCCCGTATTTGATAAGAGCAGTTCTCCTAGCGAACGCATAATGAAAAAGCAAAAGACTCCAGTGATCAAGTAAGCAAATAAAATGGATGGTCCCGCAAAGTGAATGGATTTTCCTGAGCCTAAGAATAAACCTGTCCCGATTGCACCCCCAATCGCCATTAATTGTATATGCCTGTTTTTAAGGCCTCTAGACAATTTTTGCTGTTGTCCAAAATTGTCTTTGTTAGAATTGCCTATCAATTTTGTTTTCCTCCAATAATAAAAGATGAATAAAGTTTTATCGGATATTATACCATCTAAGAGAATACAATGTTTGATTTTTAAATTTTAAAAATATAATTTTCATTTGCTTGTGCGTAAAGGTGCCAAATGTCTCCCGAAGAATATGCTTATCACAAAAGATTTTTATCAATCATTCGGTTTTGACTCAGTCAAGAATCCTTATACAAACATAGAAATCACGAAAAAACAGTGGGTCCATATGGAAGATCTATTTTTTCAATGGATATCTCCTTATCTATCAACTTTCGGCCAAACAGTTGTTACGCCATTTTTAAGTAATGACTGGGAGGGAGGATGTCATCTGGACGATATGATGGATGATGAGTTTGCTGAGGTTTATGAAGAATATAAGGCTTTTTTAATAGATAACGATTTGTATGATCATACGCCCACTTTGCTTGAAAACAGCAGGGGATATCAAATCGATCATATCGGTGATTTTTCAATCCTGGGCAAAGATGGCTGCAAGAAATCATCATTATTTATTCTTTTATCGTGAATCACTGTGGCGGACACATAGAGTGTCCGGCATTTTTTTGTTTTCAATTGATGTCATGTCTAGTGGGAATGTATTTTGAGAAAAATGTCCTGATCTATTAGATTTATTTTCTGTCATTCGGGATTTTTCCATCATTACGTTCCTGAAGAATGATAAACTGTTTACTGATTATTACTTTGGAAGGAGCACAGCCTTGAAGAACTGCGAATCTAAAATACTAATATCAAACATAAATAATTTGAAGTGATAAACACATAGGCATAAAAGGTCAGTATGTCAATCTGCTATAAAGACCTTTCTGGAAGTGCATCAATAGATAATCTCAAGGCTGTCTGTCATAAAGATTCGGAATATTCTTGTTAAGGGCTTATCTAATAAGGGCAAAGGATGATAGACGTGAAAAGAATAGATAAAATATACCATCAGCTCATGCATAATTTTCATGACTCCAGCTTAGATCAACTTTTAAAAGTACAGGGGAATTCAGCAAAGGAAATTGCTGAGCAGCTGAAAATGGAGCGGTCCAATGTCAGTTTTGAATTGAACAATCTCGTCCGATCTAAAAAGGTCATAAAAATTAAAACGTTTCCTGTGCGATATATCCCAGTCGAAATAGTGGAAAGGTTATATAACAAGAAATGGGATACAGAGATGATGGAAGTGAAAGGCCTGGAGCTGTTTTCCGGGAATCCAAAACAGAATCCTCAAAACATTTCCACGAATCCTCTAGAGCTTATGATTGGGGCAAAAGGCAGCTTGAAGAAAGCAATCTCCCAGGCAAAGGCAGCTGTCTTTTATCCGCCGAACGGTCTGCATATGCTCCTCTTAGGGCCAACAGGTTCCGGTAAATCCCTTTTTGCAAACCGGATTTACCAGTTTGCCATTTACTCTGACATTTTGAAGACCAGTGCTCCATTTATTACATTTAACTGTGCAGATTACTACAACAATCCTCAATTATTGCTTTCTCAATTATTCGGACACAAAAAAGGCTCATTTACAGGTGCCGGCGAGGATAAAGCTGGTTTAGTCGAACAGGCCAATGGAGGGATTCTTTTTATGGATGAAATCCATCGTCTCCCTCCTGAGGGACAAGAAATGCTGTTTTATTTTATTGACAGCGGTTCTTATAACCGGCTTGGAGAATCTGAACATAAACGAACATCAAACGTATTGTTTATTTGCGCCACTACAGAAAATCCGAGTTCTGCACTTTTAAAAACATTTTTGCGAAGAATCCCAATGACTATTCATATTCCTTCGCTTGAAGAACGATCGCTTAAAGAAAGAGTGGATTTGACGACGTTTTTATTAGGAAAAGAAGCAGAGCGAATTAAGAAAAATCTGAGTGTGCACATAGATGTCTATAATGCGCTTATTCATTCTGCAAAATTCGGGAATGTGGGACAGCTGAAATCAAATGTCCAGTTAGTTTGTGCACACGGGTTTTTGCACAACCTTGACAGAAATGAGGTTATTGAACTGACTGTTCGGGATCTGCCGGATGAAATCAAGCAAGACTGGATGTCCAGCAGCAAAAACATGCAAAGAAGCAAAGCGATTTCTGAATATGTAAATATCACAACGATCATCTCTCCGATTGTAGAAGATGAAACAACAAAAATTGACGAAGATCTCTCATTTAACTTGTATCATTTGATCGAGGAAAAAGTGAAAACCCTCATGAAAGAAGGGTTATCTAAAAAGGATATTAATCAATACATCTTGACTGATATCCATTTGCATGTCAGAAGTTTTTTTCAGCATCGGGCGTTTCAAAAGGACAGCCTGCTGACATTCGTTGAAGATGACGTGATTCAAATGACCAAACAGTTAAAAGAAATAGCTGAACATGAGCTGGATTGCACATTTGACCGTAAATTTATTTATTTCTTGAGTATGCATATTGACGCATTTTTAAAGCGCGGTAAGCAAATTGATGTTTTAAACACACAGGAGACTGATGAAATCCGTGATACTCATGTGAAGGAATATCGGGTGGCGATGATTTTTAAAGATAAAATTCAGGAATATTTTAAAGTGGCTATTCCGGAAATAGAGGTCATCTACTTAACGATGCTGATTCACTCCATTAAATCGTTAAAAGAGAACAAAAGGGTCGGTATTATCGTGGCTGCACATGGAAATAGCACGGCGAGTTCAATGGTTGAAGTTGCGACAGAACTGTTAGGAAGCACTCCAATTGCAGCAGTTGATATGCCGCTTTCTGTTTCACCTTCGGACATTATCGAATGCGTAGCGGAAAAAATGAAACAGGTTGACGAAGGCGAAGGTGTTTTAATGCTGGTAGACATGGGGTCACTTGCAATGCTGGAGAGCAAGCTGGAGGAAAAAACAGGCATTGCTATCAAAACAATCAGCAATGTTACGACCTCAATGGTGCTGGATGCTGTCAGAAAGGTGAATTATTTGGATTTGAATTTGTATGCGATCTATCAATCGGTCACGAAGGATTTTATTGAATTATGGGAGCGGCAGCCAGCAGCATCTGGCAAAAAGAAAGCACTGGTCTCCATCTGCACGACAGGCAGCGGAACGGCCAAAAAGCTGGAAGACATCCTGACCACGATCGTAAACAAAGCCTCCGATACCCCGATTCACATATTGACCGTTTCATCTATTAAATTGGCAAACCGGATAAAAGAAATCGAAAAAGAGTATGAGATCCTTGCGACAGTCGGAACGAAAGACCCTAAAATCAATGCTCCGCATGTATCTTTAGAAGTGTTAATTGAAGGGGAGGGAGAGAAGCTGATTCAACAGGCGATTACCAAAGGCAGCATCCCCTTGAGCAATGGATTGAACGAAGCAAATATCATTGTCAGAGAGCTTTGTGAGGATAGCTTAAAAAAGTACCTTGTCTTCTTGAACCCCCACCATATTATCGAAATGTTATTAGAGTGGCTGCAAACTGTTCAGGATGAGCTGGGAGCCATATTCAATAATGCAGTTTTGATCAAAGTCATCATGCATACGGCGTTCGCCTTTGAAAGGGTGATTAAGCAGAATCCGATTGCTTTCTCAGAGGAAGAAGAAATAAATGATCAGATGAAAGAAATGGTGAATGTGACAGAGCGGACATTAGCGCCATATGAACAAAAGCTTGGACTTCGCATAAGTGATGATGAAAAATTATTTATAGCCGCCATCTTCGCTGAAGAAGTGCATGGCCAGCTGTTTTAAAAGCAGTTTTTTAATGTGAACCTGTATTAAATGGAACGTCATTTTAATACAGGTTTATTTTTTTGATTCCAAGTGTTTCAACAACAGACTATCATTGGCTGAAAACTTAATGAAAACGCTTAACACAACTTTGTTGGCACGATCCTTGCATTATATATGGATGTACAAAACAGGAAAGGAGCAATGTATATGATTTCAGTTATTATCAGTGGTCATGGAGATTTTCCCATAGCATTAAAAGAGTCTTCAGGGATGATATTCGGTGAAGAAAATAACCTGCTTGCAGTGCCGTTTTTTAAAGGGGAAGGCATTCAAACGCTGCAAGAAAAATATCGTCAGGCGCTCAAGGACATTCCGGAAGAAAATGAAGTGCTTTTTTTAGTCGATATTTTTGGAGGAACGCCATATAACGCGGCAGCTTCTTTCATTGCTGAGGATCAAAGAATGGATATGGCAGCCGGTGTAAACCTGCCGATTCTGCTGGAGGTATTAAGCCTGAGAGAACATCTGACACTTAAAGATTTGCTGAACAACTTAAAAGCAATGAGCCAGCAAAGCTTTCAAGTGTGCAGTGAACATTTAGAAAAAGTAAAAACTGCCAATCAGGAAACAAGAGAGGATGAATTGTAATGAACATTGTGTTAGCCAGAATTGATGACCGCTTTATTCACGGCCAAATCTTGACAAGATGGATTAAAGTCCATGCAGCAGACCGAATTATCGTTGTCTCCGATGATGTTGCACAGGACGAAATGAGAAAAACGTTGATCCTTTCTGTTGCACCTTCAAATGTAAAGGCTAGTGCCGTTTCGGTTTCAAAAATGGCAAAAGCGTTTCATAGTCCGCGCTATGAAGGAGTAACGGCAATGCTCTTGTTTGAAAATCCGTCCGATATTGTATCTCTTATTGAAGCAGGTGTGCCGATCAAAACCGTAAACGTCGGGGGAATGCGTTTTGAAAATCATCGCAGGCAAATCACAAAATCAGTCAGCGTCACAGAGCAAGATATAAAGGCGTTTGAAGCATTAAGTGACTTGGGCGTGACACTGGAATTGAGGCAGCTGCCTTCAGATGCCAGCGAGGATTTTGTACAGATTTTACGGAACGTAACAAAATAATCAAGGGGATGAGAATATGTCTTCATTACAAATTATTTTGTTGTTAATTATTGCAGCAATCACCGGCATCGCAAGTGTATTGGATGAAGGGCAGACACACCGGCCGCTTGTGGCCTGCACGCTAGTTGGCTTGGTCCTCGGGGACTTAAAAACAGGAATTATTCTCGGAGGCACACTAGAGCTGATGGCGCTGGGCTGGATGAACGTCGGCCTTGCCATGGCGCCTGATACAGCGATTGCCTCTGTCATCTCAACCATTTTAGTTATTACCGCTGATCAGGGAATTGGCGAAGGCATCGCCGTCGCTGTTGCTTTGGCAGCTGCGGGGCAGGCGCTGACTATTTTTGTGCGGACGATCACTGTCTTTTTCATTCACCGCGCTGATCAATACGCAAAAAAAGGGAATATAAAAGGAATTGAAATTATGCATATTACCGCGATGGTGTTTCAAGCGCTGCGCGTAATGATACCGACATTAATTGTCGCATTGATCAGTGTCAGCGCTGTTCAGGCGTTCTTGGGCAATATCCCGGATGTCATTACAAAAGGGCTGCAAATAGGCGGAGGCATTATCGTTGTTGTCGGATATGCCATGGTAATCAATATGATGAATATTCCTTATTTAAAGCCATTTTTCTATATAGGTTTCTTATTGGCAGCGTTTACCGATTTTAACTTAGTAGGGTTTGGAGCACTTGGTCTCTGTCTGGCGCTTTTATACCAGCAGGTGATGCAAAAACATAACGCGCACGGAGCAGTCGCCGCCGCATCAGACAGTGGCCATGTGGCTGTTTATGATGACGATGATGATGACCTTGATGCCTAAACCATAAGGGGGGATGAAAAAATGGAGAAAGAAAAAAGATTAACGAAAAAAGAAATTTTCAGCATGTTTATTCGTTCGAATTTTTTGCTCGGCTCCTTTAACTTCGAACGTGTGCAGGCCATGGGATATTGCTATGTCATGATTCCGGCGATCAAAAAACTGTACGGACCCGGAGCGAAAAGAAACGAAGCCTTGCAGCGGCATTTGGAATGGTTTAATACACATCCGTGGCTGACTGCGCCTATATTTGGCGTGACGGCAGCCATGGAAGAAGAAATGGCGAACAATAAAGGAATTGATGGAAAAGCAATAAGCGGAATGAAAATAGGTTTGATGGGCCCGATAGCGGGTGTAGGCGATCCGATTTTCTGGGGAACGATTCGTCCGGTCTTAGCTGCGTTAGGGGCATCCCTTGCTTTAGGAGGAAACATTGCCGGCCCTTTGCTATTCTTTTTCTTGCTGAACGCCATAAGATTAAGCACAAAATATTACGGGTTAAAGTATGGCTATGTGAAAGGAATGGAGATTCTGCAGGATTTAGCGGGGAATCGCATTCAAAAGCTTACAGAGGGTGCTTCGATTCTCGGGTTATTTGTAATGGGGGCTCTCGTTTCCAAATGGACCACGATCAACATTCCAATCGTTGTGTCCAGGATTAAGGATGAAAGTGGAAAAGTGGATGTTCAAACCGTACAAAATGTGTTAGACAGCATTATGCCGGGTGCGCTGCCTCTAGGGTTAACGTTATTGGTGGCATGGATGCTGCGCAAAGGGGTGAATCCTCTTCTCATTATTTGCGGGATCTTTATTATCGGGATTCTTGGATATTGGGCTGGATTCTTAGCATAAGCTGTGTGATGTAAGAAAGAAGAGGGAAACTGCAGCACTCCATCATATAGTCAATCATTCGGATAACAGAGAAACAGAGGAGAATTGCCAGAAACGGATCAACTTGTGCAGCAGTCTCTCTTGTAAATGTTCAAACATGAAGAGAGGAGCGAAGGAACAAATGAAAAAGAGACTTATTCAAGTCATGATCATGTTCATCCTGCTGTTGACTATGGCATTTCCGGCTGAGGCAGCCGATTCAAGCTACTATGACGAGGATTATCGTCCTCAATATCATTTCACGCCGGAAGCAAACTGGATGAATGATCCAAACGGGATGGTATATTATGCTGGAGAATATCACTTGTTCTATCAATACCATCCATACGGGCTTCAGTGGGGCCCCATGCATTGGGGGCATGCCGTGAGCGAAGATTTGGTTACGTGGAAGCACCTTCCTGTTGCGCTGGCTCCGGATGACAAAGGCACGATCTTTTCAGGAAGCGCAGTTGTAGACAGGAATAACACAAGCGGTTTTCAGACAGGCAAAGAGAAGCCGCTAGTGGCTATTTATACACAGGATCGAGAAGGCCATCAAGTGCAGAGTATCGCCTATAGCAATGACAAAGGAAGAACGTGGACGAAATACGCTGGCAACCCTGTCATTCCAAACCCGGGAAAAAAAGATTTTCGCGATCCAAAAGTCTTTTGGTATGAAAAAGAAAACAAGTGGGTGATGGTGCTTGCGGCCGGAGACCGAATCCTCATTTATACGTCCAAAAATCTGAAGCAGTGGACGTATGCAAGTGAATTTGGACAGGGGCAAGGAAGTCATGGGGGAGTATGGGAGTGCCCGGATTTGTTTGAGCTTCCGGTAGACGGCAATCCGAATCAAAAAAAATGGGTGATGCAGGTCAGTGTCGGAAACGGAGCGGTTTCGGGAGGATCAGGCATGCAATATTTCATAGGGGACTTTGATGGAACTCATTTTAACAATGAAAATCCGTCAGACAAAGTTCTCTGGACGGATTACGGCAAAGACTTTTATGCGGCTGTATCCTGGTCTGATATTCCATCCTCAGACGGCCGGCGGCTTTGGTTAGGCTGGATGAGCAATTGGCAATATGCGAATGATGTTCCTACATCCCCATGGAGAAGTGCAACCTCCATTCCAAGAGAGGTGAAATTGAAAACGCTTACTGGAGGAGTGAGGATCGTCCAAACACCAGTAAAAGAGCTGCAAACCATTCGCGGGACCTCTAAGAGGTGGAAGAATCAGACCATATCGCCCGCAAGCCAAAATTTGTTAGCAGGCCTATCTGGAGATACGTATGAATTACATGCAGAATTTCAAGTGACCCCAGGTTCAGCAACTGAATTTGGTTTTAAAGTCCGAACAGGCAGAAATCAATTTACAAAAGTCGGCTATGATCAAAAGAACGCCAAACTGTTCGTTGACCGGAGCGAGTCGGGGAACGTCACCTTTAATCCGACCTTTAACACCGGAAAACAAACAGCTCCGCTGAAACCGGTAAATGGAAAGGTAAAGATGCGCATTTTTGTCGACCGCTCTTCAGTTGAAGTATTTGGGAATGACGGACAGCAGGTCATAACCGATATCATTCTCCCGGATAGATCTAGCAAGGGTCTTGAATTATTTGCTGCAAATGGCAGTGTAAAGCTAAAATCTTTAACGATATATCCTTTAAAAAAGGTGTGGGGAACGTCACCTTTTATCTCAAATTTGACTGATTGGACGAATGTAAATGGCACGTGGGCCGACACAATTGAGGGGAAACTAGGGAGATCGGACGGCGATTCCTTTATCATGTCTTCAGCATCCGGATCTGACTTCACCTATGAATCTGATATTACCATTAAGGATGGAAACGGAAGAGGAGCAGGAGCGCTTATGTTCCGCTCTGACAAAGATGCCAAAAACGGTTATCTTGCCAACGTGGATGCGAAGCATGACCTAGTGAAATTCTTTAAATTTGAGAACGGTGTCGCTTCTGTTATTGCCGAATACAAAACGCCGATAGACGTAAATAAAAAGTATCATCTGAAAACGGAAGCTCAAGGCGATCACTTTAAAATCTATTTAGATGACCGTCTTGTGATCGATGCAAATGATTCCGCATTCTCAGAAGGTCATTTTGGCTTAAATGTGTGGGATGCGACTGCTGTCTTTCAGAATGTAAACAAATAGTCTTAACTTGAAAAAAGGCACAGACCTAAACAGTCTGTGCCTTCTCGTTTATTTCAACAAATTTAATGATTCGCGGTTAAATGCTTCCAAATCATCAGGTGTTCTGCTTGTAACAATGTTGTGGCTGACGACTACTTCTGCATCTTTGTAGTTTGCGCCGGCATTGATTAAATCTTTGCGGATGCTGCGGTAGCCTGTGATATCTTTGCCTTTCAGAAGATCCGTATCAATCAATACTTGCGGACCGTGGCAAATAGCGAAAACAGGCTTTTCATTTTCGACAAACGCTTTCGCAAATTCTCCCGGACGATCATCTGCACGAAGCAAATCTGGAGAGAATCCCCCAGGAATTAAAAGTGCATCAAATTCATTAGCATCCACATCTGAGATTGCTTTTTCGATCTTCACTTTCTCGCCATGCTTACCGGTAACTTCTTTGCCGGCTTCCAAATCGATAGCTACGACACTGTAGCCAGCTTCTTCGTATGCTTTTACCGGACTTGTATATTCGATATCTTCGAATTGGTCTGTAACGAGAACTGCAATTTTTTTGCTCATATCAAAAACCTCCTATAACCTCTTTATGCCCATAGAATAACAGGAAGATTGACCGGCCTTCAAACCATTTGCTTAAGGAGATCGTTTTTCGTGAATTTCCAGTAAATAAAAGCGGGTCAGCCCATTTAAGGACTAACCCATTTTTTAGACTTACAATGTGGAAATATCAATCACAAATCGATAACGGACATCACTTCGGAGGATACGTTCGTATGCTTCGTCCACTTGGTCAGCGCGGATGACTTCGATTTTAGGTGCGATGCCATGCTCAGCAGCGAAATCAAGCATCTCTTGAGTTTCTGCAATTCCGCCGACAAGAGAACCTGCAAGGCTGCGGCGTCCCATGATTAAAGAAAACACACTGTATGTGTCCTGCTCAGCAGGTGCTCCGACATTTACAAGTGTTCCGTCTATACGAAGCATTGATAAATAGGCGTCTACATCAAGATTCGCGGATACTGTATTTAAGATCACGTCAAACCGCCCGGCCAATGCAGTGAATGTAGCTGGGTCGCTAGTTGCAAAGTAATGATCTGCCCCAAGTTCCAGAGCTTCCTCTTTTTTATTCATGGAGCGGCTCAGGACGGTTACCTCTGCACCCATCGCATGTGCAAATTGAATTGCCAAATGTCCAAGACCTCCAACTCCTACAATGGCAACCTTTTTACCAGGCCCAACATTCCAGTGTTTCAGCGGGGAATACGTTGTGATACCTGCACACAACAGCGGACTGGCAACATCCATTTCCAAACTGTCTGGAATTCGGACAACAAATCTCTCAGTGACAACGATTTTTTGGCTGTACCCGCCATACGTCGGATTTCCATCGTAGTCTAATGAGTTGTAAGTCTGCACAACACCCTTTGTGCAGAACTGTTCCTCACCGCTGAGACAGTATTCGCATTCTCCGCAGGAGTCAACAAAACAGCCGACACCAACTCGGTCCCCGACAGCAAACTTGGTAACTTCTGCTCCAACGGCTGTTACGACACCGGCTATTTCATGTCCGGGTACCATGGGGAAGATGCCCCCGCCCCATTCATCAAATGCACTATGGATGTCTGAATGGCAAATACCGCTGAATTGAATATCAATTAAGACATCATGCGGCCGTAATTCTCTTCGTTCAATCGTCGTTTGCTCAAATTTGGCTTTTGCATGTGATACGCTTAATACACGGGTATGATGTTGATTACACATATGAACCTATCCTTTCTTCATCATAAGTGCTGTGAATAAAAACATGCACTTATTTAAGTTTTATCGTGTCTTCAACATAACGATAAACCTTAAAGTCCGCTTTAAGGCAAGGATTTTTTGAAAAAATCTCATCTTAAAATGAATCTCATATGATCGGCTTGGTTGAACCCTTATAGTAAAATCGCACCGAATTATTTGATCCGAGGCGTACATTTTTTATAAGGTATGGTACAGGTCATCATGAACAGGCTCTAACCAATCCGTTGCCCCCGGCGTAATGGCTAAGTGCACAAACCAACTGTCTTTCGCCGCACCGTGCCAATGTGTTACATGGGGCGGAATATTTATGACATCTCCGGTTTTGAGTAATTGAGCTGGTTTTCCTTCTTCTTGATACCAGCCTTCACCGCCTGTCACTAACAAAACTTGCCCAATTTTATGAGAATGCCAGTAATTGCGGGCCCCCGGAGCAAAGGTGACATTCCCGATTGAAGCATTGAGAGGCGTCTCATCGGTAAATATCATTTGTAAATATGCATCCCCGGTAAAGTTCGCTTCAACTTTTTCACCTATCGGAAAGATTGTGCTATTGCTTAATTGATCAGATGTCATGTATTGACCTGTTTTCTTTTCATTTTTAAAGATGTCTTTTGCGATATGAAATGCTGACCAAGCTTTGGGCCATCCGGCATAAAACGAGAGGTGAGTGATGATTTCTGCAATTTCCTCTTTTGTTAATCCGTTTTCCTTCGCTTTTTGAAGATGCGGAGTCAATTGTTCGAAGCTTCCTCCAGCAATTAACGCAGAAACTGTAATCATGCTGCGATCCCGCGGAGACAGTTCTTCCTCTCTTGCCCAAATGTCACCGAACAGAACATCATCGTTTAGTTCAGCAAACTTTGGCGCGAATTCTCCTAGTAGATCTCGTCCAGCAGTTTGTTTTTTTGCCATTTAGCAATCCCTCCATCTAAACTGTTTTTTATTGCATGGTGAAGTATAGAGCTTAAAGTGTGCTTTAAGGCAAGCCCTGTATTTTTGAAAAAAAGATTTCAGCAGCTAAAACTTGTTTCTGCTTGACTTAAAGTTAACTTTAAGTGTTACCTTCAAAACATGCAGGACGAGGACAGAGAGGTGAAGAGTATGAATATTGCGCAGGTGGCAAAGCAGTTTGGCCTAACAGCTGCAACACTCAGATATTACGAACGTGTAGGATTGATCCCGCCGGTAAAACGAAAAGAAAGCGGCATTCGCGATTATGATGAAGAAGATATCAAATGGATTGAATTCATTAAATGCATGCGAAATGCAGGACTATCGATAGAAGCGTTAATTGAATATACAACGTTATTTACTGAAGGAGATCGTACGGTAGAAGCTCGCAAAAATATCTTGGCTGATGAAAGACAGCGGCTCATAGAGAAGCGGAAAGAAATTGATGAAACAATTAAAAGATTAGATACAAAAATTGACGATTATGATGGGAAATTGCGTGAAAATGAGGCTAAACTCAAAAGCAGGCCTAAAACGGAAAGTCTTCACGGATAAGTGATGCAAGATAGCATTCTTTGTGTCCGAGGGGGCAGGTTAAAAATAAGGATTTGATTTAAACTTGTTTCTCCGACAAGAAATGGATACCGAAAGAGGTGGTTATATTCCTTATTCGATTGGAGAATTTGCAAACATCATCAGTGTGACAACAAGTACACTAAGGTATTATGAAAAGGAAGGGCTCCTGAATCCTCATCGAAATGAGAATAATATACGGGAATTTACGGATCATGATATCGGCTGGGTGCGGTTTTTGCTCCATTTGAAAGATTCAGGAATGACGATGACAGAGCTAAAACAATATACAGCATGGGCGAGCAATGGGTGAGGAAACGATTCATGAGAGAATGCATTTACTTGAAAAGCGTAAGCACATGGTAGAAATAGAAATTCAAGCTTTACAGCAAAACCTGCAAGTTTAAACCGTAAGATTGAATTCTATAAGGACCAGATAAAGGGGGATCAATATGAGTTTGTCCTTTATCCAAATGAAGAGGAACAGTCATAAAAACAAATGGTTTAAGGCTGAAGGTGATTTTTAAAAATGATAATTCCCTTCAGCCTATTTTATTGTTTATTGATGAGAAGGAAACCAGCTTTTATATTTGACGTTAAGTCGAACGTTTACTTTAGCTATCAAAAAAACAGTTAGTATAGTTTATAAAAAATATAGATCCCCGTTGTTCATTTAGTCAGATTTTCCCCTCAGCCGTTTGATATCTTCTTTAGGCAGAAAACCAAACATGCGGGAGTATTCACGGCTGAATTGTGATGGGCTTTCATAGCCGACCCGGAATGCAGCATCTGCGGCATCTGTTGACTTCATGAATAACAGGCGTCTGGCTTCCTGCAATCTCAGCTGTTTTTGGAATTGAATCGGGCTCATGGCGATTCAACTTTTAAAAAACAGAAGCTGAGGGATAGTTGTGGTCAATCAATACTATTCCTCAGCAAATCAATGGTATGTTAAAGGGTTGGCAACTGAATCGCGGTTTCGATATTTTGTAAATTCAGCTTGACTTGTTCGTCTGTGTTCCAAGGATGGTACCAGCCCTTTTCCATCATATAGCTTGAGATTTGTTCGTGCATATCGAGGGCTTCCTCTAAATGCCGGGTAAGGATCTCTTTCACTTCAGGCGTTCCAGCTTCCGTTGCGGCCATCGCATAATTTCTGACTCCGTTTTTTGCTGCAATTAATAAGTCCATGGCAATGATTTGGTCTGTTAAAACATTCATGCCGGTCAGATATTCAATGATAGGATTCATTAATCATTCATCTCCTCATTCATGCTTTGCATTAGATAAAATAGAGGCAAATTCCTGTAGCTGCCGTGTGGTTGTGTCAACGTCTTGCTGCATGATTTCTTTAAGCTTCGGATCAGATACCAGCGCCTTCATTGTTTTGGATTTTGTTAAACAAAGTGTCTTAAATGCAGTCATTTCTTGGACCTCAAGCACTTCATGTAAGGCGTATTCCATTTCTGTCACCCCCGTTTTTTTAAGGTTTTAACACAACTTTTATACAATCATCCATTTTTGAATCGAAAATGTCATAACCATGCTTTGCTTCATTAAGCGGCAGGACATGGCTTACAACATCTCCAGGATCAATTTTACCCGTCGACACTAATTCAAACATGTATGGCATGTAGTGGATCACCGGAGCCTGTCCAGAGCGTATATTGATGTTTCGCTGCATGATATCACCTAACGGAAAACCGTTATATCTGCCGCCATACACTCCTGTAATTTGTATGGTTCCTCCTTTGCGAACGGCTTGGGAAGCAATGACCAATGCACTCATCGTTCCGCCATGAAGCTTTAATCCGCTGGCAAGGAACTCGAGGTCGCTCATTTTCCCATCCATCCCAACAGCGTCAATGACAACATCTGCTCCGCCTTTGGTGATTTCCTTCAAGTAACTCCCTGTATTCTCATGGTCTTCAAAATTAACGATTTCGACTTTGTTGGTTCGTTTGGCATGCTGTAAGCGATAGTTTACATAGTCAACTGCTATGACGCGTTTTGCGCCCTTTAGCCAACAAAACTTCTGGGCAAACAGGCCGACAGGTCCGCAACCGAGAACGATAACTGTATCACCGTCTTTTACCCCGGCGTTGTCAACACTCCAAAAGCCGGTGGTCATGGCATCGGCAATCACGCTTAATTTCTCATCGGGCTCCTCACAAGTTTCAGGAATTTTAAAATGGGTAAAATTCGCAAATGGCACTCTTAAATATTCAGCCTGCCCGCCTGGATAACCGCCAGTATGACCTGAATAGCCGAAATAGGCACCCATTTCTCCATTGTCATTAGATTGATCACATTGGCTTTCCAGTTGGTTTTTACAAAAAAAGCATTCACCGCAGGCGATCGTAAAAGGAATAATGACACGGTCACCTTTTTTCACCTTTGTAACCCCTGGCCCAACTTCTTCAACGATTCCCATTGGTTCATGGCCGATGACATAGTCTTCATGCAGATTGGGAATCAATCCATGGATTAAATGTAAATCTGATCCGCAAATGGCTGTACTGGTGACTTTTATAATCATGTCATCTGACTTTTCAATCTTTGGATCTGGCACATCTTTGACAACAACATTTTTAATGCCTTGATACGTTACTGCCTTCATGCTGTAAAACCTCCAGTGTTAGTGTTCATCAGGTGTCCGGTCAAACATCCCTTTTCGATTTGTTTCATCAGGAAAAAGGTTCATGTTGCCGACCATGATCGTGTTTTTTGCAGAGAGCTGATCCAGCTTATATTGTTCGCTCAGCTCATACGGATGGAACCATTTTTTGCTTATCATCAGTTCCGTAATCTCTTGGTGCATCGCGATTCCTTGCATCAGCTGCTTCCGCAACAAGGCTCTTACATCTGGTGAAGCGGTTTCAGTCAAAGCGACAGCAGTATTTCTCACGCCTTCTTTTGTTCGAATAAGAAAATCCATCGCAAATGTAGTGTCTGCAAGTTCAGGCACATGTAGCGAATTAATAGGGTCTAAGTGATCATGATTCAAAGGTGCTTACCTTCCTTTCAATTGATGATTGGCGTTGGGCGGCTTTGTGGGACAGGGGCCTGAAATGGGGCACGCTCATAAACCGCTTGTAAATCAGTAAGGTCTTGAATGGATTGCTGCACATCTTTTTGCATCAAGTCCTTAAGATCTTGGTCAAATACAAGTCCCTGCATCAACTTCGATTTCGCTATACAAAGTGTTTTAAAGTTAACGATTTCATGTAAGTCTACAGCCTCATGGGCAGCTAATGTTTGATGATCCATAGTGATTTAACCTCCTTTAATCAACGTTACATTTCCCGAAATTAGGGTGTAGCATACAGAAAGAACTTTTCTCCGCTAAAAATGACATATACGGAATGATCACAAGTCGCATTATTCTCATCAAGCACACAAAACGCTTATACACAGAGTTGTTTATCTAAACAGCTTCTGTTGCGCCGGTTAATGAAATGATCACAAAAAGTGTATAAAAGCCTTGTCTTATTAAAAATGGACAGGTCATATTTGCACATTCTGAAAATGCGAAATGTCACGTTTTTTTTGTCGAAAACATAGGAGTAATTCCACTTTTTAAAGATCTAGTTTATGGTACATTGATAAATATATGGAAGGGGAGGGGCGTGGTTTTCTGAAAGGTAATTTCTTTTACTGGATGTAAGAAAGCAGACGTATTATAAGGGGGAGAGTATAAGGTGAATAAGCTAAAAATGCTAAGTACACTTACGGTTATGATTGCATCATTGCTCATTTTTTCTAGTCATGCACTTGCCGCTCAGTATTATACGGTCTCAACAAGCGGCGGTGCGCCTGTAAATATGCGCAGCGGCCCAGGTACAAGTTGGGGGATTGTAACGACTATTCCGAGCGGCAGCCGTATCCCGATCTTTTGCTACAAAACCGGTACAACTGTAACTGGAAAGTATGGAACGAGTAATATTTGGAATTACACAGAGCGGACGCTTGCCAGCGGAGAGGTCGTTTATGGGTTTGTCTCTGATACATATGTCTACACGGGTTCAGACGGTCCGGTTGTTCCTAAATGCAGCTGGTAGCATATGTTCTATCGCTTTAAAATGAAGGAATTGAAGAAAGAGGGATGACATTGACAAAACTGAAAATGCTGAGTATGTTAACCGTTATGATAGCATCATTGTTCATTTTTTCCAGTCAAGCACTTGCCGTTCAGTACTTTACGGTCTCAACAAGCAGCGGTGCGCCTGTAAATATGCGTAGCGGTCCAGGTACAAATTATCCTATTATGCTTTCCATTCCAAGCGGCTCGCGTGTTCCTTACTATTGTTATGCTTATGGAACGACTGTTACAGGGAAGTATGGAACGAGTAATATTTGGGATCAAATCCAGTGGAAAGATTCTCGGGGTGTCGTGAATATTGGATATGTTTCTGACACATATGTGTACACAGGTTCAGACGGCCCTGTCGGTTACAAATGCAATTAGCTGTATACTCCGTACAATTGAGTCTCTTCTACAGGGCCTATCTGAATAAACCATACCAACTTTGTTGGTGTGGTTTTTCCTGTTTATAAATACCTCAATCGCTAGGATAGCCCACTCATTAATGATAACTTTAAGTACATAAATGAAAGACCGAGGAAATTGTGTTTGTATTTGTATGAACAGTCAAGAGGGCAGAAAGTAAGATGATGAAATCATGAAAACATCTCATTTTCCCTTTGATCTTTGCATAAGATAAATGTATAATACAAATCGTAATAATTTCGGTTTGAGGAGAAGGAGTGTTATAATGAAAATTTTATTTGCAAAGAGGTTAGGGATATTAGCGATTGGTTCATTACTAGTATTGGCAGGATGTCAGACTTCAGGTTCATCTAAAGGTGAGTCTAATAAAACAGCATCATCCTCAGCAGTTGAAGAAGACTCTTCTAAAACGCAAGAACAAACATCAGAATCTCATAATCATGATCACGATCATAGTCATGCACATGATGAAGAAACAGAAAAAATTTATGAAGGCTATTTTAAAGACAGTCAAGTAAAGGATCGGCCACTTTCTGATTGGGAGGGAGACTGGCAATCTGTATATCCATACCTGCAAGATGGTACTCTTGACGAAGTATTTTCATATAAATCAGAACATGAAGGTGACAAGACAGCTGAAGAATATAAAGAGTACTATAAAAAAGGGTATAAAACAGATGTTGACCGTATCTTAATCAAACAAGATACTGTAACGTTCTTCAAAAATGGAAAAGAATATTCTGGTAAGTATACGTATGATGGGTACGAAATTCTAACATATGATGCGGGAAATAGAGGGGTAAGATACATATTCAAACTAGCTAAAAAAGCTGAAGGACTTCCTCAGTATATTCAGTTTAGTGATCATAGTATCTATCCGACTAAAGCTAGTCATTACCATCTGTATTGGGGTGATGACCGTAAAGCTTTACTCGATGAAGTTAAAAACTGGCCTACCTACTACCCGTCAGAAATGGACGGCCACGATATTGCCCATGAGATGATGGCGCATTAATTGAGGAGTAACATGGCCATGAAGTATGGTATTTCTTTTACACAAACGGTCATTTTGGGAAACACGCCTAGCCTTTAAGTAGATTGAATACTTAGATAGCCTGTGTTAGCTGCTGACTCCTCGTCAGCAGCTTTTTTGCCCTTTTTAATTTTCTTTTTTTCCTTTCTCTCAGCCCGAGGGCAACTTCTATAGCAATGGCGCCTAGATAAAATAAACAAAACATTAATAAAACAGCGCTATTTCATTAACAAAGTTAAGATACGATCAATAATAACTTGACGAGTGGGAAAAAGTGTTTTGGAGAGATCGATTAAGAGTAAGGGAGAGTATGATGAAAAAATGAAATTACTAAGGATGAAGAAGCATTTAGTAGTGGCTTTATTTTCTCTGATATTATTTCAAAGTTCTGTGAGTGTATGTTATGCGAGCACAACAGCGAAAGCAAAAACAGTAATGCCGCCGCCCCCTGCTTCAGGATACTTCGTAGATCATTACAAAAATAACAGCTCTGCTAATACTACAGTGAATTCTAATCCTGCAATCGGGGTGCTTTCCGAATTTAATAAGCTTTGGACGCCCGGAAATACCTGGGATAGCGGAGCCAAACTGAACAGCAGCGTATTGGATGCCAACATTCAAAAAGTTGTAGACATTGCAGAACGCCGTACTTTCAGTGAGGAAAATGCCGCATATTTTGATGATCGCAGGAATCAGAGCTACAGTGTGATTGACGGTCTTGGTCCGCTTACTGATGTATATCGAATGAAGGCGGAGGCGACAACAACGATTAACAGTATTCCGGCAGATGCCACGATCAAAAAATATCATGATGAAGGAACTAATTCTGGCAGCACGAGTTCCAGTCTCGGCAGCGTCGTGAGTTTGGTCAATACGTTACGCGGCCCTTATTCTTCAACGAACCCGGCTAAGGGATACTTTCATTATCCCCGCCCGTTTCGCTGGGAAAGCAATTCTATTCTTGTTCCGACCCTTGTTCCTGCTATCAATCCTGATCCAAACAAAGACGGAGGTTTTCCCAGCGGGCATACGAATGCTGCATATCTCAGCGCTTTTGCTATGGCTTATGCCGTACCGGAGCGTTACCAGGAACTCCTTACCCGAGCTTCGGAACTCGGCAATAACCGCATTGTCGCCGGTATGCATTCCCCGCTTGATATAATGGGAGGACGTGTCATGGCAACTGGCTTGGCGGCTGCTATTTTATCTGATCCAGCCAATAATCGTTTGAAAAAGGCTGCTTATGATGAAGCTCACAGTAAGTTGTTAACACAAACTGGTACAGCTGAAGACCGATTCAGCGATTATGACATGAATAAAAAACAATATTTTCAACGATTGACATACGGATTTGGGCAAATCAATCCAACTGCTAAACCAATGGTGGTTCCTAAGGGAGCTGAAGTCCTGCTGGAAACCCGTTTTCCTTACCTTGATAAAACGCAGCGCCGCTGGATTTTAGCTACGACCGGTCTTCCTGCCGGCTATCCTGTTCTTGATGACGCTGAAGGATGGGGACGGCTTAATCTCTTTTCGGCTGCCGATGGATATGGCGCTTTTGCCAAAAACGTTACCGTGAATATGGATTCTTCAAAAGGCGGCTTCCATGCATTGGATCGCTGGCGCAACGATATCTCCGGCTCCGGAAAGCTGACCAAAAAGGGGACAGGCACGTTAAAGCTGGAGGGGAACAATACATATTCCGGCGGTACGCGGATTGATCAGGGGACACTTGAGGGCGACTCGAAGACAGCATTTGGAAGAGGTGATGTTTCAAACAACGGAGGCACCCTGAAGGAAGATGTGTCAGGAAAACTGATCATCGGAGGAGACTATAAACAATCTGCCAAGGGTATACTTGAGCTGAATCTCAGCGGGAAAAATGACCTGCTTCACATTAAAGGCAAGGCAAAAATGAAAGGAACATTACGACTCCATTTTTCGAACAATTATGTACCGGCAGACGGATCCACGATCATCACCTATCATAAACGTCATGGATCATTTTCATCAATTGAGACTGTAGGTTTACCAAGCAAGTACAAAGTGAAGATCGTCTATAAGTCCAACAGTATCCAATTAAAAGTCAGGGCAAATTAGTTTGTATCCCAGTATCTGCAACTTAAAAAATGAGCAATGGTCATTACTTGGGGGAGTTTATTCAATAAGAATAGTTTTCAAGCTGGTGCTTATTGCCGCCAGCTTGTTTTATGTTTATCGGAGCTCGTGATGATTGATGACGGTGAACAGGCTGACGGACCGCCGGGAAAAATACATAGTCAGTAGAACCAACGAGAGCTTCTATTTGTTCAATGCTCCCTTTGAGTAGGAACATAGCAAAAACGTTGAAAAAAGCAACTAACAATTTAGCGTTGGAAAATTTTTTTATGCGCGGGAAAGAGTATAGAGGTATGATTTAGATAGTGCTGATCTTGCAAATTGACCAATAAGGTTGTTTTATTCACTTATTCATTTTTGGTTAAATAAAGTAGAGAAAAAACTTAGGCAGTTAACTGTTGAAGGAGAGACAACCAATGAAAAATAGAGAGGAAGCAATTGATTATTGTTTGAGTTTTAAAGATGCATATGAAGATTATCCATTTCGTGATAAGAATTGGACATTAATGCGACACGCTAAAAACAGAAAAGTGTTTGCGTGGATATTTGAAAAAAATGATCATATTTGGATCAATGTGAAGTGTGAACCCGGTTTTCTCGATTTCTGGAGACACAAATACACTTCGGTAGTTCCAGCATTTCATCTCAATAAAGACCATTGGAATTCTATCATTCTTGACGGAACTGTTCCAGATGAAGACATATACGATATGATAAAACAAAGCTACATGTTAACTAAAACGAAGTAAGGGATAGACCCGAGGGAGAGGGTATAAAACCTTGAAGTGCTACAAGAGCATTGTGTCGCATTATATGGAATCTATAAAGTGTAAGATGGCAACTGGTTTGAACATAGTAAAGGGAAAAAGCTTAATCTTTTTAAGGATTAAGCTTTTTTTAAAAAGTTCAATTATATTTAACGTCTGAAGGAATGACCCATATGCATAATCTATGCCTATCAATCTTAAATATATTACTTCATAAAGTCAGCCATTAATTCCTTAACGATGTCTTCACAGCTCTTTACTTCAGTAATGACATCAATAGCTGTGTTCATAGAAATAATTCCTTCATCCAGCTTTCCTTCTAGCATTCCTGGAAGAAGACTCATTTCCTCCTCGGCAGGTTTTCTTAAACAGGTTTTTTCTCAAGTTCGTTCAGTTAGGATTTTGAAGGTAACCGTGTATAGTGGAAGAAAGAATTCTTAGAACTTAGAAGAAAGGATGAGATTGATGAAGGAATATTTTACAATTGGAGAAACAGCCCGTCTCAATAACATCTCAATTCAAACATTGCGCTATTATGATAGGATCGGAATTTTCAAGCCTTATTATACAGATCAGGAGAATGGCTATCGATATTACCATGTGAAACAGTTCTTTTATTTAGATATTATCAAGTATCTAAAATATATTAGAACACCTCTGGAAGAAATCAAGCGTTTCGGCTCATATACTTGTACCCCTGAAGATATACAACACTTTCTTGAGGAGCAAGAAAGCGTTATTGTGCAAGAAATGGAGAAACTCGAACGTGCTCGTCAATTACTTCATAGGAGAAGGAATCAGCTTAATGAACAATTAGACATATGCAGGAAAAAAGATGAAGGTTTCGTTTATTTTCGGTATATAGATGAACAAACCATATTAAAAGTAGAGACGCCTCAAGTTAATCCTCATGATCAATCGGATTTGTATTACAGAAAGCTGGCTGATGTTATTGAAAAAATAGGAGATGTAGTAGATAACTATTATGGATTCATTTATGATTTCAAGCCCTATAAGGATTCTCGTAACATTTATTGCAACAGTATTTATACCACTGTTTGCAATGAAAAAAAGATAGACATAGGAGAAAAAAACATAAGGTTAGACACGATCCCGTCAGGTGAATATGTATGTATCGCATTTGATTGGTCTGCAAAAAATTATGATGAATATTATCAAAAACTTTATCAATATATTGAATCTCATGGCATTCAAACAGATGGAAACGTATATCAAGTTTCTCTTCCAATCGACTTTAACTCATTAAGAGAAGAAAACTTCCTCACAGAATTAAGAGTGCTAAAAAAATAACTAACCCTTGACCCTATAGTTGCTATAGGGTTTATGATTTGTGCATCTTCTTATGAATATTTGAAAGGAAGGATGTATAAGATGGCAGAAGATAAGACGCTTCGGTTACTCATGCCGCAATGGCAAGTCGAAACCAATCTGCCGGGAGCCCATTTATTAAACTGGTCTGCATCTAAAACGAATGGTCCATTTGAAGAAGTACCTGACGATTTAGATGCGAGCCTCTCAAGTTCTAATAAAAAATGAATCTTAAACAAAAGGAGCGATGAAGATGAGAGCACCGATAGATGAACCTATTTGGTACGCCTACCCTGGAATGGTAGCTGTCGTTACGGCTCAATATGAAGGTGAAAAAAACGCAATGGCTTCCGGTTGGCATACGTATATCGGATCTTCTCCTGGGATGTATGGGATATCAGTAAACAAAGAGACATATACTTACAAAATGATTGAGAAAAGTGGTGTTTTCGGTGTGAATTTTCTTCCAGGAAGGTATTCGGAATTAATCCAAGCATTAGGCACCCATAGTGGTAGAGATATCAATAAGTTTGAAGAATTTAATATTCAATACGAAGAAGGGCTAAAAGCTGAGATACCGATTTTAACTGATGCGTATTTTGCTTATGAGTGTAAAGTACACAGTATTTCCACTTTGGGCGATCAAGAGTGGATTGTGGGAGAAGTTTTACAGAGATATCAAGATAAAGAGCTTTTCTTAAAAAATGGAATGCCAAATTTAGAAAAATTGGATATTCCGCTTCATATTGGAAAGTCTAGCTACCGAATATTAAATAGTAAAGCAGAGGAACGTCAACACGCCTTTTACCCCAAAACTGATTGAAACATGCAGGTTCCTCCACCTTCATGGTTACGTGGCATACCTTGAGTTCATCTCACACGATAGAGTAGAGGAAACCTTTATCAAAATAAAAAATCAGTGGATGTATGTGCAGTGGATTCCGCTGGAACCATTGACTGATATTAAGAAAAAAGAGACCCAAAGACCGCAAAGCTTATTTAAGATAGCTTTGCGGTCTTTTATATTCTAAGACTCAATTCATCTTACCGTGGAAATATATATTCCAACTATTTCTTCCTATCAACTATAGTTCATAAAGGAAAGAACACTTCCTCACAAAATGAAGGTACTTGACACTATAGTTACGGTAGGACTTATATTTGCATAGTTCTTATCAATATTTTGAGAAAAAGGAGAATCATGTAATGCGTTATTTCTCTTTTATTAGCATTTCTAGCAGGAGCAGCCCTTAGCTTTGAAGGAGGATATTCTGAATTAGGAAAAACAAGCTGAGCGTATAAAATGGCTTCTAAATCAATAGTGAATTGTATTAAGGTAAACACTGTGGATAATTTAAAAAAGCTCATGGGCAGGAAAATAGATGAAGTTTGTGAAAAATGGTCTAATTTTCACTCACTGGTTAAGAAACTTTGTCAGCATATGGTGAGTTAATCACATAACAAAACAAACGCCATAAAGATTTCTTATGGCGTCTGTTGGATATGGGGTAAGGTGAGTTCTTAATAGCCACCGAAGAAAGAAGTCCCAACGATGATTAACAGGATGAATAGCACCACTATTAATGGAAATGACCGCATAACATCACCTTCCTTAAAAGAGGATAATACATGATATGCTGATCGAGCTCATTCGATAGTGATGATAGTTTAATTGATTTTAAAATGATTTTTTAGTCTAAGCGGTATTACTGGTTTTTTAGCTGTTGCATTATACTTATCTTTTTGATTTTGATCTGTTTCAAAAAATGTGTTGTTTCCGGTCAATCTTTTGTTAATCTGCCGGGGTTACTCCAATTTAGGAATAAGAGATGAAAGAAGCATGTTAATTCATAAACGTAGAGCCTTAACGATGTTTTCGTTCTCTATAGATTGTGTCACTGGATAGTAATTCTCTACTCTCGTCATATTTCTGTTCACATTCACAATATGAGTTGGATGACCACGTCTAATCGTACGTTGATTGGTTGTTGTATTAACAACATTTTGAGTAGGAGAAACAACCGTTTCCACGGTGTTGCCTCCATTGAAACCGTTGTTTCCATTAAAACCGCCATTGTTCCCACGACAGGCCTAAGAATGAACTCGTCCGCATATCCACCGTTGCAGCGGGGGATTGGAAACCATTTAAAAACCTATAGCTCTTTTACCATTACTTTTTCGCCATTAAAATCGAGTTCACCATTAAATTGAAAACCAAACCTTTGATAAAGGCGAAGAGCATGAATATTATTTTCAAATATACTTAAATAAATCCTCTTACATTTATATAACTCAGCAAGGTGTTGAATGAGAGCTTTAAGCATTTTCTTTCCTAATCCTTTTCCCTGATAGTGTTCGTCAATAAAGAATCGATCAAGCCAGACTCTTCCATTTTTATTATCTTCATCATACTCAGGAAACAATCCATACATTGCAAAACCGACTAGATCTCCTTCATAGTAAAGCCCGACAGGTTTATAAAAGTGGCATTCTTTTGCATCCTCTAAACATGCTTTTGTTGATTCAATATATGATATTTGATTCTCGCTGACATGTAGAGCAAGAATTGCAGTACGATTATCGTCAGTAACTGCTTTTATTTTTATACTCATACTACATTCTCCTTATTTTCTTATTCCGAAAAGGATAATATATTTTCAAGGATGATAATAAATAACCTTGTTATACTTCAGGCTAACTGAAAAGCATGCCATATGGACATGCTTCCGAGAAATATAGGAAGAATCAAGAGGAAAGGTATCAATAAAATGAGGCCTCTGCTTAGGGTGATGGCAGATGAAATCCTAAGATTGCTGACAGCTTGACAATACTCAGCATAAACTATATTCACCTCAAGGAACATGTAGCCGATCAAATAAAGAACCTTTCCTTCTTGTGCCTAATCTGAGGCATTCCCTGCTATTCAAATGTCAAAATTTGATTTTATAGAGAGTAGAGTTAATTCAAGGTTGAAACATCATTCCATTTTTCTTTCCAAACCATTGTAAGACCAAGACCGACAATCATAACGAAACCTGCAAAAAGGAAAGGATAATGAATGTTAAGATCAAATAGTATGCCGCCTAGAGCAGGACCAAATATATTTCCCAGGCTGGTGTATGTGGAGTTCATGCCTGCTACGAACCCCTGCTGGTTACCGGCCATATTGGATAAATGAGTAGTTAAGGCCGGGCGTAGCAAATCGAACGCCAGAAAAATAAAACAAGTTATAAGCAAAACAGTTATAAATCCTGACATAACAGTAGACACGAAAGCTAAGATCGCACCGACTATTAAGCAAAGCTGAATCATTCTTTTCTCTCCAAGTTTGTTGACCAATTTCCCGAATAGTAAAACTTGAATAACTACCGCAACAATGGAACTTATCGTAATAATGGTTGCGATATCTTTTGGCGTGAAGCCAAATTTATGATCAGAAAACAAGCTGAATACCGTTTCATAAGCTGATAAACCGAAAGCCATTACAAAGACGATAATAAATGCAATAAAATAGACTGGATGAATGGACCTCTTCAAGTCTTTTAAAAAATTTGATTCCTTTGTATGAGACGAGAGCTGATGGCGTTCTTCTTTTGACAATGACTCTTTTAGTATAAAAACGGAAGATACAGCTGCTATTAATGCTATGGCGGAAGCGAAGAAAAACGGCATGCGGATGCCAAAGCCGGCAATAAACCCTCCCGCACCTGGTCCAATAATAAAGCCGGTGCTAATTGCAGCCGAAACATATCCCATAGCCTTTGATCTTTCCTTTACGGTTGTAATATCAGCTACATATGCTGTTACCGCGGGCATGATAAAAGCAGCGCTTATGCCACCCAGTATCCTCGAAAAATAAAATATTGAAACATGAGTCCCTAATCCGAAAATCAACTCTGATAAACTGAAAATAAGCAACCCGAGAACAATCATTTTTTTTCTCCCGAAACGGTCAACCCACCTTCCCGCAAAAGGTGAAGTAATTAACTGAGAAATGGCGAAAGCCGCAACAAGATAACCCATAGTGCTACCAGATAAATGCATGATTTTCATAAAAGAAGGCATAACTGGGATAATTAAACCGATACCAAGAAATGCTACGAAGATGTTGCTTAATAGTATAATGAATATCGTTTTTTGATCATTTATTGATTTTTTCACTTGAAGTCCCCTTTACTAAATTGAAACCCTTGTTACCTATCCTATCCTTTTCTTTGTAGATTGAAGCTCTTTTCAAGTACAATCAAATCATAAGGTATATGGTTACCGTATAGTCAAGGAGGTTTTTATGAGCGAAGATGTGAGGAAGTATTTCACAACAGGTGAGTTTTCGAAGCTCTGTCGTGTAAAAAAACAAACCTTATTTCATTATGACGAGATTGGTCTATTCTCTCCGGAAATAAAAAAAGAAAATGGGTATAGGTATTATTCCTATCATCAATTTGAGATTTTTCAAGTCATCAGTCTATTTAAAGAGCTTGGCGTTCCTTTAAAAGAAATAAAGCGTCTAATAAAAGACAAAACACCAGACAAAATATTGCATGTTCTAAAAGAAAAGTCTATTGAGATTGATAAAAAAATAAATGAGCTTAAGCAATTGCAAACGATCTTACATACAAAAGTGGCGCTTACTGAACAAGCACTTGAGACTGATTTTTCCTCAATTTCTTTTGAATATTTAAATGAAGAAACATTCATGTTAAGCCGAAAAACATTAAACTTACCGGAACGAAAATATGTGGCAGCCATTTCAGAACTCATTCATGAAGTTCAGCAATATGAATTAGATGAAGGATATCCGATAGGCGGAATCTTTGCACGGGAACAAATCTTAGAAAAAGACTTCTACAATTACAGTTACTTTTATATAAAAGTAAAAGATGGGGCAGAGAACATAAATTATCATATACGGCCAAAAGGCCTGTATGCAGTTGGATATGAAATAGGCGGAAATACTGAAGAGGCATACCGGAGAATCATTGAGTTCATTGAAAGAAATGGAATGCAAATAGGGGAAAATGCATATGAGGAATATATGCTGGATGAGATGGTAGTTGACGGGTATGAAAATACATATGCAAAAATCCTTCTTCAAGTTAAAGAGGTGTAAGATTACGAGATTTTCATATGGGAAAATTGTTTCTGTTGTGTGCCCAAAAAGAATATAAACTGGTTTACTAAAAGCGAGCCCACATACAGGTGACGGTACAAACGGCACTGGGAACCGCAAGTCTATCGGCGTTGAAATATGCTATAACGATTCAGGAGGCGCTAAATACTACGCTGCTGAAAAGCTGGCCATCAAGGCGCATCCAAAGGGATAAATCTGAAAGAGCTGGGATAGGGGGGACAAACAACAGAATTCCGTATACTCTGTTGTTGTGCTATGTAAATGTTCAAAAGCCATTTAGGGTCGTCGACCTTTGATAATCCATCATATAAAAGTGTCATTCGATGTCTTGTTAACAAAGGCTAGTGAAATTCAATATCCAGAAAACGATTACAAGGTCGGTGATAAATTATTCATCCGTGAATCAAACGGTGATCGAACATTCATTTTTGTGTTTAATATGAGTTTTCTTGATTTAGCACACTCCCTTAATAAATGCATAAGATACTATCACAAAAATTTATAATTGCGGGGATCAAAAAATGTACTATAACCCTTTTTCGCCTCAATGTTATTATTATGTGACTGTGCCGATGTATAATGATGGAAGATCTGTTTATTGGACTATTCCAAATGAGATGGAGAACGTACACAGAGGTGCCGATTTGCGCTCTTCATATGAAGATAGAAACCTTCTTTTGAAGGATTATGGACCAAAACCATTTGTTGTAAATATCAATAGAGCCACAAAACAAAACAATACGTTCCGTACTGCTTTATGGACAGGAAAGCATTTTCAAGTTACTTTGATGAGTCTTGGTATTGGAGAAGACATTGGTTTGGAAATCCATCCTAACGTTGACCAGTTCTTACGGATTGAGCAGGGGCGTGGGATCGTCAAAATGGGAAAGAGCAAAGATCATTTGAACTTTCAAAGAAATGTTTATGATGATTCTGCCATTGTTGTACCTGCCGACACTTGGCATAACGTGATTAATACAGGTAATACGCCATTAAAACTTTACTCCATTTATGCTCCTCCTAACCATCCATTTGGTACAATTCATAAAACCAAAGCAGATGCAGTGGCTGCGGAAGATTAGCATAGTTATTCGCAGATTTCTGAGTAATTGGAGTCACATCCAGCATGAAACATGGGGAACCAGTACCTAAGAATTGTTTTATGCAAATGAAACCCAATGTAATATCCAAGCAGTCTTGTGCTAATTTTAAAAGTAATTGATAAAATAAAGTCGATTTAAAATAAAATCGGCTTATTTCTTTATTCGAGTTACTTTTAGCAGAATTGGCATTATCGAAATGTAAGTATTTTTTCAATCCGCGGATATTGAAATGAATCTATCAGCTCAAAGTAAGTAACTTTCACACTTGACTATATACCCATAGGGGTATATTATAGTTTTGTGAATAACAAAGAGTTAATAAGGTGGTGTAAGTAGTATCAATTATTTAGTTATTGCATTCCTGCTTATTTTTGTGATTATCATTGCAACGTATAGACGTTATTATCCTATAACCGGAATCTCTTGTATCCATAAAGATAAATTAAAGGCTATAGACATGACAATATTAGATATTCGCCATTATAACGATGTACCCAATTTTTCGGATAATATTATTTTAAACATCCCATATGCGTATCTAAAACGTTTTTATTTAGAGATTCCACGTGATAAAATACACATAATAGCTCGTGATCGGGTGGAATTAAATTTAGGAGTGCGTTTTCTAAAGCGCAAAGGTATCCATGTAAACAGTTATGAACTGGTAACATGTAAATGTAAAAATAAATGAAAGAAAGGATTTCATTGATATATGGAGTATGATCAAAAGATTAAAAACCGCTTACGACGGATTGAAGGACAAATTAAAGGTGTATTGACTATGATGGAACAAGGAAAAGATTGTAGAGAGGTTGTGACCCAATTAGCAGCTTCCCGTAATGCGATCGATCGAGCGATGGGTTTAATTGTGAGCACAAACCTTGAACATTGTGTTCGTGAAAGTTTAGAAAAAGGCGAAGACACACAAAATTTAGTAAAAGAAGCAGTCGACTTATTGGTAAAGAGCCGATAAAAATTCATCAACCTAAGGTTGACGAATTTTTATATGCGTTATATTATACCCCTACCGGTATATAAAGAGTTGAATAATAGCAGATCTTTCGAAAAAATTTTTTGACTTTAATATACCCGTGGGGGTAATTGGTTAGGAGAATAAACATGACAGAACAAACAAAACGCACAACAATTGTTTTATTTAGCGGGGATTATGATAAAGCAATGGCAGCCTATATTATTGCAAATGGTGCAGCTGCCTACGATCATGAAGTGACGATCTTCCATACTTTTTGGGGATTAAACGCTTTACGTAAAGAAGAGCTGATTCCAATGAAAAAAGGATTTCTTGAAAAAATGTTTGGAAAGATGATGCCTCGTGGTGCTGATAAGATGGGTTTATCTAAAATGAACTTTGCAGGTATGGGCCCTAAAATGATTAAAAATGTGATGAAAAAGCATAATGCACTTCCTTTGCCTCAGTTGATTGAGATGGCTCAAGAACAGGGGGTAAAGCTCGTAGCTTGCACGATGACAATGGATCTTCTTGGTTTACAGGAAAAAGAACTATTAGATGATATCGACTATGCTGGTGTAGCAGCCTATTTGGCAGATGCTGAGGAAGGCAGTGTCAACTTATTTATCTAATGTTACTCATTGCTAAATAAATGAAGGGAAGTTATAAACACTATGGATAGTGGCGCAATGTTCAATATCTTACTCATTTTATTTTTACTATGGTTCGTATTTCGACGTTTTTTATCATTGCAAGGTGTTAAACAAATAACAACTGCTGATTTAAAGTCAGAGCTGAAAAATAAAGACATACAGTTTATAGATGTGCGAACACCTTATGAGTTTCGTACAAAGCATATTAAAGGGTTCAAAAATTTTCCCTTGACTAACTTGCCTCGTCTAACGAATCAGCTTTCGAAAGATAAAGAAGTTTTTGTTATCTGTCAAAGCGGAATGAGAAGTTTAAAGGCAAGTAAAATATTGAAGAAACAAGGATTTAAAAAGATCACAAATATAAAAGGGGGTATGAATACATGGTATTAACTTCTAGGGAGAAACTTTTTGTATATTTATATACCCCCACCCCTCATGAGAAAAGGAGGAAAAAATGATGAAAGCAAATATTGTACTAGACGCTAAAGGTTTGGCGTGTCCAATGCCTATCGTAAAAACGAAGAAGAGAATGAAGGATTTAAAAGCTGGTGAAGTATTGGAAATTCATGCGACAGATAAAGGTTCTACAGCAGATCTGGAAGCATGGGCAAAAAGTACAGGCCATGAATATCTAGGTACTGAAGCAGAGGGAGAAATACTTCGTCATTTTCTTCGAAAAGGAGGAGAGCATTCATCAGAAAATGCATCTTCAATTCCTGAGATTTCATTAGAAGCTTTCAAACAGAAAGTAGATAGTGACGAGTCTCTTAACATTTTAGATGTTCGAGAGATAGAGGAATATGAAAAAGCTCATATCCCAGGAGTTGTGCATATCCCTCTTGGTGAAGTGGAAAAGCGCTCTAACGAATTAAACGAAAATGATGAAATTTATATTATCTGCCATTCGGGAAGAAGGAGTGAAATGGCGGCCCGCACCATGAAGAAACAAGGTTTTAAAAAGGTTATTAATGTTGTCCCGGGTATGCGGGATTGGACAGGTAAAACCGAATAAATAAAAAGCATGATGAACAGATGAGTACAAGAGTAGCGATTATTGCGGCAAATAGCGGTCTGTTTGATGCTTATAAAGTCTGTAATATTGCGACAAGGAAAAGAGCATGTCGCAGAAGGTTGTATGAACGCAAATGTGCCTTCTATTCTTATCTGATTGAAATGGGAGTTGAATGATTTGGTTGTCAAATAACGATGGACGTTATGGGTTTAACAAAAGATGATTTTATGGAAGGAATCGAAGTAGGCGGGGCTGTTACCTTTTTTGGTTTTGCTAAAGATGCTGATGTATCCTTAACGTTTTAGTCCCGCTAAAAGATTTGGTATAGGAGGTATTGAAACATGACAATAAAGGCAATGACCCCAAAAGAAGTGACAAAAAAAATCTTTAACAAAGAACCTTTATTTATTTTGGATGTGCGTAATGAAAATGATTTTAGTGATTGGAAGATAGAAGGGCATGACTTTGACCATTTGAATGTTCCTTATTTTGATCTTTTAGATGGCGTAGAAGATATCTTGGAGAAAATTCCTTCTGATAAAGAAGTGCTGGTCGTTTGCGCAAAAGAAGGTTCATCCGTCATGGTATCCGAAATGCTTTCTGAAGCAGGTCATTCTGTATCCTACCTTAAGGGTGGAATGAAAGCATGGAGCGAACATTTAGAGCCGGTAAAAGTCGGGGATTTAAAAGATGGCGGTGAGATGTATCAGTTTGTTCGAATCGGTAAAGGCTGCTTGTCTTACATGGTCATTTCCAATGGTGAAGCAGCAATTATTGATGCGACACGTATGGTGAATTTCTTTATAGATTTTGCGAAGGGGAAGGGTGCAACGATTACTCACGTATTTGATACACATCTTCACGCGGACCATATTTCAGGCGGCAGAGTCATTGCTGAAAAAACAAAAGCAACCTACTGGTTACCGCCTAAAGATGCTGAAGAAGTGGAATTCGATTATCAGCCGTTGGAAGAAGGAAATGACATTATTATTGGAAATACAACGATTAAAATTCAACCGATTTATTCTCCGGGGCACACGATTGGCTCCACTTCTTTCATCGTCGATGACCAGTATCTTCTTTCAGGTGATATCTTGTTTATTGATTCAATCGGCAGACCAGACTTAGCCGGTATGGCAGAAGATTGGGTAGGAGATTTAAGAAAAACGCTTTATAGCCGTTACAAAGCGTTATCAAAGGATTTAATTGTATTACCGGCACACTTTATGATCATTGACGAGCTAAATGAGAATGGAAGTGTTGGTAAAAAACTAAGTACATTATTTAGCGAGAACCATGGTTTGAACATTGCGGATGAAACAGAATTTAGACACCTAGTAACAGATCATTTGCCTCCGCAACCAAATGCATACCAAGAGATCCGAGAAACAAACATGGGGAAAATCAGCCCAGATGAAGAAAAACAGCGTGAAATGGAGATTGGCCCAAACCGCTGTGCAATACGGTAACACAAGTTTCTGCTAAAAAGAGGAGAGAAGAACATGAAATCAGATAAAGTATTAGATGCTAAAGGCCTGGCATGTCCAATGCCAATCGTCAGAACAAAGAAAGCGATGAATGAACTGGAATCAGGTCAAATATTAGAAGTGCATGCAACTGATAAAGGATTCAAAAGTGACCTAGTAGCATGGTCTAAATCAGGTGGACATGACATCTTAGAGCAAGCTGAAGATGGAGATGTATTGAAATTCTGGGTTCAAAAAGGCTAATGAATATGAAGGGGTATCGAATAAAAAGATACCCTTTTCCTTTGAAAAGGAGGAAACCCGAATGGACATTGCCTTTATTATCACTCTTTTCATCATAGGGTTTATTGGCTCCTTTATTTCTGGAATGATTGGTATTGGAGGATCTGTTATTAATTACCCGATGTTATTATACGTTCCTTCTTTAGTAGGAGTGATGTCATTAACAGCCCATGAAGTTTCAGGGATAGGAGCTATTCAAGTTTTCTTTGCAACACTTGGTGGTGTTTGGGCTTATCGTAAGAGTGGGTTTTTAAATAAAAAATTAATCATTTACATGGGAAGCAGTATTCTTATAGGGAGTGTATTGGGGAGTTACCTTTCTCATCTCATATCTGAAAAAGGAATTAACTTTATATACGGAATTCTGGCCATTATAGCTGTTATTTTAATGTTGATACCTAAAAGAGGACAAGAACATAGAGAGGGCAAAGAAGTGTTATTTAATAAATGGTTAGCTTCGTTCTTAGCCTTTATCATTGGCGGCGTATCAGGTATTTTAGGAGCTGGCGGCGCCTTTATCCTAGTCCCTATTATGTTATCGATTTTAAATATTCCTGTAAGAATCACCGTCGCTTCATCTCTTGCGATTACATTTCTTTCATCTATTGGCGCAACAGTTGGAAAGGTGATCACAGGTCAGGTACTTTTTTTACCTTCTTTGATTCTTATTATCTCAAGTTTAATCGCTTCGCCTCTAGGAGCAAAACTGGGGCAAAAAGTAAATGAAAAAATCCTGCGGTGGATCTTAGCTTTACTGATTTTGGTGACGACCGTTAAAATTTGGTTGGATATTCTGTAACAGATCACTTTCTTACGTATAATTAAAAGAAAGATCAACAGAGTGTTTTAAATGTTGGCCTTTCTTTTTTATGTTAAGACATTTACATAACGTTCAATAAATGTTTCAAGTACAGGATGAAATTCTTTTTGATAATGGATGACTCGTACCAATCTATATGATAGACCCATATAAAGTATTTGAATTAGTATTGTCTACTGTCAATTAGCATTTTTATACACGGAATATTTAAACAGAGAAGAATTTGAGTATTTTAAAAGAAGGATAATACGAAGGATTGAAAAAGAAGAACACGCAGCAGATTCACTTGCTCTTGTTGGGGGGGGGGCAAGTGTTGACAACCCTATTACTGGTTTAATTAAAGAAGAAGTATAAAACCTGTATCAATGATGTTACTAGATATCTACGACACAGGTTTTATATTTAGGTAACTAAATTCTTATATATTTAACATTGCATTTTTTTATTATGCAATAGTTCACTCTATTTCTGCTTTCAATTTTTCGAACCACTCTAAATTAACCAAGTGATGTGAACGGGAATTTTCGTTCATACGGCGAAAGTAATTGATTGTGCCGGGAATTTCTTGAGTGATGGACAGGTATTCATCAAGGAGCTCGATTCGAGTTTTAGTCTGATCGATTTGTGATTGGATCAGATCCAGTAATTTATTTTTGTCGAATTCATCGGCAAATAGTAACGCCCCATAAAATTGCAGGTTCACATATTCCGATTTGGTGCCGTATTTGATCATTAATGTTTCGAATTCTGCCCTTCCCGATTCTGTGACTTTAAAGTTACGGATTTCACGCCCACTGGTTGAGGGTTTCTGCTGAATCTGTTCAATAAAACACTTTTCTTCAAGTTGCTGCAGATTGTAATAAAATGAACCTTTCGTGAAGTTAACAATGTATTTGTAATGACGTTTTTCCATTAAGGCCAGAAGTTCATAGCCGTGAGCTCCGGGGTTTTGGATTAGCAAGCCAAGGATAAGTAAGGGAATTATGGTTTCATCACCTTCGCCATCCGCGCCTCAAATTCCGCGTACGTGATTTTACCCGAAGCCAAATCCATACTATGAAGGTAAATCTGTTCTGTTTTAGAATAGTCACCATTCACTTTCAGTGATTGCTCCTCTCCCGAAATGGGTTTCAGGATATGGTACTTTTTCGAAAAAGCCTCGAAATAGCGGTAACCGAATTTGCGTTGTGAAGCTGCGTCTAAATGAATGCCATCAGGATTCGCAGTCAAATCTGCTGCAGTAACAAAATAACAATTCTGTTGTTCATTAGCAAAACGCAGCAATTGTTCATTAACCTGTCGAAATTCAGTCGCGTGCTGTCCAAAACCGGTCTTCCCAAGAAAGTCACCAAGCCCTCCAATAATCAACGGTACCTCATCAAGTTTCAACTCGTTTCTTAGCGTCTCGATGATAAGAGTTAATTTCTCGTAATAAGTTTCATGTAGCGAACGATAACTGTCACTCTCACCTTGGTGCCAAAGGATTCCACAAATTTGACTGGACCGGAGGGCGAAGCGGGCTTCGGACAAAGCATGCTGAAAAAGGATGCCTTCCGGATGCCAGTCATTCAATGAACTGCCACCTTCCGCACAAGGGATCAAGCCAATTTCTTCATCGGGATGAGCTTTCGACCATGCATCTGCAAAAGATGCCGCCAGGCCAACGCCGGAAACCGGACGGTCGTAATTAATCGGTTCTGTCATCATCTGCCACTGTCCATTGCGCAGCATTTTTATTTTTTCATTATAGATAGGGTCTACTTCATTCAAAAATCCACGGCCCGCCATATTCGACTGCCCCAACATTAAAAAAGACTTTATCATCTAATTGTTCACTTCTTTACATCAATATTTTAGTCTAATTAGACTATAGTCAATTCATTTTGTCTTGTAAAGTTTTATTAAGGTTTTACTTTTATTATTAGTATGTATGAAAAACAAACTAACATTGAAAATTTGATGGATGTATTTGAGAAATAGCAAGTTCTTTTGCTTTTTCTTATCTAACTATCGGGGGCTTTAGTTCAATAACGATCTTTCACACAATCGGGCGCGAAAAAAGCGGGCTGACTTTTCCAGGAGTTCCTGGTAACGTGTTTTCTACTTCAATAATTTCCTCGTTATTAACAGGTTGCTCTCCGAAATCCCATTCAACCATATGGTATCTACGCCTCGATATGTAAAACCCTTCTTTATGTAAGAAGGGTTTTAAATTTATTCAACCTTTAAATATATCTGGAATTTTATCTCGCCATATTAATAGCAATTCTCTAAATTGATCGGTTTCAATTGAGTTTTCAGGTTCTTCTATCCTAAAAGAATTTTCAACAATTGTCACATCTTTCTTGATGAGAACACTTGTAGCATTTAACTCAATCTCAAAGTCTTCATATATCCCTTCTGAAACCTTCTCAATGTAATCTATATACTCGTTGGCTTGTTCTTCTGTAGCGATGTTTTCAATGAAATCAGAGAAAATACTGATTTCTTCTGGCAATACTATTCCTAAATCACCAAATGGATCTTCTTTAAATTTGTATGAATATTTCATATGTTATTTTTCTCTTCAAGATTATTTTTTATATAACGGATATGCAGTTGATATTGTTCCATCCTTATTTAAATACATTTCTAATATAATACCCGACGCAGAGATGCCCCTTCGAACCAATTTGCTATAGTTTGGTAAGCTTCATTAATAGCTTTTAATACATCTGCACGGTTCCACTCTCTAGGGAAGAAACTAGAATCAGCTATTTTTTTAACCCTCAACCTTTGCCATATAAACTCCGTTTTTATCAGGTTTTTTTCGTACCCTTAATTATTTTTCCGTCCATCACACTATCATGGTGATAACCAACTGCTTTACCGCGTTTATTTATTTCTCCAATGAGACTTTTTTATAGTGATAGAGTAGGTCTTACAATTAATTCACTTACATCGATCTCTAGTGGCTGCGAGATTGCATAAAGAATTGCATGTGCAATTGCAGAAGCAGGAAGCGCTTGTCTTCGGTATTCGATCATAGCTTCACTCGCCTGTTTATCGGTAATATGGTCGGCTAGTTCTGATACCGTTACGCCCGGTGCAATTACAGTTGCTCGAATATTATTCGTTGCTTCCTGTCGTAAGCCTTCTGTGATGGCACGGACAGCATACTTGGTTGCGCAATAAACTGCTGCAGTGGGGGTAACCTCATATGCGCCTATGGAAGCTATATTGACGATATGTCCGCTATTCTGTTCTTTCATTACAGGCAAAACTGCACCAATACCATGCAGGACTCCACGGATATTTACATCAATCATACGATTCCATTCAGCGATTTTCAGAGATTCCAATTTAGATAATGGCATTACACCCGCATTATTTACGATGACATCGATTTTTCCGTATGCTTCTATAATTTCTTGGACGGTATGCTGCATTTGTTCAAAGTCTGTGACATCCAGTTGCTTGTAATCTGCATGATATCCTTTTTGGAGAAGAGTGGATACGAGTGTTTCTAACTTATTTGTTCGTCGCGCTGCTGCTATTACCGTAGCTCCATTCTCAGCTAATAAATCAACTGTTGCTGCTCCAATACCGCTGCTTCCGCCGGTGACAAGAACAACTTTATTCTTTATACTCATCTTTGTATCATCCTCTTTTAAGTAATTTTTCTTTAAGGAATCTTTAGCTTCTTTCACGATGCAGGACCATCCCTGCGTGATATAGAATTCCGTTTATAAAATCTCCATCAGCTGTGAATCCTGTATTATCTTGATATTCAATGTGGTCATCTGTTATTTGGTAATGACCTGTATATGCACATTCGACATTGCCGCGAGCTTCAACATAGCGTCCATTGGGGCAGCAGTTCATGCCTAATATACCGATCTTTGGTAACCCAAAGTCCAGCATAAGAATGAGTGGTTTTTTTCATACTTCATCAACTCCTTTCCTGTTCTACTATTAGTATCAGGTAAAGTGAATATGGAGTGGTAGCCGGTATCTCTTTAATTCTTGCCCTATCCTCCAAGTGTCGATAAGTTTTATAAAAGGAGGGATTTCATGTCTCTAGAAGTGCAATTGCAATCGAAAGAAGAGGAGCTTACAAACCTTGTGTCATCCTTTGCTACCAAGGAGGGTACGAACGTAACGTCAATCTCTGGGTTGGAATTTATTCGATCTGCCAAGCCGCTGGTGCCTGTACATACTATGCATGAACCTGCTTTGTGTATTGTTCTGCAAGGAAGAAAAGTGATTTCTATGATTGGAAAAGACTTCTTTTACGGAAAAGGGGAATACTTAGTCGTGGCAGTCGATCTGCCAGTTATCGGGGAAATTTTAAAAGCAAGTGAGATGGAACCTTATTTATGTCTTCGATTGAATTTTAACTTAATGCAAATTGCAGAGGTCTCAAAAGAGTATAAGCAACATAGCACTAATCATAATGTTACAGGGCGAGGAATATTTGTTGATCAGACAGATGAGGTCATTCTGGATGCACTTATCCGACTCGTGAAACTACTTCATACCCCTGAAGATACAGAAATACTTGCACCTTTAATCATTAAGGAAATTCTATACCGCATTATGCAGGGAAAGCATGGTCACACAGTAAAAAGCCTTGTTGCCAAGGGGAGTAAATTATCTGAAGTGGCTGTTGCTCTGGATTATTTAAGAAATCATTTTTCTCATGAAATAAAGATAGATGGACTAGCTCAAAAAGTAAACCTTAGCCCATCAGCTTTATATCACCATTTTAAACAAGTGACAACCATGACTCCGATCCAATACCAGAGAGCGTTACGTCTTCATGAAGCAAGACGGTTGATTATCGGGAAAGATATGAGGGTTGCTGACGCTGCCTTTCAAGTTGGTTATGAAAGCCCTTCTTATTTTAATAGAGAGTATAGAAAGATGTTCGGAAAGCCTCCAGGGAAAGATCGTAAAGAGAACCTGAATTTATATAATGTATAGTCCAAATCAAGAAGTCGCATACAGATGCGACTTCTATCAATTAACACTCCTCCAATTTAATATCTGTGACTGAAATTTTAGGGTTTGAGGCAACGGAAATAACGATACCACATTTTTGCTGTCAATCCCTTTAAAATTTTAGGTCTAAAAGAATACTTTATTCGAATGGTGAATCTTGTGTAAACCAATAAAACGTTAGTTATTATAAAGGAGGGCATAGTTTGTTATGAAAAAAATAATTATAGATGGAAAAGACTTTGAAAATAAAGAAGGGTTACATGATGCATTAAAAGATAAATTAGACTTCCCAGACTACTATGGGAGAAATTTAGACGCTTTATGGGATTGCCTTACAGGGTGGATAGATGGGCCGTTAACTTTGATTTGGAGAAATTTTGAGTTTAGTAAAAAGTTTTTAGGTTCATACGCTGATAATGTATTAAAAGTTTTACAGGAGGCTCAAGAGGAATTAGAAGATGAGTTTAAAATAATAGTAGAGTAGACTTTTTATTTTGGTTTTGTGAATTTGAAAGAGTACCTTAGCGGCTTTACTTGGGGTTCAAGAATGCAGCAGAGGTATTTTATTTTTATTAATAAATATTCATTCAGACTTTATGAGTCAAAAACTAAAGCGAAACTTGAAGAGTTCTTGAAATAAGAAAGGCCCGCTTGAAAGGGGGGACTGACCCCTGTTTTTGAGACAGGGATCAAAACACCTTTTAAACAGCATTATTACCTTCCTCTGATAATGAAATATAGATTATATAAACATGGATAATTTGCATTAATTGGTTAAAGTGAGCATTGTTAGGAGTATACTTATGTCTGTGAAAATAATTATTGACACTAATATATTTTTAGGATTTTACTCGATCCAAACAAACATCTTTAAAAAAGTTACCAGCAACTCTCTGCGGCATCTCGTCATGTTCAATTGTTTAGTCCTTTTTTTTCATAATCTTTACAAACCTGAAAAAGTCATCATCATCCGGCAGGGGCTTGTCATCTTCGCGTCCATTGCGATGTATATGCGGATCAGAGTGATGTTCATTGTAGAACTCTACGATATGAAATCCACACTTATTCACATAGAAGTTGATATTTCGCTTTTCGAAATAAGGTGTGACGGTTTCCCAAAGCACAGTATCCGGATACTGTGCTTCAATGGCTTTCCAAGCAGAAAGACCAATTCCTTGGCTGTGATATTCTGGAGATACATAGAATAAATCTAGCGAATTATGATTTGTTTGGTTGTTGATATGTACTACTGCACCACCGACATTCTTACCATCCTGAAGAATATGATATACCACTGCTCCGGGAGCATTGAAAGACTCCTGAACATCATTGTCCGATGGAATCGGCCCATCTTCGCAATCACCGAACGTTTCAATCACGGCGATCGCAAAGGCTTCTTGTAATTTTTTTTGGAATTCTGGCAGATCAGATTCCTTTGCTAGTTCCAGAATAACTTTTGGTTCCTTTTTTGTTTTCATGATTGTTCACTCCCTCAGTTGCTAAAATATCGAGTTCAGTCGTTCAGTAAAACATTCGAGCTGCTCTGCGAGGCCTTTTCACAAAAAAGTGATTCCATCGCTCTTTCTTCCGCGGTAAATTTGGCGTTAAAATACTTCAAAAGCTTTCTCCTGTCTTTTTGTATGATTCTTTTTCTTTGTTTCATTGGAAAACAAGCTGCATGTAACCCTAATTTACTATTGTTCACTACCGTATTAAGTGTCGTAGGCAGGATTTGTCATCATTCTCGAATTTTTCCTGCGAAAAGTTACAAAAATAGTCGAATGGCGCGCCTTTGACTATGAACATGCGTAAAAGATTCAATTTAGATTCGATCATGAGCAATGCACATTGGGTAAACTCTGGTGGATTTATTAGCCCAAAGAAGCCTAAATGATATAAAAATAACTAGTCCATATATCAAATCTGTCCGTTTAATGCCCGCTTCATTCAACAACACTAATTTGAAGTCATGCAATCTGTGCAAGGGGGTTATTTCTGAATAGATTTTTCCGAATGCAGCGGAGTTGCTTTGGGACTCCCGTTTACTTTGCCGTACGTCAGCTTGCGCCATATCAATTCCATCGGACCGTACTTAAACCGTCTCAACCACAATGTACTAAAGATCATAAGCACGAAATAGACGGCCAGGCTGAACATGAACGTGCCGGCAGATTGAATATGATCCGCAAGCCCGAATCCGTACCTGAGGAACAGAACTGTTCCAATGATAGAGTGAAGCAGATAACAGGTCAATGACATCCGTCCGACTTTGGTGAATATCATCATAGGGCCTCGCAGCTGAGGAACGTACAGAAACAGCATTGCAAAAGTGCTCATATAAAACATACTTCCGGTTAAGCCGCCATTTTGACCCAGGACAGAGGAAATGTCCGAAAAATTAAACATGTCTAGCAATATACTGCTTTGTGTTATTAGAAAAGCGATTGTGCTAATGATCCAGATACGCTTCCATATAGGCTTTTTCGCTTCCATGTCTTTGAAAATTTCCATCTTAACAAAGTACACGCCCAGCAGAAACATGAGAAACATGGAATAGATCATAGAGAAAGAGCTAGCAGCCATCGTGACCATATCTGTCCACCGAGTGCTGATGGATTCCATGTAGGTAAGGCTGCTGTGGCTAAACAAAGTAAACTCTGAAAAATTCGGGTTCTTTGACCCTGCAGTATTGATGACATTGTACAACATTGTGAAAACAGGAGTCAGGAATTGAAACACGATAAGTGCGATAATCCATCTAAGCACCGTTTTGGCTGTGCGTTTATAGAAGGCGAGTAACAGGAAGCCGCTTACGGCATAAAAGGTCAATATGTCACCGACCCAAACAAATGTGATGTGCAAAATGCCAAATCCCAACAGGATAGATAACCTACGGGCAAACAGCTTGTTGGGACTATCTACCTTCTGCGCGGCTCGATCCATAAAGATCATAAACCCAACTCCGAACAAGAAGGAGAATAATGTAACGAATTTCCCTTCGGCAAACCAGGAAACCAGATTGTGCAGTACGTCATCGGAGGCCATTTCGAATCCCTTTACTGAATCTACGATCAGAAAATAATTGACAATAATAATGCCAAGCAAGGCAAATCCACGTACGATGTCCAGAAAATGAACCCGTTCCCGCAGACTCACTGGTTGCCCGCGTCCTTCTTTTTGTACAATCATATCAATACTCCTTTCACATTTACCATTGCAATGTGTAGTGCGGATCTGAAAAGCCTGAGCCTTACAATGGATAAATATAAAGACCGAATCTTAACAATTTATGAAGAGTCATCATTTTTTTAGAAAATGTGATAAGTTTGTGGCGGACATCAGCTTTCATAAATTGTTAAGATTTACGTAGTACCTTATAACGTACTTAACTATGAACGATATATAGTAAGGACACACGAGAAATAACATCAAGAATCATGAGGTGAGAGAGACATGACCCATCGAATATTAGTCGTAGAGGATGATCAGGATATTGGTGATCTTTTGGAGGAATCCCTTACGCGTGCAGGCTACGAGGTGCTAAGAGCCAAGGATGGAAAGCGAGCATTGCAACTTGTGAATGACTCGCTTGATTTGGTTATTTTGGATATTATGATGCCAGGCATTTCGGGAATTGAAACATGTCAGCACATCAGGAAATCCTCTAACGTCCCGATTTTGTTTCTGACGGCCAGATCGAGTACACTCGATAAAACTGAGGGATTACTCGCAGGCGGCGATGATTATATGACTAAACCATTCTCGGAAGAGGAACTTCACGCTAGAGTGATTGCTCAATTACGCAGATATACTATCTATCAGGAAAAGAAGGAACAGGAAGAAACATTTCTTATCGGGGGCAAACTAAGAGTGAGCGAAGAATTTAATGAGGTCTGGAAAGAGGAGCAGCAAATCAAGTTGTCAGATCTGGAGTATCGTATCCTGAAACTTCTGATGAGCAAACGCAACAAAATATTTTCTGCCCAAAATATATATGAGAGTGTGTGGGGACAGCCTTACTTTTACTGTTCCAACAATACGGTGATGGTGCATATTCGGAAGCTGCGCTCCAAAATTGAGGATGATCCGGCACGTCCGGTTTATATAAGAACTGAATGGGGAAGAGGATATCGATTTGGCGCATCGTAAATTTACGCTAACCAAAAAACTGGCTTTGCTGATCATGGTTGCTGCGATTGTGAGTGGTGTGATCTTTCTGACGTTGCAAAAGATTACAGATGATCTGATCGAGGGATATCTGAGTTCGGATGAGTATTATCACGAGGAGTCAGCAAGATACATTCAAAAATTCAGCAAGTACGTTTCAGAAAATGAGTTGTCTACATCAGATAGAAAAGCGTTTGGCGAGTGGGTCAAAAAAGAAAATTACATTAACCTCACCATATTCAAGGATCAGGAGCTGCAATATGATTCCATTTATTCTGAATCGGATTATGGAAAGGAAAAGCTGACTCAGTACGCTCAAAATCATTCACATCCTGTCAAGTTTAGCGATGGTGAAGGACGAGTCATTATCGACGGTTTCTACTCTTCCAGATATTATGATCTGGCCTTTACATTGGAGTTGCTCGGGGCAACCCTCATCTTTTTAATCATTGTTCTCTTCGGCATTCGCCAAAGTCTTCGCTACCTTAAAACGATTCACCAAGAGATTCATATTCTTGAAGGGGGCGAGCTAGACTACGAGATGACGATAAAAGGGCATGATGAATTAGCGATGATTGCAAAGAGCATTGAGGATCTGCGGAAAGCTTTCCTGGACAAACTTAAAGCTATCGAGGAATTGCAAGCTGAGAGCCGCAGCCTGGTTACCGAAATGTCGCACGATATGCGCACACCGCTGACGTCGCTGATCATGAATCTGGAGTTTGCCAAAAAAGAGGGAGGCGAAGCGGGTACCAGCAAAGATCGGTATGTAGCCAATGCTTATGGTAAAGCACTGCAATTAAAAAGCTTGTCTGACAATCTGTTTGCGTATTTCCTGCTGGATAAGGAATATGAGGCCGATCTGGAGACCGTTGCAGTGAAAGAAGTGATCTACGATCTAATATCAGATCAAGTTGCTATCCTTCATCAGAAGCATTTTCGGGTCCATATTTCAGGCGAGCTGCCGGAAACCTATATTAACGTGAATTTGGAGGAGCTTTGTCGTGTATTTGATAATGTGATGTCAAACTTATTTAAATATGCAGATCCGGAAGAAGAAATCAGCATCACGTTTGTATCGGATCAAGAGATATTTGAGATCCATGTTAGCAATACGATTAAACTTGCGGATATAATACCGGAAAGCAACGGACTCGGTGAAAGAAGCATTGCACGAATGATGTCCCGCATGCAGGGACAGTTTCACAGTATACAAAAGAATTCTAAGTACTACATTGTGCTACGATTTTGGAACACCAAGATGTAGGCTGAGAATAAAAACCACGAATATATTGAAATAGGAGACAACATGATGAGATTTTCCAACAAATTCAAAAAGGTGCCTTACCTGTTACAAGCGCTTCTCAATGTCTGTCTGTTCTTCCTGGCGTTAGCCTTAAGCGCACTTCTGATCAGCGAGACATGGTACATTGTGCAATTCGTATACAAGTCACTGTTCAACAAAGTGGACAGCTATTATGAGATGCTTGGAGAACTGCTTATATTCTTCATGTACTTTGAGTTCATTGCTTTGATTATCAAATACTTCAAATCAGACTTTCATTTTCCGCTTCGCTACTTCATTTATATTGGCATCACAGCTGTCATTCGTTTGATTATCATCGATCATGATCAGGCGATCTCAACGTTCTGGTGGGCGATGGCCATTCTTGCAATGATTTGTGGATTCTTTATTGCCACTAGACGAAATTCTGTTGTTGAACATTAATAAATTAGTTCACTTTATGCCGATACGCCGCCGAAATGTCCGTAGTCATCGTGTGTGTCGATCCTTTAAATTCGTGTTTATCTGTATCAATCCAGTATGTTTTCTTAGGGAAGCAGAACGGTGCTTCCGGACAAAATAGTTCACAAACTGGTACTGATCAATACGTCAGCACTCATATTAACAAGCCGTTTATCCGATCTAAAGAATCATCAAACGGATGGGGAAGCAGTATGATCGGGAATTTTGTTTCAGGCATGACTTCTAAGGCAAGTGAAGTCAATGAGGCTGCCAAGGAACTGGCGAAAAAAGTTGAGAAGGCATTTCGTGAAGAGCTGGATATTCATTCACCTTCCCGTGTCATGATGAGTCTTGGCGTTTTGCCTCTATAGGTATTGTAAAAGGTCTGGATTCAGTTGATGTGAAAAAGTTTGCTGAAAAACAAGCAGGCTCACTAGCTGCTGCTTATTCCGGAATGGGAGCAGTAAGCGGAAATGTGAAGCAATGGCTTATGGCTGCTATCATGGCTACAAAGACGCCGGTGAGCTGGCTCCCAGGGCTGATGACAATTGCTCAGCATGAGTCAGGCGGTAATCCGAAGGCAATCAACTTATGGGATAGTAATGCGAAAGCAGGACATCCATCTCAGGGGCTCATGCAGACAATCCCAAGTACCTTCAACGCACACAAATTGCCAGGCATGAATAACATTCTTAACCCGATACACAACGCTGCTGCTGCGATTGGTTATATCAAAAGCAGATATGGATCAATTAATAATGTACCAGGCATTAGAAGCATGAGGCACGGAGGTCCATATGTTGGCTACGCTAACGGCGGACTTATTACCAAAGAGCAGATTGCACGTGTCGGTGAAGGAAACAAAAGGGAATGGATCATTCCGGAGGAGCGAGGCATCCGTGGACGTTATTTATTAGCCCAAGCAGCTAAGGCACTCGGAATGGAAGTCACAGACCCATCTCAAAAAGGTCAAACTGAACTATCTTCCGGTCAGGTAACAGCAGCTACAACAAGTAGTCAGCAAACAACTGTTACAGCATCAGGAGGTAAAGAGGTTATTATTCAGTTTAATGGCGATCAGCATTTTCACAATGACCAAGACATGAACAGTCTTATAGCTAAGATTAAGCAGGCCCTTGTCGATGAGCTTGAACAAGATATTAACATTGGAACGAAGGGAGTCGTTGCTTTTGACTAAATCCATATATGAATTCTGGATTTCACAAGGGAAGGATAAGCTGCGGCTTCCTGTCCTTCCTGAACAAATTGATATTTCAAACACAATTCAAAATGAATCAGTAAAAGTGGCTAGTTTTGGGGAGATCACTTTTATTGATAAACCGGGAGCGAAAGAAATTTCGTTCTCTTCTTTTTTTCCAAAGAAACATAGCCCGCTTGCTGAGTATAAAGGATTTCCTTCTCCTGAAAATGCTATTGCAAAGGTCGAGAAATGGGTGAAATCTAAAAAGCCGGTTCAATTCTTAATTACTGGAACGAAAATTAATTTAACTTGCAGTATCGAGGTTTTTTCTTATAGCGAGGGCCAAAAAGATATAGGTGATCGTGATTATGAAATAAAGCTGAAGGAATACAAAACTGCTTCGCCGCGGAAGATCAAGCAGAAGAAAAAGACGAAGAAGAAACGTCCGTCGAAGGCTTCTCCTAAAACGTACACCGTTAAGAAAGGCGATACACTGTGGGACCTTGCCGGCAAATTTTATGGAGACAGCACAAAATGGCGCAAGATCTGGAACGTCAATAAAAAGGCTATGATCAAACGAAGCAAACGGAATATCAGGCAGCCAGGGCACTGGATCTTTCCTGGGCAAAAATTAAAGATACCGCAGTAAGCAGGTGATGACATGATAGAACTTTTCGTCATTAAAGAAACGGAATGGCTTGAGCTGGTAACTGAAAGTGTTTCACTCGAAGGACAACGGTATCAGGCGCCGCGATCAATCACAGCAAAGATCATAACGAAACAAGGAACCCATTCATATTACAGCGTATCAGAAGGAGATACGGTTCTGTTTAAGTGGAAAGGGAAAGAGCTGTTTCGAGGTATTGTGTTTTCTCGCAATCCGGAAGAACATGGGCTGACCTTTACGGCTTATGACATGCTGCAATATCTGGTTAAGAACAAAGATGCTTATGTGTTCTCCAATAAGCGTGCAGACGAGATTATAAAACGATTGGCGAGGGATTTTCAGATCCCGACGACGTCCATTGCAAATACGGGTTACACCATTAAATCATTAGTGTTTAAAGATGATACGAGCCTTTATGACATGATTCTGAAAGCCTTGAAACAAACGAAGAGCCAAACCGGAAGGAATTATCAATTATATTCGGCGAAGGGGAAGCTTGGCCTGCGAGCTTGGCCGGATCCTACGGAAATATGGGTATTGGAAACAGGGGTAAACATCACCGGCTATCAATACAGCACTTCCATTAATGACACAGCCACAAGAGTAAAGCTGCGGCGTCAGAAAGACAATAAAACTTATACTGCTACCGCAAGAGACAACACGGGTATCAGCAAATACGGCGTGCTTCAGTATGTAGAAACAATATCAGGTAACATTAACCAAGCACAGCTTCAGTAGCGTGCGAAAGTCAAACAGGCGCAGAAAAAAGGCGTCAAAAAAGAACTCAAAAGTATTCAGGCGATCGGAATTCCGGATCTTCAGAGCGGCTTGCCTGTCTATATCTCAATTCCGGAAGTCGGGATTAAGAAAACATACTGGATCGATACAGACAAACATGAATTTAAAGGATCCACGCATACGATGACCATTGATGTTGTGGAGAAAAACTCTATTCCGGATGGTGTTTCCTCATGAGATTAAGTGAAGCAATCAAACATTTGGCTGTCGGTGCAGTTGATTCTGAGTCACCGGTGGATATTATGCCGGCTGAAGTGGTTTCCGTTTCTCCTGTTGAAATTAAACTCAATGAAAATGAAAAGCTAATTATTCCGTCTGATTTGATTATTATTCCTAAGCGGCTGCGCGCTGGAGGAGATGAAGAACTAAAGATGGGTGAGAATGTGATGGTTGTCTCCTTAAAAGGCGGACAATCATTTTTTATTCTCGACAAAATATAGGGGGTGCTTGAGTTGGCCCTTTCGCCAGAAATTGAATTTGATGATATTGAAGATGACAGCGAAGTCATAGAGACCTCGCAAACTTACAAAATAGATTTTGAAAATGGCCGTATCACAAATGAAATGATTACAGGCCTTGAAGCAATCAGGCAGTTTGTATATTTATCCCTTCATACTGAACGATACGCCTATTCTGTTTTCAGCCATGACATTGGAAATGAGCTTCAAGACATCTTGGCAGATAATGAAACAACAGACGCATATAAGAAAATGGAGATTCCGCGGCTAATAGAGGAAGCGCTGATCTATGACGATCGTGTTTCCTCTGTATCAGATTTTGAAATAGAAAAACAAGGTGATTCGTTCCATGTTTCCTTTACAGTCGAAACGGACGAGGGAAAACTGGAGATCGAGGAGGTGCTTGGTGAAGATGTTTGAAGATCAAACTTTTGAAGAAATTATGGACCGGATGCTGAACAGAATTTCAGCGGACATTGATACAAGGGAAGGAAGCGTGATTTATAACGCGTTAGCTTCTGCAGCCGCAGAATTGGCCAAGTCTTATATTTGGCTCGATACTGTGCTGGAACTTGTCTTCTCGGACACAGCACAAGGGGAATTTTTAGATCGTCGGGCTACTGAAGCCGGCATTGAGCGAACGGCTGCCACGAAAGCAGTCCGGGCAGCGGAGTTTACTGAAGGAGTAACCATTCCAGTGGGTTCCCGCTTTTTTGTAGATAACTTGTATTTTCAATACACAGCTGACGGGACGTTGGAATGTGAAACAGCTGGAGAAGCAGGGAACGCAAACATATCCGGTCAGAATCTATTGTCATTAGACACTATACCTGGGCTTCAAAAGGCTATTGTGAAAGAGATTCTGATTCCCGGTCGTGAAGAAGAGGATGATGACAGTTTAAGAGCTAGATATTTTACCCGCGTTCGTCGGGAAGCTGTCAGTGCAAATAAAGAGCATTATAAACAGTGGGCGGAAGAAGTTGACGGAGTAGGGAAGGCAAAGATCTTTCCGCTTTGGAACGGGGACGGCACAGTCAAAATTGTTGTGACCAATGCTAACTTGGAGCTTCCGATATATTGATTTCTAAGGTTAAAAACTATATTGACCCTGAACCCGGACAAGGCGAGGGACAAGCGCCAATAGGTGCCTTTGTCATGGTGGAGAGTGCTGTTTGGAAAGAGATTGAGATATCAGCAGAGGTGCTTCCCGAGGTCAATAGCTCTATTGATCAGGTGAAGAAAGAAATCGAATCAGGTGTATTAAATCTCTTTAAAAAGATGGCGTTCGAAGATAATGTCATCCGCTTATCGCAGATCAATAATATTGTTTATAATTCACCCTCAGTAAGTGATTATGCAGATATCAAAATCAACGGCATGGCTGAAAATTTAATTCTTAGTGACGTAGAAATTCCTAAGCTTGGGAAGGTGACAATCATTGAGCAAACTCGATGAAATGACCGCTTACCTGCCGCCGTTCCTTACCAAGTTAAAGGAAATGGCTGAACTTCTTCAGGCAGAAGCTCCAGAATTTGAAAAGCAAAATAACGGCATCTTTGATCTGACAGATCAGCTATTTGTCACAACAGCAACCTGGGGGCTTGAACGTTGGGAAAAAATATTGAACGTTCCGAGAGAGTCCGGTGATACGTATGAGATCCGCCGGCTGCGTCTTATCTCAAAAATGTCCAATATCCCGCCGGCAACGTATAAAGCTATTGAACAGGCATTGAACCGGTTTCTAAAGAATCCGTCTGCTCAGGTCCGGCTGCTTCCCGGTGAGTACCGCTTTAATGTTGATATTGATATAGATGATATGCAGCATATGAGCGAGCTCATAGAAACACTGGAGAATATGAAGCCAGCTCATTTGGCATATACCTTGCGAGCTGCTTTAAATGAGCCACTCCAGATAAAAGATACTGTTATTTTGAATAACAGACGATATCGAAAGGTAAGTGAGCTGATGGTGGGTTATTCCGTCACGCTCAATAATAACGAGGTGGTTTTACCATGATTACGCAAGTTTATAGAGAGCGTACAGCTGCAGATTTGAAAAGTAGAATATCGAAAGTGCTGCTGAATGGAAATGAAACAAAAATTGCGGAACTCACCATTCAGGGTGCCGTTGTCACGGTGCTTACTCAACGAGAGGAAGATATCAAGCATATTAAGAGTGTGCAGATCCTTGATGAACAAAACAACGTAATTACGGAAAGAACAACAGATTTAGACGTCAGTAATAACAGAACGCTAGATTTTAGAATTACTTTTGAGGTGGTGTAACAATGGCTTATGATGCAAAAACAGATTGGCTCCCGGACGATCCGATTAATGAAGATGATGTGAACCGTTGGGAGAAAGGTATTCAAGACGCGCATAAAGATTTAGCTGTACATAAAAATGACATGAACAACCCTCACAATACAACAAAGGCGCAAATCGGGCTAGGGAACGTTGATAATGTACAGCAAGCTTCGAAAAAAGAATTTGAAGAGCATCTTAATGATTCACAACGGCACATAACACCAGTAGAGCGGGAGAATTGGAATGCAAAAGAAACAACTGCCGGAGCTCAGGAAAAAGCGGATAAGGCTTTATCGGATGCAAAACATTACGTGGATACCAACTACAAAAATAACAATCTGACGTTAATTACTGGAGACAATGCTATTCAAGATGCAAGAACAGGAGGGGAAGAATATCCGTTAGGACTGACCTTAATGGACATTGGTCAGGGCAATACTACTGGCTACCCTTTAGGTTATGGCATTGTCAAAAATGAAAAATATAATAATTACCGATTTACGCAATACTTTTATGGGACAGGAAATGAGTCTGGGACTTACTACGACAGTACAGGAGTTTGGATTAGACACTGGTGGAGTGGTTCAGGCTGGACTCCTTGGCAAAAGATATCAGGTTTTGCTCATGCGAATATTGGAACTACTGGGTTCAATATTTGAAAAAAATTGATCACACTAAAATTGCATTTAACAGGGTCATAAAAGATAGCCATAATGCATTTGATACTAAAAACAATCGATTTATTGCTCCGAATGATGGAATGTACTTAATCGGTGCAAGTATATACACCTTAAACTACACATCTTATATTAACTTTCATTTGAAAGTTTACCTAAATGGAAAAGCGTATAAAACACTGCATCATGTAAGAGGAGACTTTCAAGAAAAGGAAAATGGGATGAATCTTGGTCTAAACGGCAATGCGACTGTACCCATGAATAAAGGGGATTACATTGAAATCTGGTGCTATTGTAATTATGGAGGAGACGAAATTCTGAAAAGAGCAGTAGATGATAAAAACGGCGTATTTAACTTTTTTGATATACAAGAACTTGGAGGCCGAAACTATCCAAGATTTTAGGAGGTAACGATGAATATAGGCGAAGCTATTCTTTTTAAATACCCAACAGCTGATCCCACAAAGGATTTTATTGTCCAGAATAATGGTGATGGAACTCCTTCATATATAGCAGAGTGGAATATTAGGGCACCTATACCAACTGAAGCAGAGTTAAAATCTTGGTGGGAAGAGCTTCAGAATACATCTGCATATGAACCACCAGTTCAAGTGGATCTACTCGCGAAAGAGTTATCTCAGGAGAAGCTAGCTCGTAAACAGCTTGAAGAATTAAACCAAACTTTGGGAAGCGAGCTCTCAAAAATAAAGTTGCAACTGCTTACTCTACAAGGAGGGAAAGATTCATGAATTATTGGGTGCTGGCTTTGCATTATAACTGGGCTTCTTCTGAAATGGTGAAACAGGCAATTCATTATAAAGATTGCTCGACTGAGGATTTACAAAAAGGGGTAGAGAAAAAACTCATTACAGCTGAACATTATAGAGAGATCACAGGAGAAGCCATTTAGGGCTTTTTTATTTTGCCTTAAAGGGGGTGGTTCCATTGTAAATCCATGCTCATCACTAATGATCTACAATAGCAAGGAGGATTTTTAATGGTATCATATAGTTTTCAGTTTCCAACAGATGCAACCGGTAAGCCGGGGGCAGCCAAGCCATATAGAGAAGGAAACAGAGATTTTGTTGTGCCGGTAGCTACAATCTCCGGTAATTCAGAGCTGCTGACGAACGCAGTTTTAAAAGCCACTGAAGTATACACGCAATATGGACAAGATCGATTAGGTCAGGTTTTAATTTCAAAAGTAAAAGGTCACGCTTATTCTGATCGTGAAGGAACCTTATTCATCGAAGAAAGTAATGATATGAATACAGGGACCACTGTCTCTTCATTGGTAGTTAAAGCAAATACGCTTGGCGAGACTGAATGGATTCATTTAACTAAACGCTATTTCCGTTTCAGATACGCAAATGGTAACCTACAGCAATCTGAATTTTTACTGTACCAGTCACTGGGCGCAGGTGAAGAGGATATAAACATAAACCAAGCTGTTCCTATTACAGCAGTTGCTCCGTTGTCAGTCCAGTTAGATAAAAGCGGTTTAACTAATGATGGTCGTTTAAAAGTTCAAACTGAAGGCTTGAACCTTAGCTCATTAGACACTCAAGCAAAAACAATGGATATTGTCTTTCACGATAAAACAGAAACCATAGGTGAGGGTAACCCATTCACCGTTGGATCATTCAAAACGTTACTCATTGAGGTTTATGGGACGGCTGAGACAAGTGAATTGAAGTTCTGGGGTAAATCCTTATCGGGAACAAAAAGAGCCCTTAGAGGGCAGAAAGTAGATGACGGAACATTTGCCACTAGCACCAAAGGGAAATCAGAAGCTTGGTCTTTTAACATTACTGGCTTTAAAGAAATTGTTATGGAGCTTACAGCTTTAACAAATGGAAACTTTTCAGTTAGAGGGACGGCCGTCTCATAAGATCCGGCTGTCCTTTTTTATTTGCCTCGGAGGAGGTGATTAGAAATGGAGGAGACAAGTTTGTTTATCAATTTTGAAACATTAGATTTAGCAAGAGTATATTTATTTGGAGGGGTGAAGTACCTTGATTTACTTCTAGTACTTAGCATAATTGACGTTTTAACAGGAGTAATCAAGGCATGGAAATTCAAAAAACTGCGAAGCCGAAGCGCATGGTTTGGCTATGTCCGCAAGCTACTCAATTTCTTTGCGGTCATTTTAGCAAACGTGATTGATACAGTACTCAATTTGAACGGTGTCTTAACCTTTGGTACCGTTCTTTTTTATATCGCTAATGAAGGTTTGTCAATAACTGAAAACTTAGCACAGATCGGTGTTAAAATACCATCATCAATAACAGATCGATTACAAACAATTGAGAACGAAAAAGAACAGAGTAAGAATAACGCAGACAAAGCTGCTGGCTAAGTCAGTGGCTTTTTTTATCTTACTGACAGAAGGAGAGAGGGTATATGGCCATTAAAGTTGTAAAGAATCTAGTCTCTAAATCAAAGTATGGATTGAAATGTCCTAATCCAATGAAAGCTGAGTATATCACTATCCATAACACTGCGAATGATGCTTCAGCAGCCAATGAGATTTCTTACATGAAGAATAACTCTAGCTCAACGAGTTTTCACTTTGCAGTAGACGATAAACAAGTCATTCAAGGGATTCCAACTAATCGTAACGCTTGGCACACAGGAGATGGAACAAACGGTACAGGGAATCGTAAGTCGATTGGTGTCGAAATTTGTTATAGCAAATCAGGAGGGGCACGATATAAGGCAGCGGAAAAACTCGCTATTAAGTTTGTAGCGCAACTACTTAAAGAACGCGGATGGGGTGTTGATCGAGTCCGCAAGCACCAAGACTGGAACGGCAAGTATTGCCCGCACCGTATTTTGTCAGAAAGAAGATGGGACGAGGTTAAGGCTGCCATTGAAAAAGAATTGAAAGCGCTAGGTGGGAAAACAAGCACAAGTAAAACAAGTACAGCTAAAAAGAAAACAACAAAATTAAGCAGCAAAAAAACGTCATATGCGCTGCCTTCCGGTATTTTTAAAGTGAAGAACCCAATGATGAGAGGCGTGTCTGTCACGCAGATTCAGAAAGCTCTAGCGGCTCTTTATTTCTACCCGGATAAAGGAGCGGAAAATAACGGCATAGACGGCTTTTATGGTCCGAAAACGGCGAACGCGGTTAAACGATTTCAGTTGATGCATGGGCTTTCTGCTGATGGGATTTATGGACCTAAGACTCGAGTGAAACTTGAAGCATTATTGAAATAAAAAAAGCCCTCAAGCGAGGGCTTTTTTTATTTTTGATTCAGTACCTTATCAGAAGGTTGATACTTCAGTTTTTTAACTAATTTATCATTGATTGATACTTCATTTCCATCCACAACACCTGAAAACGTAACTTTTTTGTTAGAAGGATCGTAGTGAAAAATGTAATAGTTGTTTTTGTCAGTTTCGTTCTTTACATAAACAGTTTTAAAGAATCCTTTAGGTGCGCTCAAAGAATTAAACATAGGGTAATCCTCTGATTTAATCTCTTTTTTGGGAATACCATAATCAGCAATATACTGGTCGATCTTATCTTCAGCTACTTTTCGACTGTTAAAATGAACAATTAGGGTGATGCCTCCGATAATAATGATTAGAGCTAAAAGAACAAGAGCTATTTTTTTCATATTATGCTCCTCCAATTTAATATCTATGTACTAAAGATGGTCTATACTTTGATGTGAAGTCATTATTGATTAAATTATAAGGCATAACATACCCTGAACGTTTAACCAAAACACTAGCTGAACCAGAACCATACCAATAAGCATCATAAACCAACTTAGAACAATAACTAGGTGACACACTATAAAGATGTGGCGTTAATTTATAAGCAATATGTATATTCTTTGTAGCAGCTCCTTTAGTAGACCAATAATGTCTATCAGCATATTTCGCTACTTTAGCTGCTAAACTACTATTTTTTAATCTGTAAACCTTTATCCAACCCTTATTATATTTAGACACCCATTGTGAGACAGTTAGTTGTCTATTATTATCGTTTTTGTTTCCATAACCAGGCATATCTAGAATGTGATTGGAGCCATTAGCAATAGCAGAGTGGCCTAAGATACCAGCAGCAGAAGTCGAATTTGTTATGAATATATCTCCGGGTTTAACCTTAAAACTAGATAGTTGGGAAACTTTAACGCTTGTTTTCTTTGTTGATAGTAGCGATACAGCAGGGCTTGAGTTAGATTGTTCACTTAACGTATAAGATGTAAAATCGATATTTTCGTCTTTAGGTTCTTGACCATAATTATTTAATTTAATCCATTCTGCATAGCTTAGCGAAGGCTCTAAAACATTCTGCTCGATACCGGCATCGTATACTTTTTTGAATTCTTTATTTTCCTTTAACCAGTCATCATAACTTAACTCCTGTTGATTAATAACTCCCTCTTTAATTGCTTGATTATAAATTGCGTTATAATCGATTTGCTCTTCTGCCTTTATGTGCATTGGTATTATACCAGAGCAAATGGTTACCAGCATTAAAATTAGAATAATACTGCTTTTTTTCATACTTATTACCTCAATTCTATTTTATTTCTATTACTGCAAACCCTAATTTGTAAGGGTCTAAAGTAACAGAAATAACGATACCATATTTTTGCTATCAATTTCCTTAAAATTCCCTTAACAAACTAAAATAATAATTAAGAAAAGTTTTTTAAGGAAAACAGGCTTGTAGGTATGGGAGAATACTTTATTCGAATGATGAAATAAATAAAACGACAGATTATTCTAAAACATTAGTTAGAATAAAATAATGGAGGACATAGTTTTCGATGGGAAAAATAATTGCAGATGGGAAAGACTTTGAAAATAAAGAAGGATTACATGATGCATTAAAATATAAATTAGACTTCCCAGACTACTATGGGAAAAATTTAGACGCTTTATGGGATTGCCTTACAGGGTGGATAGAATTGCCGCAAACTTTAGTTTGGAGAAATTTTGAGTTGAGTAAAAAGTTTTTAGGTTCATACGCTGATGATGTATTAGAAGTTTTACAAGAGGTTTAAGAGGAATTAGAAGGTGAGTTTAAAATAATAGTAGAGTAGACTTTCTTTTTTAGTTTTGTGTGAATTTGAAAAGAGTACCTTAGGCTGTTCAAGAATGCTGCTGAGTATTTTATTTTCATTAAAAATGTTTATTGAGTAAGTAGGTACCCATAATAACATTTTACGATTCAAAAACTAAGGCGAAACTTGAAGCATCTTTGAATTAAAAAGGCCCTCTCATAAAATGGGGGCCTTTCATTGTACTCCCTGATGGTATAGCCGGCATGAGGTCTCTATTCAAGCAGGTATTATTTATTGCGCTCAATTAATTATATTACATAGAAAAAGCACTTGATACCTTAAATGCATACAAGTGCTTATCTTGAAATTAACTCTATTCAACCGGCCCCATAAATTCTGTAATAATAAGAATATGTTCTCTTATTTTTACCTTTTTTAGATTTTCCACTTTTTCAGATCCACCTAGACCTAGTAAGGGAGTGTATCCGAAACATTCGTCATAATCAGGTCTACCATATTTACTACAAGCTTCAGGATATGGTGCCCACATTAATTCATCATTCATAAAATCATTATCCTTTAAATCATCAAGAAAGAAATCAAAGCCCGATGAAACAACGTGAACGAATCCTTTCCTAAAGTTCAGCAAGTTAACATATTTATCTTTTTCCCACACTATAATATCACCCATTGAGGTGGTGAAAATAGGAATTGCTTGCTCGTACCTTATATAACACCTTTCTAAAATATCCAAATACTCATCTGGATTAATTACTTTTAAAAAACCGTTTAATAATGTTCCAAAACCATATTTATCCCATACTTCTATCAGTTCTCCAGGAAGTTTATCTTTATACTTTAAGATAATCCTTTCATCAACTGTATTGTGTTTTATAAAGTTCTTAAAGGTATCCAATTAAAATGCCCCCTTTATTTATTGGCTCAACTTTACATTCAAATAAGTATTCTTTATTTCTTCAGGTGACATATTCTTTGCCATTTCCCTAATTTGCTCATCAATAATATCAATTCTATATTTCCATTGTGATCCCAAGGAGGAATTAACTCTTTTATCTCCTAAACCACCAATATTGTCTGCCCTTCCTCCTGCTATTTGATCTGGATTGTGAAGCGCAGCTTGTGTATCCATCCATTCTGAAGCCTGCTTAGTCGCATCGGCTCTTGAAAGTCCTTGCTTTCGTAGTTCAGCAATTTTATCTTTAAGTGCTTCTTGTCTAGCCATTTTTTGAGCAGCATTTCCTTCAATAGCTCTACCTTCAGCAATATATCTTTCTCTATTTCTCAAATATTCGTCAACTGTTAATTCGTTCATCCCTTTTTCTTGGTCTTTTAGTTGTCTTGCAAATTCTTCAGGATCATGTTTTATATTTCTTTTAAAATTAACTTCAACTTCTTTTATTCTCGGCACATCATCTAAATGCCTTACATTACCCGTACCCTTATTGTTAGAACGTTCAGATCTTCTGAGAACACTCTCTTTTTTATCTTCCGCAATACTTTTTAGTAGTGGAGTATTTTTCACATTAATGGTTTTCTCAGCATCTTGAAGGATTCCTTCTAATGCAGGAGTATACCTGTTAACAGGAGATTTGACAAACTGTTTTACAGACTTTCCGCCTTTCTTAATTGTACCACTAGCTGTTTTCCCAACTTTAGCAAGATCCTTCGAGCCTGTTGAGACAGATGACTTTCCACCTTTCAATAACAGAAGACTTCCTCCCAAGTAAGTAACATAGTGTAGCCGCGTGTATGCATCTCCGTGAATCATTTTTTTATCCCAATTATCCTTCAATGTGTCAACCATGCTTTGAAAGGCAGCTTGATAGTCGTATTCCAAAACTGTATCCAGCACTTTTTGAGGATCCTTGTTTAAGTTATCAATTGTCCAACCGATATTCCATCCGAATTGAATAGCTCCTTCACCGGTATCCTTGGCAAGATCGTATACACCAACAATTGCCCCTTTAGCGCCATCACCTATGATTCGCAACACTTCTTTTCCGTTATCCATGAAAGCTTTACGCTGTTCAAGAAATGAAACAAATTCAAGCTGTGCAGGGGTAAGATTCTCATAGCCGACCTTCTTGGCAATTTTTAAGTATTCATCCGGGTCAGTCACTCCGTCAGCTAGCTTTTTCTTTAAATCTTTAATTTCCCGTTCTTTTTCTTCTTTCTTTTTAATCGTCAAATAAGCTTCCGTTCGCTTTTCAATATCGCCTTTTTTCTTATGTATATCACTCTCACGGTACGCCTTGGCGTTGTAGTGGATGGGCGTAGCGTTTTTGCCTTTTCCCGTTGCTTCTTGGAGCTTTTGGAAATCTGACTTAATGAATTGTTCATTAGGTTCTGACAGGGCATATTCTGTCAGTAAATCTTCGTCAAGGTCACCTAGTTTTTCAATTGTTTTTTTGCGTTTATCATTGGCATCTGCAAGCTCATCCTTGAAGGTTTCTGTTGAAAACAGGTCGAGCGGAAGGATGTCGTCAATGTCATTTAGGATATCTTTCATGGCTTTTTTCTGCTCAGACATGATGGATTTTGATTTTTTATGGGCGTTAGCCAGTTCATGTTCTAAAAAGGATTCTTCAATATAAGCATCAGAGAGGCCCTTGTCCTCGACAGCTCCGGCAATGCTGTTAAAGAATGCGATTTTCATGTCAATGTAGTCAATCCATTGATCAGTGACACCAACATGATCGTGATAGAATGCTTTAATGTTATTAGCGCCTTTACCTGAGAATTCGCTGTCGTCAAGTTCAGCAACGCTTTGTAAAGCTTTTCTCAAGTTGACCATTTGCGTCCTTAGTTCTTTATATTCTTTGGCGCGGTCTGTAGCTTCAGACATAAGTGTTTTAGCTTCAAAGACTTTCATAATCATACCCTTTCATTTAATCATATAACAAAATATTACCATGGAAGAATGATGAAACTAAGTGTTATGTGGATCAAAGGGTGGAAATGAATCATTCGATCTGTGTCTTTTGATCTAGTTTTTGGGGTTTGACCAGCTTTTGTGAAATGCTTTTCATGGCTAAAATAAGAAAAAGCCGTTATGAAACGGCTAAAGGGAATCAGAACTAATGTTGTTTATCGAATCAAACAAGGAATTCATGAGTAGGTGCTAGAGTTACATTCCGGGATGCTTCCTTCATTTCGCCATTAGACATAAATCCGAAAAAGGCAAGTCCAATTAAAACGGCAGATAAACTGATAAACAATTTAGATTTCATACATGCATTCCCCTTTCGATATTTGCTTTTGAGCATATACCATCTTCTTGAAACAGATGATACTATCCTCTATTTTTCCATTATAATCGAAAAGGTTTCCTCCTAACAATGCCAGCTCTTCCAGATAAGGGTATCCTTTGCCGTTCTCTAAACGAGAAAAAATGTTGAGGAGTTTAGGTGTATCGCCATTTCTTATATAAAGAACATCTAATGCTTCAAATAAGTTCATAAAAAGTTCGTCTTTAAAGTCTACAGCGTTTCTAGTTCCTTTGCGGAAACACTCCAATGCCTGTTCTTTTTTGCCTTGTTTAAAATAAATCAAAGCTAGGTCATGATAGGCCTGTGGGAGTACGTCAGAGTTTATTTTTCTGTATTGAACCAAGGCTTGTTCGATGTAACGTGCAGCCTTATTTAAGTTGTCCATTTTGTGATAGCAGTTGCCGAGATTGAAAAATGCAGTGGCATAGATGTGAGTATTTTTACTTTTAAGCAGCTCGGCACCTTTTAAAGCTTCTTGAAGGTGGGGGAGCGCTTTTTCATGGTTTTCAAGGTCATCGTAGTTACCGGCAATGACAAAATGGCACTGAATACGCCGAACAGAATAAAGTTCATGTTATTTATAGATATTGTATGAAAGTTCAGCGTAGTGCATTGAGATATGAGTCATTTTCATATGATAATAGACTTCGGATAACTTAAAATAAAACTCAGCTTTTTCAATCTTGTCGGAGATCGTTGGAATTTTGCGTTCAGCTTTTTTGTAATTTGTAATGGCCTTTGTGTATTCACCGTTTCTAAACTCATACATCCCGCGGAAGAAGTTATAATAATATGCCCGCATATTGTCTAGTTTTTTCTTATGGCCTTCGATTTTCTTTAAATATTCTGAAAGTTCCATTCGGTTTTCATCAGATGGCAGCGGGTATTCCAACATGATCTTATGGCGAAAGGCCATCAATTGATAATAAATAAGCAAATCTTGATCTTCTTCCATAACCTCTATATCACGTTCTATTTCAGCTTTTAACATTTCAGCATCAGTAACGTTGAATTTTTGAATATGCCTATGCCATTCATTAATCTTCATTCCCACTTCAGCTGATGTGATTGATATCAAGATATTCACCCTTCCCTTAATTCTACTAGTAATGTAAATATTAACAAGTTTTCATCCGCAGAAAAAGGCAATAGGGCACCGCAATTTAAATTTTCGGTGAGACCGCAATAACTTTTTGGCTCACCGTTTTTTATTTGTCTCATTTTATGGGGAAGTTCCACACACATAAAGTTCTTTTATGCCTCCTAGAGAATATACATGTAAAAATATTTTTTATATGGGGGATTATATGAAGTTGCAAGGGAGGATAAGTTTAAGCGTTGGTTGGATAACTTTGTTTCTAATGGGTACTGATTTATTTGTGGTATCCCCATTATTACCGTTTATTTCGGAAGTATATAAAGTTAGTGCATCAACCACTGGATGGATGGTAACTGTATTTGCAGTTACATATGCTTTTTCGGCTCCTTTCTTTGGTTGGCTTTCAGATATCAAAGAACGGAGAACATTGATTACATTTGGCTTATTGCTGTTCGCTATTTCTAATACGCTAACTGCATTTTCTCCTTCATTTTTATGCCTGATTGTTAGCCGTATTTTAGCTGGTTTAGCCGTTGCTTCAATCACTCCTTTGATATACGCAATCATTGGAGATACTGCCCCACCCAATCGAAGAGGAACATGGCTTTCGATTGTTGTCTCAGGGCACTTGACGGCTCTATGGGCAGGAGCGCCAATCGGTACGTTATTAGAGCATTTTCTTGGATGGCGTTCAGTATTTGTTGTAATGGCAATCATAGGAGCCATATTGGCGGCAGTGAATGTTAAAACATGGGAATCTATTCCTAAAAAAGATTTAACAAGAAACCTATTAGAAGGAAGTCTGCTAAGAATACTTGGTTCTGTAAGTGTTACTACCATTTGGGCGATTTCAATGTATACTCTTTATGTTTATTTAGGTGCAGCTCTTTACTCCGAAAATAAATTCTCATCATCAGAAATTGCATTAGCTGTTGCTTTTTATGGTATCGGTGCTGTTTTAGGGAGCCTTACAAGTGGGCAATTAACAGATAAATTCGGAGAAGTGAAAATTTCGAAGGTTACACTAATTTTCTTAATTTTAATACTCATTTGTTTAGGGATATTCTTCTCATCTGGTGATTGGGTTTATTTCTTTCTATTTATATGGGCTTTAGTTGGGTATGCAGGATTTACATCATACCAAGCGCGATTAGCTGTGGAATATTCAAAAGAACGAGGAATTGTTATGGCATGGAATAATACGGCTCTGTATATTGGTATTACCATTGGTTCAATGATTGGAGGTTATGTCATATCTAATTGGGGATATTCCTTACTTCCATATGTTTGTAGCGTTGCAGCAATCGTAAGTTTTGTGCTTAGTACCCAAAAGGTACAAGAAGCCAAAAAAGATTCATCTTTTTCAACAGATACATGACCACGGAACGAAGTCTATTTGGGGTTCAGCCGAGATACATGTATAAATGGGTCATAGGATTGTTTTTATTTCCAAATCCCAAAATACCAAAAGTGACATTAGGAAACATGGATTTTTTGCACAAAGCTTAACTTTAAACTAAAAAAGTCAAATTTCCTATGCGTTTTTAAGGGAGGCTGACTTTTTTTATTTGACTTCTTCAAGGTGGCCACTAAAATTGCGGATTTCGCACGCTAAGCCACTTTTCATAAAAAGCCGGATTCCTGTTTAACTAGAGGCTCCGGCTTATGTGCATTACACTCTGATTCTCGTTCGCTTTACTCAGTTATATTTTTCAAACCGATCTTTGAGATTTGTACGCACCGCAGGCCATTCCTCGGCAATGATTTGAAAAATAAGCTGTATCCCTAATGTGACCATCACTTGCAGGGAGGTGTGCCCTGCGAATGCCTTCAAAAGTAGCACCAAGGCTTTGTATAGCAGAACGTGAACGTATATTGAGAGCGTCAGTTTTCAGTGTGACTCTGATCGATTCCACGAATCAAATGCATGGGGAAGCATCAGAAGCTTGCACTCTATATTAACACCAGTACGTTGAAACGAAGCTGCATACCAGGTGCTGCCGATTTCTTCCACGGTTGGTGGAGTCAAATCTGTGGGGGAATTCCCACTTGCAACGCCGGTGGCCATGAAAAAACTTCGAGAGCAAGAAGCCGCGGATCTGTTTTGAAACATATAAAAATGGATAAAGTAATTTCTCGTTTCAAAACTGGTTGTCTAGTTTTGAAATTTGATTTCCATATTCATCAAAATTGCTTTCCAAAAGCCACTTTTCGAACCGATTTTTTATATTGGGCCATTCTTTATCAATTATCGAAAACCAAGCTGTATCTCTATTTCTTTGTTTGTATACAAGTGCTTGCCTAAAAGTTCCTTCATATTGAAATCCCAATCTTAGAGCTGCCTTTCTAGAAGGGTCGTTTAAACTATCACACTTCCATTCATAACGTCTAAAGTGCAGCTCTTCGAATACGTAACGCGCCAGTAGAAATTGTGCTTCAGTAGCAATTCTAGTTTTTTTTAGTCTTTCAGAGTATATTACATGTCCAACTTCCACTGAACTATTTTCGATATTGATCCTCATTAGTGAAAAAGAGCCCAGTGCCTCGTTAGTGTCATTGTCAACTATTGTATAGTAAAAAGGGTCTTCTGATTTTATTAATTTTGATAAGAAAATTTCGAATTCCTTTTCACTTGTAAATTTTTCGGTTGGCAGATAGGTCCACTGTTTATCGTCACTATCGGGCCCATAAACATTTTTGTACAGATCATCAAAATGCTTCATTGATACCTTTTCTAACGTACAGTATTTTCCTGCTATTGTGATTCTTGTTGGAACTAGAGGGTGTTGATACCCCTCAATTGGCTCACCGATTTTTTGTCCAAATTGGTTAATTTGCATATTTAACATATCCTTTCTTAGATCAACCCACGAAGTAAGGGACTTATGGTTGTTAATATTACATTGAATGTTTAATAAGGTTGATTTCTCTAACATTTGGGGATTCCATCAGCGTAAGAATTCTCCCAATAAAGTACCTAGTTCAAGAATAACCCAAACAATTTATCCGATCGTATCTTGAGTAAAAGCAATCCTCTTATTATCTGTACATATTAATTTTGTTGGCGGATCTTATGCATTTTTTTTATCCCAACTTTCTTTATAAATGATAAAATCATTTTAGAGAATTTCTGTACCTAATAAAAGTGACAGAATTTTAAAAAACAATAGGGACAGATGGAGGGTTAACAGTGGAAATTACTCCATTTTTACATAGGAAGTCGTCCGAGCCATTATATAGTCAATTGTATCATTGGATTAAGAATGAAATTGAGGAAGGTAGGCTCTTGCCAGGAATGAAGATGCCATCAATTCGTCAACTAACGGCTCATTTAAAGGTTAGCCGAAATACGATTGAGACAGCATATCAGCAGCTACAATCAGAGGGGTACCTAGAAAGTGTCCCTAAAAGTGGAATATGGGTAGCTGAGATTGAGAAACCTTTACTACATCCGATTGTAGTGGAACATCCTATCAGGTTGGAAAGTATACAATCAAGCGAGGTCCTTGTGGATTTTAAATATGGGAACATCGATCTTGACAAGTTTCCCTTGAAGCAGTGGAAAAAATGTCTGTCAGACGCAGTTGATCAAGTATTTCATTATGGGGAAAATCTGGGTGACTTTGCATTGAGGAGAGAGATTTCAAACTATCTACTGCAATCCAGAGGTGTACGCTCCACACCAGAACAGATTCTTGTAACGGCCGGAACACAAGCCTCCATGGCGTTAATCTGCCGTCTTTTAGCACTCCAGGAAAAAATCGTGGCCATGGAAGAACCCGGTTACAGTGGAGTTCGATCAGTCTTAGAAGACCAGGGATGCCAGATTGAACCAGTACCTCTTGAAAAGGATGGATTGTCAATGGAACATATTCAAATGAGCAAGGCAAAAGCCGTGTATTTAACGCCTTCTCACCAATTCCCACTTGGTATGATTATGTCCGTATCGAAAAGAATGCGATTATTAAAATGGGCTTATCAAACTGGGGGATACATTATTGAGGATGATTATGACAGCGAGTTTCGATACAGGGGACAGCCGATTCCGTCACTGAAATCCTTGGATGAAGAGGAAAGGGTTATTTATTTAGGTACATTTTCTAAATCATTTCTACCTTCAGCCCGATTAAGTTATATTGTATTTCCATCTTCTCTAATGGTTCAATATTCACGAAAGTTCGCAGCTTACAAACAATCTGCCTCTCCTATTATTCAGAGGGCTATGGCCCTGTTTATGCAATCCGGGGAATTCGAGAGGCATATACGAAGAATGCGCAAGATTTATCAAAGAAAACATCAGACTCTGCTAAGGAGCATTGAACAGTATATGGGTACTCAAGTAAAAATTGTTGGAGAAAAGTCAGGCTTACATATCTTATTAAAACTAAAAGGCGTAACAGCCTTCGAGTTGACCAAAGCTGGTTTACAAAAAGGTGTCAAAGTTTATTCTCCGTCAAGGTTTTGGCTTAATCCAAATCCCGAAGGTGATTCCTATATCATGTTGGGATTTGGTGGATTATCAATTGAAGAAATTGAAAATGGAGTCAGATTACTTGCTAGCTGCATCCCATCAAGAGAGAACAGTAAGTAATAAACATGTTGGCTCAATCAATATATCCAAATAAGAGGATAGTAGAAAAAACTCATTTATAACGTTAAGGTGAACTGAATCATAAATAGGAAGAGTGGTTTATTCAACAATCGGACGCTTCAATTGAAGAAATAAAAAGCACATATTATTCATGTGAAATATGTGCTCTTTTATATTTTTTAAGGACTTTTTTAATTTAGTCTTGATAAACGGGTGTTTGATTGTGATGACTATATGACTATTATAGCTAAAGGTGCATTCGATACTAAACATGTAAAGATTTAAACGGGACGGTCAATTGTTTAGAACGCATATAATACACAAGTTTCAGTGATTTCTTTATAATCTAAAACAGTTCCCATTTTGTTTTGCGCCAAACGAATATAAACTCGTGTAATTGAGTGTAATGAATGACTTAAAATGCTTGAAATAACAGACTTTTATAATTAGTGATAAGCTTCCACTTTATTGAGGCAGGAGTGTACTTTTTTATCAAACACTCCCTATACTTTTCCTCTATTCTACTATGAATCTTCTCCAAAAATTAAACCACGGTCAACCATTTTAATTTGCCTTTTTAGCTAACTTATTGCTCATCAATCCAAACTTCCCGCCTACCACTTCTTTCACTTCATGGATAACAATAAAGGAGTTTGGATCAATGTCTTGAACATTCTTCTTCATTCTTAGCAACTCATTCTTTTTAATGACAACATAGATAATACGTTTATCTTTATTAGCGTAATAACCATATCCATAAAAAATAGTTGCGGCGCTGCCGAACTCACTAGTAATGAACTGAGCAATTTTTTCATATTGATCTGACATAATGGTCATTGCTTTCTTATTATGAAAACCTTCAATCATGATATCTACGATCTTAACGCACAAATAAACAAAAATAAACGTGTACAATGTGTTATTAATTCCTACAGCAAATATGGAGGCGAATATAATGAAGCTATCCATATAGAATAAACTTTTTGAAATACTATATCCTTTCGTATAATTTAACAAATAAGCCATAAGAGTGGTTCCTCCAGTAGAACCATCTGCAATAAAAATCATGGCTAGCCCTGCACCCATTAATAAAGCTCCAAACACAATACCTAACATGATGTCATGGATGGCAAATGGAATAAAGCTGACAATCTTAAGGAAAACAGACGTCATAATGGCCCCGAATGTGGTATAAAGGATCGTTTTCTTAGTTAAGAATTTATAAGTTGCAGCGATGAAAACAAGGTTTATTAGAAACGTACTTATACTAGTTGGAATATGAAATAAATAATATAAAACCAAAGCAATACCAACTGTGCTGCCATCTCCTAATTTATTTGGAATAACAAAAAACTCAATAGACGCAGCAATTAGAAATGTTCCCACAATAATTAAAAGAACATCTTTGTAAATATTTTTCATTATAAGAACCTCCTTTTCTATAGGCTTTTTATAAAAAATAATAAAAAACGTCTCAGATATTGTTATGTTAAAAACATAATCAATTTCTAAGACGAAAGAATTACGATACTTATTTATTTCTCTACTTTCCTCAAAATAATTTATTCAATTAAAAGAACATCTTAAAAAATCATTTGAGAGGGTTGCTTAATATCCCCGATGATTATATAAATTTCCCCAATTGATGTCAATATTAATTGTAAATAGATTATTAGTAAATTTATAGAGTTTTTCGCTGTATAAGCTATAAGTTGCTTCGATTGTTATCGGGTGTGAATAATATTATGAATATGAGTGTAAAGCAGATTATCATTATATTTTAATATTATATTGTTTTATTTTGTTATAAAGACTTACCCTTGAAATCCCAAGTATTTTAGCTGCAGCACTTTTATTTCCATACGTTTCTTTTAAAACTTCCCTGATCTTATCTTTTTCTAATAAAGCTTTCTCATGGGCTAATCCTTCTTTATTTATATTTTTATCTATGGTCACCACAGGAAACACATTTTTAATATCCTCAGCGCTAATATTTAGTTTATCCGTAAATATAATCATTCTTTCTACTACATTCCTAAGTTCTCTGACATTCCCAGGCCATCTATAGCTTGTAAACAATTCCATTGCGCAATCCATTAAAGCCGGTGTTTCTTTTTGATATTTTGTTGAATATTCTTGTGCAAAGTTTTTAACCAATAGAGAAATATCTTCATTTCTATCTCGGAGAGGAGGAATATTCAGAGTAACAACATTTAAACGATAATATAGGTCTTCACGAAATGCTCCTTTTTTGACCATTTCCTCTAGGTGGCTATTAGTTGCCGCAACAATTCTGATATCAACTTTTATGGCCGTATTTCCTCCTATCCGATACACTTCTCTCTCTTGCAATATCCTTAATAATTTTACTTGCATATCGAGCGGCAGCATGCCAATCTCATCTAAAAATAAAGTGCCGCCATCAGCCATTTCCACTTTCCCTGGTTTTCCAGATTTGTGGGCACCAGTAAAAGACCCTTTTTCATAGCCGAAAAATTCACTTTCAAAAAGGGCTTCTGGGATCGCACCGCAGTTAATTGGAATAAATGGTTGCTCCTTTCTTAAACTGGCTTCATGGATGCCTTGCGCAAAAAGTTCTTTTCCAACTCCACTTTCCCCATAAATTAAAACCGTAGCATCAGTTTTTGCCACCTTCAGCGCCAATCCCTTTGCATTTTGTATAGCAGCACTATGTCCTTTTATTTCAGATAAAGGATCTAAATGTTTTTGTAATTTATATTGCTGCTTTATTTTCTGTAGCTCCGTAGTCTGCAATGTCAATTTTTCGTTTAACTTTACAATATTCGTTATATCTTGATCTATTGAAATGGCTCCTATTAATTCTTCCTTTTCATCGAAAATAGGGGAAGAGCTTATTAATACATGTTTATCAGGCCTAGGCTGATGATAGACATTAAAGACCGGTTTATTGGTTTCTAGTATTTCTAACAGTTTCAAATCCTCTTTTTTGAAAAAATCACTAATCTTCTTATTTTTGATATCTTCAAGCGGTATCCCGTACATTTCCTGTGCATGTGAATTCCAATAAACTACTTTTCCGGACGAATTGATAATTGTAATCGCATCAGAGCTGGTTTCTATTAATGTATTCAAATAATAGAGCAAATGCTCGATTGATATATCTTTCATGGCATACATCCTTTTGAGGAAATGGTTGTAAAGTGTAAATGTCACTTTGTTTACAAAAATGTAAAGTTAATTAACGATTTTATTGTAATCAATTGGCGAAAGAGTTGCAATTACGTCACTAATACCAATACTTAAAATTGGCACAATATTTGCATTATTAATTGGTATCCTTTTAAATTTGTAAATTGGAGGTTATCGATTAATGGAATTACTGCAAAGTTATATTGAGACTATTGATGCTCATACCATGGGGGAAGCAGCAAGAATAGTAGTAGGGGGAATACCAAAGATCCAAGGTAAGTCTATGATGGAAAAAAAGCATTTTATGATAGCTAGAATGGACCATATCCGTAAACTTCTTATGCATGAACCAAGGGGGCATCTCAATATGTTTGGTGCCATCTTAACTGAGCCGTGTCATTCAAAATGCGACCTTGGTGTTTTATTTATGGATAGCGACAGTTATTTGAATATGTGCGGTCATGGAACAATTGCATCTATTACAATTGCCATTAATAATGGCCTAATTGACAGAAAGGACAAAGTTTTACTTGATACGCCTTCTGGAATAGTTGAATGCCATGTAGTCTATGATAATGAAAAAGTGAAAGAAGTATCTTTCATTAATGTGCCAGCATTTTTATTAGAAAAGGATAAAAGCATATTCGTTGAAGACATTGGCAATATAACGATAGATGTAGCCTTCGGAGGAAGTTTTTTTGCAATAGTCGATGCCGCACAGCTAAGTCTTGAACTTAACATTGAAGAACAAGACAAAATAGCAACCCTCGGTATGGCCATTAGAAAGGCTGCAAATAAACAATTAAACATCAGGCATCCCAACATACCAGAAATAAATAAAATTGATCTCGTCGAATTTAGTTTAGAGTTAGGCAAGAATCATTATAAGAATGCAGTTGTGTTTGGAGATGGACAAATCGACAGATCCCCTTGTGGAACAGGTACATGCGCCAAGCTATCAACATTAGAACTTAAACCGGATGAGTACATCATTCAGGAAAGCATCATTGGCTCCACGTTTAAAGGGACAGTCATTGACTATACGAAGGTTGGGAATTTTAGAGCTATCATACCTAAAATTACAGGAGCTGCGTGGATGACTGGGATTCATAAGTTCTCATTGGAGGCAACTGATCCGTATAAGGAAGGCTTTTTATTAAAATAGGTAGGTTGTTTATCGCTGATGTCACGAGTTCAAAGGCAATTTTCTAAACTTCACCTAATATGGGGATACTTTGTGACTCATAAATGATGGGTTTTCAGATTAATTAATTTCTTAGAGACAAACAGGGGGGATAACTATATGAACGGGAAATTCAAAAGAGAAATATCCTTACTAGATCTATTCTTGATAGGTTTAGGGGCCATTTTCGGATCAGCATGGCTGTTTGCTGTAAGTAATGTTGCCTCTATGGCAGGGCCAGCTGGCTGGATTTCTTGGCTTATCGCTGGTTTGATCATCTTGGTCCTTGGAATTGTATATGCAGAGCTCGGTTCTTCTTTGCCAAGAGCTGGAGGTATAATACGGTATCCTGTATATTCTCATGGACCTCTAGTGGGGTATATGATTTCTTTTATCACAATCATTGCCTATACAAGTCTTATTGCACTTGAGGTTGTGGCAGTTCGTCAATATGCCACATTTTGGTGGCCTTCATTAACAATTGAAGGTTCAGATTCTCCCACTCTTTTTGGCTGGTTTGTACAATTTATGTTACTGGCTGCTTTTTTCTTCCTTAACTTTAGGGGCGTAAAAGCATTTGTTAAATTCAATACATTAATATCGTTTATTAAATATATCGTTCCTATACTAATTATTGTTATTTTGTTTATGCACTTTAATGAAGCAAATTACACTATTCAAGGATTTGCACCATTTGGTACATATGGTATTCAGTCAGCTATATCAGCTGGCGGTGTTATTTTTGCTTATCTTGGCTTACATCCAATTGTTGCAGCTGCCAGTGAAGTGAAAAATCCTAAAAAAACGATACCAGTTGCTTTAATTCTAACGATTATTGTCTCAACAGTCATATATCTGCTTTTACAACTATCTTTTATAGGCAGTATTCCTACTAATATGCTGACAAATGGTTGGGGGGATATCCATAAAGAATTTAGTTTACCTTTCAAAGACATAGCCATTATCCTTGGCCTAGGTTGGTTAGCTAATTTAGTAGCATTAGATGCAATTATATCTCCTGGTGGAAATGGAAACATATATATGTCTACAACTTCCCGTTTAATGTATGCATGGGCGAAAAACAGAACTTTCTTTAAAAAGTTCGCTTCAATTAATAATAAAACCGGTGTACCCCAAGCATCACTGTTTCTAACCTTTATAATGTCAGTTTTTTGGACACTACCATTCCCTTCTTGGAATACTTTAGTCAACGTGTGTTCAGTAGCTCTTATTCTTTCTTACGCCATTGCACCAGTTTCTGCTGGAGCTTTAAGAAAGAATGCCAAACATGTTGAGCGGCCTTATCGAGTTAGAGGTATGAAGATAGTAGCTCCATTGGCATTTATCTTTACTGCCTTTATCGTATACTGGGCCGGATGGCAAACAGTGTCATGGATTTTAGGTGTTCAATTTTTAATGTTTCTTTTCTACTGTGCTTCTAAAAAGAGAGTTCCTGTTCAGGATGTTAGCTTTAAACAGCAATTAAAGTCTGTATGGTGGATGTTAGCTTTTTATCTAGGAATGATGATTGTTTCTTATTTAGGATCATTTGGAGGAATCGGTTTTCTGAAAAATCCTTTTGACCTTATTAGTGTAGGAGCTATTGCTCTTTTAGCTTTCATCTGGAGTCAGTACACAGCTTTGCCTAAAGCAATCATTGACTATGATGAAGTTGAAGAAGAAATGAATAGTGATCAAATGAATATAGCAGATAGAGATAGAAAAATAGGGAGTTAAAGAAATATGATTATGTTCTTTAACATCTTAACCGGTTAAACAAGAACATAAATAGGAATGGAGATGAAGGAAGCATGTTAATCATAAACGCAGATGAACAAAAAAACTAGTAGATATGAATGAATTTATTGAATATGCAGCCATCGCACTAAAGGAATTTTCAGCAGAGAGAATTATAACACCTATACGTGCTGCTCTTTCTTTTCATAATGATCAAAATATTTCTTTGATCATGCCATCTGTAGCTGAAAAACTTAATAGCGTAGGGGTAAAGTTCGTAAACGTAGATGCTGGCAACCAGAAACTGGGTAAGAAAACAATGAACGGTGTTGTAATCTATTAGAACGTCCGGCTTTGATTCGCTTAAGGATGGATTCAAAATTGCCGCAGATCGAGTTGGTGCATAACATAGTTTTGAGTAATTTTCCAAATGATAAACCCAACTTCATCTTTACAATAGAGAAGCTGGGTTTAGATGTCAGATAGTTTTTAATGTGTTAAAAATATTACATACTTGTTGTTTTCAACTTATTTATTTGAAAATTAAATTCTTTCTTCTTCCTAACCTTTAAAGTTAATAGCATTAATATGATTGAAATAAAAAGTAATAATAAGAATGCAAAATTATAAGAGTTTGTCATATCTTTTGCAGCCCCGACGAGTATAGGGACAGCGCCACTTATAATGTAACCACCGAATTGAATCATAGCAGTCCATTGACTAGCATCTCTTGGTGTAGTTGTTGCGTCTAAAGGAAGGATCATTGCTATTGGAAATAACCCTCCGGCACCAATCCCAGTCAAAATAGCACTAATAATGGGTGATATACTTCCAGCTATTAACGTGATTATCCCGATAAAATAACATAAAGAACATAGAATAATCCAAGGTTTTCTATTTGAACTATTATTAATTAAAATAGGGATGATGAAGCTGAAAATCATCTGTATGATTGAAAAAACAGTAGCAGTTGTTGCTGCATATGTGGCGCTAAAACCTACTTCTTGTACTTTTGGAGCTAGCCATGTTGCAAAAGAATAATACATGCCAGACTGTAGGCCAAAAATCACCATTAGCAGCCATGCATATCGATTTCTCCAAGGTAATTGGTTTTTTTGTTTTACAGACTCCCCTTCTACACTTTTCTTTAGTTTAGATTTTTTAATGATTGGCATCCAAACAATTATTCCAATTCCAGCGAATAAAGCCCATATTGCTAAAGCGATGTTCCAAGAATTATTAAAAGAATGCATAGCGGGCACTACCAACCCAGAACTTAAGGATGCTCCAACGCCCATGCCAGCTGAATAAACACCAATCATTGAAGATGAATATTTAGGAAATTGTTTTTTTATATATCCAGAGATAAGTGGACCGGCTATTGCAATCCCAATTCCGGTAAGTACAGCTGTCATTAATAATAGAAAAGGGAAGGTTGCCATAAAGCGCAACGCTGTTGCTAGTCCAATTAATAAGACTGAAAATGCAATGGTCAATTCAATTCCCCATCGTTGACTAAGCTTTGCAGCCACAGGAGCAAATACCCCCATACAAAAAACTGGGAGGGCTGTAAGTAAACTAACCGAAACATTAGACATTTGTAAGTCTGACTGAATAGTTTTTAAAACTGGAGAGATTGATGTAATGGAAGCACGTAAGCTCATGGATATAACAAACAAAGAAAAGATGCTCCAAATTATATAAATGTTTCCCTTTTTTTTCATAATTATAAACGCTCCTTTTATGATTTTAGATGATTATTTGATATAATATAGTTAACTTTTTTGTTTGAATGTATACTATAGTTACATCTTTGGTATACTATAATATATTTTGTGGATAGAATCAATGCGAAAGGTGTGAAAAAGTGAAGGAAGAAAATATTGACTTATCCAATCAGGTAGGGATTAAACTTAGAGAAATTCGAAGAAGTAAAAAAATTAGCTTGGAAGAGTTGTCTAACTTAAGCAATGTCAGTAAATTAACTCTGGGTAAAATTGAAAGAGGCGAAGCGAACCCAACAATAAATGTCTTATGGAAAATATGTAGAGGATTAAATATTCCATTAGCATCTTTACTAACTTTTGAAGAGGAAATTGAAGTACACCGATTTGTGCCTCCCCATCACTTTGCGGGACAAAATAATGATTGGTTTATCAACCCATTGTTTAAGGCACTTGGCACGGTTGAATGGTATAGAGCATGTATCGATCCAAACAGTGAGTACAGTGAGACACATTTGGCTGGATCTGAAGAAATCGTACTTGTATTAAATGGTCAATTGGAAATGAAAGTTGGAGAGGAAAAACACCAACTAAACAAGTGGGACGTCATTAAATTTAAAGGTGAAGAGATTCATACGTACATAAACCGTTCAGACGAAAAAGTGTACTTAATGATTTCTTTAACCTATACAAGCCCTTAAGCCCAAACTTTTCAAGAGAGGGATTTTTTGTTTATCACTGGTTATTTTAATACTATCGAATAAGGATAATCTTAATTCGAAAAGCAAGTTAATTTAAGATCAGGCTACTAATGTGGTAGCTTTTTATTTACAATAGGGGCATTATTCTGTTATATACCAGGGTTTCTTCTAATTCTTGCCCTCTTTCTTTCATGTTTTCTTAAATAGTCCCTTCAACAAAAATTTGTAATGTTTAAATTGCATTAATTAGCTGAAATGAAAACACTACTCCCATTTTTACTCTCAAATAAGAATAAATCTTTGTAAACGATAATAAGCGAATGTTGATTTAATAGGCTTTGAAAAGAAAATAAAATCTTTCCTTGAGGATCTAAGGAGTATAGAAATGTCTCAACAAAACATCGATTGTTTCAAACTATCGGTGTTTTGTTATTTGTTTGCATATTCATTGAAACGTTAATAGAACTGTAGTTTAAATTTAAAATCACCTCATTAGGACAAACAGTTATTACATAGCATTACCCAAGGGGTGATGCATTTTATGAAGGTGAAAATCATCGAGGGACCGCAAGCTGACAAATGCATTAACGATTGCTATCATTATTTAATAAAACTTTATAGGAAGGAGATCCAGGGTGATAGCAATATATGTAAGGGTATCAACCGAGGAACAAGCGATCAAGGGGTCGAGCATCGACAGCCAGATTGAGGCCTGTATAAAGAAAGCAGGGACTAAAGATGTGCTGAAGTATGCCGATGAAGGATTTTCTGGGGAGCTTTTAGAACGTCCGGCTTTGAATCGCTTGAGGGAGGATGCAAGCAAGGGACTTATAAGTCAAGTCATTTGTTACGATCCTGACCGTCTTTCTCGGAGAGCTTATCAGTGATGACAAAAAATGATTTTTATAACTCTTTCATATATTCTTTCTCTAATTCTTTTAAAAGAAACTTTAATGAAATAGAGAAAAGCCGGAATGTTAAACCCGGCCTCCCCAAATCATTTCCCCTTCGCTTTCTTCCGCTTTTCCTTCTCCGCCCGGTAAAACTCATGAAACATCTTCATCAGCGCCCGCTTTTCAATCCGCGATACATAGCTGCGCGAAATACCGAGTTCTTTGGCAATCTCACGCTGCGTTTTTTCCTTTTTCAAATCAAGCCCAAACCGCCCGACAATCACTTCCTTCTCACGGTCATCTAAAATGTCAATGTATTGTTTCACTTTTTCAAGCTCCATATTGAGTTGGATCGTATCTATCACGTCTTCGTTTTCTGATTTCAAAACGTCAATCAGGCTTATTTCATTCCCTTCCTTATCCTGCCCGATCGGATCATGAAGGGAAACGTCTTTTTTTGTTTTTTTCAATGCGCGCAAATGCATGAGGATTTCATTTTCAATACACCGCGCGGCATACGTCGCCAGCTTTGTCCCTTTTCCGGCGGAATAGCTTTCAATTCCTTTGATCAGCCCGATTGTTCCGATGGAGATTAAGTCCTCTGCATCTTCACCTGTATTTTCGAACTTTTTCACAATATGGGCGACCAAGCGAAGATTATGCTCAATCAGCATGTTTCTGGCATGTTCATCCCCTTTAGCCATGAGCTCTAAGTATTTTTTTTCCTCGCTGCTTGAGAGCGGTTGTGGAAAGGCATTGTTTTTCACGTAAGATACTAAAAAGACAAGCTCTTTAACAACAAAGCCGAGCGCTGCGAAAACACCTGTCACCATCGTCACCTCCACAAAAGTATGTAGGCAAAAGCCTATATGTAAATGTATGTGAGCGGGAGGCTGTCTGTGTCTGTACCGGGAAATTTCTCGCAGGGGAGCTTGGCTTTTGTAAGCAGCATATGAATTTCAAATTTTAAAAATAATCTTTATCAAGCGCCCATACATTGAAATGAACAAATGTATGGGGGGATGAGAATGAAAAAATGGATGGCAGGCCTGTTTCTTGCTGCAGCAGTTCTTCTTTGTTTAATGGTTCCGCAACAGATCCAAGGCGCTTCTTTGTATGACAAAGTGTTGTATTTTCCGTTGTCTCGTTATCCGGAAACGGGGGATCATATTAAAGATGCGATTGCAGATGGTCATTCTGATATTTGCACCATCGACAGGGATGGAGCGGACAAAAGGCGGCAGGAATCATTAAAAGGAATTCCGACGAAGCCGGGCTATGATCGGGATGAGTGGCCGATGGCGGTTTGTGAGGAAGGCGGCGCAGGAGCTGATGTCCGATATGTCACGCCTTCTGATAATCGCGGGGCCGGCTCGTGGGTAGGGAATCAAATGAGCGGTTATCCTGACGGCACCAGAGTGCTCTTTATTGTGCAGTAATCAAGAAGAGGCTCTTTCTTGAGCCTCTGTTGTTACGTTCCTTCGCGATGCTGAATGTTCGGAGGATAGGTTTGTGCTTTTCTCCAATACTGGCGTGTTCCTTCGTCTCGAACAACGATACCCAGCTGTGCCAGTTCGAGACGGAATTCTTCCACATCGTCTGTTTCCTCGTCTTTCAGTGCATGGTGACGAGCTTTCAATAAAGCATGGGCGCCTGGCGAGAGGTCTGGTGCATCAGGTATCCACCGGCGAAATTGATCTTTAAACGGATCACCATCTGTTGACCATTCGTAATGATGCTGTCTAAAGGCCTTCTCGACGTTTACTGGTTTTTCATCAATTTCTTCCCGTACTAATTCATATCCGGCTGTTCCTAAGAGGACAAGCCGTTTGTGATCGATAAACACAAGAGCGATGTCGTCGGAACGAATCGTCTGTACTTTCTTTCCTTTGGTTAATTCCACTGTGTCATCTGTTATCTTTACAGACAACAGCATTGCAATAACAGAGTAAGCGAACCAAATCCCCGCAGACATTCCGAGCAGGGCAGTAATAAATGCAGCTGCCTGAAAAGAGGTGACCAGCCGGAGCGGTCCTTCAAAAGGAATCCACGGGAGGGATAATGCCCATTTCGCAAATTGCGGGATAAAATACCCGATTGTAAGTCCGATGATTGCAAGTAAGGCGTATAAAAAGTATGCAGTGGTTTTCGTAACTCCAATGAGAGTGTGAGATTGATCGCGCAACATGTCACCTTCTTTACTGAAAAAATCGAATTCTCTTCCCATATTTTAACTTAAAGTGGTGGTAAATCAAGGATAAACTGATGGTTTTTGTTATAAAAGGAGAGTCGGTAATGGGGGAACAAAAACATAAGAAATGCACCTGATTTTGCAGTCGTGCAAGTAAAATCGATAAAGCGCTTCGGAAAAAAATCTGATGCTGAACAACGCAAATTAAAATGGAGGAAGGCACAGTGAAATCCTGTAAGCCTTTTGTTTTTTGCGTATCACAATACATTTCAAAGGGAACATAAAGAGTAAAGGCTTTTTAGACAACCAGGAGGAACAGACATGAAAATCGGATTAATCGGCTTAGGGAAAATGGGCATAAACATAGGAAAGCAATTCATAGACCGCAATCATCAAGCGGTCGGGTATGATGTAAACCAAGCGGCTGTTGATGAACTGAAAGCATATGGGGCTGAGGGGACAACGAATCTAAAAGAGTTGATTTCTTCATTAGACACGCCGCGTATACTATGGGTTATGGTGCCGCATGGCGTTGTCGATGCTGTTTTGCGTGATGTGACACCTTTATTAAGCAAAGGCGATATTGTCATTGAAGCCGGAAACTCTCATTATAAAGAATCGATTCGCCGCTACAATCAAATGAAAGAAGCGGGTATTCATTATCTCGATGCCGGAACGTCGGGCGGAATGGAAGGTGCGCGCCATGGAGCCTGTTTTATGGTGGGAGGTGACCCCGAAGCATGGGAGATTGTAGAGCCGCTGTTTCGGGATACTGCTGTCGAAAACGGATATCTATACGCAGGTGAAGCGGGAAGCGGACATTTCTTAAAGATGATCCATAATGGCATTGAGTACGGAATAATGGCGGCGATCGGTGAAGGATTCGAAGTGCTTGAAAACAGCCAATTTGATTTTGACTACGAAAAGGTTGCGAGAGTGTGGAATCATGGCTCTGTCATTCGCTCTTGGCTCATGGGGCTGACTGAGCGAGCGTTCTCTAAAGATGCGAAGCTGGATCAGATCAAAGGCATTATGCATTCCTCAGGTGAAGGGAAATGGACGGTGGAAACCGCGCTTGATCTGCAGACGGCAACTCCGGTGATCGCTATGTCGCTGCTGATGAGATACCGTTCTTTAACAAACGATACGTTTACAGGAAAGGTTGTCGCTGCGCTTCGAAATGAATTCGGAGGCCATGCGACAGAGAAAAAGTAAGGGGGCGAACAGGCCTCCTTATTTTTTTTGCACTTTCAGCAGATGAGGGAACTTTTTATAAATGATCAGCATCATGATCAGAATGTAGGCTCCGTAAATACTGAAAGACAGTAATTTATTGCTGGTAAAATGAGCGCCTGCAATAGTGACAACGATAATATTCGGGATTTTTCCTATGAAAGACGCGAAGAAAAAAACATGCCAGCGAACCTGACTCAGTCCGCATATTACGTTCATGACAAGAGAAGGAATAACCGGAATGAGTCTTCCTAGTAAAACAGCGGCAAAAGCATTTTTGTGGAAGGAAGCCTCGTAGCTTTGGATGGCAGGATAGGCCTGAACTTTTTTTCTGGCCCAGTCTCTAAAGCTGTACCTGGCGAAAAAAAACAGCATCATTGTACCAAGCATTGAGCCAGTTAATGTAATCCAAATCCCATTGGCCATTCCGAACACAGCGCCATTTAAAGCGGCAACCAAAGCAAACGGCACAATTGGAAAAAAGACATCAGCGGCAATCAGCAGCATACTGAATAAAACAGAAAACAGCCCTCCTGCTTTGATTGCATCAAGCCAAGCTTTTTTCTGAAAAAAACCGACTGCAATGATAGTAATCATCACGATGATACCTAGTATCTTTTTTAACATTTCTATGGTCACTCCCAACTAAGGTGATGTCAGGAGCCAAAATCTCCGTCATCTAGGATTAGTATAACTGGTGTCATTTCAGCGGTTCAACTGAAAACCGTGTTTAGATTAGGAACACAATTCTTTTTTATCTTGTAAAATAGGCTGTCCAACTTTCTGTTTTCTGCATTTCTTAATAGTAGGGAGGGATAGAAATGGTCACGATAAAAAAGGATTTTATACCGGCATCGAACGATAATCGTCCTGGCTATGCGATGACACCAGCTTACATTACGGTGCATAATACGGCGAATACCGCAAAAGGCGCGGATGCGAAAATGCATGCCAATTATGTGAAAAATCCAAGCACATCTGAAAGCTGGCATTATACAGTTGACGATTCAGTCATTTATCAGCATCTCCCGATAGATGAAAACGGCTGGCATGCGGGTGACGGCACAAATGGGACAGGGAACCGCAAATCGATTGGGATTGAAATCTGCGAAAATGCTGACGGCGATTTTGAAAAAGCAACAGCAAATGCCCAGTGGCTGATCCGAAAACTAATGAAGGAAAACAATATTCCGCTGAAACATGTCGTTCCCCATAAAAAATGGTCCGGGAAAGAATGTCCGCGAAAACTCTTGGATCAGTGGAGTTCTTTTATAAACGGAATTTCTTCCTCCAATACGCCTCCAAAGGAGTCATCTCCAACATATCCGCTGCCGTCAGGGGTTATCAAACTCACTTCGCCTTATCGAAAGGGCACGAACGTCCTGCAGCTGCAAAAGGCTTTAGCCGCGCTTCATTTTTATCCTGATAAGGGCGCCAAAAATAATGGAATAGACGGGGTTTATGGACCGAAAACAGCGAATGCCGTCAAGCGTTTTCAGCTCATGAACGGATTAACGGCAGACGGTATCTATGGACCAAGAACGAAGGCCAAGCTCAAATCGAAGTTAAAGTGAATGTGGGACTTAAGGGATAGCCTGTTTCCAGTGTGGATTCAGGTTATTTTCTTTCCTATTAATTGCGTGTTTTTTAGATTGAGGAGAAGGGAATTTGAAAAGAATCACCTGATATGCCGCATTAAAAGAATGATTTTCATAGAGGGGGACACGTTAACAATAGTGATAACGAAAAAAACTCTTCGTTGAATGAAGGGAAACAGAGGTATAACATTAAGGTAAGGCTTTTGGGGGTGTAAAGATGAAGCATTTTTTTATCCTTTTTCTTCTGCTGTTTGTTACAGCAGGATGCGAAGGAAGGGGATATGAAGACGTTGTAGCATTTGGTGACAGCAATACGCGAGGCTCTAATTGGGATTATCGCGATTATCCAAAAGCACAACAGTGGGTCAATATATTAAAAACGGCTGAGCGCGGAAAGCTTGATATACTCAATGCGGGAATCGGCGGACAGACGACAGAGGATGCCCGTCTGCGGTTTCAGACAGATGTTCTGGATCAAAAACCGAAGCATTTGTTTATTATGTTCGGCACGAATGATGCCGCGATACTGACTGAGGGGAAACCGCGAGTGTCGAAGCAGCGTTTTAGAGAAAATCTGGTTTATTTTATTAAAGAAAGCAGAAAACACGGGATCAAGCCCATCCTAATGACATGTATCCCAATTATTGAAGGAAACGGGAAGCATCATCTGTTTTACTATTCGAGATATAAAGCAGCTGCTTTTGAACCGAAAGGCGGGGCGAGGAAATGGCACAACTCATACAACGATATTACAAGAGATGTGTCGAAGCGCCTGGATGTCCCTCTTGTAGACAACTGGAAGCATTTTATAGAAGCAGACGGCGGAAAAGCAACTGATGAAGCGCTTATCCAATCCGGTCTGATAGATCCTTCAGGCAATCATATGACACCTAAAGGGGCAAGGATTGTATATGAAGGAATACAAGATGGGCAGGTTTTGAAGTACTGAGCCGAACAACGGCCTAAGCCGTTTTATTTCTCCTACATAGGCTGTTATAAACCTTATTTAAGGAGGCGCTTCACATGTATGGCGCAGGCAGAGCATATGGATACGCTTTTATCGTTGTTTTAGTTGTTGTTCTCCTGGTTGTGGGCGGCATATATTGGTTAGCATAGTAACCAGCTCTTTAAAACACCTCTTTTTAGGGGTGTTTTTTACTGAAAACAGTAGTAAAGCCCGTAACCGAAGTGATATAATATCAGTCATCTGAGTAAAAAAAGGAAATACGCCCGGAAAAAATAGACAAGTTCCTATTAAGAAGATACGGAAATAATATGTCCGAGCGATCTTCTTTTTATTTCGTTTTCAATTAACTCGATAAAGTCACGGTTTAAATTCATTTCGGTGGCTTTGAAATAAGATTCTATTAGTAATTCATCAGACAGTTTTCTCATGCTAGGAACCCAATTAATGGGAGAGACACCTCCTTAAAAGTTGGAATCATTCATGATTTTAACGCATACATTGATAAGTTGCGTTCATCTGTGGCTGAAGTTATCTTTAATCTACCATGAATTGCATATAAGAACAATCGTTCTGTTATCCACACCAGAAAGTGGATAACTTGTGAGTATCGTGTTTATAATTTGTCTAAAGAGTGATGTAATAAGAGTGGATAGTGTGTGTAATTTTATCCACACCTGGTGAAGAAACCCAATTTTTGTCGAAATTTTTTTGCTCAGTTTTTCTTTAGGCGCAAGTTCGATTTTTTTCGACAATCATTTTGAGAGAAAGAAAAGGGAAGGGTGCGGGTTTTGTTAAAAAAGTTTTTTTTACCTGACGAGTTTGTAAAAAATATTTTTCATATTACACCTGAGAAATTAAAGGAACGAAATGTAAAAGGAATTATTACTGACCTGGATAATACGCTTGTTGAGTGGGACAGACCGAACGCGACGCCGCGTTTGATCGAGTGGTTTGAAGAAATGAAGGAGCACGGCATTAAAGTGACAATTGTCTCTAATAATAATGAGAGAAGAGTAAAACTTTTCTCAGAACCGCTTGGAATCCCATTCATTTATAAAGCAAGAAAACCGATGGGCAAAGCCTTTAACAGAGCGGTGCGCAATATGGAGCTGAAAAAAGAGGACTGCGTTGTCATCGGAGACCAGCTGCTGACTGATGTACTCGGAGGAAACCGAAATGGCTACCATACAATTTTGGTCGTGCCTGTCGCTTCTTCTGACGGATTCATTACGCGCTTTAACCGCCAGGTCGAACGCAGAATACTTAGTGCTCTCAAACGAAAAGGGCACATTCAGTGGGAGGAGTAAGAAATGGATAAGGTTGTTTGTATCGGCTGCGGAGTTACAATCCAAACCGAGGACAAAACAGGTCTGGGATACGCGCCGCCTGCATCGCTTACGAAAGAAAATGTGATTTGCCAGCGCTGCTTCAGACTGAAAAACTATAATGAAATACAAGATGTTTCCTTAACGGATGATGATTTCTTAAACATTCTTCACGGTATTGGGGAAACGGATTCTCTTGTTGTTAAAATTGTTGATATTTTTGATTTTAACGGCAGCTGGATCAATGGGCTGCAACGCTTAGTGGGTGGAAACCCTATCTTATTGGTTGGCAATAAAGCGGATATTTTGCCTAAGTCTTTGAAAAGGGAGCGTCTGATCCAGTGGATGAAGCGTGAAGCGAAAGAGCTTGGCTTAAAACCGGTTGACGTGTTTTTGGTCAGTGCGGGACGCGGCCAGGGGATCAGAGAAGTAATTGATGCGATTGAGCATTATCGAAACGGTAAAGACGTCTATGTTGTCGGATGTACCAATGTAGGGAAGTCAACCTTTATTAACCGGGTTATTAAAGAAGTGTCAGGTGAAGAAGATATTATTACGACATCCCAATTTCCTGGCACAACCCTTGATGCAATTGAAATCCCGCTGGACGACGGCTCAGCGCTTTATGATACACCGGGAATTATCAACCACCATCAAATGGCGCATTATGTCAATAAAAAGGACCTGAAAATACTATCTCCTAAAAAGGAGCTGAAACCTCGCACATTCCAGCTTAATGATCAGCAAACACTGTATTTCGGCGGACTTGCAAGGTTTGATTATGTGTCAGGGGAAAGGTCTCCTTTTATTTGCTATATGCCGAATGAGCTGATGATTCATAGAACAAAACTGGAAAATGCAGATGCACTTTATGAAAAGCATGCAGGGGAATTGCTCACACCTCCGGGAAAAGATGAAATGGATGAGTTTCCGGAATTGGTCGCCCATACGTTTACGATAAAAGACACAAAGACAGATATCGTTTTCTCAGGGTTAGGCTGGGTAACAGTGCATGACGCCGATAAAAAAGTAACTGCTTACGCGCCAAAAGGCGTTCACGTATTTGTTCGGCGCTCATTAATTTAATGAAAAGGGGAGAGGAGTATGAAAAAGCTGTACGGGGTTATCGGAAATCCGATTGGCCATTCCATGTCACCTGATATTCATAACGCATCATTGAAAGATCTCAGTCTAGACGGACATTACCATGCCTTCAAAGTAGAAGAGGATGATCTGGAAGATGCGGTAAAAGGAATAAGAGCACTCGGCGTACATGGAATCAATGTCACTGTTCCGCATAAGGTTTCCATTATGGATTATCTGGATCATATTGACGATAGTGCAAAAGTGATCGGTGCCGTAAACACGGTCAGAAGAGAGGGAGACAAACTTGTCGGATACAATACCGACGGGGAAGGCTTTGTGAAGTCATTAATGAAGGTATTGGACAAGCCCATCTCTGAACTGTCATTCTTAATGATCGGCGCGGGCGGGGCGGCAAGAGCCATCTTTACAACAATTGCCCGCAATGTCCCGAAAAAGTTTGACATTTGCAACCGGACGTTGGAAAAAGCAAAGCAGCTTACAGAATCCACTCCCTCGTTTCACAATAAAGAAGTGTTAAGCATAAAAGAAGCAGAAGAACGGCTTGAGCAGTATGATGTAATTATCCATACAACGTCTGTGGGCATGTATCCGAACGTGGACGATGTGCCGATTTCATTACAGCGTGCTGCAAGCAGTGCCGTCGTATGTGATATCGTGTATAATCCAATTCAGACGGCTCTTTTAAAAGAAGCACACCAAAAAGGCCTGAAAACACTCGATGGAGTGGGCATGTTTGTTGAACAGGCAGCATTGTCTTTCCAGCTGTGGACTGGACAAGAGCCTGATATTGAAAAAATGAGATCAATTGTCATAGGAAAATTAGGAGGAACAGAATGTTAACAGGTAAACAAAAACGTTTTTTGCGTTCAAAAGCGCATCATTTAACGCCGATTTTTCAAGTAGGTAAAGGCGGAGTAAACGACAACATGATTAAGCAAATTGCTGAGGCGCTTGAAGCGAGAGAGCTGATTAAAGTCAGTGTTCTTCAGAATTGCGAAGAGGATAAAAACGATGTAGCGGAAGCCCTGGTAAAAGGAAGCCGCTCTCAATTGGTGCAGACAATCGGCAATACGATTGTGTTATATAAAGAATCAAAGGAAAATAAACAAATCGAGCTTCCTTAAAGGTGGTTGAAATGAAGAAAATCGGAATTTTCGGAGGCACGTTTGATCCTCCGCATAACGGTCACCTCTTAATGGCCAATGAGGTGCTGTATCAAGCGGGGCTTGATGAAATTTGGTTTATGCCCAATCAAATTCCGCCGCATAAACAGGACGAGGACTATACGGACAGCTTTCATCGCGTGGAAATGCTGAAGCTTGCGATTCAGTCTAATCCGTCCTTTAAGCTGGAGCTGGCTGAAATGGAAAGAGAAGGGCCTTCATATACCTTTGATACCGTTACTTTACTGAAGCAGCGTTATCCGAATGATCAGCTGTTCTTTATTATCGGTGCTGATATGATTGAATATTTGCCGAAATGGTATAAGCTGGACGAGCTGCTGAACCTCATTCAATTTATTGGAGTAAAGCGCCCCGGTTTTCATATTGAAACCCCTTATCCGCTTCTCTTTGCAGACGTTCCGGAATTTGAGGTATCATCAACTATGATAAGGGAACGGTTTAAAAGCAAGAAGCCCACTGACTACTTAATCCCTGATAAAGTGAAGAAGTATGTAGAGGAGAATGGTTTATATGAATCGTGAGGAGGCACTTGCATGCGTTAAGCAGCAATTGACCGAACACCGATATATCCACACGATTGGCGTGATGAACACGGCGATCGAACTTTCGGAGCGTTTTGGAGCCGATCCTAAAAAAGCGGAAACAGCGGCTATTTTTCATGATTACGCCAAATTCCGTCCGAAAGAAGAGCTGAAACAAATTATTGCGCGTGAAAAAATGCCTTCGCATTTATTGGATCATAATCCGGAGCTGTGGCACGCTCCGGTCGGCGCTTATTTGGTCCAAAGAGAAGCGGGGGTTCAAGATGAAGACATTCTTGACGCCATCAGGTATCATACCTCTGGGCGGCCTGGCATGACACTTTTAGAAAAAGTCATTTACGTTGCCGATTACATTGAGCCCAATCGGGCATTTCCTGGGGTCGATGAGGTGCGTAAGCTTGCTGAGACAGATTTGAATCAAGCGCTGATTCAATCCATCAAAAATACCATGATGTTTCTTATGAAAAAAAATCAACCGGTTTTTCCAGATACATTTTCAACATATAACTGGCTTGTGTCTGGCAACTGAACAGGAGGAATTTGTGAATGAATCAAAAGTCCATTTTAAAGATCGCAGCTGCGGCTTGCGATGATAAACGGGCAGAGGATATTTTAGCACTGGATATGGAAGGCATTTCTCTGGTTGCTGATTATTTTCTGATCTGCCACGGGAATTCAGATAAACAGGTGCAGGCGATCGCCCGTGAAATCAAGGATCAGGCTGAAGAAAACGGCATTCAAGTCAAAAAGATGGAAGGCTTCGATGAAGCAAGATGGGTGCTCGTTGACCTTGGCGATGTGATTGTCCATGTCTTCCACAAGGACGAAAGAAGCTACTACAACCTTGAAAAGCTGTGGGGAGACGCTCCGCTCGCAGATCTTGAGCTTGGAATGAACCAATGATTTACCAAGGCTTTGCAAGCGTGTATGACGAGTTAATGTCACACGCACCTTACGATCAATGGACAAAGTGGGTTGAAGCATCTCTCCCGGAAAAAGGACGTATCCTCGATTTGGCATGCGGCACGGGAGAAATCTCAATCCGGCTTGCCGAAAAAGGCTTCGAGGTCACGGGGATCGACCTCAGTGAAGAAATGCTTTCCTATGCCCAGCAAAAGGTCTCTAGTAACCAGCCTATTCTTTTTCTGCAGCAGGATATGAGAGAGATTACCGGCTTTGACGGCCAGTTTGACGCTGTTGCGATATGCTGTGACTCGTTAAATTATTTAAAAACGAAAAATGATGTAATCGAAACCTTTAAAAGTGTATTTCGGGTGTTGAAGCCCGAAGGCATTTTGCTGTTTGATGTTCATTCATCTTATAAAATGGCCGAAGTCTTTCCGGATAGCACATTTGCTGACCAGGACGAAGATATCAGCTATATTTGGCAGAGCTTTGCCGGAAGTGAAGAGCTGTCTGTCATTCATGACATGTCGTTTTTTGTGTGGAACGGAGAAGCGTATGACCGCTTTGATGAGACGCACGAGCAAAGAACATTCCCAGTGGATGAATACGAAGAAATGCTGAAGAGCTGCGGCTTTCAGCTTCATCGCGTGACAGCTGATTTTACGGATTCAGAGCCATCAGCACAATCAGAACGCCTATTTTTCAAGGCGCAGAAATCAAAAACCATCGTTTCCTAAGACGATGGTTTTTTAAAATGCTTTTTTATGCTTTTGCAGTACAGACAAACGTATGACATACTCGTCTACACATGAAACTGCTTCTTCACTGCGGATATATCCTCTTCGTACTTCAAATGAGTATTTTGAAATACCCGGTGAAACATATCCTGCACACCGCTTTCCAGCGCTTTAATGCCTTCTCCGGTCACTCCGCCTTTAACGCAAACCTTTTCCTGTAATGCAGGCAGGGTATACAATTCGGTTTCTAACAGTTTCCCCATTCCGACAAGCATTTCCTTACACATCAGAATGGCGTCCTGTTTGGACACTGACGTTTCAGAAACGGCTGCATCTATAAACCGCTGAATCAGATAGCTCATAAAAGCGGGACCACAGCTTACGATATCTGATGCCACCCTCGTGATGTCACTTTCAATTTGCAGCGGATGAGAGATATGCTTCATCAGCTCATTGATTTTCGCTTTTGCAGAGTCTCCGCAGCTTGTGCCGAAAGTGACGAGAGAAACGCCTGCCAGCGCCCTGTTCGTAATACTTGGGATCACTCGCGCTACTTGACATGGCACATACTGTTCGAGCTGTTCGGTTTGAACTGGGCTTGTAATTGAAATGAGAATATGATCCTTTCTCAAATAAGGTAACGCTCTTGCAAGTAAAGGGTATATATCAAGCGGCTTAACACAAATAAAAATCATCTCATTCTCAGATACAAGCTTTTCCAGACTTTCTGTTACGTTTATGCTGTTGTAGCGGTTTTTTATGTGCAACGCTTTTTCAATTGTGCGGTTTGTGATTGTCATGTTTGAGGGATCGGCTGCTTTTGATTCAATAAATGATTCTATAAGGATCGTACCCATATTTCCTGTGCCGATAAAGCCTATCTTCAATGGTTTCCCCTCCTTTTAGCTATTATCCTCTAAACCATATGTGTTACCAAAATAAAATATGACGAAAGCGGGGAACATGCACGATGAATTGGTTGAACCAGCATAAGAAAGCAATTATTTTAGCGGCTTCTGCGGCTGTTTTCATAGCGGTTATTTTCTTCCTGGCCAGTGGGAAAAACAAAGAACCGATGAAGCAGACTGTATCAACTGAGACAGAAAATACGGAGGTAAAGCAGGAAGCATTCAAAGACGAGTCAAACGAAACGATTGTGATTGACATCAAAGGTGCTGTTAAGCATCCTGGTGTTTATGAAATGCGAACAGGGGACAGATTATCTCAGGCAATTGAGAAAGCCGGCGGGACCAGTGAACAAGCAGACGAAATGCAAGTGAATTTGGCGGAGCTGCTGCAGGACGGGACAGTGGTGTACATCCCTAAAAGGGGTGAGGAGACAGCGGTGCAGCAAGGAGTCGGAGGCGCCATCCAAAGTGATGGAGGGAAGGGGGCGCTGGTAAATATCAATACTGCAACCTTGGAGGAATTACAAGGCATCTCAGGGGTGGGGCCATCCAAAGCTGAAGCTATTATTGCATACCGGGAAGAAAATGGGCGTTACCAGACAATTGAAGATATCACGAAGGTTTCAGGAATCGGTGAAAAGTCGTTTGAGAAAATAAAGTCTTCCATTACAGTAAAGTGATTTGACGGTCATGCATATTGATAGGTAAACTAAAGGTCAGGCAACACAACATTTGGAGGGAACAACGTGGAAAGAATTTCATGGAATCAATACTTTATGGCTCAAAGCCATTTACTGGCGCTGCGCAGCACCTGCCCGAGATTGTCTGTCGGCGCTACTATAGTCAGAGACAAACGCATGATTGCTGGAGGCTATAACGGGTCAATCGCGGGCGGCGTGCATTGTGCAGATGAAGGATGCCTGATGATAGATGATCATTGCGCAAGAACGATTCATGCGGAAATGAATGCAATTCTTCAATGCTCTAAGTTCGGAGTGCCGACTGATGGAGCGGAGATTTATGTAACGCATTATCCATGCATTCAATGCTGCAAATCTATCATTCAAGCTGGTATCAAAACGGTTTATTATGCTGAGGATTACAAATCAAATCCTTATGCACAGGAATTATTTGAACAGGCGGGTGTAACTGTTGAACAGGTTGAACTCGATGAAATGATCGTTGATCTGAAAAACAGAGAAAAGCTTTCATTTGTAGCGGGTCTTTTAGAGAAACTAGCGGATGCCGGTCTAGCAGAGGAAGATTTGAAAAAGATACATGAACAGGCTAATAGACTTTTCACGAGCTACGTGTGATTAATGCGTAATTCGCGTTTGTTATTGCCTTTGGCGGCAGCTTCGGCAACGGCTGGAATTACTGCCGCCGCTTATTTCTCCGCTGTTTTTCTCTTCCTCCTCTTTCTCCTCATCGTTTTAATCAAAACGAGACACGCTTTTCTCATTTTTGTTTGTTTCTTCTCTTTTATATTGTTTTTTGCACTGTATGCAGTGACAGATTCCCAGAATGTCTCTTTATATCAGCGGGGCACCTATCAATTTAAGGCAGTGATTGACAGTATCCCTAAAATTGATGGCGACCGTATGTCTATGGTCGTTAAGACGCCTGATAGTGAAAAATGGGCCGCATCGTATCGTATTCAGTCTGCTGATGAAAAAGATCGGCTTTCATACATAGAACCAGGAATGGCATGTGAATTAACTGGTTCATTGGAAGAACCGAAACATTCAACAGTGCCGGGTACATTTGATTATAACGAATATCTTTACCGACAGCATATTCACTGGAACTATTCTGTCACATCGATCCAAAATTGCAGCGACCCTGCAAATTTTAAGCATAAGCTGCCCAGTTTGAGAAAATACATTGTATCATTCACAAACGACCTGCTGCCTCCTAATTCGGCAGGAATCGTACAAGCACTTACAGTCGGTGACAGATTTTATGTGGAAGACGAAGTGCTTAACGCGTATCAAAAGCTTGGTGTCGTCCATCTCTTGGCGATTTCAGGACTCCACATCGGCATTTTGACAGCCGGCTTGTTTTATATCATGATCCGTATTGGGGTAACAAGAGAAAAGGCGGCAATCATGTTGCTGTTATTTCTGCCGCTCTATGTGATGTTGACGGGCGCAGCTCCTTCAGTGCTTCGCGCCGCTCTGATGTCGGGCATTTACTTGGCTGGAAGTCTCGTGAAATGGCGTGTGCATTCAGCCGGTGCAATCTGCCTTTCATATATCGTCCTCTTGCTCTTCAATCCTTACCATCTCTTCGAAGCCGGTTTTCAGCTGTCGTTCGCCGTCAGTTTTTCTTTAATACTTTCCTCTTCTATTTTTCAGCAAGTCAAAACCTTATTAGGTCAGCTGGCAATGGTATCGATGATCGCTCAGCTGGGCTCACTTCCTGTTCTCCTGTATCATTTCCAGCAGTTTTCCATGATCAGCATACCGATGAACATGGTGCTGGTTCCTTTTTATACCTTCTGTGTTTTACCGGGGTCTGTAGCAGGTGTTTTTCTATTAAGCCTTTCCGCTTCGGCCGGTCGATTGTTTTTCAGCTGGTTTGATTTCTTGATGAGCTGGACCAACAAGCTCATCACAAAAATTGCAGAGATTGATGTATTCACGATCATCATTGCACGTCCCGCACCTGCTCTGCTCTTTTTGTTCACGGTCACGATCATCCTATTGCTTATGGCGATTGAAAAACGCTCCTTTTCGCAGCTGATGGTAACTGGCGGCATGTGCTGCGCTGTGCTCAGTCTTCTCTTTATTTATCCTCGTCTTAGTTCTGAAGGAGAGGTCGATATGATTGATATTGGACAGGGTGACAGCATGTATGTAAGTGCTCCGCATCAGCGGGGCCATGTCTTAATTGATACTGGCGGCACTTTGTCTTACTTGTCAGAGCCTTGGCGGCAAAAACAGCACCCGTTTTCACTGGGAGAAAAGGTGCTGATTCCGTTTTTAACTGCTAAGGGAATTAAACAGCTTGATGCTTTAATTCTGACGCATGCTGACCAAGATCATATTGGAGAGGCGGAGACTCTGCTGAAGCATCATAAAGTGAAACGCCTCGTGATTCCGAAAGGGTTCGTGTCGGAACCTAAAGACGAAAAAGTGCTGCAGGCTGCCAGAGAGGAGGGAGTGCCAATTGAAGAGGTGAAGCGAGGCGATGTATTGCAAATAAAGGATTTGCAGTTCCATGTACTGTCACCGGAAACACCTGATCCGGCAAGCAAAAATAATTCTTCTCTTGTTCTGTGGATGAAAACGGGCGGTATGAGCTGGATCTTGACGGGGGATCTGGAGAAAGAAGGGGAACAGGAGGTAATGAACGTGTTTCCGAATATAAAAGCGGACGTATTAAAGGTGGGGCACCATGGAAGCAAAGGCTCTACCGGTGAAGAATTCATCAAACAGCTTCAGCCGAAAACGGCCATTATCTCGGCGGGGGCAAACAATCGGTACCATCATCCCCATCAAGAAGTTCTGCAAATATTACAGAGACATTCCATCCGCGTGCTCCGCACCGATCAAAACGGAACAATCCAATATAGATATAAAAACAGAGTTGGAACCTTTTCTGTCTATCCTCCATATGATACATCAGATATAACAGAGACGAACTAAAAAAAGACTGCTGAGAAATCAGCAGCCCGGGCAGTCGCTGTTATGAACCAACCAGGTGAATAACCGTTGCCATAACAAACAAGAAGGCGAAAAATCCGAAGGACACAACAAAACCAACAGCTGAATCTACAGCATCATTTCGTTTGCTTTGAACGTTTTTTTCAAAATCATTCAACTTTATCCCTCCTGACTGATTTAAGTATAATGGAATCGTTTTGAAAAATCTAGAAGCTAAGGTAACGTTTTCTGTTCTGGTGATTATCGCCTTTTTACAAGCTGTCCCGGGGGCTTGCGAACAGGCGTTTAATATAAATGGGGAAGCAGCAGTCAGGCTTCCTCTTTACTATTTTGCAAACTCAATTTAGGATAGAAGGGGATGATGAAAGAGAGGAAGTCGTACAACAATGGTATTTGATGTGTGGAAAAGCCTGAAAAAGGGAGATGTTCATCCGGTTTATTGTTTATACGGAAAAGAGACGTATCTGTTGCAAGAAACCGTCAGCAGGATCAGACAGACGGTCATTGATCAGGAGACAAAGGATTTCAATCTATCCGTTTTTGATCTGGAAGAGGACCCGCTGGATCAAGCAATTGCAGATGCTGAAACGTTCCCGTTTATGGGGGAGCGGCGTCTTGTTATTGTGAAAAATCCATACTTTTTAACAGGTGAAAAGAAAAAAGAAAAAATTGAGCACAACGTCAGTGCGCTTGAAACATATATACAATCTCCTGCGCCTTACACGGTCTTTGTCCTGCTTGCCCCGTATGAAAAGCTGGATGAGCGGAAAAAACTGACGAAAGCGCTAAAGAAGCACGCATTTATGATGGAGGCGAAGGAATTAAACGCAAAGGAGACGACAGATTTTACTGTCAACCTTGCAAAAACCGAGCAGAAAACAATCGGCACGGAAGCGGCGGAGCATTTGGTTCTGCTTGTGAATGGACATCTGTCATCGATTTTTCAGGAGATTCAAAAGCTCTGCACGTTTATTGGAGATCGTGAAGAAATTACGCTGGATGATGTGAAAATGCTTGTTGCGAGAAGCCTTGAACAAAATATTTTTGAGCTGATTAATAAAATCGTCAACCGAAAACGAACGGAGAGTCTGCAAATTTTTTATGATTTGCTCAAACAAAATGAAGAACCAATCAAAATCATGGCGCTTATTTCGAACCAGTTCCGGCTGATCCTGCAAACAAAGTACTTCGCGGAACAAGGATACGGACAAAAGCAAATCGCTTCTAACTTAAAAGTTCATCCATTTCGGGTAAAGCTGGCGATGGATCAAGCAAGGCTTTTTTCAGAAGCCGAGCTCCGGTCAATTATTGAACAGCTTGCCGTCATGGACTATGAGATGAAAACAGGGAAAAAGGACAAGCAGCTCCTGCTCGAACTGTTCCTTTTACAGCTGTTAAAAAGAAATGAAAAAAACGATCCCCATTATTGAGGATCGTTTTTATATTATGCAGAAAGTCCGTTCACTTTTTTCGCTAGTCTTGATTTGTAACGAGCTGCGGTATTTTTGTGTACGAGACCTGTTTTCACTGCTTTATCAATACGTTTAGCTGCTTCAGTAAGAGCAGTTTTCGCTTTGTCAGCTTCGTTGTTGGCAACAGAAGCTTCAACTTGTTTGATTGCAGTACGCATAGCAGATTTGATTGTCGCGTTATGAACGCGGCGTTCGTTGTTTGTTTTTGTACGTTTAATCGCTGATTTAATGTTTGGCATGTGTTTCACCTCCTAAGATACAACCTGTAGCACAGTGTCTTAAGGTTAAATCTTCTTCACAATAGAACAAATTGTATTCTATCAAACACATCTTTAGATTGCAATATAAATGTAAAGTATTTTTCATTGAAGGGTCTCTTTTTAGCATGATTCATTCAGCAAATGGCAACAATATAGGTACTTAATGTGAAGGAGGCCCCTTGATGAAAAAGAGTGAGCTAGATGTTAATCAATATTTGATACGTACCGATTTAGCAGTTGAAACGAAGGAAGCGATGGCCAATCAGCAGGCTGTGCCGACAAAAGAAATTAAAGGTTTTATTGAAAAAGAACGCGATCGCGGCGGCATTAAAATCCGCACTGTTGATATTACAAAGGAAGGCGCGGAGCTCTCGGGAAAAAAAGAAGGGCGCTATTTAACGCTTGAGGCACAAGGAATCAGAGAGAATGATTCGGAAATGCAGGAAAAGGTCTCTGCTGTCTTTGCGGAGGAATTCTCGGCTTTTCTTGAAAGCCTTAATCTCTCAAAAGATGCGAGCTGTTTGATCGTCGGGCTCGGCAATTGGAACGTAACACCTGACGCGCTGGGACCGATGGCTGTAGAAAATCTATTGGTCACAAGGCACTTGTTTAAGCTTCAGCCGGAAAATGTGCAGGAGGGCTACAGGCCCGTCAGTGCGTTTGCACCTGGTGTGATGGGGATTACGGGAATCGAAACAAGCGACATTATTAAAGGTGTGATTGAGCAATCGAAGCCTGATTTTGTCATTGCCATTGATGCATTGGCGGCGCGGGCGGTGGAAAGGGTCAACACTACCATTCAAATATCGGATACAGGCATTCACCCGGGATCAGGGGTAGGGAATAAACGAAAAGATTTAAGCAAAGACACCCTTGGCGTACCGGTGATTGCAATCGGAGTTCCGACGGTCGTTGATGCCGTGACGATTGCCAGCGATACGGTGGACTACATATTAAAACATTTTGGCAGAGAAATGAAGGATAACAGGCCGTCAAGATCGCTTGTTCCGGCTGGCATGACGTTTGGGAAAAAGAAAGTGCTCACTGAAGAAGATCTTCCTGATCAAGAGCAGCGTCAATCGTTCCTCGGCATTGTCGGAACCCTTCAAGAAGATGAAAAACGACAGCTCATTCACGAGGTGCTTTCGCCTTTAGGCCACAACTTAATGGTTACGCCGAAGGAAGTTGATTCTTTTATCGACGATATGGCAAATGTGCTGGCGAATGGGTTAAACACAGCGCTTCACGAAAAAGTGTCACAAGAAAACAAAGGCTCCTACAATCACTAAACAGTTCTACTTCCTCTAGCTTGTTCATAGAGTAATTACTAGACAAGCGCTGGAGGGATTCAATGAGAAATAAACGCAGAAACAGACAAATTGTTGTTGCGGTAAATGGCGGGAAAGCGGTAAAAGCCATCTTTCTATTTATCGTAAGCCTTATCGTGATTTTTGTTCTATCCGGTGTGCTGACGTCTCTCCGGCCGGAACTCAGGCCGTCGTCTGACTCTTTTTACGGAATTGCTGAAGAATTGCCGGGTGACGTGTTTGCACACTTGCTGCGGATGGAAAACCATTATTTCGCTTCTGATCTATCTCAAACCGATAGTTCATTTCATCTTTCGCGTCTTTCTTTGAAGCTGGCGACAAGTATTAACCTCGAAGATCCGCGGAGCTTTCTCGGCCGGGAGCTGCCGGGGTTTGCGCAATTTGATACTGAGATTCTGTTAGCTGGACAAGGCACGGACTATACGAATATGCCGGCGGAATCCCCGCCGCCGTCTAAGGTAATGGAGGAAGAAAGAGAAGCGAATTTGGCAGAGATTGAAAAACAGCAAACACAATCAGACAATGCGCAAAAAGATCCGCCGAAACAAACAACTGGTGATAAAAAGGTTGTCTTTATCTATCACACGCACAATACGGAATCATATCTTCCTCTATTAAAAGGCGAGACCGATCCTGATATGGCGCGCCATTCTAAAGCCAACGTCACGCTCGTAGGAGATATGTTCGGAAAAGCGCTTGAATCTCAAGGCATCGGAGCCACAGTGAACAAAACCGACATACAGGCAAAGCTGAACAAAAAAGGCTTAAACTATGCCAGATCCTATGATGAATCAAGACCGGTCGTCAAAGATGCGCTCGCCTCAAACAAAAATCTGCAATATATCATTGACATCCACAGAGACTCACGGCGCAAAAAAGATACGACGGCAACGATTAAGGGGAAAAGCTATGCCCGGGTAGCCTTTGTCGTTGGCAAAAAAAGCAAAAACTTCGAAGAAAACTATAAAATTGCGAGCGAGCTTCATAAGCTGATGGAGAAAAAATACCCCGGACTCAGCACAGGTGTCTTTTCAAAAGGCTCGCCAGGCGATAATGGTGTTTACAACCAGGATTTAACTGACAGAGCGCTTTTGCTCGAATTTGGCGGAGTGGATAATAATCTCGAAGAGCTGCAGCGTGCGGCTGACGCAGCCGCGGATGTATTCAGCGAATTGTACTGGGATGCTGAAAAGGTCAACGCGGAGAGCGGCGAGACGAAAAAACAATAAGAAATAGGTGATTGATTTGATTGCATACTTTGGCAAATGCTTGCTGCTTGTCACAATCATGTTTTTAGGTGTTCTGTTCGGCATGCAGCAGGCGAATAACGGGATGCTCAGTATGAAAGGTTATCATGACCCTTCACTTAAGGGGGCGTTTACGCTCACTGACGGAAAAAACAATGAAAAAGAAGCCTCGATCTTAGGAGAAACAGTCACGGCGAAAGATTTAGAAGAAAAACAAAAAGAACTGGAACAGGTGGAAACGTTCAATGTGTTCTCTAAAGCCGGAAAAGCGCTTTCGGACACCGTAACCAACACAGCCCAGTCAATGTATGAATGGATACGGGATCTGAATCAATAGGTGCGTGAAAGAGAAAAGCAGCCCAGGTATGGCAGGGAACTTTTCTCTTTCTTGTTTTACATTGAATCTTTACAATCCTATTGATATAATCTAAGCTAGTGTATTTTGCGTTTAATAGTAGGAGTGATAGATTGTGACAGATAAAGAAAAGCGTTTAGAGAGGCAGTCGAGAATACGGAACTTCTCTATCATTGCCCATATTGACCACGGAAAATCGACCTTAGCGGATCGTATTTTAGAAAAAACGTCGGCAATCACTCAACGAGAAATGAAAGAACAATTGCTCGATTCTATGGATCTTGAACGTGAACGGGGTATAACGATTAAGTTAAACTCTGTTCAGCTTAAATACAAAGCAAAAGACGGAGAGGAATACATTTTTCATCTGATTGATACGCCAGGACACGTCGACTTCACGTACGAAGTATCCCGAAGCCTTGCTGCCTGCGAAGGAGCGATTCTTGTCGTGGATGCAGCACAGGGAATTGAAGCGCAGACGCTCGCCAATGTCTACTTAGCGCTTGACAACGATCTTGAAATACTTCCGGTCATCAATAAAATCGATCTGCCGAGCGCCGAGCCGGAACGCGTGCGCCAAGAGGTAGAGGATGTTATTGGCCTTGACGCATCAGAAGCCGTGCTTGCTTCAGCAAAAGCCGGTATCGGGATTGAGGAGATTTTAGAACAGATCGTAGAAAAGGTGCCCGCTCCGACCGGAGATCCGGAGGCGCCGCTCAAAGCGCTGATCTTTGACTCGCTTTATGACGCTTACCGCGGTGTCGTGGCGTATATCAGAGTTGTTGAAGGAACGGTAAAGCCGGGGCAAAAAATCAAAATGATGGCGACCGGCAAAGAGTTTGAAGTGACAGAAGTCGGTGTGTTCACGCCGAAAGCAACTCCGACAGATGAACTGACGGTCGGTGATGTAGGCTTTTTAACTGCCGCGATCAAAAATGTCGGTGACACACGCGTCGGTGACACGATAACAAGCGCGGCCGATCAGGCTGCCGAAGCATTGCCTGGATATCGCAAGCTGAACCCGATGGTGTATTGCGGTTTATATCCGATCGATACGGCCAAATACAACGATTTAAGGGAAGCTCTTGAAAAGCTTGAGCTGAATGACTCATCGCTTCAATATGAAGCAGAGACATCCCAAGCGCTCGGATTCGGTTTCCGCTGCGGATTTTTAGGTATGCTTCACATGGAAATCATCCAGGAGCGGATTGAGCGTGAGTTTAAAATTGACCTGATCACCACGGCACCGAGTGTTATATATGATGTGTATATGACAGACGGAGAAAAAGTGGTGGTTGATAATCCGTCAAATATGCCTGACCCTCAAAAGATTGAACGGATAGAAGAGCCGTATGTAAAAGCGACAATGATGGTGCCGAACGATTATGTCGGTGCAGTGATGGAGCTTTGCCAAGGAAAACGCGGCAATTTTATCGACATGCAATATTTAGACGCTAATCGCGTCAGCATTGTTTATGACATGCCATTAGCGGAAATCGTCTATGAGTTTTTTGATCAGCTGAAATCAAGCACAAAAGGCTACGCGTCCTTTGATTACGAACTGATCGGCTACAAACCGTCTAAACTTGTCAAGATGGACATTATGCTGAACGGAGAAAAAATCGACGCCCTTTCATTTATCGTGCATCGCGATTATGCGTACGAACGCGGAAAAGTAATTGTAGAAAAACTGAAAGAGCTCATTCCGCGCCAGCACTTTGAAGTACCGATTCAAGCGGCGATCGGCCAGAAAATCGTGGCCCGCTCTACAATTAAAGCGATGCGTAAAAACGTATTGGCTAAATGTTACGGCGGAGACATCTCGCGGAAACGGAAGCTTCTTGAAAAACAAAAAGAAGGAAAACGCCGAATGAAGCAGGTCGGCTCAGTTGAAGTGCCGCAAGAAGCATTTATGGCGGTCCTGAAAATGGACGACAGTCCGAAAAAATAATAGAAGCCGCCGCAGTCCTGTACTGCGGCTTCTTTCTGTAAAGAAGGTGAATTCGTTGAAATCAGCTTATATCCATATCCCATTTTGTGAGCACATTTGCCACTACTGCGATTTCAATAAATATTTTATTCAAAGCCAGCCTGTTGACGAGTATTTAAACGCACTCGAACAGGAAATGATAAATACAATAGCAAAAGCAGGGGAGCCTGACCTCAAAACGATCTTTATCGGAGGGGGCACGCCGACCTCTCTCTCTGAGGAACAGCTCAAAAAGTTGATGGACATGATCATACGAGTGCTGAAGCCCTCAAGCGCATTATCGGAATTTGCGGTTGAAGCGAATCCGGACGACTTGTCCGCAGAGAAATTAAAAATATTAAAAGAAGCCGGCGTAAATCGCCTCAGCTTTGGTGTCCAAACGTTCGAAGACGATCTGTTAGAAAAAATCGGCCGGGTGCACAAGCAAAAAGATGTATTTGCCTCTTTTGAAAGGGCGCGGGAAATCGGCTTTGACAATATCAGTCTTGATTTAATGTTCGGGCTCCCGGGACAAACCCTCAAGCATCTGGATCATTCTTTAAACACTGCTTTATCGCTGGATGCCGAGCATTATTCCGTATACTCCCTCATTGTAGAGCCGAAAACGGTATTTTATAATTTGATGCAAAAAGGGCGGCTTCACCTTCCGCCGCAGGAGCAGGAAGCCGAAATGTATGAAATGGTGATGAGACGCATGGAAGCTCACGGCATTCATCAATATGAAATCAGCAACTTTGCCAAGACAGGTTTGGAATCAAAGCACAATCTGACGTATTGGAGCAACGAGGAATATTTCGGCTTCGGAGCAGGGGCCCACGGATATTTCAGCGGCACACGGACAGTCAACGTAGGACCTGTCAAACATTACATTGACCTGATAGCCGAAAAAGGCTTTCCGTACAGAGATACACATGACGTGACAACAGAGGAACAAATTGAAGAAGAAATGTTTTTAGGCTTGAGAAAAACAGCCGGTGTCAGCAAAAAACGATTTGCAGAAAAATACGGTCGTTCACTGGATGAACTTTTTCCAAACGTATTAAAAGATCTCACTGAAAAAGGGCTGATTCACAATTCGGAGTCTGCCGTTTGTTTGACTCATCAAGGGAAATTATTAGGTAATGAAGTTTTTGGCGCTTTTTTGGGTGAGTTATAATTGACATTTTTCTTGTGGTTTGATACTTTTGTTATAGAATTAGCACTCGCTTATTGAGAGTGCTAACAGAGGTGATGATGATGTTAACAAATCGTCAGCTGCTGATCCTTCAGGTCATAATCAACGATTTTATTAAATCGGCACAGCCGGTAGGATCAAGAACTCTTTCAAAAAAAGATGAAATCACATTTAGCTCTGCAACAATAAGAAACGAGATGGCTGACTTGGAAGAATTGGGCTTCATTGAAAAAACCCATTCATCCTCAGGACGTGTTCCGTCGGAAAAAGGGTACCGGTACTATGTTGACCATTTGCTTTCACCCGTCAAACTGACAAAAAGCGACCTGGACCAAATCCACTCGATCTTCAAAGAGAAAATTTTCGAGCTGGAGAAGACAGTACAAAAATCAGCGCAAATATTGTCCGATCTGACGAATTACACATCCATCGTACTCGGGCCGAAGCTGAGTGAGAATTACCTTAAACAGATTCAAATCATACCGATTCAGCCTGATATGGCGGTAGCAATTCTCGTTACCAATACAGGGCATGTGGAAAACAAAACGATTAATTTTCCAGCCAAAATGGATCTGTCTGATATTGAAAAGCTGGTAAATATATTGAACGACCGTTTAAGCGGCGTTCCAATGGATGAACTGAATGAGCGCATATTTAAGGAAGTGGTCATGTACCTAAGACAGCACATTAAGAACTATGACAATATTCTTGACGCGCTTCATTCAACCTTTCATTCCACAAATCACGTTGAAAAATTGTTTTTCGGCGGAAAAATCAATATGCTGAACCAGCCGGAGTTCCATGATATCACTAGAGTTCGGTCGCTTCTCTCATTAATTGAAAAAGAACAGGATGTTTTAAAGCTCGTTCAATCCCCACACACGGGAATTTCGATTAAAATCGGGAAAGAAAACGACTATGAAGAGATGGAAAACTGCAGTCTGATTACGGCTTCTTATTCCGTTGATCAGAAGCAGATCGGCTCAATTGCGATCATCGGTCCGACCCGCATGAATTATTCCAGGGTTGTCAGCCTGCTTCAGCATGTGACTTCGGACTTGTCAAAAGCATTAACAAATTTGTATGATGAATAAGGGAATTTTGGCAAATTTTATCGAAGGGCAGCACCCGCCCTTCTCCTTACACTTTGAGGGAGGTGAACACAATGTCAGAAGAAAAACAAACCGTTGAACAAAACGAAACAGAAGAGCAAGAAGTCATTGAAGAACAAGCTGCCGCTGAAGAACAGCAGGAAGAAACAAATGAAAGCGAACTTCTTCAAAATCAAATTAACGAATTGCAAGGTTTGCTTGAGGAAAAAGAAAACAAACTTTTGCGTGTTCAAGCAGACTTTGAAAACTATAAACGACGCAGCCGTTTAGAGATGGAAGCGTCCCAAAAATACCGTTCTCAAAACATCGTGGCTGATTTGCTGCCGGCTCTTGACAGCTTTGAAAGAGCGCTTCAAGTTGAAGCCGACAATGAACAGACGAAAAGTTTGCTCCAGGGAATGGAAATGGTCCACCGTCAGCTCGTAGAAGCCTTGAAAAAAGAAGGCGTGGAAGCCATCGAAGCTGTAGGGCAGGAATTTGATCCTAATCTGCATCAAGCCGTTATGCAGGCTGAAGATGAAAACTATGGCTCCAACATTGTTGTTGAGGAAATGCAAAAAGGCTATAAGCTGAAGGATCGCGTCATTCGCCCTTCCATGGTAAAAGTGAATCAATAATTACATAGCAGGAGGTTATTCAAGTGAGTAAAGTTATCGGAATCGACTTAGGAACAACAAACTCATGTGTGGCAGTGCTTGAAGGCGGCGAGCCTAAAGTTATTGCTAACGCTGAAGGAAACCGCACAACGCCATCAGTTGTTGCATTCAAAAACGGCGAACGCCAAGTAGGGGAAGTGGCTAAACGCCAATCTATCACAAACCCTAACACAATCATGTCTGTTAAACGCCATATGGGTACTGACTATAAAGTGGAAATTGAAGGAAAAGATTACACTCCTCAAGAAGTGTCTGCTATCATCCTTCAACACCTTAAATCATACGCTGAAAGCTATCTTGGCGAAACAGTATCAAAAGCAGTTATCACAGTTCCTGCTTACTTTAACGATGCTGAGCGTCAAGCGACAAAAGACGCTGGTAAAATTGCAGGTCTTGAAGTAGAACGTATCATCAACGAGCCGACTGCAGCAGCGCTTGCATACGGACTTGATAAAACAGATGAAGATCAAACGATCCTAGTATACGACCTTGGTGGCGGTACATTCGACGTTTCAATCCTTGAACTTGGCGACGGTGTATTCGAAGTTCGTTCAACTGCCGGTGACAACCGTCTGGGCGGTGACGATTTTGACCAAGTCATCATCGATCACCTTGTGTCTGAATTCAAAAAAGAAAACGGCATTGATCTGTCAAAAGACAAAATGGCGCTTCAACGTTTGAAAGACGCAGCTGAAAAAGCGAAAAAAGATCTTTCCGGCGTATCTTCTACGCAAATTTCTTTACCGTTTATCACAGCTGGAGAAGCAGGACCGCTTCACCTTGAACTTACATTAACTCGCGCTAAATTCGAAGAGCTTTCTTCTCATTTAGTAGAGCGCACAATGGGTCCTGTCCGTCAAGCGCTTCAAGATGCAGGACTTTCTGCAAGCGAAATCGACAAAGTTATCCTTGTCGGCGGATCAACTCGTATCCCTGCCGTACAAGAAGCAATCAAAAAAGAAACTGGAAAAGAAGCGCATAAAGGCGTAAACCCAGATGAAGTTGTGGCGCTTGGTGCTGCGATTCAGGGCGGCGTTATCACTGGTGACGTAAAAGACGTAGTTCTTCTTGACGTTACACCGCTTTCTCTCGGTATCGAAACAATGGGCGGCGTGTTCACAAAACTGATCGACCGCAATACGACGATCCCGACAAGCAAATCTCAAGTGTTCTCAACTGCTGCTGATAACCAAACAGCTGTTGATATCCATGTTCTTCAAGGTGAGCGCCCTATGTCTGCCGACAACAAAACACTCGGCCGCTTCCAGCTTACTGATATCCCGCCAGCACCGCGCGGCGTACCTCAAATCGAAGTTTCTTTCGATATTGACAAAAACGGTATCGTAAACGTAAGAGCAAAAGACTTAGGCACAGGAAAAGAGCAAAACATTACAATCAAATCTTCTTCAGGTCTTTCTGATGATGAGATCGAACGCATGGTAAAAGAAGCGGAAGAAAATGCTGACGCTGATGCGAAGAAAAAAGAAGAAATCGAAGTCCGCAACGAAGCAGATCAGCTTGTTTTCCAAACTGAGAAAACATTAAAAGATCTTGAAGGCAAAGTGGACGAAGAACAAGTGAAAAAAGCCAATGATGCCAAAGACGCTTTAAAAGCAGCGATTGAGAAAAATGAATTTGAAGAGATCAAAGCGAAAAAAGATGAGCTTCAAGCAATCGTTCAAGAGCTTTCTATGAAGCTTTATGAAGAAGCTGCCAAAGCACAGCAAGCTCAAGGCGGAGCAAACGCTGAAGGCAAAGCGGATGACAACGTTGTTGACGCTGAATACGAAGAAGTAAACGACGACCAAAACAAAAAATAAGTTCTTCTCCGAGTCAGTCCCGCTTCTGGGGCTGACCAAAAGAGCACATTTCATAATCTGATTCAATGATTAGAAAGTCAAAGTCAGGCATCTCTTGGCTTTGACTTTTTTTCTTGCCCGGGATAAAAGGAATTGAAAAATCATAATTCAAAATGATACAATCTAATTTATGTGAGAAATTCGGGAGAGTGAAGCGAGATGAGTAAGCGTGATTACTATGAAGTGCTGGGAGTAAGTAAGAGCGCTTCAAAGGATGAAATTAAAAAAGCTTATCGGAAGCTGTCAAAAAAATATCATCCAGATATTAATAAAGAAGCCGGATCAGATGAAAAATTTAAAGAGGTAAAAGAAGCGTACGAAGCGCTGTCAGATGACCAAAAACGTGCACATTACGACCAATTTGGGCATACTGATCCTAATCAGGGCTTCGGCGGCGGAGGTTTTGGCGGCGGCGATTTCGGCGGTTTTGGTTTCGATGATATTTTTTCAAGTATTTTCGGCGGAGGCACTAGACGAAGAGATCCAAACGCACCGCGCCAAGGTGCCGATTTGCAATATACGATGACCTTGTCGTTTGAGGATGCCGCTTTCGGTAAAGAAACAACCATCGAAATTCCGCGTGAGGAAACGTGCGACACATGTAAAGGTTCAGGTGCGAAACCTGGAACAAACCCGGAAACGTGCTCCCACTGTGGAGGCTCCGGCCAGTTAAACGTGGAGCAAAATACGCCGTTTGGAAAAGTCGTGAACAGACGGGTCTGCCACCACTGTGAAGGTACGGGCAAAATTATTAAAGACAAATGTGCGGATTGCGGCGGCAAAGGAAAAATCAAAAAACGCAAAAAAATCAACGTGACAATTCCAGCCGGTGTAGATGACGGGCAGCAGCTTCGTCTCTCGGGACAGGGTGAACCAGGAGTAAACGGCGGCCCTGCCGGGGATTTATTTGTCGTGTTCCACGTGCGCGCCCACGAGTTCTTCGAGCGTGACGGCGATGATATTTACTGTGAAATGCCGTTAACGTTTGCTCAGGCTGCTCTTGGTGATGAAGTGGAAGTTCCGACGCTGCATGGAAAAGTGAAATTGAAAATTCCTGCCGGTACACAAACAGGGACAAAATTCAGATTAAGAGGCAAAGGCGTTCAAAATGTCAGAGGCTATGGACAGGGTGACCAGCATATCGTCGTCCGCGTCGTTACGCCGACAAACCTGACAGATAAACAAAAAGACATTATCCGCGAATTTGCCGAGGTCAGCGGAAACTTGCCTGACGAACAGGAAATGAGTTTCTTTGACAAGGTAAAACGCGCGTTTAAAGGCGATTAATTATTGGATGAGGAGTTGGTAGTTTTGAAATGGTCCGAATTAAGCATTCACACAACACATGAAGCGGTCGAACCTATCTCAAATATATTGCATGAAGCTGGTGCAAGTGGGGTTGTGATAGAGGACCCGCTTGATTTAATTAAAGAACGTGAGAATGTGTACGGGGAAATCTACCAGCTCGACCCCAATGATTATCCAGACGAGGGTGTCATTGTCAAAGCATACCTGCCGGTTAACAGTTTTCTAGGCGAAACGGTGGACGGCATTAAAGAAACGATTAATAATCTGCTTCTTTATAATATTGATTTGGGCAGAAATCACATCACCATTTCTGAAGTGAATGAAGAAGAGTGGGCGACTGCCTGGAAAAAGTATTATCATCCTGTGAAAATTTCTGAAAAGTTTACAATTGTGCCGACGTGGGAGGAATATACGCCGGTCCATACTGATGAACTGATTATAGAAATGGACCCTGGTATGGCTTTCGGCACAGGCACACACCCGACAACCGTCCTCTGCATTCAGGCGCTTGAACGCATTGTGCAAAAGGGTGATAAGGTGATTGATGTCGGTACAGGTTCTGGCATTTTAAGTATTGCGGCTGCAATGCTTGAGGCTGAATCGGTCCATGCTTACGATCTTGATCCCGTGGCTGTAGAAAGTGCACGCCTCAATCTCAAGCTGAACAAAGTGAGCGATATTGCTCAAGTCAAGCAAAACAATTTGTTAGACGGGATTGAAGGGGAGCATGATGTGATTGTTGCCAATATTTTGGCTGAAGTCATTCTTCGCTTTACCTCACAAGCGTACAGCCTGTTAAAAGAAGGCGGCCATTTTATTACGTCAGGAATCATCGGGCATAAAAAACAAGAAGTAAAAGAAGCACTGGAACAAGCTGGCTTTACCATTGTAGAAATCCTTTCAATGGAAGATTGGGTCAGCATTATTGCGAAAAAATAACAGTTAGTAGGTGTCACTGCGTATGCAACGATATTTTATCGAGCTCACGAAGCAGCAAATGGAGGAAGCGCCGGCTTTTTCGGTTACCGGCGAAGATGTTCATCATATTGTGAACGTGATGAGAATGAATGAGGGAGATCAGATTATCTGCTGTTCTCAGGACGGCTTAGAGGCAAAATGTGAACTTCAATCTGTTTCCAAAGATAATGTGTCCTGCCTTGTGGTAGAATGGACGAATGAAAACAGAGAGCTTCCGATAAAGGTCTATATTGCGAGCGGCCTCCCGAAAGGAGATAAGCTTGAATGGATTATCCAAAAGGGGACTGAGCTCGGAGCTCACGCCTTTATTCCTTTTCAAGCCGCGCGTTCTGTTGTTAAGCTGGATGACAAAAAGGCAAAGAAAAAGCGGGAAAGATGGGCGAAAATTGCGAAGGAAGCGGCTGAACAATCGTACCGTAACGAAGTGCCGCAAGTGATGGATGTCCATTCTTTTCAGCAGCTTCTTCAACGGATGCAAGATTTCGATAAATGTGTCGTTGCATACGAGGAGTCATCGAAGAAAGGTGAAATAAGCGCATTCAGCGCAGTTGTACGAAGCCTTCCGAAAGGATCATCCCTTTTGATCGTATTTGGTCCCGAAGGCGGTTTAACAGAAGCGGAGGTTGAACGGCTCACAGAGAAAGACAGTGTGCCGTGCGGCCTTGGACCGAGAATTTTAAGGACAGAAACCGCTCCGCTATACGCGTTGAGTTCGATTTCTTATCAAACAGAGTTATTAAGAGGTGATCAGTAATGGCAACTGTTGCTTTCCATACGCTTGGCTGTAAAGTCAACCATTATGAAACAGAAGCAATCTGGCAGCTTTTCAAAGAAGCGGGCTATGAAAGAAGAGACTTTGAACAAACAGCTGATGTATATGTCATTAATACATGTACGGTAACAAATACGGGGGATAAAAAAAGCCGCCAAGTGATCAGACGCGCCATTCGTCAAAATCCTGACGGTGTCATCTGTGTCACAGGCTGCTATGCGCAAACCTCGCCTGCTGAGATTATGGCGATCCCTGGTGTCGATATTGTAGTCGGAACGCAGGATCGGGAAAAAATGCTCGGCTACATCGACCAATACCGTGAAGAACGCCAGCCGATTAACGGCGTCAGCAACATCATGAAAGCAAGAGTGTATGAAGAGCTTGATGTACCTGCTTTCACTGACCGGACAAGAGCGTCATTGAAAATACAGGAAGGCTGCAATAATTTCTGCACATTCTGTATCATTCCGTGGGCGCGCGGCCTACTTCGCTCCCGTGACCCTGAAGAAGTCATTAAACAAGCGCAGCAGCTCGTCGATGCCGGATATAAAGAAATTGTTCTTACAGGTATTCATACAGGCGGCTACGGCGAAGATATGAAAGATTACAACTTTGCGAAGCTCTTGAGCGAATTAGACACTCGTGTTGAAGGTGTTAAACGAATTAGAATTTCTTCAATTGAAGCCAGCCAAATCACAGACGAAGTGATCGAAGTCTTAGACCGCTCAGATAAGATTGTAAATCATTTGCATATTCCTATTCAATCTGGATCAAACACAGTTCTTAAACGGATGAGACGTAAATATACGATGGAGTTTTTTGCAGACCGTTTAAACAAACTGAAAAAAGCATTGCCAGGCTTAGCTGTTACTTCTGATGTCATTGTAGGGTTCCCTGGCGAAACAGAAGAAGAATTTATGGAAACCTATAACTTTATTAAAGAACATAAATTCTCTGAACTGCATGTTTTCCCTTACAGTAAACGTACAGGAACGCCAGCTGCGCGAATGGAAGACCAAGTGGATGAAAACGTAAAAAATGAACGTGTACACCGCCTGATTGCTCTATCTGACCAGCTTGCGAAGGAATATGCTTCTCAGTATGAAAATGAAGTGCTTGAGATCATCCCTGAGGAAGCGTATAAGGAAACGGAAGAAGAGAACATGTTTGTCGGTTACACAGATAACTATATGAAGGTTGTTTTTAAAGGTACGGAAGATATGATCGGCAAAATCGTGAAAGTCAAAATCCTAAAAGCCGGCTATCCTTACAACGAAGGGCAATTTGTCCGTGTTGTTGAGGATGAAATAACTGAACACATGCGTTTGTCTTCTTAATCTAAACCCGGTGCATCTACATGTACCGGGTTTTTTTATTTAGCTGGAATAAGAAAGTGAATCAAGCGGTAAAACAAGTTTGTAAGCGGAAGAAATAAAAGAGCTGTCACCACATTAAATAAAAGGCTGAAATGTGCGATCCTTTGTGCGGGATCAGGTGATAACTGTTCTACAAAACCGGTCGTTGCCGTCAGAAAAGGAAATACAAGAGCCACGCCCAGCACGTTAAACACCACATGGGCATACGCTGTCTGTTTCGCCGCATATCCGCCGGATACAGCAGCCATGACAGCTGTAATGCATGTCCCGATGTTTGAACCGAGCACGACGCTCATCGCCTGTGTCAGTCCGATAATGCCTTCATTCATAAAGCTCATCAAAATGCCGATACAGACAGAGCTTGAGTGAATGATTGCGGTCAACACCATACCGATAAGCAAAGCGGACCAGTTTGAATCGTTAACATGGTATAGAACTTCAGCTCCCGTTTTCAGCTTTGTAAGCGGCCCTGCAAGGTGGCTGAACCCGCTGATGCAAAAAAAGATGATGCCGAGACCGAGGAAGCTTGTTCCGAGCTGTTTCAACGGATATCTGCCAGTCAGAAAAAACAATAAACCTCCTATTAAAAGAACCCAAATCAAAACATCCATTTTGATAGCAATAAACTCAGTTGTAAAGGTAGATCCGACATTTGTTCCCAGAATCATCGGTATCGTCCGCTTAAAAGAAAGAACGCCCGCACTGACAAAGCCGATGACAATAACCATAAAGGCTGAACTGCTCTGAAGAATCCCTGTAAATACAATGCTGATCAGAAACGCTTTTAACGGATGGTCCGTAAATAAAAGCAAACGTTCTTCAATTTTTGAGTACGCCATTGAAATTAAGCCTTTTCGAAGCATGTTCATGCCTGCGAGAAAGAATAATATAAGAACAGTAAAGCTAATCAGAATTAACATCCTATTCATCAACCCCTTTCTATCATTATATAGACAGGCAGTCGCACACATGACGGAAAAGTGAACTCACTTAGTTGACCTGACTGAAGGCTTATATTATAATGTCAAAGTACATGTTTATATGTGTAACTTAAAGGTAGTCGATTGGTGTATTCGGAGGGAGGGAAAGAGAATGTCAAAAACGGTCGTTAGAAAAAACGAATCGCTTGAAGATGCTCTTCGTCGCTTCAAACGCAGTGTATCAAAGACAGGTACTTTGCAAGAAGCAAGAAAGCGCGAATTTTATGAAAAACCTAGCGTAAAGCGCAAGAAAAAGTCTGAAGCTGCTAGAAAACGCAAATTCTAAAAGAGGGTGGATTTATGAGTCTTCTTGAGCGTCTTAACCAGGATATGAAGCTATATATGAAAAACCGTGAGAAAGACAAACTGACTGTCGTTCGAATGGTTAAGGCTTCACTTCAAAATGAAGCAATTAAGCTTAAGAAAGACAGTTTGACCGAGGATGAGGAACTCACTGTCCTTTCTCGTGAACTTAAGCAACGTAAAGACTCCCTCCAGGAATTTTCAAACGCTAATCGTTTAGATTTAGTAGATAAAGTTCAAAAAGAGCTGGACATTTTAGAAGTTTATTTACCCGAGCAGCTGTCAGAAGAAGAACTGCTTACAATCGTAAATGAAACCATTGCTGAGGTTGGTGCGAGCTCAAAAGCGGACATGGGAAAAGTAATGGGTGCAATTATGCCTAAAGTAAAAGGTAAAGCTGACGGAAGCTTAATTAATAAGCTTGTCAGCAGTCAATTGTCTTAAATGGCGTAAAAAAGGACATCTTTCTAAGAGAGATGTCTTTTTTTATACATAAAAAAATGAAACCTTTGATACATTTGTTACGTATGAAGAGAAGGCACCTATTATAAATGGAAGGAGGGATACACCGCCCTTGCTTCAGATCAAAGGATTTCGTGCTGCTCTTTTGAGTATATTTTTACTTTCTTTATTAGGCGTACAGCTGAACGCCAAAGCAGAAAAACAAACGGTTTATGTGATCCCGGTTGAAAAAAATGTCGAACAGGGCCTCGCCTCGTTTTTGTCCCGTTCGTTACAGGATGCAAAAGAAGCACATGCAGATCATATTATTCTTGATATCAATACGCCGGGAGGATTGGTCAAATCAGCTATTGATATAGCGGACTCGGTAACCGAAAGCGAGATCCCCGTAACTGCATATGTAAACAAACGTGCGTTGTCAGCTGGTGCATATATTGCCCTGCAAGCCGATAACATTTATATGGCGCCCGGCGGAAAAATGGGAGCAGCCGCGATTATTGACGGTAAAGGCAATGCCGCTGACCAAAAAGCTGAATCACTTTGGCTGGCAGAGCTGGAAGATGCCGCAGTGAAAAATAATCGCGATCCAAAATATGCGCTCGCAATGGCTGATCCGGATATAGATGCCAAGGAAGCCGGCGCGCCGAAGGGAGATCTGCTGACACTCAACGCTGATAAGGCGATTGATGTAGGTTATTCAGAAGGTACGGCTGACAATTTATCCGCGCTCGTAAAGAAGCTAGGGTTCGAAAAGGCGGAAACCATCTATGCAAAGGAAAGCTTTGCAGAAAAGACAGCAAGATGGCTGACGAATCCGGTCATTGTTCCTATTCTGTTGACAATCGCTTTTTTAGGCCTGACAGTAGAGCTTTTTTCCCCGGGCGTCGGCATTCCTGGAACGGTTGGATTCATCGCCTTGTTGCTGTTCTTTTACGGGCATCTTGCAGCCGGCTTTGCCGGATACGAGACAGTTCTTCTCTTTATAGCAGGGGTGATCCTCATCCTGCTTGAGATTTTCCTTCCCGGGGGAATCATTGGATTACTGGGCTTAGGAGCGATTATTGCGAGCCTGTTTTTAGCCGCGGGGAGCTTCACTGTCATGGCGGTTTCTCTCTTGATCGCCTCAGCTGTTTCTATAACAGCTTTCATCTTACTGACAAGGGTGTTGGGAAAGCGTATGAAATTCTTTAAGAAATTTGTATTAAATGATTCTACAAATACGGAGAGCGGCTACGTATCAAATCAAACGCGCACGGATTTAATAGGCAAAGTAGGAGTAACCTTTACACCGCTGCGTCCTGCTGGTACTGTCATTATTGATGATGAACGCCTTGACGTTGTTTCGGAGGGATCGTTTACAGAAAAAGATAAGAAAGTAAAAGTAGTAAAGGTGGAAGGCTCACGCATCGTCGTGAGAGAAATTTAAACAGAAACGAGGAGAATTGATATGGATCCATCAACACTTATGATTCTGGCTATTATCGTAGTAGGGATCATTGTTTTAGCTGTATTTTTTACATTTGTGCCTGTTATGCTTTGGATTTCCGCATTAGCAGCCGGAGTGAGAATCAGCATATTCACTTTAATCGGAATGAGGCTTCGCCGCGTTATACCAAACCGAGTGGTGAACCCACTGATTAAAGCGCATAAAGCTGGGCTTAATGTTGCCACCAATCAGCTTGAAAGCCATTATCTCGCCGGAGGAAATGTTGACAGAGTCGTCAACGCGCTGATTGCTGCTCAGCGAGCCAACATTGAACTATCATTCGAACGCTGTGCCGCCATCGATCTTGCCGGCCGCGACGTATTGGAAGCCGTTCAAATGAGTGTTAATCCTAAGGTGATTGAAACACCGTTCATTGCCGGTGTGGCTATGGACGGGATTGAAGTAAAGGCGAAAGCAAGAATTACAGTAAGAGCGAATATCGACCGTCTCGTTGGGGGAGCAGGGGAAGAAACCATTGTGGCCCGTGTCGGCGAAGGGATTGTCTCTACAATTGGTTCATCGGAAAGTCACAAAAAAGTGCTTGAAAACCCTGATATGATCTCTCAAACAGTGCTTGGAAAAGGATTGGACTCAGGAACTGCGTTTGAAATTCTCTCAATCGATATTGCTGATGTTGACATTGGCAAAAACATCGGAGCGATTTTACAAACCGATCAGGCCGAGGCTGATAAAAACATCGCGCAGGCAAAAGCGGAAGAACGCCGTGCGATGGCTGTCGCTCAAGAACAGGAAATGCGCGCCCGCGTAGAGGAAATGCGCGCGAAAGTGGTAGAAGCCGAAGCGGAAGTGCCGCTTGCGATGGCAGAAGCTTTGCGTGAAGGGAATATTGGCGTCATGGACTACATGAATATCAAGAACATTGATGCTGACACAGAAATGCGTGATTCATTCGGCAAGCTGACGAAAGATTCGTCTGATGAAGACAAAAAATCATAATCTCTCTAAGAAGGGAGAACGCTGATGGAAGATATTCTGACCAATCCGCTCATTATCGCAGCGGTTATCGGAATCATTTCTATGATTTTCGGTAAAAAGAGCAAAGAGGAAAACAAAAACAGCCAAAACAGAAATAAACCTCAGCAGGTGCAAACGGCTTCTCCTCAAAAGAAGCAGTTTGAAGATGCTCCTGCACCTATTCCTAACCGAATGGAACAGGTAAGACGGGAAGCGGAAGAAAGACGCAGGGAAACAGAAAGAAACCTGGAAGGGCTGGAACGTGATCTTACTGCAGTTAAACAAAAAGCAGTATACACAAAACAAAAAATGCTCCAGGTTAATAAAGACACTGTGGTACAGGGGATCGTCTTAGGTGAGGTATTCGGGCCTCCAAGGGCGAAAAAACCTCACCATACGATGCGCTCGGCCCGTAAAAATTAAAGTGTTAGAACCTCCTTTCAAATCATACATATGAGATGAAAGGGGGTTCTTTTTGTATGGGGCAAAGAAAGAATCGTATGAAAGCTTGGCTGACTAGAGCATTGGAAATTCCCCCGGACGTTATGATGGATCTGCCGCGGATTACAATGGTTGGCAGACTTCATATCTACATAGAAAACCACAGAGGCCTTTTGCTTTTCAGTGAGAATGAAGTGAGGCTCATGCTGAAGCAGGGCCAGTGCATCATATCTGGTAAAAATTTTGTCATCAAGGCGATTCTTCCGGAAGAAATTCTTTTGGAGGGTACGATTGATGTCGTTCGATATGTTGAGTCATAAAGCCGAGGGGGAAATGTTGTGAAAAATAAATGGCTGTCTTTTTTTTCGGGTAAGGTCCAGCTTGAATTGACGGGAAGAGGGATTGAACGGCTCCTTAATGAATGCACAAGACAGGGGATTCCGGTCTTTCATGTCAAAAAAAAGAAAGAAGCCGTATCGTTATATATACAGCTTCAGGATGTACATGCCTTTCGGCGGGTGAGAAGAAAATTTGAATGTAAAGCCCGATTTATCAATCGGAAGGGTTTTCCTTTCCTGTTGCTGAAATCAAAGCTGAATATTGGGTTTACGATTGGTTTTGCAATGTTTTTCATCCTTTTGTTTTTGCTTTCCAATATGGTGTGGAAAATTGATGTGACAGGCGCTAAGCCTGAAACGGAACATCAAATGATGCAACATCTTAATGAAATCGGCGTCAAGAAGGGGCGTCTTCAGTTTTTAATGATGTCGCCTGAAAAAATACAAAAATCGTTAACCAATGGAATAGACAATATCACCTGGGTCGGAGTTGATCTGAAGGGGACGACCATTCATATGAAAGTCGTGGAGAAAAATGAGCCCGAAAAAGAAAAGTATGTTAGCCCGCGCGATATTGTCGCCAAAAAGAAAGCAACCATTACAAGAATGTTTGTGCAAAAAGGACAGCCGATGGCCGCAATCCACGATCATGTAGAAAAGGGACAGCTGCTTGTTTCGGGACTGATCGGCAGTGAAGAGCATCAGCAGGAAGTCGCCTCAAAGGCAGAAATTTACGGAGAAACCTGGTACAGATCCGAAGTGACCGTCCCGCTTGAAACATTATTTAACGTCTATACGGGCAAAGTAAGGACAAAGCACAAGCTTTCTTTTGGCTCTTTGGCAATCCCGATCTGGGGGATGACGTTTAAAAAAGAGGAATTGAAGCACCCAAAAACAGAACAAGAAAAGCATTCGCTGAATTTTCTTGGATTTAAGCTCCCTGTATCCTATATCAAAGAGCAAACGAGAGAAAGTGAAGAGGCTTTGCGAAAATATACAAAAGAAGAAGCAGTTCAAGAAGGCATTAAATTGGGTAAACAGGATGTAGAGAATAAAATAGGCGAAGACGGCGAGGTGAAAAGTGAAAAAGTTTTGCACCAGACTGTTGAGAATGGTAAAGTAAAGTTGATTATTCTCTACCAAGTTATAGAAGATATCGTTCAAACCACACCTATTGTCAGGGAGACTGAAGAATGACAGAACATTTACTTGCGATGAATCAAAAACTGAAAAGCCCGGACGAGGCGCTTTCACTGTTCGGGAACCAAGATTCTTTTTTGAAATTGATGGAGAAAGATCTGAATGTAAATATCATTACGCGCGGCGAAACGATTTATGTTTCAGGCGATGAAGAATCGTTTCAGATTGCAGACAGGCTGCTGGGATCGCTCCTCGCTTTAATTCGCAAGGGGATAGAGATCTCTGAACGTGATGTGATTTACGCCGTCAAAATGGCAAAGAAGAATGAACTTGAATACTTTGAAAGCATGTATGAAGAAGAAATTACAAAAACCGCAAAAGGCAAACCAATCCGTGTAAAAACGATGGGACAGCGGGAGTACGTGGCCGCTATGAAGCGGAATGACCTTGTATTCGGCATCGGCCCAGCGGGAACCGGGAAAACGTACCTGGCTGTCGTAAAAGCAGTCCATGCTTTAAAAAACGGACATATCAAAAAAATCATTTTAACAAGACCTGCCGTAGAAGCCGGTGAAAGCCTCGGTTTTCTCCCAGGTGACCTCAAAGAAAAAGTAGATCCTTATTTGCGCCCGCTGTATGACGCTCTTCATGATGTGCTTGGGGCAGATCATACAGAACGTCTGATGGAAAGAGGCATTATTGAAATTGCTCCGCTTGCATATATGAGGGGACGGACGCTTGATGATGCTTATGTTATACTTGATGAAGCACAGAATACCACGCCTGCTCAAATGAAAATGTTTTTGACGAGACTGGGTTTTGGCTCTAAAATGATCATTACAGGTGACGTTAGCCAAATTGATCTGCCGAAAGGCGTCAAATCGGGACTTGCAGTAGCGAAGGAGATGCTGAGAGGAATAGACGGCATTTCTATGATTGAGCTAGACCAAACAGACGTGGTCAGACATCCGCTTGTTGCGAAAATTATTGAAGCATACGATAAGCAAAATTAATGCTGAATGACCCGATCGCGCGTTATCGGGTCATTTTTATGATTGCTTATGGGCTTGATGTTTCAAGAGGAGGTTCTTGTGTTGAAAAAGAAGGGGAAGACCAAAAGCAGCTCAAAAAAATGGAGCAGCTTTAAAAATGCCCGCTCCATGCATGTACTGCTGTATCTTCTGCTGGCTGCCATTATGTTTGCTTTGCTCTTTGTACATGTTAAGCCGGAAACACTTGATTTAGACCTATTTTCAGTCAGCGACAAGACCATTTATGCTCCGGCAACCGTGGAAGATCAAAAAGCCACAGAGGAAAAAAAGCAAGCCGCTGAGGACGCGGTTGAAGATCAATATACATTAAAAAAAGAATACACAGACAACCGGATTGACCTTGTGTCATCTATATTTGACAGTATCAGCGAAGTGAAAAAATCATCAGAAGAAGACAGCAAATCACCATCGGAAAAATCAATGGTTAAGTCTGTGAAGAACAAATTAACGTCAGATGTGAATGATTCCATATCTGAGGATTCCATCAAGACATTGCTGAAAGCAGACAGTGAAGACTTTTCTTTTGTCAGAGATACGGTCATCACGGCAGTGAATACGGTCATGAGCAGTGAAATCTCATCGGATAAACTATCTGATGCAAAGGATAAAGTAGAAAAAGAGCTAAAGGGCAATTCTATCCCATCAAAATACTTGGGAGCTGCGACAGAAATCGGGCGTTTTGCTATTATCCCGAATTACGTCTTCGATCCGAAAGCGACAGAGGCAAAGCGGCAGGAAGCGTCAGACAATGTCCAGCAGGTTCAGATCAAACAGGGTCAGGTGCTCGTGGAAGAAAATGACCTTATTGATCGGGAAGTGTACAGAAAACTCGAGCTGACCGGGTTATTAAATAACTCAAATCTCTTTAAACCGATCAGCGGCCTATTGATTATGATCGGACTTTTCATTGCAACACTTGTATATTATTTTGAAAAACAGAAACAAAACCTGAAGTTTAAAAACCAATCCATCCTGCTGTTCTCCATTATCACAACGCTTTTGCTTGTTATTATGGAGGTTGTCAGTTTGTTCCAGAAGATGGAATATCATAATATCGGCTACCTGGTACCCATTGCGGCCGGCGCGATCTTAATCAAACTGCTGATGAATGAACGCATTGCCATTTTGGGAAGTATCATTCTTGCGATTTGCGGAAGTATGATGTTTAATCAGGGTGTGACAGGAACATTCAATTATGTCATAGGAATTTATTATTTGATCAGCGGGATTTCAGGTGTTTTATTTTTAGGAAAACACAATGCAAGATCAAAGATTTTGCAGACCGGGCTTTTCGTAGCGTTTATTAATATGGTTGTCGTTCTTTCTTTGTTATTGATCCAAAACACTGCGCTATCGGGTCTTGAAATCGGCACGTTAATGCTGATGGGCGTTGTGTCGGGATTTGCTTCGTCTGTATTGATCATCGGCCTGATGCCGTTTTTTGAGACAGGCTTTGGCATTTTATCCACTATGAGGCTGCTTGAGCTGTCTAATCCTAACCATCCGCTGCTGCGAAAAATATTAACAGAAACACCAGGTACATATCATCACAGTGTAATGGTCGCCAATTTGTCAGAGGCAGCCTGTGAGGCGGTTGGAGCCAATGGTTTGCTTGCAAGAGTCGGCGCGTATTACCACGATCTTGGGAAAACAAAGCGTCCGCAATATTTTATTGAAAACCAAATGAATATTGACAATCCGCATGACAAGCTGTCTCCTCAGCTGAGTAAAAATATCATCATTTCTCATACCACTGACGGTGCGAATATGCTGAGAAGCTATAAATTTCCGAAAGAGCTTGTCGATATTGCTGAGCAGCATCATGGAACCTCGCTTTTAAAGTTCTTTTATTATAAAGCGAAGGAAAAAGGCGACCAGATTACAGAAGAAGAGTTCCGTTATCCAGGACCAAAGCCGCAGTCAAAGGAAGCCGCGATTATATCAGTTGCTGACAGTGTTGAAGCGGCAGTCAGATCCATGCATAATCCAAATCCTGAACGAATTGAAAAGCTTGTCCGGGGTATTATATCCGATAAGCTTCAGGACGGACAGTTCAGTGAATGCGATTTGACATTTAAGGAGCTGGATACAATCGCAAAAACGCTCTGTGCAACATTAAAAGGAATTTTCCACTCCCGGATTGAATATCCGGAGGCTACTAAGAAGGTGAAATAGATGAGTTTACTGATTGATATTGTTGATGAAACGGGGAGTGTCTCTGAAGAGATGCTCAAAGAAGTAGAAAATCTGCTTCAATTTGCCGCTGAACGTGAAGGCGTTCAGGATCAGGCTGAAGTTTCTGTCACGATCGTTACCAATGAAGACATCCAGCAGATCAATAAAGATTACCGCGGAAAGGATACGCCGACAGACGTCATCTCATTTGCTCTTGAAGAAGAGGGAGAAGGCGAGGTTGAAATCGTAGGCGCAGAAATGCCGCCGGTTTTAGGTGATATTATCATCAGTGCGGATCGCACAAGGGAGCAGGCAGAGGAATATAATCATTCTTTTAAAAGAGAGCTCGGATTTCTTGCCGTCCATGGATTTCTGCATCTTTTAGGATATGACCATATGACGAAAGAGGAAGAAAAGGAGATGTTTACTAAGCAAAAGGATTTGCTGGACGCCTATGGACTCAAGAGATCATAGAAATGAGCTGAAGCGATTCTTCAAAAGCTTCGTGCATGCAGGCCGGGGCATCTGGGAAACAGCGCGGACGGAGCGGAATTTCCAATTTCATGTCGCAGCCGCCTGCGCTGTTCTCATTTGCGGCTTCCTCGTAGAGCTCAGCCTAATTGAGTGGGCGATTATTATCCTTTTGATCGGAGGAATGTTTTCGCTGGAGCTTTTAAATACAGCCGTTGAGCATACGGTTGATTTAATAACAGACAAAAATCACCCACTTGCTAAAGCGGCTAAGGACGCTGCCGCCGGGGCTGTTTGCGTTTTTGCCGTCATTTCGTGTATCATTGGTTTACTTATTTTTTTGCCAAAGCTGTAATGGCTGAAGATTCTTACATTTATTTTACATTTTTAGAAATGGGCGTGAAAAAAAGCGCGCGATTATGTAAAATATAAAGTGATAGCGGTACCATTATAGGTAAGAGAGGAACATGTACACATGAACAAACAAGAATTGATAACAGAAGCTTTAAAAGCACGTGATATGGCATATGCGCCGTATTCCAAGTTTCAAGTAGGAGCCGCTCTTCTTACCAAGGATGGAAAAGTGTACAGAGGCTGCAACATCGAGAACGCTGCATACAGCATGTGCAATTGCGCTGAGCGTACCGCTTTATTTAAAGCTGTTTCTGAAGGGGATACAGAGTTTCAGATGCTGGCCGTTGCGGCTGACACCCCTGGACCGGTATCTCCGTGCGGAGCCTGCCGCCAGGTGATTTCTGAGCTTTGCACAAAGGACGTTATAGTCGTGCTGACTAATTTACAAGGACAAATAAAAGAAATGACTGTGGAAGAATTATTGCCAGGCGCATTTTCATCGGAGGATTTACATGACGAACGAAAGCTTTAAATCAGGATTTGTATCCATTATTGGAAGACCAAACGTAGGAAAGTCTACATTTTTGAACAGAGTCATTGGACAAAAAATCGCGATCATGAGCGATAAGCCCCAAACGACGAGAAACAAGGTGCAAGGAGTTTTGACGACAGGCACATCACAAACGATTTTTATTGACACACCAGGGATTCATAAACCTAAGCATAAGCTTGGGGACTTTATGATGAAAGTGGCGCAAAATACATTAAAAGAAGTCGATTTGATCTTGTTTATGATCAACGCCGAGGAAGGCTACGGGAAGGGCGACGAATTCATCATTGAGAAATTGCAGAATATGTCTACGCCTGTATTTTTAATCGTAAACAAAATTGACAAAATTCATCCCGATCAATTGCTTTTGTTAATTGACGAATATCGGGGACGTTATCCTTTTAAGGAAATTGTTCCGATTTCTGCTTTAGAGGGAAATAATATCGAAACATTGCTCACACAGATTGAAGCGTATTTGCCGGAAGGGCCGCAATTCTATCCGAGTGATCAGGTAACCGACCATCCAGAGCGCTTTATCATTTCTGAATTAATCAGGGAAAAGGTGCTGCATCTGACGAGAGAAGAAATCCCGCACAGCATTGCGGTGGCCATCGAATCCATCAAAGGACAGGACAACGGTTCTGTGCACGTAGCGGCAACGATTGTGGTCGAACGGGATTCCCAGAAAGGCATTGTGATCGGAAAAAAAGGAAGCCTGCTGAAAGAGGTTGGAAAAAGAGCGAGAGCGGATATTGAAGCACTGTTAGGCTCCCGTGTCTACCTTGAATTGTGGGTCAAAGTGCAGAAAGACTGGCGCAATAAAATGTCCCAGCTTCGCGATTTTGGCTTTAAAGAGGACGAATATTAATCTCCTTGCTGTGTCATTTTCTCACAGGAACAGGGATACATTAGCAAATTTTGTTTAACATGAAATGGAGGACATCTGGTCAAGATAAAGGTAAGAATTTGGAGTTAGGTAAGCTAGTTTAACTACAGAAAGGTGGGTTTCTTGTGTTGAATTTTACCTGGAACGTATTTTCTCAAACAGGAAATGTTGATACGTATCTTCTTTTTAAAGAGCTGGAAAAAGAGAACATGGAAAGACCCGAAGAACTAGAAGATGAGCTAGCCCGATTTGATTATCCAATTTTATAAACCTCTTGGCCGCTCCTGCTTTAGGAAGGTGCGGAAATGCTGACAAAATGTGAAGGAATCGTTCTTCGCACAAATGATTACGGAGAGACGAATAAAATCGTTACATTACTGACAAGAGAACACGGAAAAATAGGTGTTATGGCAAGAGGCGCCAAAAAACCGAACAGCCGTTTATCAGCAGTCAGCCAGCCCTTTTTGTATGGTTCATTTTTAATGCAAAAAACAACGGGCCTCGGAACGCTTCAGCAGGGTGAAATGATCCTCAGCATGAGAGGCATCAGGGAAGATTTGTTTTTAACAGCATATGCTGCTTATATTGCTGAGCTAGTCGACAAAGGCACAGAAGAAAAGAAGCCAAACCCTTATTTGTTTGAATTCATTTTAGAATCGTTTAAACAGCTGAATGAAGGAACAGATCCGGATGTCATCATCTTCATTGCTCAAATGAAGATGCTCGGTGTCATGGGGCTGTACCCTGAGCTGAATCACTGTGTGCATTGTAAAAGCCAGGATGGGACCTTTCATTTTTCTGTTCGTGATAACGGTTTTATTTGCCATCGCTGCTTTGAAAAAGATCCCTACAGGGTTCCAATTAAACCGCAAACGGCAAGGCTTTTGAGACTGTTTTATTACTTCGATCTGTCGAGGCTGGGCAATGTGTCCTTAAAGCAGGAAACAAAAGCTGAATTAAAGCAAGTGATTGATTTATATTATGAAGAATATTCAGGGTTATATTTAAAATCAAAGCGCTTTTTAGATCAAATGGAAAGCATGAAACATCTGATGGGTGAAAACAAAAGTTGACATCTGGTCCATCTTTTTATATGATCATTTATTATAAAATATGTTGCAGTGAGAGAAAGAAGTACTTGCGTTTACCTCATGAAAGCGACCTTAGGGCGGTGTAAGCTAAGGATGAGCACGCAACGAAAGGCATTCTTGAGCAATTTCAAAAAAAGAGGCTGGGATTTTGTTCTCAGCAACTAGGGTGGAACCGCGGGAGAACTCTCGTCCCTATGTTTGCGGCTGGCAAGCATAGAGACGGGAGTTTTTTGGTTGCTGCCGCAGTCATTTTATGAAGGAAAAGTGGAGGTGCTTGAAATGAATATTCAAGACATGATTCTAACATTGCAAAAGCATTGGTCCAGTCAGGGCTGTGTGCTTATGCAGGCTTACGATGTAGAAAAAGGGGCCGGCACGATGAGCCCGTATACGTTTTTGCGCAGTATCGGCCCTGAGCCGTGGAAAGTGGCTTATGTAGAGCCTTCCAGACGCCCTGCCGACGGACGATACGGGGAGAACCCGAACAGACTGTATCAGCATCATCAGTTTCAGGTCATTATTAAACCGTCTCCTGATAACATTCAAGAGCTGTATTTAGATTCCTTGCGCGCGCTTGGAATTGATCCGCTTGAGCACGATATTCGCTTTGTTGAAGACAACTGGGAAAATCCGTCTTTAGGCTGCGCAGGTCTTGGCTGGGAAGTATGGCTTGACGGAATGGAAATCACACAATTTACGTATTTCCAGCAGGTCGGAGGACTAGAGTGTAAACCGGTTTCTGTAGAGATTACGTACGGAATTGAGCGTCTCGCGTCTTATATCCAGGATAAAGAAAATGTTTTCGACTTGGAATGGACGTCAGGGTTTACAGTAAAAGATTTATTCATGATGGCGGAATACGAGCATTCCGTTTACACGTTTGAAACGTCAGATGTCGATATGCTGTTCCAGTTGTTCAGCACGTATGAAAAAGAAGCGATTAAGCAAATGGATAACGGACTTGTTCATCCTGCATATGACTATGTGCTAAAATGCTCGCACACCTTCAACCTGCTTGACGCCAAAGGTGCGATCTCTGTTACCGAGCGGACAGGCTATATCGCAAGAGTGCGAAATTTAGCGAGAAAAGTAGCAAAAACCTATTATGAGGAACGAGAAAAACTAGGGTTCCCAATGCTTAAAGGGGAGGGTTCTTCTCATGAGTAAACAGGATTTACTTTTAGAGATCGGTTTAGAGGAAATGCCGGCGCGCTTTTTAAATGATAGCATGGTTCAGCTTGGTGAGAAGCTGACAGGCTGGCTTAAAGAAAAAAATATCACACACGGTGAAGTGAAGCTTTTCAATACACCGAGACGCCTTGCTGTCTTCGTAAAGGATGTAGCAGAAAAGCAGGATGATATAAAAGAAGAGGCGAAAGGGCCTGCGAAAAAAATTGCCCTTGATGCAGACGGCAACTGGACAAAAGCGGCAATCGGCTTTTCAAAGGGCCAAGGCGCAGACGTAAAAGACCTGTACATCAAAGAAGTAAAAGGCACAGAGTATGTATTCGTGCAAAAATTCCAAGCCGGCCAAGAAACGAAATCGCTTCTGCCGGAACTGAGCGGTTTAGTTACTAGCTTGCATTTCCCAAAAAACATGCGCTGGGGAAATGAGGATTTGCGTTATATCCGGCCAATCAAATGGATTGCCGCTTTATTTGGACAGGATGTCATTCCATTTTCGATCACAAACGTTGAGTCTGGACGGACAACGCAGGGACACCGTTTCCTTGGACATGAAGTGTCAATTGAATCACCTTCAGCTTATGAAGAGCAGCTGAAAGAACAGCACGTTATTGCTGATCCTAACGTCCGAAAACAAATGATTCAATCTCAGCTGGAAGCGATGGCTGCAGAAAACAATTGGAGCATTCCAGTTGACGAGGATCTTCTTGATGAAGTGAATCATTTAGTAGAATACCCAACAGCTCTTTATGGTTCATTTGAATCTGAGTTTCTGTCAATTCCTGAGGAAGTGCTTGTCACGACAATGAAAGAGCATCAGCGCTACTTCCCTGTCAAAGACAAGAACGGAGAATTGCTGCCTCACTTTATCACAGTCAGAAACGGGAACAGCCACGCGATCGAAAATGTGGCCAGAGGCAATGAAAAAGTGCTGCGCGCGCGTTTATCTGATGCTTCATTCTTCTACAAGGAAGATCAGAAACTAAATATTGATGCAAACGTGAAGAAGCTTGAAAACATTGTTTTTCATGAAGAGCTTGGTTCTCTGGCAGATAAGGTTAGAAGAGTCACTTCAATCGCAGAAAAGCTTGCCGTTCGTCTTCAGGCCAATGAAGATACATTAAAACATGTGAAGCGAGCTGCTGAAATTTCTAAATTTGATCTTGTCACGCACATGATATACGAATTCCCTGAGCTCCAAGGAATTATGGGTGAAAAGTATGCGAGAATGCTTGGCGAAGATGAAGCTGTGGCTGCGGCAGTCAACGAACACTATATGCCTAGATCAGCAGGCGGAGAAACGCCTTCTACTTTCACCGGAGCTGTTGTAGCAATGGCGGATAAGCTAGACACAATCGTTTCATTCTTCTCTATCGGCGTTATTCCGACCGGTTCTCAGGATCCTTACGGGCTGCGTCGCCAAGCAAGCGGTATTGTTGCGATTCTTCTGGACCGCAACTGGGGAATCTCGTTTGAAGAGCTGCTTTCTTTCGTACAAACCGAAAAAGAAAATGAACTGATGGATTTCTTCACTCAGCGCCTGAAATTTGTTTTGAATGCGGAACAGATTCGACACGATGTCATCGACGCCGTGCTGGAAAGCTCTGAGCTTGAGCCATACTCAACGCTGCATAAAGCACAAGTGCTGGAACAAAAGCTTGGTGCACCGGGCTTTAAGGAAACAGCTGAGGCTTTAGGCCGAGTGATCTCTATCAGCAAAAAAGGAGTCCACGGAGACATTCAGCCTGATCTGTTTGAAAATGAATACGAGGCAAAACTGTTTGATGCCTACCAAACAGCGAAGCAAAACCTGCAGGAAAACTTCAGCAAAAAAGATTATGAGGCGGCGCTTGCTTCACTTGCAGCCTTAAAAGAACCGATCGATGCTTACTTCGATCATACAATGGTTATAGCAGATAATGAGACAGTAAAGGCAAACCGTTTGGCGCAAATGGTAAGCTTGGCGGATGAGATCAAGTCCTTTGCGAATATGAATGCCCTTATTGTAAAATAAAGAGAGAAAAGGCGGTTGCTGTGTGATCGGTAATCGTCTTTTCCCCATTTATGAGTTTTTTTGTTTGATTACAAGATATTTACGATATAATATGGATTATTATTCTTTACATAGATATGAAGTGAAAAGGTGGTGAGTACGATCGAACTAAATAAACGGCAAGAACATATTTTGCAGATTGTAAAAGAAAACGGGCCGATTACAGGGGAGCATATTGCAGAAAAGCTGAACCTAACCAGGGCAACATTGCGTCCGGATTTAGCCATACTCACCATGTCAGGATTCCTTGAGGCGCGCCCGAGAGTCGGTTATTTCTACACTGGGAAAACCGGCACCCAGCTTTTGGCAGATAAACTCAAAAAGCTTCAAGTGAAAGACTTTCAATCTATCCCCGTCGTGATTCACGAAAATGTTTCTGTGTACGATGCGATTTGCACCATGTTTTTAGAAGATGTAGGTACTCTGTTTGTGGTGGACCGCGATGCTGTTTTAGTCGGGGTGCTTTCACGAAAAGACTTGCTGAGAGCGAGCATAGGCCAGCAGGAGCTTACCTCTGTCCCTGTTCACATCATCATGACAAGGATGCCGAATATTACGGTGTGCAGACGCGAGGATTATGTGATGGACATTGCAAAGCACTTGATAGAAAAACAAATTGATGCACTGCCTGTCATCAAAGATACCGACAAAGGCTTTGAAGTCATCGGCAGAGTGACAAAAACAAATATGACAAAAATACTTGTCAGTTTATCTGAAAATGAAATCCTATAAGATCGCAAACTAACGGGGGGATAATATGAATAACCGCATCATCTATGTTGTATCGGATTCCGTCGGTGAAACGGCTGAATTGGTAGTAAAAGCAGCGCTCAGCCAATTTAACGGTTCAGCGGACGATACACATGTCAGAAGAATTCCTTATGTTGAAGATATAGGCACTATCAATGAAGTAATTTCACTTGCAAAGGCAGACGGCGGCATTATTTGTTTCACACTAGTGGTGCCGGAAATCAGAGAATATTTGATTGCCGAAGCGGATAAAGCAAATGTTTTATATTATGATATTATCGGCCCGTTAATTGATAAAATGGAAACAGCCTACGGTTTAACAGCGAAATACGAACCAGGGCGGGTGCGCCAGCTTGATGAAGACTATTTCAAAAAAGTGGAGGCTATCGAGTTTGCAGTAAAATACGATGATGGACGTGATCCAAGAGGGATTTTAAAAGCTGATATCGTTTTGATCGGGGTATCCAGAACGTCTAAAACACCGCTGTCTCAATATCTCGCCCACAAGCGCCTGAAGGTTGCCAATGTTCCGATTGTTCCCGAGGTTGACCCGCCGGAAGAACTCTTTAACGTTGATCCGAAAAAATGTATCGGCTTAAAGATTAGCCCGGATAAACTGAATCATATCAGAAAAGAACGGTTAAAATCACTTGGGCTTAATGACAAAGCGATCTATGCAAATATCAACAGAATCAAAGAGGAACTGGAATATTTCGAAAAGATTGTGGACCGGATCGGATGCCAGGTTGTTGATGTTTCAAATAAAGCGGTTGAAGAAACAGCAAATATTATCCATCATCTCAAAACAAAAAACATGTAACTCAGGACGCTCTATCCTGGGTTTTTGGCTATGCCAAAAGGGAATAATGAAAAATAATAGCATCTTTGTGAAGTTTGTATTATAATAAAAAATTGTGATAAAATGATTAATTTTAGGTTTAAGGTTCGTGTGATACGAATAAACTATTATGGGTAAGATGTCAAGAATTTCTCCCGGAAATTTTTCGACAAATTCATATACGTCCGCAATGATAAAGGATGTGCGATTTTGCTTGCTTTTATGCAGGAGTTTAATGGAGGGATGGAGAATTACTCTTCTTAATGAACAAGAAAAGACGATTTTTGTCGATGCAGATGCTTGTCCGGTAAAAGATGAAATTTTACAAACAGCATCCAAGTATGAAGTTCAAGTTCTTTTTGTCGCTTCATTTGAACATTATCAGCTTTCGAGAAGCAATGAAGAAAAATGGAAGTATGTTGATCCTCATAAAGAAGCTGCTGATTTATATATCGCAAATCACGTAAAACCGGGAGATATTGTTGTGACGCAGGACATCGGATTAGCATCTCTGCTGTTGAACAGAAATGTCTCCGTCATGTCGGAAAGAGGGCGTCTTTACAAAGAGGGCACGATTGATTTTGCTCTTGAGAGCCGTCATTTTTCCGGCAAACAAAGGAGAAAAGGCATATACGCCAAAGGGCCTAAAAAATTGAATAAAGAAGATCGAGAACGATTTATTACACTGCTGCAAAAAATCCTGTCGAACGATGAAGGGATTTTGCACTAAAGCATCGAATAATGTACGACGGAGTGTTATAAGATGGGAAATCGGATACCAGATGAAATTGTGGATCAGGTACAAAAGTCGGCAGATATCGTTGAAGTCATAGGTGATTATGTTCAATTAAAGAAGCAAGGCCGAAACTACTTTGGACTCTGTCCTTTTCATGGAGAAAGCACACCTTCGTTTTCCGTATCGCCCGACAAACAGATTTTTCATTGCTTTGGCTGCGGAGCGGGCGGCAATGTTTTCTCTTTTTTAAGGCAGATGGAAGGCTATTCATTTGCTGAGTCGGTTTCTCACCTTGCTGACAAATACCAAATTGATTTTCCAGATAATATAACAGTCCATTCCGGAGCCCGGCCAGAATCTTCTGAAGAACAAAAAATGGCTGAGGCTCATGAGCTCTTGAAGAAATTTTACCATCATTTGTTAATAAATACAAAAGAAGGTCAAGAGGCGCTGGATTATCTGCTTTCAAGGGGCTTTACGAAAGAGCTGATTGATGAATTTCAGATCGGCTATGCTCTTGATTCTTGGGACTTCATCACGAAATTTCTCGTAAAGAGAGGCTTTAGTGAGGTGCAAATGGAAAAAGCGGGTCTCCTGATCAGACGCGAAGACGGGAGCGGATATTTTGACCGTTTCAGAAACCGTGTCATGTTTCCGATCCATGATCACCACGGGTCTGTTGTTGCTTTCTCTGGCAGGGCTCTTGGCAGCCAGCAGCCTAAGTATATGAACAGTCCTGAAACACCGCTCTTTCATAAAAGTAAACTGCTTTACAATTTTTATAAGGCCCGCCTTCATATCAGAAAGCAGGAAAGAGCAGTCTTATTTGAAGGATTTGCCGATGTCATATCGGCCGTAAACTCGGGTGTGAAAGAAAGCATAGCCACGATGGGAACGTCTCTGACAGATGATCATGTCAAGATTCTGAGAAGAAATGTCGAAGAAATCATTCTTTGCTATGACTCTGATAAAGCCGGTTATGAAGCCACTTTAAAAGCTTCAGATCTTCTGCAAAAAAAAGGCTGCAAAGTCAGAGTTGCAATGATTCCTGACGGGTTGGACCCTGACGATTACATCAAAAAGTTCGGCGGGGAAAAATTTAAAAACGACATTATCGACGCCAGTGTCACCGTAATGGCGTTCAAAATGCAATATTTCCGAAAGGGAAAGAACCTGTCTGATGAAGGCGACCGCTTAGCTTACATTAAAGACGTACTGAAAGAAATCAGCACGCTTTCAGGGTCTCTTGAGCAGGAAGTCTATGTAAAACAGCTTGCTTCAGAGTTTTCGCTGTCACAGGAGTCTTTAACCGAGCAGCTGTCTGTTTTCAGCAAGCAAAACAAACCTGCTGACAGTGGCGGTGAAACGAAAACGCGGCGAGCGCATCTGACGACAAAAGCAAGACAAAAACGTCTGCGCCCGGCGTATGAAAATGCTGAAAGGCTGTTACTCGCCCACATGCTTCGAGATCGGAGCGTTATAAAAAAAGTGATTGACCGGGTAGGCTTTCAATTTAATATTGATGAGCACCGCGCATTAGCCGCCTATCTTTACGCTTTTTATGAAGAAGGTGCCGAGCTGACGCCTCAGCATCTGATGGCCAGGGTGACGGATGATCAAATTAGCCAGCTCTTGTCTGATATATTAATGCTTCAGATTAATCAAGAGCTCAGCGAAGCCGAGTTATCAGATTATGTAAAAAAAGTGTTGAATCAAAGAAATTGGTCAATGATAAAAGAAAAAGAGGCGGAAAGAGCCGAAGCCGAAAGGCAAAAAGATTTTTTGAGAGCTGCTTCTCTGGCTCAAGAAATCGTTACATTGAACCGATCTTTAAAATAACTGGAAAACCGGTGAGAAGCATTTATTGGCAATGATTCCTTGCGGAGGAGCAAATAGATCGCTTAACCTCATCATGAATTGTCATTTCATTATTCGCACATTGTTAAAGGCAGTTCACATAGAAAACGCCTGAATGGACCGAATAAGAATCATACCGCTTATAGAATTCGTTGCAAGCTTTGGAAGGAGGGATCCATAATGGCTGATAAACAAACCCACGAGACAGAATTAACATTCGACCAAGTAAAAGAGCAATTAACAGAGTCTGGTAAAAAACGTGGCGTTTTGACATATGAAGAAATTGCCGAGCGTATGTCCAGCTTTGAAATTGAATCAGACCAAATGGATGAGTATTATGAATTTTTAGGTGAACAAGGTGTTGAATTAATTAGTGAGAATGAAGAAACAGAAGATCCTAATATTCAGCAGCTTGCCAAAGCCGAAGAAGAATTTGACCTTAATGACCTAAGTGTACCGCCTGGCGTCAAAATCAATGACCCAGTTCGTATGTATCTAAAGGAAATCGGCCGGGTTAACCTTCTTTCTGCAAAAGAAGAAATCGCCTACGCTCAAAAGATTGAAGAGGGTGACGAAGAATCTAAACGCAGATTGGCTGAAGCGAACCTACGGCTTGTTGTCAGTATCGCAAAACGGTATGTCGGACGCGGAATGCTGTTCCTTGACCTGATCCAGGAAGGTAACATGGGTCTGATGAAAGCCGTTGAAAAATTTGATTACCGCAAAGGTTATAAATTCAGTACGTATGCTACGTGGTGGATCAGACAGGCAATTACTCGCGCCATTGCCGATCAGGCGAGAACGATCCGGATTCCCGTTCATATGGTTGAAACCATTAATAAATTAATCCGTGTGCAGCGTCAATTACTGCAAGATTTAGGCAGAGAACCAACACCTGAAGAAATTGCGGAAGATATGGATTTAACACCTGAAAAAGTACGCGAAATCTTAAAGATTGCACAAGAGCCGGTATCGCTGGAAACACCGATCGGTGAAGAGGATGATTCGCATCTTGGTGATTTCATTGAAGACCAGGAAGCAACTTCACCTTCAGACCACGCCGCATATGAGCTATTGAAAGAGCAGCTGGAAGATGTACTTGATACGTTAACTGATCGTGAAGAAAATGTATTGCGTCTTCGATTCGGTCTTGATGATGGCCGTACAAGAACATTAGAAGAGGTCGGCAAGGTATTTGGAGTAACGAGAGAGCGTATTCGACAAATCGAAGCCAAAGCGTTGCGGAAACTAAGACATCCTAGCAGAAGTAAACGTTTGAAAGATTTTCTCGAATAAGATGGAACGGGTCTTGCAGATCCGTTCTTCTTTTTTCAAAAAGATATATGGATAATATGCCTTTATTTTACTGAAAAATGATGTCATTTGCAAATGGACATTGTGACGAAAAATTTCAAATATGATTCCATATTTTCTATTGTAAGCGTATACAATACATTATACAATAGAATAAAAAGGATATCAGAGAAATAGGCATGTTTCTATTCAATTTTGTATAAAGTGTGAATAAAAAACTTTTGTATAGCAATCCATTTACTTTTTGTAAAATTAAGTTAGAATTAGAAGTGTTTACATAGGGGAAGGATCAAAAAGGGGGAAGGGAAATGAAATGGAACCCGCTTATTCCATTTTTATTGATCGCTGTTTTAGGAATTGGTCTAACTTTCTTTTTATCAGTAAAGGGGCTTGATGACTCTCGGGAGATTGCAAGCGGCGGAGAAAGCAAATCTGCTGAAAAGGAAGATGCAAACGCTTCACCGGAGGATATTTATAAGGCAAACTGTATCGCGTGCCACGGTGAAAATTATGAAGGTGTTTCAGGTCCGAGCTTAAAAGGTGTAGGGGATAAGAAAGATGTCGGTGAGATTAAAACAAAGATCGAAAAAGGTGGCAATGGAATGCCTTCCGGTCTTGTTCCGGCTGATAAGCTAGATGATATGGCAGAGTGGGTGTCAAAAATTAAATAAAAAATCTATCTTTCTCCTTATTCGTTCTCAGGCCGCCGAGATGTTCTCGACAGCCTTTTATTTTTGTCTGCGTATGTAGACACACATCAAAAGAAATAAACTGAAAATCATTCGCTCAGCTTGGATTCCGGGCTGATTTTTTATATGATAGTAAAGGAAAAAATGATGGAGAAAAGTTGTGATGACAAGTGAACGAATTAAAATTATCTAAACGATTGCAAACAGTAGCGGAATACATACCGAATGGAGCGGTGATGGCCGATATCGGGTCTGACCACGCTTACCTTCCTTGTTATGCGGTGCTAAATCATAAAGCCAGCGGGGCAATTGCGGGAGAAATAACAGACGGCCCGTTTTTGTCTGCCAAGCGGCAGGTAGAAAAATCAGGCTTAAGCGCGCACATTTCTGTAAGGCAGGGAGACGGCCTGGAAGTCATTAAAAAAGGTGAAGCCGATGCCATTACGATTGCCGGAATGGGCGGATCTTTGATCGCTCACATTTTAGAAGCGGGTAAAGACAAATTAACCGGGAAAGAACGGCTTATTTTACAGCCGAATATTCATGCTGTTCATATCAGGGAGTGGCTTTATAAAGAAGGATATGCGCTGACAGATGAAGTGATCCTTGAAGAAGACGGAAAGTGCTATGAGGTGCTTGTCGCCGAAGCGGGAGACAGAGATGCGGCTTATGCCGGTATTTCATTATCAGCTGGTATGCTCGTCGGCCCTTTCTTGGTAAAAGAAAAGAATGCTGTCTTTTTGAAAAAATGGACACAAGAGCTTCAGCACACGCAAAACATTTATGAACAGATCAGCCGAGCTGCAAGTACAGAGCAAAATAAACAGAAATTAAAGGAGCTCGCGGATCGAATAGAGCTGCTAAAGGAGGTTATCGATCATGGCTAAAAGCGTAAATGGGCAGCAGATCATCCAGCTGTTTGAACAATTTTCCCCGAAAGCCTATGCGGTCGAAGGCGATAAAATCGGCCTGCAAATCGGCACCTTAAACAAACCGATTAAAAATGTGATGGTTACACTTGATGTGTTGGAGAGTGTTATCGATGAAGCGATTGAAAAAGAGGTTGATTTGATTATTGCACACCATCCTCCTATTTTCAGGCCGCTAAAGCATATTTCAACAGATCAGCCTGCCGGAAGGTTAATTGAAAAGTGTTTGAAGCATGATATCGCTGTTTATGCAGCTCACACAAATTTAGACATTGCAGACGGCGGCGTCAATGACTTGCTTGCTGAAGCATTAGAGCTGAGTGAAACAGAGGTGTTGGTGCCTACTTATACTGATCCTCTGAAAAAGCTGGCCGTATACGTGCCGAAGGAATATGAAGAGCAGGTCAGAACAGCGCTTGGAAATGCGGGAGCCGGCCATATCGGCGAATACAGCCATTGCGCATTTTCATCTGAAGGAATCGGCAGCTTTAAGCCATTGGATGACGCCAAGCCTTTTATCGGTGAAGTGGGAGAGCTTGAGCTTGTTCATGAAGTTAGGCTAGAGACTGTGTTTCCTAAAAGCATCGAAAAAGGTGTTATACATGCAATGATAAAAAGCCATCCATATGAAGAAGTCGCTTACGACATCTATCCTGTCGAACAGTCTCCTGCCGAAAAAGGGCTCGGCCGTGTCGGAACACTTAAAAATGAGATGACACTCAAGGAATTCGCTTTATTTGTAAAAGACAAGCTTGAAGTGAATGGCGTCAGAATGGTGGGTGAAGCTGACAGCATGGTGAAGAAGGTAGCTGTTCTAGGCGGAGATGGAAACAAGTATATTCATCATGCGAAACGAAAGGGCGCCGATGTTTACGTCACAGGAGATTTATACTTCCATGTGGCTCATGATGCGATGATGCTAGGCCTGAATGTTGTTGATCCGGGACATTACGCGGAAAAAATCATGAAAGAAGGCGTCGCGAGAAAATTGACGTCAATGTGCAATGATAAAAAGCTGGACGTAACTATCTTTGTTTCTGAAACAGATACAAATCCATTTGCATTTCTATAAAAAAACTGAGGCTTATACAGCCTCAGTTTTTTGCTTTTACTTTCGGAAGTATTTTTTTGAGCGGTACATTGTGTTCCGTTGTCCAAGTTGATGGATCTTCATGCTCATACTGCTCCAAAAAGCGAATGACTTCTTTTGTGATCGGCGTTGGTGTTGAAGCCCCTGCAGTAACTGCAACGGTATTAACGCCTTTCAGCCATTCGAGTTTTAATTCGCTTAGGTCTCCGATTCGGTATGCTTTTGTGCCGGCTATTTCCTCTGACACTTGAGCGAGCCTATTTGAATTGTTGCTTTTCGGGTCGCCGACAACGATTGTTAAGTCTGCTTTTTTCGCTTGTTCTGATACAGCTTCTTGCCGTACTTGAGTAGCGAGGCAAATCTCTTGATGATATTCGACATGAGGATATTTCTCTTTGACAAGCTCCATGATGTCGTGAACATCCCATTGAGACATCGTTGTCTGATTGGTCACGATTAATTTCTCTGCTTGGATATCAAGGTTTTTCACATCTTCTTCTGTTTCAACTAAGTGAACGATCTCAGGCGCTACGCCAACGGCTCCTTCAGGCTCTGGATGCCCTTTTTTGCCGACATAGATCACGTGATAACCTTTTTCTTTCATCTCTAGAATTAAATTGTGGGTTTTCGTCACATCCGGACATGTAGCATCAATTGCGACTAATCCTTTTTCCTCAGCGATTTTTCTGACTTCGGGAGAAACACCATGCGCAGTGAAAATAACAGTTCCTTTTTCAACCTGCTTCAAGATGTCCAGACGGTTAGCACCGTCCAAAGTAAAGATTCCTTCCTCTTCAAACGCATCAGTGACGTGTTTATTATGAACAATCATCCCGAGTATATAGATGGGTCTTGGCAAGCTTTTATCTAGTGACGCGTTTTTGGCAATGACCATAGCATCAACAACGCCATAGCAATAGCCGCGCGGCGAAATTTTAATTACGTCCATTTTCGGTTGTCCTCCAATACTGAAGTGAGTAAAGGCAATATAAAAAGCCGTAATCAAACGGCTCTATTCTTGCATTCTTCTGATCTCATTATAGCCAATCTCACTTCAGATATCAAAGAATGTTAAATATATAATCTCGGCTTTGAACTGCCTGATGTTCTTTTCGGAGAAGGAGAGGCAGCTTCATTTTTCTTCGGGGCAGATGTTTTTGATTTTTGTTCTTTATTGTCAGATGTTTTTGATTTCTTGGATAGAGAAGAACTTTTTGGTTGTGATTTTTTGTTCCCATCTGAGCTTTTGGTTTCAGCCTCGTTCTCTGTTTCTGAGGTTTCTTGTGAATCTGTTTGATTTTCATTTTCCTCATTGCTCTCTGTATCATCACTTTTACTTAATTGGCTGTACAGCTTCATCATTGCCGGCAGATTGCGGACTAATGGGCCGTACTGCTGGATCATGGGGGTGACTTGCTGAGCCATGCCGAGCACTTTTTGCACATTCCCAAGCATACTGGATAAAGATGCAGGATTGGCGATATTTTGAATGCTTTGCAGACCTGCTCCCCCGCTCGCTGCTGTGCCTGCTCCTGGAGCTCCGGCGCCGCCAGCGCCTCCTCCGCCGGGTAAGAACCTTGACAGCATTCCTTTTAGGCCTCCGCCCGCACCATTTCTCGCCCCGGCATTTGCCTGAGGAAGAAATTGTCCGGATTGCTGAAAACCTTGCTGCTGCGGTCCAAATGAAGGCCTTCGCATATTAGGCGGTCTTCTGCCCATCATTTGCTGATTTGGCATGGGGCGGGGCGGTCCGGCCTGCGGATAATTTCTCATCGGCTGCTGCGGTGAAAACATACTTGTACCTCCTTTCAGCTCTCTCTGCTATTAGAATATGCATGGGCTGCGGTATTTGCTTTACATAACTGAATAAAACAAACGCCTTGCAAACGTGGTGTTTTTATGCAAAATCGGGTATAATGTGATGATGGACACATAATGTGCCGCTTTAAGGAGCTGGGAAAAATGAAAGAAACGAAATTTGAACTTTATGAATTGAAACCATTTATTATAGATGCAGTACACCGCCTTGGTTTTTACGAACCGACTGATATTCAGAAAAGGCTGATTCCTGCAGTGTTAAAAAAAGAAAGCGTCATCGGCCAGTCACAGACGGGAACTGGAAAGACGCATGCTTATTTACTGCCTTTATTAAACAAAATCGATCCTGCCAAGGATGTCGTTCAGGTTGTCATTACGGCTCCGACTAGAGAGCTTGCCAACCAGATTCATCAGGAAGCGCTTAAAATCACACAGGGTGAGGAAGGCAGCCAGATTCGCTCGAAATGTTTTATCGGAGGCACAGATAAACAAAAATCGATTGATAAACTGAAGACACAGCCGCATCTTGTTGTCGGTACGCCCGGACGGATTGCCGATTTAATCAAAGAACAGGCGTTAAGTGTTCATAAAGCGGAATCTCTCGTCATTGATGAAGCGGATTTAATGCTGGACATGGGATTTATTGCAGATGTAGATTACATTGGTTCTCGCATGCCTGAGGATCTGCAGATGCTTGTGTTCTCAGCGACGATTCCGGAAAAGCTGAAACCATTTTTGAAAAAATATATGGAAAATCCGAAATACGCCCACGTGGAGCCAAAACAGGTGACTGCTGCGAAAATCGAGCATATTCTCATTCCTTCGAAACATCGTGACAAGGACAAGCTCCTTTTTGACATCATGTCTCATCTGAATCCATACTTGGGCATTGTGTTTGCCAATACGAAAAACACTGCTGACCATATCGCTCAATATTTAACTGGAAAAGGTATGAAAATCGGGCTGCTGCACGGCGGATTAACGCCTCGTGAACGGAAAAAAGTCATGAAGCAGATCAATGATTTAGAATTCACTTATGTCATTGCAACGGACCTTGCCGCAAGAGGCATTGATATTAAAGGTGTCAGTCATGTTATCAACTATGAGCTGCCGGATGATCTCGATTTCTATATTCACCGTGTGGGCAGAACGGCTCGCGCTGGCTCATCAGGACAAGCGATGACCATTTTCGAGCTTTCTGATGAGGATTCATTAGCCAGACTTGAGAAAATGGGCATCGAATTTGATTACTTAGAGCTTGAAAAAGGCGAGTGGAAAAAAGGCGATGACCGCCAGCGCCGCAAAAAACGCAAAAAAACGCCGAACGAAGCGGATGAAATTGCGCATCGTCTTGTGAAAAAGCCGAAAAAGGTAAAGCCTGGATATAAAAAGAAAATGAGCTACGAGATGGAGAAAATCAAGAAAAAACAGAGAAGAAACCAATCTAAAAAAAGAAAGTAGGGGAACCTGTTGTTGAGAATAGGCTCACACGTCTCTATGAGCGGAAAACATATGCTTCTTGCTGCAAGCCAGGAAGCAGTCTCTTATGGAGCGAACACGTTTATGATCTATACAGGCGCACCACAAAATACGCGCCGAAAGAAAATTGAAGACTTAAATATAGAAGCTGGCCGGGCACACATGCAAGAAAACGGCATTGACGAGATTATCGTACACGCGCCTTATATTATTAATATTGGCAACACGACAAATCCGTCGACTTTTGAGCTTGGTGTCGATTTTCTTCGTTCTGAAATTGAGCGGACAGCGGCCATCGGAGCGAAGCAAATTGTCCTTCACCCGGGCGCTCACGTAGGAGCGGGAGCTGAAGCAGGAATCAAAAAAATTATTGAAGGCTTAAATGAAGTGATTGATCCGAATCAAAATGTCCAGATTGCATTAGAAACTATGGCAGGAAAAGGATCAGAATGCGGCAGAAGCTTTGAAGAGCTTGCACAGATTATCGATGGCGTTACACACAATGAGCATTTGTCAGTATGCTTTGACACGTGCCATACACATGATGCCGGATATCAGATTGTCGAAGACTTTGACGGAGTGCTGAATGAGTTCGATAAAATCGTCGGTATTGACCGTATTAAAGTACTTCATATCAATGACAGCAAAAATGTCAAAGGTGCAAGAAAAGACCGCCATGAAAACATTGGCTTTGGTGAAATCGGATTTGACGCCCTGCAATATGTTGTTCACCATGAGCAGTTAAAAGACATTCCAAAAATTCTTGAAACGCCGTATGTCGGTGAAGATAAAAAGAATAAAAAACCGCCATACCGTTTCGAGATTGAAATGCTGAAAGAAAAACAATTTGATGACACATTGCTCGAAAAGATTTTACAGCAATAAAAAATGGGGGATAGCTCCCCCATTTTTTAGGTTGTAAATTGTTTGAATAGTTCATCAACAGTTTGGGCTGTTTCTTTTGATGTAATTGCCTCTACTTGTTTCAGCAGCCGCGTTCGTTCTCTCTCATTAAAAATGTTCACATTTTTCCCGTATAACAGGTTTGCTACTTCAATGGCCTGCGGTCTTGTTAAACTGATTCCGTATTGTTTTGAGTACTTCAGCAAATCGTCAGCAGTAGCCTGATTAAGCCGCTGCAAAATAATTCTTTGAAATAAAATCATCGACCATTCCACCTCCAGACTTAATGTATGGGCAAAACAGTAAAATGTGTCAGTGTTTAATGGTAAAATAGATTTATAATGTATTTAAAAATAGTTATTGCAGGAAAGGAGATTTTATGACCCCAACAAAACAACATAAGAGAGAAACATTTTCCCACTTTATTTTCAGGGTCTTCATGATTCTGGCAGGAGCTGCATGTGCGGCTGTAAGTATCGAATTATTTTTAATCCCCAACGATTTTATTGATGGCGGGATCATCGGTGTATCACTAATTTTAGACCACCTCTTTAAGTCAACCCCAATTCTGAATTTCGCTTTATTCGTTGTCGTGTTAAATATTCCTTTTATGATCTTCGGATATAAATATATCGGTAAGACCTTCCTTGTCTCTACGATGATTGGGATTGTTGGGCTTGCCGTTATTGAATCCTCGCTTCACCATGTAGAAGCCATTACAACTCAGCCTATTTTGGCCACTGTGTTCGGAGGTCTTTTACTCGGCTTTGGAGTCGGACTCGTTATTCGAAACGGAGGTTCAATGGATGGTACAGAAATTCTCGGTATTTTGCTGACGAAAAAGTTGCCGTTTTCAGTAGGTGAGTTCGTTATGTTCATCAATGTATTCATTTTCATTTGGGCTGTTTTTGTGTTCGGTCCTGAGCAAGCAATGTACTCTTTCATGACTTATTATATTGCGATGAAAACAATTGATGCCGTAATCCAGGGGCTTGATGAAACAAAAGCTGTCATTATAGTGTCTGATCAGTATGATGAGATTTCCGACGCGATTTTGCACCGTCTCGGTCGCGGAACAACCAAGCTGAAAGGGAAAGGCGGATATACGGACGAAGAAAAGGACGTGATTTACGCGGTTGTCACAAGGCTGGAAGTGACTAAGCTTAAATCGATCGTGTTTGAAGTCGATCAAAATGCATTCATAACAATTATGAATACTCATGAAACGAGAGGCGGGAAATTCAAAAACGCAATCCACTAGGCTTTCATTTACTTTTATTCATTTTATGGGTATAATTTTATCTGCAGTAGAGAAAATGGCTTGCTGGTCAGACAGCTGCCATTTTCTTTTTCATACATGTGATACGTTCTTAAGCAAAGCGAAAAGGGGGAACCTTCATGAACGTACAAGAAGCGCTGAACCTACTGAAAGAAAATGGATATAAATATACAAACAAACGGGAGGATATGCTGCAGCTTTTTGCTGATTCAGACAGATATCTTACCGCTAAAAACGTACTGTCTGCATTAAATGATGATTATCCCGGCTTAAGCTTTGATACAATCTACAGAAACCTTTCTTTATATGAAGAACTTGGTATTTTGGAAACAACCGAGCTGTCCGGTGAAAAACTCTTCCGATTTAAGTGTTCATTTACCCATCATCATCATCACTTTATTTGTCTTGCTTGCGGTAAAACCAAGGAAATTGAATCATGTCCGATGGACAAGCTTTGTGATGATTTGGATGGCTATCAGGTCAGCGGGCATAAATTTGAGATTTACGGCACATGCCCTAATTGTACAGTGGAAAATCAAGAAAACACGACTGCTTAATTGCATATATATGAGAAAAGGAGCCCAGTTTGGCTCCTTTTTCAGTTATTGACACGTATGAAGTGATGTTTGTTTTTATTCATCCATTGAACGGCTTCTAGCCAGTTGTTTACTCTGATGATGTTTGAATCAATCGGAAGCTGATTATAAGGGGAATTGAATAAAATTACCGGTATACCGGCTTCTTTCGCGATCATCATCGCGTTTCCGTGATGATCCTCAAAAAACAAGTCGATGTTATGATTTTTGACTGCCTCAACTTTATGATGACCGCCAACGAGTTCGATGTGGTCGTAGTGAATGTTTTGTCTGTCAAACCATTCATAGGTAATATCAGTTAAATGAGTCCGTCTTGCTGTAATATAAATAAGCTTGTGCTCCTCTTTGAGGAGGTCAAGTGACTGTTTTGCATGCTGTGCAAGCAATGCTTCCTTATATATGATCGCTTCATTTTGATTCATCCAATCCCAAAATTCTTTCTGCGTAATGTTTAACAGCTTTGTTAAATCATAATCCGTCATATCGTTTAATGAAATGGAAAGATTAAACGAGCGGTTCAAATAAGGGACGAATGTATCCTGAGCCGTGATTGTGCCGTCAATATCTATTCCTAAGCGTAACATGCCCACACTCCTTCAGTTTCATCCCTTCAAGTGTAACATAAACAATTGACATTAACAGAAAAGTTTAGCAAACATGAATCAGGCGAAATAGATCAAACTATAAAAGCTCCTTTAATAAAAACAGAAGGGGGAATTGAAGGTGGCAAACGATTACGAAAAACGTGATAACAACGGCTACTATGTTGATCATGGTTCTGAAGGAACAAATATAACCCGCGACAATGATGGTTTTTTTGAGGAAACGGCTGCTGAAATCGCAGAGCCTTACCGTGCTGCTGACCGCAGCAATGACCGAGACAATGACCGCAGCGGCGGCAATGTCAATGAAGGACGGGGAATAGGGTATATTGCTTTAGCCTTGTCCATTATTTCATTGTTTGTACTGCCTGTTTTATTGGGAGCTGCCGGTATTATTGTCGGCTATATCGCAAGAAGAAGAGGTGCCCAAGGCCTTGGAGCTTGGGCGATGGGTATCGGTGTCGTCTCATTAGTGCTTGGAATATTTATTATTCCTTTCTTCTAACACAAAAAAGCTTGACGGGTTCCCGTCAAGCTTTTTGTGTCTCTTCTTTTAATTTTGCTTTTTCAGCTTCAAACTTTGCATAGTGTTCTTCAGCAAGAATGTCGATTTCTTTCTTGAGTTCTTCTACCATTGTTTCCTCTGGAACCTTACGGACAATTTTCCCTTTCCGGAATAACAGCCCTTCGCCGCGAGCTCCGGCGATGCCGATATCAGCTTCTCTCGCTTCACCGGGTCCGTTTACGGCACAGCCGAGAACAGCGACTTTAATCGGCGCTTTAATTTTAGAAATATATTCTTCCACTTCATTGGCAATGCTGATTAGATCAATCTCAATACGGCCGCAAGTCGGACATGAGATGAGCGTGGCAGCATTGGAGGCTAAACCGAAAGATTTCAGAAGCTCTCTTGCTACTTTTACCTCTTCCACAGGATCTGCGCTTAATGAAATGCGCATTGTGTTCCCGATGCCCTTGCTTAAAATCGCGCCGAGTCCTGCTGCGCTCTTTACCGTGCCGGCAAACAGTGTTCCTGACTCGGTGATCCCGAGGTGCAGCGGGTAGTCAAATGCTTTCGCCGCTTTTTCATAAGCCTCGATTGCGAGGTTCACGTCAGATGCCTTCATGCTGACAATAATATTGTGAAAATCGAGATCTTCAAGAATTTTAATGTGATGAAGTGCGCTTTCTACCATTCCGTCGGCAGTCGGATAACCGTATTTTTCTAAAATCCGTTTTTCAAGTGAACCGGCGTTTACTCCGATTCTGATCGGAATCCCTTTTTCTTTCGCCGCTTGAACGACTGCTTCGACTTTTTCGCGGCGGCCGATGTTGCCGGGGTTGATTCGGATTTTATCTGCGCCGCCTTCAATGGCTTTTAACGCAAGTTTATAATCGAAATGTATGTCAACAACGAGCGGAATGGAAATGCGTTTTTTAATATCTGCGATGGCGTTTGCTGCCCGTTCATCCGGACATGCTACCCGGACGATTTGGCATCCGGCTTCAGCCAAACGGTTAATTTCTGCAACCGTTGCTTCTACATCATGTGTTTTTGTTGTTGTCATGCTTTGGATGACAACTTCATTGTTGCCGCCTATTGTTAAAGGTCCCACTTTGACGGGACGCGTTTTTGTACGATGTGTGATTTCACTCACTTGCAATCGCTCCTTAATTGTAGTTGCCGCTTCTAGATATAACAATTCTAGTATGGTTTATGTGAATTTATTTTACAAATTATATTGTAACAGTGTCTTCGCCGAACTGACAAGAAATTAACGTTAATTAAGGGTAGACCGGGAATTTGTACGCTGCTCCTGCTTGAATGGCGTTGGCTTTCACATTCGGATTCAGTGCTTCAAAATCCTTTACAATGTCGTCTGGAGAACCTGCTGATCCGACAATCGACATAACCGTATCACCCGGCTTTACCTTCACTGTTTTATATGCTGGTTCTTGTGCAGCCGTTTTTGCTGATGCTTCGTAGACAGGGAGGTCCTGAATGGGTATTGTTCCAATTTTGAGATCATAAAAAAGAATAAAAAGAATAAAAACAAAACTGCATACAAAAGTGAGACGCTTCATCGCTTTTCCTCCCGCATACGAAATTTTATACCATAGTATGCTTGTCCAATTAGATTCATGACAAAAGAAAAGAGACTGCCAAGGCAGTCTCGGATTATACAGCAGTTTTTTTGGAAGGAATCTCTTTTAAAACAAGAAACAGGATGACAAAGTTGACAAACCAGTTCAGCAAAAATTCACTTGGAACTGTCACTTCTAACGCTCGCATAATCGTAAAGAATACAGTCGAAAGGGTGATGGAATAAGCAGAAAGCTTCCAGAGCTGATGGTAGGACAGATGTTTTTTCTGTGAATTCTTAATGATTACCCCGATTAGCGCTAAAAATGATACTTCAATAAATTTTCCTGCGGCTGTTACGAGAAAAATGAGAGCCGAAAGAACAGTTACGATCATCGTTTTATTTTGATTTAAACCTGCAATGACATCTTTTCTCTTTAACTCTGACGGCATCATTGAGTAAGGCATTTCTTGGGCTTGTCCGTCAATGGCCAAAACAAATTTGTTCTGAAGGATGCCGATCGCGTTTTGCTTTGCTTCAATTTGTTCGGTGCCGTAGGCGTCTGTCGGATCAAACACGATAACGAAACCATTTGCCTGTGATTCCGTGGCTTTTTTCTCATCCGTTTGAAGTTTGCCGTTTGAAATTGTGAAATCAGGGAAATCTTTGTTTAAAACGGTTTTAAAGCCGTTCATTGATTTTACGGTCCCTGAGCTTACATAATAAGCGGTTGGAATTGCAAAAAGGACAGAGAGCAAAAATACATAAAGAATCGCTTTTCCGATTCCTTGAAATCTTGTTTTTGCAATATCACGGGGAGAGTATGTACTTTTGATGAAAAGCTGAAATACATTCACTATCTTCACTTCCTAGCTATACTAATATATGTTGCTTATTGTATCGTTGCCTGCGTGTGAATACAAGGAAGACATGAAGAAGATGGATGTAAAAAGGGAGGATGGATGTCATGGATTTGTTTTATTGGCTGGTGATTGCGGCGGTATTTATCATCGCCTGTATTGGGCTGGTGTATCCCGTTATTCCAAGTGTAGTATTTATCGTTGCTGGCTTTGTATTGTATGGATTTTTGTTTTCATTCGGTCCGTATTCTTATATGTTCTGGCTCATTGAAGCTGTTTTTGCCGCAGTATTATTCGCCGCAGATTACGTGTCTAATCTGCTTGGAGTAAAAAGGTTTGGCGGAAGCAAAGCCGCCATATGGGGAAGCACGATCGGTTTATTAATCGGGCCTTTCGTCATTCCGGTTGCGGGGATCATATTAGGGCCATTTATCGGGGCGGTTTGTGCAGAACTTATCGTCCATCAAAAGGACATAAAGTCAGCGTTTAAAATCGGTCTCGGCTCACTCATTGGCTTTTTAACAGGGGTTATTGCAAAGGGCATCATACAGCTTTTGATGATCGGATATTTTTTATGGACGGTCCTATAAGAATTGTGGGCGGCAGGTTTAATCGGGCGGATTATCGGTTAAAGTGAAATATGTCCGCTGAAATGAGCCAAAATGTGAGCATTTTCATTGATTACCAAGCATTCTTTTGTTACATTGAATGAAGAAAGGCTCGCTGTGAAGCGGCATTTCAGTACATATATATATTAAGGAGGAATTATCATGGCTTACGAACTTCCAGAATTACCTTATGCGTACGATGCTTTAGAACCGCATATCGACAAGGAAACTATGACTATTCACCATACGAAACACCACAACACATACGTTACAAATTTAAACAAAGCGGTTGAAGGAAACACTGCTCTTGCAAACAAATCAGTTGAAGAGCTTGTTGCAGATCTTAATTCTGTTCCTGAAAACATCCGCACTGCAGTCCGCAACAACGGCGGCGGACACGCGAACCACAAATTATTCTGGACGCTTTTATCTCCAAACGGCGGAGGCGAGCCGACTGGCGCGCTTGCTGATGAGATCAACAGTGTATTTGGAAGCTTTGACAAATTCAAAGAGCAATTCGCAGCTGCAGCAGCTGGACGCTTCGGTTCTGGCTGGGCATGGCTTGTTGTGAACAACGGCAAACTTGAGATCACAAGCACGCCAAACCAAGATTCTCCGCTTTCTGAAGGCAAAACGCCTATCTTAGGTCTTGACGTTTGGGAGCATGCATACTACCTTAACTATCAAAACCGCCGTCCTGATTACATTTCAGCGTTCTGGAATGTTGTGAACTGGGACGAAGTGGCTCGTCTATACAGCGAAGCAAAATAATGACACAAGCAAGGTCCTCAATATAGGGCCTTGTTTTTTTATGTCTTCTTTTTACATATCTCGGTTTGAGTGAGACAGACTAAGGGATAGTAAAGGGGAGTCAGTAATGAGCAAACTAAAAAAAGTGATTGGCGATGTAGACGTAAACAAAGGATTACTCTTTCTGCTGACCATTGGCGGGCTTTATTCGCTAGGAATTGCACTGTCCAATACATTTGTTAATGTGTATCTTTGGAAGCAGTCAGGGAAATTTATTGATTTAGCGATATATAATTTATCCATTGTGATAATGCAGCCGATAACCTTTTATTTGGCTGGACGGTTAGCCAAAAAAATAGACAGGGTGTTCATTTTAAGGTTCGGTGTGATTTTTTTAGCTGCCTTTTATTTAAGTGTTCTTTTAGCCGGAGAAACGGCGGCCAGCCGGCTTGTACTGATCGGCGCGGTGCTCGGAGTGGGCTATGGCTTTTATTGGCTTGCGTTTAACGTGCTGACCTTTGAAATAACAGAGCCGGATACGCGGGACTTTTTCAACGGATTTATGGGTATTCTCTCTTCCTCTGCAGGAATGATCGGCCCGATTGTAGCGGGATTCGTTATCTCGAGGCTTGAAAATAATACGGGTTACACAGTGATTTTCAGTCTCTCCCTCAGTTTATTTGCCTTGGCTGTCGTGATGAGCTTTTTTTTAAAGCGGAGAGAATCAAAGGGCCGTTTTATGCTGAGCAAAGTATTTGGAGAGCGCCATAGCAATATGAACTGGCGGAGAATTACGAATGCGCATTTTTTTCAGGGTTTGAGAGAAGGGATTTTTGTCTTTTTAATCAGTGTATTTGTATTTATTGAGACAAACAGCGAACTGGCTCTCGGCACATTTGGCCTCGTCAACTCAGCTGTTTCCTTCTTTGCCTACTACTTTGCATCCAGGCTGATTAAGAAAAAGAACAGAAAAAAATCGATTTTGCTGGGCGGACTTATTCTGTATGGAGCGCTGTTTTTGATTCTGTTTCATATGAGCTTTACGACATTATTGACATACGGCGTTTTTATTGCCATCGGCTATCCACTTTTGCTCGTTCCATATGTATCACTTACATATGATGTGATAGGACGGGCGAGGCATGCCAGAAAAGCAAGAATTGAATATATCGTGCTGAGGGAATTGTTTTTAAACGCCGGCAGGATTGTCTCCATTTTATGTTTTCTTCTGATTGTGGCCCTTCTGAAAGAGGATGTGGGAATTCCTTTGGCACTTGCTATATTGGGCGTAGGACATCCGCTGATTTATTACTTTGTCAAGGATATCCGTTTTAAGGAGAAAGAAGAGGGAAATGAAACCATGGAAGAAGACGGCCAAAAACGGGTAACTGAACCGAATCTTTTAAAAGGTGAAAGATAATTTTTTGTCAAAAAGGGGTTATCTGTAGAAAAAAGTCGAAAAAACCTTTAAAATGAAAACTGGCACTCTTACTTGAGTGTCTTTTCTTTCTGTAAATAGAAAAAGGTGATGTTATGAGGAGAAATAAACCAAAAAAGCAAAATCATAAAGAGAAAAAGAAGTCGCTTCCGATCCGGCTGAATATTTTATTCTTGGCTGCCTTTGTCATATTTACCTGGATCATTGTGGAACTGGGCATCAAGCAGATCGTGCAAGGCGATGATTACAAAAATCAAGCTAATAAGCAGGAACAAAGTGAAGTCAGCTCGGCGGTGCCGCGCGGGAAAATTTATGATCGAAACTTCAATGCCATCGTGACAAATAAGGCTTTAAATGCAATCACATACACCAGATCTAAATCGACCACGCAAGAGCAGCGTTTAAAGATTGCAAAAAAGCTGTCTGAAATGATTAAAGTCGACACAAAAAAAGTAACAGAACGGGATAAAAAAGATTATTGGATTTTGACTAGACCGAAAGAAGCGAAAAAGCTGATTACCTCTAAAGAAAGACAGCAGGTTGAAGACAAAAAATTATCCGATGACGATTTATATCAGCTACAGCTAAAACGGATTACTGATAAGCAGCTGAATGAACTGACGGATAAAGACATGCAGATCCTTGCTATCAAAAGACAGATGGATTCAGGATATGCATTGACCCCTCAATATATCAAAAATGAAGATGTATCAGCGAAAGAAATGGCAGTAGTGAGTGAACATTTAGACGAACTGCCGGGTGTTGATGTTACGTCCGATTGGGAACGTGAATATCCGTATAAAAACCTTCTTCGCTCAGTGCTCGGAAGTGTTTCCAGCTCTGATGAAGGATTGCCGTCCAACTTGCTCGACCATTATCTGTCGCTTGGCTACAGCCGAAATGACAGGGTTGGAAAAAGTTATCTGGAATACCAATACGAAAGCCTTCTGCAGGGCCAAAAAGCAAAAGTTGAAAATATCACCGATTCAAACGGCAATGTGACGGGAACAAAAACGGTTTCTGAAGGCAAAGCCGGTAAAGATCTCGTGCTTACGATTGATATTGATTTACAAAAAGAAGTGGAAAAAATTATTGAGAAAAACCTCAAATCTGCTAAAGCAAGACCAAGCACTCAATTGTTAGACCGGGCATTCGTTGTCATGATGGATCCAAGAAATGGTGAAGTGCTGACAATGGCGGGCAAGCAGATTAAAACAGAAAACGGAAAATATAAAATTGATGATTACGCGCTAGGAAATATGACGTCATCTTATGCCATGGGGTCAGCTGTCAAAGGTGCAACCGTTCTGACTGGCCTGCAAACCGGTGCCATCAACCTAAATACAGTTTTTCAGGATGAACCATTGTATATTGGCCAGGATAAAAACGGTAAAAAATCGTGGACTACTTTGGGACCTGTTAATATTCAAAGGGCTTTAGAGCAGTCTTCCAACGTATTTATGTTTAAAACTGCAATCGCAATCGGTAAAGGTGAATATAAACCGCATCAAGCTTTACCGATTGATACTGCGGCTTTTGATACATTCCGAAATTATTTCAGTCAATTTGGACTCGGTGTAAAAACTGGAATTGACCTTCCAAATGAAATGACAGGCTATAAAGGAACAAGCAGATTGACAGGATTCTTGCTGGATTATGCGATCGGCCAGTACGATACGTATACACCGCTGGAACTGGCGCAATACGTATCAACGATTGCAAACGGAGGTTACCGCTTAAAGCCCCAGCTTGTGAAGGAAGTCAGAGAACCTAATCCTGATAAAGGAATCGGTGCTGTCGTGCAATCCGTTCAGCCAGAAGTGCTGAATAAAATCGACATGAAAAGCGATTATATTAAAGAAGTTCAAGCAGGATTTAGACGAGTGGCGACGAAGGGGACAGCTGCCAGTCAACTTGCCTCAGCATCTTATAAACCAGCTGCTAAAACAGGAACAGCACAGTCGTTCTATGATGGGCCAGATAAATCAAAATCAGGAACAGCGGCTTATAATACGACACTTGTTGCATATGCGCCTGCCGATAATCCTGAGATTGCGATCTCTGTAGTAGTACCTTGGGCTTATGTTGATTACAGCGCTAAATATACCATTACGAACGAAATCGGCAGAGAGGTATTGGATAAATACTTTGAGCTGAAATCGAAACAGGACAAAGAAGATACTCAGCAAAAGAATAAAGATAAAATTGAAGAGAATGCAGAAAACACAACGTCTTCTGATAACTAAAAAGAAACGCTCACATGATGTGGGCGTTTTTTTTATACAAAAAAACGCACTGATTTACAAAAGCTTAACATTCGATTCAAACCCTTTTTACACAGAACCTTTACTCTATACGTGTAGGACAAATTACACATTATACGCAGGGGGAATTCAGGAAATGAAAAAAAACAAATTGGTGCTTATGCTTCTGATGGCTGCTTTTATGATGATTGCAGCTGCATGCGGAAATGCAGGAGAAAGTGAAAAAACGAATAGCGATTCTGCAAAAGGAGAAGGAAAGGCATCAGGTTCTTTAACCATTTCTGGTTCATCGGCTATGCAGCCATTGGTACTTGCAGCGGCAGAAAAATTTATGGAAGAAAACCCTGATGCAGATATACAGGTACAAGCCGGCGGTTCTGGAACAGGGCTTTCTCAAGTCTCTGAAGGAGCTGTTCAGATCGGGAATTCAGACGTTTTTGCTGAAGAAAAAGAAGGGATCGATGCAAAAGCGCTTGTCGATCATCAAGTCGCAGTAGTTGGTATGGCAGCAGCTGTAAACCCTGATGCTGGAGTGAAGGATATTTCAAAAGATGAATTGAAAAAAATCTTCACTGGCAAAATCAAAAACTGGAAAGAGCTTGGCGGCAAAGACCAAAAGATTACACTTGTAAACCGTCCTGATTCTTCTGGCACACGTGCTACATTTGTGAAATATGCGCTTGACGGAGAAGAACCTGCAGAAGGCATTACTGAAGATTCTTCTAACACAGTGAAAAAGATCATTACTGACACACCGGGAGCGATTGGATATCTTGCATTCTCATATTTAACAGATGACAAAGTAACGGCTCTATCAATTGACGGCGTAAAACCTGAAGCGAAAAATGTTGCAACTGGCGAGTATCCGATCTGGGCTTATCAGCATTCTTACACAAAAGGTGAAGCATCAGATTTAGCTAAAGAATTTCTTGATTATCTAAAGAGTGAAGACATTCAAAAAAGCATTGTTACCGACCAAGGCTACATTCCGGTTACTGATATGAAAGTGACACGCGATGCCAACGGGAAGCAAAGCTGATCTTAATAAAAAGAGGAGTGCGGGGACAACCGTTTCTCCTCTTAACACATTCATAGGAGTGTAAAACAATGATAAACAATAGAGAAAATATGTCTGTGAGCGAGCGTTTGATCAGCTCAAGGCAAAATCGGCAATTGGATGAAGTTCGGGGAAGAATGATTGTGACAGCTTGTGCGCTTATTATGATAGCGGCATCTGTTGCGATCACTATTTTCCTCGGCGTTAAGGGGCTGCAATCTTTTCTTGTAAATGGTGTAAGCCCAATTGAATTCTTAACGAGCCTAAATTGGAACCCTACAGATACTGATCCGAAATATGGAGTGCTGCCATTTATTTTTGGATCATTTGCAGTAACGATTCTTTCTGCTCTCATTGCTGCGCCGCTTGGCATTGCAGGTGCGATTTTCATGACAGAAATTGCGCCGAATTGGGGAAAGAAAGTGCTGCAGCCGGTAATTGAGCTTTTAGTCGGCATTCCATCTGTTGTTTATGGATTCATAGGTCTTACAGTATTGGTGCCATTTATCGCCCAGTTCAAATCGAGCGGGACAGGGCACAGTTTATTGGCGGGAACGATTGTCCTTTCTATCATGATTCTGCCGACCATCACATCGATCTCTGCTGATGCGATGGCTTCCCTTCCGAAGAGCTTAAGAGAAGGTTCTTACGCGTTAGGTGCGACTAGATGGCAGACGATCAGAAAAGTACTAGTGCCTGCAGCCTTTCCAACATTAATGACGGCTGTTGTGCTTGGTATGGCACGGGCGTTTGGTGAAGCTTTGGCTGTTCAGATGGTCATTGGAAATACAAGAGTATTGCCAGAAAGCCTGTTTGACACTGCTGGAACACTGACAACGATCATTACGCTGAATATGGGCCACACCACATACGGCAGTGTTGAAAACAATACGCTGTGGTCAATGGGGCTTGTGCTTCTGGTGATGTCATTCTTGTTCATCTTGCTGATTCGCTACTTGTCATCTAGGAGGAAAGTGTAATGAACCGCAAAATAACAGATAAACTGGTGACTGGAATGTTTGGGTTGTGCGCAGCCATTATCGCAGCAATTCTAGTAGGCTTGTTTTCCTATATTATTATAAACGGTGTTTCTCAGCTAAGCTTCGACTTTATTACGACAAAATCGAGCGCCATTGCAGCTGGAGGAGGAATACGCGACCAGCTGTTTAACTCCTTTTATATTTTGTTTATTACGATGCTGATTACAATCCCGCTCGGTGTGGGCGGCGGAGTGTTCATGGCTGAGTACGCGCCTAATAACAAAGTGACTGATTTCATCAGAACATGTATAGAGGTGCTTTCGTCTCTTCCGTCTATTGTCATTGGAATGTTTGGATTATTGATGTTTGTCAACTTAACAGGCTGGGGATATACGATCATAGGCGGGGCGTTTGCGTTAACTGTTTTTAACCTTCCTGTCATGGTGCGTGTGACAGAAGATGCGATCCGTTCGGTCCCTAAAGATCTGAAGGAAGCCTCTCTCGCTTTAGGTGTATCACGCTGGCATACTGTAAAAACGGTTTTAATTCCAAGTGCGATTCCTTCTATCATCACAGGAGCAATTTTAGCGTCAGGAAGGGTGTTCGGGGAAGCAGCGGCATTATTATTTACAGCCGGTCTGACAACGCCACGTCTTAATTTTACGGAGTGGAACCCGTTTTCTGAAACATCGCCGCTTAATATTTTCAGGCCAGCTGAAACACTTGCGGTTCACATTTGGAACGTAAATACGCAAGGAATCATTCCGGATGCTGAAGCGATTGCCAACGGAGGTTCTGCGGTGCTGGTGATTTCTGTTCTTGTGTTTAATCTCGCAGCAAGATGGCTTGGCACGATGATCTACAAAAAGCTTACGGCAAATTAGAACGGAAAGAGGCGAAAAAACATGTCTGTACAAATGGTAAAAGAAAAGCCAGAGCGTGCTGTTTTCGTTCCAAAACAGCGCCACGTGCTCGAAGTGAAGGATCTATCTATTTTTTACGGAACTAAACAAGCGGTTCACCATGTGAATATGGATATTGAAAAGAACGCGGTGACCGCTTTGATTGGGCCGTCAGGATGCGGAAAGTCTACTTTTTTGAGAAACATTAACCGAATGAATGACTTAATTCCGTCTGCAAGAGCTGAAGGTGAAATCCTTTATGAAGGGTTAAATATACTGGGTGGCAATATTAATGTTGTCAGCTTAAGAAGAGAAATCGGAATGGTTTTCCAAAAACCGAATCCCTTTCCGAAATCAATCTATGCGAATATCACACATGCATTGAAATATGCCGGAGAGCGGAATAAAGCTGTTTTAGATGAGATTGTGGAAGAAAGCTTAACAAAAGCAGCACTCTGGGATGAGGTGAAGGATCGTTTGCATTCATCTGCACTCTCGTTATCGGGAGGCCAGCAGCAGCGTTTATGCATCGCGAGAGCGCTTGCGATGAAGCCGGCCGTTCTTCTGCTGGATGAACCAGCTTCAGCGCTAGATCCGATTTCAAATGCAAAAATAGAGGAATTAATTACAGAATTAAAAAGCGAATACTCGATTATTATCGTCACGCACAATATGCAGCAGGCTCTGCGGGTTTCTGACCGGACGGCATTCTTTTTAAACGGCGAGCTTGTAGAATACGGACAGACTGAACAGATTTTCACCAGTCCGAAGCAGCAAAAGACAGAGGATTATATTAACGGGAAATTCGGATAGGAGGGCTGCAATGAGTATTGCTACCGAAGCTGTAATGAAACAGGAAGTCTATCAAGTCAATGGAATGAACTTATGGTATGGACAGCATCATGCTTTGAAAAATATCAATTTAAGCATTCATGAAAACGAGGTCATGGCGATTATCGGACCATCAGGATGCGGGAAATCGACCTTTATTAAAACATTGAATTTAATGATTCAAATGACGCCGAATGTAAAACTTGCAGGTGAGCTGAACTATAATGGCAGCAACATTTTAAAGGGTAAAGTGGATATCGTAGATTTACGAAAAAATATCGGCATGGTATTCCAAAAAGGGAATCCGTTTCCGCAATCTATCTTTGATAATGTTGCTTATGGACCGAGAGTCCACGGCACCAAAAATAAAAAGAAGCTTCAGGAAATTGTGGAAAAGTCATTAAAAGACGTGGCGTTATGGGATGAGGTGAAGGATCGTTTGCATTCATCAGCCCTTTCGCTATCAGGCGGCCAGCAGCAGCGTCTTTGTATCGCCAGAGCGCTTGCGACAAATCCTGATATTTTGCTGATGGATGAACCGACATCTGCTCTAGATCCAATTTCAACGAGAAAAATTGAAGAACTCATTCTTGAGCTGAAAAATAAATATACCATTGTCATCGTCACGCACAACATGCAGCAGGCAGCACGGGTTTCTGATCAAACCGCCTTTTTCTACATGGGCGAGCTTGTTGAATGCGACAATACCAATAAAATGTTCTCTAACCCGCAGGATCAAAGAACTCTTGATTACATTACAGGAAAGTTTGGATAAAAAAACAGGCTGACAGTCAGCCTGTTTTTTTATCGTGTTAACGTTTTTACGATCTTTTTGAAACTCATGTCTGATTTTACTTTAAACTCGCCGGCGCGGATTTCTTTGTGATAGCCGGCATCAATGACATAGTCGTTAAAGTCTTGAGCCGAGGAAATGATGCCTTCTTTTTCAAGAATAGCAGATACATCTGCGGTGCTCATGCCGTCTTTAATTGTGAGCTTGTATGTTTTGACTTTGTCTGTTTTCGTGTCTGAGCTGCTGTCATCGTTCAAGGATTTCTCTTTTGAATCGAGAAGTTTTTGATATTCATCACGGTTAACAGAAACCATTTTTTTAGAATCAAGGTAATTGTTCACGTCTTGTTCGGTTACTGTTTTAGTTTCTTTTACAGCAGCGGCCTGATCTTCGTCTGTCAGATAAAAAACAGCTGCAAGAACGGCTGTCGCTAAAATGATGCCGCCAGCAAATGCCTGAATGCCCCGTTTTGTCATACGAGCACCTTCTCGTTATCTTTGATAATCGTATTCACGTCTTCCACTGATACATGCTCAGCTTTAGCAATGGCTTCAGCGGACATGCCGTTATTATATTTAGAAAGTATTTGTTTAGCGATCTTTTGATTGATGTCGCTATGCTTTGATTTGCGGATGACAAGGTTTGTTTCCAGTAATTCTTCCTCAAGCACTGTCATTTTCTTTTTGAGCTTGTAAATTTCCTGCATCGCAGAAAGCTGAAGTGTTTCGAGCTCCTGTTCAACATCTTTCATCGGATCTCTTTGAGAATATGAGAATGCAATTAGCGCTATACTGACGATAAACAACGCAATAATAGCAATTTCCACGTTTCATCACCTTCTATTCTTTTTTTATCCTTCTTTTTTATACCATAAAACCAATCGATTCTAAAGGAATTCGCGAAAAAAACGAGATTTTGTCGAGAAATCTTTCTTTGCTTCCTCTCTAGGTAATGGTTTAATAGGAACACTGAGTGACCGATAGGAAAGGAGAATGTTAGAAGTCCATGGATAAATACCCATTTCCCTATAATATACGACATAAGCTTTCTTTTTTTAGGGACACATTCGACATGATTATTCAAAACGCTCACACCTTGACCGTGTGCTGGGATCTCTCGGAAGAAACAATGCAGCTGGCTGAAGCGGTGCTTTTCGAAAAGCCGCAGGATATGATAAAAGAATTGCGCATTGTCATCAAAAGAAAAGGCATCGAAGCTGTCAGGACAAAGCGCACAACGTATCATAAAGGGGAATGGACAATTGGACAGGCGGCTGGTGATGCTGTATATCGGGCTGAATATAGAATTGTTAACTCAATGAATGTCTCTCTCAAGCTCGCTGGTACAGAGGACATCTATCTTGCTGAAAATGGGATTAGTGATATAAAAAGCTTTCAGACTGAGGACGCGCACATCAGGTGGGAGAAGCAATTTTCTGCCTACACGTGTTATGGGAGAGGAGAAAAAGAACGATGAACGTTCTCATGCTTTCACTCGAACATCCCAATGAGCCGAAAAGCGGGCTCGGTGTCCATTTAAACCGTCTTATTTCCTATTTAAAACCGCATATCAATATAACAGTTTGTACTCCAAGCAGGCGGCTGTTTTCATATGCGCAGTTTGAAGATTTTATAGCGGATGCCAACTTTACAATCGTTCAGCATGTGTTATCCTGCAATAAACGCTTTGATCTGATTCATGCCCATGACGACATGACAGCCCCCGCTGCTCATGATTTGAAACAACGGCTTGGCCTTCCGCTTGCTGCGACAATCCACGGTCTTGAAAGCGAAAGGAAGAAGGCGTGCCAAGAAGCACCGCATCCATACAGACTTCAGACCGAACGGCTCCTTATAGAATCCGCTGATGAACTGATTGTATTAAGCACTTTTATGAAACGGGCTCTTGATAAGGCAACACGAAAAAAACTAACCGTTATCCCGAGTCCTGCATCTATGGAGGAAGATAAGGGGCAAATTCCACGGAGTATGAATAAAAGGTTCCTATTTTCATTTGGTAGGTTTGTTCCGGAAAAAGGGTTTTCTCAGCTGTTAAAGGTGTTTGCTATCTTGAGGCAGCGCCAGCCTGATCTGCATTTAGTGCTGGCTGGGGAAGGGCCGTCTCTGTCCTCCTATGAGAAATTGGCTGCGGCATTGAACCTGAAGGAACATGTCATGTTCCTGCCGTTTCTGCATAGAAGGGATCTCAGAGCATTTTTGTCTCGCTGTGAAATGGCTGTTTTCCCTAGTTTTTATGAACCGTTTGGGCTTGCCGCGCAAGAAAGCATGGAACAAGGTGTGCTGACTGCCGTTTCCCAGTCGGGCGGCTTTTGTGACTATGCCTTGCATGACAAAACGGCAATCGCCGTTGATTTTATGCACGCACAGGAAGCGGCTGATCTACTGGACAGGTTGTTAAAAGACCGGGAAAAAGCCCGCCGGATAAAAGAAGCCGGCAGACAACAGGTGATCAAACTCCACCATCCCCGGCTCATTACGGAATCATATTTACAGCTTTATAAGCGTATCATCAATAATTCAGCAATTCATTGAAAAACAGCCTAGCATTCCGTCCATTATAGTGGTATTATATATAAGTCTGAATAAGTAAATGATTTTAGTTTGGAGGGAAAATAATGCGCGTTAATATTACTTTGGCTTGCACTGAATGTGGTGAGCGTAACTATATTTCTAAAAAGAACAAACGCAACAATCCAGACCGCGTTGAATTTAAAAAATATTGCCCACGTGATAAAAAATCTACGTTACACCGTGAAACAAAATAACAGCCTAGCTGTTTGAGGTGTGAGAAAAAAGCCAGAGCTTTGAAAAAGGTTCTGGCTTTTTTTCTATTCCGAGGGGGGATGAGAGATGAAATCACAATTAAGAAAAAAGACGATGGAAGCACTATCTGCTGTATCAAGTGAAGATCTTATTCAAAAAACAGCACGTATGTACAAGCATTTGTTTTCACTGCCGGGGTGGCAAAATGCCAGCACCATTGCCGTCACCATCTCCAGAGGGCTGGAAATATCGACGCGTCCAGTTATTGAGCAGGCTTGGAAAGAAGGAAAGCAAGTTTGTATTCCAAAATGCGACCCTGGTACGAAGAAAATGCAATTCCGCACATATCAGACCGATGATCAGCTCGAAACCGTTTACGCCGGACTTCTTGAGCCGATGATTGAAAAAACAAAAGAAGTGAAACCCTCGCAAATTGACTTGATAGTCGTTCCGGGTGTTTGTTTTGATACTGACGGGTTTAGGATCGGTTTTGGCGGCGGTTATTATGACCGTTTTTTAAGCGATTATAAAGGGAAGACAGTCTCTTTGCTTTTGGAGTGCCAGTTGTTTGCGCACGTTCCCCGTCAGCCGCATGACATCCCAGTACATAAGCTGATAACAGAGGATCAGATCATTTCTTGTTTTTCATAACTTTCCTGCTCCTTATTTAAGAATAAATAAGAAAGAATGACAAATCCTATTGGCAGGAGGGATATAATGAAAAAAATTATGATTTATGCCATTTTCGCTGTTTCTGCCGTCATGTTTTATCAAAATCGCTACCGTCTTATGAATACCGTACTCAGCCAGCCAGGAATCAGGCGGTCTTTTATCCATTTCTTTTTAAGAATTCCGTTTATCCGTAATAAATTTATACAGCAAGCTTTCTAAAATCCCGTGAAAAACGGGATTTTTTGCTTTCAGTAGGCGTTCGGAGCGCCAGCTGTTATAATGAGAAAAAACCATTGGAGCGGTAAACATGTATTTGCTGGAGTATACATATTGGAAAATCGCGGCGCACCTAGTGAAAAGCGGGTATGGCGTCATACAAGCCGGTGAGTCAGATGAAATATGGCTGGAAGCACCGGACAAGTCCTCTCATGATCTGGTTCGCCTTTATAAGCATGACCTTGATTTCCGTCAAGAAATGGAAAGAGATATCGAAGAGCAGGCTGAGCGGGTAGAACGAGTCAGAAAGCAACTTGGCAGACGCAAGATGAAGCTGCTGAATGTATTTTTTTCAGCGGAAGCCCCTGTTGATGACTGGGAAGAGATTGCCGAAAAGCCCTTTGAGAACGGAACTGTGTCAGTTGAGCCGGCGGTCGTGAGGGGAACGATGCTTCATGATGATCTTCAAGCTGTTTTTCCATCATTTCCTGCAGAAGAATGCACAGAAGCCCGTAATTCATTTGAAGACGTGCAAATGGCGAGAGAACGCTTCCTTTCGCTCGTATTGAAACAAGAAGAAAAGAGAAAAAATGAAGCGGCGGTTTTTCAAAACGGAAAACCAATCTTTACATATTTATTCATCGCGTTTCAGGTCTTAATGTTTTTCTTGCTTGAAATAAACGGGGGCAGCACAAATACGGAGACACTGGTCGCTTTTGGAGCAAAGGAAAACAGTCTGATTGCAGCCGGAGAATGGTGGAGGCTTCTGACTCCGATTGTGCTTCATATCGGCATAACGCATTTAGCCTTTAATACGCTTGCTTTATGGTCAGTTGGTACAGCGGTTGAACGGATGTACGGATCGGGCAGATTTCTGCTGATTTATTTGGCGGCTGGCATTACAGGTTCAATCGCGAGCTTTGTGTTCAGTCCCTATCCTTCAGCGGGCGCTTCAGGAGCCATATTCGGATGCTTAGGCGCATTGCTGTATGTAGCTTTGTCAAATCGGAAAATGTTTTTAAGAACCATTGGAACCAATATTATTGTCATCATTATCATCAACCTTGGCTTTGGTTTTGCGGTTTCGAATATAGACAATTCGGGACATATTGGCGGCTTGATTGGCGGCTTTTTCGCTGCTGCAGCACTGGGGTTGCCCAAAGGCGGAGCCTTAGGAAAAAGATTGTTATCAGCGGTTTTGCTGATTGCTTTGGCGGCCGGATTTTTATATTACGGATTGCATTCGCCTTCACACCAGGAGTCAGCGCTGATTCAGCAGGCAAATGAGCTGTATCAGGAAGGAAAGTATGAAGAAGTAACAGAATTGCTGAACGGAGAAGCAGAGCAAAAAGATGCCTCTGCCGATCTTTTGAAAATTCTGGCTGTTTCTGATATTCAAATCGGCGAATATGATCAGGCGGTTTCCCTTTTGGAACGAGCAGTGAAAAAAGAACCTAAAGACCATGCCTCATATTACAATTTAGCCTTATTGTATGCTGAAAAAAATGAGCTTGCTCAAGCAGAAAAGGCCATCAGGTCGGCTGTAAAACTGAAGCCGAAGGAGCAGCGCTACAAGGAGCTGCAGTAGCAAATTGAAAATAATAAAGAATCTTAGTAATGGAAGATGGTAAGGAGGCTGGCTTTTTTGTCAGCGTTTTCTTCTTGACTGGCCGCTTCCATATGAATACGCTTATGATAGTTAAGATCAAGAATGGTGAGGAAAATGAATACATTTTATGATGTGCAGCAGCTTTTAAAAACGTTTGGCCACATTGTTTACTTTGGGGACAGAGAGCTTGAAATTGAGTTTATGCTAGACGAATTAAAGGAATTATACATGAATCACATGATCGAGAAGGAGCAGTGGGCCAAAGCGGCAGCGGTCCTTCGAAAAGAATTGGAACAAACAAAAAAACGGAAGAGATTGATGTAAAGGCTAAGGTGATAAAAATGGACGAAATATGGTTTGCGGGCATTGATCTGGGAGGAACGACAATTAAACTCGCTTTTATTAATCAATATGGTGAAATTCAGCATAAGTGGGAAGTCCCGACTGATAAAAGCGGCGACACCATTACCGTTACAATTGCAAAAACAATCGACAGTAAGCTGGATGAACTGCAAAAACCGAAGCATATCATCAAATACATCGGAATGGGCGCACCAGGCCCTGTAGATATGGCGGCAGGAGTCGTTTATGAAACGGTAAATCTGGGGTGGAAAAACTATGCTTTAAAAAACCATCTCGAGACAGAAACCGGAATCCCGGCTGTTATAGAAAATGACGCAAATATTGCTGCGCTCGGGGAAATGTGGAAGGGAGCGGGTGATGGCGCGAAAGACGTCATTCTCGTGACGCTTGGCACAGGAGTTGGCGGCGGCATCATTGCAAATGGTGAAATTGTACATGGCATAAATGGCGCCGGCGGGGAAATCGGCCATATTTGTAGCATTCCTGAAGGCGGGGCGCCTTGCAACTGCGGCAAAACGGGCTGTATCGAAACGATTGCGTCGGCAACCGGAATTGTAAGAATTGCAAAAGAGAAAATTGCAAAAGCTAAGCAGACGACACGTTTAAAAGCAACTGAACAATTGTCAGCGCGGGATGTATTTGAAGCGGCGGGTGAAAATGACGAAATTGCCCTTGAAGTGGTTGATTATGTGACCAAGCATCTTGGTGTGGTGCTGGGAAATTTGGCAAGCTCGCTTAATCCATCAAAAATCGTTCTTGGCGGCGGTGTTTCAAGAGCCGGAGAACTGCTGAGATCCAAAGTCGAGAAAACATTCCGCAAATGTGCGTTTCCGCGGGCAGCCGAAGCGGCTGATATTTCAATCGCAGCACTTGGAAATGATGCCGGCGTTATCGGAGGCGCTTGGATCGCTAAAAATGAATGGCTGAAACACCAAAATTGTTAAAATTGTGTAAATGAAATTGATTTTTCGTTATGTTCAGGTTAAGATTTAATTTGATGTGTTAATGAGAATGTTGGGAATAGACTGATTTTTTGAGCGTGCTGCATAGGAGGTTGAAATGCGAAAAACGTTTTTTTCGAAGATTTCATTTATGCTGATTGCCATTTTATTGATGTGGCTGAAAACGTATGCTGTTTACAAAACCAGTTTTCATATTAAAATCGACAATCTAACGCAGGAATTTATTTTGTTTATCAACCCATTGAGCTTTTTGCTGCTCATCTTTGGCTTCAGCCTGTTTTTAAAAGGCAAAAGCAGAAATCGCTACATTATCGCGATGAGCTGTCTTGTTACGTTTGTATTGCTGGCTAATATGGTTTTTTACCGATTTTACAATGATTTCTTAACGATCCCTGTCCTTTTTCAAACGAGCAATATGGGTGATCTCGGAAGCAGCATCGGAACACTTCTTGAGCCGACAGACCTCCTATTGGCTGTAGATATTGCGGTTTTAATATGGCTTCACATCCGGCAAAAAGCTTTTCAATCGGACATTCCTTCCACGAAAAATGAACGGGCGGCATATTTTCTGTTTGTTGCTTCTGTTTATTTCTTCAATTTAGGCCTGTCTGAAGCGGAAAGACCTCAGCTATTGACACGCTCATTTGACAGGGAAATGCTTGTTAAAAACATCAGCCTGTTTAATTTTCATATTTACGACGGTGTTCTTCAGTCAAAACAGTCCGCACAAAGGGCCTTGGCTGACAGCAACAGCCTGACGGAAATTGAAAACTACGTAACCGCTAATGCGAAAGATGCCAACAAAAGCTTATTCGGCGCTGCAAAAGGAAGAAACGTCATTCTCGTATCCTTAGAGTCGACGCAAAGCTTTGTGATTAATGAAAAGATGAATGGTGAAGAAATCACGCCTTTTCTGAATGATTTTATAAAACAGAGCTACAACTTCAATAATGTTTACCACCAAACCGGCCAGGGGAAAACATCGGATTCAGAATTCATCGTGGACAATTCACTGTATCCGCTTGGACGAGGTGCCGTGTTTTTTACAAATGCGGGCAATCAATACATGGCCGCACCCGAGATTTTGAAAAACAGCGGCTATTATTCAGCGGTGCTTCACGCGAATAATAAAAGCTTTTGGAATCGTGATTTAATGTACGACTCATTTGGATATGATTCGTTTTTTGATATTAACTCGTATGACGTAACTGACAAAAATTCTGTCGGCTGGGGGCTGAAGGATAAAGAATTTTTTGAGCAGTCTTCAGAGCTGATGAAAAATTTGCCTCAGCCGTTTTACTCGAGGCTGATCACACTGACGAACCACTTCCCGTTTGATCTAGATGAAGAGGATCAATTGATTGATGAATATGATTCAAGCAGCCAGACGCTAAATAAATATTTCCCGACAGTGCGCTATCAGGATGAGGCGTTGAAACGGTTTATCGAAAAGCTGAAAGAAGACGGGTTATACGACAACTCTATTATCGTATTATACGGTGACCATTATGGGATATCGGAAAACCATAATGAAGCGATGGGGCAATTCTTAGGGAAAGAGATTACACCATTTGAAGAAGTGCAGCTCCAAAAGGTGCCGCTTGTCATTCATATTCCCGGTATTACCGATAAAAAGCCGCAAACCATTGAAACTGTAGGCGGGCAGATTGATATCAGGCCGACGCTGATGAATCTTTTAGGAATTGATACGAAAGATCACATTCAATTCGGAAACGATCTGCTTTCAGATGAAAAACTGGACTTTACGGTACTACGGGACGGGAGTTTTATTACGGATCAGGTTGTTTATACAGATGGTGCTTGTTATGACAAAGAGACAGGAAAGCCGCTAAAAGAGGCAAAACAATGTGAAGCATTTGCTGATAAAGCAAAACAGGAGCTATCACTTTCTGATGAAATCATTTATGGAGATTTGTTACGATTTTATGATCAAAAAAGGCTGGACAATTCGTCAAAACGAAAAGAAGAACAAATGCTTGATCAGGCATCGTAATCATAATGTCTCCCGCATCAAAGTGGCGGGAGGCTTTCTTTTTTTTAATACGCTGTCATATAGTAACAAAAAAGGAGGATGATGATGGCGTTTATTATGGTGAAACCTGAGATCAAGCACAATTTGGCCAGAGTGGCGAGAGAACTGAAGATAGACGAGGAATTGCTTAGAAGTTCAAATCGATCCGCACAGAAACATCAATTGTATTGTCCTGGTTATCTTATAGAAGAGTATAACGATAAAGAGCTTCAAACCATTCAGGACATAAAGAGCTTTTTACAGCCTCGGCAGCTGGACCTTTCTGATAACTGGGTGGAGCAAGAAAAAATCTATGATGCTTCAGCTGTTGAAAAGGAAATAAAGAAGATCATTGATGTGTTTCCGTTTGTCTCATGCCGGGAAATCGGCCGTTCTGTACTCGGCAGGCCAATCTGGGAGCTAAAAACTGGCGGGGGGCATGCCGCAAAAAAGGTTCATATGAACGCCTCATTTCATGCGAATGAGTGGATCACAACGTCTGTCCTGCTGAAATGGTTTAAGGAATACTGTATATCATTATGCTGCAACTCGCCTTTTTTTGGCTTTTCTCCCATGAAGCTGTTCAGCAGCACATCCTTGTCTCTCGTACCTCTTGTTAATCCGGATGGCGTTGATCTTGTCTTGAACGGACCAGAAGGCATGGGAGCAAGGAAAGATGAGCTTGAAAGGCTAAATGATCATCGTCCGAATTTTAATGAATGGAAGGCAAACATAAACGGAGTCGATTTAAATAAACAATTTCCGTCACTATGGGAAATTGAAAAATACCGCAAACCTACAGCACCCAGCTACCGCGATTTTCCGGGAATCTCTCCACTCACGGAGCCGGAATCCATCGCGATGTACCGGCTGATAACGGAGAATCCGCCTGACAGACTGCTGGCTCTCCATACTCAGGGGGAAGAAATTTATTGGGGCTATAAAGGCCTTGAGCCTGAAGAATCTGCTGCTGTCATAAAGGATTTTGAGAAGTTAAGCGGGAACATTTATAAAGGAATACGGGATATAGACAGCTATGCGGGATTTCGCGATTGGTTTATTCACCATTATTTTAAAGAAGGATATACGGTGGAACTTGGAAAAGGCCAAAATCCTTTGCCGTTTCAGCAGTTTTCACATATTTATAACGCCACAAACGGCATTTTGTGGAGGGCGTTATTTTTTCATGAGTAACTGAAACTTTTTCTTTTTTCTGCCGAAGTAAATATGAGACAATAAAGATGATCGGGGGGAAGGCTGATGAGATCAGTTTGTTTCATTCTGTTGTCGGCATTGCTGTTTAGTTTATCGGCATGCGAACCATCTCATCAGCAGCAAAAACAGGCAGCGGCGGCAAAAGATGAGGAAAAAGACATCATACCGCTTTCCGCGGAAAAAGCGGATGGAATGGAAGGATGGCTTAATAACAGTACAATTTTATATACCGCGTCTGATCCGACGAAAACGGAGCTTTTTGCGTACCGCATCTTTACCGGCAAAGCGAAAAAGCTCTATCAAACGGATGGTCAAATCGTTGATGTTCAAATTAATCCGAGGAAGCAGATGATTTTGCTGCAAATCACACACAGCCAAAAGACGGCAGTTGTTTTGCTTAATGCAAAAGGAGAGACGCTTTACCAAAAAGATTACGAAACGTATGAACTAGAGGCTGCTTGGAATCAATATGATCCTTATCAAATGATGGTCACGGTATTCACTGAAAACTGGGATTTCCATACATATCAGGTGGATGCTAAAAAAGATGAGACTTCCTTATGTCCAATACAGGTTCCGTTTATTCATTGGACATCCAAAAACACATTTGATTATATAAAAGAGGGAAGAGACGATAAGTCAGGGCCTTTATATACATTCGATACAGTCTCCAAAGCGGAACAGAAGCTCGAGGATGACGTTCTCTTCTTTGATTCTTTTCATCAAATGAGTTTTACTGTCAAACCAGCTTCCAGAGAAAAAGGGACGTATCAGTTTAAAACGCCGCAAACAAAATCGCCAGTTACAGCGGAATGGCCGCTCCAAACGAAATATACAAGTTTGGCTCCAATGGAGTATGACTATGATGAAGCAAAAGGCCTGTTTTATACGTTTAGAGAAAGCGGCGATGCATATAAGCTCGCAGCTGTCAATGTGGCATCGGGAAAGGCAAAAGACCTTTTCTCTCTGCCGGAAATGGAGCCGATTCAAATATCTCCGAACGGGGAATATGCGTTATACGGCTTTCATTTTGAGCAGATCATTTTATTGAAATCACATGAAATGAAGCAACTCATCATTGATCAAAAGGAGATGGAATAACGATGGCTATCGCAGATGTAACCATTATCCCAATTGGTACGGAAACACCTAGTGTAAGTGCTTACGTGGCCGATGTGCAAAAGATTTTAGAAGGGTATAAAGCTGAAGGGAAAATCAAATACCAGCTGACATCGATGAATACGCTGATCGAGGGAGAACTCAGTGACCTTTTCACAGTCATTCAGGCTATTCACGAAGCGCCGTTTCAAAAAGGGCTGCACAGAGTGGCAACGAACATCCGCATCGATGACAGGCGTGACAAAAAAACGACGCTTGAAAGCAAAATTGAAAGTGTCAATAAACATTTACAGCAATAAAAATAAACCTGTATCCGATCGGATACAGGTTTTAATGTGCAGTTGGATAGCCGCTGTTTATCACGGTCATCACGGTAAACCAGCCAAAGACAAATAAGGTGGCTCCGGCCAATAAAAATCCAAGTATATTTCTATTTTTAACAGAACGCAAGACTCCCCATAAAGCGAAAAGAGCGACAAGGCCGAAAATCACGACAAGTAACATTACGCAGCCCCCTTTACATTGAAAAACCTGCAATTCTTTCCATTTTTATTCTACCTGTTTTTTATAGGTTTGTCGATAGCGTTTTCATTGCGATTGATTGAATCTTTTTTCAAAAACCCTCATAATAGGAACATAAAAAAGAAAGAGGTGATATAAGTGAAATGGAGACGAATGCCAGTAGGGCCGATTCAAGCGAACGCATATTTTCTCATCAATGATGATCAATGCCTGATTTTTGATCCGGGCGGCGAAGGAAATAAAATCAATCAATACATAAAAGAAAAAGGGTTGACGCCTTTAGCCATTTTGCTTACACATGCCCATTTTGACCATATAGGGGCACTTGATGAAGTGAGAGAAAAATGGGATATCCCTGTTTACTTGCATCAGAATGAAAAGAATTGGCTTACGGATGCCTCTTTAAACGGCTCCGGCATGCTGCGAGGGATAGAAATCACAGCTAAGCCTGCAGATTATCTGATTGAAGGAGACGGTGAGCTGAATATCGGACCGTTTCATTTAGAAACATTATTTACGCCGGGACATTCGCCAGGCAGTGTTTCTTACTACGTGAAGGATGCAGACTTGGTGATCTCCGGTGATGTCCTGTTTCAAGGCGGCATAGGGCGTACTGATTTAATAGGCGGCGATCAAGAGACGCTGCTGACGTCCATTCATGAAAAACTGCTAACGCTGCCGGAGCACACGTTGGTGTTAAGCGGCCATGGCCTTGAAACAGACGTGCAGACAGAGCAGGATCAAAATCCGTTTTTAAATGGGTTTTCATTGTAAAAAAAGAGACAAACCGAGAAGGTTTGTCTCTTTTTGCATTTAATGGCCTCCGCCGCCGGGCACCATAATAAAAATCGAGTAATATGTAAAGCCGGCGAAGAAAATCGTTAAATAAGCCCCAAAAATATAAATATACATGCGTTCAGTTAAGTTCAAATACGATAGAAATACAAATAAGATCGTCTGTCCAAAAAATAAAAGGGAAGCATCTTTCATATCACCCAAATAAAACATGACTGCAAAAATTCCCGTCCAAAATCCTAACACCCGGAACATGCGATTCATTTTTATCCCCTCCCGAGAGTCCCTCTGATTGCTATTATAATAGATCACACCTATAAATGTAAACATTTTCATTATTGATATACAAATGGAATTTGTTCCTTTGATTGCGTTTTCTATTATATGAATGGTTTTTTAAAAATAATCCGAAAAAAAGTTCTGTAAATGGTTTAAATAAAAAATGATCCGGGTAGTTATTCTACAAAGAGATGGTTAACTGAGGAGGAAAAAAACGAATGGAACAATTAATTTTTTACTCATATCCAAGCTGCACGTCATGCCGAAAAACAAAACATTGGCTTAAAGCGCATCAAATTGAATTTAACGAACGGCACTTATTCAGAGAAACCCCGACAGTGGAAGAATTGAGGTACATTTTATCATTAACGACAGAAGGAATTGATGAAATTTTAGCGACAAGAAGCCAGACCTTCAAAAATTTAAATCTAAACATTGAAGAGATGACGGTAAATGAGGTGCTGGAACTTTTAATCGAGAAGCCGAAGCTTTTGCGACGTCCGATTCTTGTGGACAACAAAAAGCTGGTGATTGGTTATAATCCGGGAGAACTGTTGAAGTTATCGAAGAAGAAAACAGTTCATCAATCTGCATGATGAAAAACCGAAGATCCGCTGATTTATACGAATCAGCTTATCTTCGGTTTTTCACCTGTTCAGAAACTGGGCTAGCTGGATTCGAACCAACGATCACGGAGTCAAAGTCCATTGCCTTACCGCTTGGCTATAGCCCATTGAATGTAAACATAGTATGTGTAGAGGCAGACATGTTATACATATGAAGCATATATTTTTAAAAAACAGGAGGTAGCTCATTAAGATGATAGCTCTTGATCAGCATGTAACAGAGCACAAAGAAGATATTATGAAACAATGGCTGGAAACTTGCACGTCAAAAGGAAACTGGCTGCATACCGCTAAAGATCAGCAAAAATTAGAACAAAAGTTATTAGACCAGCACGAATCATTAGTGACCATCGTGGCGAAATCCCTTAGCAAAGCAGAAGACGTAAAGGATGAGCTCAATCGATGGTCTCTTCAATGTGCCAGAGACCGTGCCGTTCATGAAGTGACTGTAACAGAAAGTGTCGGCCAGTTTAACGCCTTCAGGCACGTCATGTTTGAATGGATTCAGAAATTCAGCGAAGCCTCCTCTCAAGAAATCAGCATTCAGGACATTTGTGAGTGGAGCCAGATTTTGAATCAAACCATTGATGAGATCATCGAAGTTTTTACTGAAGAATATTACCAGGTCACCATGATACAATTAAACGCGCAAAAAGAAATGATTAATGAATTGAGTGCGCCGATTATGCCGATATCTGAGGGGATAGGGATTCTTCCGCTTGTCGGTGAAATTGATACGTACAGAGCGAGGACGATTTTGGAGTCGGTGCTGCAGCAGTGCTCAGCGTTAAAGCTCTCATATTTATTTTTAGATATTTCAGGTGTTCCCATCGTCGATACAATGGTGGCCTATCAAATTTTTAAAGTGATTGACAGCACCAAACTGCTCGGCATTGAGACAATTATTTCAGGAATCAGACCTGAAATTGCCCAAACTGTGGTGAAGCTGGGTCTGGATTTTTCGAATGTGAAAACCGAGCAAAGTCTTGCTAAAGCCCTGGCCAATAAAGGGTTTAAGATAGAAGAGTGTTGATGCCATTGCTGAAAAAAGCTGCTGAACAGCCTCCCTCGGGCTATTCAGCTTTTTTTACTTCTATAAATAAAATGTGATGGCTGTCGATGTCTTTTACCTTAAAAGAGTAGCCGTCATATTCAATGACACTTTCAGGCTCGGCGTCTATGTTTTGTGTGAGAAACCAGCCGCCCAAGGTGTCTACTTCTGCGTCTGATAAATCTGTTCCAAGCAGGTTGTTTACATCGCTGATTAATAATTTTGCATTTAATAAGTAATGATCCTTTCCGAGCTCGCGGATATGAGGCACTTCATCTGCATCAAATTCATCACGGATTTCTCCTACAATTTCTTCGATAATATCCTCGACAGTGACCAAACCGGAAGTCCCGCCATATTCATCAATGAGGATCGCCAGATGAGTACGTTCCTTTTGCATTTTCAGCAGCAATTTATAAATCGGAATTGTCTCAATAACGTGGATAACAGGCTGAATGAAAGGTTCAATTTGCTGCTTTTTTAATGAGAAATCTTTCGACAGCATTGAAAACAGCACTTCTTTCATATTGATTACGCCAATGACATTATCTTTATCCTCTCTGACAACTGGGTACCGTGTATATTTTGTTTGCTTCACTGTTTCCTCCAGGTTTGGAATGGAGTCTTCATCAAGTGACAAACTGACCATTTCATTTCGCGGCACCATGATTTCCTTTGCCATTCGCTTATCAAAGGTAAAGACATTATTCATGTATTTTAATTCGCTTTTTCTGATTTCACCGCTTTTATAGCTTTCTGCCAAAAGAACCCGCAGCTCTTCCTCTGTATATGCCAGCTCATGCTCTGATGCCGGCTTCAGTCCAAACGCCCCTGTAATCAACCGGGCAGAGTGGTTCAGCAGCCAAATGAATGGAAACATGATCTTATAAAACCAAATAAGCGGTTTGGCAAGCATCAATGTAATGCTTTCTGCTTTTTGAATGGCGAAACTCTTTGGCGCCAGCTCCCCGATGACGACGCTTAAATACGTCACCACTAAAAAGGCGATGACAAGTGAAAGAAGGTGGGTAAGCGATTCATTTAAGCCTGCTTTATGAAAAAGCGGCCGAAGCAGGGTTTGCACAGTCGGTTCTCCAAGCCAGCCCAGTCCTAAAGCTGCGACTGTGATGCCCAGCTGGCAGGCTGATAAATATTCATCAAGATGAGTGATGACATGCTTTGCCGCTTTAGCACCTTTCTTTCCTTTTGCGACAAGCTGATCAATTCTGGATCGCCGCACTTTTACGATTGAAAATTCTACGGCAACAAAAAAACCTGTTAACAAAATGAGAATAGCGACTGCTAGTAAATTAATAAATTCCAAAACAACTGCCTTCTCCAAGGAAGGCATGCACCTCCCTTTTCCGATGTCTTTCTACATTCCATACCACCGGAAATTGCTCACAAAACATGCGTTGAAGCGGTTGACTGGTTTAGCAATGCCTTTCTTGGGCAATTAAAGAATAAAAGAACAAAAGTTTGGAGGAGCTTGACATGAAGGCACATACGGGAAAGGATTGGTTTTGGTACCAAATGGGGCCTCAGGAAAGAAATAAAGCAAGAGATCTGATCCACTTTTCTCACTGGCCTCAATGTGAGAAGTGGTTTGAAAATAACCATCATATTAATTTTTTGCGCGTAGACACGACTGAAACAGAAAATGAAGCGGTATTTGGCTCGATTGTATATGATCAGGGGCTGGGTGAGGAAAAAGACCATACCGTTTTTCACTTTTATATAACCAGGCAATATTTTTTCACAATTAACTTTGATTTTTCGATTTTGAAGGGGATTAAGGGAAAACAAGTTGTCCAGCAAATGGAAAGAGCGGATAGTACCATGGAGGGATTTTTGATCCTTCTCGGCGAGTTAATGAATGTGTATCTAATCGGTTTAGATGAATTTGAAGTAAAGCTGAGAAAGCTCAGATGGCAAATCAAAGACGATAATAGCAAAAGCATTTTAAACCGTGTCCATCTCCTGCACCATGAGCTGATGGTCTGGAAAAACTTAATCCTAAGCACTAAAAAAATTGAAATGGCATTGAAAGAAACCTTTTTGCCCCAAAATGAAGGTAAAAAGGTTTATCAGCGGATACAACTCAAAATTGACAGGGGGTTTACATACATTAGCGAATTTGAAGGGGAGCTTAATAGTCTGTTGCATTCAGAGGAAGTCATTACCTCTCACAGGGGAAATGAAATATTCAAAGCGCTGACCATTTTCACGACGCTTTTTACGCCGGTTACAGCACTCGGTGCCCTCTGGGGGATGAACTTTTCAGTGATGCCTGAGCTGAATTGGAAATACGGATATCTCTTTTCTCTCTTATTGATTCTCACTTCGACGGTTCTGATCTACCTATATTTGAAGAAGAAAGGCTGGACGGGAGATATGCTGCAGGAGCGGAAGAAGAAAAAGAAAACCCGGAAAAGGCGGACACTGTAGGAGGTTTCATTTTTTGTGCAGCGGATAAAGAATAAATAGAACACGGTAAAGGAGGAATGGAAATGAAAATAAGAGACATCATGACAAAGAATGTAGAATGCTGTGAACCAACCGCTTCAATCACGGAACTAGCGAAAAAGATGAGAGACTCCAATGTCGGTTCTATTCCAATCTGTGAAAATGGCACACTTCAGGGGATTGTTTCTGATCGGGATATTGTGACGAGATGCTTAGCTGAAAATCAGATGGATGCAAAAGCAAGTGACATCATGAGCGCCGACATCGTTTCCGGCCATCTCGATATGTCCGCTGAAGAAGCGGGGCAGCTTATGGCAGAGCACCAAATCCGCCGTTTACCGATTCTTGAAAACGAACGAATTGCCGGTATTGTGGCATTAGGCGATCTATCCGTTGAGAAGGATACTGATCAAAAAGCCGGAGAAGCATTAAGTGAAATTTCTAAATCAGCATAATGAAAGATGGAGTGAAGCAGGCATGATGATCATCATGCCTGCTTTTTTATTGAGAAAATAATGAATTCAATGAGGTACATTCAGCTGAAACAATCTTTTCTGTCAGCAGGAATTGATTTTTCTGCATATAACATCTCCGGAAATCACCTTTCCACGGTTTGATTACAGGTCCTTCTTTTTCTACAATACGCATTGAAAGGAGAGGGAATCAAATTGGATTCAATAGAAAAGATAAGCAGAACCTTGATTGAAGAGGCATATATAACAAAGGCTTCTGACATTCACATTGTACCGAGGGAGCGGGACGCCATCATTCATTTTCGGGTTGATCATGCCTTGCTGAAAAAAAGGCACATGAAAAAAGAAGAGTGCGTAAGACTGATTTCACATTTTAAATTTCTCTCAGCGATGGACATAGGGGAAAGGCGGAAGCCGCAAAATGGTTCGCTTACATTAAAGCTAGAGGAGGGAAATGTTCATTTAAGAATGTCAACGCTCCCCACAATTAATGAAGAAAGCCTCGTGATCAGAGTAATGCCTCAATACAATATCCCTTCGATTGATAAGCTGTCATTATTTCCGAAGACAGGAGCCACTTTACTCTCATTTTTAAAACATTCCCACGGCATGCTCATTTTTACCGGGCCGACTGGTTCAGGGAAGACCACCACATTATACTCTCTTGTTCAATATGCAAAAAAACACTTTAATCGAAATATTGTCACACTGGAGGACCCTGTTGAAACAAGGGATGAGGATGTTCTTCAGGTGCAGGTGAATGAAAAAGCCGGTGTGACTTATTCCGCAGGGCTGAAGGCTATTTTGCGCCATGACCCGGATATGATTATCTTAGGTGAGATCAGAGATGCGGAAACAGCTAAAATCGCGGTACGGGCAGCGATGACAGGGCATTTGGTGCTGACGAGCCTTCATACGAGAGATGCGAAGGGCGCGATTTACAGGCTGCTTGAATTCGGCATCAATATGAATGAAATCGAACAGACTGTCATTGCAATAGCGGCTCAGCGCTTGGTTGATTTGGCTTGCCCGTTTTGTGAAAACGGATGTTCATCAGTATATTGCCGCCAGTCACGAAACACCAGGAGAGCAAGCGTTTATGAGCTCCTTTACGGAAAAAATCTTCAGCAATGTATTCAGGAGGCAAAAGGAAATCATGCAAATTACCAATATCAAACGCTACGTCAAATTATCAGAAAAGGAATTGCACTCGGCTATTTGACGACAAACAACTATGACCGGTGGGTTTATCATGAAACAGATTAGAAAAACCTGGCCGTTAAAGGATCAAGCCCAGTTATTGAAGCGGCTCGGTGAAATGACGGAGGGCGGATATACGCTTCTGGATGGAATACGGCTGATGGAACTTCAGATGAATAAGAGGCAGGCGGCTGACTTGACTGATGCGATCACTCGTTTGAGGGAAGGGGCTCCGTTTTATCAAGTATTAAAGGGTTTGTCATTTCATAAGGAAGCCGTAGGTATCTGTTATTTTGCTGAAACACATGGTGAACTGCCTGCCTCCATGATTCAGAGCGGAGAGCTGCTGGAACGCAAAATTGCACAGGCAGACCAGCTGAAAAGGGTGCTGCGATATCCGCTTTTCCTCATCTTCACAGTCGCTGTCATGTTTTATATGTTACAGGCCATCATCATTCCTCAGTTTTCCGGTATTTATCAATCGATGAATATGGAAACCACACGTTCAACTGATATGCTTTTTGCTTTTTTTCAGCATATTGATCTTGTAATCATATTGTTGGCTCTATTTGCAGGAGGTATCGGGCTTTATTATTGGCTTGTGTTTAAGAAAAAATCACCTGCCCGGCAAATGCTTATTTGTGTCAGAATTCCTTTAGTTGGAAACCTTGTCAGGCTGTTTAACAGCTACTTTTTTTCTTTGCAGCTAAGCAGCCTTTTACAATCAGGTCTCTCAATATATGACAGCCTTAACGCATTTAAACATCAAACGTTTCTCCCTTTTTACCGCTGCGAGGCTGAACAAGTGATTGAACGGCTAAAAGCTGGTGAATCAATTGAAACCGCTATTTGTGAAAGCCCTTTTTATGAAACTGATTTTTCAAAAGTCATATCTCACGGACAGCTGAGCGGCCGTCTTGATCGGGAGCTTTTCACATACAGTCAGTTCATATTGCAGCGGCTGGAACACAAGGCGCAAAAATGGACAGGCATCCTTCAGCCTATGATTTATGGATTTGTTGCAGCGATGATCTTAATTGTGTATTTATCTATGCTTTTGCCTATGTATCAGATGATGAATCAAATGTGAAAGGAAGAGGCTGATGAATGAGAAAGGATTTACACTTGTTGAAATGCTAATTGTGCTCTTTATTATTTCGATCTTGCTTTTAATTACGATACCGAACGTCACGAAACATAATCAAACCATTCAGAAAAAGGGCTGTGAAGGCCTTCAAAACATGATTAAGGCACAAATGACTGCATTTGAGCTTGACCATGAAGGACAGACACCGAGTCTTGCTGATTTACAATCAGAGGGTTATGTGAAAAAGGATGCAGTTTGTCCAAATGGGAAGCACATTATTATCACTGGCGGAGAAGTTAAGGTTGAACATTAAATTAAACGAGGAGGAGGGATTTACCCTTTTAGAAAGCTTGCTTGTGTTAAGCCTCGCCTCTATCCTCTTGATCGCCGTGTTTACCACGCTTCCTCCTGCTTATGACAACACAGCTGTCCGTCAGGCGGCATGGCAGCTGAAAAACGATATTATGCTTGCACAGCAGACTGCAATTTCCAGTCATCAAAGAACAAAAATTCTCTTTCAGAGAAAAGAATATCAATTAGTTATGGGGGATACGGTAATTGAACGGCCGTATGCGACGGGACTTTCTATAGAACCGAAGACATTAAAAGACCGTTTGGAATTTAATGAGAAAGGGCGCCCGAATGCAGGGGGAAAAATACGAGTAAAAGGACATGTTGCTTATGACATAACAGTTTATTTAGGGAGCGGAAGAGTCAATGTGGAGAGAAAATAAAGGTTTTTCTACAATAGAAACAATGTCTGCGCTAAGCCTGTGGCTGTTTCTGCTGCTGACAGTCGTTCCTTTATGGGACAAGCTGATAGCTGATGAAAATATGGCGGAATCTCGAGAAATCGGCTACCAAATGATGAATGAAAGCATTAGCAAATATATGATGACTGGTGAAGGAACTGAGGAGAAAACGGGTACAATGGACAATAATAACTATACGCTAAAGTGGGAGGAGGAGGGGGAATATCAAAACGTATGCATCTCAGCAGCAGCTTATAAAGAAAAACCATTTTGCCTCAGCATTCTGCGGACAGACTGGCTATACGCTTCTTAACGTATTATTTTCGTTTTCCGTCTTTTTGCTCATATCGGGATCGTTAGCTATGATCTTCCATCTGTTTTTGTCACGGCAGCAGGAACATGACGGTTTCACACAGCAAGAATGGCTGATTTCGATGGAACAGATGATGAACGAGTGCAAGCAGTCACACGCAGTCAAGACAGCCGAACATGGGAGCGTGTTGATCTGTACCAATTCTTCTGGGCAAGACATACGTTTTGAAACCTATCAGTCAATGATAAGAAAAAGGGTAGATGGCAAAGGGCATGTTCCGATTCTAGATGATATTGCAGCCATGAGTGCCGATATTGAAAATGGTGTTGTTTTGCTGGAAATTGAGAGTGAGAACCAAAAAGTGTATCAAACTGCTTTTCCGGTTTATCCGTATTTAGGAGGAGGGTAAATGGACAGCACGAAAGGGTTTATTTATCCCGCTGTTCTTTTTGTGTCCGCGCTTGTGCTGCTGATCGTGAACTTTACTGCTGCGCAATATATTTCACGCTGCATGTTTGAAAAGGAAACAAAAGAGTTTTACACAGGAGAGAATTTGCTTCAGAATGGCGCGCTTCTGTCAATTCGGCATGTTCTTGAGCAGCGGAAAGGCCAAAAGGATTCACAGCAGTTTCCATATGGGCAGGTTTCTTATTACATTTACGATACATCGATAAAAGAGCAAAAAGAAATCAACCTAAAAGCGTTGACGGAGTCGGGAACAGAAAGAACTGCACAGATCGTGTTTGATCAAAAACAGAAAAAACTGCTGAGCTGGACAGAATAGGGCAAAGAAAAGGGTATAAAAAAAGTCATGTGAGCCAACACTTCATAATAATTGAATGATGAGGTGATCACGTGAAAACGAATGATTATGTCAAATATATGACTCAGCAATTTGTCAAATATATAGATACTCCGAGAGATGAGCGAAAAGAACGAAAAGAGGTGCGGAAAGAAACAAAAACGCCCGCTTCCCAGCATTGGTTCGGTATTTTACCCTATGGTTTCAGGCTATGGCTGAAGCGGAAAAAATAACCGCAAATATAACGAATAAGGTCCTTCAAAAATGGAGGACCTTATTGATATTCTTCTAATATGGCAATTTTATTAACCTTTTGGCTATAGGGATCAAATGAAATCGTCACAAATACGCCGAATTCCTTTGATCCTTCCCTCAGGGTTAAATGGTATTGCTTCACTGCTTCATCTTTTCTTTTGCGGTCCCATACTTTTTGTTTGAACAGTACCTGTGCGAGCGGGTACCTTTTTTTTGCTTCTTTTACTGCAAGCTCTTCCCATTTGGACATGTGGCGGGCGGTCACAAGCGGTGCTTCTTCTGCGTGAGCGGCAACGGTGCCGAAAACGAGAAGAGAAAGACAAATCACACATTGTTTGATCATCATGCTGTCACCCTTTCGTTGTTTATTATTACCAAATCATAATTGGCTATGCATTTAATTTTTCACATAATAATCCCAAAAATTTCAAAAAAACAAAAAGGTGAGCAATACTGAGCAAGACTTTGTAATATGATGAAAACATTCTCTTAAACGAACAAAATGAACGATTTTGGTGTTTTTCAATCGATTAAACGTTGATTATACTCTATTTGTACGGTTCTTTAAAGAGAACGATTGTTATATCAAGTGACAGTGTTTTACAGGAGGTAAGATATGTTTCGATTGTTTCGCAATCAGCAAAAGACGAAGACGAAACTGAAAGTTTTGCTTATTTTTCAGATTTCAGTCATTTTCAGTCTGACTGCCGCGATATGCTTACAATTTTCCGGTGATACAAGCGCTGCTTTTCATGATATTGAAACATTTGATGTCCCGCTTCAAACGTGTACAGACTTTCAGCATACAGATAAAAACTGCGATTATGATAAACGCTGGGATCAAAGTGATTTGCACTTGTCTAATCAAACGGATACGAAAGGCACTGTATGCTCACCTATTTCTCTGTTTGCTGAGCTCGAAAATACAGGCGAGGGACTTAGGAAATCAAAGTGGAAGTGGGAGCTTCATAAGCTGGAAAATGCCCGCAAACCGTTAAAGGATGGGAACGTGATCGAAAAAGGGTTCGTTTCCAAACAAATCGGCGATTCACTTTATAAAATTGAGACGAAGAAAAAAATGAAACCCGGCATTTATGCATTTAAAGTATATAAACCGGCCGGGTACCCGGCAGACGGCAGTACTTTTGAGTGGTCGGAGCCTATGACGCTTGCAAAGTGCGATGAAAAACCGACAGTGCCTAAAAAAGAAACGAAGCCGGCCGTCAAAAAGGAGAATGAAACATCACAAAAGGATATACAAGAAAAATCAAATAAAGAAGATACATCTCAAGAAACTGTAACAGAAGAAAAAGAAACTCAATCAGTTCAAAAGGAAAGCGGGGAAGAGGATGAAAAAAGCAATGAAGCTGATGAGTAATATTCTCTACGTGATCATCTTTACTCTCATTATTGTGCTGACACTTGTCGTGATTTCAACACGTTCATCCGGGGGAGAGCCGGCAGTGTTTGGATACACGCTGAAATCAGTTCTTTCAGGTTCAATGGAGCCGGAGTTCAACACAGGTTCATTAATATTGGTCAAAGAAATCACTGATGTGAAGGAGCTCCAAAAGGGGGACGTCATTACATTTATGCAGGATGCAAATACGGCGGTCACCCACAGGATTGTTGACAAAACGAAGCAAGGAGACCATTTGTTATTTAAAACAAAAGGGGACAATAACGCAGCAGCTGATTCAGCGCTTGTATCGGACGAAAATGTCCGCGCGCAATATACAGGTTTTCAGCTTCCATATGCCGGCTATATGCTTCATTTTGCCAGTCAGCCGATCGGAACTGCTGTTTTACTGATTGTTCCCGGCGTGATGTTGCTGGTGTACGCTTTTGTGACGATCAGCAGTGCCATTAGAGAAATTGAAAGAAAGACTAAAGCCTTGGAAACAGATACAAAGGACAGCACCATGTCCACTTAACATCAGTTGTAAACCTGGCAACAGGTTTCGATATAATATCATTCAATAAAAGGGGAGTTTGCCATGGGTATGAAAAAGAAATTAAGTTTAGGAGTTGCTTCTGCGGCACTAGGATTAGCTTTAGTTGGCGGAGGAACATGGGCAGCATTTAACGACATTAAATCAACGGATGCTACTTTTGCGTCAGGTACGCTTGATTTATCTGCTAAAGAAAATTCAGCGAGTGTTAATCTGTCAAATCTAAAGCCGGGAGACAAATTGACGAAAGATTTCCAATTTGAAAATAACGGCTCACTTGCAATCAAAGAGGTATTAATGGCGCTGAATTACGGTGAATTTAAAGCAAACGGAGGCAGCAATACATCTGCAGAAGATTTTCTGAGCCAGTTTGAAGTGACCTTATTGACAGTTGGAAAAGAGGGCGGCAATGGATATCCGAAAAATATTATTTTAGATGATGCCAATCTCAAGGACTTGTATTTGATGTCCGCTAAGAATGATGCAGCGGCCGCTGAAAAAATCAAAAAACAAATTGACCCTAAATTCTTAAATGCAAGCGGTAAAGTCAATGTAGCAACAATTGACGGTAAAACCGCTCCTGAATATGATGGTATTCCAAAAACACCGACTGATTTCGATCAAGTTCAAATGGAAATTCAATTCAAAGACGATAAAACAAAAGATGAAAACGGGCTAATGGTCCAAAATAAATACCAAGGCAACTCCATTCAGCTTCAGTTTTCGTTTGAAGCGACACAATGGAATGGTTTGACAATCAAAAAGGAACATACTGATAAAGACGGTTACGTGAAAGAAAATGAAAAAGCGCATAGTGAGGATAAGAATTAATAGCAGCAATAAAAAGAGACGGCCCAGTATACGATATACTGGGCCGTTTCTATGTTTATTGACAAAAGAGGAGTTAGTGCCTCTGCTCAGGCACTACTCCTCTTTTTGGGATTTTCTCCATTTTTGATAATCTAAAAATTCACGAAATTGTTTTTTCGATACCCCGGATGTCATCGCATCGCGAACCAATTTCTCCCATTCACTATCTAATTGACCATCGTATTCGGTTTCATGTTTCTCATCGAGCAAAGTATGAACCGAGACGTCCAGAACAGCGGAGACTTTTTCGAGAAATTGAATGGAGGGGTTCGTTTGTAGATTTCGTTCTATTGAGCTTAAATAAGACTTCGCTACCCCAGCTTTTTCAGCTAGTTCTGATAGTGAGTAGCCTTTTTCTTTACGGTATTGTTTAATACGCTGGCCAATCAATGTCATCACCTTCCTTGTGATATTATAGCACATTCAGAAAGGATTTACGGTATGACTTCTGGCTGCCGGACCAGGATGAGCAGACTTTTTGTTTAAAAGTAAATATTTTCGTATTTCTTCCGGGCTGATATTTGCCTCTTTGGCTTTCATCATTAATTCAACCCATTCTTGATCTAATTCGAAGTGCTCTTGTTTTGCATTTTTCATGCAGTTTCTCCTCCTAAAATACTTGTTTATGTATTTCAGCCAGTCCGGCCATGACTCATTGTATGCCTTCATTGGTCTCTGGAAGTCATTTGCCATTGAAATTGCCAGAATTTTTTTCCAATATACCTTTATTATAATCGCATTTTTTCAAAAAAAACGAGAACGATGTCGAATGGTAAAAAAAGTTAGAATGAAATATTATTTTGCAGATAAAATAATCCGCCATTTTCAATTTCAACTGATATCTTTGGTTGATACAAGGCTTTCAGCGCCTGTTTTTCTAGATGATACTCTTCTGGTTTTTCTTCTATATGCTCATAAAACTTGTCAAGCAATGTCATATCATTTTTCCACCTGCTTACCGCCTGTTCTGCCCAGTCTGACGGTTCCTGCATGGCGGATTTGGCAATATAGTTTTCCATCCGCTTAAGGCCGCTTTCTGGTTTGATCATAGGCGATATGGTGAAGCAATAGTCACATATTTGAGACGCCAGTGGCAGCTGTGTCAGCTTGCTGTGAAAATCTTCAATTATGGTTCCAGAGACTAGGTGAAGACCTAGTGACAATAGCTTATCCTTTTTCATGTCGGACTGGTATGAAATCGTGACATTTATACCAAGCCAAGGCTGAAGGGGGACTTTAGCTCCGGCTGATTCAATTTTCTCATACATTCTGGTAAATCTCCCATTTTGTTTAACAGCTTTAAACATTTGAAAAAGGCGCGGTGCCCCAAAATAAATAAATTCGCCATCTAGGTCTTTTGGAGCAGATTCTTTATCTGTAATAAAAGTGATTTTCATCGGATTCGGATCGCCGCCTGTCTTCTCGCGCCAGTGCCAGTAGAAAGGGCGGTTCATGATCTGTTTGTCCATTTCAACTGTAAGCTGCACTGTCATATAGCCTGAACCTTGATCGACGATTTGGCAGCTGTTTGCCTGAAAAAAACGAAGCAGAAAATCGTGAACCTCTTGCTGTCTCACTTATAAAACCTCCTTACAGGCTAAGATCCTCTTTTTTCAGCAGGCTGCTGTTTTTTATAAGACAAAAATGAGGTTAAGTTATCCATTTTTATTTTCATTTCTTCTTCTGTTGCTGAATGGTACAAAATATCGTGCAGGTGCTCTTCAAAATTGTTCACTTGAATTTTCGTTAAAATATCATCAAGTTTGCCGACCACTTTTTCAAACAAATGAATTTTTTCATAAAGCAGCTTTAAAATATGCTCTTCCACCGTATGTTTTGTCGCCATGTTGTAAATGTGCACGTCACGCTCCTGCCCGAGCCTGTGAATTCTTCCGATTCTCTGCTCAAGACGCATCGGATTCCATGGCAGGTCATAGTTGATCATGTGATTGCAAAATTGCAGGTTGATCCCTTCGCCGCCTGCTTCAGTTGCAATCAGGACTTGGACCTTTCCGCGGAAAAGATCCTTCATCCAGTCTTTTTTCCCGCGTTTAAATCCGCCTCTGAACGGCACAGAACTGATACCGTTTTGTTGAAGAAACCATTGCAGGTAAATCTGGGTGGCCCGGTATTCTGTGAAAATGATGACCTTATCGTCTATCTTTTTGATCAGGTCAACCACTTGAAGCGCTTTAGAGTTTTGTGTCACTTGATTGATGCGGTCTATTAAAACCGAAATGGTATGTTCATCAATGGCCGGTGCTTGTTTCTCTTTTTGATCAAGCATTTTTTTCAGCGTCATATACACAGCTTCCCTGCTCGAACAGCATTCTCTTTGCAGGGTCATAATTGAGAACATGCTGGCCGGCTTATTGATGCCTTCTTTCAGGCTGGAAATTTCATCGTAAAGCGCCTGCTCTGATGGAGAAAATTCAATTGGCACTGTTTCAACATGTCGCTGTTTCCAATTCAGCCCGGTGTCATGCCGCCTGTTGCGGATCATGACTTTATTCACAAGATCTTTTAAATGCTCATGTGCTTCTAAACTGGATTTCTTTTTGGCGAACTCTTCCTGAAAGTGATTCTGACTGCCTAAATGGCCAGGTTTTAATAAGGACACCAAATTGAAAATTTCTTCGATACGGTTTTGAATTGGCGTCGCGGTAAGAAGCAGGCAATATTTTTTCACGAGATTCCGGACAAATTCATAGTTCTTCGTTTTGCTATTTTTTAGTTTGTGTGCCTCATCAATAATGACGAGATCATATGGGATTGACAGCACAATTTCACGGTGGGGCGAGCGCTTTGCAGTGTCGATTGATGAGACGACAATATCGCATTGCTCCCACACGTAGCTTTTCTTTTGTTCAACAGCCGGGATCAAAAATTTTTCCTGAAGCTCTTTGACCCACTGAGACACAAGGGAAGCGGGCACAAGGATCAAAATCTTTTTGGCTAAACCGCGAATCATATATTCTTTTAGAATCAGTCCGGCTTCAACCGTTTTCCCGAGACCCACCTCATCTGCTAAAATTGCTTTCCCGTTCATTTTTTCAACCACTTTTTGCGCTACCTCAAGCTGGTGGGGAAGCGGTGTAAAGGAAGGCAGGTATAAAGGGGCCCGTAAGCCTTCAAATTCAGGAATAGCTAATGTTTTCTGGATTTCTGCAGAGAGCTTGTACAGTTCCCAGTTCGCCCACGGGCCATCGTTTTTCAGTCTTTCAGCGAATTTTTTAGGCCATTTTGTATCGTAGATCATTTCTGCATTCATTGCTTTGAAACCGCCTTTCTTATTCTTCGATTCTTAAAATGAACACTATAAGAAAAATCTGCCCAAATTGCTGTTGCCCAGCATATAGTGATGATGGTAGGATATGAGTAAGTATTTGATGTAAGATATTGCTATAGTATGTCCATAACAGCATGAAAATATGAGCGAATGACAGCAAGGGGAGAGACCTGACCGAGAACCTCGGGATACAGGCGCCGAAGGAGCAAACTGCGGAGTGAATCTCTCAGGCAAAAGAACTCTTGCTCGACGCAACTCTGGAGAGTGTTTGCGCGGATGCGCAAGCCACCAAAGGGGACGTCTTTGCGAATGCAAAGTAAACTTTCAGGTGCCAGGACAGAGAACCTTCATTTTACATGAGGTGTTTCTCTGTCCTTTTTTGTATGTTTTTTAGCAGCGCGCCGTTGAAAAAGGGGAGGAATTCGATGCTGAAAAGAACGCCGTTATTTGAACTGTATAAAGAATATGGAGGGAAAACGATTGATTTCGGGGGCTGGGAGCTTCCAGTTCAATTTTCTTCTATAAAAAAGGAACACGAGGCTGTCCGAACTGCGGCCGGGCTGTTTGATGTATCTCATATGGGAGAAATCGAAGTGTCCGGAAAAGACAGTCTGCCTTTTTTGCAAAGGCTGATGACAAATGATATTTCCGCGTTAACGTCAGGCCGTGCGCTGTATACGGCGATGTGCTATTCGGATGGCGGAACCGTCGATGATTTGCTTATCTATCAAAAAGGAGAGAACCGCTATCTGCTTGTCATAAATGCTTCTAATATAGATAAAGATCTGGAGTGGATGAAAGAGCATGTAACAGGTAATGTACAGATTGACAATCAGTCAGATCAAATCGCGCTCTTGGCTGTACAGGGGCCGAAAACAGAAACGATTTTAAAAACGCTAACGTCTGCAGATCTGTCTGCATTAAAGCCGTTTACATTTATTGATGAGGCAGATATCAGCGGCTGCAAAGCACTCATTTCGCGCACCGGCTATACGGGAGAGGACGGGTTTGAAATTTACTGCCGTGCTCATGATGCCATGTATTTGTGGAAAGAAATCATGGATGCGGGTGAGGAACATGGATTAATTCCATGCGGTCTTGGCGCACGTGATACGCTCCGGTTTGAAGCGAAGCTCCCGCTCTACGGCCAGGAGCTGACCCGGGATATTACACCGATTGAAGCAGGTATTGGCTTTGCCGTAAAGCACAAAAAAGAATCTGACTTTTTTGGCAAGTCAGTATTGAGTGAACAGAAAGAAAACGGAGCGAAGCGAAAGCTTGTCGGACTCGAAATGACCGAAAAAGGGATACCGCGGCACGGATATGAAGTGTTCCATAATGGCAAGTCTGTCGGAAAGGTGACAACCGGCACGCAGTCACCGACATTAGGAAAAAACGTCGGCCTTGCCCTAATTGCTGCGGAAGCGAGTGAAATCGGGACAGTCGTAGAGGTGGAGATTCGCAAAAAATTAGTGAAAGCAAAGGTTGTCAAAACACCATTTTATAAACGCTAATATTTTTTCTTGGGGAGAGGAGTCAACACATGAAGCACCGTTATTTGCCCGCAACAGAAGAGGATAAACAGGAAATGCTTGCCGCTATCGGCGTAAGCGGCATCGATGAATTATTTGCTGATATACCGGAAAACGTCAGATATAAAAAAGAGTATCAAATCAAAAAAGCGAAATCAGAAACGGAATTAACAAGAGAACTGACAAAGCTGGCCTCTAAAAATCGTGATACGGTACAACACGCGTCTTTCTTAGGAGCAGGTGTATATGATCACTATCAGCCTGTCATTGTGGATCATGTCATTTCCCGCTCTGAGTTTTATACGGCGTATACACCTTATCAGCCGGAAATTTCACAGGGGGAGCTTCAGGCTATTTTTGAATTCCAAACGATGATTTGTGAACTAACAGGAATGGATATTGCCAACTCCTCTATGTATGATGGCGGAACTGCCTTGGCGGAAGCGGCAATGCTTGCTTCAGGCCACACGAAAAAGAAAAAAATCGTTGTGTCAAAAACCGTTCATCCTGAGTCGAGAGAAGTGCTGAAAACGTACGCAAAAGGTCAATATATTGAAGTCGTTGAAGTTCCCGCTGCAGATGGCGTTACCGATCTTGATGCTTTGCGCCAAACCGTTTGCGAGGACACAGCCGCCGTGATCGTTCAGTACCCGAATTTTTTTGGCCGGGTCGAGCCGTTACAGGATATTGAGCCTATCGCTCATCAAGGAAAATCCATGTTTATTGTGTCAGCCAACCCGCTTGCGTTAGGTCTCCTCACTCCGCCGGGCAAGTTTCAGTCTGATATCGTCGTCGGTGATGCGCAGCCTTTCGGCATTCCTTCAGCATACGGCGGCCCGCATTGCGGCTTTTTTGCCGCCACCAAAAAATTAATGAGAAAAGTGCCAGGCCGTCTCGTCGGACAAACGGAAGACGAAAACGGAAAAAGAGGCTTTGTGCTTACTTTACAAGCCAGGGAGCAGCATATCCGACGAGATAAAGCGACATCAAATATATGCTCGAACCAAGCTTTAAATGCGCTGGCAGCTTCTGTCGCCATGACTGCTCTCGGAAAAAACGGCGTAAAAGAAATCGCCCGCCAAAATCTCTTAAAAGCCAACTATGCAAAGCAAGAAGCAAAAAAAGCTGGCCTTACCGTTATGTTTGACGGACCGATGTTTAATGAATTTGTCATCAAATTGGATGAACCGGTGAAAGCTGTGAACCAGCGTTTGCTGGCAAAAGGCATCATCGGCGGATATGATCTTGGGCTGACGTATCCTGAGATGGACTGTCATATGCTGATTGCTGTAACGGAGCTGAGAACAAAAGAAGAAATCGATGCACTCATTCAGGAATTGGGGGATCGCCATGAGTAATCAGGATCAGGCACTTATTTTTGAGCTTTCCAGAGAAGGCCGTATCGGCTACAGTCTGCCGGAACTTGATGTACCGGAAATCGAATTGGAGGATCTATTGTCAGACACCTATATTCGTGCCGAGGACGCAGAGCTGCCGGAGGTGTCCGAGCTGGATATTATGCGCCATTATACAGCGCTGTCCAAACGTAATCACGGGGTGGATTCCGGCTTTTACCCGCTCGGTTCTTGCACAATGAAATACAATCCGAAAATAAATGAAAAAATCGCGCGAATTCCCGGTTTTGCTGCGATTCATCCTCTTCAGGATGAAGACACGGTGCAAGGCGCTTTAGAGCTTTTATATGATTTAAGCAAGCACCTTGAGGAAATAACGGGAATGGATGAGGTTACGCTTCAGCCCGCTGCCGGGGCGCATGGCGAATGGACGGGGCTGATGATGATCCGCGCCTATCATGAAGCGCGCGGGGATTTCAAGCGGACGAAGGTCATTGTTCCTGATTCCGCTCACGGGACGAATCCTGCTTCAGCGACAGTAGCAGGCTTTGAAACGGTTACGGTGAAATCAAATGAAAATGGGCTTGTCGATCTGGAGGATTTAAAAAGAGCGGTGAATGAAGAAACTGCTGCTCTTATGCTGACGAATCCGAACACGCTCGGCTTGTTTGAGGAACAGATCACCGAGATGGCGGAAATTGTTCACCAAGCGGGGGGGAAACTGTACTATGACGGCGCTAATTTAAATGCGGTTTTAAGCAAAGCGAGACCGGGAGACATGGGATTTGACGTGGTGCACCTCAACCTGCATAAAACATTCACTGGCCCTCATGGCGGCGGCGGTCCCGGATCAGGCCCTGTCGGCGTAAAGAAAGATCTGATTCCTTATTTGCCAAAACCAGTTTTAATCAAAAAGGAAGGGCACTTTACATTTGATTATGACCGCCCTGACTCGATCGGCCGCGTGAAGCCGTATTACGGCAACTTCGGCATCAATGTCAGAGCGTATACGTATATCCGCTCCATGGGGCCTGACGGATTAAAGGCTGTTACTGAGAACGCAGTGTTAAACGCGAACTATATGATGAGAAAGCTCGCGCCTTATTACGATCTTCCGTTTGACCGTCATTGCAAGCATGAATTTGTATTGTCAGGAAAGCGGCAGAAAAAGCTGGGAGTGCGTACGCTAGATATTGCAAAACGGCTGCTCGATTTTGGCTATCATCCGCCTACGATTTATTTCCCGCTTAATGTTGAAGAATGTATCATGATTGAGCCGACAGAGACGGAATCAAAGGAAACACTGGATGCGTTTATCGACGCTATGATTCAAATCGCAAGGGAAGCGGAGGAGAATCCGGAACTCGTCCAGGAGGCGCCGCATACGACGATTGTAAAAAGAATGGATGAAACAAAAGCGGCGAGACACCCGGTGCTCAGGTATGAGAAGGAAGAGAGATAAATAAAAACAGCTGTCTATTACAGACAGCTGTTTTGCTTTATTTCTTCGCTTTAATCTTTCCGCCCCATTTTTTAAAGCCGCCTTTTAGGTTGTAAATCTCAGTGCAGCCGTTTTTGCGCAGGGTTTGTGCCGCGCGTCCACTGCGGACACTGTTTTGGCAGTATAGATAGACAGGCTTGTCCGGACGGATTTCATTTTTTCTCTGTTTCAGCTGGGAAAGCGGAATGTTGCGGGCCCCTAAAATATGTCCGCCCTCAAACTCATTCGGTTCACGAACGTCAATGAGTTGCGCTTTTCGGTAACCCGCGCGAAATTCTTCTTCCGTAAGTGTTTTCATAATTCGCTGCTGATAAACATATGAAGCAATCATATAGACGATAAACGCAGCAAAAATAATCAAAACGATCATATTAGACAATGTGATTCTACTCCTTTAGCATATAAAATCAAAACCCTGCTTCATAAAAACAAGGCCATAGAGCCGTTTTCGACAAATACTATTATAGTAAAGCACAGCGCGATTGTCATCCATAATGGAACTAAAATATTTTCATTTTCCCGGCAGTTTGATAAACTGATTCTAGTAAAACGGTAAGGAAGGTCTCAAAATGGAAAAAGAAACTTGGCGGTTTATAGACTCAGGCAATGCAAGTCCTGCATTCAATATGGCGCTTGATGAAGCGCTTTTATATTGGCACAGCGTAAAGAAAATTCCCCCGGTTATCCGTTTTTACGGCTGGAATCCGGCGACTCTTTCTGTAGGGTATTTTCAAAATATTAAAAAGGAAATCAATTTTGAAGCAGTACATAAGTATAATCTCGGTTTCGTCAGACGCCCGACCGGCGGGCGAGGTGTGCTGCACGATCAGGAATTGACATACAGCGTGATTGTTTCGGAAGAGCATCCTGAAATGCCGGCGACTGTCACTGAGGCATACCGGGTCATATCAGAAGGCATACTCCAAGGCTTTAGAAATCTTGGTCTGGACGCTTACTTTGCCATCCCGAGAACCGAAAAAGAAAAAGAAAGCTTAAAAAATCCGCGGTCATCCGTTTGTTTTGACGCGCCTTCGTGGTATGAACTGGTGGTCGAGGGACGCAAGGTGGCGGGAAGCGCGCAAACGAGACAAAAAGGCGTGATTCTTCAGCACGGCTCCATTCTGCTTGATTTGGATGAGGACAAGCTGTTCGATCTGTTCTTGTATCCGAGTGAAAGAGTTAGAGAGCGGATGCAGCGCAATTTCAAAAATAAAGCGGTTGCCATTAATGAACTCACTGATAAGCGGGTGACGATGGATGAGGCCCGTAAAGCCTTTAAAGAAGGGTTTGAAACAGGCCTTAACATTCATTTGGAGCCGTACGAACTGTCTCAGGAAGAGCTTGATTTTGTTCATCACTTGGCAGAAACAAAATACGCCTCAGATGAATGGAATTATAAGCGGTAAAAAGGGCATTTGTCCCGCGGAGCATCCTTGTTTTTTCAAGTTCATTAGTGTAAACTTGTAATGGTTTATAAAGTTAAGGTGCTTTTTGGGAGGGTTTCGATGACAACACCAAGTATGGAAGATTATATTGAACAGATTTATATGCTGATTGAAGAAAAAGGATATGCACGGGTTTCCGATATCGCGGAAGCATTGGCAGTCCATCCCTCCTCTGTAACAAAAATGGTTCAAAAACTAGATAAAGACGAATATTTAATTTATGAAAAATATCGCGGTCTCGTGTTAACGTCTAAAGGGAAAAAAATAGGCAAACGGCTAGTATACAGACATGAATTGCTTGAGCAGTTTTTAAGAATCATTGGTGTTGATGAAGAGAAAATATATAACGATGTTGAAGGAATCGAACATCATTTAAGCTGGAACAGCATTGATCGCATCGGGGATCTTGTTCAATACTTTGAAGAAGATGATGCCCGTAAAAAAGATCTGAAATCAATCCAAAAGAAATCAGAACATCATAATCAGTAAAAAGGCGGTCTCAAAGGAGGCCGTCTTTTTTGATGCGCTGCGCCTCGCGTCATTCGTTGGTCTATTTCTTCGCGTGTTTTCTTAAAATGATAGTAAACGATCGGATGAAGGGGGAGAGAATGAGATGTATATTGACGGTGTGTTTTCCGGCGGAGGAGTAAAAGGCATTGCGCTGGCAGGCGCTTATGAAGTGCTTGAGGAAAAAGGCTTCCGCTTTAAAAGGGTTGCGGGTACAAGCGCTGGCGCAATTATTGCCGCTTTCATTGCGTCAGGTTACACCAGTAAGGAAATCCACGCTTTGATTAAAGAAGTGGACGGAGAGAAATTGCTGGACCAGCGATACTCATTTCTCCCCTTAAAGATGCTCCAGTGGGTGTCCATCTACTGGCGTCTCGGCTTATACAAAGGCGACACGATAGAAAAATGGATTGCTGATCTGTTAAGAGCGAAAGGCATAAGGGTTTTCGGTGATTTACAGAAAGGGTCTCTGCGACTGATCGCTTCTGATCTGACAAACGGCACCATGATTGTTTTGCCGGACGATTTGGTCCGTTACGGGTTAAATCCCGATATGTTTCCTGTTGCCAGAGCAGTAAGAATGAGCTGCAGCATTCCGTATTTCTTTGAACCGATAAAATTAAAAACGGACAAAGGCACCGCCACGGTAGTTGACGGAGGAGTGTTAAGCAATTTTCCAATCTGGCTGTTTTCAAAGGAAAGAAAGCGCCCAGTGATCGGTGTAACGCTTGCGCCGCGTGAAAGAGAGCGTCCGAAAAAAAATATCCGCAACGCTTTCGAACTGTTTGGCGCCCTGTTTGAAACGATGAAGGATGCACATGACGCAAGGCATATTGCGTCACGCTATGAACAAAACATCATTTTTCTGCCGGTTGACGACGTAATGGCGACCGATTTTCATTTAACACAACAAAAAAAACTAGCCCTGATTGAGCTAGGTAAAAGACGGACAGAGCAGTTCTTAAAACAGTGGACCTATTAAAAGAGCGCTCTGTTTTTCTTTTTATTTTTTTTCCCTTCTATAACAGTCAGTTGAGTCTGGCTTTTTTTCTTGAGAATCATCGGCTTAGGCTTGCTGGCGCTCGGAACGCTTCGCAGGTGGCTGACACGTCCCTTATGTCCGGCGCGGTGCTTTGCTTTTTGTTCTTTCATCCGGCGCCGTGATTGTTTCGCCGCTTTTTTGAATGCTGCTCCTTCGCTGCCCGCATTTCGATTCATTACATATTTCACAATAAAATAAATAATGATACCTGCCACGATGACGGTTACCGCCATTTTTGCCATTTCTCCGGGAGTGGTTACCAACATATAGAGGAAACCGAACGCTCCCAGCGCAATTAATACAGCAATAATAGGTTGTACACGATGATTCATAACTGTCCACCTCCGAAAGTAATAGCAGGGCAACGGATACTAGATGACGTTGTGAGAAGGCTTCTGATTTTGTCCAGACATTTCTTCGAGTCTGAGAAGCTCGTTAAAGCTTTCGATGGCAACTTCAACCTGGTCATCCTTAGGTTCTTTTGTTGTTAACAGCTGAAGCCAGAGGCCCGGGTAGCCAAGGAATTTCAGTCCGGGAATATCACGAACTTTATTTGTCAGCTGCAGAACTTCAAAGGATATGCCGAGTACGACCGGTATCAGTGCAACACGATCTATAACACGCAGCCAAAGCGGATCTGTCGGAACAAGCAAATAGACAAACATGCCGACAATAATCGTAAATAAAATAAAGCTTGATCCGCAGCGGTAATGAAGCCGGGACTGGTTTTGAACATTCTCCACTGTAATTGGCAAATTCTGTTCATAACAGTTTATGACTTTATGTTCGGCTCCATGATATTGAAACACTCTTTTAATGAGCGGCGTCATGGACAAAAAATAAATGTAACCGAGCAGCAAAATCAATTTAAACAGGCTTTCAACCGCAATCTGAGTGATGTCCGATGAAAAAATCGGCCTTGTCAGTTCAGCTAAGAAAACAGGAACCAATGTAAATACGAATTTACTGAACAAAAATGATAAGACGCCGATTACCGCGAGGCTGAGATACATAGACAGCCCGGAGACTTTTTTTTCTTCCTGCTCAAGTGTCTCGTCTTCAGATGGATCGAGCCCGTAACGTTCGCTTGAAAAATTCAAATGCTTTGTGCCATTTGCGCTCGCTTCAATAATGGCCGCGATCCCCCGTAAAAACGGTATCTTTTTCACGATGTTCAGTTTCGGATTGTGTTTGCGGGGAAGCTTAAAGAAGTCAATGCTTCCATCCGTTCTTCTAATAGCCGTAACGTAATGATGCTTTCCGCCAAACATAACGCCTTCCACAACTGCCTGCCCGCCGTAAGCGGGCGGAATTTTATGTTTTGACATATTATCAACCTGCCTATTTCTTTAGGATTGCTAACCATTTCCTTTCACTCTATTGTACAGGAAACAGCGCTAAACCTCTAGATTGACAGGCTGAAAAATTGTCATAGCCTTGCTTTTTCTACATGCATTATACCCGTTATTTTCAAATTTTACTCGCTGCTGCCAAAAAGTGTGAGCTTTTTTATTGACATTTTATTTTTTGGGCACACTTTAACTGGAGGTGCCATGATGACAAGCGAAAAAGATACAGAACAAGATCAACAATTGAATGAGAAGCAAGGACCGCCTGTTCCGATGGCCGGAAGGGTGGCGGCAACAGGTTTTTGCGGAGGCGTATTATGGAGTTTCATTGCTTATATAGCGTATTTATTTCATTTTTCCGAAATCAGTCCGAATATGATTTTGCAGCCATTTGTGCTAGGGGAGTGGAAAAAACATGGACTGGGAACCGTAATCAGCATTATTTTGATCGGAATTCTTTCAATTGGCGCAGCGTTTCTTTATTATCTTCTATTGAAACGTTTAAAAACAATGTGGCCGGGGGTTTTATACGGCTTGCTGCTTTGGCTGATCGTGTTTTTTGTTTTTAATCCGATTTTTCCTGATGTTCGCGCGGTGACCGAACTGAAAGCAGATACAGTTATTACGACCATTTGCATCTATTTGCTTTACGGGCTGTTTGTTGGTTATTCTATTTCATTTGAATACAATGAGCTGAATTCGGAAAAGCTGGCACGTGCGTTGGGAACACATAGAGAATAGTGTATTATCCTTTTGCAGTATGATAAAATGTTCACGAGAAGTGAACATTTTTTACATGAGAAACCCTCGCGAAAAGGAGAGATTCATGTGCCTCATTTTTTAATTTTGAACGGGCCGAATGTCAATCGGCTGGGGAAGCGTGAGCCGGAGGTATTCGGCCGCCAGACACTGACCGATATTGAAACAGATCTTTTTCAATTTGCAGAAGCCTTACATATCCAGCTTACTTTCTTCCAGTCTAATCACGAAGGTGATTTGATAGATGCGATACACGAGGCTGAGGAGCAATACGGCGGGATTGTTCTGAACCCTGGAGCCCTGAGTCATTACAGCTATGCGATCAGGGATGCTGTTTCAAGCATCAGTCTTCCTGTGGTTGAGGTGCATTTATCAAACTTATACGCCAGGGAGGAATTCAGGCATCAGTCGGTTATCGCTCCGGTTGCGAAAGGGCAGATTGTCGGTCTTGGAGCTGAAGGCTACAAGCTTGCTGTTCGCTACTTATTAAGCCAGCAAGGGGGAGAATAATGATGAAGCTAGAGAAAATAAGAAACCTGTTTGGACAGCTGGGGATTGACGGAATGCTGATAACAAGCAGCACAAATGTACGCTATATGACCGGATTTACAGGTTCCGCGGGCTTGGCTGTTATATCAGGTGACAGGGCAGCGTTTATTACGGATTTTCGCTATACAGAGCAGGCGAAGGTTCAGGTAAAGGGCTTTGAGATCATTGAACATGGAGGCAGCTTGATTCAGACCACTGCCGACACGGTTGAAGCGTTCGGCATCAAGCGCCTCGGCTTTGAGCAGAACAGCATGACATACGGCACATACGCCTCGTACAGCGCGGTTATCAGTGAGGCTGAATTAGTGCCTGTGGCTGAATCCGTAGAAAAGTTGCGCTTGATTAAGTCTAGTGAAGAGATTAAGATATTAGAGGAAGCTGCGAAGATTGCAGATAATGCCTTCAGACATATCTTGACGTTTATGAAACCCGGCATTTCTGAAATTGCTGTTGCCAATGAGCTGGAGTTTTATATGAGAAGCCAGGGAGCTGACAGCTCTTCTTTTGATATGATTGTCGCATCGGGCCTTCGGTCAAGCCTTCCGCACGGTGTGGCCAGTGACAAACTGATTGAAAGTGGAGACCTTGTTACGCTTGATTTCGGAGCTTATTATAAAGGATATTGTTCTGATATTACCCGTACGGTCGCTGTAGGTCAGCCCAGTGATCAATTGAAGGAGATTTATCAGGTCGTATTTGATGCTCAGGCGCTTGGCGTCGCACATATTAAGCCGGGGATGACAGGAAAAGAGGCTGACGCCCTTACAAGGGATCACATTGCTGCAAAAGGCTACGGTGAATATTTCGGCCATTCAACCGGGCACGGGCTCGGCATGGAAGTTCATGAATCGCCGGGATTGTCCGTCAGATCTTCAGCTATCCTTGAACCGGGCATGGTGGTCACAGTGGAGCCGGGCATTTACATACCAGAAACAGGCGGTGTCCGCATAGAAGATGACATCGTGATTACAGAAAACGGCAACAGGACAATCACCCATTCCCCAAAAGAACTTATTATTTTGTGATTGGAATATAGGAGGACATTAAACATGATTTCAGTTAACGATTTCCGTACAGGATTAACAATCGAAGTAGATGGCGGCATTTGGCGCGTCGTTGACTTCCAGCACGTAAAACCTGGTAAAGGTGCGGCGTTTGTCCGCTCTAAACTTCGCAACCTTCGCACTGGCGCGATTCAGGAAAAAACATTCCGCGCTGGTGAAAAAGTAGCGAAAGCGCAAATCGAAACAAAAACAATGCAATACCTATATGCAAACGGAGATCAGCACGTATTTATGGATACTTCTTCTTATGAGCAGCTTGAACTGAGTGCGACTCAAATCGAAGAGGAATTAAAATACCTGCTTGAAAACATGTCTGTGCATATCATGATGTACCAAGATGAAACGCTCGGTATCGAACTTCCAAACACAGTTGAGCTGAAAGTTGTTGAAACTGAACCTGGCATTAAAGGTGATACAGCATCAGGCGGTACAAAACCTGCGAAAACTGAAACAGGCCTTGTTGTAAACGTGCCGTTCTTTGTGAATGAAGGCGACACACTTGTTGTCAATACATCAGACGGTTCTTACGTTTCAAGAGCATAGAAAGAAAAAAGAAGTCTGTTCCCAAATGGGAGCAGGCTTTTTTTGTGCCCAAAAACAGAATCTTTCTTTTATACGAAAATGACAAGACTACTTCCGCAAGCTAGAGCATATCCTATAAAAAAATGGGAGGTTGGGAGAGTGCTATGAAATTTTTACTTGGAAATATCAATTCTACTGTTTTAACAATGGCCGGATTGCGAGTATTATCCTCTATGATTGAACTGACGGCAGCGATTATCATGCTTGTAACAAATGATGTCCGGAAGGCGGTTGTGGTTAACAGCATTCTCGCTATTGTCGGTCCGCTGATTTTTATCATCACCATGACTGTTGGAATCTATCAAATTGCCGGACAGCTGTCGTATGCAAAGCTGATTCTGATTTTTACAGGTGTTGTTTTGATTTTGGCGGGTGTTCATAAATAAAGAGAGGCTTGTCATAAAGTCTGCCTTACATCATACATTTTAAAGAAGCCAATCGGTAGAAAGGAGGAGGCTCTGTTGAATGAAATCGCTGAGGTTCTCCCTGAATCCATGAAAAACGCCCTTTCTGAAATACCGGAACAACAATGGCTGGAAATCGAAGAAGTCAGAATTCGGGTCAACCGCCCTGTTGAATTGATTCGAAAAGGACAACCTGTTTTTTTGTCCTATGCCGGCACGGTCGAGGATGCCCATCTGATCCTCAGCCGGCTCAGCAACTATAGTATGTATACGCTCGAAGAAGAGCTGAGGAAAGGGTATGTCACGATCAGAGGCGGTCACAGAGTCGGACTGGCAGGCAGAGTCATCACGGAAAACGGAGGTGTGAAAGGCCTCCGTGACATCACATCTTTTAATATACGAATTGCCCGGCAAAAGCTGGGGATTGCGGAGCCGCTGCTTCCATTCTTATATCGAGAAAGCTGGCTGAATACGCTGATTATCGGTCCGCCGCAAACCGGTAAAACAACACTTCTTCGGGATCTTGCGAGACTCTCGAGCACCGGCAAAAACCATATGTTGCCCGTAAAGACAGGAATCGTCGACGAACGGTCAGAAATTGCCGGATGCCTGCGCGGCATTCCGCAGCATCAATTTGGACAGAGGATTGACGTATTAGACGCCTGTCCAAAGGCTGAGGGGCTGATGATGATGATTCGATCCATGAGCCCTGAGGTGATCATTGTCGATGAAATCGGGCGCATTGAAGATACAGATGCACTTCTTGAGGCGCTGCATGCAGGTGTTTCAGTAATCGTCTCGGCGCATGGCTGGAGCCTATCCGACCTGATGAAGCGTCCTTCATTGAAGCGTTTGTGGGAAGAAAGAGCCTTTGACCGCTATTTGGAATTATCGAGAGCAAAGGGACCGGGCACAGTAAGCCGCATTTATGACAAAGACGGAAATGTGCTGTCTGGGACGATGGGCGTGAAGACATGCTGAAGCTGCTGGGTGCTGTATTCATTGTGGTGGCGACAACATGGACAGGTTTTGAGATGGCGAAGATTTATACAGAACGGCCGCGGCAAATCCGCCAGCTGCGTGCGGCGCTCCAATCCCTCGAGGCTGAAATCATGTACGGCCATACACCGCTTCATATTGCTTCACAGCAGATTGCCAAGCAGCTGGCACAGCCTGTTTCAGCTCTTTTTATCACGTTCAGTGATCAGCTGGACAAAGGAAGTGATTCTGCGAAAACGGCGTGGGAGCAAAGCTTAAAGAAGGTGTGGGACACCATGTCTTTGAAAAAAAGCGAATATGAAGTGCTGAAGCAATTTGGTGAGACGCTCGGGATTCATGATCGAATCTCGCAGCAAAAGCACATCAAGCTGGCGCTGACACATTTGGAAGCCTCGGAAGCGGATGCTGAGCAGGCACAAGCGAAAAATGAAAAAATGATAAAAAGTTTGGGCTTTTTAGCGGGCTTGTTACTCATTCTTCTATTGATGTAAACGTGAGGGGAGCAAAAATAAAATGGGAGTAGACGTGAATGTCATATTTCAAATCGCCGGAGTGGGAATCGTGGTTGCATTTTTACACACGATTTTGGATCAGATGGGCAAAAAAGAATACGCTCAGTGGGTGACGCTGTTAGGTTTTATCTATATTTTATTTATGGTCGCAACGATTGTAGATGACCTTTTTAAAAAGATAAAAGCTGTGTTTTTATTCCAAGGATAGGGGGGCTTGCAGATTGACATTGTTCAAATTGTAGGTTTAGGGCTGATCGCCACCTTCCTTTCTTTGATTGTAAAAGAACAAAAGCCGACTTTTGCGTTTTTAATCGTCGTGTTTGCTGGCTGTGCCATTTTTCTTTATTTGGTAGACCAAATCTACGACATTATTCGAATGATAGAAAAAATCGCGATTAATGCAAACGTCAACATGGTCTATGTTGAAACCATTTTAAAGATTATCGGAATCGCCTATATTGCTGAATTTGGGGCGCAGCTCACAAAAGATGCCGGACAAGGGGCCATCGCCTCGAAAATAGAATTGGCGGGGAAAATTTTAATTCTCGTTATGGCTGTGCCTATTTTAACCGTCATTATCGAAACGATTCTCGGACTTATACCTTCTATGTCATAACCGAAAGGAGGCGGTAGATTGAAGCGTTTTCAATGGGCTTTGCTTCTGGCCATGCTGATCATAGCAGGCCGTGCAGACATTGTACAAGCAGCCGGTGACGCCGAACAAACGGAAGACCATGCTGAAACGGCTGAGCAATTAGCGGAAAGGACAGCGGCCTCGCTTGAAACAGACAAGATTAGTGAATTTTGGAATGACATTATGACAGAGTACGGCGGACTGCTGCCGGAAAGTCAAAAAGGCAGCATAATTGAGTTTATCAATGGCGATAAATCATTTTCACCGCAAGAATGGCTGAAAGCTCTCTTTTCTTATTTGTTTCATGAAGTGCTTGCCAACGGAAAGCTGTTGGGCACATTGATTTTGCTCACGATATTTTGCGTTATCCTGCAGCTTCTGCAAAATGCATTTCAACAAAGCACCGTCAGTAAGGTCGCTTACTCAATTGTGTACATGGTGCTGATTATCCTTGCGCTAAACAGTTTTCATGTGGCAATCAATTATGCGACAGAGGCCATTCAGACGATGACCAGCTTTATCCTGGCACTCATTCCGCTCCTCTTAGCGCTTTTGGCTTCCTCAGGCGGAGCTGTATCTGCAGCCTTCTTTCATCCTGTTATCCTCTTTCTGATGAACACGAGCGGTCTTTTGATTCAGAATATTGTCATGCCGCTCATTTTCTTATCAGCGATTCTGAGCATTGTCAGCACAATGACCGAACAATATAAAGTAACGCAGCTGGCCAACCTGCTCAGAAATATCGCCATCGGGGCGCTCGCCGTCTTTCTCACCATCTTTCTCGGCGTCATCTCTGTTCAGGGAGCCTCAGCTGCAGTGACAGACGGCATTACGCTCAGGACGGCTAAATTTATAACCGGAAACTTTATTCCTGTGCTTGGCCGAATGTTTACAGACGCGACAGATACAGTGATCAGCGCTTCCTTACTGCTGAAAAATACAGTAGGGATTCTCGGAGTCGCTATTTTGATCTGTATTGCGGCTTTTCCGGCAATCAAAGTGCTTTCCCTCGCTTTTATTTATAAGCTGGCAGCCGCGATTCTTCAGCCGCTTGGAGGCGGGCCCGTCATAACCTGCCTCGACGTCATCAGCAAAAGCGTCATTTATATTTTTGCAGCTCTCGCCATTGTGTCTCTCATGTTTTTTTTAAGCCTTACCGTCATAATCACAGCCGGAAACCTCACGATGATGATGAAATAAAGGAGGCTGGCGGATGAGTTTTTTAACTGAATGGCTTACCACCATCGTGTTGTTTATCCTATTTGCAATTGTGATTGATATGCTGCTGCCAAGCTCTAGCATGCAAAAGTACGCAAAAATGGTAGTCAGCCTGCTCTTAATTGTCGTCATGCTCACGCCGATTTTTAAGCTTTTCAACACAGACCCTGCAGTCATCTTTGAATACCTTACAAAAAACGGGCAGTCAGAGTCTGCCGACATAAAAAATCAAATCAATTCAAAAAAAATAGAAATACAAGCTTCCCAGCGTGCATATATTTTAGAAGAAATGGCTGTCCAACTAAAAAAGAAAGCGGAGGAGAGATTCAGTCATGATGAATACAAAGTAGGCAACATCAAACTCACGGCAGGCGAAAAGGTAGATTCAGAAGAGGATATTCAAACAATCAGCGTGTATATGGCCCCGTCTTCTGAAAAAACGGTCCAAACGGTCGCGCCGGTCCACATTGATACAGATCATGCATACGTAACGAAAGAAGCAGCCGAACAAAAAGAAGCCAAACAGATCCAGTCACAGCTCGCGGACATTTGGGAAATCGGAAGTGAGAAAATTACGGTTCATATGGAAGGCGGGGAGAGTGTCGGCAATGAATAAAAACGGATTATGGAATGTATTGAAAAAGCAGTTTCTTCCGGGGCAAACGAAGGACGGTGAAAAGCCGAAGCTGACCAAATATCATTACTTTCTGTTCGTTTTTGTTCTCGGAGTTTCCTTTATGCTTGTCAGCCAGCTGTTTTCTTCACCTGAGAAAACAGAAAACGCCAAAACGATAACGCCAGTATCATCACAAGATACCAAAGTCAGCAAAGAGAAAACAGCCGAAGTGTTTAAAGCCTCAAAATCTGATGAACCTAAGGACTCGATCGATGATTATGAAAAAGAATACGAAAATCAGCTGAAAGAAATTCTTGAAACGATCATAGGTGTGGACGATGTCTCTGTAGTCGTGAATGTTGATGCAACGTCGCTGAAAGTATACGAAAAAAACAAATCAAACAAAAATACAACCACTGAAGAAACAGACAAAGAAGGCGGAACAAGAAGCGTTACAGACCAGACATCAGAAGAAGAAATCGTCATGATCAAAAACGGCGATAAGGAAACACCAGTCGTCGTCCAAACGAAAAAGCCTGATATACGCGGTGTACTCGTTGTTGCTCAAGGAGTTGACAACGTTCAAATAAAACAAACCATTATTGAAGCGGTGACACGGGTCCTGGATGTTCCAAGCCACCGGGTTGCGGTTGCCCCTAAAAAAATAAAGGAGGATTCATAAATGCTCAAAAAACAAACCGTTTGGCTATTAACAATGCTCAGTCTTGTCGTGGTGTTAAGCGTCTACTATATCATGTCGCCGGAAAGCAAAAATGCCGTGCAAATGCAGAGTGAAAAAAGCGCGTCTGACAGCGGAGAGGTCGCAACTGAAAAAGCGCCTCCCAAGCAAGACACAAAGGAAAAAAACGGTACAGAAACTGAAACAGAAAAAGAGGATGGAACAAAGGGCACAAAAGATTCATCAGCAGACAAGGAGACATCCGCTGAAGCTAGTGAAAAAGGAACTGTTGTAACAGAAACAGCCGATGATGATCTGTTCACGACGTACCGTCTTGATTTAGAAGATGCCAGAAGCAAAGAAAGAGAAGAACTGAATGCCATTGTGTCAAGCGATGATGCAACAGCAAAGGAAAAGAGCGAAGCATATGATAAAATGACGGCTCTCAGTGAAGTGGAAGGAACAGAAAAACAGCTGGAAACGCTTATTAAAACACAAGGCTACGAAGACGCGCTCGTCAATGCTGAAGGAGATAAAATCAACATTACAGTCAAATCAGACAAACACTCCAAATCGAAGGCGACAGCCATTATAGACCTTGTGGCAAAAGAAATCAAAACAATGAAAGACGTCGCTGTCACATTTGAACCATCCAAGTAAAAAAGAGGAAAAACACGCCCGCTTAAACAGCGGGCTTTTTGGCGTGCCAATCATATTAGAGTTGAATTCAAAAGTCCGCTCCTGTAAGATGAACATAGTATGTACTTTTAGTAGTAACCTATAAAAAAGAAATTTCATACATAGGAGTGCGATTGAATGTTAAATATGAAAGAAATCCACGAGCTGATTAAAGCAATTGACGAGTCTACAATTGACGAATTCGTATATGAAAATGAAGGTGTATCCTTAAAACTGAAAAAACATGAAGCAGGCACTGTTCAAGTCATGCAGCAGGCGCCGGCAGCACCTGTACAGGCACAGGCTCCGCAGGCAGTTCAGCCGCAAGCGCAGCAAGCAGCGCCAGCACCTGCCCAAGAAGAACCTAAGCAAGATGAGAATCTGCATAAAATCACTTCACCAATGGTAGGAACATTTTATGCATCTTCATCTCCGGAAGCTGGCCCGTATGTAACGGCTGGTTCAAAAGTAAATGAAAACACAGTTGTCTGCATTGTAGAAGCGATGAAGCTTTTCAACGAAATCGAAGCGGAAGTAAAAGGCGAAATCGTTGAAGTATTAGTAGAAAACGGCCAGCTGGTCGAATACGGACAACCTCTATTTCTTGTAAAAGCAGAGTAAGGAGACTTAACATGATTAAAAAGCTATTGATCGCCAACCGAGGAGAAATTGCTGTCAGAATCATCAGAGCCTGCAAAGAGCTCGGAATTGAGACTGTCGCTGTTTATTCAGAAGCTGATAAAGATGCCCTTCATGTTCAAATGGCCGATGAAGCTTTTTGTATCGGACCGAAAGCATCAAAAGACAGCTATTTAAACGTTACAAATATTGTGAGTGTTGCAAAGCTGACAGGCACGGATGCTATTCATCCGGGATATGGGTTTTTAGCTGAAAATGCTGATTTCGCGGAATTATGTGAAGAAGTTAACGTCACATTTGTCGGCCCGAGCGCTGACGCCATTTCAAAAATGGGAACAAAAGACGTTGCGCGGGAAACGATGAAACAGGCCGGCGTGCCGATCGTACCGGGTTCACAAGGAATTATAGAAAATGTGGAAGAAGCGGTTTCACTTGCTAATGAAATTGGGTATCCTGTAATTATAAAAGCCACAGCAGGCGGAGGCGGAAAAGGAATCAGGGTTGCCCGCACCGAAGAGGAACTGATTAACGGCATTAAGATTACCCAGCAGGAAGCTGCAACTGCATTTGGAAATCCAGGTGTTTACATCGAAAAATACATAGAGGATTTTCGTCATGTTGAGATCCAAGTGCTTGCCGATAACTACGGAAATACCATCCATTTAGGGGAACGCGACTGCTCGATCCAAAGACGCCTGCAAAAGCTTTTGGAAGAATCACCATCTCCTGCGCTTGATTCAGAAATTAGGGAGCAGATGGGCGATGCAGCGGTAAAGGCTGCAAAAGCGGTTGGCTATACAGGTGCTGGAACAGTTGAATTTATATATGACTACAATGAACAGCGCTATTACTTCATGGAAATGAACACGAGAATTCAGGTAGAGCACCCAGTCACAGAAATGGTGACGGGAACTGACCTGATTAAGGAACAAATCAAAGTGGCATCAGGAATGGAACTGAGCCTCAAGCAAGAAGATGTTGAATTTGAAGGCTGGGCCATCGAATGCCGAATCAACGCAGAAAATCCAAGTAAAAATTTCATGCCGTCACCTGGTGAAATTAAAATGTACCTGCCTCCTGGTGGTCTTGGTGTCCGTATCGATTCAGCTGCGTACCCGGGCTACTCCATCCCTCCGTACTATGACAGCATGATTGCAAAAGTGATCACATACGGAAAAACGAGAGATGAAGCGATTGCCCGCATGAAGCGCGCATTGAGCGAATTTGTCATCGAAGGCATTGAGACAACAATCCCGTTCCACTTAAAACTGCTTGAACACGAAACATTTGTTGGCGGAGAGTTTAATACGAAATTTTTAGAAACATATGATGTAATGGGCTCATAATTTTTACGGAGGTGAATTGAATGAAAGACAACAGCTTGCTTAAAATGGATCAAGAAGATACGCATTTGGGTAAGGTTGAGATTGCCCCGGAAGTCATTGAGGTCATTGCCGGCATTGCAGCTTCAGAAGTTGACGGTGTTGCCGAAATGCGCGGAAACTTTGCGACAGGCGTCGTCGAACGCTTCGGTAAAGTGAATCATGGCAAAGGTGTCAAAGTCGATCTGGCGGATGATGGAATTACGATCGATGTATACTGTGTCGTTACATTTGGTGTTTCGATACCGAAAGTTGCAGCCTCCGTTCAGGAAAACATTCGTCAAACCTTATTAAATATGACGTCTCTTTCGATTAATGAAATCAATATTCACATCGTCGGCATTCAATTTGACACAAAAGCCCAGGAAGTCCAAATCGACGAAGAAATGTAAATGGCTTAACACGAAACCAAGGGGAGGGCGGCCCTTTGGTTTTTTTACACGTTACCCTTTATTTCAAAGCATGAAGAAAGCCGGCTCAAGGCAGCCGAGTTTCTTCATGATCGTGAAATCCGAATGATCATATTAAGGTGCATGAAAATATTCGGTAATAGGGTGAAAAAACCTTGATTTCAATATGCGGATACGAAAAAAATATGTTATGATCTCTTTGTGGCTTAACGACAAGCGGATAAAGAGGATCAAAGGAGAAAGAAAATGAAAAGAAGAACAGCAAGAGAAAAAGCTTTGCAGGCACTATTTCAAATTGATGTCAGCGATATTGCAGTGAATGAAGCCATAGAACACGCACTGGATGAAGAAAAAACAGATCCTTTCTTTGAACAGCTTGTACACGGGGTATTGGAACATCAAGTCCAGCTGGATGAAATGATCTCCAAGCATCTGGTGAATTGGAAGCTCGATCGGATTGCCAATGTTGACCGCGCGATTTTGCGTCTGGCAGCTTACGAAATGGCATATGCCGAAGATATTCCGGTGAATGTCTCCATGAACGAAGCGATTGAGCTGGCAAAACGGTTTGGTGATGACAAAGCGACAAAATTTGTAAACGGGGTTCTTTCTAACATTAAATCTGATATTGACCAATCATAGGAGGAAAGAAAATGACTGCAACAATCATCGACGGAAAAGAAACGGCTAGAGAAAAACGCGAACAATTGGCAAAAGAGGTAGAAGAGCTTAAAAAGCAAGGGGTCACCCCCGGACTGGCGGTTATTTTGATTGGAGATGATCCTGCTTCTCACTCTTACGTGCGAGGAAAGAAAAAAGCGGCTGAAACAATGGGAATGAATTTCAAGCTTGATCAATTTGACAGCAGCCTCACAGAAGCTGAACTGCTTTCCATTATCGATCAATACAATCAAGACCCTGAGTTTCACGGCATTCTCGTTCAGCTTCCGCTTCCAGACCATATTTCTGAAAAAGCGGTGATCGAACGTATCTCTCCTGATAAAGATGTAGACGGTTTTCATCCGTTAAACGTAGGGAAAATGCTGCTTGGCGAAGATACGTTTCTTCCTTGCACGCCTCACGGAATTGTTGAGCTTTTGAAGAAAACCAATATCGACCTTTCCGGTAAAGAGGTTGTTGTAGTCGGCCGAAGCAATATTGTCGGCAAACCTGTCGGCCAGCTTTTATTAAATGAAAACGCGACAGTTACTTACTGTCATTCAAGAACAGAAAATATGACCGAACATACGAAAAAAGCGGACATCCTGGTGGTCGCAGTCGGCAGAGCCAACTTCATCAGTGCAGACCAGATCAAAGAAGGCGCTGTTGTCATTGACGTAGGCGTTAACCGTCTGGAAAGCGGAAAGCTTTGCGGAGATGTTGAATTTGAAGGGGCAAAGGAAAAAGCATCCTTCATCACGCCGGTTCCGGGCGGAGTAGGTCCGATGACCATCACGATGCTTGCGCATAATACTGTTAAATCTGCGAAACGTACGTTATCATAGATAATTGGAGATATTCACAGGCGGGGTTTTGCCCGCCGTGAATATGAGCACGATACCCGCTTCTTCAGGCTCCTAAAGCCAGAGCGGGTTTTCTTTAGTTATGGTGCAGGAATGCTTATGAGAGGAGTTTGAGACATGGGTGAAACAGCGTTTGTTACCGTCTCAGCGCTGACAAAGTATATAAAACGAAAATTCGATGTAGATCCTCACCTTGAAAATATTTGGATTAAAGGCGAATTATCGAATGTAAAAATACACACAAGAGGCCACATTTATTTCACATTGAAAGACGAAAACGCCAGAATGCAGTCGGTGATGTTCGCGAGACAGAGCGAGCGTCTGCCTTTTAAACCTGAAAACGGCATGAAGGTGCTGGTCAGAGGCGGAATTTCCGTATATGAACCGAGCGGAAACTACCAATTATATGCCAAAGAAATGCAGCCTGACGGGGTCGGAGCACTTTATTTAGCGTACGAAGAGTTAAAAAAGAAGCTTGCCGGAGAAGGTTTATTTGACGACCGCTACAAAAAACAAATCCCCGCATTTCCAGCCACAATCGGGGTTGTGACATCTCCGACGGGTGCCGCTGTTAGAGACGTCATTACAACTCTCAAAAGAAGATATCCCCTTGTAAAAGTCATTGTTCTTCCAGCGCTCGTACAAGGCGAAAATGCAAGCAGATCCATCGTTAGCCGCATTGAAGAGGCAAATGAAAAAGAGATGTGCGACGTATTAATTGTCGGGAGAGGCGGCGGTTCGATAGAAGAACTGTGGGCATTTAATGAAGAAATTGTAGCACGTGCGATCTTTGCTTCTAACATTCCGATTATATCGGCTGTCGGGCATGAGACCGACTTTACGATCAGTGATTTTGTCGCTGATATTAGAGCTGCGACACCGACAGGAGCAGCTGAGATTGCCGTACCGCATACCACTGATTTAATAGAACGGACAAAAACAGCGGAAGTCAGAATGACAAGAGCGATGCAGCACCATCTCGGTCAGAAAAAAGAACGGATTCAAACGCTGCAATCCTCGTATGCCTTTCGTTTTCCAAAGCGTTTGTATGCGCAAAAAGAGCAGCAGTTTGACCTTGCCTATCAGCAGTTTCAAGCACAGCTTACCGCTCTTTTAGATCGAAAAAACAGACAGCTGGAGCGTGAAACGTACAGATTAGAGGCGCTGCATCCACATGAACAGCTGAAGCAAGCGAGAACACGATATGAGGAACAAACAAATCAGCTGAGAAAAAATATGAATATCCAAATGAAGCAGCTGCATTCCCAATTTCAAACTGTTCTTGGCAAGCTGAATGCGTTAAGTCCTCTTCAAGTGATGGAAAGAGGATACAGCTTGGCTTATAAAGAAGACGAACTCATTAAAAGTGTCAGTCAAATAGAAGAGAAGGACCAGCTTGAGGTCAAGCTGAAGGATGGCGTGCTGACCTGTGAAGTATTAGAAAAGAGAGGGGAAGAAAAATGACAGACGTGAAAAAAAATGAAAACATGACATTTGAAGAAGCGATGAAAGGGCTTGAGAGCATTGTGTCAAAGCTTGAAGAGGGTGATGTGCCTTTAGAGCAAGCGATTAACTATTTCCAAGAAGGCATGGCTCTTTCAAAAATGTGTCACGAAAAGCTGCAAAAAGTCGAAAAACAAATGGACTTCATTTTAAAAGAAGACGGCGAACTGGCACCTTTCAGTGTTCAGGAGGAAGACGAAGGTGACAAATAAATTAACGAGCTTTCTGGCGGAGCGGAAAAAAACGATTGAAAATCAGCTTTCTGTCTATACAGAAAAGCTCGATATGCCGGACTCATTAAAAAAATCTATGCTGTATTCCCTTGAGGCTGGCGGAAAGCGGCTGCGTCCTCTCATTGTACTAGCCGTTTTAAACGCATATGGGAAAAGTGAAAAGGACGGCATTCCGGTCGGGTGTGCTGTCGAAATGATTCACACGTATTCATTGATTCATGATGACCTTCCTTGTATGGATGATGACGATTTGCGCCGCGGGAAGCCGACAAACCATAAAGTGTTCGGTGAAGCGACAGCAGTATTAGCGGGTGACGGGCTCCTGACGGAAAGTTTTAAGCTGATCACCTCCCACGTGTCAGACGAGGTGTCAGCAGAAAAGCGCCTTCGGCTTGTGAATGAGCTGATTTCAGCGGCAGGCACCGAAGGCATGGTCGGGGGACAAGTAGCTGATATGGAAGCGGAAAACCGCCAAGTCACGCTTGAAGAACTCGAATCCATTCATGAACGGAAAACCGCCAAGCTCCTCGGTTTTTGCGTAATCGCCGGTGCTATTTTGGCGGATGCGCCTGAGGAAGATATCGAAACGCTGCGTACCTTCAGCAGCCACATTGGAATCGGTTTTCAAATCAGAGACGATATTTTAGATTTAGAAGGCAGTGAAGAGAAAATCGGCAAACGTGTCGGCTCGGATACAACAAACGAAAAATCGACTTACCCGTCACTTCTTTCACTGGAAGGGGCCAAACATAAATTGGATGTTCACATAAAAGAGGCGAAGCGTTTGATCGGCGGACTCTCTCTTCAAAAAGACCTTTTATATGAGCTTTGTGATTTAATTGCGGCAAGAGATCACTAAACCGATCCTAATTTGAAGCGGCTGCACGAGATATGGTAAAATGTAAGCAGTTTATATGAAAAATGAAAAGGAAAAGCGCGTTTGTCTTTTTTTATGTCTGAGATCTGGCTGTTGTCCAGCTCGACATGCAGAAGACATGTATCATTGCAGAAATTCATGCTGAAAGTGAGTTGATCCGCTTTGGATCTTTTATCAATACAGGACCCGTCGTTTTTAAAAAACATGTCCATTGATGAATTAGAGAAATTAAGTGATGAAATCCGTCAATTTTTAATTACAACTTTATCCGCTTCCGGCGGCCACATCGGCCCAAACTTAGGTGTCGTAGAGCTTACTGTTGCGCTGCATAAGGAATTTAACAGTCCAAAAGACAAATTTTTGTGGGATGTAGGCCACCAGTCGTATGTCCATAAGCTGCTGACAGGACGCGGAAAAGAATTTGCGACGCTTCGCCAATACAAAGGGCTTTGCGGATTTCCAAAGCGGAGTGAGAGCGAGCATGATGTTTGGGAAACCGGGCACAGCTCAACTTCTCTGTCAGGCGCGATGGGAATGGCAGCTGCGCGTGATATTAAAGGAACGGATGAATTTATTATTCCGATTATTGGTGATGGCGCGCTGACCGGCGGAATGGCGCTTGAAGCCTTGAACCACATCGGCGACGAGAAAAAAGACATGATTGTCATCCTAAATGATAATGAAATGAGTATTGCACCGAATGTCGGTGCCATTCATTCTATGCTCGGAAGGCTGCGCACCGCCGGGAAATACCAGTGGGTCAAAGATGAACTCGAATACTTGTTTAAAAAGATTCCGGCAGTTGGAGGCAAACTTGCCGCCACGGCGGAACGGATCAAAGACAGCCTGAAATACATGCTCGTCTCCGGAATGTTTTTTGAGGAGCTTGGTTTTACGTATTTAGGCCCGGTGGACGGACATTCTTATCATGAGCTGATTGAGAATCTTCAATACGCCAAAAAAACGAAAGGCCCTGTTCTCCTGCATGTCATCACGAAAAAAGGGAAGGGGTATAAACCGGCTGAGACCGATACGATTGGAACATGGCACGGTACCGGACCATATAAAATCAATACCGGTGACTTTGTAAAACCGAAAGCAGCAGCTCCTTCATGGAGCGGCCTTGTCAGTGGCACTGTGCAGCGAATGGCGCGCGAGGACGGACGCATTGTAGCCATTACGCCGGCTATGCCTGTCGGCTCAAAGCTCGAAGGCTTCGCAAAAGAATTCCCTGACCGAATGTTCGACGTAGGAATCGCAGAACAGCATGCCGCAACGATGGCTGCAGCAATGGCAATGCAGGGGATGAAGCCGTTTTTGGCGATTTATTCAACCTTCCTGCAAAGGGCATATGATCAAGTGGTTCATGACATCTGCCGCCAAAACGCCAATGTGTTTATTGGAATTGACCGTGCAGGACTCGTAGGTGCTGACGGTGAGACACATCAAGGTGTGTTTGATATTGCGTTTATGCGCCACATTCCAAACATCGTCTTAATGATGCCGAAAGATGAAAATGAAGGACAGCATATGGTTCATACAGCACTCAGCTATGACGAAGGCCCGATTGCGATGCGTTTTCCGCGCGGAAACGGACTCGGCGTAAAAATGGATGAACAGCTGAAAACGATTCCGATCGGCACGTGGGAAGTGCTGCGTCCGGGGAATGATGCTGTCATCTTAACATTTGGAACAACAATCGAAATGGCGCTTGAAGCAGCTGAAGAGCTGCAAAAAGAAGGCCTCTCCGTGCGCGTTGTAAATGCGCGTTTTATTAAGCCGATTGATGAAAAGATGATGAAGGGTATCCTAAAAGAAGGCTTGCCAATTTTAACGATTGAAGAAGCGGTCTTAGAAGGCGGTTTCGGAAGCTCGATTTTAGAATTCGCTCATGATCAAGGTGAATATCTTACACCGATCGACAGAATGGGTATCCCTGATCGGTTTATCGAACACGGAAGCGTAACGGCGCTTCTTGAAGAGATTGGACTAACAAAACAGCAGGTGGCAAACCGTATTAGATTACTGATGCCGCCAAAGACACACAAAGGAATTGGATCATGACGTCAAAGAAAGAACGATTAGATGTATTACTAGTAGAAAGAGGGCTGGCGGAAACGCGGGAAAAAGCCAAGAGAGCCATTATGGCAGGGATCGTCTATTCAAACGAAAACCGCTTGGACAAACCTGGGGAAAAGATTGACCGCGACCTTCCGTTAACCGTCAAAGGAAACCCGCTGAAATATGTGAGCAGAGGCGGCTTAAAGCTTGAAAAAGCGCTGAAGGAGTTTCCTGTCTCAGTTAAGGATAAAATCATGATTGATATTGGCTCCTCCACCGGCGGCTTTACGGACTGCGCTCTGCAAAACGGAGCTAAACAGTCATACGCGGTGGATGTAGGCTACAATCAGCTTGCGTGGAAGCTCAGACAGGATGAACGTGTCGTCGTGATGGAACGGACAAACTTCCGTTACGCGACACCGGCAGACTTTACAAAGGGCATGCCGGAGTTTGCCACAATTGATGTGTCCTTTATTTCACTGCGGCTCATCCTGCCTGTCCTCAAAACATTGCTTGTACCGGGCAGTGACTGCATGGCTCTTGTTAAGCCGCAGTTTGAAGCGGGACGGGAATCCGTCGGCAAAAAAGGGATTGTCAGAGATCCTAAAGTGCATGTGGATGTTCTCAAGCGAATGAATAGTTTCTCTGCGGCTGAAGGCTATATTTGCAAAGGCCTGTCATTTTCTCCAATCACAGGAGGAGACGGAAATATTGAATTTCTCCTTCATTTGCATTGGCCGGGAGAGGGACAGGAAGGACAAGAGCTGCCGGAAGAAGAGATCATCCGCGTTGTAGAAGAGGCACATAAGACGTTAAAAGAAAAAAAAGCAGATGTACCGGAATAATAGGGCGCTATTATTCCTTTTTTCTGCATTCATGTACAATTTGCAGAGAATCATATAACATAAAAGAACAGATAAGCTGGAAATAGAGGTGCTTACATGAACAAAGGCCAGAGGCATATTAAAATCAGAGAGATCATTACAAGCAATGAAATCGAAACGCAGGATGAATTGGTCGACATGCTGAAGCAGGATGGATACAAAGTAACACAAGCCACGGTTTCACGGGATATCAAAGAACTTCACCTTGTGAAAGTGCCTACGAATAACGGCTCTTACAAATACAGTCTTCCGGCAGACCAGCGTTTCAATCCGTTGTCCAAGCTGAAGCGGGCATTGATGGACGCATTTGTGAAAATAGACTCAGCAAGCCATATGATTGTGCTGAAAACGATGCCGGGAAACGCCCAGGCAATCGGAGCGCTGATGGACAATTTAGACTGGGATGAAATTATGGGAACCATTTGCGGAGATGACACGATTTTAATTATTTGCCGGACTCCTGAAGATACAGACGGCGTAAAAAACAGGCTGCTTGAGCTGCTGTAACAGAAATCTAACAAAGATAAGAGGTGTAATGCTGTTTGTTAGCTGAACTATCGATTAAAAACTTTGCCATTATTGAGGAACTGACGGTTTCTTTTGAACGAGGGCTCACGGTTTTAACAGGAGAAACCGGAGCCGGCAAATCCATCATCATAGACGCCATTTCTCTTTTAGTCGGAGGCCGCGGATCATCTGAATTTGTCAGATATGGAGAGACAAAAGCCGAGCTTGAAGGGCTGTTTCTATTGGAGAGCGGCCACCCCGTTTTTGACATATGCACTGAGCAGGGAATCGACGTTTCAGACGAAATGATCGTCATGAGAAGGGATATCAGCACGAGCGGAAAAAGCGTTTGCCGTGTTAATGGCAAGCTTGTCACGATTGCTTCGTTAAGAGAGATCGGCAGGCTTTTATTAGATATTCACGGGCAGCACGATAACCAGCTGTTAATGGAGGACGAAAATCATCTCCAGCTTTTGGACAAGTTTGCCGGAGCCGAAGTAGAAAGCGCGCTTCAAGCATATCAGGAAGGGTACCATCGGTATATGAAGCTGCTTAAAAAGCTAAAACAGCTTTCTGAAAGCGAACAGGAAATGGCCCACCGCCTGGACCTTATTCAATTTCAGCTCGAAGAAATCGAATCGGCAAAGCTCGAGCTTAATGAAGATGAACAGCTCCAAGAAGAGCGCCAGCAAATTTCAAACTTTGAGAAGATCTATGAATCGCTGCAAAATGCATATAACGCGCTTCGCAGTGAGCAGGGCGGACTGGACTGGGTCGGAATGGCATCAGCGCAGCTCGAAGATATATCCGATATTAACGAACCGCTGAAAAAACTGTCTGAAAGTGTGTCGAACTCTTACTATCTGCTGGAGGACGCTACATTTCAGATGAGAAATATGCTGGATGAGCTTGAATATGACCCGGAACGCCTGAATTATATTGAGACGCGTCTTAATGAAATCAAACAGCTGAAACGAAAATACGGTGCAACTGTTGAGGAGATTTTGGAATACGCCTCTAAAATTGAAGAAGAGATTGACCAAATTGAAAACAGGGACAGCCATCTTCAAAGCGTGAAGAAGGAGCTTGACTCAGTCGGCAAAGATGTTGCGGTGGAAGCGGCAAATGTTTCACAAATCCGGAAAGCATGGGCGAAAAAGCTGGCCGATGAGATTCATCGAGAATTAAAAAGCCTCTATATGGAAAAATCAACTTTTGATACGGAATTTAAGATCAGAACAGCGTCTCGCAATGAGGAGGCGCCGATTGTAAACGGCCAGCCTGTTCAGCTGACTGACCAAGGAATTGATCTGGTCAAGTTTTTAATTTCAACCAACACAGGCGAGCCTTTGAAATCCCTTTCGAAAGTCGCTTCCGGAGGGGAGCTGTCCCGGGTGATGCTTGCCATCAAAAGCATTTTTTCCTCACAGCAGGATGTGACGTCGATTATATTCGATGAGGTAGATACCGGTGTAAGCGGCAGAGTCGCGCAGGCAATCGCTGAGAAGATCCATAAAGTCTCAATAGGATCACAAGTGCTGTGTATTACACACTTGCCTCAGGTAGCTGCCATGGCCGATACGCATCTTTATATTGCGAAGGAGTTAAAAGACGGCAGAACCACGACACGTGTCAAGCCGCTGTCTAAGCAGGAAAAGGTAGTGGAAATCGGGCGCATGATTGCCGGAGTCGAAGTAACAGACTTGACGAAACGCCATGCGAAAGAACTTCTAAAACAAGCGGATCAAGTCAAAACAACTGGGTAAGCTGCGCGAGAAGCGCAGCTTATTTTTTTCGCGCACATCCATTCGTTCATCAGTATATCCAATGTTTTTCTTTATATGACAGTTATAAATAAGGTGTCAGAAGGCAAAATTAAAGATGTAGCAGCAAGACATAAAGAAGGTGTGGGATAGGAGCGAGGAGAGTGAAGTAGTGAATGCCCGATAACATCAGAAAAGCAGTAGGTTTAATTCTCCTTGTTTCGTTATTAAGTGTAGGTTTATGCAAACCGCTAAAAGAGTATTTACTGATTCCAACGCAAATGAGAGTATTTGAAACCCAAACACAAGCGATTGAAACAGGTTTATCAGTAAACGCTCATGCACAAGAATCATCAGAAGCGTTTACAGTAAAGAAAGACCCGCATGAAATCAAGGTGACAGGCAAAAAATCAGGTGAGTCAGAGTTAGTATACGATCTTGCCGGATTTCCAATCAAAAAAACAAAAGTGCAGGTTCTTCCTGATTTAAAGGTCATACCTGGCGGACAATCAATCGGTGTAAAGCTTCATTCCGTCGGTGTTCTTGTCGTCGGATTTCATCAAATCAATACAAGTGAAGGCAAAAAATCTCCGGGAGGAACGGCCGGTATTGAAGCGGGCGACATCATTATTGAGATGAATGGACAGAAAATTGAAAAAATGAATGATGTGGCCCCATTTATTCAGAAAGCCGGTAAAACCGGAGAATCTTTAGATTTGCTCATTAAACGTGACAAACAAAAAATCAAAACAAAGCTCATTCCGGAAAAGGATGAAGCAGAAGGCAAGTACAGAATTGGTTTATACATCAGGGATTCTGCTGCTGGCATCGGCACAATGACTTTTTATGAACCGAAAACAAAAAAATACGGAGCACTTGGCCACGTGATTTCTGACATGGACACAAAGAAACCAATCGTAGTGGAAAATGGAGAAATTGTTAAATCAACTGTAACATCCATTGAAAAAGGGACAGGCGGAAATCCGGGAGAAAAACTGGCGCGATTTTCCTCAGAACGCAAAACGATCGGGGATATTAACAGAAACAGCCCATTTGGCATTTTCGGCACACTGCATCAGCCGATTCAAAACAACATTTCAGATCAAGCACTGCCGGTTGCGTTTTCTACTGAAGTCAAAAAAGGGCCTGCTGAAATTTTAACGGTCATTGATGATGACAAGGTAGAAAAGTTTGATATTGAAATCGTCAGCACGACGCCGCAAAAATTCCCGGCGACAAAAGGAATGGTTTTAAAAATAACCGATCCGAGGCTGTTGAAAGAAACAGGCGGCATCGTGCAGGGGATGAGCGGGAGTCCGATCATTCAAAATGGAAAAGTGATCGGCGCTGTCACCCATGTGTTTGTAAATGACCCGACAAGCGGCTACGGCGTTCATATTGAATGGATGCTGTCAGAAGCAGGAATCGATATTTACGAAAAAGAAAAAGCAAGCTGACTGCCGGTATTTCCGGCAGTTTTTTTGTTTTGATCCCTCTTCACTTCTCGGAATACATACGGTAAAATGTACAAAAGAAGATTTTTCGACAAATTCACGTTTCCTTGTTTGTCAAATTTCATTTTTAGTCGAAAAACGGAGAAAAACATAGAATAACAAAGATATGCCACTAATATTGGTGATTATGATTTTTTTTAGAGGGTATATAGCGGTTTTGTCGAATGTAAACATGTAGCAAGGGTGAATCCTGTTAACTACATTTGGGGAGGAAGAAACGTGGAGAAAATTAAAGTTTGTGTTGCTGACGATAATCGAGAGCTGGTAAGCCTGTTGAGTGAATATATAGAAGGACAGGAAGACATGGAAGTGATCGGTGTTGCTTATAACGGACAGGAATGCCTGTCGTTGTTTAAAGAAAAAGATCCCGATGTGCTCGTATTGGATATTATTATGCCGCATTTGGATGGACTTGCGGTTTTAGAGCGGCTGAGGGAATCAGATCTGAAAAAACAGCCGAATGTCATTATGCTGACAGCCTTTGGACAGGAAGATGTCACGAAAAAGGCCGTCGATTTAGGCGCTTCCTACTTTATTCTCAAACCGTTTGATATGGAAAACCTTGTCGGACATATCCGCCAAGTCAGCGGAAATGCCAGCAGCGTGACGCATCGTGCGCCATCATCGCAAAGCAGCATTATACGCAGCAGCCAGCCTGAACCAAAGAAGAAAAATCTCGACGCGAGCATCACAAGCATTATCCATGAAATCGGCGTCCCAGCCCATATTAAAGGCTATCTCTATCTGCGCGAAGCAATCTCAATGGTATACAATGACATCGAATTGCTCGGCAGTATTACAAAAGTCCTTTATCCGGACATCGCTAAAAAATTCAACACAACCGCAAGCCGTGTAGAAAGAGCGATCCGCCATGCAATTGAAGTGGCATGGAGCAGAGGAAACATTGATTCCATTTCCTCGTTGTTCGGCTATACAGTCAGTATGACAAAAGCTAAGCCGACAAATTCGGAATTCATTGCAATGGTTGCGGATAAGCTTAGATTAGAACATAAGGCTTCTTAAACATGAGCATATTAAGTGATGATTAAATCAAACGTCTTTTATTTATTAGTTTGCGCTGATAAATAGGAGGCGTTTTGTTTTGGGGACATTTGTTTCATGGGTGATGAATATGAAGGATCTATTTTCCGCAAGGAGGAGTGATACAGGTGTTTGAAAAATACGGACTGCTGATGGCGTTATTTATCCTGGCGCTTTGCGTCAATTCAAACATCATGACAGAATCACACATACTAGGCACCCTGATTGACGTTATCTCATTTGTAGTCATGGTTTCATGTGTTTTCGCTGCTTGGATCATAAAAAACAAACAATCAGGATCAAATTGAAACCTTTTCCCTGTAAAATCGTAAGTAAGGAAGCATTCATGAACAAAGGAGACGTACGAATGAAAAAGATAAAAGCAAGAAAGCGTGACGGGCTTCTCCTAGATTTGCTGCCCCAAGCAGCTGGCGAGCTCCTTCTTTTGCTGTTTAGATGTTTACATAAACTATTTATTTAAAGTTGAAAAAAGACTGCCGAATCGTTTCGGCAGTCTTTGCACATTAATCTTTATAAGGCACCCAGCCAGGTGTGTTCACAATTGCTTGCCATAGCGGTTCAGGCAAGTGATATTTTTCTTTGTCAGTGCCTTTTATCACGGTTTCAATTTGTTTTTCCCGGCCTTCTTTTACTTTCACTGTCCAGTCAGGGTCAACTAAAATTTCGCGTCCCAAAGCGACTAGCGGAATACCGTTTTCGATCACAGCCAGTGCGTCATCTGCGGAATGAATGGAACCGACGGCGATAAGCGGCACTTTGTTTCCGACACGTTCATTCAATAAGTCCATGCGTGTGCGAGCCGGATCTGCACCGCGGCGCGCTTTTGAGTTCACGTCCATCAGTGAGATATGAAGGTAATCCAATTCTTTATCTCCTAAAGCGTCAACAAGCGTAAAGGTTTCAGTCATTGTTAATCCTGGTGTCTCAGGTTCTTCCGGAGACAGGCGATAGCCGACTAAGAACGCACCCTTCGCATGTTCTGCAGCAGCTTTTTTCACTTCATCGACAATAGCAAGCGGGAAGGCTAATCGTTTTTCGTCGCTTCCTCCCCAGCGGTCTGTGCGCTGATTGGTTTTCGGAGAATAAAACTGCTGAATCAAGTAGCCGTTTGCGCCGTGAATTTCGACACCGTCAAAGCCGGCTTCAATGGCGCGTCTTGTCGCTTCTCCAAATGCCTTCACGATGTTTTCCACTTCTTCGTCTGTTAAGGCGCGGGCAATTTGCTTGCCGTCATCAAACACGTCACTTGGCGCTACAACTTGTTGCGGAACGAGCTCAGACGGGCATTCAATGCCGCCGTGATGAATTTGCACAACGGCTTTAGCACCTTGCGCCTGAATGGCTTGCGCTAATTTTTTTAAACCTGGAATGTTGGAGTCATCATGGATGGCCGGCTGCCCGGGAAATGCTTTTCCGTCCGGCGTGACGTTTGCGCAGGCTGTAATCACCATTCCCATCTCTTTTGAGCGGGGGATGATGTAGTCAAGCTCTGCTTCAGATATCGTACCGTCTTCATTAGAAGCGTAATGAGTCATTGGTGCTACTGTGATCCGGTTGTCGATTGTAACGCCGCTTTTAAATGTAAATGGTTCAAACAGCGGTTTATACTTAGGGTTCATTTGATCATCTTCTTTCGTTTGGATTCGCACATATTCTAGCCTATATGTAAAAATTAATGCAATTGATCTGCTTTACCGGCTGAATATCTTGAGAACAGAGTGATGTTTTCTGCGCTCTTTTTCGGGGGCTTTGTAGCCGCCGCTGATTTGGTGGCCGATGGTGCAAGTGATGACCGCTGCAGCGAGCAACAGTACGAATTTTTTCATGGCTGTAACTCTTTCTGTAAAGTGAATATCCTTTAAAAGGTTACGCCTGGCTGATCCACTCGTCAAACGATTTGCTCACATCATTCCTCAAATTTTTTAAAATGAATAAAAAGTTGCTTCTTTCCGTTAATTTTTTCTAATATGCGCCTCAATTAGAGCCATCCTCATAGACAAATTCGATTGCTTTCTTTCTAACAACAGGAAATGATCAGGTCGGATAGCCCTTTTGAAAAATGTGGAATCCAGTGCCGTCTTACGCGTCGGCTTTACAAATCTGCCATTCTGGTCAAAGATAAAAGCCAAACATCAGGAAGAGGTGATCATGTGAAACAAACGGCTCTTTTGCTGTTTACTGTGCTGTTTCTCTCAGGGTGCAGTATTGCAAGTGCGGATGACTCAGTCCCAAAGTTTACCGAAGAGGGAAAATACATTGGCTCGGCTGATCCTCATACGATTGCGATTTCTTTGAATGGAGAAGAAACCATGATACAGGTTCCGAAGGATAAACGTGATGAATGTGAATCACTGCCAGATCACACAAATGTCCTGGTGAAATATATAAAAAAGGATAATGGAACGTTACAACTGCAAGATATTCAGCTGCAGAAGAACTCGTCATAAAAGACCGGAGGGAGAAAGTTGAGAATGTTATGGAGGAGCTTAGCTTTATGCGGATTGGCTTTGACGCTCGGACCCTATGCACAGGCAGCAGAGCCAATAGAAGGAAAAACAGTATACATTGATGCCGGACACGGAGGTGAAGACAGTGGAGCGGTCGGAAACGGGCTCTTTGAAAAGGATATTAATTTAGCAGTTTCCGAGCATGTGACGGACAAGCTGAAAGCGGAGGGAGCCAATCCAGTTGCGTCCAGATCCGACGATCATTTTCTGACCCTGGAGGAAAGAGTGGCAAAGGCAAGTGCCAATCAGGCCGATCTTTTTGTTAGCATTCATGTGAATTCAGGGGTTGCTTCAGCTTCAGGAACAGAAACGTATTTTCAGTCTGATTATGAAGGGGAAAACAGCCGGCGTCTGGCGTCAGATATTCAGTCCCAGCTGGTGTCATCCTTACAAACGAGAGACAGGGGCGTGAAAGAATCAGACTTTTACGTCATTACATATTCACAAATGCCGAGTGTGCTGGCGGAGCTTGGATTTATGACAAACAGCTCTGACGCGGACAAGCTTGGAAGTGAAGAATACCAGCAAAAAGCCGCAGATGCGATTGTCACCGGCATTGACTCTTATTATGATCAGTAAGATTGATACAGCCTTAATCCTAGAGTGGAACCGCCAAAATCAGTATAATGGAGAAAACTTTAGGGCTTGAGGTGAAACGATGACAAAGATTTTTGCCCATCGGGGGGCATCAGGTCAATATCCCGAAAATACTATGCTTGCATTTGAAAAAGGAATTGAAGCCGGAGCGGACGGAATTGAGCTTGATGTGCAACTGACAAAAGACGGACGCATTGTTGTGATACATGATGAAAGACTTGACCGGACGACATCGCTCAAAGGATTCGTGAAGGATACAGTGTATAATGTGATAAAGACTGCGAATGCCGCCGCTGGTTATGATCAAACGTACAGAGATATCAAAGTGCCGCTGCTTGAAGATGTGCTCTTGTGGGCGGACAAAAAGGATTTTCTCATCAACATTGAATTAAAAAACAGCGTGATCCGCTATGAAGGAATGGAAGAAAAAGTACTGGAGGCAGTGAAGAGGTTCAATATAGAGGAAAGAATCATCCTGTCCACATTTAATCATGAAAGCTTAGCGCTATGCGCCCGGCTTGCTCCCCATATCGAACGAGCGGCATTGACTTCAGATGTGCTTTATCAGGCTGATCAGTATATCACATCAATTCCAGCTTCCGGCTATCACCCGAAGCTGAACAGCCCGGGGACAGCAGATGAAGTACTGAAGAAAATGAGGAACAGTTCGATCAAGGTAAGGCCGTATACAGTCAATCGGCCGGAAGATATGAAGCGCCTCTTTGAAGCGGGGGCAGACGGCATTTTCACCGATTTTCCTGCAAAGGCTTTGGCATTGCTAAAAAATAAATAGTTGTGTTGGAAGGAGGCTGTTGGCGCAGCCTTCTTTTTTCATTCATTCATGCCCGTTTCAAAGCATACATTCATAGAAGACAACTAGAAATTGTAAGCGCTGTCTATCTTCTGAATGAGGTGAAACCATGAGGAAAACAGTCATTGTAAGTGCCGCAAGAACACCATTTGGCAAATTCGGCGGTGCATTGAAAGAGGTGAAAGCTGCTGAGCTTGGGGGCATTGCGATGAAGGAGGCGTTACATCGCGCTGGAGTATCTGGAGATGAGGTGGAAGGAACTGTTATGGGCATGGTTGTCCAAGCCGGCTCAGGGCAGATTCCTTCCCGCCAAGCTGCCCGTCTGGCTGGAATGCCTTGGAGTGTGCCGTCAGAAACGCTAAATAAAGTCTGTGCATCCGGACTGCGCGCTGTCACCCTGTGTGATCAAATGATTCGGGCGCAAGATGCGGACATTCTTGTCGCCGGGGGAATGGAAAGCATGAGCAATATTCCATATGCCGTTCCCGCCGGGCGCTGGGGAGCGCGGATGGGAGACGGTGAGCTTAGGGACTTAATGGTTTATGACGGGTTAACATGCGCGTTTGATGAGGTGCATATGGCTGTTCACGGAAATACAGCCGCCAAGGAATATGGAATCTCTCGCAGGGAGCAGGATGAATGGGCGCTGAGAAGTCATGCGCGAGCAGCTAAGGCAGCCGATGAAGGAAAGCTTCATGATGAAATTGTTCCCGTAAGCTGGACCAACCGAAAAGGAAAAACAAATATGGTCGAAAAAGATGAAGCGATTCGGCGTGACACAAGTCTGGATCAGCTTGCAAAACTTTCTCCCATTTATACAAGTGATGGTTCCATCACAGCCGGTAATGCTCCCGGGGTCAATGACGGAGCCGGTGCGTTCGTGCTGATGTCTGAGGACGAAGCTGCTGGGCTTGGCAAACGGCCTCTGGCTACAATTCTTGGTTTTTCAACTATGGGAATGCAAGCGAATGAGCTAGCGGCAGCTCCGGGGTTTGCAATTAACAAGCTCCTGAAAAAGAACGGTTTAGCTGTCCAAGATATTGACTTGTTTGAAGTAAATGAAGCGTTTGCTTCTGTTGTTTTGACATGTGAAAAAATCGTCGGTTTCGATCTTGAAAAAGTAAATGTAAACGGCGGTGCGATCGCGCTCGGCCATCCGATTGGCGCAAGCGGGGCAAGAATTCTCATGACGCTTGTTTATGAATTAAAGCGCCGGGGAGGGGGACTGGGAGTTGCCGCCATCTGCAGCGGTGCGGCTCAGGGAGATGCCGTCTTAGTGCAGGTTCATTAAAACAATGACGAAAAAGGGGATTTAAATGGAGATTAAACATATCATGGTGGCCGGTGCAGGTCAGATGGGAAGCGGAATTGCTCAAACAGCTGCCGACGCAGGTTTTTATGTGCGGATGTACGATGTGAACCCGGAGGCTGCGGAGGCAGGATTGAAGCGGTTGAAGAAACAGCTGACCCGTGATGCTGAAAAAGGAAGAAAGACCGAAGCGGAAGTGAAGGATGTGATCAGCCGCATTTCGCTCTCTCGAACGCTTGAGGAGGCAAAGCATGCGGACATTGTGATTGAGGCTATTGCAGAAAACATGACGGCGAAAACTGAAATGTTTAACACACTTGATCACATTTGTCCGCCTCATACGATTTTGGCCAGCAATACATCTTCCTTGCCTATTACTGAAATCGCTGCTGTGACAACCCGGCCTGAACGAGTCATTGGCATGCATTTTATGAATCCTGTCCCTGTGATGAAGCTAGTTGAAGTGATTCGCGGCTTGGCTACATCAGAAGAAACGGCCTTAGTTGTTATGGGATTAGCGGAAAAGATGGGGAAAACACCGGTAGAAGTCAATGATTTTCCGGGGTTTGTTTCCAATCGCATTCTTCTTCCAATGATTAATGAAGCCATCTATTGCGTGTATGAGGGGGTGGCGAAGCCGGAGGCAATAGACGAGGTGATGAAGCTGGGCATGAACCATCCGATGGGCCCGCTTACATTAGCGGATTTTATCGGGCTGGATACGTGTTTATCGATTATGGAAGTTCTTTATTCCGGCCTTGGCGATTCCAAATACCGTCCTTGCCCGCTGCTCCGCAAATATGTCAAAGCGGGCTGGCTTGGCAAAAAGAGTGGACGCGGTTTTTATCAATATGAGGAGAGGACTTTCTGAAGTCAATTCCATCCGGGGGTGGCCGAGTTGCATGTAACCCAAGAGCAAGTCATGATGCGAAAAATGGTGCGTGATTTTGCCCGAAAAGAAATTGCTCCCGCTGCTGAAATCATGGAGAAAACGGACGAATTTCCGTTTCAGTTGATCAAAAAAATGGGTGAACACGGCTTGTTGGGAATACCGGTGCCGGAACAATACGGCGGCGCAGGGGCGGATGTTATTTCTTATATTTTGGCGATTCATGAAATTTCTAGAATCAGCGCGGCTGTCGGTGTCATTCTTTCCGTTCATACCTCGGTCGGCACAAATCCGATTCTGTACTTCGGCAACGAAGAACAGAAGATGAAATATGTACCGAAGCTCGCTTCAGGAGACCATTTGGGCGCATTTGCACTGACGGAGCCTCACTCAGGGTCGGATGCTGGAAGCCTCCGCACAACAGCCATCAAAAAGAACGGCAAATACCTATTAAACGGATCGAAAATATTCATTACGAACGGAGGAGCCGCCGATATCTATATCACCTTTGCTTTAACAGCTCAAGATCGAGGCAGGCACGGGATTTCAGCTTTTATCGTTGAAAAAAGCACACCCGGTTTTACTGTAGGAAAAAAAGAAAGAAAGCTGGGGCTCTATGGTTCCAATACTACGGAACTGATTTTTGATAATGCAGAAGTGCCTGAAGAAAATTTGCTTGGCAAAGAGGGTGATGGCTTTCACATTGCCATGGCGAATTTAAATGTCGGCCGCATCGGCATTGCGGCCCAAGCGCTCGGAATTGCAGAGGCGGCTCTTGAGCATGCCGTTGGTTACGCGAAGCAGCGGGTGCAATTCGGAAGGCCTATCGCAGCCAATCAAGGCATATCGTTTAAGCTGGCTGACATGGCGACAAGGGCTGAGGCAGCAAGGCATCTTGTCTACCACGCCGCAGACCTTCATAATCGCGGCTTGGCCTGCGGAAAAGAAGCGTCTATGGCTAAACAATTTGCTTCAGATTCCGCGGTGAAGGCGGCGTTAGACGCCGTCCAAATTTACGGGGGATATGGCTATATGAAGGATTATCCGGTCGAGCGGCTGCTTCGCGATGCAAAGGTGACGCAAATCTATGAAGGGACGAACGAGATTCAAAGACTGATTATTTCCAAGCATCTGCTTGGCGGAACCTGATAGACAAAAAACGCAAAACGGAGGTTGAGGATATGGAGGAGAAACAGCATTATTCTCCGGGTTTGGACGGTGTGATCGCGGCAGAAACTCATATTTCTTATCTTGACACGCAGTCCAGCCAGATTTTGATACGAGGCTATGATTTAATAGATCTTTCTAAAACAAAAAGCTACTTGGAGATTGTTCATTTATTGCTGGAGGGCAGGCTGGCGGAAGAAAGTGAAATGGAAGCGCTGGAAAGAAACATAAACAGTGCATCAAGCCTGCCTGCTGATCATCTCCGTCTGCTTGAACTACTCCCTGAGCACACTCATCCGATGGATAGCCTGCGTACCGGTCTGTCGGCACTTGCCGGCTATGATCGGCACATAGATGATCGCACTCCTTCTGCAAACAAAGAACGCGCCTATCAGCTTCTCGGGAAAATGCCTGCCCTCACTGCTGCCAGTTACAGGATCATCAATAAGAAAGAGCCGCTTCTTCCGCTTCAAACCCTATCCTACAGTGCAAACTTTCTATACATGATGACAGGGAAATTGCCGTCCTCACTGGAAGAACGGATTTTTGACCGCTCCCTCGTCCTGTACAGTGAGCATGAGATGCCGAATTCAACCTTTGCGGCAAGGGTCATTGCTTCTACACATTCGGATCTTTATGGTGCTTTGACAGGAGCTGTCGCCTCCCTGAAAGGGAATCTTCACGGAGGAGCAAACGAAGCTGTGATGTATATGCTTTTGGAGGCGAAAACAACGTCCGATTTTGAGCAGCTTCTGCAAATAAAACTGAAAAGAAAAGAAAAAATTATGGGATTCGGCCACCGGGTGTATATGAAAAAAATGGACCCGAGAGCACTCATGATGAAAGAGGCGCTGCAACAATTATGCGATAAAGCCGGTGACCATCGTTTATACAAGATGTGTGAAGCAGGAGAGCGGCTGATGGAGAAGGAAAAAGGGCTTTACCCGAATTTGGATTATTACGCTGCCCCGGTGTATTGGATGCTCGGCATACCGATTCCTTTGTATACACCTGTCTTTTTCAGCGCGAGAACGTCCGGTTTATGCGCCCATGTGATCGAACAGCATTCCAATAACCGTCTCTTCCGCCCCCGTGTCAGCTATATGGGCCCGCGCCATCAGGCCGAATCATAAATCATGAAAGGAACTGGTAGCATGCTGAAAACGGATCATGTCATTGAAGAAATTACAGACTATGTGCTTGAGAAAGAGATTACAAGCTCAGAGGCATATACAACAGCGGGGCATGTGTTGCTGGATACGCTGGGCTGCGGGATTTTGGCGCTCCGGTATCCCGAATGCACAAAGTTGCTTGGCCCGATTGTTCCCGGAACGATTGTGCCGAATGGAAGCAAAGTGCCGGGAACATCATATGTTCTCGATCCGGTGAGGGCAGCGTTTAATATCGGGTGCATGATCCGCTGGCTCGATTACAACGATACGTGGCTGGCGGCGGAGTGGGGGCATCCGTCGGATAATCTGGGAGGAATCCTTGCCGCTGCTGATTATGTATCGAGAGTAAGGCTGTCTGAAGGAAAAGAGCCTTTAACGGTACGCGACGTACTTGAAATGATGATCAAAGCACACGAGATTCAAGGTGTGCTGGCGTTAGAAAACAGCTTGAACCGAGTCGGCCTTGATCATGTACTGTTTGTCAAAATTGCGACAACTGCTGTTGTAGCAAAGCTTTTGGGCGGCAGAAGAGCAGAAATCAAAAATGCGCTTTCGAATGCATGGATTGACAATGCAGCCTTGAGGACATACCGGCATTCACCGAATACAGGCTCGCGTAAATCATGGGCGGCAGGAGATGCAACTAGCAGAGGTGTTCATTTGGCGCTGATGGCGTTAAAAGGGGAAATGGGTTATCCGACAGCGTTAAGCGCACCGGGATGGGGCTTCCAAGACGTTCTATTCAATAAGAAAGAGATCAAACTTGCCCGTCCGCTCGATGCTTATGTCATGGAAAATGTGTTATTTAAAGTGTCTTATCCTGCGGAATTTCACGCCCAGACAGCGGCAGAGTGCGCCGTCATTCTTCATCCCCAGGTAAAGGGCCGGATTGATGAGATTGACCGAGTTGTCATCAGAACGCACGAATCCGCTATCCGAATCATTGATAAAAAAGGCCCGCTTCACAATCCCGCTGATCGTGATCACTGCCTCCAATACATTACAGCAATCGGTTTGCTTTTTGGTGATATTACCGCGCAGCATTATGAAGCTGAAACAGCGAGTGATCCGAGAATAGATAAGCTACGGGATAAAATGGAAGTGACTGAAAATAAAACATATACGGAGGATTACCTGAAACCCGATAAGCGTTCCATTTCAAATGCCGTCCAAGTTTATTTTAAAGACGGAACGAGCACGGAAATGGTGGAATGTGAATTTCCGCTCGGCCATCGTTTTCGAAGAGACGAAGCAGTGCCGAAACTGCTGGAAAAGTTTTCTGCCAATCTCAAAACTCATTATGCTGATAAACAGCACAAACACATTTATGAGCGCTGTACCAGCTATGAGACATTACAAACGATGCGCGTAAATGAATTCGTAGATATGTTCTGCATGTAAAAGAAGGAGGGCTTGCGTCATGTCGTGGATCGTCAATAAACAATCGTCACAAGAGGAGCTTGCCGGGCGTTTCCGCAAGCTGATGTCAGCGCCGGACATTCTGCAAATTCCTGGCGCTCATGACGGGATGGCCGCCTTGCTTGCAAAGGAGGCCGGTTTTTCTTCCATTTATTTGTCTGGTGCGGCATATACAGCCAGCAGGGGGCTTCCTGATTTAGGGATCATCACGTCGACAGAAATGGCTGATCGGGCCAAAGATCTTGTGCGTGCAGCAGACCTGCCTCTGCTTGTTGATATCGATACGGGATTTGGCGGTGTGTTAAATGCCGCCCGAACCGCCCGCGAGATGCTTGAAGCCAGAGTAGCCGCCGTTCAAATCGAAGACCAGCAGCTTCCGAAAAAATGCGGACATTTAAATGGCAAACAGCTTGTTCCGATAAAGGAAATGGCTCAAAAAATAAAAGCGATCAAACAAGCGGCGCCCTCCCTTGTCGTTGTTGCCCGTACTGATGCTAGGGCACAGGAAGGACTTGATGCCGCAATAAAACGGTCAGAGGCTTACATTGAAGCGGGAGCGGACGCGATATTTCCGGAAGCGCTTCAGGCGGAGAACGAATTCCGCCAGTTTGCTGAGTGCATCTCCGTTCCGCTCCTTGCGAATATGACCGAATTTGGGAAAACGCCGTATTATCGCGCCGATGAATTCGAAGATATGGGGTTTCGCATGGTGATTTATCCTGTCACATCGCTTCGAGCGGCGGCCAAAGCTTATGAACGAATGTTTGGTTTGATGAAGGAGCGCGGCTCACAAAAAGAAGGGCTTCATCATTTGCAGACACGGAAAGAACTGTACGAGACGATTTCTTATTATGACTATGAAGCGTTAGATAAAACAATTGCCAAGACCGTTTTGCCTGACGAATAGTTTCGACTAAAAAAAGCCGGAGAGTTCTCCGGCTTTTTTGCAGCTATCGTTTTCTGAATCGCGGGCTGACTTGATTGCGTTTTCTGTCTCTGAATAAAATGAACCCGGCCAGCACATAAAGGCCGAACACAAAAAAGATAAATCCTGACAAACCTTGGAGCCAAAGAGCTCCGAATGGCTTTATCGTATGGCCGAAAAGCGTATCCCTCATCAGTTTAATGCCTAAAGCGGAAATGGCACCGGGGATGACTAATATCAAAAGCGCAAGAAGTCGGCTCATCCTCAGAAAACTCCTTTATCTTTTCATTTCCTTTATTGTCCAGCGGAAAAAATATTTTGTCAAGAGAAGAAAACGTGGTAACATAGGGTTGTGCAAATTATTGCAACGGAATAAATAGGTGTGCAAATTTTTTCATGCAAAGGGGTAGCGGGATGCAAAAGGTACTGATTGTAGGTGCCGGCAAAAGGGGAACGGCGTTATTACACATTCTGATCAAAACAGCCATCATAGAGATCATTGCCGTGGTTGACAAAGACCCCGAGGCACCGGGATTGATAGAAGCAGAACAGTATGGGATTGCCGTTTCATCTGATTGGAAACCTTACATACGACAAAAACCGGATATCGTCATTCATACCACCGGCGATCAAGCCGTGTTTGACAAACTTCTTCAGGAAAAGCATGAAGAGACTATTGTTATGCCAGGGAAAATGGCGTACATCGTTTTTCAGCTGATGGAAGAAAAGCAGCACCTGATTCAAATGCTAAAAGAGCAAACATATAAACACGATCGAATTTTTAATTCTACCCATGACGGGATGATTTTTATTGATATCAATGAAGAAATCATTCTCTTTAACCATATGGCCGAAAAGATGGTCGGGAAAAAACGCGAGGAAGTCATCGGGCGCCCGATCAAAGAAGTCATTCCGAGCACAAAGATGCCGCGGATTTTAAAAACGAGAGAGCCTGAATACAACCAAAAGCAGCTTTTGGGTGAGAATCAAATTGTGACTACCAGATTGCCGATCATTGATGAAGGCGGCCGTTTACTCGGAGCGCTCTGTGTATTCAAGGATATAACGGATGCCGTTGAGCTGGCGGAGGAAGTGACGAATCTCAAACAGGTGCGCACGATGCTGGAGGCGATTATTCAATCCTCCGACGAGGCAATTTCTGTCGTTGATGAAAACGGCATCGGACTCTTGATCAATAAAGCGTATACGAAAATGACGGGGCTTTCTGAAAAAGAAGTCATCGGCAAGCCTGCAAACACTGATATCTCTGAAGGTGAAAGCATGCATTTAAAGGTGCTTGAAACAAGACGGCCTGTCCGCGGTGTCAGAATGAAGGTCGGCCCGAATGAAAAAGAGGTCATCGTAAATGTAGCGCCGGTCATTGTAGACGGGATTTTGAAAGGCAGCGTCGGTGTGATTCACGATGTGTCCGAAATTAAAATGCTGACAGCGGAGCTTAACCGCGCAAGGCAAATCATTCGGACGCTTGAAGCGAAATACACTTTTGACGACATTATCGGCAAAAGCGAGCAAATGCTGGTTGCGCTTGAACAGGCGAAGCTCGGGGCGAAAACGCCGGCAACGATTTTGCTGCGCGGGGAATCGGGAACAGGAAAAGAACTGTTCGCCCATGCCATCCATAACGAAAGCGACCGGAAATACAATAAATTTATTCGCGTGAATTGTGCAGCCCTTTCTGAAAACCTGCTTGAATCAGAATTGTTCGGCTATGAGGATGGTGCGTTTTCAGGAGCGAAGCGCGGAGGTAAAAAGGGCTTATTCGAAGAAGCCAATAACGGCAGCATTTTCTTAGATGAAATCGGCGAGTTGACACAAAATATGCAGGCGAAATTGCTCCGCGTCCTTCAAGAGAAGGAAATCGTCAGAGTGGGCGGCACGAAAGCGATCCCTGTCAATGTCAGAGTGATTGCGGCGACAAATGTAAATATCGAAAAGGCGATGGCGGATGGAACATTCCGCGAAGACCTGTATTACCGGATTAACCGCTATCCGATCTCTATTCCACCGTTGCGGCAGCGGCTGGAGGACATTGAGGCACTCAGCGTCCGGCTTATCCAAAAGATCAACCGGGATTACGGCAGGAATGTAAAGGGGCTCTCGCAGCAAGCTTTGCGTGCCTTATCCGCATACCATTGGCCTGGGAATGTCCGCGAACTGGAAAATGTCCTTGGACGAGCCATGATTTTTCTGAATCCGCATATGGAATGGATTGAAAAAGATCACTTGCCTGTATTCGAACTTGTGCAAAAAGAAAGTGACACAGAACAAGGTGCAGGGTTTGATTTTCCGGATATTAAAGGCGAAAAGCTGTCTGTCGCAGTAGAAAAATTTGAAGCGCATTTGATCCAGCAAACGCTCGAAAAGCATCATTTTAACCGGACAAAAACAGCGAAAGCCCTCGGTGTCAGCATTCGGAATTTATATTACAAAATGGATAAATACGGCCTTGCAAATGAAGGCATGCAATAATTTGCAGAATGAACGCAAACATCTGCACGAATTTTTCAATACATCCGTTATGACAGCATGGCGAGGAGCTGGCATGGAACTTGCATAATAAAAGGCGGAGTCGAAACAAGAGAGGTGGTAACAGATGAAGCTGAAAGATTTGATCGGCAAAGCATCGATGTACAAAAACAAGACCATTGCGGTTGCCCATGCTGAGGATGAGGAAGTGATCCGGGCTGTAAAGCTGGCAGCCGAGCACCTATCCGCCCGTTTTTTGTTAGTGGGCGACAGCAAGAAACTAAACGATCTGACATCATCTATGCAAGGGCATCATGTGGAAATCGTTCATGCCGATTCGCCTGAGGAATCGGCAAAATTAGCAGTTCGTGCTGTGCATCACAAAACAGCGGACGTTTTAATGAAAGGGAATATGCCGACTTCTGTTTTGCTTAAAGCGGTGTTGAACAGACAGGAGGGGCTTCGGTCATCCAGTGTCCTTTCCCACGTGGCTGTGTTTGATATACCGAACTTTGACAGATTGATGTTTGTGACAGATTCGGCTATGAATATTGCCCCTTCGCTGGAAGAGCTTCGGCAGATTTTGCAAAACGCCGTTCATGTGGCTCATGCAGTAGGGAACAATATGCCAAAAGCAGCTGCTTTGGCAGCGGTCGAAACGGTGAACCCGAAAATGGAAGCGACAGTGAATGCTGCTGCTCTTGCTCAAATGTGCAAAAGAGGCCAGATCAAAGGCTGCATTGTTGATGGACCGCTTGCTTTGGATAACGCAGTATCACAAATTGCTGCAGCCCAGAAAAAGATTTCGGGAAATGTAGCGGGCAACGCTGATATTCTTCTCGTCCCAACAATTGAGGCCGGCAATATTTTATATAAATCACTAATTTATTTTGCGAAGGCCAGCGTGGCGGCTGTGATTACGGGAGCAAAAGCGCCGATTGCCTTAACGAGCAGAGCGGATTCCGCTGAAAATAAACTGTATTCTATTGCGCTGGCGATATGCGCATCTGAAGAATACACACACTAGGAGGAACGAACATGGAACTTTTTAAATATATGGAGAAATACGATTACGAACAATTGGTATTCTGCCAAGATGAACAATCAGGCTTAAAAGCGATTATCGCAATTCATGATACAACGCTTGGTCCGGCGCTTGGCGGAACGAGAATGTGGACATATGAAAATGAAGAAGCGGCAATTGAAGACGCGCTCAGACTGGCAAGAGGCATGACCTATAAAAACGCGGCAGCAGGCTTAAACCTTGGCGGCGGAAAAACAGTGATAATCGGCGATCCGCGCAAAGATAAAAATGAAGAAATGTTCCGCGCGTTTGGCCGCTATATTCAAGGACTGAACGGAAGATACATTACCGCTGAAGATGTAGGCACAACGGTTGAGGATATGGACATTATTCATGATGAAACAGATTATGTCACAGGGATTTCTCCTGCTTTCGGCTCTTCTGGAAATCCTTCTCCAGTTACAGCGTACGGGGTGTACAGAGGAATGAAAGCAGCCGCTAAAGCTGCTTTCGGAACCGACTCTCTTGAAGGGAAAACCATTGCTGTACAGGGTGTAGGGAACGTAGCCTACAATCTATGCCGCCACCTGCATGAAGAAGGGGCAAACTTAATCGTTACGGATATCAACAAACAGTCAGTACAGCGCGCAGTTGAAGATTTTAGCGCCCGTGCGGTTGATCCGGAAGAGATTTATTCACAAGACTGCGATATTTATGCGCCGTGTGCCCTTGGTGCGACAATCAACGACGACACCATTAAACAGCTGAAGGCGAAAGTCATCGCGGGTGCGGCTAACAACCAATTAAAAGAAACACGCCATGGCGATCAAATTCACGAAATGGGCATCGTTTACGCACCGGATTATGTCATTAACGCTGGCGGCGTCATCAACGTGGCAGATGAGCTTTACGGCTATAATGCAGAACGCGCATTGAAGAAAGTTGAAGGCATTTACGGCAATATTGAGCGTGTACTTGAAATTTCTCAGCGTGACGGCATTCCGACGTATTTAGCGGCTGACCGCTTGGCAGAGGAACGGATTGAACGCATGCGCCGCTCAAGAAGCCAGTTTTTGCAAAACGGTCACAGTGTATTAAGCAGACGTTAAGAAATTGATCTGGAGGTTATGAAAGTGCTACATGATGAAAAACGCATTCTCACAATTAATCCAGGCTCAACTTCAACGAAAATCGGTGTTTTTCATAACGAACGAAGCATTTTTGAAAAAACATTGAGACACAACATAGAAGAGCTGCAGCGATTTGACTATATTATTGATCAGTATGAATTTCGTAAAAACCATATTCTCGAAACGCTTCATGAACAGGGAATCAATATCTCAAAGTTTGATGCAGTCTGCGCCAGAGGCGGCCTTCTCCGGCCGATTGAAGGCGGAACTTACGAAGTGAACGATGACATGATTGAGGACTTGAAAAGCGGCTATGCCGGCCAGCATGCTTCTAATCTCGGCGGTATTATCGCGCGAGAAATCGCTGACGGTCTGAATATCCCTTCGTATATCGTCGATCCTGTTGTCGTAGACGAAATGTCAGTGCTGGCAAAAATTTCAGGTATGCCCGAAATTGAACGGAAAAGTATTTTCCATGCGTTAAACCAAAAAGCTGTCGCCCGTAAGGCGGCAGCCTCTCTCGGCAAACGATATGAGAACATGAAAATGATTGTTACCCATATGGGCGGCGGGATTACAATTGGCGTCCATGACCACGGGCGAGTGGTAGATGTCAATAACGGCCTTCACGGAGAGGGGCCATTCAGTCCTGAACGTGCAGGAACAGTGCCTGCGGGAGATCTTGTGAATTTATGTTTTTCAGGACAGTATACAAAAGAAGAAATCATGAAAAAACTGGTGGGCACCGGCGGGCTTTTCGGCTATCTCGGTACGAATGACGCAGTAAAAGTGGAACAGATGATTCAGGGGGGCGATGAAAAAGCCCGTTTCATTTTTGATGCCATGGCGTATCAGGTAGCAAAGGAAATCGGGGCAGCCAGCGCTGCATTAAAAGGTGAAGTTGAAGCGATTGTGCTGACGGGAGGACTTGCGTACGGCAAAAGCTTTGTTTCCAGTATCAGATCATACATAGATTGGATTTCTGACGTTTTAGTCTATCCGGGAGAAAATGAACTGCAGTCTCTGGCCCAAGGGGCGCTCAGGGTATTGCTGGGCGAAGAGCAATCCAAACAATATCGTATTGAATAGACAGACTAGGAGTGAGTCACCATGGCAACTGAGTATGACGTAGTCATTCTGGGCGGCGGTACCGGCGGTTATGTTGCGGCCATCAGAGCCGCTCAGCTCGGCTTAAAAACAGCCGTTGTGGAAAAGGAAAAACTCGGGGGGACATGTCTGCATAAAGGCTGTATCCCGAGTAAAGCGCTGCTTAGAAGCGCGGAGGTATACCGGACAGCTCGTGAAGCCGATCAATTCGGAGTGGAAACGGCTGGCGTGTCCCTCAACTTTGAAAAAGTGCAGCAGCGTAAGCAAGCTGTTGTGGATAAGCTTGCAGCCGGTGTGAATCATTTAATGAAAAAAGGAAAAATCGACGTGTACGACGGATATGGCCGTATCCTCGGACCGTCAATCTTCTCCCCGCTGCCGGGAACGATTTCTGTTGAACGGGGAAATGGCGAAGAAAATGACATGCTAATCCCGAAACAAGTCATTATTGCAACAGGATCAAGACCAAGAATGCTTCCGGGTCTTGAAGCGGACGGCAAGCATGTATTGACTTCGGATGAGGCTCTCCAAATGGAGGAGCTGCCAAAATCGATCATCATCGTCGGCGGAGGCGTTATTGGTATCGAATGGGCGTCTATGCTTCATGATTTTGGCGTGAAGGTAACGGTTATTGAATACGCGGACCGCATATTGCCGACTGAGGATCAAGACATTTCAAAAGAAATGGAAAGTCTGCTTAAGAAAAAAGGCATTCAGTTCGTTACAGGGGCAAAAGTGCTGCCTGACACAATGACAAAAACGTCAGACGACATCAGTATACAAGCGGAAAAAGACGGAGAAACCATTACTTACTCTGCTGAAAAAATGCTAGTTTCCATCGGCAGACAGGCAAATATCGAAGGCATCGGCATAGAAAACACCGATATTGTCACTGAAAAAGGCGTCATTTCAGTCAATGAAAGCTGTCAAACGAAGGAATCTCATATTTATGCAATCGGAGACGTAATCGGTGGCCTTCAGTTAGCTCACGTTGCATCGCATGAAGGAATCATTGCCGTTGAGCATTTTGCAGGTCTCAATCCGCATTCGCTTGATCCAACGCTTGTACCGAAGTGCATCTACTCTAGTCCTGAAGCTGCCAGTGTCGGCTTAACAGAAGATGAAGCAAAGGCGAATGGGCACAATGTCAAGATCGGCAAGTTCCCATTTATGGCAATAGGAAAAGCGCTTGTATACGGAGATAGCGACGGATTTGTAAAAATCGTGGCGGATCGTGACACGGATGATATCCTCGGCGTGCATATGATCGGCCCTCATGTCACAGACATGATTTCAGAAGCGGGGCTTGCCAAAGTACTGGACGCGACGCCGTGGGAGGTCGGACAAACGATTCATCCGCATCCGACGCTTTCTGAAGCGATTGGAGAAGCAGCGCTTGCCGCAGACGGCAAAGCCATTCATTTTTAAAAGCACAAAGGAGGGGCTTGAATGAGTACAAACCGACATCAAGCACTAGGGCTGACTGATCAGGAAGCCGTTGATATGTATAGAACCATGCTATTAGCAAGAAAAATCGATGAAAGAATGTGGCTGTTAAACCGCTCTGGCAAAATCCCGTTCGTGATCTCTTGTCAAGGACAGGAAGCAGCGCAAGTAGGGGCGGCTTTTGCTCTTGACCGTGAAATGGATTATGTACTGCCGTACTACAGAGACATGGGCGTCGTGCTGGCATTTGGCATGACAGCAAAGGATTTAATGATGTCCGGGTTTGCCAAAGCTGCAGATCCAAACTCAGGAGGCCGTCAGATGCCGGGGCATTTCGGACAAAAGAAAAACCGCATCGTGACAGGATCGTCTCCAGTAACAACGCAAGTTCCGCACGCAGTCGGCATTGCGCTGGCGGGACGTATGGAGAAAAAGGATATCGCAGCCTTTGTTACTTTTGGTGAAGGCTCTTCAAACCAAGGCGATTTCCATGAAGGAGCAAACTTTGCCGCTGTCCATAAGCTCCCGGTGATTTTCATGTGTGAAAACAACAAATACGCAATCTCAGTGCCTTACGATAAGCAAGTCGCATGTGAGAACATTTCCGACCGTGCCGTAGGCTATGGAATGCCTGGCGTAACTGTGAATGGAAATGATCCGCTGGAGGTTTATCAAGCGGTGAAAGAAGCGCGTGAACGCGCGCGCAGAGGAGAAGGCCCGACATTAATTGAAACGATTTCTTACCGCCTGACACCGCATTCCAGTGATGACGATGACAGCAGCTACAGAGGCCGTGAAGAAGTAGAGGAAGCGAAAAAAAGTGATCCTCTGCTTACTTATCAAGCTTACTTAAAGGAAGCAGGCCTGCTGTCCGAAGAGACAGAACAAACCATGCTGGATGAAATCATGGCAATCATAAACGAGGCGACAGATGAAGCGGAGAACGCTCCTTATGCAGCTCCTGAGTCAGCGCTCGATTATGTGTATGCGAAGTAGGGAGGAAGTACAAATGTCAGTAATGTCATATATTGATGCGATCAATTTGGCAATGAAAGAAGAAATGGAACGAGATTCACGTGTCTTCGTTCTTGGGGAAGATGTAGGAAAAAAAGGCGGTGTATTTAAAGCCACAGCCGGCCTGTACGAACAATTTGGAGAAGAGCGTGTTATGGATACGCCGCTTGCTGAATCAGCGATCGCCGGTGTCGGTATCGGAGCGGCTATGTACGGCATGAGACCAATTGCCGAAATGCAGTTTGCTGATTTTATTATGCCAGCAATTAACCAGATTATTTCTGAGGCAGCTAAAATCCGCTATCGCAGCAATAATGACTGGAGCTGCCCGATCGTTGTCAGAGCCCCTTATGGTGGCGGCGTGCACGGAGCGCTTTATCATTCTCAATCAGTCGAAGCGATTTTCGCCAATCAGCCCGGACTGAAAATTGTGATGCCTTCAACGCCATATGACGCGAAAGGCCTCTTAAAAGCCGCAGTTCGTGATGAAGATCCGGTGCTGTTTTTTGAGCACAAGCGCGCGTATCGCCTGATAAAAGGAGAGGTTCCGGCAGATGATTATGTCCTGCCAATCGGCAAGGCTGATGTAAAACGGGAAGGCGACGATATCACAGTGATTACATACGGCCTGTGTGTCCACTTCGCGTTACAGGCTGCAGAACGTCTCGAAAAAGATGGCATTTCAGTGCATGTGGTGGATTTAAGAACGGTTTATCCACTCGATCAAGAAGCAATCATCGAAGCCGCATCAAAAACCGGTAAGGTCCTTTTGGTCACAGAGGATACAAAAGAAGGCAGCATCATGAGTGAGGTGGCCGCGATTATATCCGAGCATTGTCTGTTCGACTTAGACGCGCCGATCAAACGGCTTGCAGGTCCTGATATTCCGGCTATGCCTTATGCGCCGACAATGGAAAAATACTTTATGGTCAACCCTGATAAAGTGGAAGCGGCGATGAGAGAATTAGCGGAGTTTTAAAGACGTAAGGAGGATACAATCATGGCAATTGAACAAATGACGATGCCGCAGCTTGGAGAAAGCGTGACAGAGGGGACGATCAGCAAATGGCTTGTCGCCCCCGGTGATAAAGTGAACAAATACGATCCGATCGCGGAAGTCATGACAGATAAGGTGAATGCAGAGGTTCCGTCTTCTTTTACAGGTACGATAACAGAGCTTGTGGGTGAAGAAGGCCAGACCCTGCAAGTCGGGGAAATCATTTGCAAAATCGAAACAGAAGGCGCCAATCCGGCTGAACAAAAACAAGAGCAGCCGGAGGCGTCAGCAGCAGCAGCTGAGACACCTGCACCTGCCTCAGAAAACCGCGCCGAAGAAGCCAGTCAGCCCAATAAAAAGCGCTACTCGCCAGCTGTACTTCGTTTGGCCGGAGAGCACGGCATTGATCTTGATCAAGTGACAGGCACAGGTGCCGGCGGCCGCATTACGCGAAAAGATATTCAGCGCATCATTGAAACAGGCGGCGTGAAAGAACGACCTGAGGAGCCGAAAACAGCAGCTCCTGCGCCTGCGGCTTCACCAAAACCAGAGCCGAAGAAGGAAGAGATTTCATATCCTGCGTCTACAGCCGGGGATAAAGAAATCCCTGTCACAGGCGTAAGAAAAACAATTGCTTCCAATATGAAACGAAGCAAAACAGAAATTCCACATGCTTGGACGATGATGGAAGTCGACGTCACAAACATGGTCGCATACCGCAACAGCATAAAAGATTCCTTCAAGAAAACAGAAGGCTTTAATTTAACCTTTTTCGCCTTTTTCGTCAAAGCGGTCGCTCAGGCGTTAAAAGAATTCCCGCAAATGAATAGCATGTGGGCGGGCGATAAAATCATTCAGAAAAAGGATATCAATATTTCAATCGCAGTTGCGACAGAGGATTCTTTATTTGTTCCGGTGATTAAAAACGCTGATGAAAAAACAATTAAAGGCATTGCGAGAGAAATTAATGATCTTGCCAAAAAAGTAAGAGATGGAAAACTCTCAGCAGATGATATGCAGGGGGGAACGTTTACCGTCAACAACACGGGTTCGTTCGGATCTGTTCAGTCGATGGGCATCATCAACTACCCTCAGGCTGCGATTCTTCAAGTGGAATCCATTGTCAAACGCCCGGTTGTCATGGATCATGGCATGATTGCTGTCAGAGATATGGTCAATCTGTGCCTGTCCTTGGATCACAGAGTGCTTGACGGCCTTGTGTGCGGACGATTCCTCGGACGCGTGAAACAAATTTTAGAATCGATTGACGAGAAAACATCTGTTTACTAATAAGCAAAAAGAGCATTTTTTGAAACATAACTTCAAAAAATGCTCTTTTTCTATGCAGCATTATTCAGCGATTCGGATTTTCATTTCGACCCGATATTCTTCTTGTTTTTTGGGTGAGTAATGAATCGGTATAATTAACTCGTAAACATCACTGGCAACTGTTAATTGGTGGTCTGCGATATACTTGATAAGCTTCTGTAAGTTGAGAAAATAATGCTCAGGTGAAAAATTATACGCGATACAAACATATCTGCCCTTAGGAATCGTTATGATTTCCATATCCGGCGTAATGGCAGAAATTTGTTTATTCGTCAATACAGGCGTAAAGATATGACGGTAAGTCATTTCATCAATGCTGGTGTACGGCTGAAATGAAAAAGTGGCACCGTAGCTATTGTTCGTAAATCCATCTGCTGATTCGATAAAATTTTTTAATTTGCTGTAGGAGGCGTTGAGCACGTTTTCAGGCCCGATTCCCTCTGCCTCTGTCTGAATGATGCGTGTTTCTTCTTCATCTAAAACAAACACCTCGCCGAGCGCAGGGTATTCCATCTGCCGTTTCATCCGTTTTTTCACCAGTGAAATGGTTTCTTCCAATGCTGATAAAAAGTCCAATTTCTCCCTGATTTGCTTCTCTTGCTCTGTATAAAAAGCAAATAGTTCTCCCATTTCTAAGTCCTGTGCCTTTTTCATCTCTTCTAAAGGTGTGCCGATATATTTCAATGATTTGATCAAATCCAGATGAATGAGCTGAGAATCTGTATAATAGCGGTAGTTGGTATCCGGGTCGACGTAGGCGGGTTTAAATAAATCAATTCTATCGTAATAACGGAGCGCTTTAATCGACACGTTTGCCAGTTTTGAAACTTCTCCAATTGAGTAATACGATTCTTTCATGCCACCACTCCTTCTATGATCAGTATAATGAAAAAGCGCATACTTTGCAGTACACAAAGAATGCGCTTTTTATTATGTGCTGGCTTTGAGATGTGCAGGCGCTTTCCAAGCAATGGTCAGCGCAATGCCTATGGCTAAAGCTGCCGTTGCAAAGTAGAATGGGTAGTTTACATCAATATCGAACAGCATTCCGCCGATAATAGGCCCGAATACATTGCCGATACTTGTAAACATTGAATTCATACCGCCGGCGAACCCCTGTTCATTTCCCGCAATCTTTGACAGATAAGTCGTTACCGCAGGCCGCATGAGATCAAATCCGACAAATACGGTGACTGTAACTAGCAGAATCGCAACATAAGAATTCACGAATGTCATTAAGAATACCAGGCTCGTCGAGAGAATTAAGCTATACCGAATTAAATGGATTTCGCCAAACCACCTTGTAAAGCGGTCGAATAAGACGACTTGCGTAATGGCGCCAACAATCGCTCCTCCTGTAATCATAATAGCAATGTCGCTGGCCGTAAATCCGAATTTATGGTCAACGAATAACGCAAATAAAGATTCAAATGACGCTAAACCAAAAGACGAAATCAGGATAATGAGAAAAGCAATGAAATACATGGGTGCAAAAATTCGTTTGAAGCCTGTCTTCTGCCCTTTTATGTCCTGATTTTCAGGATTTCGTTCCGGCTCGCGCAGCGTGAGCATTGATAAAATGGCTGCCAGTAAGGCAAAGGCTGCCGCAAAGAAAAAAGGCAAACGGGAATAGATTTCCGCTAAAAACCCCCCGATGCCAGGACCGATAATAAAGCCTGTTGAAATAGCGGCTGACATATAACCTAGCGCTTTCGGCCGCGTTTTAATGGTCGTGATGTCCGCGATAAAAGCCGTGACCCCAGGCATAATAAAGGCAGCGCTGACACCGCCAAGCATACGGGAGATAAATAAAACCTCAACTGTTTTTCCGATGCCGAATAAAAACTCCGAAACACTAAAGAACAACAGGCCGATCACGATCATAATTTTACGTCCGAAGCGGTCAACCCATCGTCCGCCTATTGGTGAAATAATGAGCTGTGTAACAGCGAAGCAGGCAACCATATAGCCGACCGCGGTACCCGATAAATGCAACTCATTCATAATGGTAGGTGTTACCGGAATCACAAGTCCGATCCCCAAAAACGCAATAAATAAATTGGTTAATAATATTGTTAAGGTGATATTTTGTTTCTCCATGTAACTTCCCCTTTTTCGAAAGTGTATCCCTTATACTCTAATGCCTCCTCTTAGAGGAGAGTCAACGGATTTACAAAATCTTTACGGGACTAGCATATCAATGTGCCGCGGCAGGACTTGAATTACCGCGGGCGTATGAGTATAGACTTCTCCATCTGTATCAGCCTTTTTGACAGTGTCTGTTTCAATTTCGATACGAGAGGCCTGGATATAGGACAGCTCTCCGGTAAAACGATCAATTGTTCCCTGTTCCATGCTCATCAGCTCCCGCAATGCGGAGAGATTGGTGCCGCGGCAAATGAGGATATCGAGTAAGCCGTCATCTATACTGGCATCCGGCAGGGGAATTCGGTTCGTTCCAATGTATTGTCCGTTCATAACTAGCAGCATAACGGCTTCTTCTTTAATTTCTTTTCCATCAATTTTTAATGTCATCGGAAACGATCCGGCAGATGAGACTGTTCGGAGTGCACTTGTAAAATAGCTGATTTTTCCCAATAATGCTTTTGAGGTTTCGTTGATTTGATTCGACGTTTCTGTAATCAGACCGATCCCCCAGAAATTTAAAAAATAACGCTCGTTCATCTGACATACGTCTACGCTTGTTTTTTTTCCTGACACAAGTGCTTCCGCCGCCTTTGCGAGATTTTGAGGGATGCCCAGCACTCTTGAAAAGTCATTGCATGTTCCGCCGGGCAAAATCCCGACCGCAGGCTTTCTTTCTAAAGCGCTGATGCCATTAATGCATTGATGGACTGTACCGTCGCCGCCGAGAATAAAGACGGTGTCGACAGAATCATCAATGGATTGGCAAAAATAATACGCATCGTCTTTTTTCTTTGTCTGTCTAATGATCACCTCATCTAAAGCTTGTGATAATACCGGTACCACAGCCCCTAACGCTTTTTCTATATTTTTGTTGCCGGCATTTCCGTTATGAATCAGTAACGCTTTCCGGTGGCTCATACAAAACTGCTCCTTTATTTTACATCTGGTTATATAATCCCCTTTTTCTGTAAGCTGTAAACGGAGACCAAAAAAGTGTACGGTCAAGCAATGTTATTTGCCGATATGGGCGTTTCCTTGCTATCATAAGAACAGATGATGAAAAAGGAGAGGTCTTCATTGAACATCGACTTTAATTTATTTATGAATGATATTGTCCGCCAAGCGAGACAAGAAATTACCGCTGCCGGATACACTGAGCTGAAAACCGCTGAAGAGGTGGATGAGGCGCTTACGAAAAAAGGAACGACGTTAGTCATGGTAAACTCTGTTTGCGGATGCGCCGGAGGAATTGCAAGACCGGCTGCATACCATTCCGTTCACTATGATAAAAGACCTGATCAGCTCGTTACCGTCTTTGCCGGACAGGATAAAGAAGCGACAGCGCGAGCGCGTGACTATTTTGAAGGATATCCGCCATCTTCTCCGTCCTTTGCGATTTTGAAAGACGGAAAAATCATGAAAATGGTAGAGCGCCATGAAATTGAAGGCCATGAGCCGATGGCAGTAGTGGCAAAGCTGCAAGAAGCTTTTGAAGAATATTGTGAAGAAGTATAAGACGAAAAACCCGGGTGCCTAAGCGGCCCCGGTTTTTTTATGCATAAAATCCCAAAGAGATATGAATAAATATTAAGAGATTATTCAATCCAATTATGCAATGAATCTATTTTTATCTAGTAATACCGTTGGAAAAATAAGCTTGAAGATAATTTTTAAAAATAGTATTGCATAAAAATAAGAAACTGTTTAAAATACAAATTAACGAATAAATATTCAAATACACGAAAAGTAATGAATATGGGGGAAATGGATCATGAAAAAATGGCTCTTATTACTTGTAGCTGCCTGCATCATTTTTGCATTATCTGCTTGCGGCTCAAGCAATTCAGGTTCAGAAGGCGGCAAGAAAAAATTAATTATGGGTACTTCGGCGGATTACAAACCGTTTGAATATAAAGAAGGCGATAATATTGTCGGCTTTGATGTAGAGTTGGCAAAAGCGCTGGCGAAGAAGACTGGCTACGAAATTGAAGTGCAGGATATGGACTTCAACAGCTTAATTACAGCGCTGAAATCAAAACAGGTGGATCTGGTTCTGTCAGGAATGACACCGACGCCTGAGCGTAAAAAACAAGTTGATTTTTCCGATGTGTACTACACAGCGAATCATATGATTGTCAGCAAAAAAGACAGCGGCATTACATCTCTGAAAGACCTGAAAGGAAAAACAGTCGGCGTTCAGCTTGGCTCTATTCAGGAAGAGAAGGGGAAAGAGCTTTCTCCAGAATATGGTTTTAAAACACAAGACCGCAACAGAATTTCTGATTTAGTGCAGGAAATCAAATCTGACCGCTTTGATGCCGCGATTATCGAAGACATGGTAGCAGAGGGGTATTTCAAATCAAATGACGACCTGCAAGGCTTCGTGATTCCTGATGCGAAAGCGGAGGAAGCCGGTTCAGCGATTGCTTTCAGAAAGGACAGTGAACTGACAGACAAATTCAATAAAGCGCTCAAGGAAATGGAAGATAACGGAGAGCTCGAGAAATTGAAGAAGAAATGGTTCACTGGCGAGAAGTAAAAAAAGCGGCTCAACTTTTTCGTTGAGCCTTTTTATTGAATAGGAAATCTTTTTTCCTGTAAGAAAAGGAGACAAAGACTATGAATTTGGATTTTTCAGCAACGATCCCCCAAATTCCTTTTATATTAGAAGGCTTGGCAATTACTTTGAAAATTGTTATCGTATCAGCCATTATCGGACTTATACTCGGTATTGTGCTAAGCTTATGCAAGATCAGCACATTCCGCCCACTGATCTGGATCGCTGATTTTTATACATCAGTGTTCCGCGGTACGCCTTTAGTGCTGCAGCTTATGATTGTCTATTTCGGGCTTCCGCAGTTGCTCGGCTTTCAAATTGACCAGTTTTGGGCTGCGGTTGTCGCATTGTCATTGAATTCCGCCGCTTATGTATCGGAAATTATCAGAGCCGGAATCAACGCCATTGATAAAGGGCAGAAAGAGGCGGCTGTCGCACTTGGTGTCCCGTACGGCAAAATGATGAAGGATCTGCTGTTGCCGCAGGCCTTCAAAAATATATCACCTGCAATTGTAAATGAATTAATTACGTTAACAAAAGAATCGGCGATCGTCACCGTCATCGGGCTTGGTGATGTCATGAGGCGCGCTTATCAATCTGGCGCCGCCACTTATAATTACCTTGAGCCGCTCATTATTGCCGGATTGATTTATTATGTGCTTGTCCTGATTTTAACGTTTATCGGCAAGGCTGTAGAAAGGAAGCTGAAATCCAATGATTAAGATTGAAAAGCTGTCAAAATCATTTGGGAAACACGAAGTATTAAAAAACATTTCAACAACAATCGCCGAAGGTGAAGTTGTTGCCGTAATCGGCCCTTCAGGCTCAGGCAAATCAACGTTCCTTCGCTGTTTAAACCTGTTGGAAAAGCCTAATGGCGGAACCATTACAATCAAAGACAAGGTGATCACGGAGGCGAAAACCAACACATTAAAGGTCCGGGAAAACATCGGGATGGTTTTTCAGCATTTTCATCTCTTTCCGCACAAAACGGTTCTCGAAAATATCATGTACGCGCCTATCAATGTCAAAAAAGAATCAAAACAGGCTGCACAGGAAAAAGCCGAAGAACTGCTCCGCAAAGTCGGTTTGTTTGAAAAGAGAAATGACTATCCAAACCGCTTGTCTGGCGGACAAAAACAGCGTGTCGCCATCGCCCGGGCTCTTGCAATGAATCCGGAAATCATGCTGTTTGACGAACCGACCTCTGCACTTGATCCGGAGATGGTCAAAGAAGTGCTCCAGGTTATGAAAGAACTGGTCGAAACCGGTATGACCATGGTGATTGTCACGCATGAAATGGGTTTCGCAAAAGAAGTAGCTGACCGCGTGTTATTTATGGATCAAGGAATGATTGTCGAGGACGGCAATCCGAAAGAATTTTTTCTTTCGCCAAAATCCAAAAGAGCGCAGGACTTTTTAGAGAAAATATTATAGAATATAGAAAAAAAGAAGAAGGCTGATCGCTTCTTCTTTTTTATTGAAGAAACAAATAGAAATGGAGTCCGACATGTTTAAAATTGGTTACCGCACAATAAAGACCGCGCTTGGAACAGCTTTGGCTATTTATATAAGCCAGCTTTTGCACTTGCAAAACTTCGCATCAGCAGGAATCATCACCATTTTGTGCATTCAAATTACACAAAAACGGTCGCTTCAGGCATCGTGGGCCCGCTTTGCGGCATGCTGTCTGGCAATTCTTTTTTCTTATCTTTTTTTCGAGCTGATTGGCTATCACCCGTTTGTTATCGGAGCGCTTCTCTTGATATTCATTCCGATAACCGTCCTCTTAAAAATTAACGAGGGAATTGTCACCAGTTCAGTTATTATCCTTCATTTATACATGTCCGGCGGCATTACGCTTGCTTTTATTTGGAATGAAGTTCAGTTGATTACGGTTGGTATCGGTGTCGCTCTTTTGATGAACTTGTATATGCCTAGCCTTGACCGGAAGCTGATTGCCTATCGCAAAAAGATAGAGGATAACTTTGCTGTCATTTTCGCGGAAATAGAGCGGTATTTGTTAACTGGTGAGCAAGATTGGACTGGAAAAGAAATTCCGGAAACACACCAGCTCATCACGGAGGCGAAAAACCTGGCATACCGAGATGTGCAAAACCACATTCTGCGCTACGAAAATCTGCATTATCATTATTTTAAAATGAGAGAAAAGCAATTTGAAATTATCGAACGGCTTCTCCCTAAAGTGACTTCTATCTCTATTACGGTAGATCAGGGAAAAATGATCGCTGAATTTATTCACGATTTGCGGGAAGCGATACACCCGGGAAATACAGCGTACAAATTTCTGAAAAGACTTGCTGATATGAGAAAAGAATTTGAGGAGATGCCGCTCCCGGCGACAAGAGAGGAATTTGAAGCAAGAGCCGCTCTCTTCCATCTTCTCGGGGAAATGGAACAATATTTAGTAATCAAAAGTTATTTTAAAGGAATAAAAGCGCAAAAATCACTCGCATGATTCGCATGAGCTCTTCCTTCATTGGTCAACCTAATGAAAAAGGAGGAGCTTATGCGTTTTTTCTTATGTTCGATTTTTATGATGATTTCTCCGATTTGGCCGCTTGGCGAAAACCCGCTGCCGGGCGATCCGTATGTCATTGTCAACAAGAGAACAAACGAACTTGCTGTCATCCTCGACAATAAAGTAGAAGGCGTGTACAGCGTGGCGACCGGAAAAACAGACGATCTGACGCCGGAAGGGGAGTTTTCAGTAACGGTTAAAGCGGTGAATCCTTACTACAGAAGGAAAAATATTGAAGGGGGATCTCCTGACAATCCGCTTGGGGCAAGATGGATCGGATTTGACGCGAAAGGAACAGACGGGCGGATTTACGGAATTCATGGGACAAACAGGGAAGACTCAATAGGAAAATTTGTGTCTAACGGCTGTATACGTATGCATAACGATGAGGTCGTTCATCTATTTCAAACGATTCCAGTGGGAACGAGAGTGCTGATTACGGACGACACCCGCTCTTTTGAGGAGATTGCTATCGAGCATAAAGCTCTGATAAAAAAGCAGGATGTTCCCATTCAATAGAGCCGCCTGCTTTTTTATCGTTAGAAAAACATGACGATTCCTGAGAGCACACTTGAAAGAATAAAAACTCCCAAAATCACAATCAAAACGCTTTTCATCAATTTTTGAGACATGATTTCACTCCTTAGACAATCTGTCTATATTTTAGCGTGTTTTGAATGGACGGACAAGCGATATCTATTGGCGGAAAGCAGGGATAAAAATGAACAGGCTTGACCATATCGGAATAGCCGTTTTTTCGATAGAAGAAGCGAGAAGCTTTTATGAGGATATATTGGGGCTAGCGTTTCTTCATCAAGAAACGGTTGAAGAGCAAAAGGTGAATGTTGCTTTGTTTCAAGCAGGAAGCGTCAAGCTGGAGCTGATAGAGCCGTTGACAGCTGACAGCCCCGTCCGTTTATTTTTGGAGAAGAAAGGGCAGGGGCTGCATCATATTGCGTTTTTGTGCAACAGCCTATCTGAAAAGCTTCAAGCATTGTCTGACCGGAAAGTTCAGTTGATTGACAGGTATCCGAGACAGGGAGCAAACGGGAAAAAGATTGCATTTCTTTCTCCGCGGGAAACAAACGGCGTTCTTGTAGAGCTTTGCGAACCGAAAGGAGACCAAACCAATGAACATGAATGAGCATATTGACCATTTATACACGAGACGCGGGCAGGCAGAACAAGGAGGAGGACATGAAAAGCTGGCCCAGCAGCGGCAAAAGGGAAAGCTCACCGCTCGGGAAAGGATCGCGTTTCTTCTTGATCAGGACAGCTTTATCGAGCTGCATTCTTTCATGGAAAGCCAAGTGTTAACAAGAGAACAGCGCATTTTAGGGGATGGGGTCGTGACAGGGTACGGGACAATTGACGGCCGCTCTGTATATGTATTTGCGCAAGACTTCACTGTATTCGGCGGGGCGCTTGGCGAAACCCATGCCAAAAAAATCTGTGCTCTGATGGACCTGGCAGCAAAAAATAAGGCGCCGATTATCGGGCTGAATGACTCAGGTGGTGCGAGAATTCAAGAGGGTGTGGTATCATTAGATGGATACGGTCACATATTTTACCGAAACGTCTTATATTCCGGAGTCATTCCGCAAATATCGGTTATTTTAGGGCCGTGCGCTGGAGGCGCTGTATATTCTCCGGCACTCACAGATTTTATATTTATGGCTGAACAGACCGGCCGGATGTTTATTACCGGGCCAAAGGTGATTGAAAAAGTGACAGGAGAACAGGTTGATGCGGAGAGCTTAGGCGGAGCGGGAATACATAATGCCGTCAGCGGAAACGCCCACTTTTCCGGACATACGGAGAAGGAGGTTCTGACAGGAGTGAAAAAACTGCTGTCTTATTTGCCGCTGAATGGCCAGACAGCAGCGACGAAGCCAGAGAAAGAGGCTTCCAGGCCGTTATTAAACCGTCTCGTGCCCGCTGACACGACAAAGCCGTATGATGTTCGGACGGTGATTAAGGAGCTGGCTGATCCGCAGTCTTTTTTTGAGATTCAGCCGTTTTTTGCGAAAAACATTGTCATTGGGTTTGCAAGGCTGGGTGAAAAAACGATCGGCATCGTTGCGAGCCAGCCGAAGCATCTGGCGGGCAGCCTGACGATTGACGCTGCTGATAAAGCAGCAAGGTTTATCCGTTTTTGTGATGCATTTGATATACCGCTGCTAACTGTCGAGGATGTTCCGGGGTTTCTGCCGGGTGTTCAGCAGGAGCATAACGGAATTATCAGGCACGGAGCAAAATTATTGTTTGCCTATGCAGAAGCAACCGTCCCAAAAGTTACGCTCATAATCAGAAAAGCGTATGGCGGCGCCTATGTCGCTATGAACAGCAAAGCAATCGGAGCGGACCTTGTGTTGGCATGGCCAAATGCTGAAATCGCAGTGATGGGTTCAGAGGGCGCGGTATCGATTTTGTATGAAAAGGAAATAAAAGCTTCAGCCGACCCGCAAAAGACAAAACGAGAAAAAACAGCTGAATACAAAAAGCAAAACGCCGGGCCATATAAAGCAGCGGCCTGCGGAATGGTCGATGACATCATTTTGCCGGAAGAATCAAGGAAAAGACTGATTCAAGCTTTTCACATGCTTGCATATAAGACAGAAGAGAGACCGAAAAAAAAGCACGGTAACATACCGCTTTAACATGGAGGGACTTACAAATGGTGAATGAAAAACGCCTGCTGGAAGAATTTTTAGAACTTGTCCAAATTGACTCAGAAACAAAACACGAAGCAGAAATCTGCAAAGTGCTGAAACAAAAATTTTCTGATTTAGGTGTGGATGTAAAGGAAGACGATACAATGGATATCACTGGCCACGGAGCCGGAAACCTGATTTGCACATTAAAAGGAACAAAACAAACAGATACCATTTATTTTACATCTCATATGGACACAGTTGTACCCGGAAACGGCGTAAAACCGGTTGTAGAGAATGGTTATGTTAAAACAGACGGCACTACGATTTTAGGCGCTGATGATAAAGCGGGACTGGCTGCAATGTTTGAAGCGATTAAAGTGCTGAAAGAAGAAAACATTGAACATGGCACGATTGAATTCATCATCACAGTAGGCGAGGAATCAGGACTGATCGGAGCGAAGGCGCTTGACCGTTCTATGATCACAGCATCCTACGGCTATGCCCTTGACTCAGACGGTAAAGTCGGAAATATCATTGTGGCCGCGCCGACACAAGCAAAGGTAAGAGCGGCAATTTACGGGAAAACCGCACACGCCGGGGTTGAACCTGAAAAAGGCATTTCAGCCATTACAATCGCTAGCAAAGCGATTTCGAAAATGCCATTGGGCCGAATCGATGAAGAAACAACAGCAAACATCGGCCGGTTTGAAGGCGGCACACAAACAAACATTGTATGCGACGAAGTCCATATTCTTGCTGAAGCACGCTCTTTAGTTCCTGAGAAAATGGAAGCTCAGGTTCAAAAAATGAAAGCTGCTTTTGAAGAAGCCGCTGCTGATATGGGCGGACGCGCAGAAGTCGAAATTGAAGTCATGTATCCAGGCTTCAAATATCAAGACGGCGACCAAGTTGTTGAAATCGCGAAAAAAGCGGCAGCTAAAATCGGACGTCCGAGCGAGCTGCAAACAAGCGGCGGTGGAAGCGACGCGAACGTTATTGCAGGTCATGGCATTCCGACGGTCAATCTTGCTGTCGGTTACGAGCAAATTCATACAAAGAATGAAAAAATGCCGATCGAAGAACTTGTTAAAACGGCAGAAATGGTTGTTGCCATTATTGAAGAGGCAGGAAAATAAGAAAGGAAAACCCGAGTGCGCTTGCCCGCATCGGGTTTTTTCTTGCATTTAGCGCCATTGCCTAAGCGGCCAAAATAACACGTCCTGTTTTTTAGCGTAATGAAGCAAAGGGTCTGACTCTGGTAATGCGATGTTGTGAGCATCAGCCACCGTATTGACGGAAAACTCGGCTTCGGCATTTTGTAACAGCCAAGGATGATGATGAATGTCTTCATAATAGAGCTTGTTGCGATAAACGGTGTAGAGTCTGTATCGTTCCGTCAGCCAGTAATCGAGCGAATCCTCTTCCGCTGTAAAAGGAGCTGAAATGGGCCGGTAAGCGGCGCGGAATGCTGCTTCTCTGTCGTCTCTCCGCTTGCTGACATAGTCAATGCCATCACCGTTTTTATCAGCTTTCATATTAGCGTAAAAATAAGGCAAATGAAAGAACGTGCGAGCGCCCAGGACCGTCAGCTGATGATCAGCATCTAAGCTGAAAAAATAAATGCCGGGCTTACCTTTATAAGTGACATAGGTGCGGAGGTTAAGCTCAGGAAACGCACGTGCACCGGGAATGGCAGGAAGAAAACGCGCCCTCAGGTTTGTGAGCATAAAGGGAAGCATGCTGATCCAAGCTTGCCCGTTATATGTATCTAATTCTAAAACCGGCGGTACCAAAGCGCGAAGGGTAGAAACATCAACAGGCCAGTGGGCAAATAAGACATCATTCCAGGTTTGTCTCATGATCCAAATGCCTTCAGGCACAGAAATATTTTTTTGCAGAAAGCGTTCCGTCACGTATATCCTCCTTTCAGGGATGTGAGTAAAGGTATTCCCGATTTCCTTCATTTTAAACGGATACGGCTGTTTTTTTAGGGTGGCCATTTTCGCCTCAGCCATAACAGAAAAGGGTGCGACGAAACAAAAAAAACAACCCCGGCTTTTCGCTCGGGGTTGTTTCATTATTTCACCGGCTCAGTAAGAGCGGCTGTTTTTTTACTTTTATGATGCGTCATCTGAAGGACGATGTTTTGCACTGTCAAAAACAGTCCGCTTGTAAACCAGTACAGCGGAAGAGCTGCCGGAACATTAAGTGAGAAAATCGTCATCATCACAGGGAAGATGAACACCATCAGTTTTGCAGATTGCTGCGCTGCCGGGTTTTGCGGGACAGCGGAATATTTCGCGCTCAGTTTTTGAGCGACATAGGCTTGGATAAAGTACATAGCTCCCGCACTAAGAGACACGAGAATGTCAGATTGTCCTAAACTGAACCATAAAAACGAGTGTGACGCAATTTCAGGTGTAGAGCGAATCGCGTAATAAAACCCAATCACAATAGGAAACTGAATCAGCATGGGGAGGCATCCCATGGCAAGCGGATTGATATTGTGTTCTTGATACAGCTTCATCATTTCCATTTGCAGTTCTTTTTGCTTTTCCGGGTCCTTCGTCTTTTTCAATTTGGCCTGAATGCTGTCAACCTGAGGTTTAATAACTGCCATTTTCTCTTGGAATATGCGCTGTTTTTTAAATTGATTGACAAACAAAGGCAGTACAACGACACGCACAATAATGGTTACGAGAATAATAGACAGTCCGTATTCTCCGTGAAACAGCCCGGCAACACCCTTAAGCAGAGCGGAAAACGGTTCGATTAAATAGTCGTGGAAAAAACCGACGTTGCTGAGGCCTCCCACCTGATTAGTCGCCGCGAAAGCAGCATTGCCCGAGCATAATACGATCAAAAAGATACCCATAGCCAAAAGTTTTTGATATGTTTTTAACAATTTGTTCTCCTCCTTTTTATAAATGCGGTTTATAAAAGAAGAGAACTGGCGTCTTCATCATCGTTCACAGGCGAATTCATGCGGAAGACTTTACGTATCCAAGTTGTAATGCGATGATATATAATAATAAGAAAGTCTGTTCGGTTAATGTGAAAGACCGTCTGATGTTCATCTGTTCGTTTTGATTTCCAGTGCTCGCCGGCACGGCACTCTCGTAAGAGGAATGCAATCCCGATTGCCGTCAGAGCCGGAAGAATAATTGTGAAAAAATCGACTAAGAATAAAACGTCATTTATCGATTCCACAAACATTGTAATCACATCCATTCAATACCTTCATTTTACTATATGTACAAGCCATTGTCTAATGAACGAAAAGGAGATTTGTTTATGCAGGGAAAGAGCCGAATTATTTTCCATATTGATATGAACAGTTTCTATGCATCGGTGGAAATGGCATATGATCCGGCTCTCCGGGGGAAGCCGGTCGCAGTTGCCGGAAACGTAAAGGAGCGAAAGGGCATCGTGGTAACATGCAGCTACGAAGCAAGAGCGCGCGGCGTCAAAACAACGATGCCGGTTTGGGAAGCAAAGCGCAATTGTCCTGAGCTCATTGTTCTTCCGCCGAACTTTGACCGCTATAGAAGCTCTTCAAGAGCGATGTTTAACATACTCCGCGAATATACTGACCTGGTGGAGCCTGTCTCCATCGACGAAGGCTATATGGACATGACCGATACACCATACAGCAGCCGCGCTCTGGAGACGGCAAAAGAAATCCAAAGCAGGCTGCAAAAAGAGCTGCTGCTTCCGTCAAGCATAGGGATCGCGCCGAATAAATTTCTCGCAAAGATGGCGTCTGATATGAAAAAACCGCTTGGCATTACGATTTTAAGAAAGAGACAAGTGCCTAATATCCTTTGGCCGCTTCCTGTGGGAGAGATGCACGGAGTTGGCAAAAAGACAGCGGAAAAGCTGAAGGGACTCGGCATCCATACGATTGGAGAGTTAGCAGCAGCTGATGAACACTCGCTGAAGCGTTTGCTTGGCATCAATGGGCCGCGCCTTAAAAATAAAGCAAATGGCATTCACCATGCGCCAGTTGACCCGGAGCGCATTTACGAATTTAAAAGCGTCGGCAATTCATCGACACTTTCACATGATTCCAGTGATGAAGAAGAGCTGCTAGGCGTTTTCAGAAAGCTTGCCGCTTCCGTGAGTGACCGTTTACAGCGCAAGGAAGTCATGGCTTCGAAGCTTTTTATTATGATTAGATATGCAGATTGGAAAACCATCACCAGAAGCATCACGCTGAAAAATCCGATCGATCAAAAAAATGAAATTATGAAAGAAGCGGAGCACCTCTTTTTTAAACATTGGAATAAAAATCCTGTCAGGCTGCTTGGCATTACCGGAACGGATTTAGTAGAAAAAGAACAGGCCTATAAGCAGCTTGATTTGTTCAGCTTTAATGAAGATGCGAAGGATGAGCCCATTCAGCAGATGATGGAAAAGCTGAATGAAAAGTACGGATCCAAGCTGATCAGAAAAGGAGCAAGGGTAAAAAAAGAGGAGAGCAAAACGAAGGGAACAAGCTTTAATAAAGATTTTTTTCAGGATGAAAAGAAAAGTTGAATTGCTTGAAAAAAAGGGTGAAAGTATGGTAATTTCTTTATTATAAATATCATTTTATTTTAATTTAAATTTTAAAATGATTAAAACGTTTGCAGAAGGGACGTTAGAATATGTCAAAACAACAAATCGGCGTTATCGGACTTGCGGTCATGGGTAAAAATCTGGCTTTAAATATCGAAAGCCGGGGATTTTCTGTTTCTGTTTACAACAGATCAAGCAGTAAAACTGAGGAGTTTTTGCAGGAGGCAAAAGGAAAAAATGTTGTTGGCACATACAGCATTGAAGAGTTTGTCCAATCCTTGGAAACACCGCGTAAAATCTTATTAATGGTTAAAGCGGGAACTGCAACAGATGCGACAATTCAATCTCTTCTTCCTCATCTTGAGAAGGATGATATTTTAATTGACGGCGGAAATACATACTATAAAGATACACAGCGCCGTAACAAAGAACTCGCTGAAAGCGGCATTCATTTTATCGGAACAGGCGTTTCCGGCGGAGAAGAAGGAGCGCTTAAAGGGCCTTCTATCATGCCTGGCGGACAAAAAGAAGCGCATGAGCTTGTGAAGCCGATTCTTGAAGCGATTTCTGCAAAAGTTGACGGAGAACCTTGTACGACATATATCGGTCCCGACGGTGCCGGCCATTACGTAAAAATGGTGCATAACGGTATTGAATACGGAGATATGCAGCTGATTTCTGAATCTTATTTCATTCTGAAACAGGTGCTCGGTCTTTCAGCAGATGAGCTTCACGAAGTTTTCGCTGAATGGAATAAAGGTGAGCTTGACAGCTACTTGATTGAGATTACAGCTGACATCTTTACGAAAAAAGACGAAGAAACAGGCAAACCGCTTGTTGATGTGATTCTTGATAAAGCAGGCCAAAAAGGAACAGGAAAATGGACAAGCCAAAGCGCACTTGACTTAGGTGTTCCGCTTCCGATTATTACTGAGTCTGTATTCGCGCGCTTTATCTCAGCTATGAAGGAAGAGCGTGTGAAAGCGAGCGGCCTTCTTGCAGGACCAGACGTGAAGCCAGTTACAGAAAATAAAGAAGAGCTGATTGAAGCAGTCAGAAAAGCGCTGTTCATGAGTAAAATCTGTTCTTACGCACAAGGATTTGCCCAAATGAAAGCTGCTTCTGAAGAATATAACTGGGATCTGAAATATGGCGAAATCGCTATGATCTTCCGCGGCGGCTGCATCATCCGCGCAGCGTTCCTTCAGAAGATCAAAGAAGCTTACGATCGGGAACCTGAGCTTGATAACCTTCTTCTTGACAGCTACTTCAAAAATATTGTAGAAAGCTACCAAGGAGCGCTTCGCCAAGTGATTTCACTTGCAGTTGCCCAAGGTGTGCCAGTGCCGTCATTCTCAAGCGCATTAGCTTACTATGACAGCTATCGCACAGCTGTCCTGCCTGCAAACTTAATCCAAGCGCAGCGTGACTACTTTGGCGCCCATACTTATGAGCGTACAGATAAAGAAGGTATCTTCCATACTGAATGGATGAAGTAATCAATAGAAACCCCCGAAGCCTTAGGGCTTTGGGGGTTTTTTATTGAATGCTAGAATGTCTTAAGGGATAAGGCAGTCTTGACAGCCGAAAAAAAGCCGAAAATGCTCACAAGCATTTTCGGCTTTTTCGTATTATATATTCCACCAGTGCAAGCCGTCTTTCGCCAAAAGATCATCTGATTCTTTCGGTCCCATAGAGCCTGACTCGTAGTTAGGAGACAAGGTTTTGTTTGCTGCCCATGTTTCAGAAATGGAATCGACAAAGCTCCAAGAAAGGGCAACTTCATCCCAGTGTGCAAAGTTTGTTGCGTCGCCAAGAAGACAGTCGTGAATTAATTTTTCATACGCTTCAGGGGTGTTCAACTCGTCATTGCAATTGCTGCAGTAATCGAGTTTGATAGGCTGCGCGTGTGCTGCCCCGCCAAGCTTTTTAGCGTTTAAGTAGAGCGTAATGCCTTCGTCAGGCTGAATATGGATGACAAGCAAGTTTGGATTCATGTTGTTTTCGTTGCCGTAGTACAGGTTCATCGGAATGTCCTTAAATTGAACGACGATTTTTGTGGACTTTTCTTTCATTCGTTTTCCGGTGCGGATATAGAATGGAACACCAGCCCATCTGAAGTTGTCGATCAAGAGCTTGCCTGCAACAAAGGTTTCTGTATTTGAATCAGGAGCGACATTATCTTCATCTGTATAAGCAGGAACCGGCACACCGTCAATTTCACCGGCTTGATACTGTCCGCGCACAAAATACTCATCTACTTCGTCTTTTGCAATAGGGCGCAGTGCTCTCAGAACCTTTACTTTTTCGCTTCTGATTTCTTCTGTGTTCAATTTGATCGGCGGCTCCATTGCAAGAAGGGCAACCATCTGCATAATGTGGTTTTGTACCATGTCGCGCAGGGCGCCTGATTTTTCGTAATATCTTGCACGGTCTTCGACGCCAAGTGATTCGCTAGATGTGATTTGAATGTTTGAGATGTAGCGGTTTGTCCAAAGCGGTTCGAAAATCGCATTGGCAAATCGAATCACTTCAATGTTCTGAACCATTTGTTTGCCTAGATAATGGTCGATTCTGTAAATTTGATCTTCCGTAAATGCTTCGCGGATTTCTTTGTTTAGTGCCTGTGCACTTGGCAGATCATGGCCGAACGGCTTTTCAATGACAAGACGGGACCAGCCTGTTGTTGCTGTAACACCTTCTGATTTTAATGTTTTTGCAATTGTCCCGAAGAATTCAGGAGCCATTGCCAAGTAGAACATTCTGTTGTTCGGAATTTGATATGTATCTTCCAACTGGTTAAGCAATACGTTAAGCTCTTGATAGGAGCCAGGGTTTGTCACGTCAAACGGGTGATAGTAAAAATGAGACGTGAAATCATCTATATGTTTATCTGCAGATGAGGAAATGGATGTTTTAACAGTTTGGCGAAGATCCTCATTGGACCAAGGTCTTCTTCCCACTCCTACAACTGCAAACTCTTCTCCGATTTGTCCGTTTTGATATAAACGGTGAATAGACGGATACAGTTTTCGTTTAGCTAAATCTCCAGTTGCACCGAATATGACAATTACTGCTTTTGGTTGTTGGTTTGTTTTCACTAAAAGTACCTCACTTTATTCGAAGCTTTATTTTAGTACACCCCGTATATTTCCTTCATTTTAAATCTAAAATTCAACGAAAGCAAACATTTAAGCCCTTTTTTTGCAGAATGCCGTAAAAATGTTTCTAGAACGAAAGGATTGTTCCTTTCAGAGGCAAGATTCACATTTTGCGCCTGATCCTGTATTCTTGTAGGTAACTAGTTCTAGTAGGAGGAAGAAACGTGGAATTACTTTTTTTAGGGACGGGAGCCGGTATTCCCGCTAAGACGAGAAACGTAACGTCGGTGGCATTAAAATTGCTTGAAGAAAGGCGTTCAGTATGGCTGTTTGACTGCGGGGAAGCCACGCAGCATCAAATTTTACATACAACGATTAAACCTCGTAAAATAGAAAAAATCTTCATTACCCACATGCACGGCGATCATGTATACGGGCTTCCGGGGCTTCTGGGGAGCCGTTCCTTTCAAGGGGGAGAGGACGAGCTGACGGTGTACGGACCTAAAGGGATCAAGGCGTTTATTGAAACAAGTCTTGCTGTCACGAAAACCCATTTGACATATCCGCTTGTGATCAAGGAAATCGAAGAAGGAATCGTGTTTGAAGACGATCAGTTTATTGTCACGGCAGTATCTGTTATTCATGGAGTAGAGGCTTTCGGGTACCGTGTGCAGGAAAAAGATGTACCAGGTTCCTTAAAGGCGGATGTATTAAAAGAAATGAATATCCCGCCTGGACCTGTGTATCAAAGAATCAAAAAAGGGGAAACGGTAACGCTTGAAGACGGACGCATCATCAATGGGAATGATTTTCTGGAGCCTCCTAAAAAGGGAAGAGCTGTTGTGCTTTCCGGAGATACGAGAGTAAGTGACAAGCTAAAAGAGCTTGCAAAGGATTGTGATGTGCTTGTTCATGAAGCGACCTTTGCTAAGGAAGATCGGAAACTTGCTTACGATTATTTTCACAGTACAACGGAACAAGCAGCTGTAACAGCGAAAGAAGCCGGTGCGAAGAAGCTCATTTTAACCCATATCAGCGCAAGATATCAGGGAGATGCCTCTCTGGAGCTTCAAAAAGAAGCGGCTGACGTTTTCCCAAACAGCGTGGCAGCGTATGATTTCTTAGAGGTAAACGTTCCGCGGGGCTGAAGGAAGAGCTCCTATTTGACAAATTGTAATTACGTTGTATAATAAAACGTAATCATTACGCTTTATAAGGAGATGCTAATATGAGAGTCAATGTTACTTTAGCCTGCACTGAAACGGGAGACAGAAATTACATCACAACAAAAAATAAACGCACCAACCCAGACCGTTTAGAGCTGAAAAAATATTCACCGCGTTTAAAGAAATATACCATTCATCGTGAAACAAAATAACAAAAAAGACCGGGCGTTTTACGGCCCGGTCTTTTTTTATGTTAATTGACTGCCTGATAAAGAGGAGCGGCCTGCTGGCACGCTGCGCACCACACGTCATAAATAGCCAAATGAACGATATGAGGTTCATCATGATGGATGTTGTGCGAGCTGTTTTTAGCTTGAATCCAGCTGCTTTGATTCGATAGAGACAAGATGCTGGTGTGCAGGTTTTGCCATTCCTGTTCAGCAGCGAATTTCTCAGTCCGTTCACCTGATGACAGTACAATGAGAGGCATGTTCCCTAAATGGACTTGCCGCTGTTTGAGTTCCTGCAGGCTTCTAGAAAACTCTGCATGTGTGCCCTCAAGCATTATCTTTTTTGTATATGCTTTGTGCATTTCTTCAGGAATAAAGGAGAAGCTTGCGCAATCTCCTAAAGCTGGATCGAGGAGGACCATGCCGATAATATCGCACCTGTTTTTGCAGGCCCATAAACCGGTGATGACAGCTCCGTATGAATGTGAAACAGCCAGATATGGAGGTTTTACATCTGCTGCTTTAAGCAAACTCTCCAATTCTTTCACCTTTTGTTCCGCTGTTCGTTCAGCGCTGCTTTGCCCGCTTTTCCCTATTCCTGCCCGATCATATGTGAAAATGCCAAATTCATCATCAATGTCCGCCATTAATGGTTTCCATGTCTCAGAAGAAGTACCGTAGCCGGCCTCAAAGACAATCGTTACACCGTTTGATCCTCTCCGGTGTTGTGTATGGAATGAACATCCGTCAATCTTATATGTCTTTTCCATCCAAGCTGAGTTCATTGGAGTCATCTCCTCTAATTGGTTCTACTAGGGAGACGGAGAACCAGAGCTGATCGTTTCTCTAAAAATAAAAAAAGAGATATCCGGTTGAGGATATCTCTTATGGGCATTACCAGCCTCTTTCGTATTGAACAGGGGCTGGAATCTCTGTATTGAGCTGTTTCGCAGCAGTTCTTGCAAAGAATGGATCACGCAAAAGCTCTCTGCCGATAAAGATGAGGTCGGCACGTCCGTTTTGCAGAATTTCTTCAGCCATTGAACCGTCTGTAATCATGCCGACAGCACCAGTTGCCATGTCAGCTTGTTCACGGATTTTCTCAGCGAAGCTGACCTGATAGCCAGGGAATACGTTAATGTCTGCTTGAACAAGGGCGCCTGAGCTACAGTCAATTAAATCAACACCCTGCTCCTTCATCCATTTTGCAAAACCGATGTGATCGGCGATATCTAAGCCCTTGTCTGTATAGTCAGAAGCAGATACACGGACAAATAAAGGGCCGTCCCATACTTGTTTGACTTCTTCGATGACTTCTCTTAAGAAACGATAGCGGTTTTCAGGTGAGCCGCCGTATTCATCTGTGCGGTGGTTGGAAAGCGGAGATAGAAATTCGTGAATTAAATATCCGTGCGCCGCATGAATTTCAATCACATCAAAACCGGCTTCTTTTGCGCGGGCAGCCGCTTGTTTGAATTCCTGGATCGTTTCTTTTATTTTTTCTGCTGACATTTCTACAGGTGTTGCTGATTGTTCGTCAAACGCAATCGCCGATGGAGCGAAAATATCTCCTTCAAGCTCTGCTTTACGTCCGGCATGGGCAAGCTGAATGCCGATTTTTGAGCCTTGTTCTTTGACATGCTCAGTCAGTTTGGCAAAGCCTTCGATATGCTCATCGCTCCAAATTCCTAAGTCTTGGTCTGTGATTCGTCCTTGAGGATTCACCGCTGATGCCTCCACAATAATCAGCCCGACCTGGCCGATTGCTCGAGATATGTAATGTGCCATGTGGAACGGCGTCAATTTTCCGTCCTTTTCATGAGAAGAATACATGCACATTGGCGACATGACGATGCGGTTTTTTAACGTCATATCCTTAATTGTAATAGGTGTGAATAATTTTCTGGCCATTTCTTTCGCCTCCCGTAAGGTTTTTAGAGATTGATTATATCAAGTCATTTCTTTCCCGTCATATAAACTGCTCAAAAGATCCGTTTTTGTCAACCATTTCTGTATAATAGACAGAGAATCATTTTATTTTTCATTTTAGAAGCGTTTTTATACATAGGAGGGGCGGAGATCGATGAATTGGCAGACGAAGGACGAATTGCTGACCCTTTTAACTTCTCTTGTACAATATGAAAGCATCACCGGTTCGAAGGGAGAGGCAGCACTTGCAGAATATCTTTATTTTATTTTGAAGGACAAGCCTTATTTTCAAAAACATCCTGATGATGTAACACTTCATCCGATGGACGACGGCAGATCCTTTCTAACGGCTCTAGTCAAAAAGAAGAATGTCAAAAAGACAGTGCTTTTGCTGAGTCATTTTGATGTCGTGGACATAGAGGATTACGGAGAATTCAAACATATGGCTTGTAAGCCTGCCGAGCTTTTGAGTTCCTTTTTAGAGAAAAAAGAGCTGCTTCCGGAGCGTGTGCGAAAAGATGCTGAGAGCGGCGACTGGCTGTTCGGAAGAGGGACGATGGATATGAAAGCGGGGCTTGCTGTTCATCTGTCAATGCTGGAGCGGGCAATGAACGGCCAATTTGAGGGCAATCTGCTGTTGATTACCGTTCCTGATGAGGAAGTGAATTCAAGAGGCATGATTGAAGCGGTCCCTGTACTGAAGGAAATGGAGAAAAAGCATGATATCACATTAACCGCTTGCCTGAATGCTGAACCGATGTTTGAAAAATTTCCCGGCGATCAGCAGCAATATTTTTATACAGGAAGCATTGGCAAGGTGCTTGCGGGATTTTTCTGTAAGGGGATTGAAACCCATGTCGGAGAGCCATTTTCAGGCATAAACGCAAATTTAATGGTATCTGAGATGAACCGCTTGCTTGAACTGAATGTGGATTATTGCGAAAAGGTTGATGGTGAAGTCACTCCGCCGCCGGTCAACTTAATGCAAAAGGACTTGAAAGAGGCGTATTCAGTTCAGACACCGCATACAGCTGTCACGTTATTTAATGTGCTGTCAATGAAACGGTCGGCCAGTGAGCTGCATCAGATGTTGCTTAAAACCGCAGAACAGGCGGCGGAGGAAATAACCGCGAACATTCGAAAGAAAACACAGGATTTTCAGCAATTTGAGTCTTTTCAGCCGATTGAACGCACCGTGACTGTTTTGACATTTGATGAGCTGGTCGCGCGTGCAAAAAAGCGTGTTGGAAACTCGGAAACCGAGCGGGTTCTTAATTATGCCTTTGCCAACAGAGGCGATCTTGGGGACAGGGATTTTTCGACGAAAATTGTTTCAGAGCTTGCTTCACTTTGTAAGGAAGATGCGCCGCTTATTGTTCTTTTTTACAGCCCGCCGTTTTATCCGGCGGTTTCTTCAAAGGACGATCAATTGATCAGGAATACAGCTGATCAGCTTATGCATTATGCGGCTGACAGGTACGGCATAGCTCTACGGGAGGTCCAGTATTTCCCCGGACTTTCAGACTTAAGCTATCTACAGCTGGAAAAGCAGGAGGTTGATGCGTACACAAGCAATATGCCGCTCTTTAACAGAGGATATTCACTGCCAAGCGGCAAAGATCAGGCTTTATATGTCCCGGTTTTCAATGTCGGTCCGGCTGGAAAAGACCCGCACAAATGGACGGAAAGACTGTATATGCCTTATTCCTTTGAAGTGCTTCCGGACTTGCTTTCATTTACGATCTCCGCGCTATTAAAACAATCAGAAACTGCCGGCCAGCTGTTTTAGGAAACACCAAAGACAGAAGGCACAGTACCTTCTGTCTTTTGGCTTATATCTATGAATGCTTCTCTAAGGCGGCACCGGCAAACTGCTCTTTGATCTCCGCACTGCGTTTAGCGGTTTCTTCAATACAGTGAATAATCGCTTCTTCAAAGCGGGAGTCCTGTAAAGCGCGAAGGCCTGCTTCAGTTGTGCCCCCTGGACTCGTAATTTCCTTGCGCAGCTGTACAGGCTGTTTGCCGCTTTGAAGGAGCATATCTGTTGCCCCTGCCATAGTCTGCAAAATGAGTGCTTTTGCCGTTTCCTTATCCAAACCTACTTTTTGCGCCGCTTTTTCCATTGCCTCGATATAACGGTACACGTAGGCCGGACCGCTGCCGGCGATCGCCGTGACAGCATCAAGATGCCGTTCCTCAACCAGTGTGGCATCACCGATTGTTTCCAATAAAGCTTTTGCGGCGGTGATATCATCCTGGCTTGCTTCAGCGCTTACAGAAAATCCGGTTGCTGATTTTCTAATGGCTGCTGAAGTATTAGGCATGACGCGAATGACCGCGAGCTTTCTGCCAAAATAGTGCTGAATGGTTTCGATGGTAAGGCCTGCAAGCACTGAAATCACAAGCTGATCCTTGATATACGAACGGATGCCGTCAATGCTTTCCGCCGCGTCCTTCGGTTTAAAAGCGAGGATGATGATATCGGTGTGAGTGAACAACTCATTTTTATCTCTGCATGGACGCACGCCGTACGTCTCCTTTAATTCAATCAGACGCTCGTCATTTGAGCGGTTTGTGATATAGATATGTTCTGGTTTTGTGATGCCGCTTTGCAAAATGCCGTTGATCATTGCTTCTGCCATGGACCCAGCGCCGACAAATCCTATCTTTTTCATTGGTATCCTCCTTCTATCAGAACAACAAAAAACCTTTTCATCACGTAAAGGACGAAAAGGTTCGCGGTACCACCCTCATTAGCACAAATTGTGCTCAGCTCAAATCCCATAACGCGGGAAACGTTTAGGTTTTCCTAACCGCTCTGAGGGCAGGTTCTACAAACAAGCGGGCCGCAATACCTTTCAGCCAGGGGGTATCGCTCTCTTTGACCATTGCCTTGTATACTAATCCTCGTCATAGCGTTCCAATGGTTCTCGTTTTAGTTTGTTGTTCATTATGCAATGGCGGACAAGCTAATGTCAATAGCTTTTTCAAAAAGGGCCATTCTCATTCAGCTATAATGACACAAGACCGAGAAAAAGCTAAAATATGAATAATGAATGAAGACAAGGAGCAAAAGGATGACAACTGCAGATGTAATTGCGATCCGCGTCCCGACACCATTTGCTGTCGGTGATGTTATCGTTTATCTAGTAAAAGGTGATGCGCTGACACTTATCGATGTGGGGCCGAATACAAAAGAGGCTGCTGCAGCCCTTCAAGAGCAGCTTGCTGCTGTAAACGTGAAAATGTCAGATATTGAGCAGGTTGTACTGACTCACCATCATGCTGATCATGCCGGCTTGCTTGATGTTTTTTCTGATGGAATTGAAGTGATTGGGCATCCGTTCAACGAACCTTATATCAGCCGAAATCAAGCTTATATGGATTGGCAAAAACGTTTTTTTCAAAAGCTGCTGCCTGAATTAGGCGTTCCATTTGATGCTGGAAAGGCTGAAAAGCTGATTCGGTCAGCGTACGCATTTTCCTGTACGAGATCCCTGACAAAAACAGTCAGAGAAGGGATGAGGATTGATGGACTTGAGGGCTGGTCTGTTTTGGAGATGCCTGGACATGCTGAGTCGCATATCGTTCTTTTCCATGAAAAAAGCGGGAGAATGCTTGGCGGCGATCTTCTGCTGGCCAACAGCTCGTCTAATCCGATTATAGAAGCCCCGAAAGAGGGAGACATAAGGTCAAAGCCTTTAGTCGACTATCAGCGGTCTTTGCGAAGGCTGTCTGAACTTGAGCCAACAATCGTGTTTCCCGGCCACGGTGAAACGATTACCAGCGTACAGGCGCTGATTGAGAAGCGTTTTGACAAGCAGAGGAACAGGACGGAGGATGTGCGGCGCATGCTGGATGAAAAGCCGATGACCGCTTTTCAGGTCTGTCAGCAGCTTTTCCCTGCTGTGTATGAAAAGGAATTATTTTTAACGATGTCAGAAACGGCAGGGCATCTTGATGTGTTGGCTGCAGAAGAATCCATCACGTCATATTGGGAAGGGAAAACTGCATACTTTAGAACAATGAAGAGGTGAAATGGGTGAAACATATAGCGGGAAAGCGAATTTGGATAACCGGCGCTTCAGGAGGACTCGGTGAAAGAATCGCATATTTATGCGCAGCTGAAGGAGCCCATGTCCTGCTGTCGGCAAGACGTGAGGATCGTTTGATTGAAATAAAAAGGAAAATAACCGAGGAATGGAGCGGACAGTGCGAGATTTTTCCTCTGGATGTCGGCCGCCTAGAGGATATCGCCCGTGTACGCGATCAGATTGGCTCGGTTGATGTACTGATCAACAATGCGGGCTTCGGTATATTTGAAACGGTTTTAGACTCGACACTAGATGACATGAAAGCGATGTTTGATGTGAATGTCTTCGGCTTGATCGCCTGTACAAAAGCGGTGCTTCCGCAAATGCTTGAGCAAAAAAAGGGCCATATCATCAATATCGCTTCTCAAGCGGGGAAAATTGCAACACCGAAGTCGAGCCTTTATTCCGCGACAAAACATGCCGTGCTCGGCTACTCAAATGCTTTACGGATGGAGCTGGCGGGAACCGGCATTCATGTGACAACAGTCAATCCGGGACCGATTCAGACGGACTTTTTTTCCATTGCTGATAAAGGTGGGGACTATGTCAAAAATGTCGGCCGCTGGATGCTTGATCCTGATGACGTGGCAGCTCAAATTACAGCTGCTATTTTCACGAACAAACGGGAGATCAATCTTCCGCGTTTAATGAATGCTGGCACCAAGCTGTATCAGCTGTTTCCGGCTCTCGTTGAAAAGCTGGCAGGACGCGTGCTTATGAAAAAATAACGATGGAACTGCCTGTGGTGAGAAGCTTGTTGGCATAATCACAGGCAGTTTTTTGTAGAGGAAGGGAGAAATCATTGAATGTCAATCAATCAAGAAGCCCTTCATGTTCTGCTCAAAGATCCGTTTATTCAGAAACTGATTGATGCAGAGCCTGTATTCTGGGCAAATCCGGGCAAGAAAGAGGGTTTGTTATTCCATGCAGATGAGTGGGAAAGTGAGATAGCGGAGGCAGAAAAAAGGCTGAGGCGGTTTGCCCCTTACATTGCCAAGGTGTTTCCTGAGACGAAAGATGCCAAAGGAATGATCGAGTCTCCGCTTTTTGAAATGCAGCATATGAAGGAAAAGCTGGAAGCGGCATATCAGCAGCCATTTCCGGGAAGGTGGCTTTTAAAGTGCGACCATGAGCTTCCGATTTCAGGATCGATTAAAGCGCGGGGCGGGATTTATGAAGTATTAAAGCATGCTGAAAAGCTGGCGCTTCAAGAAGGAATGCTACAGGAATCCGATGATTACAGCATGTTACAGGAAGACCGGTTTGCCGCGTTTTTCTCCCGCTATTCGATTGCTGTCGGTTCGACAGGAAATCTTGGATTAAGCATCGGCATCATCGGTGCAGCACTCGGATTTCGCGTGACAGTGCATATGTCCGCCGATGCTAAGCAGTGGAAAAAGGATCTCCTTCGCCAAAAGGGTGTCACTGTCATGGAGTATGAATCAGATTACAGTGAAGCGGTGAAAGAAGGGAGACGGCAGGCGGAACAAGATCCATTCTGTTATTTCATTGATGATGAACACTCCCGTCAGCTGTTTCTAGGATATGCTGTTGCCGCCAGCCGTTTAAAAACGCAGCTCGACTGTATGGAAATACAGCCAGGACCTGAAACGCCGCTGTTTGTGTACCTGCCGTGCGGTGTCGGCGGAGGGCCGGGCGGTGTGGCATTTGGGCTGAAGCTTTTATATGGAGACCATGTTCATGTGTTTTTCGGCGAACCGACTCATTCACCATGTATGCTGTTAGGGCTTTATTCCGGACTCCATGAGCAGATTTCTGTCAAGGATATCGGCCTGGATAATCGGACGGCTGCTGACGGGCTTGCCGTAGGGAGGCCGTCAGGGTTTGTCGGTAAGCTGATTGAACCGCTGCTGAGCGGCTGTTATACCGTAGAGGACGATACGCTTTATGCCTTGCTTCATATGCTGGCTGTCTCTGAAAGTAAATATTTAGAGCCCTCTGCTCTTGCCGGCATGTTTGGACCGATTCGGCTCTTTTCGACTGAAGAAGGAAGACGCTATAGTCAGAAACATAAGATGGAACATGCTGTACATGTCGTCTGGGGAACGGGAGGAAGCATGGTTCCAAAAGAAGAAATGGCTGCGTATAACCGAATTGGTGCAGATTTGCTGAAAACGAAATGAAAAAATAAGCAGACAGTGAAAGGGTTTTCCGTTACAATCTTTGTAAGGGTTTTAACCTTCAGAGAGTCAGGTGTAAACAGTGAAAAATAAAGAGCTTAATTTACATACTTTATATACAAAACACAATCGTGAGTCTTGGTCTGGCTTTGGGGGACATTTGTCGATTGCTGTTTCTGAAGAAGAGGCAAAAGCCGTGGAAGGGCTGAATGATTATCTATCTGTTGAAGAAGTGGAAACGATTTATATTCCGCTTGTTCGCCTGCTTCATTTGCATGTTAAGTCTGCAGCCGAACGCAATAAGCATGTCAATGTTTTTTTAAAGCACCCTCATTCAGCCAAAATTCCGTTTATTATCGGCATCGCCGGCAGTGTGGCAGTCGGAAAAAGCACGACGGCGCGGATATTGCAGAAGCTGCTTTCGCGTTTGCCGGATCGCCCTAAAGTGAGCCTTATCACGACAGATGGTTTTTTATTTCCTACAGCCGAGCTGAAAAAGAAAAACATGATGTCACGAAAAGGGTTTCCTGAAAGCTATGACGTAAAGGCGCTGCTCGAATTTTTGAATGACTTAAAATCAGGAAAAGACAGCGTAAAGGCCCCGGTGTATTCCCATCTCACCTATGACCGCGAGGAAGGTGTGTTCGAGGTTGTAGAACAGGCCGATATTGTGATTATTGAAGGCATTAATGTTCTTCAGTCGCCCACCCTGGAGGACGACCGGAAAAATCCGCGTATTTTTGTTTCCGATTTCTTTGATTTTTCGATTTATGTGGATGCGGACGAAAGCCGGATTTTCACTTGGTATTTAGAGCGTTTTCGTCTGCTTCGGGAAACAGCTTTTCAAAATCCCGATTCTTATTTTCATAAATTTAAAGACTTGTCTGATCAGGAGGCTGACGAAATGGCTGCATCGATTTGGGAGAGTGTCAACCGGCCGAATTTATATGAAAATATTTTGCCGACTAAATTCAGGTCAGATCTCATTTTGCGTAAGGGAGACGGGCATAAGGTTGAGGAAGTGCTGGTAAGGCGGGTATAATATCGTGCATCATATCGAACTGTATGTTTCTGATTTGGAAGCGTCTCTACGATTTTGGGGATGGTTCTTAAAAGAACTTGGCTATAAAGAGTATCAAAAATGGAGCTCAGGCATCAGTTGGAAGAAAGATTGTTTTTACCTTGTGATTGTGCAGGCGAAAGAGCAGTTTCTAGAGCCGGAATACCACAGATGCCGTGTTGGGCTGAACCATCTCGCATTTCATGCTGAATCCAAGCTTCAAGTAGACCTGATGACCGGAAAATTGATGGCAAAAGGCTATCGTGTGTTGTACCGAGATCGGCATCCTTTTGCCGGAGGAGACGGGCATTATGCAGTCTATTGTGAGGATCCGGACCGGATTAAGGTAGAGCTCGTTGCCCCAAGCGGTTAATCGTGATCTTCGGACAGGCTGTTAAGCTTTTTCTCAATGCGATCCAGCTGCGCTTTTCGGTTCTTCGCATATTTGAAGCTTGTAACAGCTGCAAAGATGACAGCGGCAAACATAATAAATACGAAAAGCTGAAACATCATATCGCCTATATTCATGTTCATCACCTCATTGTTGCGGGAGAGATTGATTCTCTCCCGTTTTTTTATTTAAAGTGGCTTTTCCAGTCTGGTTTGGTGTTTTGTGATGTCCATTTTCATCTGCCGATAGGCGAACGCTAAAAATGGCAGGCCGAGCAGGGTGATGCCGCTCAGAACAGAAAAAATAAAAATCGGCCGGCCAGCGCCAAATAGGTCTATACATATACCCCCGATCCAGGGGCCGATGACGTTTCCGAGCTGTGAAAAACCGATTGCCCCGAAATAAGTGCCTTTTAATCCTGGTTTTGCAATCTGGTCTACAAACAAATCCATCATAGAGAATAAAAGCACTTCGCCGATTGTAAATGTGACCACAATCATCACAAGTGACGAAACACCGTGTGATATGGTGAAAATGGCCATGCTGATACTAACCATCACATTACCGAGCATCAGGGAGCAAAGCGGCGAAAAACGTTTTGCAAAATGGACGATGGGAAATTGCGTCGTCAACACAACGATTGCGTTTAATGTCAGCATCAACCCATACAGCTTCGTTCCATTGCCGATCAAGGGGTTCTGCGCCATATACTGCGGGAATGTGGAACTGAACTGTGAGTAGCCGAAGGTGCATAGCGTAATGCCGACCAAAGCAATTGTAAAAAGATGATCCTTTTGCGTCACCATAAACGCTTCCCGCACGCTCATATTTCGGGGTTGGTCTGATGCTGACGATGATGGATGTTTTTTAAATTGGATGGCAAGCACGAGTCCGTATAGTCCGTAAATGACTGCAGGCACCAAAAAGGGTGCGGTCGATTGCGATGAGCCGAAATACAGGCCGAGCACCGGTCCGAAGACAACGCCGATATTAATAGCTGCATAGCGTAAATTAAAAACAAGCAGTCTCGTTTTTTCTTCTGTCATATCAGACAGCAAGGCCTTTGAAGCGGGCTCGAACAGTGATTTGCAAAGTCCGTTTAATGCGTTTACCACAAAAAATACCCAGAGATGAGATGCCGCCGCAAATCCTGCAAATACCAGCATCCAGCCGAAAATGGACACGAGCATCATGTTTTTTCTGCCGAATTTGTCTGAGATATATCCGCCGTAAAAGCTTGCAAGGATGCCGACTGATGAGCTTGCGGCGATGACCAGCCCTGCATAGGAAGCAGATGCGCCTTGGACGGCTGTTAAATAAATCGCTAAAAAAGGAATGCTCATCGATGTTGCCATTCTGCCGAAAATGGTTCCGATGATAATTGTCCAGCTGATGGGGTGGATATCTTTCCATTTCTTCATGAATCGTATTCTCTCCTGTATGTAAGAATCTTTTTCTATCATATATGAAAAAATTTCCTTCTCCAATGGGGGATTCAAAATATTTTGTTATTGACATTTACTACAAAACATGTCTGATTGTAGGATTGCAATATACCATGTGTGGAGGATACGGGGCTGACGGAGTTTACATCGTTGAAATTGAGGTTAAAGCATTCGGAAGGAAAATGACGATATGTCCGGCGCTTATGTCTGTGGTGAAAGCACAATATTAATTGATGCTGGAATGCCGGGCGTTTTAAAGCGATTCGGCAGAACATGGAAGCAAACGGAAGTCCGTTTGAAACATTACAGGCAGTGATTTAACCCATCAGGATGTGGATCAAGTTTCGGAAATGCTCAGTGATGCCGGACATGAGGTCAAAATTTACACTGAAAGCCGACATTAGCCGCAGAACAGCAGAAGGGGCCGTGTCTCTTCTGAATGATGACACGCTTGAGAATAGACAGTTTTGAGGGGCTGTACGTTTCTTTTTTTATGGCCTGCGTTTAAGAGAACAGCCCTTGGTTGGTGACATAGTCATAAATGATATCTTCTATATGCGCATGCAGATCCTCATCGGGTTCTTCATCCCGTCTCTCTTCTAAGGCTGCTTTCAGGCTTTGTTTTTCATATGGGCTTAACGGATCTATGGCAACATTTCTGCCGTATTGACGCAGTGCCTGTCCCATCATTTTTTCGACAAATTTCTCCATCATGACTCTCCTATCTTTGTGCTTCGCTTTTATTCTACTAAATGTTTTTCTTCTCTCAAACCCTTGGATCATATTTTCTGTCAGACAAGAATGATTTACCAGTATAAAACGAACATACTTTCGCATATAATAGAAAAACGAACATAAGTTCTTTTTAGAGGTGTGTATGATGAAAGAAAAAGTGATTTTTCTCGTTGACATGCAATCGTTTTATGCATCTGTAGAGAAAGCGGAAAATCCACATTTGAAAAATAGGCCCGTCATTGTTTCGGGTGACCCTGAAAAAAGGGGCGGAGTCGTATTGGCTGCCTGCCCGCTGGCGAAACAAAAGGGTGTGGCGAATGCTTCACGGCTGTGGGAGGCGCAGGAAAAGTGCCCTGAAGCTGTTGTGCTCCGGCCCCGTATGCAGCGGTATATTGATGTATCACTGCAAATTACGGCCATTTTAGAGGAGTATACAGACCTTGTAGAGCCGTATTCCATCGATGAACAGTTCATGGACATTACAGGCAGCCAGAAGCTGTTTGGGACGCCGGAAGAGATCGCAAACAGCATTCAGGGCAGAATCATGCGGGAGATCGGCATTTATGCGCGGGTCGGAATCGGTCCTAATAAAGCGCTAGCCAAAATCGCGTGCGACAATTTTGCCAAAAAGAATAAGAACGGTATTTTTACCTTAACGAAAGAAAATATGAAAACCGAAATGTGGCCGCTTCCGGTGGGCAGCATGTTTGGCGTTGGGAGCCGCATGAAGCATCATTTAAACCGGATGGGCATCAGCACGATCGGCGGGCTTGCGGCTTTTCCGCTCGATCTTTTAAAAAAGAAATGGGGCATTAACGGCCATGTGCTGTGGATGACGGCGAACGGGATCGACTATTCTCCTGTGTCAACTTCGTCTCTGGACGGACAAAAGGCGATTGGCCATGGAATGACTCTCCCGAAAGACTACGAACACTTTGATAAAGAAATCAAGATCGTACTGCTGGAACTGAGTGAAGAGGTGTGCAGGCGAAGCCGAAACGCTGGGATAATGGGGCAGACGGTGTCAGTGAGCTGCCGGGGTGCTGATTTTGATTGGCCAACGGGCTTCAACCGGCAAGTGAAGCTGGCGGAGCCGACGAATTCTACCCAGGATGTATATGAGGCTGTATGCCGGCTGTTTCTTACGTTTTGGGACGGGAAGCCTGTCCGCCGCCTCGGGGTCAATCTGTCTCAGCTCTCATCTGATGACATATGGCAGCTCAATTTATTTCAGGATTATGCAAAGAAAATGAGCCTTGGCTATGTGATGGATGGCATTAAAAACCGGTTCGGCGACACAGCCATCATCAGGGCGGCGTCACTGACAGCGGCAGGCCAGGCATTTGAACGTGCGGCTAAAATAGGAGGGCACTATAAATGAATGACCATTTAAAAAGAGGCAACCTGCTGTGGGAAGGGAGCAGGATGTTTCTGCCGGAACATAAACAAAGCCTGCTTGAGAGAAAGCGCCATAAACAGAAGCTGCAAAAGCCGATCCTTGATCCTGATAAGCTGGAGGAAATGAATCAAACGCTTTGCACCGCGATGGAGTTTGCTCAGAATGTCACTGTCAGCTGCTTTCAGGACGGTGAAATTGTCCGCTGCACCGGGAAAATCTGCCGTTATGAAGAGTTTGAAAAAACAGTATGGATAAAAGGAGACGAGGATCAGCTTTATAAGCTGAAACTTAATCAGGTGCTTGATATTGTGCTGTAACGTTTCTCCCTCCTGCATTGGGGGGGAGAAATATGTGTAAAAATACCAAACATTGTTCCCTCGGCAATCTGGAAACGTATGATACAGGAAAGAAGGCATTTACAATTCCAGTCAGGCAAAATATAATTTTTATATTGTGAGAAAAAAAGAGCTGACATTCGTTTTGCCAGACGGAGGGAGATCAAATCGTAATGGATATTCGAACAATCACGTCTTCAGATTATGAAATGGTAACGTCTGTAATGAATGAATGGTGGGGCGGCAGACAGCTGAAAGAAAAATTGCCGAGACTATTTTTTGAGCATTTTCAGGACACAAGCTTTATTACATCTGAAGATAACAGCATGACCGGATTTTTAATCGGGTTTCAATCGCAATCGGATCCTGAAACGGCATACATCCATTTTTCCGGTGTGCATCCGGATTTCAGAAAAATGCAAATTGGAAAACAATTATACGATGTCTTTATTGAAACGGTAAAACAAAGAGGCTGCACCCGGGTAAAATGCGTCACTTCACCTGTGAATAAGGTATCAATCGCGTATCACACAAAATTGGGATTTGACATTGAAAAGGGCACCAAAACGGTAAATGGCATCTCAGTGTTTGCAAACTACGATGGCCCGGGCCAAGATAAGGTACTGTTTGTCAAAAACATATGAGGAGGAAATATGATGGATTTTTTATCAAAAACACCTGAGCCACCTTACTATGCAGTCATTTTTTCATCTGTCAAAAGCGAAAATGACATAGGATATGGAGAAACAGCGGAGCGGATGGTATCGCTTGCGGCGGATCAGCCGGGATTTTTAGGCGTCGAAAGTGTTCGTGAAGCGGATGGAAGGGGCATAACTGTTTCCTACTGGGACAGTATCGACGCCATTAACCACTGGAAGCATCACACTGAACATCAAGCGGCAAAAGAAAAAGGAAAAAGCGTTTGGTACGAGTTGTATGCAGTCCGCATCGCAAAAGTCGAGAGGCAGCGGCTGTTTTCAGGAGAAGAGAAATGATTGAATTTCTTGAGCATAAGGGAGACATCACAGCGCGTGAGATTATTGCCGTGCAGCAGCCCGCGTACATAAAAGAAGCGGAGCTTATCGGTTTTGACGGTATTCCTGCCTTACAAGAGAAGCCGAAGGATATTCAAGCATCTCATGAACAGTTTGCGGGATATCGGAAAGACGGCAAACTGTTCGGTGTCATTTCATATGAGATAAACATGCATCATCTCACCATTTGCAGGCTTGTGGTGCATCCTAGCGGTTTCAGAAAAGGGATTGGACGAGCACTTCTGCAATTTGTCATCGATCAAAACGAAGACGCTGAGAAAATCGAAGTAGTCACAGCTGAGAAAAATACACCGGCCGTATCGCTCTATACACAGGCGGGATTTCAAAAGGCAGAAACCGTCAAAGCCGCGGAGGGTCTATTGCTGTCTGTCTTTCATTTGTATCCGGAACGAAAAGTTGAAGTCGTTCTCTACAATGAAAAATGGACGGAATGTTTCGATGAAGAAAAAGAACGGCTGAAGCTTGTGTTCGGACCGGAGATCATTGCTGTTCATCATATCGGAAGCACATCAATCCCGAACATGGCAGCAAAGCCAATCATTGATATATTAATTGAAGTCAGAAGCATTGAAGCGGTGAGCCAATATGATACACAAATGAAGGCTATCGGCTATACACCGAGAGGAGAAAACGGCATAGCTGGCAGACGTTATTTCCAAAAGGGCGGAAATAAACGCACTCATCATGTCCATATGTACGAAAAGGGAAACCCTGCTATTGAAAGGCACCTGTTATTCAGAGATTATCTCAGAGCTCATCCAGAAATAGCGGAAGAATATGCCGTTCTCAAAAAACAGCTGGCTGCCCAGCATCCGGACTGCATCAATCTATACATACAAGGGAAAGATGATTGGATCAAGACTGCAGAAGAAAATGCAAAGCGATGGAAAGAAGGCAGAAACAATGCGAATGGAAGCGTTGTATGCTACAATTGCGAAAATGATGAAAACGGGGGTCTCACCTTATGAACATACATGTGACAGATGCAGCAAAACAGGCACTGCAGCAGGCGTTTGACGCCAACCCGGGAAAAAAAGCCCAGCTTCGTTACGATGCAGAAGGATGCGGCTGTGCGGTAAGCGGTGTACCGACAATCTGGCTGGCTGAAGAATTAACGGGACAGTGCGAACGGCTGGAAACAAACGGCATCCCGCTGTATATCCAATCATCGCAAAAAGTGTTTTTTGACGATCAAATGACGATCGATTACAATGAAAAAGCCAAAACACTGGCGCTGAAAAGCCCAGCTGAAATGCTCAGCCCCAGAATGAGCATATTAGTAAAGTAGGGAGATACGAAACGTGGAACAAAAGCTGAAGGCAATGAAGAACACAGCACAAAATAAAACGTGGGTATCCTTCCTAAATCAAAACCATCCCTATACTTTGCTCCACTGGTCAATTGGAGGAGCAGAATCCGTCAAAAAAGATGTTTGGCTATTGCAGGATGAAATGACATTCGAAACGCAGGAGTTTACAACGATAGATCTTGCGATTGAATGGATCAGAGAAAATATGGATGGCATTACCGACGTTTTGTGAAATGGAAAAGCGAAAGAGCCCGAAGAGGCCTTTCGCTTTTTTATTATGGACAGAAAACCCCGGGCTAGGTCTAAGGTTCCGAGTAGCTTCCAGCGTGGTGCTAGCGATGTTTGCTTAGCCAACCAAAATATCTGCCGTAGGAGTTGTGAAAGAAAAGTTATCGAGATTATCGAAGTAACAGCGTGCAAAGCCACATCCATATGTTCATGGGCACTCTGCCAAAAGAAGAAAAATCATTGGAGTGTCGTAAAAAACTAAGAGGGTTTTGACGTTATAGAGGAAGGAGTGAGAGTTATAGCTCACTCTTTTTTTGTTTAATTGTCAACAACTTCATAGTGGGAAACACTAGGTGTTACGGGCTGTTATGGTTATTCGTTGACATTATGACAACACTTCTATATCATTATACCGTCTTAGTCTTTAGGCTGATAGATTGATAAGTTTTTAGTGTGAAAGGAGAACAGGATTGTGGAGGAACAAAAGAAAAATCAGCTAGGAGCGCTACTGAAAGAGCATTTACGAAAAAGGTCTTTATCATTAAGGGAATTGAGCGAACGCACACAAATTGATAAAGCGACCATTTCGAGAATCATCAATGGCAAAAGAAAAGCAAACCTGAACCATTTACAAAGGTTTTCAGACAGTCTTGGCGTTTCTTTTGATGAGCTGATGACGGCTGCAGGCTATACAATGGAGAAGAAGCAGGACAACGACCGTCCGGATATTCACTCATCAATTGACGAAATTGAAGACGTTTTGCAAACCTCAAATGTCTATGACCGGTCTTTTACGATGGAAGAGCTGAAAAGCAAATTGACTGAGTACCAGCAATATTCTCAGACAGAGGAAGGGAAGCGTACGATTCAGGACGAGTTTGAACATAAAGTCGAGAAAGTCAGCGGCATCGGTCCTTTCCTGACCCGTTTGCAAGACATGTATTTCAGATTTACTACGGGTCGCGGGACGCCGCGTGAAATGCTGCTGATAGGCGGTGCTTTGCTGTATTTCATTGCTCCTGTTGATGTTATACCGGATTATATTTTTCCGATTGGCTATATCGATGACGCCGCAGCGATTCAACTCGTCTTCAACCAATTGTCACCTAAATCATAATGGAGCATGTTAAAGATGAAACAAAAACAAATCAACATTGACATCAGTCTTCTGCTCATTTTATTTAGTCTGTTTTGTATCAGTTTACTGGCTGTTTACAGCGGATCGGGGCAGTATGAAACACAGGACCCTTTTTATTTTGCCAAACGGCAGGTCATTTGGTATCTTGTCGGGTTTGGCATAATGGCAGGAACAGCTTATATCGATTACGAGCTGCTCGAACGATTGGCGCTCAGGTTATTTGTAGGAACTGTTTTTCTCCTCATTCTCGTTCATTTTTTTGGAACGTATAAAAATGGTTCACAAAGGTGGATAAGCTTCGGGGTGTTAGAAATCCAGCCTACAGAATTTATGAAGATTATTTTGATTCTTCTGTTGGCTTCGGTACTCAATCAATATCAGCATAAAAGGTTCTCCTTCACAGAGAGCATCATTCCGACGGGTAAAATCATGGTGTACACAATGATTCCGTTTTTCTTCATATTGATTCAGCCTGATTTAGGCTCTGCATTGGTGATTTTGTCGATTGCATTCACGTTAATGCTGGTCTCGGGGATTTCGGGCAGAATGATCATGTCCCTGTCACTTGGATTCATAGCATTAATCGCCTTTTTGACGTTTTTGCACAATTATTACTTTGAGATGTTTTCAAAGATCATTAAACCTCATCAGCTTGATAGGATATATGGCTGGCTCAGCCCTCATGAACATGCATCTACATATGGATACCAGCTGACGCAGTCGTTATTGGCGATAGGATCGGGTCAGCTGACAGGAAGCGGCTTTACCCATGGAGTCCAAGTTCAAGGAGGGAAAATTCCGGAGGCTCATACCGATTTTATATTCGCCGTGATTGGTGAGGAGTTCGGTTTTTTGGGTGCCGTAACATTAATCTGTCTGTATTTTCTGATGATCTACAGAATTATTAGGATTGCAATGCGATCCAACAGTCTGTTCGGTGTTTATATATCTGCGGGGGTTGCAGGTTTAATTATATTCCAAGTGTTTCAAAATATTGGGATGACAATCGGATTAATGCCGGTGACAGGGCTCGCTCTTCCGTTTATCAGCTATGGCGGCAGTGCGCTGTTGACCAATATGATTGCTTTAGGTCTCGTTTTCAGTGTGAATATCAGATCTAAGCAGTATATGTTCGGCAGGGGGTGGGATTGAAGGTGCTTAGGGTGATTCTTTCCCATCTAAAAAAGCTTGATTATGTTTTGATCGCATCGGTTCTGTTTTTATCTTCGCTTGGTTTGCTGATGGTTTACAGCGCCGGCTACCCCCTCGGATATATAAAGTACGGTAATGGCAGCTATTTTTTTGTGAAGCAGCTGCAATGGCTGCTCATCGGTTTGACCTTTTTTTCGGCTGCCGTCTTTTTCCCTTATAAAGCTTACGGCAAACTCATCCGGTTTTTAGTGAAGCTTTCTTTTTTGATGCTGATTCTCGTTTTGTTGCCGGGGATTGGGGTGGAGAAAAACAATTCTCAAAGGTGGATTCATTTCGGTTCGCTCATCATTCAGCCGTCTGAGGCCGTAAAGCTTGTGATGGTTATTTATTTTGCTTACGTGTATGCAAAAAAGCAGAGATACATCGCCAATTTCGGAAAGGGCGTCATGCCCCCGCTGCTCATTTTGGCGGCCATGTTCTTTCTAATCTTAAAACAGCCGGACTTGGGCACCGCCGTTTCGATCCTATTAAGCTGCGGAGCTGTTCTGCTATGCGCCGGCATCAGAAAACGGCATTTATTGCTTCTCGGGACAATGGCCGGGGCCGGCATCGCATATTTTGCTATGACGGCGCCGTACCGGTTAAGAAGGCTGACATCGTTCAGGGATCCTTTTCAGGATGAAAACGGAGACGGCTACCAGTTAATCAATTCCTACCTTGCCATCGATTCTGGCGGGTTCTGGGGAAATGGATTGGGGAACAGCGTTCAAAAGCTGGGATTTCTTCCTGAAGCCCATACGGACTTTATTATGGCGGTCATTACCGAGGAACTCGGCGGGGCCGGGCTCTTGATGATCATCGGGGCTTACCTGTTAATGATGTTCAGAGGCGTGCGGATCGCTGTGCAAATCAATGATCCGTTTGGAAAGCTGCTGGCGATCGGCCTTACCTTCCAGATCATGATTCAAGCGTTATTTAACCTTGGCGCTGTTTTAGGCCTTCTCCCTATTACCGGAATTCCTCTTCCGTTTGTCAGTTATGGCGGTTCTTCGTTAATGTTCATGCTGATTTCAGCCGGGATATTGGTCAACATCTCCTCACACGTTAAGCGAAGTAAAAAAAGTGAGGCCTATCTTTTATAGAAGGCCTCATTTTTTGTTGAAAAACTAGGTAGGGCCTAAGACTTGGGCATTTTTATTTTGTCTAAAAATTCCTGCACCGTTTTTCGGTATGTGTCCCGGTTTTTCGTATACGACATGGCGTGTTCACCGTTATCGGCAATATACAGTGCCTTCGGTCCGGTTTTCTTTTCATAAAGCCGCTCGGTTGAAGAAACGGGAATATAGTCATCATCCTTACTGTGAATAAAGAGGACCGGTTTTTTGATTTTTTCAATGACAGCAAGCGGAGATACTTCGCGTGCGCGATAGCCGCCCCTCAGCTTCAAAAAGAAGTCGGCGATGGGGAGCAGCGGCCAAGACGGGAGCCTGTATTCCGTTTTTAGTCGATAGGCAAGCTGTTCATCAAAACGTGCGAAGGGGCAATCGGCTATATAAAAATCAGCGCCATCATCACAGTGTTCACCAGCGTAAAGCAGGGCAGTCGCAGCTCCCATTGATTCACCGTGAACTCCAATCAATCCGCGATGGCCTGTTTTATTCTTGGCCCAGCTGACAACCTCGCTGAGATCATCCTTTTCATAAAACCCGTAGCTAGTCGTTTTTCCGCCGCTTTGTCCGTGTCGGCGATGGTCATAAACAATCACATTCCAGCCGAGATCAAGAAATAAATGCATATATTTAAGAGAATTCAGCACATTCATCGTCACCCCGTGGCAGATAATAATGGTGTTTGGTGTGTCATGTGGTGCGACATGGTAGCCTTTTATATCATACCCGTAAGCGGATGGTATCACAAAAGCGGTTTTCTTCATTCGTTCAAAGGATTCAAACACATCATGTCCGTCGTCTGTCTCTCTTTTGATAATGTCTTCATCTGTCTTTTTCTTGATAAAGAGAATGATATTTGAAAAAACAATTCCGATTGCGATAACAGCGGCTAAGAGAGCGCCAATGGCCAAAAGGATTTTCTTCAAAAGTCACAGCACCTTTCAACTAAATACAGGAAATTTATACTTGAAATCATTATACCTAAACAGTGCTGTGCTGATCAAAAAAGTTTTCAGAAGAGAGTCCGCTTGTTCGGTCTATATGCTCCGTGATAAACTGGCCTCAAAACAAAACACGGGGGAAGCGTACATGAAAAAACAAACATCCACTGACAAACATCAGTTAAAAGACGACCTTCAATCCGACATCAAAGCAAAGCTTATGGAGATGAAGAGCCAATTGAAGGAAGAGGAAGAAAAGAGGCAAGAAAGAGAAAAAGCAGAACAGATCAGAAAGAAAAAAGAGATAGAAAAAAACAAAAGCTTTGAAGAGCTCCTTAATGAAAGCCAAATAGATTGGCATCAATATAAATAAACCAGCACCCATATAGGTGCTGGTTTTTCTGTTATGAGCGGTGTGCTTCGTAAACGTCTTGTTTCGTATGAGATTGGAGCGCTTTGATTTCTTCTTCGCTTAAACGCCGTGCGTTTGCAGCCTGAACGTTTTCCCGTAACTGCTCAATCTTACTGGCGCCTGTAATGACTGAGGTGACAGCCGGTTGTGCTAACAGATATTGCAGCGACTTTTCTGTCATGGACAGATCGGGCGCGACATTCTCGATCGCTTTGCGGGCATTTGTCAATTCCTCAAACGAATAGGATAAGTACCCGTTTTGTTTGATGCTGTCCGCCACTTGTTTAAGCGGTTTTTCAGTTAAGAGCCCTTTGGCAACCGGACCTCTGGCGACTACGCTGATTTGATGTTCCTCTAAAAGCGGAAGCCATTCCTCGGGGCGTCTGTCAAACAGGCTGAACTGCATCATAATACTGACGATGTTTGATTTTTTCACATATTCTTTTATCACATTTGGGCGGATGGAAGAAATACCGTAGTAACGGATCACACCTTCTTGTTTTAATTCCTCAAACGCTTCGATCGTTTCATCAATGTTGTCCTCTATCGTGCCGCCGTGAAGCTGATAAAGGTCGATATAATCCGTTTTCAGCCGTGCAAGACTCTTTTTTACGGCTTCTTTTATGTAAGCTTTTGAAGGGTCCCAATACCAGCCTTCGCTTTCGTCATTCCAGCGGTTTCCCGCTTTCGTTGCCAAAATAATATCTTGGCGTCTGTTTTGGATCGCATCACCGACGATTTCTTCGTTGCGTCCGCGGTCATACAAATCCGCTGTGTCCAAATAGTTGATGCCAAGCTCGATCGCTTCATCCAGGATGAACAAGGCTTTGTTTTTTTCAGTTCCAAGAGACATACAGCCGAGCCCGACTTCGCTTATTTCTAAATCAGATGTACCCAGTTTGCGCTTTTTCATGTGCACACTCCTTTTTTAGGCTTTGTATTGACCGTAATATAAAGGAGCTAAAGTTTCAACTTTTACGGCTTAGAGACCCAATCCTTTACATATTGGAATGTGCGTCCGTACTCCTTTAACTTCGCCCGAATCTCCCATGCTTTTCCGACTAAGACAACACCTTTTGGCATGCGGTGCACTTTCACGAGGAAGCCCCCTTTTTTCTAGTATGATAAAATGTATGGGGCATCATATAGAGACAGAACGGGAGATGAAGAAATGAAATCATTAGAAGAAAAAACAATTGCCAAAGAACAGATCTTTTCAGGTAAAGTCATTGATCTTTATGTAGAGGACGTTGAGCTGCCAAACGGGATAACGAGTAAACGTGAAATTGTAAAACACCCTGGAGCTGTAGCCATATTAGCTGTCACAGATGAAGGGAAAATCATCATGGTGAAACAATTCCGCAAGCCGCTTGAGCGGACGATCGTTGAAATTCCTGCCGGAAAGCTTGAAAAAGGGGAGGAGCCGGAGTACACGGCACTTCGGGAGCTTGAAGAGGAAACGGGGTATACAGCGAAAAAACTGACAAAAATCACTGCGTTTTATACATCGCCCGGCTTTGCTGATGAAATAGTCCACGTGTTTCTTGCTGAAGAGCTTTCTGTACTCGAAGAAAAACGGGAGCTTGATGAGGACGAGTTTGTTGAAGTGATGGAGGTGACGCTTGAAGATGCGCTGAAGCTGGTTGAGTCGCGTGAAGTATATGATGCTAAAACAGCCTATGCGATTCAGTATCTTCAGCTGAAAGAAGCGCTCCAAGCACAAAAATGAAAAAGATTTACGCGGATTTGCACATTCATATCGGCCGGACCTTTACAGGAAGGGCTGTCAAAATAACAGGCGCCAAAACGCTAACGCTAGACCGAATTTTGGTTGAAGCCAGTGAACATAAAGGAATTGAACTTCTTGGTATTATCGACTGTCATTCTCCGGAAGTCATCCTAGAGCTTGAGGAAGGCATTTCATCTGGAAGATATCACGAGCTTGACGGCGGGGGGATTCGTTATCGCAGCACGACTCTTTTATTAGGAAGCGAACTGGAGATTTATGATGAAGCCTGCAGCGGGCCGATCCATGTGCTCGTCTTTATGCCGACGCTGGCTGATATGAAGCTGTTTTCAAACTGGCTGTCAGCGCGGCTGAAAAATATTCACTTAAGCTCACAACGGATTTATGAAACGGGCTTGAATCTGCAAAAAAAAGTGAAGGAAATGGGCGGGCTGTTTATCCCCGCCCATATCTTTACACCGCATAAAAGCTTATATGGAAAAGGGGTTAAATCAAGTTTAACCGAGGTTTTTGATCCCACTATGATAGATGCGGTGGAGCTTGGATTAAGCTGTGATACAGACATGGCTTCACACGTATCTGAGTTGAATCAGTATACTTTTTTAACAAATTCTGATGCACATTCGTTAGCCAAAATCGGCAGAGAATATAATGAACTATATGTACAGTCAGCTGATTTTACTGAATTTGCTCTTGCATTAAGGGGGCAGGGTGAAAGGACAATTACTGCAAATTACGGCTTGGACCCGCTATTGGGGAAATATTATCAGACGGCTTGCGAAGCGTGCGGAGAACCTGCTGTGAGCGGGGAAACGGCGTGCGCGAATTGCGGAAATGCCAGATTTACTAAGGGAGTCAGCGAAAGATTGCGTGAATTGAGTGATCAGACTGAAGTTCGCGTCTCGCGTCCGCGATATGTTCATCAGATCCCGCTGCAATTTGTTCCGGGTGTCGGTCCGAAAACGCTGGACAAACTAAAAAAAGCCTTCGGAACAGAAATGGCTGTTCTTCATGAGGCTGCAGAAGAAGAGTTGGCTCGCGTTGTCCCGCCGAAAACCGCGGCTCTTATTGTAAAAGCGAGATCCGGAAAGCTGGAGTTGAAAGCCGGAGGAGGAGGAACCTACGGGAAAGTTAAACGGTGAGTTAAAGATTAACTAAGTTCCTCCTGCACTTTTCTTTTTGTCCGGATAAAGGTGATCAGCTGGATGATTTCGTCTTCACTCAGCGGCTTGCCATCAACAGAAATGTTAAAGTCAAGGCTGCTCCACGTGGTCAATTCAATGGTCTGAGGAGCAGTCTGCTTTTGTTTCTCGCGGCCCAAAAGTTCATCGCAGGTTGTGTCAAAGAGGTCAGCCAGCATGGCAAGTGCCTCAAGCGAAGGCCGGCGGTAGCCTGACTCGTAGCCGGCATATGTGCTTTTTGCGATACCCAGAAGGTCAGCTGTATATTGAAGCGACCAATTTTTCTTTTTTCTCAATTCAGTTAAACGATCTAGATTCATGAACTTCCGCTCCTTTTTCACCTTGAGCTGATTATATCATATAGGTATTAGGAAGTGTACGCGAATTGAATAATAATGTCTTGCGTATTTTTTTTTCCGTGTCTATAATTGCATTAAAAGTATGCGAAAAGCGAATGCCTTCTCGCAACCCATCTTTAGATACAGTGAAGAGGTGCATGGTATGAAAAAATTATTGATGTTGACAACTGGGGGAACGATTGCTTCAGTTGAAGGGGAAAATGGGCTGGCTCCCGGAGTCAAGGCTGATGAATTATTAAGTTACGTATCAAAACTTGATAACGATTACACGATGGAAACTCAGTCACTTATGAATATAGACAGCACCAATATGCAGCCTGAATACTGGGTGGAAATAGCGGAAGCCGTTAAGGAAAATTATGATGCCTATGACGGATTTGTTATTACACACGGTACAGATACAATGGCCTATACATCTGCCGCACTCTCATATATGCTACAGCATGCCAAAAAGCCAATTGTCATCACCGGCTCGCAGATTCCGATCACATTCCAAAAAACTGATGCCAAAAAAAATATTACAGACGCGATTCGCTTTGCCTGTGAAGGCGTGGGCGGCGTTTATGTTGTGTTTGACGGCAGAGTCATCCAAGGAACGCGTGCGATCAAATTAAGAACGAAAAGCTACGACGCATTTGAAAGCATCAATTACCCATATATTGCTTTTATCAATGAAGACGGGATCGAATACAACAAACAAGTAACGGAACCTGAGAACGACACCTTCACAGTTGATACTTCACTATGCACTGATGTATGTCTGCTGAAGCTGCATCCAGGCTTAAAGCCTGAAATGTTTGATGCCCTGAAAAGCATGTACAGAGGAATTGTCATTGAGAGTTATGGCAGCGGGGGAGTGCCATTTGAAGGCAGAGACATTTTGTCAAAAGTGAATGAACTGATCGAAAGCGGCATTGTCGTCGTGATCACAACTCAATGTCTGGAAGAAGGCGAAGACATGAGCATTTACGAGGTCGGCCGCAGAGTCAATCAAGACTTAATTATCCGATCCAGAAATATGAACACAGAAGCAATCGTGCCAAAATTGATGTGGGCACTCGGCCAGTCTTCGGATCTTCCAGTCGTCAAGAGAATTATGGAAACACCGATTGCTGATGACGTTGTCCTGTAAAATCACAGAAACTATGACCAACAAAGAGAAAGTGGGTTAAAGATTATGTTAAACGGCCAAAAAGAATACCGCGTGGAAAAAGACTTCCTTGGAGAAAAACAAATTGAAGCTGATGTTTATTACGGAATCCAGACGCTCCGTGCTTCTGAAAACTTCCCGATTACGGGATACAAGATCCATGAAGAAATGATTAACGCGCTGGCGATTGTAAAAAAAGCTGCGGCTCTTGCCAACATGGACGTGAAACGGCTGTATGAAGGAATTGGCCAAGCTATCGTACAAGCAGCTGACGAGATTCTGGAAGGCAAATGGCACGATCAGTTTATCGTCGATCCGATTCAGGGCGGTGCCGGAACTTCTATGAACATGAATGCGAATGAGGTTATCGGAAACCGGGCGCTTGAAATCATGGGACATAAAAAGGGAGACTATATCCATTTAAGCCCAAACACACATGTGAATATGTCACAGTCTACAAACGATGTATTCCCGACCGCTATTCATATTTCTACATTGAAGCTGTTGGAAAAACTGCTGAAAACAATGGAAGATATGCATAGTGTGTTCAAACAAAAAGCACAGGAATTTGATTCTGTTATTAAAATGGGCCGGACACACCTTCAAGACGCTGTTCCGATTCGTCTTGGCCAGGAATTCGAAGCGTATAGCCGTGTTCTGGAGCGTGATATCAAACGGATCAAGCAATCACGCCAGCACCTGTATGAAGTCAACATGGGCGCAACTGCTGTAGGTACAGGCCTGAACGCCGATCCTGAATATATCAAACAGGTTGTAAAGCACCTTGCTGATATCAGCGGTCTTCCCCTTGTCGGAGCTGATCATCTCGTTGATGCGACACAAAATACAGATGCCTATACAGAGGTATCGGCTTCATTAAAGGTCTGCATGATGAACATGTCTAAGATTGCAAACGACCTTCGCTTGATGGCATCAGGCCCGCGCGCCGGACTTGCGGAAATTTCTCTGCCAGCACGTCAGCCGGGATCATCCATTATGCCGGGGAAAGTCAATCCGGTTATGGCCGAGCTAATCAACCAAATTGCATTCCAGGTCATTGGAAACGATAATACAATCTGCCTTGCTTCAGAAGCCGGCCAGCTTGAATTGAACGTCATGGAGCCAGTGCTTGTCTTTAACTTGCTTCAATCCATCAGCATCATGAACAACGGCTTCCGTTCGTTCACTGACTATTGCTTAAAAGGCATCGAAGCCAACGAAAAACGCTTGAAACAATACGTGGAAAAAAGCGCAGGAGTGATCACTGCAGTCAATCCGCACCTTGGGTATGAAGCGGCAGCCCGGATTGCCCGGGAAGCAATAATGACAGGCCAATCAGTCCGTGATCTATGCCTGCAGCATGATGTGCTGACAGAAGAAGAGTTAGATCTTATTCTAAACCCATATGAGATGACAAAACCAGGTATTGCAGGGAAAGAACTATTAGAAAAATAAAATTTAAACAAAATACAGCTTATTCATCTCCGTATAGCCCGGATGAATAAGCTGTTTACAACATAGGGATGAGGAAGTATAGTATACGTGTTGCACTATTTATTGAAAGCGTTTTAGCTTTTTACATGAAGGGGGACTTCTTTTGAAGGATGTAAGACTGCCAACACTATTCGAAATTATTATTGTCCTAGGATCATTTTTAGCACTTGTCATGTCGTTTACAGTCTTTTTAGACTTGCCGATACAGCTCGCGCTCTTCATTTCCTGGTTTATCGCAATGATTCTCGGAATCAGACTCGGTTATTCTTATAAAGATATGCAAAATGCCATCCTGAATGGAATATCAAACGGTCTTGAAGCCGTTCTGATTCTTGTTTCAGTAGGAGCACTTATTGGAACATGGATCGCCGGAGGGATTGTACCGACTCTGATTTACTATGGTTTAGAATTTATTCACCCTAGCATCTTTTTACTTGCAACGTTAATTATTTGTTCAATTATGTCTGTAGCAACAGGAACGTCATGGGGAACAGTCGGAACTGCCGGCATTGCCATGATTGCAATTGGAGAGGGATTAGGCCTTCCGCTTCCTCTTGTAGCTGGAGCTATTCTATCAGGCGCTTATTTCGGGGACAAGCTGTCTCCTCTGTCTGACAGCACAGTTCTGGCTTCTTCGCTATCAAAAGTGGATGTCTTAGATCATGTCAGAGCAATGCTCTTTTTATCTGTGCCAGCATATGTGATTACAGCAATTTTATTTACAATTACCGGCTTTATGTACGGCGGGAAAAATATTGACCTTGATAAAGTTGAATTCTTGAAATCATCTCTGCAAAATACGTTTGACATTCATATTTGGATGCTGATCCCAGCTGTTGTCGTGATTATCTTATTGGCGATGAAAAAGCCGTCAATGCCGGTTATCGTAATTGGCGCTTTGCTTGGCGCTGTCTGGGCTGTTGTTTTCCAAGGCATGAATCCAGCGGATGCGATTGCAACTGCCTACAACGGATTCTCGATTAAAACAGATGTTGAATTCTTGAACGGCCTGTTAAATCGCGGAGGCATCGTTGGAATGCTCGGTTCCCTTGTCGTCATTATCTTTGGTCTCGGATTTGGCGGACTGCTTGAAAAGCTTGGCGTCTTAAAAGTGATCGTCTCTATGTTTGAAAAGAAATTAACATCACCGGGCAACGTCACTTTATCTACGCTGATTGTAGCGTTTTTAGCGAACATTTTCGGCTGTGCGATGTATGTTTCTCTTATTTTGACACCGAAGATTATGGAAAACAGCTATGATCGATTAAATCTCGACAGAAGAGTGCTATCCCGTAATTCAGAGGTCGGAGGAACATTAACTTCAGGTATGGTTCCTTGGTCTGATAACGGTATTTACATGGCGGGGATACTAGGAGTTTCTACCTTCTCTTATCTGCCGTTTATGTGGCTCAGTTTTGTTGCAATAGGTCTTGCTATTATCTATGGTTATACAGGAAAATTTATATGGTATACGAAAAACAATACAGTTAAAGCCGAAAAACTAGGCTAATAGGGGAGGATCACTGAATGATAGCGAAACACATGATTCGGACACTGATGATCGAAACGCCTTCGGTTCCCGGAAATCTTGGAAGGGTAGCTACGGCAATCGGCCTTCTGGGCGGGGATATTGGTGAAGTGGAGACGGTAAAAGTCGGACCCAATTACACAATGCGGAATATTACCGTTCAAGTGGAGAATGAAGAACAGCTTCAGGAAGTGATCGCGGCTGTACAGGCCTTGGGAGAAGGGATCAGGCTTCACACCGTATCTGATGAAGTCCTGTCCGCACATGAAGGCGGAAAAATCCAAATGAAAAGCAAAATGCCGATCCGCTCACTGGCAGAGCTCGGACGTGTCTATACACCAGGTGTAGCAGACGTGTGCAGGCTGATCGAAAAAGAACCTGAAAAAGCGTCTATTTATACAACGATCAGCAATTCTGTGGCGATTGTAACGGATGGAACGGCAATTCTCGGTCTTGGGAATATTGGCTCTGTGGCAGGCATGCCTGTCATGGAAGGAAAGGCTGCTCTGTTTGATCAGCTGGCGGGTATTAGCGGTATTCCGATATTGCTGGATACGAGTGATCCTGAAGAAATCATCAAAACGGTAAAGCATATTTCTCCGGGTTTTAACGGCATCCTGCTTGAAGATATCGGCTCGCCGCATTGCTTCGAAATCGAGGACCGCCTAAAAGAGGAGCTGAACATCCCTGTTATGCATGATGATCAGCACGGTACAGCTGTTGTCACGCTGGCAGCTGCCATCTCGGCATGCAGGAGTGCGGGTGTTGACCTGAAAGAAGCGAAAGTGGGACAAATCGGCCTGGGCGCAGCAGGCGTTGCCATCTGCCGGATGTTTATGGCCTACGGCGTGAAAGCAGTGTACGGAACAGACAAATCAGAGGCAGCAATGAACCGTCTCGAACAATACGGCGGACAGGCAGTTGCCAGCATTGAGAAGCTCATGGAAACGTGTGACATTGTCGTTGCCACAACGGGCGTTCCGGGGTTAATTAAACCAGCATTTGTGCGTTCTGGCCAGGTGATTTTGGCTTTATCGAATCCGAAGCCGGAAATTGAGCCGGAGGCCGCGCTGCAGGCTGGCGCCGCTTATGCCGCTGACGGGCGTTCTGTTAATAATGTACTCGGTTTCCCGGGGATTTTCAGAGGAGCGCTCAACGCAAAAAGCAAGGAGATTAATCATGATATGCTTGTCGCAGCAGCAGAGGCCATCGCAGCCTGCACAAAACAAGGCGATGTAGTCCCTCAGCCGCTTGATTCAAAAGTCCATCATATGGTAGCAGCTGCGGTTGAGCACGCCGCTCTTACCGCAGTAAAATAAATGAAGGAAAACAGCACCTGGCTTAAACAGGTGCTGTTTTTTCTCATCATATGATGATCTTTGCTATAATTGTTGTGAAAATAAATAAGGGAGTGATCAGAATGGCAAAAAGCCGAGCGAAAAAGAAGCGGGAGCATCTGCTTAGAAATGGCGGACGTGACGTCATATTATCAAGAGGCAGTACACCATCGTTCAGCACACATGAAAGAATGGCAAAAAGCAAAAAAGAGATTTTGAATAAACGGAAGCATAAGAATCCTTATGATCATACGGCAGTTGATGATAAGGATTTTTTTGTGCTCCAAAAAGCCGCCTAGCATTCTTCTCTATCGTTTCTTTTTTGAAAAAGGGCATGTTTTTCCGTTTCTTTCATACAATCTATTAAATCAAATCACTAGAGCGGGCGGGAGGAAACGGTATGCGAAAAATCTCTTATAAGGACATGTTTCTCCGACATGTCAAAGATCATCTCTCTCTTTATATATTTGTCTCAGTCCTGTTTTTCATGGGTGTCATCTTTGGCGCGATTATTGTCAACAGCATGACCATCAGCCAGAAAGAAGATTTATACTACTATTTAAGCCAATTTTTCGGACAGCTTTCGGATGGAAAACAGGCAAGTTCATCTGATATGTTTGGGCAAAGTATCTTTCATAATGCAAAGTATTTAGGGTTGATGTGGATATTGGGAATTTCCGTTATTGGGATGCCGATTATTTTTATCATGATCTTTCTAAAAGGCATCGTCGTCGGCTTTACTGTCGGGTTCCTTGTCAATCAGATGGGAGTCAGCGGTTTTTTCTTATCCTTTGTCTCCGTTTTGCCCCAAAATGTGCTGCTGATTCCGGCTTATCTCATTATGGGCACGTGTGCGATTGCGTTTTCTTTAAAGTTAATCAAGCAGCTGTTCGTGAAACGAACCCTTCATGACGCGCCGATTCAGTGGTTCGGGCGGTATGCCTTTGTGCTTCTGGTCATTCTGTTTTTAGCGCTGATCTCATCACTCTTTGAAGCATATTTATCTCCAGTTTTAATGGAAAAGCTTACATCGAGACTTTTTTAAAATGATTATTAAGAGAAAATCGTTTTATTTATCAGTTTATAATAATTATAGTTGGAACTCTGCGCGTATTTTGTTATAATGAGTCATGGAATGCGGCGTAGGAGGGAAAGACATGGAAAACCGTATTGATCGAATTAAGAAACAACTGCACTCATCCAGCTACAAACTTACGCCTCAGCGTGAAGCGACAGTAAGAGTGCTGCTTGAAAACGAAGAAGACCATTTAAGCGCAGAAGATGTATACCTCCTCGTAAAAGAGAAATCTCCTGAGATCGGTCTCGCAACAGTATACCGTACGCTTGAATTATTAACTGAATTAAAAGTCGTTGATAAAATTAACTTTGGAGACGGCGTGTCCCGTTACGACCTTCGGAAAGAGGGCGCAGCTCACTTTCATCACCACTTGGTGTGCATGGAGTGCGGAGCCGTTGATGAAATTGAAGAAGATTTGCTTGAAGACGTGGAAGAAATCATTGAACGTGATTGGAAATTTAAGATTAAAGATCATAGATTGACGTTTCACGGCATATGCCACCGCTGTAACGGAAAAGAAACTGAATAAACGGTGCCGAGCGCGAACCTTTTCTCATGGGGAAAGGGTTTTTTGCTGTTTCTATGTATAAAACCTTTCTGATTTGGCATATGGTTTAAATAACTGGAACCATAGGGAAAGGATCGATTAGGACATGGGAAGATTCCTAAAAACAGCTCTCGATGCATTGAAAGTTTTCATCCTGTTTACCGGTTTTACCGCTCTGTTCTATTATGCTATGATATGGGTGAATCAAGAGTATGAAAACTATCATCGGTACGATAAACCGGAAGGCTCCGCTGTAAAAGTTGTTGAAATGGATCAGGATGAAAAAGGCGGATGGTTCGACCGGTTGATCTTTTTTTACCAAAACGGGGAGTAGATCAAGAGTGAAAGATCAAATAAAGGATTTCATCCACTACGTCATGGTAGAGAGAGGGCTTTCCCAAAACACGGTGGTATCCTATGAACGTGACTTGAAAAGCTATTCTCTCTATTTAACAGAAACCCTTCATGTTACAGATTGGAATCACATAACCCGCATACATATTATCCAATATTTAAAGCACTTGAAGGACTCGGGGAAATCCGGCAAGACATCGGCGCGGCATTTGGCATCGATTCGCTCTTTTCACCAATTTCTGCTCAGGGAAAAGGTGACGGACAAGGATCCTTCCGTTCATATCGAAACACAAAAGACCGAACGGGCGCTTCCGAAGGTGCTCGCGCTCAATGAGGTCGAGCGATTATTGGACACGCCTAAGCTGACAAGCCCTTTCGGCTATCGGGATAAAGCAATGCTGGAGCTGCTTTATGCGACAGGCATACGAGTCAGTGAGATGATTGAATTGAAAACGGCAGATGTTCATTTATCCATGGGTTTTGTCCGCTGCTTTGGGAAAGGAAGAAAAGAACGGATTGTGCCAATCGGTGAAGCTGCCGCTTCCGCTATTGAGGAATATATGACAAAAGCCAGGGGAAAACTGTTAAAGAACAATGTGTCTGACGCTCTCTTTTTAAATCATCACGGCAAACAGATCAGCCGCCAGGGATTTTGGAAAAACCTGAAGAAAATCGCGCTGGAAGCTGGGATCAAAAAAGAGTTGACCCCGCATACCCTCAGGCATTCCTTTGCGACCCATCTGCTTGAGAACGGTGCTGATCTTAGAGCGGTGCAGGAAATGCTCGGCCATGCGGATATATCCACGACGCAAATTTATACGCATGTGACGAAAACAAGGCTGAAGGATGTGTACAAGCAGTTTCATCCGCGCGCCTAGCCGCAGGTGGCTGCGGCTTTTTTGTTTAGGGCGACAGAAAATATTGAAGTTTCTCATTATTTCCGAATGCATTGTCAACGGGAATGAAAACGGTTTATACTTGAGTTGTCTGACCTCTTAGCGATACAATAGACGTATAGAAAAAAAGGAGGCTTTCAGGAGATGCCTGCATACAAATATAATCGTGTGTTTTTAATTGTGATGGACTCAGTCGGAATCGGCGAAGCGCCGGATGCCGCTGACTTTAATGACGAAGGCGCCAATACGCTCGGGCATATTGCCGAGCATATGAATGGATTACATATGCCGAATATGGCAAAACTCGGCCTTGGTCTCATCGGAGATATCAAAGGTGTAGAAAAAACAGAACATCCGCTTGCGTATTTTGGAAAAATGCAAGAAGCGTCTAACGGTAAAGATACCATGACTGGCCATTGGGAGATCATGGGCTTGTATATTGATAAACCGTTTAAAGTGTTCCCGGAAGGCTTTCCTGATGAACTGCTTCAGGAGCTGGAAAAGAGATCTGGACGCAAAATTATCGGAAATAAGCCGGCTTCCGGCACAGCGATTTTGGATGAACTTGGCCAGGAGCACATGGAGACAGGGGCTTTAATTGTATACACATCTGCTGACTCTGTTCTGCAAATTGCCGCTCACGAAGAGGTTGTGCCGCTTGAAGAGCTGTACCGCATTTGTGAAACGGCGAGAGAGCTGACGCTTGATCCGAAGTATATGGTAGGCCGCATTATCGCACGGCCGTTCGTCGGAGAGCCGGGACAATTTAAACGGACACCAAACCGTCATGACTATGCGCTTAAGCCGTTTGACCGCACTGTCATGAATGAATTGAAAGACAGCGGCTTAGATGTGATCTCAATCGGAAAAATCTCTGATATTTATGACGGAGAAGGCATTACATCTTCACGGAGAACAGTTTCCAATATGGACGGAATGGACAAGGTGATCGATACGCTGGGAGAAGACTTTACTGGTCTGAGCTTTGCGAACCTTGTTGATTTTGACGCTTTATTCGGACATCGCCGTGACCCAGAGGGCTACGGGCGTGCGCTTGAAGAATTTGATGCACGTCTTCCGGAAGTGTTTGAGAAAATGAAAGAAGACGATCTGTTAATCATTACAGCTGACCACGGCAATGATCCGATTCATCACGGGACAGACCATACACGCGAGCACGTGCCGATTCTTGCTTACAGCAAAAAACATAAGAAAGCGCAAATGCTGCCGCTTGCAGATACATTTGCTGATATCGGTGCAACGATCGCTGATAATTTCCAAACGAATAAACCGAAATACGGGAAAAGCTTTTTATCTTTATTACAATAGGGGGACTGTTTCTTGAAAGACAGAATCGAACGCGCAGCCGCTTTTATTAAGAAAAACCTGCCGGAATCTCCGAAGATCGGCCTTATTTTAGGCTCAGGTCTTGGTATTTTGGCGGATGAAATCGAAAATCCGGTCAAGCTGAAATATGAAGACATACCTGAATTCCCGGTATCCACTGTTGAGGGACATGCTGGCCAGCTTGTGCTTGGCACCCTTGAAGGAGTTTCCGTCATAGCTATGCAGGGCCGTTTTCATTTTTATGAAGGCTATTCAATGGAGAAAGTCACTTTCCCTGTACGCGTGATGAAAGCGCTCGGCGTGGAAGCATTGATCGTGACAAATGCCGCTGGCGGTGTCAACACTGAATTCCGTGCGGGAGACTTAATGATCATTACTGACCATATCAACTTTATGGGAACAAACCCGCTGATCGGGCCAAATGAAGCCGATTTCGGCGCCAGATTTCCAGATATGTCTTCAGCCTATGACAAAGACCTTTCTAGCTTGGCTGAAAAAATTGCGAAAGACCTTAACATTCCAATTCAAAAAGGCGTGTATACCGCTGTGACAGGACCATCTTACGAAACACCGGCAGAAGTCCGTTTCTTAAGAACAATGGGTTCTGACGCAGTCGGCATGTCTACTGTTCCGGAAGTCATTGTGGCGAATCATGCAGGAATGCGTGTCCTTGGCATTTCCTGCATCTCTAACGCGGCAGCCGGAATTCTGGATCAGCCTTTAAGTCACGATGAAGTAATGGAAGTGACGGAAAAAGTAAAAGCAGGATTCTTGCAGCTTGTAAAAGCAGTCGTCGCTCAGTACGAATAAAAATGGAGTGATAGCAAGATCAAAAGACAGCTGTGTCTGATATGACGCAGCTGTCTTTTTTTATGCCCAAAAAAGATACGAAACATTTTCCATCAGTGGCGTATAAAACCATCCGGCTTGGAAAAAATAAAAAGGATTATGAAATGGAGGGCTTTTGAGATGAAACGTCTTTTATCCACTTTGTTGATTGGTATAATGCTACTTACATTTGCACCGTCTGCATTTGCAAAACAAGACGGAAAAGGCACATCGGAGCTTGCTCATGAAGCGAAGTCTGCGGTGCTGATAGAACGTGACACGGGAAAAGTGCTTTACAACAAGAACAGTAATGAGAGACTGGCGCCTGCAAGCATGACGAAAATTATGACGATGCTTTTAATTATGGAAGCTTTAGATGAAGGCAAAATCAAAATGAGTGATAAGGTCCGTACGAGCGAGCACGCGGCTTCAATGGGAGGCTCGCAGATTTTCCTTGAACCCGGTGAGGAAATGACTGTCAAAGAAATGCTGAAAGGCATCGCAATCGCATCGGGAAATGACGCTTCCGTTGCGATGGCTGAATTCATTTCCGGCTCTGAAGAAGAATTTGTGAAGAAAATGAACAAAAAAGCAAAAGAGCTGGGCTTGAAAAATACATCCTTCAAAAACCCGACCGGACTGACCGAGGAAGGACACTACAGCTCTGCGTATGACATGGCAATCATGGCTAAGGAATTATTGAAATACGAATCAATAACGAAGTTTACCGGCACGTATGAAGACTATTTGCGCGAAAATACAGATAAAAAGTTTTGGCTTGTCAATACGAATCGGCTTATCAAATTTTATCCTGGCGTAGACGGTGTAAAAACAGGCTATACAGGAGAGGCCAAATATTGTCTGACAGCTTCAGCTAAAAAAGGAAACATGCGGGCCATTGCGGTTGTGTTCGGAGCGAGCACACCTAAAGATAGAAACGCGCAAGTGACAAAGATGCTTGATTTCGCTTTTAGTCAATATGAAACACATCCTTTATATAAACGAAATGAAATAGTAGCAAAAGTAAAGGTCAAAAAAGGCAAACAAAAATTTATCGAACTCACTACTTCTGAGCCGATTTCAATATTGACGAAAAAAGGCGAGGATATGAAAAATGTAAAAAAAGAAATCAAATTGAATGACAATGTAAGTGCACCTGTTCAAAAAGGCCAAGAGCTTGGGACACTCGTTCTGAAAAAGGATGGAGAAGTGCTCGCTGAAAGTCCTGTTGCTGCTAAAGAAGATATGAAGAAAGCCGGGTTCATAACATTCTTGAAGCGGACGATGGGAGACTGGACAAAATTTAAATAATTATGCCGAATGATCACTAGTTTTGTCACGGTGAAGGAATTCATTCCGTCGAAATCGAAACACTCATTATCCGATCATATCAAGGAGGAATGAGCATGAGCCTTGGAATTGACATGCATGTCAAAGAATCTGTGCTTTGTATTCGATTAACAGGCGAACTCGATCACCATACGGCTGAAACCCTGAAACAAAAAGTGACTCAATCATTGGAGAAGGATGATATTCGCCATATCGTGCTGAATCTGGAGGACCTTTCCTTTATGGACAGCTCGGGGCTTGGCGTCATTTTAGGAAGATACAAGCAAATTAAGCAAATTGGCGGTGAAATGGTCGTTTGCGCTATCTCTCCTGCGGTGAAGCGGTTGTTTGATATGTCGGGTCTGTTTAAAATTATCCGTTTTGAACAATCTGAGCAGCAGGCGCTGCTGACGCTGGGGGTGGCATCATGAAAAACGAAATGCATCTTGAATTTTCCGCCCTCAGCCAGAATGAATCGTTCGCCCGTGTCACAGTTGCTTCGTTTATTGCCCAGCTTGACCCGACAATGGACGAACTGACCGAAATCAAAACAGTCGTGTCAGAGGCTGTGACGAATGCTATTATCCATGGATATGAAGAGAACTGTGACGGAAAAGTTTACATTTCAGTGACGCTGGAAGATCATGTCGTATATATGACCATTCGTGATGAAGGCAGGGGCATTACAGATCTTGAAGAAGCCCGCCAGCCTTTATTCACGACTAAGCCTGAGCTTGAGCGTTCTGGAATGGGCTTTACTATTATGGAGAATTTCATGGATGATGTCAGTATCGATTCATCACCTGAGATGGGCACAACGATTCGCTTAACAAAGCACTTATCAAAAAGCAAAGCGCTTTGTAATTAAGGAGATTTGTTATGGATGTGGAGGTTAAGAAAAACGGCAAAAACGCTCAGCTGAAGGATCATGAAGTAAAGGAATTAATCAAACAAAGCCAAGATGGCGACCAGCAGGCAAGAGACCTCCTCATAGAAAAAAACATGCGTCTTGTTTGGTCTGTCGTACAGCGGTTTTTAAACAGAGGATACGAGCCTGACGATCTCTTTCAGATCGGCTGCATCGGGCTGTTAAAATCTGTGGACAAATTTGATTTAACCTATGATGTGCGTTTTTCAACGTATGCAGTGCCAATGATTATCGGTGAAATCCAGCGTTTTATTCGTGATGACGGAACCGTAAAGGTGTCAAGGTCATTAAAAGAGCTCGGAAACAAAATCCGGCGCGCGAAGGATGAGCTTTCAAAAACACTAGGCAGAGTGCCGACGGTGCAGGAGATCGCCGACCATTTGGAAATTGAAGCAGAAGATGTCGTACTCGCCCAAGAGGCGGTAAGGGCTCCGTCTTCGATCCACGAAACCGTTTATGAGAATGACGGAGATCCGATTACCCTGCTTGATCAAATCGCTGACACCTCAGAAGAAAAATGGTTTGAGAAGATTGCGCTGAAAGAAGCGATCAGCGATTTGGAGGAAAGGGAAAAACTAATCGTCTATCTCAGATATTATAAAGACCAGACGCAGTCCGAGGTGGCTGAGCGGCTTGGGATCTCTCAAGTTCAGGTTTCCAGGCTTGAAAAGAAAATATTAAAACAGATCAAGGTTCAAATGGATCATACGGATAGCTAGTCTGCAATGCAGGCTAGCTTTTTTGTGTGCAAAAGCATGGTAATTTATGGTCTTTTCGAGCGGATGAATGAGAACAAAATCGAACCACATACTACATATATAACCACCGAAAGATGGTGATCAATGATGGAACGACGTATATTTATCCGACTTCGCCACAGGGTGCTGGCCCATCCGGGAGATATCATCACGGTTGGAGATGCCGCGCAAATTGAAGGACAGCTTCAGTTGAAAAAAAAACTGTCGGCTATGCCGCTTTATCAGGTGAGCGAAAAAGATAAAAATATTGTAATTCTGGATATCATACAAGTCCTCAAAGCCATTCATTTACAAGATCCGACACTTGATGTTCAAACGGTAGGAGGAGCAGAAACCATTGTTGAAATTCAGTATCGGAAACGGCAGTTATCAACGGTTCTGTTTATCGGTGTCTGGCTGCTTCTGTTTATCGGATCGTGTCTTGCCATTATGAACTTTCATGAGGATGTAAGCATGAGAGATGTTCATATCGCACTATATGAAATCATAACCGGAGAGAGAAATGACTATCCATATTTGCTTCAAATCCCATACAGCATCGGTTTGGGACTGGGGATGATTGTGTTTTTTAACCACATATTTAAAAAGCGCCTTAATGAAGAGCCCAGCCCGCTGGAGGTTGAGATGTTTAACTACCAGCTTGATCTCGACCAATATGTGGCCATGCATGAGAATCAAGAAACAATAAAGGACTTGCATGATCGTTAGTGTATTGTTCATTATTTTTGTCGGGCTCGGCGGAGGCATCACGGTAGGGGCTGGCTTCGTTGCTTTTTTAACCGTAATGGGAATCATTCCGCGGCTGATGCAGCTCACCAAAACGATGAGATTTGTTCAAGCTTATGAAGCGGCTGTTATTCTTGGCGCGGTATGCGGGGGATGGGAGACGCTTCATATGAACCATCTTTTTTTAACAAAATGGATTGCCGTGCCGGTCGGGCTGCTGGCAGGTTTGTTTGTCGGGATGCTTGCAGCTGCCCTTACAGAGGTTTTAAATGTCTTGCCGATTTTAGCAAAACGAATCGGACTCAGAAGTAAAATCATTATTCTCTTAATGGCCATCGTGATTGGGAAAATCGCGGGATCTTTATTTCACTGGCTGTATTTTATTGATCATTCATAAGGAGGTTTCAAGATGACAAACATAAAAGAAAACTACAAATCAAAAGTGAAAACATATCAGCCTAAGCCGCCTTACGTCTGGAACTGTGTAAAAGCCTTTCTGGTAGGCGGTCTGATCTGTGCGATCGGGCAAGGTCTGCAGAATTTTTATATCCATTTTTTTGATTTTAATGAAAAAACAGCGGGAAATCCAACGGCGGCAACACTGATATTAATTTCAGCCCTGCTGACCGGGTTCGGTATCTATGACAGAATCGGACAGTTTGCAGGCGCCGGTTCAGCTGTACCGGTCACAGGTTTCGCCAACAGCATGGCAAGCGCGGCTCTTGAATATAAAAGCGAAGGGTTTGTGCTCGGAGTAGCGACAAACATGTTTAAACTGGCGGGAAATGTCATCGTTTTTGGTGTTGTGGCTGCTTACATCGTCGGAATGATTCGGTTTGCTTTTGAGAAACTGATGTCATAGGAGGAGAAGAAAATGAAATTAACAGGAAAGCAAACCTGGGTATTTGAACATCCCTTATTTGTCAACTCGGCGGGAACGGCAGCCGGACCAAAGGAAAAAGACGGGCCGCTCGGCTCTTTATATGATAAAACCTATGACGAGATGCACTGTAATCAAAAAAGCTGGGAAATGGCTGAACGCCAGTTAATGGAAGATGCTATTACTTCAGCGCTTCAAAAAAATAATCTGACAAAAGATGATATTGATCTATTGCTGGCAGGCGACTTGCTGAATCAAAACGTGACGGCCAACTATGTGGCAAGACACTTGAACATTCCGTTTCTTTGTATGTTTGGCGCCTGTTCAACATCAATGGAAACAGTGGCTGTCGCATCAGCCCTAGTTGACGGCGGGTTTGCGAAGAGGGCGCTCGCTGCCACCAGCAGTCATAATGCCACAGCGGAAAGACAGTTTCGCTATCCCACAGAATACGGAGGCCAAAAACCGGACACTGCCACCTCTACTGTCACCGGAAGCGGAGCAGTTGTCATCAGCCAGACACCGGGTGATATCCAAATCACAAGCGCGACTGTCGGAAAGGTTTCTGACTTAGGAATTACAGATCCGTTTGATATGGGATCGGCCATGGCTCCGGCTGCAGCTGATACGATTAAGCAGCACTTTAAAGACCTCAACCGGACAGCGGATGACTATGATCTGATCCTGACAGGTGACCTATCCGGCGTCGGATCTCCCATCGTAAAAGACATCTTAAAAGAAGATGGCTATCCGGTCGGCACAAAGCATGATGATTGCGGGCTTCTGGTTTATACGCCGGATCAGCAGGTCTTTGCCGGAGGGAGCGGCTGCGCATGTTCAGCGGTCGTTACTTACTCTCACATTTTTAAGCAGCTGAGAGAAGGAAAATTAAACCGTGTATTTGTCGTGGCGACCGGGGCGCTGTTAAGCCCGACAATGGTCCAGCAAAAAGAAACCATCCCGACCATCGCCCACGGGGTTGTATTTGAGCGTGCAGGAGGTGCATCTTAACATGGATTACCTTTTGGCTTTTGTATGCGGCGGGGCCATTTGTATTGTTGGCCAGCTGCTGTTAGACGTATTTAAATTGACGCCAGCCCACGTCATGACGTCCTTTGTCGTTATAGGGGCGATTTTAGATGGTTTCGGCATTTACGATAAATTTATTGAATTTGCCGGAGGGGGCGCCACTGTTCCGATCGTCAGCTTTGGCCACAGTCTTCTGCATGGTGCCATGCATCAGGCGCATATACACGGATTTATCGGGATCGGCATGGGGATTTTTGAGCTGACATCTGCCGGTATCTCAGCCGCCATTCTCTTCGCCTTTCTCGTAGCTGTTATTTTCAAACCGAAAGGATAATGTCAACATGACAAAGCGAAAGGTCATACTGGTAACAGACGGGGACGTGTATGCCGCTAAAACAATTGAATACGCCGCAAGCCAAGTGGGAGGCCGATGTATTTCACAATCAAAAGGCAACCCTTCCATCCGCAGCGGCGCGGAGCTTGTCAAGCTGATCACCTCTGCACCGTATGATCCTGTCTTTGTCATGTTTGACGACTCGGGCCTTCAAGGAGAGGGTCCGGGAGAAGCCGCTCTTACCTATGTCGCCACCCATCCGTCAATTGAAGTGCTCGGTGTGATTGCGGTCGCGTCAAAAACCCATCAGGCAGAATGGACCAGAGTTGATGTAAGCATTGACCGCAATGGAGAAATAACAGAATACGGCGTGGATAAAGTCGGAGAAAGGGAATTTGATGAACACAGAATGAGCGGAGATACTGTCTATTGCCTTGATAAACTTGATCTCCCGCTTATTGTCGGTATCGGGGATATCGGCAAAATGGGCAGAAAAGACGATATCTCAAAAGGGTCACCAATCACCATGAAAGCGGTCGAGTTTATTTTAGAAAGGAGCGGGTATCATGCCGGACCAAAAGGAAGAGAAAATCCGGGTTTATCGAGATCCAGCCAAAAATGAAGCGTATTTTAAAAATCGGGTCGGAATGGGAATTAGCTATGATGTGGGGGTTCGCAAGCTTAATATCTTAGACAAGGAAATACAGCTTTACTATCTGAATGGATTATCCGACACCGCTTATATCATTCATTTAATGAGAGAACTTGTTTTCATTAACAATCGGGATGAGGATCCAGATAATCTGGTTGATATTGTCGAAAACAGGCTTCTTAATGCCCAGGTTGAAAAAGTAAAAACGCTGGATGAAACAACTGACCAAGTGCTGTCCGGATTAGTTGCAGTCATTGTTGAAGGCGCAGGCTTCGCATTTATTATTGATGTCAGAAGCTATCCGGGCAGAAATCCGGAAGAGCCTGATACAGAAAAGGTGGTCAGGGGAGCCAGAGACGGATTTGTTGAGAACATCGTCGTCAATACGGCGCTTCTCAGACGGCGGATCAGAGACGAACGTCTTCGCATCAAGATGACAAAGGTTGGCGAGCGATCAAAAACGGACCTGAGTATTTGTTATATAGAAGATATTGCAGATCCGGATCTGGTTGACATCGTGGAAAAAGAAATTGCTGCCATTGATGTTGACGGATTAACAATGGCAGACAAAACAGTAGAGGAATTTATCATTAAACAAAGCTACAACCCGTACCCGCTCGTCCGCTATACAGAAAGGCCGGATGTGGCGGCTAATCATGTACTTGAAGGCCATGTCATCATTATGGTTGATACATCACCGAGCGTGATTATCACCCCGACGACTTTGTTCCACCATGTTCAGCATGCTGAAGAATACAGGCAGGCGCCTGCAGTCGGCACTTTTTTAAGATGGGTAAGATTCTTCGGTATCATTGCATCCACTATATTTCTTCCGATTTGGTTTCTCTTTGTCCTGCAGCCGGACCTGCTTCCTGAGAATATGGAATTTATTGGTTTGAATAAGAATACGCATATTCCGATCATCCTGCAGATATTCTTAGCTGATTTAGGGGTCGAGTTTCTCAGAATGGCTGCCATTCATACCCCGACAGCTTTATCTACGGCGATGGGTATCATTGCCGCTGTGCTGATCGGACAAATTGCCATTGAGGTCGGCCTGTTTTCGCCAGAGGTTATTCTTTACGTTTCACTTGCAGCAATTGGAACCTTTGCCACGCCTAGTTATGAATTAAGTTTGGCAAACAAAATGGGCCGTCTCACTCTCATGATACTCGTTGCTATATTTCATGTAAAAGGGCTCGTTATCGGATTTACAGTGTTAATTATTGCCATGGCCAGCATCAAATCTCTCCAGACACCGTACTTGTGGCCGCTGATTCCCTTTAACGGCAAGGCACTGTGGCAGGTGCTGATCCGTACAGCAAAACCTGGTGCAAAAGTAAGACCAAGTATCGTTCACCCAAGAAATCGCTTAAGACAGCCTACCAATTCATAATCGCATTGAAACTGCCTGAAGAGTATGATAATGTATGTCTTAATTATGAAGGGACAGCCCATAAAACTGTCCTTTTCACCCATAAGCGGAGAAAGAGGGAATGACATTGTTCTTACATGGCACAAGCAGACAAAATCAACATGGGCATTTAGAAATCGGAGGTGTGGACGCTCTCTATTTAGCAGAAAAATATGGTACACCTCTTTACGTATATGATGTGGCTTTAATACGTGAGCGTGCTAAAAGCTTTAAGCAGGCATTTATTACTGCAGGGCTGAAAGCACAGGTGGCATATGCGAGCAAAGCGTTCTCATCAGTTGCAATGATTCAGCTCGCTGAGGAAGAGGGACTTTCTTTAGATGTTGTGTCCGGGGGAGAGCTTTATACAGCTGTTGCCGCAGGCTTTCCGGCAGAACGCATTCACTTTCATGGGAATAACAAGAGCAGGGAAGAACTGCGGATGGCACTTGAGCATCGCATCGGCTGCATTGTGGTGGATAATTTCTATGAAATTTCGCTTTTGGAAGACCTATGTGAAGAAACGGGACATTCCATCGATGTTCTTCTTCGGATCACACCCGGAGTAGAAGCGCATACGCATGACTACATTACAACTGGTCAGGAAGATTCAAAGTTCGGTTTCGACCTTCATAACGGACAAACTGAACGGGCGATTGAGCAAGTATTGCAATCAGAACACATTCAGCTGCTCGGTGTCCATTGCCATATCGGTTCGCAAATTTTTGATACGGCCGGTTTTGTGTTAGCCGCGGAAAAAATCTTCAAAAAACTGGACGAGTGGAGAGAATCATATTCGTTTGTATCCAAGGTATTGAATCTTGGAGGAGGTTTTGGCATCCGTTATACGGAAGACGATGAACCGCTCCACGCAACTGAATACGTTGAAAAAATTATCGAAGCTGTGAAAGAAAATGCTGCCCGTTACGGTTTTAACATTCCGGAAATTTGGATCGAACCGGGACGCTCTCTCGTGGGAGACGCGGGCACAACCCTTTATACGGTTGGTTCTCAAAAAGAAGTGCCGGGCGTCCGCCAGTATGTAGCTGTAGACGGAGGCATGAACGACAATATTCGTCCTGCACTTTATCAGGCTAAGTATGAAGCTGCGACAGCCAACCGTATCGGAGAAGCGCATGACAAAACGGTTTCGATTGCCGGAAAGTGCTGTGAAAGCGGCGATATGCTGATTTGGGATATTGACCTGCCGGAAGTAAAAGAAGGCGATCTTCTTGCTGTTTTTTGTACAGGCGCTTACGGATACAGCATGGCCAACAATTACAATCGAATTCCGAGACCTGCCGTTGTATTTGTAGAAAATGGCGAGGATCACTTAGTCGTGAAGCGAGAAACATACGAGGATATTGTGAAACTTGACCTGCCCTTTAAAACGAGTGTAAAGCAATAAAAAAGCGCCGATTTCTCGGCGCTTTTTCTTATTTGAATATAGAAACAATCGCATTCCAGATAGATACGAAGAAATCAATGACTTTCTGGATGAAGTTTTTGCCCTCATCTGATTCTATGAATTTCGTAATCTTATCTTTCGCTTTATCAAGCTGGTCACCGACCTGTCCCCAGTCGATGTCAACATTTTTCATTTTATTGAATAGGGAGACAAGCTGATCTTTTTGGCTGTCTGTAAGTGTGACGTTTAAATCAGAAGCTGCATCGTCCACTTGTTTTTCAATGTCAGCTTTATTGTCAGGCACACCGTTTTTAGCAAACTCTTCTTTGATTTTTGCAATCAGCGCAGCTGCATTTTCGTTACCGATTTTGTCTCCAAGCTCTGATGTCGTAACAAGCTCTTGGTTGGCTACTTGCTTAACATCTTCCGAGATCGCTTCATCAGAAGAAACTTCATACGCCTTAATCAATCCAGTTAAAGCCGCAGTCCCGGATACTTCAAACGGTGCTGTAACATACACCTTCGCATCTTTAACACCGGCAGTCATCAGCGCATTCAGGTACATTTCATCTGTAATGCCGCTGATATTATGTGTTTCAACATTCAGTCCAGAGCCTTTTTTGGCAATGGTTATCGATGATGAAGAAATCGCTCTTGATCCGATTTGAGCGCTCGATATATATTTTCCTAAATATTCATGTTCTTCCTTATTGGTCACAGTTACCGTTGTGGCATTATCAGGGACATTCATTTCATCAAGCACTTTTTGTTTATCAGATTCTGATAAATCAGCACCCAGTGTTACAATGACATCTCCAACTGCGGCATCCGCGAGACTGACTTTTGGAATCGTCAGCAGCAAAACGGCCGCCGCCAGCATTCCAATCCATATTTTTTTCAAAGCAGTTTGACCTCCTTCAATTTCACAAGCAGCTATAGAGCTGCTTTGCGAGGACCTGAATCATGGTGAAAATACAGTTCCGTTAGGTTAGACGGAGATAAAGAGATCCAGGTTTCATTTTTATTTTTTTGTAAAGCCGGGAGATTCGTTTTCCCCCGAAAGGTGTGGTATAATAGCCGCGACAAGGAGAGACAGGCTATAACCTATCATACATAATCTCCTTTGAAAATTAAAATAAAGAAAGTAGGCATACAATTGAAAACAGGTTACTTTTTATTAGAAGACGGTAACAAAATTGAATTTGAACTTTATCCCGAAGCTGCACCGGGTACTGTCGCAAACTTTGAAAAGCTTGCGAACGAAGGCTTTTATGACGGGCTTACATTCCACCGAGTGATTCCAGGCTTCGTGAGCCAAGGCGGCTGCCCTCACGGAACTGGCACAGGCGGTCCGGGATACACAATCAAATGTGAAACAGAAGGAAACCCGCATACACATGAAGCGGGCGCACTTTCTATGGCACACGCTGGAAAAGACACTGGCGGCAGCCAATTTTTCATCGTCCATGAGCCGCAGCCTCATTTGAACGGTGTTCACACTGTATTCGGTAAAGTAACAAGCGGATTAGAATTCGCGAAAAACATGTCTAATGGCGACGTCATGAAAGAAGTTCGTGTAGAAGGCTAATAGGCAGGCAGAAGGCTTTCCCATCTCGGGGAAGCTTTTTTATTTGCAAAAAATGATCCAATAGAAAACCGCCTGAGTGCTAGAGGCGGTGAACAAAAAGACATTTATCCGGTTAAAGAGGAGAGTTTTGTCTCACTTAAAAGCAGACAGGAATTACAATATTTTAGTCACATTCTGATCGGAAAATTGACTGTTAATCATTTTGGATTGGCTTACAAAATTGTTTTCAATGACAATTCCCGTATTCGAGCCGCCGGAACCAAACACAGATTTGGACACAGTTAATGGTCTGATCGTAAAAGCACCGCCTACGTTTACTACACTGTTCCCGGAAACGTTGTTTATATTAATAGGATAATCAATCATTTACGGAGTCTCCTTTCAAATTCACTATTTTTTATATGTATTATTGCTAGAGTCAATAAGCGTAAACTTATTGGTAAAAATACTTATCTTTTATATGATGTCGAAAAAAAGGGGTAGATTCTTCAATCATTGCATCTTTTTTAGCCAGTCACGTCAAGTCAAGCAGGCAGAATTGGCTTTTATTTCTGTGGACTTCATATATAAAATTAAGAAAACTTTAAAGTTACATGGTTCATTGAAAATGGGATTTTGTAGTAAAATGAATCAAAACAAACGTGATGTTATGAAAAGGAGCTTGGCGTTATGAACAACAAAGGCTGTATAAAATGCGGAAGTACTGAAGCGGGACAAAAAGAAATAGCCACAACCGGCACGGGATTATCGAAGTTGTTTGATGTGCAGCACAACCGTTTTCTTGTGGTGTACTGTAAGAATTGCGGATATTCAGAGTTTTATAATAAAGAATCTTCAACCGCCGGCAATATATTGGATTTGTTTTTTGGAGGCTGATCCATGTTTTCGGGCTTCAATGATTTTAAACATATCATGAAAGCAAAACGGGATGCCGGTTATGTCACCTGTGAAATAGGCTGCCGCAAACATTCCAGTAACCTTCATGACGTGAATCATTTTGTCAAGCACCATGGGTATCATGGACTGGGCGATCAATGGAATGCAGTAGATGAACAGACTGCCCGTAACCTCATGACTTATATACGATCTAAAGATTTAGCATACGAGTACTCTCTTTCTTGCGAGCCCATCGCTTCTGAACTATGCGATTATTTCTTACGTTATTTTTCGGATGATCATGTGTATGATACGAATGCTGATGTCGATGTTCAGCCCGATTATGTTGAACTAATCAGCTGGAGTCCAATTTCTCAAGCGACATATGATGCAGGACTGGTTGTGATCGACAAGAAAAAGATAGGCATGATTTGGGCAGAAGATGAAGATGAACAGATTGTAAAATCACTTCAATGGTCCTGATGGGATTTCTTTTTGATTCGTGATAACATAAATTGAAGATCGTTGTTTATTGGAGGAAATCAGTTGAAATCAGAAAATGTTTCGAAGAAAAAAACAATGTTAGAATGGGCAAAAGCAATTGTGATTGCTGTCGTCCTCGCTCTGCTCATTCGCAATTTTATTTTTGCGCCGTATGTCGTTGACGGAGACTCTATGTATCCTACACTTCATGACCGTGAAAGGGTTTTTGTCAATATGACAGTCAAATACATCGGCGAGTTTGATAGAGGAGACATCGTCGTATTAAACGGGGATGATGTTCACTATGTCAAACGGATTATCGGCCTGCCTGGAGATACGGTTGAAATGAAGCACGACCAGCTTTATATCAACGGAAAAAAGGTGGCCGAGCCTTATTTGGCAGCCAATAAAAAGAGAGCGAAGCAGGACGGTTATGACCATTTGACCGATGATTTCGGCCCGGTTAAAGTGCCTGGTGACAAGTATTTTGTGATGGGTGACAACCGGCGGAACTCAATGGACAGCCGAAACGGGCTTGGCCTCTTCACGAAAAAACAAATTGCGGGCAAGTCTAAGTTTGTTTTCTTCCCGTTTAACGAAATGCGCAAAACAAATTAGGATCAAGCAGCTTCCTGAACAGGAGGCTGCTTTCTTTATTTCTTTTTTCGTTCATCCCCCAAAACCAGAACATAAATTCGTATAACTATAGAAAAGAATTTTTTGCAGAAATGTGAAACATATTCCCGTTATGCATCGTTATATTAATAATTTACGAGACTTTACGGTTTTTTATTCATGAAAAAAAGGAATAACTCATATGAATGAATAGATTCATATTGGCTGGAGGTTTAAAAATGGGAAGAATAAAAACCAAGATTACCATTCTGTTAGTGCTTTTGCTTTTACTTGCAGGCGGTTATATGTACATAAATGATGTTGAGCTGAAGGATGTTCCGACAGCAATTGGACAAACCTTGTCCTCGGAAGAAGAGGAATACACCATCCAGGAATATAAAGTGACGGAAATTGACGGCTCAGAGTATCATGGCGAAGCAGAAAACGGCACGAAAATCATCTTCAACGGAAAAAAATTAAATCAGGATTTGTCTGATATAAAAGAAGGCGACAAGATTAAGGCATACTTCAGCAAATCAAAGCGGATCGATGGTTTAATCAAGGTTGCCAAAGTGAATGATTAACAAAACATCACCTTTCGGATCGAAGGGTGATGTTTTGTTTTTCTCAAATTGTAAGTTTATTTCATTGCGTACTTTAAAAAGGATCGCTATAATAGCCAATAAGGACAAATGAATAAAGATTGTATCCTTCGGGGCAGGGTGGAAATCCCGACCGGCGGTGGTAAAGCGAATTCGCTTTAGAGCCCGTGACCCGTGTGCATAAGCGCGCGGTGGATTCAGTTTAAGCTGAAGCCGACAGTGAAAGTCTGGATGGGAGAAGGATGATGAGCCGCTATGCAATTGTATCAAAAATGCATAGTGTTATTTCCTATTGCGTAAAATACCTAAAGCCCCGGATTTTTCATAAATTCGGGGCTTTTTTGACGGTAAATAACAAAAGAGGGGAGGGAAACAAATGGAAGAGTATTATATGAAGCTGGCATTAGATCTTGCGAAGCAGGGCGAAGGACAGACCGAATCCAATCCGCTCGTCGGCGCTGTTGTGGTAAAGGACGGACAAATTGTCGGAATGGGCGCCCATTTAAAATATGGCGAAGCTCATGCAGAAGTTCATGCCATCCATATGGCCGGATCCCATGCAAAGGGTGCGGATATTTACGTTACACTCGAACCGTGCAGCCATTACGGAAAAACACCGCCATGTGCAGAACTGATTATCAACGCTGGCATCAAAAGAGTGTTCGTGGCGATGAGAGATCCTAACCCGCTTGTGGCCGGAAGAGGGATCAGCATGATTGAAAAAGCCGGTATTGCAGTAGAGGAAGGCATCCTGGCTGACCAGGCGGAGAAGCTGAATGAAAAATTTCTGCACTTCATGAGGACAGGCCTTCCTTACGTCACACTAAAAGCTGCCGCAAGCCTTGACGGAAAGACAGCTACCAGCACGGGCGACAGCAAATGGATCACGTCAGAGGCTGCAAGACAGGATGCTCAGCAATACAGGAAAACACACCAAAGCATTTTAGTCGGAGTTGGCACTGTGATAGCTGACAATCCGAGTTTAACTTGCAGGCTGCCGGATGTGACAAAACAACCGGTTCGGGTGATACTTGATACCGCACTCTCGATTCCTGAGGACACTCAAGTGATTTGCGATCAAGCAGCGCCGACATGGATTTTTACAACAACGCGCGCAGACGAGGAAAAGAAAAAACGGCTTTCAGCTTTAGGTGTGAACATATTTACGCTTGAAACTGAGCGCATTCAAGTTCCCGATGTTTTGAAAATCCTTGCGGAAGAAGGCATCATGTCGGTGTACGTGGAAGGCGGTTCAGCTGTTCACGGAAGCTTTGTCAAAGAAGGCTGTTTTCAAGAAATCATCTTCTATTTTGCCCCTAAACTAATCGGAGGAACGCATGCTCCCAGCTTAATCTCCGGTGAAGGTTTTCAATCAATGAAAGATGTCCCCTTATTACAATTCACTGATATAACCCAAATCGGCCGTGATATCAAACTGACGGCAAAACCGATAAACGAGTAGGATGGTGACCATGTTTACAGGAATTATTGAAGAAACAGGCACAATCGAATCCATGAAAAAAGCAGGGCATTCAATGGCCTTAACAATCAAATGCTCAAAGATTTTAGAGGATGTTCATCTGGGCGATAGCATTGCGGTGAACGGCATTTGTCTGACTGTCACTGATTTTACAAGAAATCAATTCACAGTGGATGTTATGCCTGAAACAGTCAAAGCTACGTCACTAAATGATTTATCAAAAGGAAGCAAAGTAAATCTGGAAAGAGCGATGGCGGCAAACGGCCGTTTCGGAGGCCATTTCGTCTCAGGGCATGTCGACGGAACTGCTGAAATTGCACGAATTGATGAGAAAAGCAACGCTGTTTACTATGATTTAAAGATGGACCCGTCTTTAACAAAAACACTGGTCTTAAAAGGATCAATTACCGTGGACGGCGTGAGCTTAACCATATTCGGGCTGACAGAAGACACAGTGACAATTTCTTTAATACCGCATACGATCAGTGAAACGATTTTTTCAGAAAAAACGATCGGCTCTAAAGTGAATATCGAATGCGATATGATCGGAAAATACATGTATCGATTTTTGCATAAAGCCAATGAAAATAAGACCCAACAAACCATAACAAAAGCCTTCTTAAGCGAAAACGGCTTTTAGAGAGGAAGATTTGCATGTTTCATCCGATAGAAGAAGCACTAGACGCTTTAAAAAAAGGCGAAGTCATCATAGTTGTAGATGATGAAGACAGAGAAAATGAAGGAGACTTTGTGGCTCTTGCCGAGCATGCAACTCCAGAAGTCATTAACTTTATGGCGACACACGGAAGAGGGCTGATTTGCACGCCGCTCAGTGAGGAAATCGCAGACAAGCTTGATCTTCACCCTATGGTTGAGCATAATACAGATTCTCACCATACTGCATTTACGGTAAGCATTGACCACCGTAAAACGAAAACGGGTATCAGCGCTCAAGAAAGATCCTTTACCGTTCAAGCATTGCTGGACAGCAAATCCGTGCCGTCTGATTTTCAGCGTCCCGGACACATTTTTCCGCTGATTGCGAAAAAAGGAGGTGTCCTGAAAAGAGCGGGTCATACAGAAGCTGCTGTTGATCTTGCCGAAGCCTGCGGATCTCAAGGAGCCGGCGTCATTTGTGAAATTATGAATGAAGACGGAACGATGGCGAGAGTGCCTGAGCTCATTGAAATTGCGAAAAAGCATCAATTAAAAATGATCACCATTAAAGATTTGATTCAATACCGTTACAATCTAACAACACTTGTCGAGCGTGAAGTCGACATTACGCTGCCTACTGATTTTGGCACATTCAAGGTTTACGGATACACAAATGAGGTAGACGGAAAAGAGCATGTCGCATTTGTGATGGGAGATGTGCCGTTCGGTGAAGAACCGGTATTGGTCCGGGTGCATTCAGAATGTCTCACAGGTGACGTGTTTGGATCTCATCGCTGTGACTGCGGCCCGCAGCTGCACGCCGCGCTGACGCAAATTGCCGCAGAAGGCCGGGGAGTGCTCTTGTATTTGCGCCAAGAAGGCCGAGGCATCGGTTTAATCAATAAATTAAAAGCTTATAAGCTTCAGGAACAAGGCTATGACACCGTAGAAGCCAATGAGGCGCTTGGATTCTTGCCTGACCTTCGCAACTATGGCATCGGTGCACAAATGTTACGCGACCTCGGTGTGCGGAATATGAAGCTTTTGACGAATAATCCGCGAAAAATTGCCGGCCTTGAAGGCTATGGGCTCAGCATTTCAGAAAGAGTGCCTCTTCAAATGGAAGCAAAAGAGCACAATAAAAAATATTTGCAAACCAAAATGAACAAGCTGGGTCATTTACTTCATTTCTAATCACAAATATCACAAAAAAGGATGGGAATCATATGAATATCATACAAGGAAATTTAGTTGGTACAGGTCTTAAAATCGGAATCGTAGTAGGAAGATTTAATGATTTTATTACAAGCAAGCTGCTGAGCGGTGCAGAAGATGCGTTGCTCAGACACGGTGTAGACACAAATGATATCGATGTGGCTTGGGTTCCAGGTGCATTTGAAATTCCGTTTGCTGCGAAAAAAATGGCGGAAACAAAAAAATATGACGCTATTATCACATTGGGCACTGTCATCAGAGGCGCGACGACACATTACGATTATGTCTGCAATGAAGCTGCAAAAGGCATCGCGCAAGCAGCAAACACTACTGGTGTACCTGTCATCTTTGGTATTGTGACAACTGAAAATATCGAACAGGCGATCGAGCGTGCCGGCACAAAAGCGGGCAACAAAGGTGTAGATTGTGCTGTTTCTGCCATAGAAATGGCAAATTTAAACCGTTCATTTGAATAATTTGCTGAAAACAGTTTAAAAATATGGCGAAAATGATATAATGTGAGAAAACGGATCACCTATTCGTATCCGTTAATAGCAGACTGGACATTTTGATATAGAGGGGTTTTTATGTTAATTCGTTATAAAAAATCGTTTGAAAAGATTGCGATGGGACTTCTTTCGTTCATGCCGAATGAAAAAGACCTTAAGCAGCTTCAGCAGACAATTAAGGACTACGAAACGGATACAGACCGCCAGCTCTTTCTTTGGAAAGAGGACGAGGATATCGTCGGAGCAATCGGAGTCGAAAAAAAGGATTCTGAAGTTGAGATCCGGCATATCAGTGTGAATCCTTCTCATCGCCATCAAGGAATCGGAAAACAGATGATGGATGCTTTAAAGCATTTATTCAAAACGCAGGTACTGGTTCCAAATGAATTAACGCAGAGCTTTTTCGAACGTTGTCAAGGTCAGCAAGATCAAGACATTTCATACAATAATTAAGCAGAGGCTGAAATCAGCCTCTGCTTTTTTTTCTCCGTTCTATTTCTTTTTCACGTTCAAGGATGACGTCAGTCCGATCCCGCAAACGGTGCTTGTCGATAAGAAACGTATCGGTGAGTGTGCTGGGCTGCCCCCATGTGTACTCTTTTTTCTTGCATTCAATTCGGCATGCTTCCTCCAGCGTCTCATCTTTGATCGGCAGCATAATGCTCTCATAGGAAGAGCCCGTTTCGATTTGTTCGTAAACCGACTGCATAAGCTCAAGTAAGCGACTATGATCAAGCCCCAAGCCTTCGACCGCTTGTTTTTCCGCTTGAAGAATCCGGATGCTGTTCGCCATCAGTCTTTTTGCTCCGGCTGTATTTTGCCTTCTATGATGATACAAAGCAACAGCAAGCTGAATAAAGCCGACCCAATAAACTTTTCGATTGTTTGGCGGATCTTCCTTCCAATATTCTTCTAATATTTCATGGCATTCAAAATAATCCCGTGTCGCGTGAAATTCAACGAGATAATCGATATAAGCTTTCGGATACAAGATGCTTCCTCCTTTAATCTGCCTTTAGTGTAACACAGGAAGGAGAAAAGGAAAAAAGAACGCTTAGCCCGGATAGACTCTTTGTTTTAGCATGGTATTGAAAGGGGAACCGCCGCTAAGACTTTTTTCTCCTGCCTCCTTTGTTATAGTCTGAGCGAACGCCTTTTTTTGTTTTGAATATTCTGTACAAACTGCTTTAAAACAGGAAATGAAATAGTATTGGACGAGAGCTTTTTGGTGGCTTATACTAAAGGATAGCCAGTTTATCTGGCAATGAGAGTGATACTTGAAAATGGTGAGATGATGGAAGAATATCAAGTGAAAATTGATACGTTTGAAGGCCCATTGGACCTTCTGCTTCATTTAATCAATCGTCTTGAAATTGACATATATGATATACCTGTGGCGAAGATCACTGAACAATATTTATTATATGTACATACGATGCGTGTGCTTGAGCTCGATATTGCAAGCGAATATTTGGTCATGGCTGCCACGCTGCTCAGCATTAAAAGCAGAATGCTGCTCCCGAAGCAAGAGGAGGAGCTTTTTGAAGATGAATTACTTGAAGAAGAAGATCCACGGGAAGAATTGATTGAAAAGCTGATCGAGTATAGAAAATATAAAGATGCGGCGAAGGATTTAAAAGAACGGGAAGAAGAAAGACAAAAATCGTTCACAAAACCGCCGAGTGATTTGAGCGAATATGCAAAAGAAGTAAAACAGTCTGAGCAAAAGCTCTCTGTCACGGTCTATGATATGATCGGGGCTTTTCAAAAAGTGCTGAAACGCAAAAAAATAACTAGGCCGATGGAAACAACAATTACCAGACAGGAAATACCAATCGAAGACAGAATGAACGAAATCGTGCACAGCCTGAAATCAAGAGGAACGAGAATCAACTTTATGGACCTGTTTCCATATGAGCAAAAAGACCATTTGGTTGTGACTTTTCTAGCCGTTCTCGAGCTGATGAAAAATCAGCTGGTTCTCATTGAACAGGAACACAATTTTTCAGATATTTACATTACGGGGAGTGAATCCATTCATGGGGCTTGATATCGTGAATTGGAAAGCTATTGTGGAGGCCCTTCTTTATGCGGCAGGCGATGAAGGGCTCACAAAAAAGCAGCTGTTAACAGTGCTTGAAATCGAAGAGCCAGAACTGAACACCATCATGGCGGATGTGGCGGACGAATACCGCGGGGATACAAGGGGCATTGAACTTATTGAATATGCAGATACGTACATGCTCTCTACTAAAAAAGACTTTGCGCCATACTTGAAAAAACTGATTGAAGTGCCATCAAAGGGCCTTTCTCAAGCATCTTTAGAAGTGTTGGCCATTGTTTCATATAAACAGCCGATTACAAGAGCAGAAATTGAAGAAATCAGAGGTGTAAAATCAGAGCGGATTTTACACAGCCTTGTCGCGAAGGCGCTATTGTGTGAAGTCGGACGGGCTGACGGTCCGGGCCGGGCTATTTTATACGGCACAACGCCGACTTTTCTTGAACAATTTGGTCTAAAAACGCTGGACGAGCTTCCGCCGCTGCCCGAAAATGCGGAAGAAGACGTTCTTCAAGAAGAAGCAGATTTATTTTTTGAAAACTTTAACCAAACCTTCGAAGATATAAAATAGAAGTTTAATGAATCGCGCTTTTTCATCATCATAAGATATAAGGAAGAAGCTATCATGAAAGAAGCAAAATGTGAGAGACAAAGACATGAGGGGAAGATACCAAACGAAATGGGACATTCGATTGTGCGAGCGCAGACTCAAAAAACAGGCGAATTCTTATCAATGGTTGTCAATACCGTTAACGATTACCTAAATCAAACGACGCTGGAGTCCTTACAGGCTGAATTGCCTACTGAGAAAGGATACTGCTGTGATGTGCTGAGCACTCTGAGAAGAATGACAGTATTTTGTGAAGGAGGCGCAGAAGCGTGCCGCCGTCTCCTGATGCAAGAGCCTTTTCAGGAAGCCAGAGCGGAAAAAACACTTTATAATGTGTATCACCAATGCATTGAAGAGTTCTTTATGCCGAAAAAAGACACGTGGTGTGAAAATAGCCGGGCATCTTATACTGGGGTCAGCGCAATTGAGTTTTACCATGCTGTTCCTGCGTCGCTTGAGCAATTATTATTGCCGCTGAGCGCAGCCTTTCTGAAGATGAGGGAAGAGCTGGCCCATTACGAAACGTCCGGATCAAGCATGGCTCCAATCAGATAACTTTTACTCTCCCTTTTTCAGGGAGAGTTTTTTTATGTTTACCTGCAGATATATAATTGTTATTCATAACTGGTGGACATGCGCATAAACTTGTACAAACCACCACAAGGACGTGAGCAAACATGCGCATTTTCAAAAAAGCAGTATTCATGGTCATGATTTCTTTTCTTATTGCAAATGTAAATGTGAACACAGCACATGCTGCTATAGATGTCAGTGCAAAAAGCGCGATCGTTATTGACGGAGCGTCAGGCAGAGTGTTATTTGCCAAGGATGAGCATGAAAAAAGGCGGATTGCAAGCATCACAAAAATCATGACGGCCGTTCTCGCCATCGAATCCGGCAAAATGGATGAAACGGTGACAGTGTCCGCAAATGCTGTCAGAACAGAAGGCTCTGCCATTTATTTAACAGAGGGGCAAAAAGTGAAATTAAAAGATCTTGTGTATGGCCTGATGCTGAGATCGGGAAACGACGCCGCTGTCGCAATTGCTGAACATGTCGGTGGAAGCCTCGATGGATTTGTTTATATGATGAATCAAAAAGCTGAGCAGCTTGGCATGGAGAATACCCGTTTTCAAAACCCGCACGGATTGGACGACCATGAAAATCATTATTCAACAGCTTATGACATGGCCATTTTAACCAAATACGCTATGAAGCTGAAAGACTATCAAAAGATTTCTGGCACGAAAATATACAAAGCAGAAACGATGGAAAGCGTCTGGAAAAACAAAAATAAACTGCTGACCATGCTTTATCGATACAGCACAGGAGGAAAAACAGGCTATACAAAACTTGCAAAACGGACACTGGTCTCAACAGCTTCAAAGGACGGCATTGACCTGATAGCCGTCACCATAAATGACCCTAACGATTGGGATGATCATATGAAGATGTTTAACTATGTGTTTGATCATTATCAAACCTATTTAATCGCGAAAAAAGGGGACATTCCAAAGCTGAAAGGCACATTTTATGAATCGAAGGCTTTTATCAAACGTGACATCACCTATTTGCTAACCGAAGAGGAAAAAGGAGATGTCAACATTAAAACCACGCTCCTTAAGCCGAAAAAAACATGGGAAAAAGACGCCTCAAAAATTCCCGACATCGTAGGGCATATGAAGATCATGTTCAACGATGAAACGATCGCAAAAGTGCCGATCTATTATGAAAATGAACGACATCAAAAACCGAAAAAACAATTTTTTGAAACGTTTAAATCAATCTTTCTGAATGCGGCTGGCGGGGCAAAATGGTCAATATAATTTGGGTCAGCTTAACTGTGATCGGACTTGTTTTTGCGATGTGCAACGGAACTCTGCAAGATGTAAATGAAGCCGTATTTAAGGGTGCGAAGGAAGCTGTTACGATTTCATTCGGACTGATGAGCGTGCTTGTTTTCTGGCTTGGTTTAATGAAAATAGCCGAGCAGTCAGGGCTTTTGGATATTTTCAGCCGGATGTGCAGGCCTTTTATATCTAAGCTGTTCCCTGATATACCGCCGGATCACCCGGCGATGGGCTACATTTTATCGAATCTCATGGCGAACTTCTTCGGTCTCGGGAATGCAGCAACTCCGCTTGGCATTAAAGCAATGGAGCAAATGAAAAAGCTGAATGGAAACCGAACGGAAGCAAGCCGGTCGATGATTACTTTTTTAGCGGTGAATACGTCCTGCATCACCCTCATTCCGACAACCGTAATCGCTGTTCGAATGGCTTATTCCTCCAAAACGCCGACAGATATCGTCGGACCTAGTATTTTAGCGACACTTATTTCCGGAATCGGCGCCATTATCATTGACCGGTATTTTTATTACCGCCGCAAAAAGAAGGGAAGGTGAGCGGATGGAAATCATCAACTGGCTGTCTTTAGCCATGATTCCGATCATAATTGCCGGAATTCTTCTTTATGGAACTATTAAAAAGGTTCCCACATATGAATCGTTCGTCGAAGGCGGAAAAGAAGGGATAGAAATCGCCTTTTCCATTATCCCCTACTTAGTCGGAATGCTTGTCGCCATAACTGTTTTCAGATCATCAGGCGCGCTTGATTTTATAATGGACCTTTTAAAACCGGTTTTCTCCGCTATCGGCATCCCCGCTGAGGTAGTGCCGCTTGCGCTGATCCGCCCGATCTCCGGTACGGCCGCACTCGGCATGACGACAGATTTAATTGCAGTATACGGACCCGATTCCTTTATCGGCAGGCTGGCTTCGGTCATGCAGGGATCAACAGATACAACGCTTTACGTACTGACTGTTTATTTCGGAGCGGTCGGCATCAAAAAAATGGGTGATGCATTAAAGGTGGGACTTCTTGCTGATTTAATCGGCGTAGTTGCATCTATCATCATCGTTACGTTATTATTTGGGAGCGCCTGAAAACGGCGTTTTTTTTGGATTTGGCATAGGAATTTGAAAAAGCTTGTTTGTTAAGGTTGAAAAAAGTAAGATAATACTTGAGGTGAAAGACATGGAAAGACTGCAAAAAGTGATTGCTCATGCCGGAGTTGCATCGCGCAGAAAGGCAGAAGAGCTGATTAAAGAAGGAAAAGTAAAGGTGAATGGCAAAGTAGTAACAGAGCTTGGTGTAAAGGTTACCGGTTCTGATCAGATTGAGGTAAACGGGTTAAAGGTTGAACGCGAAGAGCCGGTTTACTTTCTCTTATATAAACCAAGAGGCGTTATTTCTGCAGCCCAAGATGACAAAGGGCGCAAAGTCGTGACGGACTTTTTTAAAGAAGTCCCGCAGCGCATTTACCCGATTGGGCGTCTGGATTATGATACGAGCGGTCTTTTGCTTTTAACCAATGACGGCGAGTTTGCCAATAAGCTGATGCACCCTAAGTATGAAATAGACAAAACATACGTGGCGAAGGTGAAAGGCATCCCGCCTAAAGAGCTGCTCAGAAAGCTGGAGCGCGGCATCAGGCTTGAAGAAGGCAAAACGGCGCCTGCTAAAGCGAAGCTGCTGTCTTTGGATAAGAAAAAGCAAACGAGCATTATTCAGCTGACGATTCATGAAGGACGCAACAGACAGGTGCGCCGCATGTTCGAAGCGATCGGGCATGAGGTAATCAAGCTGAAGCGTGAAGAATACGCGTTTTTAAACCTGCGAGGCTTGCACACGGGAGATGCCAGAGAGCTAACACCGCATGAAGTCAAAAGGCTCAGAGCGCTGGCGGATCACGGTAAAAACGCTTTCTAAATTTCACACAACCTTCAAAAAGTAAGAAATGTGAAATGAACGTGCAATGATATAATTGAATGGATCTGCAATAGGGGGAAGGGGGCAGTGGACAATGAAGAAAAAAAGGCGTTTATTCATTCGGACCGGCATCCTTCTCGTTTTAATCTGTGCACTTGGCTATACCATTTACAACGCTGTATTTGCCGGTAAAGAGAGTATATCCGAAGGGTCCGATGCACCGAATTTTGTCCTAGAAGATACGAATGGGAAACGTGTCGAGCTCAGTGACTTAAAGGGGAAAGGTGTTTTTTTGAATTTCTGGGGTACATGGTGTGAACCGTGCAAAAAAGAATTTCCTTATATGGCGAACCAATATAAGCATTTTAAAGACCAAGGTGTTGAAATTGTCGCGGTAAATGTTGGGGAGTCAAAGATAGCAGTACATAATTTTATGAAATCCTACGGAGTCAATTTCCCGGTTGTTCTGGATACAGATCGCCAAGTGCTTGATGCCTATGACGTATCTCCGCTTCCGACAACCTTTTTAATCAATCCGGAAGGAAAAGTTGTCAAGGTGGTGACCGGCACTATGACAGAAAGCATGATACACGATTATATGAATCTGATTAAACCCGGAGAGACTTCGGGATGAAGCAAGTCAAATGTGAATGCGGACATGTAAACCCGGTCGGAACCGTTCTATGTGAATCGTGCGGAAGAGCTCTCCAAGAAACTCAGCCTCCGCTTGCTGATATGAGATATGACGGAAGTGCAAGACGTTCACAAACCTATAACAAAACGATCATCGATAAAATTTGGAATTTCTTTTCTTCGGTTAAGGTGGGAATATGGCTTATCGTCATAACCCTTGCCGCATCAGCGTTCGGCACCATTTTTCCCCAAGAAGCTTATTTGCCTCCGGGCGCACAGGCTGATACTTATTACAAAGAGCAGTACGGCACGTTCGGCCAGCTTTATTATTTGCTCGGGTTTCATCATTTATATGGATCTTGGTGGTACCTGTTGCTCATTGCCTCGATCGGCATTTCACTTGTGATTTGCAGCCTCGACCGGGTCATTCCATTGTACAGAGCGTTAAAAAATCAAGGTGTCAGAAGGAGTCCTGCTTTTTTAAGAAGGCAGCGCTTGTTCAGTGAAACGGATACTGTACTAGACGGGGAAGCAAAAGAAAAGATTGCTGCTCTCTTAAAGAAAAAGCATTATAGAATCAGAGAAAAAGAGGGCAGCATTCTTGCCGAAAAAGGGCGTTTTTCACGCTGGGGCCCGTATGTCAACCACATTGGATTGATTATCTTTCTGATCGGTGCGATGCTGAGATTTGTGCCTGGCATGTACGTCGATGAGACGCTTTGGGTCAGAGAAGGCGAAACTGCAGCAATTCCGGGAACAGACGGAAAATATTATTTGAAAAACAATCAATTCAGCGTAGAGACCTATAACAGTAAAACAGAAAAAAAGGTATTCGCAGATGCCATTGACAGAGTCGGGGACGGGAGAGTAGCAAAGAACTTTCAAACAGATGCCGTACTTTACAAGAGAGAAGGAAAAATTGTTTATGGCGAGAAACCGAAGCTGAAAAAAGTAACGGAAGAGGACATCCGTGTCAATCAGCCGCTGCGTTTTGATTCCTTTTCCGTTTACCAGGTGGATTATAAAGAGAATCAGCTTGATCAAATGGTGTTCCAGTTAATAGACAAAAAAACAAAAAAATCCTTTGGGAGCTTGAAGATCAACCTTCTGGATCCAGATTCGGTTTATGATCTTGGTAACGGTTACAAAGTTGAAATTGCCAGCTACCTGCCAGACTTCTATTTTAATCAGGATGGAGAGCCTAGCACAAAAACAAAAATCCCTAACAACCCGGCTTTTGTCTTTAATATCATAACGCCGGACAAACCGAAGGGTGAAAAAAGCTTTGTTGCCATCCAAGAAACGATCGAAGGCTCCGGCAGCAATAAATACAAGCTGAAATTTGACCATGTTGAAACGAAAAACATTACCGGACTTACAGTCAGAAAGGATCTGACACTCTGGGTGCTTGCCGTCGGCGGAGCCATTTTTATGATCGGTGTCATTCAAGGTATGTACTGGCAGCACCGAAGAATCTGGCTGCACTCGCAGGACGGCGCAGTCATGGTGGCGGGGCATACGAATAAAAACTGGTATGGCCTGAAGAAGGATTTAGCCTTTGTATTGGCTGATTCCGGACTGACAGAACCGGAAGACCAAAAAGAATTAATCAAAACACAGAAATAGGCGAAAAGGGAGTGATGTCATGGCAGAGCTGAGCGGAAATTTTCTTTATGTGGCCTTTCTTGTGTATTTAATCGCTGTCCCGATTTTCGGCGGGGCCATACGCGGAAATAAAGATAAAAAGGGCAAGCCAAACCGATGGGCCAATATTGGAATCACTCTTTCTATTATCGGTTTTCTCTGCCACTTGGGATATTTCATCACTAGGTGGGCTGCCAGCGGCCATGCGCCTGTCAGCAATATGTTTGAATTTACCACCGCCTTTGGCATGATGCTTGTTTTGGCGTTTATTATTTTATATTTTATCTATAGATTGCCTTCATTGGGCCTGTTTACGCTGTCAATCGCTTTATTGCTGATCGCTTATGCAAGCATGTTTCCGACGGATATCTCACCCTTAATTCCGTCACTGCAGAGCAATTGGCTGTATATTCACGTAACAACAGCCGCGCTTGGGCAAGCTATACTTGCCATCAGCTTTGTCGCAGGTGTCATCTTTCTTTTAAAGCATGTAGACCAGACAAAACCAAGCAAAAAAACGTTCTGGCTTGAAGCGATTATGTTTATCCTGGTCACAACTGTCGCCTTTATTGCAATCACATCAGCATTTCGTATTGCAGGCTATGAAGCGGAGTTTAACTGGGTGGATAAAAATAAAGAAAAAAGCGTGATGGTGTACGAAATGCCTGCGCTTGTCGGCCCGCATCAGGGGGAGCTTTTGACCGAGGGGAGAATGGAGCCGCTTGCTGAGCTGCCTGCCCTTTTCTCAGGCAGAAAGGTGAACACCGTCATTTGGTCATTTGGAGCAGGGCTTGTTTTGTATGGCGCGCTTCGTCTGATCATCAGAAAAAGAATCAGCGCTCTGTTACATCCGCTGGTGAAAAACGTCAATCTTGATCTGGTGGATGAGGTTGGGTACAGGGCCGTTTCAATCGGGTTTCCAATCTTTACGCTCGGCGCGCTGATCTTTGCGATGATTTGGGCTCAGCTCGCGTGGACCAGATTTTGGGGCTGGGACCCGAAGGAAGTATGGGCGCTGATCACGTTTTTGTTCTATGCCGCTTACTTGCATTTAAGACTGTCAAGAGGCTGGCACGGTGAGAAGTCAGCATGGCTGGCCGTAATCGGTTTTGCTATTATTATGTTTAATTTAATATTCGTAAATCTAGTGCTTGCCGGACTTCATTCTTATGCATAGTCCTTAGAAAGCGATACAGTTCTCAAACTTTCTCATGATTTGATAAAATGAAAGTAACAGAAGGAAAGCAGGGGGAAAACGATGGACCAAATGAACGAAACCAAAATATTAGTAGTTGATGACGAAGCCAGAATTCGCCGCCTTTTAAGAATGTACCTTGAACGTGAAAATTATGTCATAGACGAAGCGGAAAATGGTGATGAAGCCATTGCCAAAGGGCTTGAAGCCAATTATGACTTAATTTTGCTTGATCTGATGATGCCGGGGACTGACGGAATTGAAGTGTGCCGGCAAGTTCGGGAAAAAAAAGCGACACCAATCATCATGCTGACTGCAAAAGGAGAAGAAGCAAACCGGGTGCAGGGATTTGAAGCGGGAACAGATGATTATATTGTCAAGCCATTCAGCCCGAGAGAAGTCGTGTTGCGGGTAAAAGCCCTTTTGAGAAGAGCATCCCAAACCTCTTATTTGAATGCCAATACACCGACGAAAAATGTGCTAGTGTTTTCACATCTGTCCATTGACCATGATGCCCATCGCGTAACGGCTGATGGAACAGAAGTAAGCCTGACGCCGAAAGAGTATGAGCTCCTATACTTCTTAGCAAAAACACCTGACAAAGTGTATGATCGGGAAAAGCTTCTGAAAGAAGTGTGGCAATATGAGTTTTTTGGTGATCTGCGGACAGTAGACACTCACGTCAAACGCCTGAGAGAGAAGCTGAACAAGGTATCTCCGGAAGCTGCGAAAAAAATTGTCACCGTATGGGGTGTGGGCTATAAATTTGAGGTAGGCACTGAATGAAATTTTGGAAAAGCGTAGTAGGCAAGCTGTGGTTTACGATCCTTTCACTTGTCTTGATCGTATTGTTCATTTTAACGGTTCTTTTGCTGGAATTTATTGAGAATTATCACGTGGAAGAAGCCGAGAATGATTTAACACAGCTTGCGAATAAAGTTGCTGTCATCCTAGAAAATCACGAGGATCAGGCACTGGCAAGATCAATCACTTGGGAGCTCGCTGATAACTTAACAAGCATTGCCATTATTCAGGATGAGAAAAAGTACTGGTATTCTCCGAATGATAAAAATCGCCTGTCGTCCATTACGGTTGAACAAATACAGCATGACAAAGACTTAAATAAAGCTCTCCAAGACCATAAAAAAGTAAGCAAACGAACGGGGCTGAGCGATACAGACACGGATAATGAACGTCTGATTGTAGGTGTCCCGTATGAAAAAGACGGAAAGAAAGGCATGGTCTTTTTATCTCAGTCTTTGCTTGCCGTTAAAGATACAACAAAACACACGACCCGCTATATTTTCCTGGCCGCGGGGATTGCGATTGTACTGACCACGTTTTTCGCTTTCTTCTTATCAAGCAGGGTCACGTATCCGCTCCGAAAAATGAGAGAAGGCGCACAGGATTTGGCGAAGGGCAAGTTCGATACAAAAATCCCGATTTTAACCCAGGATGAAATCGGTGAACTGGCAACCGCTTTTAATCAAATGGGCCGGCAGCTTAACTTTCATATTAATGCGCTCAATCAAGAAAAAGAGCAGCTATCTAACATTTTGAGCAGTATGGCTGACGGGGTCATTACCATTAATATCGACGGTACAATTCTTGTGACAAACCCTCCGGCTGAACGTTTTCTTCAGGCTTGGTATTATGAGCAGAATATGAATATCAAAGAAGGCGATAACCTTCCACCTGAAGCAAAAGAGCTGTTTCAAAACGCTGTCAGCACTGAAAAAGAACAAATGATTGAGATGACACTGCAAGGCAGATCATGGGTGCTCTTGATGTCGCCGCTTTATGCGGAATCGCATGTCAGAGGGGCGGTTGCCGTGCTTCGCGACATGACTGAAGAACGCCGCCTAGATAAGCTGCGTGAGGACTTTATCGCAAATGTCAGCCATGAGTTGAGAACACCGATCTCTATGCTCCAGGGATACAGTGAAGCAATTGTCGATGACATTGCAAGCTCCGAAGAAGATCGGAAAGAAATTGCTCAAATCATTTATGACGAATCGTTGCGAATGGGCCGTCTAGTCAATGATTTGCTTGATTTAGCCCGAATGGAATCAGGCCATACAGGCTTGCATTACGAAAAAATCAATGTCAATGAATTTTTAGAGAAGATCATTCGGAAATTTTCCGGTGTTGCAAAAGAAAAAAATATAAGTTTACATCAAGACATTTCTCTCACAGAAGAGGAATTTATGTTTGATGAGGACAAGATGGAGCAGGTATTTACCAACTTGATCGATAACGCGCTGCGGCATACTTCATCCGGCGGCAGTGTTTCCATTGCAGTCCATTCTGTGAAGGATGGATTGAAAATTGATATCAAAGACTCTGGATCCGGCATTCCGGAAGAAGATCTGCCATTTATCTTTGAGCGGTTCTATAAAGCAGATAAAGCGCGGACAAGAGGCAGAGCAGGAACCGGGCTTGGGCTGGCTATCGTTAAAAATATCGTGGAAGCCCACAACGGATCGATTACGGTGCACAGCCGAATGGATAAAGGAACGACATTTACATTTTATATTCCGACAAAACCATAAAATCGAGTCTGAATTTGCCGAAGAATCTTGTTCCATAAGAAACACCCGCTAATCGAGCGGGTGTTTTTTTAAAAGCCAACATTAATAAAATTTAAGGATATGTTAATATAAATTCCCTTCCAAATTCCAGTTTCTCGTAATATAGTTGTAATGTAACTTTTCAAGCTATTAATACGACAAAAAAGTGAACGGAGGGGTTTCAAATGGAAGAAACCTTTCAATTGTTATATGACACATATCATCAAGATTTGTACCAATTTTTATTTTATATGGTAAAGGATAAAAGCCAGGCAGAAGATCTTCTTCAGGAGGTTTATATCCGGGTATTAAATTCTTATCATACGTTTGAAGGAAGAAGCAGTGAAAAAACATGGCTTTTGTCGATCGCGCGCCATGTTGCGATAGACTGGTTCCGTAAACAGCAGACGATCAGACAGCGTATACTCGGCACATTTGATTGGGATACACAGGATGTCAGAGATCAGCAATTGCTTCCGGACGAACTTGCGGTTCAACATGAAAATGTTCGGGAAATTTATGCTGCGCTTGATCAATGCACGATCGATCAAAGAGCTGTGATTATCTTGCGGTTTATTCAGGGATATTCAATTCAGGAAACAGCCAATGCTCTGCGCTTCTCGGAAAGCAAAGTCAAAACAACCCAACACAGAGGGCTCAAAGTACTTCGGAAACATATGGAGCTTTTGAGGGAGGAGCTAATGGATGATGAAGTCAGAATGGAACGAAGAACAGATAAAGGAGTTGTTAAGTCAACTTCCGGCAGTTAAAGACCATCGTTCGCCTCAGGTTATTTACAAGCGGCTGACGATGGCAAAAAGCAAAAAAAAGCCCGCTGTTAGGTGGATTGGCCCCGCGTGTGCCGCTGCAATTGCGGTTTTTATCGCCTTCATTATTTCTCCTCATTTCTTTGACCAGGCACAGCCTCAACAAAAAGAAGCGTCCCAAGAGAACGCTGTAACGAAAACTGAGACAGCAGACAGCCCAAAAGCTGCTTCATCCCTGGATCAGACTTCATTTGTTGTTTCTGAAAAAAAACAGAACAATTACATCACTGTAGCGATTGCTGATGCCGAAACATCTGCAATTATACCCATCAGCATCAAAAAAACAAACGCAGACCAAACGATACAGGATATGCTGTTTGAAAGTGGTGAACTGGGTATCCTTGATCATGCCATTACGATCCCCTCCTTCATAGATGAAGTGGAGGTAAAGGAAAATCAAAGGCAAAAGGAATTAAGTATACGAGTCCATCAGCCCATTGAGGCTTTTTCAGTAAAAGATGATACACTGTTAAAAAAAATGTTGAAAGAATCCTTAAAATGGAGTCCTTATGAAAAAATCAAATTTTTATCGGATCAAAATGAGGGCGGTGCAATCATTGGCTCATATGGAACTTACACGGAAATCCGTATTCCAAAACAGTCGAAAAGAGCCTATTACTTGTACCAAAATAAACAAGGACAAGACTTTCTCGTTCCGTCAGACAAAACATTTGATACAGTAGAAGAAGCGATTAAGGATATGGAATCGAGCAGCCAAAAAGAGACAACACCTCTAATTCAAGCGGGTGCAGTCCAATCTGTAACGAAGAAACAGAAACACTTATATATCCGTTTCTCAAAAGACTCAGAAGTTGACGATTCTATTGCCGGTATTCTAATGCTTGAGGGACTTCTGTTAACAGCTAAAGAGTTTGGCTTTACAGAAGTGACTTTTACGGAAACCAGAACTAGAAAAATCGGCAGATATGACGTATCAGATGCAATTTCGGTACCAGCTGCTCCAAATCCGATTTCCTTAAACTAAAAAAGGGCCTTTTCAGGCTCTTTTTTAGTTGTTATTCATATAATAGAAATTTTCAAAAAAATAGTTGTGCGTGTATAATAAAACAAGGTAACGATTGAAAGGATTTGAGAAAAGTGAACGTGTTAACAATCAAAGGAGTTTCCATCGGAGAAGGGATGCCGAAAATCATCGTTCCGCTGATGGGAAAAACGGAAAAACAAATTTTGAATGAAGCAGAAGCTGTAAAATTACTCAATCCGGACATTGTAGAGTGGCGAGTCGACGTATTTGAAAAAGCAAATGACAGAGAAGCCGTCACAAAGATGATTTCTAAGCTTCGGGTGTCTTTAGCGGACAAGCTGTTTCTATTCACATTCAGAACTCATAAAGAGGGCGGGAGCATGGAAATGGATGAAAGCTCATACATTGCTTTGCTGGAAGCGGCAGTCCAAACAAAAGACATCGATCTTATTGACATTGAATTATTTTCAGGAGATGAAAATGTCAAAGCGTTAGTATCACTGGCGGAAGAAAACAATGTCTATGTGGTGATATCAAATCATGATTTTGAGAAAACGCCTGCGAAAGATGAGATTCTTTCAAGACTTCGGAAAATGCAGGATTTAGGGGCGCATATTCCAAAAATGGCTGTCATGCCGAATGATACAGGAGATCTCTTAACGCTGCTTGATGCGACGTATACAATGAAAGCAGTATATGCAGACCGTCCGATTATTACAATGTCAATGGCTGAAACAGGGCTGATCAGCAGGCTGAGCGGTGAGGTTTTTGGATCAGCTTGCACTTTTGGCGCGGGAGAAGAGGCATCGGCACCTGGTCAAATACCTGTTTCTGAGCTGAGGAATGTCTTAGAGATTTTGCATAAAAACACACGAAAATAGAACAATAAAAAAACTCAAGCTTATAAAGCTTGAGTTTTTTGGGATTATGGAAGATCAATGAGCTTCACAGACACAATATCAGGAACATCTGTTAGTTCTTTCACAATTTTATCTTCAAGATGTCTGTCAAAGGAAAGCATCATGATGGCTTCTCCGCCTTTTTCTTTACGGCCAACCTGCATGGTTGCAATGTTAATATCGTTATCTCCGAGAATACGTCCTACTCGGCCGATGACACCTGTTGTATCCTGATGCTGGATATATACAAGGTGACCCGTCGGATAAAAATCGATATTAAATCCGTTGATCTCGACAATACGTTCTCCGAAATGAGGAATATACGTAGCCGTTACAGTAAAGGTGCTGCGGTCTCCTGTCACTTTTACGCTGATGCAGTTATCGTATCCAGATTCAGAGGAGGAAATTTTTTCACTGAAGCTGATGCCGCGTTCTTTTGCGACACCCCCGGCATTGACTTCGTTAACAGTTGAGTCCACGCGCGGTTTTAAAAAGCCTGACAGAAGACTTTTTGTAATGAACGATGTTTCAAGTTTGGCAATTGTGCCTTCGTATTGAATGGCAACATCCTGTACCGGCTCTTTCATGCATTGGGATACTAGGCTGCCAATTTTTCCTGCGATTTGATGGTAAGGCTTAATTTTAGCGAATTCATCTTTTGTCATGGCAGGCAGGTTGATAGCTGACATGACAGGTAGACCTTTTGCGAACTGTAGAACTTCTTCTGATACTTGAGCCGCGACATTCAGTTGAGCTTCTTTCGTCGATGCTCCCAAGTGAGGAGTCGCAATGACTAATGGATGATCAACTAGTTTATTGTCTACTGGCGGTTCAACTTCAAAAACGTCAAGCGCTGCACCGGCAACATGTCCGCTTTCCAAAGCTTCGAGAAGCGCTGCTTCATCGATAATACCGCCTCGCGCACAGTTAATTAAGCGAACACCTTTTTTCGTTTTTGCAATCGTTTCTTTGTTCAATAAGCCTTTTGTTTCTTTTGTTAAAGGCGTGTGAACGGTAATAATATCCGCGCTTTCAAGCACTTCTTCAAATGAACGGCTGTTTACGCCGATTTTTTTCGCTCTTTCTTCAGTTAGGAAAGGATCAAAAACGTGAACGGTCATACCGAACGCTCTCGCACGCTGTGCAATTTCGCTTCCGATTCGGCCTAATCCGACAATCCCAAGCGTTTTTCCATAAAGCTCTGAACCGACGTAAGCTGTGCGGTTCCACTCTCTGGATTTTACTGAAATATTAGCCTGAGGAATGTGTCTCATTAAAGAAGAGATCATCGCAAATGTATGCTCAGCTGTCGAAATGGTGTTGCCGTTTGGAGCGTTAATCACGATTACTCCGTGTTTAGTCGCCTCGTCAATATCGATATTATCTACACCGACACCGGCTCTTCCGACAATTTTTAAAGAAGTCATTTTTTTGAAAAGGTCTTCTGTTACTTTTGTCGCACTTCGCACCAAAAGAGCATCAAAAGTATGTAATTCATCTTCTGCATCTGCTGCGTTTTTTTGAACAATTTCAATAAAGTCTGATTCAATAAGTGGCTGTAAGCCGTCGTTGCTCATTTTGTCTGAGACCAATACTCGAAACATCGTTAGATTTCCTCCTAAATTGACAAACTAAATATCTGATAATTTAACATATTCTCAATAGAGTGTCAACGTGTATTGACGCAGTAAAGGATAAAAGGAAAGCTTAAAAATCAATGTTTTTATAGCTTTCAGGTATTATATATAATTTGAAGCAATTCTCTATACAGCCAACCAGTTATCGTTTATAATGGAACTAAATTCATATGATCAATCTTCGGGGCAGGGTGAAATTCCCTACCGGCGGTGATGAGCCAATGGCTCTAAGCCCGCGAGCTGTTTTTACAGCAGGATTCGGTGAGATTCCGGAGCCGACAGTACAGTCTGGATGGGAGAAGATGGAGGTTCATAAGCGTTTTGAAATTGGATTTTCAAACGTTTCTTTGCCTAGCCTAATTTTCGAAACCCCGCTTTTATACATGAAGCGGTTTTTTTATTGGCTGGAAAAGAACCTTTCCGTTTTCGAGTAAGATGTGATCGAAAAGGAGAGAGTGAAGTGAAAGTAAAAAAATTAGTTGTGATCAGTATGCTGAGCAGCATTGCATTTGTTTTGATGCTGTTGAATTTCCCGTTTCCGGGTCTTCCGGATTATTTAAAAATTGATTTTAGCGACGTACCCGCTATTATTGCCATTCTGATTTACGGACCTTTGGCGGGTATTGCCGTAGAAGCGATAAAAAACGTTCTTCAATATATTATTCAGGGTAGCATGGCCGGAGTTCCTGTAGGGCAAATTGCGAATTTTATCGCAGGAACACTCTTTATATTGCCGACTGCTTTCTTATTTAAGAAACTGAACTCAGCAAAGGGCTTGGCTGTCAGCCTGCTTCTAGGCACAGCAGCAATGACCATTTTGATGAGTATTTTAAATTATGTTCTGATTCTCCCGGCATACACTTGGTTTTTACATTCGCCGGCATTATCTGACAGCGCGCTGAAAACAGCGGTCGTCGCTGGTATCCTTCCTTTTAACATCATAAAAGGCATTGTGATTACGATTGTATTCTCACTTATCTTCATCAAGCTTAAGCCATGGATTGAACAGCAACGCGCACATATCCATTAAATAAAAAAGCTCCCGCAGGGGAGCTTTTTTTGTTTCTTCTATTCAAATTTAAGCGGGTCGCCTTCAAATGGCTCATCCGCCACTTTGATGGAATCAGTAGGACATCCTTCAAATGCATCAATCATATCTTCTTCCAGTACCTCAGGAACTTCGACAACGCCTTTGTTTTCATCAAGCGTTACGAACGCGATGCCTTCATCATCGTAATCGTAAATGTCTGGTGCAGCAGCTCCGCAAGCGCCGCATGCAATGCATGTATCTTTGTCTACGATTGTGTACTTTGCCATGAATAAAACCTCCCAGATTGTTCTTGGTGGAACAAATGGATCAATCTTTATATTTAATCAATTTAACACCTATTCCTCTTACTTATTGTAATGATGTTGCTGCCACATTTCAACAGAAAAATGATTGAGAATGCTTATCACATAAGGGGTTATCTACATAACATCCCCCTTAATGATGACTTTAAACGTCGATTTCTGTTTAAAATCTGTTAAAATAAAGAGAGCAAATCAACGATTTTTGTCAGGAAGAATGTGGGTGGATAGGTTGTCATTAAATTACTTCGATATTATGGTTCTCGATTGCCTTTTCAAAATAAACGGAGAACGGTCGGGAAGCGCTGTTTTTCACCTATTCAAAGGCAAAAGATCGTCACAAACCATTCAAGATGCCGGCTTATTTCAGACTGCAAAATACTTTGGAATGGCGGCGCAATGTTCGAGAAGCGATATTTCAGCGTCGCTCACCAAGCTTGAACAGCATTCATATCTCGAACCTATGTCTGAAACAGATACATACAAAGTGACAGCCAGCGGCGCAGCAGGATTAAGGCACGCCCTTAGTGAGCGGCCTTGGCCAGTTCATTGCCACGGCGCTTATTATCAGCAGGCTGCCGGCGTGCTTTGGAAGAGGCTTTCGCTGCTTGTGCAGGTCTTATCTCATAAACTGCAAGGGAGCAGGCAGTATATCCCTGTCACAAAGGATTATAAGACACTTCACTGGGTAAAGAGATACCTGTCCCGGCATACGGATCATATAGAGATGGCAAGCAGTCTTTTTGCCATGCTGGAGGCGCATTTGCATGAGGTTGATGACAAAGCAGCGCAAATATTTGTCTACTCCTTAACCTCACACGATAGGATCGGTTATACGAGCAGGCAGCTTGCTGACACGCTGAAAGAAGATGAATGGTATGTTTATATCATGTTTTGGGCTTCGGTACATTATTTTATTCATTCTCTTCCGGAGTGTGAAGATACTTTGTTAAAGGATCTCCTTTCTGATGTGCGTTTAGATAATGCTCTGACAGAGTCAACCAGAAAAACATGGCAGATGATCAAACAAGGGGTTCCGATACATCGTATTGCTGAAATCAGAAAGCTGAAAACAGCGACGATCGAAGACCATATTGTCGAGATTTCTCTTCACGAGCCTGCGTTTGTGATTGATGACTATGTATCAGCGGAAGACCAGCTCCAAATTGCAGAGTTTGCCAAACGGATGCGGACGAACAAAATCAAACAAATTCGAGACGGGCTGGAGCAGCGGTTCAGCTACTTTCAAATCAGACTGGCATTGACAAAGCAGGTGCAGCAATATGACTAAATTACAGCAAACGTTACATCAGTTTTTTGGTTTTACTTCCTTTAAAAAAGGGCAGGAGGACATTATTAGAAGCATACTTAGCGGGAAGGATACCATTGCGATGCTTCCGACCGGGGGAGGAAAATCGCTTTGCTACCAGCTGCCTGGCTACATGCTTGACGGCATGGTATTAATCGTTTCTCCATTGCTTTCTTTAATGGAGGATCAGGTACAGCAGCTGAAAGCACGGGGTGAAAAACGTGCGGCCGCTTTGAATAGCATGCTTAGCAGGCAGGAAAGACAATTCGTTTTGGAACATATTCATCGTTATAAATTTTTGTACTTGTCTCCTGAGGCTTTACAGTCGCCATATGTATTGGAAAAATTGAAAAACGTCCCGATCAGCCTATTCGTTATTGATGAAGCACATTGCATATCTGAATGGGGGCATGACTTTAGGCCTGACTATTCAAAGCTCGGACAGCTGAGAAAAAAACTTGGGCATCCTCCGGTTCTGGCATTGACTGCTACGGCTACAAAGGATACGCTGCAAGATGTCACGAACCTGCTGGAGCTGCAGCATGCCGAACGGTATCTCAACTCAGTCAACCGCCCAAACATCGCCCTTCGGGTTGAAAATGCGGCGGATACTGCCGAAAAAATAGATAGGGTCATTCAGCTGGTTGAAAACCTGCAAGGACCGGGAATTGTTTATTGTCCGACACGGAAATGGGCTGAAGAATTAGCGGGTGAAATTAAGAGCAAGACGAGCAGCAGAGCCGACTTTTACCATGGCGGTATGGAGTCTGGCGACAGGATTTTAATACAGCAGCAGTTTATCCATAATCAGCTTGATGTGATATGTTGTACGAATGCGTTTGGAATGGGTGTCGATAAACCTGATATCAGATATGTGATTCATTTCCACATCCCGCAGACGGCTGAAGCTTTTATGCAGGAGATCGGCAGAGCGGGACGCGACGGAAAACCGAGTGTCAGCATTTTGCTGCGGGCACCAGGTGATTTTGAATTACAGGAGCAGATTATCCAAATGGAGAGTGTCACAGTGGCAGAAATCGCCGATGTGATCCGTGTGCTTGAAAAGACGGATGAGCAGGATGAGAGAAGGTTGCGTGACGTATTAATGCAGTATGGTGTCGGAGAGACACAAGCACGTATGATGATACATCTGTTTATGCAGGGGAAAACATCAATTGAACTGATGAAACAGGAAATTTCATATCGCATGGAGCTGAAGCTGGAAAAAATGCGCCGCGTATCTTTTCTGCTTCAGCATGACGGCTGTTTAAGGCAATCACTGTTAACCTATTTTGATGAATCATACGAGCCTGATGACGGAAATCTTCCGTGCTGTTCACATTGCGGTTTTGATCTATCCCTGTATGAACAAAAAGGAGAACGGAGTAAAATGGCGCCATTAGTCAGCTGGAGTTCGGAATTGCACCGGATATTCAGCTTGCAGACTGTAGGTGAGTAAACTGAAACAGCAAAAGGATTTCATTCAGTATATGTCTGATCGTGATATGCTCAAGCAGTTATATTTGACGCAGCTTTTGATCATCATCGCAGCAGCCTTAGCGGGATTGTTCTTTTTTGAGGATGTAAGAGACGTACTAAAACTCTGGGATATTCACGATCTGCGAATCATATGGTATGGTGTTTCTATTTCGGTTATTGTTATTTTAGCCGATATGGCAGTGATGAAATGGTGTCCGCCTCATTTATATAATGACGGCGGAATCAATAAAAAAATATTCAGTAAGAGGTCAATCCCTCATATTATATTTTTAACGCTTCTGATTGCTTTTGCGGAAGAAATGTTATTCAGAGGAGTGCTGCAGACTCATATCGGTCTATGGGCGGCCAGCCTTATATTTGCCGTTCTGCACTTTCGGTATTTGTCAAAATGGCTGTTATTTATCATGGTGACAGCAATCAGCTTTTTGCTCGGTCTGATGTATGAATGGACCGGTAACTTATTTGTTCCGGTGACGGCGCATTTTATCATTGATGCCGTGTTTGCCTGTCAGATTCGTTTTGAACATGTGAGGAGGGATAAACATGACGAACATGTCGAGAGTAGAGAGAAGAAAAGCCCAGAATCTTTATGAAGATCAAAACGCCGCATTGGCGGACGATTATGTCGATGATGATGGAGAAAGCCTTCCGACAAGACAATCTGTAAAAAATCAAAGAGAACAGAAAAAAAAGCAAGGCAAAACAAAAACGCCATTATTCACTGTACTCGCTGTATTATTTGTATTTGTGCCGGTTATCGTGTTAGTCAGCTTATTTTATCTAAAAAACCATCCGGATAATCATGACGATTATGAAGATGTTTTTATCGACAGCAGCCAAAGCAAATATGAGGTTGTGCCGAAACCAGAGGATAAAAATGACACCGCAGACACCAAAGAGACCAAAGAAACTAAAGAGACCGCACTGCAGCAAGAGTCAAAAAAAAAGTCTGAGGATACAAAGGCAAAAGACCCTGCAAAAACAACAACTGATAAGAAACAGCCTGCTGTAGCGGAAAAAGAAGTCTCAGCAAATAAGGAGGAAGCAACCGCCGCGGCTGCTTCCTCTTCTCAACAAGAAGCGGCACCGCAAGAGCAGCAGTCGGCTGAACCAGTTCAATCTGAGCCAAAACGTGTTGTCAAGCACACCGTCCAAAAGAAAGAAACGCTGTACCGGATTTCTATGAAGTATTATAAAAGCCGGTCGGGAGAAGAAAAAATTCGTGCGTATAATCATCTGAATGGAAATGATGTTTACACCGGACAAGTTTTGGACATCCCCTTAATGGATGAATAGGGCATTTTTTTATTTTACGCTCATATATTATAGAAATGAAAATGGACAAGGTGTGAAGCGTATGAAAACCTTATGGAATCAGATGGATCAGTTTACAGACGCGCCGACCAAACAGATGCTCCAAGCGCTGGTGAAACGAAAACAAAAATTTGAAAATTATGCAACGCAATGCCGCAGATGGCGATGGACTTCACTCATTTGCTTAGGCCTATTATGTATTATGATCATGATCAAGAGCCCGGCGCCTCAGCTTGTTCTTCAAGAAATGCTTGGCCATACCTTTTATTTATTTTGGATGATGGCAACCGCTTTTGCATACTGCACTTCATATTATTTTAAGAAAAAGGAAGAAAAAGCTGAGGGCGATTTTCATAAACTGAGATGCGAAATTATTCAGAAAAGCACTGATCTTTGGCCGCAGCCGGATAAATGGAAGGCGAGAGAATCTGTTTTTCAAATGATGAAGCACAAATATGACATTAATCTATATTTTGAAAGTAAATAAAATCGGGCGTTTTCTCAAACGATAGAAACGTCTTTTTTTATTGTCCGTCTTATTGATAAGTTCTAAAAGAATGGAGAGTTTTTATGAAGCTATCAGTGAAAATTGCCGGTGTGCTAACTGTGGCGGCAGCGGCAATGACGGCAAAGATGTACTCAACAGCAAAAGGCAACCATTTGAAAACACATACGTTTCCTTTATCAAAAATGAAGGGTAAGCCGCCTCTTACAATCTTTTTTATTTCGGACATTCACAAACGTCTCATCGATGAAGATCTTTTAGAAAAAGCGCGAAGCCATGCCCCTCAGCTGGTTATCATCGGCGGTGATTTAGCCGAGGGAGGTGTGCCCAGTACGAGAATCGAGGAAAACATCAAAAGGCTCACGGCTTTCGGGGTCCCTGTCGTGTTTGTGTGGGGGAATAATGATTATGAAGTCAGGCAGCATAAGCTGTATTCCATATTCAAAGCGCACGGTGTCATCACTCTGAGGAATGAGTCAATTCCGTTTTCGTACAACGGCCATACGATTGCGATTGCCGGAGTTGATGATATCAGGATGGAGATGGATCATTATGAGGAAGCCATTAAAGAACTCGACAAAAACCAGCTGAATATTCTGATATGCCATAACCCGGAGATTCATGAACAAATCAATGAAGCTGACGGTATTGATGCGATATTCAGCGGCCATACCCACGGCGGTCAGATTAGGTTTGGAAAATTCGGCCCGTATGAACTCGGGAAAACAGGCATTGTGAAAAATGCAGCGTATCTCATTAGCAACGGATACGGCACAACAAAAGTGCCTCTTCGTTTAGGTGCTGAGCCGGAAACGCATATTGTGACGCTTTGTGCGCCGGAATAACTTCTCAAAAGCAAAAAATCCATAAGGTAATAAAAACTGCATTGTGCTTGTCTTACTAGTGAACTCAGTGTAAACTGATAACAATTAAGAACCTATGACTCATCATCTCATATAATGTGTTATATGATTTGTGTGCAAGTAGAGGCAGGAGGGAACGTTATGCGGCTTGAGCGTCTGAATTATAATAAGATCAAAATCTTTTTGACCCTCGATGATTTGACAGACCGGGGATTGACAAAAGAAGACCTCTGGAAGGACTCATTTAAAGTCCACCAGTTATTTAAAGATATGATGAATGAAGCTAATACAGAGCTCGGCTTTGAAGCGAATGGACCGATTGCAGTGGAAGTGTATTCTCTCCAAGCACAAGGGATGGTTGTGATTGTAACAAAGGACCAAAGCGCCGATTCAGAAGACGATGAGTATGATGATGATTACATCGAAATGCAAGTCAAGCTTGATGAAAGTGCGGACATCATTTATCAATTCCATTCCTTTGAAGATATCATTCAGCTTGCAGAAAGCTTACAGCGAATCGGTATCAATGGGGGAACTGTCTACCACTATGACGGACAGTACTTTTTAAGCCTAGAAGATCTGGGGTCACATACGGCTGAGGGGGTTGTGGCGGTTCTGGCTGAATACGGCAATCCGACAACTTTAACGATTTATCGCTTGCATGAGTATGGTAAGATCATAATGGACGGTAATGCCGTTGAGACGATACAGACTCATTTTTCATAAGAATGCAACGGAAAACTGCTGATTTCACAGCAGTTTTTTTTCGTTAAAAAACATGGAAAAACATAACGTTTATTCTATGCACAGATCATATGAAGGTGTATACTATTCTCTGAAAGGGAGCATGTGAGAAACAGAAGATTCTAGGAGGTTAACTCAAATGGCAGCCGATCGAAACACCGGTCATACAGAAGAGGACAAACTTGATGTATTAAAATCAACCCAAACCGTAATACATAAGGCTCTGGAAAAATTGGGATATCCTGAAGAAGTGTACGAACTGTTAAAGGAGCCGATGAGATTATTAACGGTAAAAATACCTGTTCGTATGGACGACGGTTCAGTAAAGATTTTTACAGGTTATCGTGCGCAGCACAATGACTCTGTCGGTCCGACGAAAGGCGGGATACGTTTTCACCCGAACGTAACAGAAAAAGAGGTGAAGGCGCTTTCTATTTGGATGAGTTTAAAATGCGGCATAATTGATCTTCCATATGGCGGTGGTAAAGGCGGAATTGTTTGTGATCCAAGGGATATGTCGTTTAGAGAGCTGGAGCGTCTGAGCAGAGGGTATGTCAGAGCAATCAGCCAAATTGTCGGCCCGACGAAAGACGTGCCGGCGCCGGATGTATTTACAAACTCACAAATCATGGCTTGGATGATGGATGAGTATTCAAGAATTGATGAATTTAATTCGCCTGGATTTATTACAGGCAAGCCGCTTGTGCTTGGCGGATCTCATGGGAGAGAATCTGCGACAGCAAAAGGTGTAACCATCTGTATTAAGGAAGCGGCTAAGAAAAAAGGCATCGATATTAAAGGTGCGCGTGTCGTTGTCCAAGGCTTCGGAAACGCGGGAAGCTATTTGGCGAAATTTATGCATGATGCAGGGGCAAAGGTTGTCGGCATTTCAGATGCGTATGGCGGACTTTATGATCCTGAAGGTCTCGATATCGATTACTTACTCGACCGCCGCGACAGCTTCGGTACCGTAACAAAGCTTTTCAACGATACCATTACGAACCAAGAGCTGTTGGAGCTGGATTGTGATATCCTCGTTCCCGCTGCGATTGAAAATCAAATTACAGAAGAAAATGCCCATAATATTCGGGCTAAAATTGTCGTTGAAGCGGCAAACGGGCCAACAACGCTTGAAGGAACAAAAATTCTTTCAGACCGGGACATTCTGCTTGTACCAGACGTGCTGGCAAGTGCCGGGGGCGTAACAGTTTCTTATTTTGAATGGGTTCAGAATAACCAAGGCTTCTACTGGAGTGAAGAAGAGGTAGAAGAAAAATTAGAAAAAATGATGGTCAAATCATTTAACAATATTTATGAAATGGCTAAAAACCGAAGAATTGACATGAGACTCGCTGCTTATATGGTCGGCGTTCGCAAAATGGCTGAAGCTTCGCGTTTTAGAGGCTGGATATAAGTTGATGATTTGCATAAAAATAAAAAATCTCCTATGATAAAATAGGAGATTTTTTTATTCGGAAATAGAAAAATATGTAGTGAAATGCCAATCGCAGGAGTTGACGGAAATGATTCAAGAAAAAGCAATAATTATAGGCGGAGGACCTTGCGGACTATCTGCTGCCATTCACCTAAAACAAATTGGCATTGATGCCCTCGTCATCGAAAAAGGAAATGTCGTTAACAGTATTTACAATTATCCAACGCATCAAACTTTTTTCAGCTCAAGTGAAAAGCTTGAAATCGGAGACGTGGCATTTATTACGGAAAACAGAAAGCCTGTCAGAATTCAGGCTTTGTCGTATTACCGGGAAGTCGTCAAAAGGAAAAACATCCGTGTAAATGCGTTTGAGATGGTGCATAAAGTGACGAAAGCGGAAAACGATACATTCGTTATAGAGACGTCAAAAGGGACCTACACGACGCCATATTGTATTATTGCAACAGGCTACTATGATCATCCAAACTATATGAACGTACACGGTGAGGATTTGCCAAAAGTATTTCATTATTTTAAAGAAGGCCACCCATACTTTGATAAAGATGTTGTCGTCATCGGCGGGAAAAATTCAAGCGTAGACGCCGCCCTTGAACTCGTGAAATCTGGAGCGCGTGTCACAGTTTTATACAGGGGCAAGGAGTATTCGCCAAGCATTAAGCCATGGATTCTGCCTGAATTTGAAGCGCTCGTCAGAAACGGTACAATCCGTATGGAATTTGGCGCTAGTGTCGAAAAAATCACCGAGGATGAAGTTGTATTCTGCTCAGATAAAAAGGAACTTATTACCATTAAAAATGATTTTGTATTTGCCATGACAGGCTATCATCCCGACCATCAATTTCTTGAAAAAATGGGTGTTGAAATTGATAAAGAAACAGGACGCCCCTTTTTCAATGAAGAAACGATGGAAACGAACGTTAAGGGTATTTTTATTGCCGGGGTCATTGCTGCAGGTAACAATGCAAATGAAATATTTATTGAAAACGGCAGATTTCACGGAGGACATATCGCAGCGGAAATCGCAAAAAGAGAAAATTATTAAAGAAGGGGAGCATATGATGAATTCGTATGCTCTTTTTGTTTTTTTAGGTTCAGACAGATGTAAAATCATAAACAACATGGTAGGATAGACTTAGGAATATAAAGGAAAGAGGTTGCCTGATGTTTGCAATCATCTCTGCAGGAATTGCTCCCGGCATCGCGCTGTTAAGTTATTTTTATTTAAAAGATCAGTATGATAATGAACCTGTACATATGGTGCTTCGGTCGTTTTTTCTAGGGGTTGTTCTTGTATTTCCCACAATGTTTATCCAGTACGTGCTTGAAAAAGAGAATGTGGGAGGCGGAAGCTTTTTCGTTTCTTTTTTATCTTCAGGGTTTTTGGAGGAATCATTAAAATGGTTTATTCTGATGGTCAGTGTTTACCCTCACGCCCACTTTGATGAGCATTATGACGGGATTGTATACGGGGCAAGTGTGTCGCTCGGTTTTGCAACCCTCGAAAATATTCTTTATTTAATTGGCCACGGTGTGGAGCATGCGTTTGTCAGGGCGCTCCTGCCTGTTTCATGCCATGCCTTAATAGGCGTTATTATGGGATTTTACCTTGGGAAAGCCCGTTTTTCCGCTGATAAGGCGCGTGTGAAGTGGCTTATTCTTTCTTTAGCTCTCCCGTCACTTTTGCATGGATCGTATGACTTTATCCTGACAGCACTCAGTAATTGGATTTACTATATGTTTCCATTTATGTTGTTTTTATGGTGGTTTGGTTTGCGAAAAGCGAAAAAAGCCCGTTCCGTCAATATGATGCAAGTATAGAAGCCGCACAGCAACCGTGCGGCTTTTTTGTGTGTTGATTTATCAAAACAGATTTTATGTTCTGAGGGATAACAAGGAAAGAGTGTATAAAAATAACCTCGTTACAGAAAATACGATTACACTTAAAAATTTGCTGTAGGAGGCTTGAAAAGATGAAGTCCAAAGGATCGATTATGGCATGTCTCATCCTTTTTTCCTTTACAATCACGACGTTTATCAATACTGAAACCATCTCTGCCTTTTCGAATCAGGTCATTCAAAGAGGGGCAACAGGGGATGATGTGGTCGAACTCCAGGCGCGCCTTCAGTACAACGGATACTACAACGGAAAAATTGACGGGGTTTATGGATGGGGAACGTACTGGGCAGTTCGAAACTTTCAGGATCAATTCGGGTTAAAAGAGGTTGACGGCCTTGTCGGGGCTAAAACAAAGCAAACCTTAATATCTAAATCTAAATACTATCGTGAATATGTCATGGAACAGCTTAATAAAGGGAATACCTTTACGCATTACGGAAAAATTCCGCTGAAATACCAGACGAAACCATCAAAAGCTGCAACACAAAAGGCAAGACAACAAGCAGAAGCGCGGCAGAAACAGCCTGCGGAAAAAACAACGCAGCAGCCTAAAGAGAATAAACAGCAAAACAATACACCTGCAAAAGCAAGAAAACAGGATGCGGTCGCAGCTAACATGCCTGGCGGATTTTCCAACAATGATATCAGGCTCCTTTCTCAGGCAGTTTATGGTGAAGCCCGGGGCGAGCCGTACGAGGGACAGGTTGCCATTGCAGCAGTCATTTTGAACCGATTGAACAGCCCGTTATTTCCGAATTCTGTAGCGGGGGTTATTTTTGAGCCGCTAGCCTTCACAGCAGTAGCCGACGGGCAAATTTACATGCAGCCGAATGAAACGGCCAGAGAAGCAGTGCTGGATGCCATCAATGGATGGGACCCATCAGAGGAAGCGCTGTACTACTTTAACCCGGATACGGCTACAAGTGCTTGGATTTGGGGACGTCCGCAGATTAAAAGAATCGGTAAACACATTTTCTGTGAGTAGCAGGACATGAGAAAGCATAAAAAGAGGTGTGATAAATGATCAGAGGAATTTTAATCGCCCTGCTTGGTATTGCAATAGTCGGTACAGGCTACTGGGGATACAAAGAGCACCAGGAAAAAGACGCAGTTCTTCTTCATGCTGAAAATAACTATCAGCGGGCGTTTCATGAACTTACCTATCAGATGGATCAGCTTCATGATAAAATCGGAACAACACTTGCCATGAACAGTCAAAAATCACTATCACCTGCATTGATAGATGTGTGGAGGATTACATCTGAAGCTCATAACAGCGTCAGCCAGCTGCCGCTTACATTAATGCCGTTTAACAAAACAGAAGAGCTATTATCAAAGATCGGGGATTTCAGTTATAAAACGTCAGTCAGAGATTTAGATCAAAAGCCGCTTGATAAAAACGAGTATACATCACTAAATAAGCTATATCAGCAGTCCGAAGATATACAAAATGAACTGCGTCATGTTCAGCACCTTGTCATGAGCAAAAACCTTCGCTGGATGGACGTGGAGATGGCGCTGGCTTCTGATGAAAAACAAAGTGATAATACGATTATCAACAGCTTTAAAACTGTTGAAAAGAATGTGGGTGCATTCTCCACGGGAACAGATCTTGGCCCGAGTTTCACCAGCACAAAAAAAGAAGAGAAAGGCTTCGACCATCTGAAGGGAAAAGAAATTTCCGAACAGGAAGCAAAACAAATTGCTGAGCGCTTTGCCCCGGATAATAATTATTCCATTAAAGTAGTAAAGAGCGGGAAAAAAACAAATCGCGACGTTTATAGCATCAGCATGAAAGACCCAGACCATAAAGCAGCGATTTATATGGATATTACGAAAAAGGGCGGGCATCCGGTATACTTGATTCAAAACAGAGAAGTGAAGGATCAGAAAATCAGTTTGAATGACGGATCGAACCGTGCACTCGCTTTTTTAAAGAAAAACGGTTATGAGACAGAAGATTTGGAAATTGATGAAAGTGCCCAATATGATAAAATCGGCGTATTTTCATATGTTCCTGTTGAAAATAAAGTCCGGATGTACCCGGAAGCAATTCGTATGAAAGTGGCCTTGGATGACGGTGAAGTTGTCGGGTTTTCAGCAAGAGACTTCCTAACAGCCCATAGAAAAAGAGATATACCAAAGCCAGCTATTACTGAAGCAGAAGCAAAATCTAAATTAAATAAAAATGTACAAGTGAGAGAAACAAGGCTCGCTTTGATTACAAATGAACTCGGCCAAGAAGTATTATGCTATGAAATGCTCGGAACAATTGAAAATGACACATTTAGAATGTATATAAATGCCAAGGACGGATCAGAAGAAAAGGTTGAAAAACTAAAAAATGCAGAACCTATATATAAAGACCTATAAAAAACAGGAGGAAAGGACTAAATGTCTTTTCCTTTTTTTCATTACGTGCTTTAATAAAAAAGCGAGTATATTGAATACGAAAGAGTGAAGTCAATGATAGAGATTGGAGAAAATGTACTTTTAGAATATATAGAAGAAAATGAATTAAAAAAAGCAAAGAGCAAGGCAGTCAGCATCGAAAACAATGAGCTTTTGATAGCATATCCGGTTGATGTAGTTACAGGGCGAACTGTGATTTTACATAACGATATAGAAGTAACGGTAGAGTTTGTGGGCAAAGATGAAGTTCCTTACCGTTTTACAAGCCGTATAAAAGGTAAAGTGAAGGAAAAACTTCAAATGATCTGTCTTGAAATGCCTCCCAGTGAAAAAATGAAACGAATCCAGCGCCGCCAGTATGTAAGAACTGATGCGGTATTGGATGTGCTAATTCAGCCGACAAATAAAGAAGAGTTCTGCACACTTTCCTATAACATCAGCGCAGGCGGCATCGCCGTAATTTTAGCTGAAGGCCGTTCTCTTCAATCCGGGGAATCATTGCGACTTATTATCAGTCTTTCTGAAGAGGAGAACACACGTCAAATAGAAACAGAAGCTGTTGTCAGACGAATTTTTGAGGACCTGAAATCAGGGAAACGTAAAATGACACTTGAGTATACAGGAATCGCAGCAAGTGACCAGCAGTTCCTGCTTCAATATTGCATCCGGCGCCAGTTAAATAAGAGAAGAAAGGCAAGGATGGAATAAACATCGGCAAACACTTCCATACTATTTGTGATGGAGGTGCTCCGATGAAAACATTTGAACGGCTGCTGATTAAATTATTGTTCATTCAGGCCATCATTTTACTTGGTGTCCAGATTCTTTTTCACTATCAGCATATTGAACCTTATGTATCAAAAGTGATTCAATATGAAGGGGTGGATAAAATGGGGGAGAACAATAGGATTGAAACCTTCAAACATTAATTATTCATCAATTTTTCACCCTTTTTCATAAAGTTCGTGATACAATCCATAGAGGAGAAAAGAGCAAGGAGAGGAATTATGGACAAGAAATTATCGATTGCAATTGACGGCCCGGCAGCTGCGGGGAAAAGCACCGTTGCCAAAATTGTGGCTGAGAAAAAATCGTACATATATATTGATACAGGAGCGATGTATCGGGCGATAACGTACGCGGCTTTACAAGAAAACGTTGAGCTGACAAATGAAGAAAAATTGGCTGAGCTGCTAAAGCGGACAGACATTGAACTGATTACAGCAAAAGAAGGACAAAAAGTGCTCGTTAACGGCACCGATGTAACTGAGGCAATCAGAACAGCCGAAGTCAGCAACCAAGTTTCAATTGCGGCCAAGCACAGAAGCGTTAGAGAAGAAATGGTGAAACGCCAGCAGCAGCTTGGGGAAAAAGGCGGCGTCGTTATGGATGGACGTGATATCGGGACTCACGTGCTGCCGAATGCAGAAGTGAAAATTTTTCTTTTGGCATCTGTTGAAGAGAGAGCGAAACGCCGTTATGAAGAGAATGTGAAAAAAGGCTACGATGTCAACTATGAAACATTGATCGAGGAAATTGCAAGAAGAGATAAGCTTGATTCAGAGCGTGAAGTATCTCCGCTGCGCAAGGCAGAGGACGCTCTTGAAATCGACACGACCTCCCTTTCTATTCAAGAGGTAGCTGATAAAATCCTCGAGGCGGTGGAACAAAAGTCCCGCTGATTATGGCAAATGCCACTTTTTTTGAATTTTTCAACAAAGAAAGAATGTTATTGCTTGACAAACCTGTCCTTTTATTAGAAGTTAATACTAATAAAACTTTTTATTGATCATTCAAAAAACTTTTTTGGATGATTCTTTAATACATATTCGGCTAAAAAGCGGGCATGTTTATATGTTCAGCTTTCAAACCGTTTTAATTAAGCTGTGTAGGTTTGGACCAAGGAGGTTATTCAAATGACAGAGGAAATGAATCAAATTGATGTTCAAGTGCCAGAGGTTGGAGATGTAGTTAAAGGGATTGTGACAAAGGTAGAGGACAAACATGTGGATGTTGAAATTATCAATGTCAAACAGTCCGGCATTATTCCAATCAGTGAATTATCAAGTCTTCATGTAGAGAAAGCATCGGATGTTGTTAAAGTAGACGACGAGCTTGACCTGAAAGTAACAAAAGTGGAAGACGATGCTTTGATTTTATCTAAACGTGCTGTTGATGCAGACCGCGCTTGGGAAGACCTTGAGAAAAAATTTGAAACAAAAGAAGTGTTTGAAGCTGAAGTGAAAGATGTCGTGAAAGGCGGCCTTGTCGTTGATATCGGCGTTCGCGGTTTTATTCCGGCATCACTTGTTGAAGCGCATTTCGTTGAAGATTTCACTGACTATAAAGGGAAAACACTATCTCTGCTCGTTGTAGAGCTTGACCGTGACAAAAACCGCGTCATCCTTTCACACCGTGCAGTTGTTGAAAGTGAACAAGCGAATAAAAAACAAGAACTTCTTCAGTCTCTTGAAGTTGGAAGTGTACTTGATGGCAAAGTGCAGCGTCTGACTGATTTTGGCGCATTTGTTGATATCGGCGGTATCGACGGACTTGTACACATTTCACAGCTTTCCCACTCCCATGTAGAGAAGCCGTCTGATGTTGTTGAAGAGGGACAAGAAGTAAAAGTGAAAGTATTATCTGTAGACCGTGATAATGAACGTATTTCTTTATCCATCAAAGATACATTGCCTGGACCGTGGAGCCAAATCGGCGAGAAAGTGAAGCCTGGCGATGTGCTTGAAGGAACTGTACAGCGTCTTGTCAGCTTCGGTGCCTTTGTTGAAATCCTTCCAGGTGTTGAAGGTCTCGTTCATATTTCTCAAATTTCCAATAAACACATCGGCACGCCGCATGAAGTCCTTGAAGAAGGACAGACTGTAAAAGTGAAGGTTCTTGATGTGAATGAAAATGAGGAGCGCATTTCATTAAGCATGCGTGAACTTGAAGAAGCACCTAAAGCCGATCAAGAGGATTACCGTCAATATCAGGCGAAGGAAGAAACAAGCACTGGCTTCCAGCTTGGAGACTTGATCGGAGATAAGCTGAATAAACTAAAATAATTGGTGATAAACGTGACTCGAGCAGAACGGAAAAGACAACACATCAATCATGCCCTGTCCACCGGTCAAAGGCGGGAAACAGGTCTTGATGATATTACGTTTGTTCATGTCAGTCTGCCCGATCTTGCATTAGAACAAGTAGATATTTCCACAAAAATCGGCGAACTTTCAAGCAGTTCGCCGATTTTTATCAATGCAATGACTGGCGGCGGCGGACAACTTACATATGAAATTAATAAATCGCTTGCACGAGCGGCTCGTCAAGCTGGAATACCTCTTGCTGTCGGATCACAAATGTCAGCATTAAAAGATCCCTCAGAGCGTGTTTCGTATGAAATCGTTCGAAAGGAAAACCCAAACGGACTGATTTTTGCCAACCTGGGAAGCGAGGCGACAGCTGATCAGGCGAAGGAAGCAGTTGATATGATTGAAGCAAATGCCCTGCAAATTCACTTGAATGTGATTCAGGAAATTGTGATGCCTGAAGGGGACAGAAGCTTTAGCGGCGCTCTGGACCGCATTGAGCAAATTTGCAGTCAGGTCAGTGTACCAGTCATTGTGAAAGAAGTCGGCTTTGGTATGAGCAAAGAGTCGGCAGGGAAGCTGTATGAAGCTGGTGCTGCAGCTGTTGATATTAGCGGCTACGGGGGTACAAATTTTTCGAAAATCGAAAATCTCCGAAGGCAGCGGCAAATCACTTTTTTTAACTCATGGGGCATTTCGACAGCTGCAAGTTTGGCGGAAATCCGCTCTGCGTTTCCTGCAAGCACAATGATTGCCTCCGGCGGCCTGCAGGGTGCGCTTGATGTAGCAAAGGCAATTGCGCTAGGGGCCTCTTGCACCGGAATGGCAGGACACTTTTTAAAGGCGTTGACTGATAGCGGAGAGGAAGGACTGCTTGAGGAGATTCAGCTGATCCTTGAGGAATTAAAAATGATTATGACCGTGCTGGGCGCCAGAACGATTGCTGATTTGCAAAAGGCGCCTCTTGTAATCAAAGGTGAAACCCATCACTGGCTCACAGAGAGAGGGATCGATACGTCCAGCTATGGTATGAGATAAATGATAAAAGCCCAAAACCTAATGAGTTTTGGGCTTTTTGTATTATGATTTTCTCTTTTTAAATCTTCCGTTTTGTTCAAGGCTTGTCGCTCCGTCATAGTGAATGGACTGGTCGCGGTCTGATTCGACTCTGCCCGAAGCTTTGAGTTTTTTCTCCTGTCTGTCTTTTCCCATGATCATGCTCCTTTATGTGAGATGGATTGTTTAAAAAATGCGCTTGGGCTCCATACTGGGAGTATGGAGGAAGCAAAATGGAACAATTTTATTACTATTGGTCAATGTGGTTTTTGTGGGTCCTGACAACCTTTATTTTTGAAAAGACGAAAAGACGATTTGCCGTCTCTGTCTTTATTTTGACTAATATTATTTTAAGCATACATGACATCACTTTATATTTTACCCTAAATGCTGCTTATATGATGTTTTTCGTCTGCGGGTGTGCCTATGCCGGGTATTTGGGAATGTATCGTTTTCGTTATCTCATGGTCTTTCTGACGCTTGTTGGCGGGTATGCGTTTGTTTATCTTTTTGCATTATATGATCCGGTTTGGTTCATCATAAAACCTGAGTGGGCGGCCGTTATATTAATAGTGCTTTTGACAGCTTCGGTTGAAAGGAATTTCGAGAAGCAGCTTGCCTTATTTGTCTTAGGGATGTGCCAAGGCGAACTGGTGTATTCATTTGTGATTCAAAAGTTGGCCGGGACTTTGGCTGTCGGCGGCTTTCAATGGCTGAATGCTTGTTCTGCAGGCATGATATTGCTGTTTGGCATATCCAAATACGAACAGCTCGCAAGCCAGATTGGTCAAAAAAGCAAAAGATCAAACAAAGGAGCTACCAAAATGTCATGAGTGATTACATCTATCCGATTATTGCTGGGGTCATTGCCGGCGTCGCGACAAGGCTTTATATGCTCAAAACGGATTACCGCCAGTATCCGACCTATGTTCATGGGAAAGTGATTCACATTGCACTAGGGCTGATAGCGGCTGGTTTAGGGGCAATTATTATGCCGGCGCTTTTGCAGGAGGAATTTACGGCCATCACATTTTTAACGTTGGCAGCGACACAATTTAGAGATGTCCGAAACATGGAGCGGAACACACTGACGCAAATGGATTCATATGAACTTGTCTCAAGGGGAAGCACATATATTGAGGGAATTGCCATTGCGTTTGAAAGCAGAAATTATATCGTAATCTTTACAGCGCTTTTAACAACCTCTGCGTATGTGTTTTTATCCATATGGGCTGCAGTCTTAGCGGCTGTTGTTTGTTTTTTGCTGGCAATGAAATTTATGTCGGGCAGTGTGTTGAAGGATATTGTCGACATCGAGTACATAAAACCTCACTTTGACGGTCCGGGACTGTTTGTTGATAATATTTATATGATGAATATCGGACTTCCGGAGAAACAAGAGCTGATTTTAAAGCATGGCATGGGCTTTATTTTAACGCCAAAAAACTTTAATTCAGCAGCGACGATTGCCAACTTAGGGCAGCGTCAGGCGATTTTATTTGATGTTTCCAATGTGCTCGGGGTTTATCGGGATTCAGGCGAGCCGTCTCTGACACCCATTGCAAAACGTGATTTAAATGACGGGAGAGTAGCAGTCTTTGTTCTGCCGCAAATTAACCACCCCGAAACGGCTGTTCAGATCATCAGCAATGTTCCAACCTTGGAGAACGCGATCAGAATGCCGACAGAATTTATCAAGAACCAGGATAAGGTGATAGGATGAGCGAATCTCTCACGAAAGTGATTTTGTCTGTGATCACGACGAACCGAAACCGGACTGCAGGGGGAGCACCTGTCTTTTTTTGCAATGACCAAAAGGAGATGGAGCTTTTCGCTAAAAATCTTGAGGCGATCCTTGATGGAATAGCGCATAGAATTGGAGATGACGTGTATTTGATCGTGAAACATTTCTAAGAATAGTTGTGATCCCAGTAAAAACTGATATAATAAATGAGTTAAGCCCTTCCTCTGAAGGGTTTCTTTTCATAAAAGTGAATGAAATGATTTTAATAACCGGTTGAAAATTTATGTAAAAATGAAAGCGGCTGGATCGAAAGGAAGGGTACTATGGGTAAACCTGTCGTAGCCATTGTCGGGAGACCAAATGTAGGAAAATCCACAATCTTTAACCGGATTGCGGGAGAAAGAATTTCAATAGTAGAAGATACCCCTGGTGTGACAAGGGATCGGATATACAGCTCGGCTGAATGGCTGAATTATGATTTTAATTTGATTGATACTGGCGGTATTGATATCGGTGATGAGCCATTCTTAGCGCAAATTCGCCAGCAGGCTGAAATCGCCATGGATGAAGCGGACGTCATTATTTTTATGGTGAACGGCCGTGAAGGCGTAACAGCTGCTGATGAAGAAGTAGCAAAAATTTTGTACCGCACGAAAAAGCCTGTTGTTTTGGCAGTTAATAAACTGGATAACACAGAAATGAGAGCGAATATTTATGATTTTTATTCGCTTGGTTTTGGCGAGCCGTATCCAATTTCGGGAACACACGGACTCGGATTAGGAGATTTACTTGATGCCGTTGCAGAGCATTTTAAAAACATTCCTGAAACGAAATATGATGAAGAAGTTATTCAATTTTGCCTAATCGGACGCCCGAATGTCGGAAAGTCCTCACTTGTGAATGCGATGCTCGGCGAAGAGCGTGTCATTGTCAGCAACGTGGCAGGAACGACAAGAGATGCTGTTGATACGGCATTTACGTACAACCAGCAGGAGTTTGTCATTGTCGATACTGCCGGTATGCGAAAAAAAGGGAAAGTCTATGAAACGACTGAAAAGTACAGTGTGCTGCGCGCGCTGAAAGCAATTGACCGCTCAGAAGTCGTTGCGGTTGTGCTGGATGGCGAAGAAGGCATTATTGAACAGGACAAACGTATCGCCGGTTATGCACACGAAGCGGGTAAAGCCGTCGTGATCGTCGTAAACAAATGGGATGCTGTTGACAAAGATGAAAGCACGATGAAAGAATTTGAAGAAAATATCCGTGATCATTTTCAATTTCTTGATTATGCGCCAATCCTATTCATGTCAGCCTTAACGACAAAACGGATCCATACGCTGATGCCTGCGATTATCAAAGCAAGCGAAAACCATTCACTTCGAGTTCAAACGAATGTCTTAAATGATGTCATCATGGATGCTGTGGCAATGAACCCGACGCCGACTCATAACGGTTCTCGCTTGAAGATTTATTACGCGACTCAAGTGTCGGTGAAGCCACCTAGCTTCGTTGTGTTTGTAAACGATCCGGAATTGATGCATTTTTCGTACGAACGCTTTTTAGAAAACCGAATCAGAGATGCGTTCGGTTTTGAGGGGACACCAATCAAAATATTTGCAAGAGCTAGAAAATAAAAAGGTGTGAAGCAAATATGAAAAGAGTCACTATGCTCGGAGCGGGAAGCTGGGGGACGGCATTGGCTTTAGTGTTAGCCGATAATCATCACGATGTAACCATGTGGGGGCACCGTGCAGAGCTGATTCATCAAATTAATGATCAGCATGAAAATAAGGATTATTTGCCGAACGTCAAGCTTCCAGAATCAATAGAGGCAACAACGAATATCGGGAAAGCTGTTTCGGACGCAGATTTCATTATCGTTGCGGTTCCGACAAAAGCAATTCGGGAAGTGCTGAGGCAGGCTGTGCCTTTTATGACGAAAAAGGCAGTCTTTGTTCATGTCAGCAAGGGCATAGAGCCGGATTCACTCCTGCGCATTTCTGAGATTATGGAAATCGAGCTCCCGAGCGATGTCAGAAAAGATATTGTTGTCCTTTCGGGGCCGAGTCATGCGGAAGAAGTGGGGCTGCGGCATCCAACGACCGTTACTTCATCTTCAAAGAGCATGAGGGCAGCAGAAGAGGTGCAGGATTTATTTATTAATCACAATTTCCGGGTGTACACAAACCCTGACATTATCGGCGTTGAAATCGGCGGGGCTTTAAAAAATATTATTGCCCTTGCCGCAGGAATCACAGACGGTTTAGGGTATGGCGACAATGCCAAAGCTGCTTTGATTACACGCGGACTTGCTGAAATCGCGAGACTCGGAACGAAAATGGGCGGGAATCCCCTGACGTTTTCTGGATTGACAGGAGTAGGCGATCTGATTGTGACGTGCACAAGTGTTCATTCCAGAAACTGGCGTGCCGGCAATTTGCTCGGAAAAGGGTACAAGCTTGAAGACGTTCTTGAAGAGATGGGAATGGTAGTCGAAGGTGTCCGCACAACAAAAGCGGCTTACCAGCTTTCGAAGAAATATGATGTGAAAATGCCGATTACAGAAGCACTCCATCAAGTTCTATTTAACGGACAAAAAGTGGAAACTGCTGTTGAATCTTTAATGGCGAGAGGGAAAACCCACGAGATGGAGGATCTTGTCAATACGTTTGAAAATCAAGTGAAGTAAAAGTGTCAATCGTATGGGAGATCGCATATCTTAATTGAACGAAAGCCCGAAAAACAGAAGGACACCCAAGTCTTGGGATCTCCTGAAACATTTTGCCGATTTAGGCAATAGAGGATGCATCTGTATGCCAAGTCGCATACTATAGCATCGAAGTCCAAGAGAGTGTTTCTTAAACGTGCAGGTGAATATAGTCAAGTTGACTGAAGCGAAGGTCCCCCTCTTTGCTTCAGTTTTTTTGTTTTATCAAAGGATGGAAAATCTGGTTGATCTTTTCCGGGGCTGTATATTAAAATTAAAATATAACGCTTACATCATACATATCGGGGAGGCGCAGGTCATTGAGTCTGGCATTGATGAAAATGTGGTTTGCACTAGGGTCCATGGGTCTGATGTTTCTGGCTGTAGCTTCCATCTATTTAAGCCGCTTTAAGTGCCAAAACCGTTTTTTGAAGATTGCGGTTTCGTCATTCGCTTTCATGTGTATGCTCATATCTGGAATTATTGTGTTTGTCGTGGTATTCAGCGGCCCTGTCAATGAATAAAGCTGTAAAAGGAAGTGCTGTATGGGTAAACTGAAGTGCGCTATGATTTTTGCGGCAGTCGTGTTTTTATCAGGCTGTTTATATCCAAATGAGCGGAAAAGCAGTGTACATGCCATTCCTTATCAGGACCAGCTAAAGCAGGTCCAGTCTGCTATTGATGAATTTCAAAAGGCAAATGGAGGGCTGCTTCCCATTCAAACAAAAGATATGTCGACACCGCTATATCAAAAGTATCCGATAGACTTTAACCGTTTAGCGCCGAGATATATAGCTGAACCCCCGAGCACGGCATATGAAAGCGGGGGAGACTATCAATACGTGCTTGTTGACGTAGAGAACGATCCAACTGTTAAATTGATTGATCTAAGGATGGCTGAAAAAATCCGCGATGTAAAATTGCGTGTCCAAATGTACCGCCAGGAGCATCAATATCCGCCTTACAAGGATGTGCTATCACGTGATTTATTTACACTTGATGAGAAGAAGCTGGGAGATGGAAGCTCTCTTACAGTGACAAGCCCAATCTCAGGGAATTCCTTGCCGCTTATGATTGACGGAGACGGAGAAATATACGCCGATTACCGGTCTGAGCTGGCTTCTTTCCTCAAAAAAAGCAAAAAAACGTTTAAACCCGGGTCTGAAATCCAGGATATGATTTGGCAAGAAACGCCCTTTGTCCCCGCGTTTTCTGTGAAATATACGGTAAATGACAAACAGGAACCTGTTTTTTTAGAAAATGATATCAAATAGGAATGAACCTTTCTCCAGTGCATACAAATAGGGAGAAAGGTTTTTTTATACTTTAATAGATTGAGGATGGGAAATTTTCTAAAGATGTCATATTGAAATAGGACAACGTCATACACATATAGTGTCCTGTGTTTGATTGAAAGAGTTTAATAAAATTGATAAGGATAGGAAGTCCGGGAGGGGATCACTTGGAAAAGGTCGATATTTTCAAGGATATCGCTGAACGAACAGGAGGCGATATATACTTAGGAGTCGTAGGTGCTGTCCGTACAGGAAAATCCACGTTCATTAAAAAATTTATGGAGCTTGTGGTGCTCCCGAATATCAGTAACGAAGCAGACCGGGCCCGTGCGCAGGATGAACTGCCGCAGAGCGCGGCCGGCAAGACGATTATGACTACAGAGCCTAAATTTGTTCCGAATCAGGCGATGTCTGTTCATGTGTCAGACGGACTCGATGTCAATATAAGATTAGTAGATTGTGTAGGTTACACAGTGCCCGGCGCAAAAGGATATGAAGATGAAAACGGGCCGCGGATGATCAACACGCCTTGGTACGAAGAACCGATCCCATTTCATGAGGCTGCTGAAATCGGTACACGAAAAGTCATTCAAGAACACTCGACCATCGGAGTTGTCATTACGACAGACGGCACCATTGGAGATATCGCCAGAAGTGACTATATAGAGGCTGAAGAAAGAGTCATTGAAGAGCTGAAAGAGGTTGGCAAACCCTTTATCATGGTCATCAATTCAGTCAGGCCATATCACCCGGAAACAGAAGCCATGCGTCAGGATTTAAGCGAAAAATATGATATCCCGGTATTGGCAATGAGCGTGGAAAGCATGCGGGAATCAGATGTGCTGAATGTGCTCAGAGAGGCCCTCTATGAGTTTCCGGTGCTTGAAGTGAATGTCAATCTCCCAAGCTGGGTAATGGTGCTGAAAGAAAACCATTGGCTGCGTGAAAGCTATCAGGAATCCGTAAAGGAAACGGTTAAGGATATTAAGCGTCTCCGGGACGTAGACAGGGTTGTCGGCCAATTCAGCGAGTTTGAGTTCATTGAAAGTGCCGGATTAGCCGGAATCGAGCTTGGCCAAGGGGTGGCTGAAATTGACTTGTATGCGCCGGACCAATTATATGATCAAATCCTGAAAGAAGTGGTTGGCGTTGAAATTAGAGGAAGAGACCATCTGCTTGAGCTCATGCAGGACTTTGCTCATGCGAAAACAGAATATGATCAAGTGTCCGATGCCTTAAAAATGGTCAAACAGACGGGATACGGCATTGCGGCGCCTGCTTTAACTGATATGAGTCTCGATGAGCCGGAAATTATACGGCAGGGCTCACGATTTGGTGTGAGGCTGAAGGCTGTCGCTCCGTCGATCCATATGATCAAAGTAGACGTCGAAAGCGAATTCGCGCCGATTATCGGAACGGAAAAACAAAGCGAAGAGCTTGTGCGCTATTTAATGCAGGACTTTGAGGATGATCCGCTCTCCATCTGGAACTCCGATATCTTCGGAAGGTCACTGAGCTCAATTGTGAGAGAAGGGATTCAGGCAAAGCTGTCATTAATGCCTGAAAATGCACGGTACAAATTAAAAGAAACGTTAGAAAGAATTATAAATGAAGGTTCAGGCGGCTTAATCGCCATCATCCTGTAATACCGGAAGACCTCTTTATAGAATGGGAGGTCTTTTTTCTATGCTCTTAATAATGGAAAAGGATCAAGGAATAGGATGAAAAAAGGAAAAAAAGGAATATTTGTTCGGTAAATCACGTTAAATCCTTGACGAGCAAGGGATTGACGCTTTAAAATGCTTGATATGGCTTTTTATATGTGTTACTCTACATACAGAAATTCTTCACTTTGTTGGACAAACATTCCTCAGAGTGCAGTTTTTCTTAAAAAGCCGTTTAATTGTCTTTCTCTTGCCTGCTCTGATTTTTTTCTGAGACAGGTTTAGAATCAGACTGAACTGTGAAGAAATGATAATAAACGAACTGAATGTATTCCTTTTGGGAGGAGGTGAAAGGCATGAACAAAACAGAACTTATCAATGCGGTTGCAGAAGCAAGCGAATTGTCTAAAAAAGACGCTACAAAAGCAGTTGACTCTGTTTTTGATACGATCTTAGATGCACTTAAAAACGGTGATAAAATCCAACTGATCGGTTTTGGTAACTTCGAGGTGCGTGAACGTTCTGCACGTAAAGGACGCAACCCTCAAACAGGTGAAGAAATCGAAATTCCAGCGAGCAAAGTACCTGCTTTCAAACCAGGTAAAGCGCTTAAAGACGCAGTTGCCGGAAAATAATTGTGAATATAGATCGTGTATGCATCTAGCTTACATACACTTTATTTCTTCACAGAAAAGCCCCTTTCTAAGGGGCTTTTCATATTTCAAGAGCATGGGCTTCCTGATAGGGCATTCACTTTGCTTTTAGCGGGGCATGTGTGCTAGAATCGAAATTAAATGTATTCATTGGTGGAGGACATAGAACATGAAAGAAGTTAATAAAGAACAAATCGAACAAGCTGTTCGTCAAATTTTAGAAGCGATCGGAGAAGACCCGAATAGAGAAGGGCTTCTTGATACCCCGAAAAGAGTCGCAAAGATGTATGCCGAAGTATTCTCCGGCTTGAATGAAGATCCAAAAGAACATTTCCAGACTATCTTCGGTGAAAACCATGAGGAGCTTGTTCTTGTAAAAGATATCGCGTTTCATTCTATGTGTGAGCATCACCTTGTTCCCTTTTATGGAAAAGCACACGTTGCATATATACCGCGAGGCGGAAAGGTCACAGGGCTCAGCAAACTGGCACGTGCCGTTGAAGCCGTTGCAAAGCGTCCGCAGCTGCAGGAACGCATCACTTCTACAATTGCGGAAAGCATCGTAGAAACGCTTGACCCGCATGGCGTAATGGTAGTGGTTGAAGCAGAACACATGTGCATGACGATGCGCGGTGTCAGAAAACCGGGTGCAAAAACTGTCACTTCAGCAGTCAGAGGCGTTTTCAGAGATGATGCCGCTGCCCGCGCTGAAGTATTGGAACATATTAAACGCCAGGACTAATAAAGATAGAGGGTGCTATAAATGAACGAAAAGCATTCAAGTGATTTTGTCGTCATTAAAGCGGTTGAGGATGGAGTGAATGTGATCGGCCTGACAAGAGGAACAGACACAAAGTTTCACCATTCCGAAAAACTCGACAAGGGAGAAGTAATCATCGCTCAGTTCACAGAGCATACTTCTGCCATTAAAGTCAGAGGAGAGGCACTCATTCAAACCGCATACGGAGAAATGAAAAGCGAAAAAAAATAAGCTGGCTGTCCCCGCTGTTAAAAGCAAATGTTCGCAAACAGCGGGAGGATACAGCCAATTTCTTTTTTTTATGCTATAATGATACCTGCGTAAGTGAATGAAAAAATAAGACTCATACATAGATTAAGAAATAAATGTGAATTTGGGGACAAGGGTGATATTTTTGCAAGACATCTACGGAACTTTAGCCAATCTGAACACGAAATTAAAACAAAAGCTGTCTCATCCTTATTTAGCGAAGCATATTTCTGCGCCAAAAATTGATGAGGATAAGCTTCTTCTTTTTCATGCTTTATTTGAAGAAGCCGACATAAAAAACAACGACAGAGAAAATTATATTGTAACAGCGATGCTTGTACAAAGCGCCCTTGATACCCATGATGAAGTGACGACAGCCAGAGTCATAAAACGAGACGAAAACAAAAACCGCCAATTGACTGTTCTCGCAGGCGATTATTTCAGCGGGCTGTACTACTCTTTACTATCTGAAATGAAGGATATCTACATGATTCGGACGCTTGCTACAGCCATCAAAGAAATCAATGAACATAAAATTCGTCTATATGACCGTTCTTTCAAGGACGAACACGATTTTTTCGAAAGTGTCGGCATCGTTGAATCAGCTTTATTCCATAGGGTTGCGGAACACTTCAATCTTCCGCGCTGGAAAAAGCTGTCGAGTGATTTTTTTGTATTTAAGCGGCTTATGAACGGAAATGATACATTTCTGGATGTGATCGGCAGTTTTATACAGCTGGGAAAAACAAAAGAAGAGATATTAGAAGATTGTTTTAAAAAAGCGAAAAACAGCATTGAGTCACTTTTGCCTCTAAATTCACCTGTTCAGCACATTTTATTAAACCGTCTGAAGACAATCAGCCAAGATCAAACCTATCATCAGAAAGTGGAAGAAGGGTAAACCATTATGCAGGAATCAAAAGAACAGCGCGTACATGGAGTATTTGAAAAAATATCTAAAAACTACGACCAAATGAACTCCGTCATCAGTTTTCAGCAGCATAAAAAATGGCGCGATAAAACGATGCGCATTATGGATGTGAAAGAAGGCGCCAAAGCGCTTGATGTCTGCTGCGGAACGGCTGACTGGACGATCGCTCTTGCAAAAGCAGCCGGAAAAAGCGGCGAGATTAAGGGCTTGGATTTCAGTGAAAATATGCTGAGTGTCGGACAGCAGAAAGTGAAAAACGGCGGATTCAGTCAAATTGAACTGCTGCAAGGAAATGCGATGGAGCTTCCTTTTGATGATGATACATTTGATTATGTCACTATTGGCTTCGGACTTCGCAATGTCCCTGATTACTTGACCGTATTGAAAGAGATGAGACGTGTGGTAAAGCCGGGCGGCCAGGTGGTATGTCTGGAAACGTCCCAACCGGAAATGTTCGGATTCAGACAGGCTTACTTTATGTACTTTAAGTATATTATGCCGTTTATCGGGAAACTGTTTGCGAAGAGCTATAAAGAATATTCTTGGCTTCAAGAATCAGCCAGAGAATTCCCTGGAATGAAGGAACTGGCAGGCCTGTTTGAAGAGGCGGGCCTGAAAAATGTCAAATATCATTCGTTTACTGGCGGAGTCGCTGCCACGCATATCGGATGGAAATGAAAACACAGATGTTTGGGTGAATGATATGAAATTTAAAATGGCCTACTCTTTTTTAAATGACGATATTGATGTAATCGAAAGAGAACTTGAACAAACCGTACGTTCCGATTACCCGCTTTTAAGCGAGGCAGGTCTTCACCTGCTGCAGGCCGGAGGGAAACGTATTCGGCCCGTTTTCGTGCTGCTTTCCGGCATGTTTGGCGATTACGATATTAATAAGATTAAATATGTCGCCGTCACTCTGGAAATGATTCACATGGCATCTTTGGTTCATGATGATGTCATTGATGATGCGGAGCTTCGCAGAGGGAAGCCGACAATCAAAGCAAAGTGGGATAATCGCATTGCGATGTACACAGGCGATTATATGCTTGCGGGATCTCTTGAAATGATGACGAGAATTAACGAACCGAAAGCCCATAGGATTTTGTCACAAACGATTGTTGAAGTGTGTCTTGGGGAAATCGAGCAGATCAAAGACAAATACAACATGGAACAAAATCTCAGAACGTATCTCCGCCGCATCAAAAGAAAAACGGCGCTCCTGATCGCGGTCAGCTGCCAGCTCGGTGCTATTGCGTCCGGGGCTGATGAAAAGATTCATAAGGCGCTGTACTGGTTTGGGTATTACGTCGGCATGTCTTATCAAATCATTGATGATATCCTTGATTTTACTTCAACTGAAGAAGAGCTGGGCAAACCCGTTGGAGGAGATTTGCTTCAAGGGAATGTCACATTGCCAGTGCTGTATGCTCTGAAAAATCCAGCATTAAAGAATCAGCTTAAATTGATTAACAGCGAGACAACGCAGGAACAGCTTGAACCAATCATTGAGGAAATCAAAAAAACGGATGCGATTGAAGCATCTATGGCAGTAAGCGAAATGTATTTGCAGAAAGCTTTCCAGAAGTTAAACACGCTTCCGAGAGGGCGGGCACGTTCGTCTCTTGCGGCCATCGCAAAATATATCGGTAAAAGAAAATTTTAATTTTTGTAGATATTAAGAAATTTCTCCACCCCGGATTGATTAATTATCAGAAAGATGTTACGATTTCGGTGTGCAGTGTGAAAGCCTATACATACATAATGATGGGGTGGAGAATGTGATGGAAAAGACTTTTATCATGGTGAAACCAGACGGTGTCCAACGTCAGCTCATTGGAGATATTTTATCCAGATTCGAACGTAAGGGCTTACAATTAGCTGGTGCCAAGTTAATGAGAGTGACTGAACCAATGGCTGAGAAACACTACGCCGAACATCAAGGGAAGCCTTTCTTCGGAGAGCTCGTTGAGTTTATTACTTCAGGACCTGTATTCGCAATGGTTTGGGAAGGCGAAAATGTCATTGAAGTAACGAGGCAGCTGATCGGAAAGACAAATCCTAAAGAAGCTTTGCCTGGTACGATTAGGGGAGATTATGGCATGTTTGTCGGAAAAAACATCATCCACGGCTCTGATTCTCTCGAAAGTGCAGAACGCGAGATTAACATTTTCTTTAAGAATGAAGAATTAGTATCATATCAACAGCTCATGGCAGGCTGGATCTATTAATCATTATGAAAATAAGTAACAGAGCCGGCACCATGTAATGCCGCCGGTTTTCGTTTTCTTTTGTAAAGGTTTACATTAAAGTGAATAAAGCGTTTAATGGCAGGATGCATCAGATTCCTGTCTTTCCTAACGATCTAAAATCAGCTGCAAAGCTGATTTTTTTATTGAAACAATACAATTTCCTGATAAAACAAGCTATACTAGGACAAAAAGACAGCGAGACTGGGAGAGTAGAGAGATGGATACATACAGCGTATTTACAACGAAGTGGAAACAATTAACCGGAGTCGATTTGACATTATATAAAGAAGCACAAATGAAGAGAAGGCTGACGTCGCTTTATGAGAAAAAGGGGTTTCAAAGCTTTAAGGACTTTGCGGCGGCATTGGAAAAGGATCAAGCCCTCTTAAATGAAACATTGGACAGAATGACGATCAATGTTTCAGAATTTTATCGTAATTATAAAAGATGGGAAGTTCTTGAGACTGCTATTTTGCCGTTAATCAAGAACTCTAAGCCTTTAAAGATATGGAGTGCCGCCTGCTCAACGGGTGAGGAGCCTTATACGCTTGCCATGCTTTTGGATCAGCAAAAAGGTCTTCCCGGCTTTCAGATCCTGGCGACTGATATTGATGAAAAAGCATTGGAAAAAGCGAAAAAAGGCGTCTATCAGGAGAGGTCTTTACAAGAAGTGCCGTCATCTGTGAAGGATCGTTATTTTACTCAAAACGCAAATAGAAGTTATGAAGTCAAACCGGAAATCAAAAAGAATATTACATTCAAAAAGCACAATCTACTGGCTGATCGTTATGAACAAGACTTTGACTTAATTGTGTGCCGCAATGTATTTATTTATTTTACAGAAAGCGCGAAGGAAGAGCTTTATTTAAAAATGGCACATAGCTTGAAAAAGAATGGAGTTCTATTTGTCGGCAGCACCGAGCAAATCTTCAATCCTGAGAAATTTGGCCTGATTCCAGCCGATACATTCTTTTATCAAAAAAGGTAGACTGACTTTTTGCTGAAAAATATGTTATAGTAGTTTTACTTAAAAGCGTTAATGCGATGAAGGGAGAAGAAATCATGAGATATTTAACAGCCGGAGAATCACACGGCCCCCAACTGACAACCATTATTGAAGGTGTGCCTGCCGGGCTTTACATAACGGAGGAAGATATCAATTTTGAGCTTGCCAGACGCCAAAAAGGCCATGGCCGCGGCCGCCGTATGCAGATCGAAAAAGACCAGGCCAAAATTATGAGCGGGGTGCGCCATGCACGAACACTCGGTTCACCAATTGCTCTCGTCGTTGAAAATAACGATTGGAAGCATTGGACAAAAATCATGGGCGCGGCTCCGATTACAGAGGATGAAGAAAAGGAAATGAAGCGCCAAATTTCCAGACCGAGACCTGGGCACGCTGACTTAAACGGTGCGATTAAATATAATCACCGTGATATGAGAAATGTGCTTGAGCGCTCTTCAGCAAGGGAAACAACTGTCAGAGTGGCGGCAGGAGCTGTCGCTAAAAAGATTCTTTCTGAGCTCGGCATTAAGGTGGCAGGTCACGTATTGCAAATTGGCGAAGTTAAAGCTGAAAAAACAGAATATACGTCAATTGATGACCTGCAGCGTGTAACGGAGGAGTCTCCGGTCAGATGCTACGATGAAGAAGCGGGCAAAAAAATGATGGCTGCCATTGATGAAGCGAAGGCCAACGGAGATTCCATCGGCGGAATTGTAGAAGTCATTGTCGAGGGAATGCCGGTAGGCGTGGGCAGCTACGTCCATTATGACCGCAAACTGGACAGCAAGCTTGCTGCTGCTGTTCTGTCAATTAACGCATTTAAAGGTGTGGAATTCGGCATCGGCTTTGAAGCAGCCGGAAGAAATGGAAGCGAAGTCCATGACGAGATCATTTGGGACGAGGAAAAGGGATATACCCGCGCTACAAACAGACTCGGGGGACTGGAAGGCGGCATGACGACAGGAATGCCGATTGTTGTCCGCGGAGTCATGAAGCCGATTCCGACTTTGTATAAACCGCTGAAAAGCGTAGATATTGAAACGAAAGAACCCTTTTCTGCCAGCATTGAACGTTCAGACAGCTGTGCAGTGCCTGCGGCAAGTGTAGTAGCTGAAGCGGCTGTCGCATGGGAAATTGCCAACGCAGTCGTTGAACAATTCGGCTTAGATCAAATCGACCGTATTAGAGAAAATGTGGAGAATATGAGAAAACTGTCGAGGGAATTTTAATGAAAACACTGCATGTTCAAACCGCTTCCTCGTCGTATCCTGTTTTTATCGGGCAAGGCATCAGAAAAGAGGCTTGCGAACTATTAACCTCTTTAAACAGGCCTTTAACACGAATTATGCTTGTCACGGATGAAGAGGTTGACCGCCTGTATGGTGATGAAATGCTTCATTTGCTGCAAGAAAAATGGCCTGTGAAAAAAGTGACGGTGCCGAGTGGAGAGCAGGCGAAATCCATGGACATGTACACAAAACTGCAGAGTGAAGCGATTCGTTTTCATATGGATCGCTCCTCATGCATCATCGCGTTCGGTGGCGGTGTTGTAGGAGATCTTGCCGGTTTTGTGGCTGCCACTTTTATGCGTGGCATTGATTTCATTCAAATGCCTACGACGCTTTTGGCGCATGACAGTGCAGTCGGAGGAAAGGTAGCCGTGAACCATCCGCTCGGCAAAAATTTAATCGGTGCGTTTTACCAGCCGAAGGCCGTGCTCTACGATACAGACTTCCTGCGTTCTCTGCCTGAAAAAGAGCTTCGATCCGGAATGGCAGAAGTGATTAAACACGCTTTTATCTATGACAGAGCGTTTCTGGAAGAGCTGCTAAATATCCGCTCACTGCGCGATATCACCAGTGATCAGCTGAATGACATGATTTTTAAAGGCATTTCAATAAAAGCATCTGTCGTTCAGCAGGATGAAAAAGAAGAGGGGATTAGAGCTTACTTAAACTTTGGACATACGCTTGGCCATGCTGTTGAGGCCGAATATGGATACGGACAGATCACTCACGGTGATGCCGTAGCCCTCGGGATGCAGTTTGCTTTATATATAAGCGAAAAGACAGCGGGCTGTGAAATGGACAGGAAACGTTTGGTCAGCTGGCTAATTAGCCTGGGCTATCCAAGTCAAATTAAAAAAGAGACGGAAACTTCGGTTCTATTGGACCGTATGATGAATGATAAGAAAACCCGTGGCGGGAAGATTCAGTTTATCGTGCTCAACGAATTAGGAAAAGTTGCTGATCACACATTTTCCAGAAATGAACTTGAGAGCTGGCTGAACAAATGGCGATTGGAGGAGACATCATGATGATTCGCGGAATTCGCGGAGCAACTACAGTTGAACGAGATACTGAAGAAGAAATTTTACAAAAAACAAAACAGCTGTTAGAGAAAATCATAGAAGAAAACAAAACAAAACCAGAAGATGTTGTTCAAATGCTTCTTTCGGCGACACCTGATTTGCACTCCGTTTTCCCGGCAAAAGCTGTTCGTGAGCTTTCAGGATGGCAGTATGTGCCGGTAACCTGTATGCAGGAAATGGACGTAATCGGCGGTCTGAAAAAGTGCATCAGAGTCATGATGACCGTCCAGACAGATGTTCCTCAGGATCAGATCAGACATGTATATTTAGAAAAAGCCGTTGTATTAAGACCCGATTTATCATTGACAAAAAATACTGAATTGTAATACGATAAGAGCAGCTTAGAAATACACAAGAGTGTGTATAAAGCGATTGATTGAGTTGAGTTAGAGAATAGGGTAGCAGAGAATGAGTGTAGTTGAGCTGAGACATGTATGTTTATTCTACCCAAAAGAAGCCTTTCTTTTGGGTTTATTTGTTATATAATGTTTTATCCTCTCATGCCATCTTCTCATTCTCCTTGCCATAAGGAGTGAGAGCAATGTATTTCCAATCCAACATTTCTTCATTTTTACAGGACAGCTTGTCCCACCACACCATACCGATTGTGGAGACCTTCACAGTCGATACGATGACACCCATTCAAATGATAGAGAAGCTCGACAGGGAGATTACGTATCTTCTTGAAAGCAAGGATGATACATCCAACTGGTCAAGATATTCTTTTATCGGCCTGAATCCATTCCTCACGATAAAAGAAGAGCAGAGCCGTTTTACAGCTACAGATCAGGACGGCAGATCTCTTTACACAGGAATTGAACTTAAAGAAGTTCTGAATTGGATGAATACCACGTACAACATCAAAACGCCAGAGCTAGGCATTCCTTTTGTCGGCGGAGCTGTCGGGTACTTAAGCTATGATATGATCCCGCTGATTGAGCCTTCTGTTCCTCCGCATTCAAAAGAAGCAGGAATGGAAAAGTGTATGCTGTTTGTTTGCCGGACATTAATCGCGTATGATCATGAAACCAAAAACGTCCACTTTATCCAATATGCAAGGCTCAATGGACAGGAAACAGAAAACGAAAAAATCGATGTATTTCATCAAAATCATCAAGAGCTTCAAGATCTCATAGAAAAAATGATGGATCAAAAAAACATAAAAGAACTGTTTCTCTCTGCTGATTCATATAAGACACCCAGCTTTGAGACAGTATCTTCTAATTATGAAAAATCAGCTTTTATGGCTGATGTAGAAAAAATAAAAGAATATATAAAAGCGGGCGATATCTTCCAGGGCGTTCTGTCACAAAAATTTGAGATTCCGATAAAATCAGATGCCATTGAGTTATACCGGGTGCTTAGGATCGTCAATCCTTCTCCGTATATGTATTATATGAAACTCAAAGACAGAGAAATAGTCGGCAGCTCTCCGGAACGTTTAATCCATGTTAAGGACGGGCACTTGGAAATCCATCCGATTGCCGGTACGAGAAAACGAGGCGCAGATAAAGAGGAAGATGAAAAACTCAAAGTTGAGCTGATGAAGGATGAAAAAGAAAAAGCAGAGCACTACATGCTCGTTGACCTTGCCCGGAACGATATTGGCAGAGTAGCAGAGTATGGATCTGTTTCTGTGCCGGAGTTCACAAAAATTGTCTCCTTTTCGCATGTCATGCACATTATTTCGGTGGTTACAGGTCGATTGAAAGAAGGGATTCACCCAGTCGATGCACTGATGTCCGCTTTCCCGGCAGGAACTTTAACAGGCGCTCCCAAAATCCGTGCCATGCAGCTTTTGCAAGAGCTGGAGCCTACACCGAGAGAGACATACGGCGGCTGCATCGCCTACATCGGATTTGACGGTAATATCGACTCTTGTATTACGATTCGCACCATGAGCGTAAAGGGCGGTGTTGCATCGATACAGGCAGGTGCTGGCATTGTTGCAGATTCTGTTCCGGAAGCCGAATACGAAGAAAGCTGTAATAAAGCCGGTGCGCTGCTGAAAACGATTCATATTGCAGAAGACATGTTCCATAGCAAGGAGGATAAAGCTGATGAACAAATTTCTACAATTGTGCGTTGACGGAAAAACACTTACTGCCGATGAGGCAGAGGCATTGATGAATATGATGATGACAGCGGAAATGACGCCTTCTGAAATGGGCGGTATATTGTCTATTCTTGCTCATCGGGGAGAGACGCCAGAAGAGCTTACGGGCTTTATTAAGGCGATGCGGGCACGCGCTCTTACAGTCGATGGACTTCCTGATGTCGTTGATACATGCGGAACCGGAGGAGACGGTATTTCCACTTTTAATATCTCAACGGCATCGGCAATTGTTGCCTCAGCAGCAGGGGCAAAAATCGCTAAGCACGGCAATCGCTCTGTCTCTTCTAAAAGCGGAAGTGCTGATGTTTTAGAGGTGTTAGAGGTTCCAATTCAAACGACTCCCGAAAAAGTCAAAAGCAGCATTGAAGCAAACAACATGGGATTTCTTTTTGCCCCGCTTTATCATTCGTCTATGAAACATGTAGCGGGTACTAGAAAAGAACTGGGTTTCAGAACGGTATTTAATCTGCTCGGACCGCTCAGCAATCCCTTGCAGGCGAAGCGTCAGGTGATTGGGGTCTATTCGGCTGAAAAAGCTGGAGTGATGGCAAGCGCACTGGAGACGCTTCAGCCGAAGCACGTCATGTTCGTATCAAGCCGTGACGGTTTAGATGAGCTTTCAATTACAGCACCGACTGACGTGATTGAATTAAAGGACGGGGAGCGCCGGGAATATACCGTTTCACCGGAAGATTTCGGTTTCACAAATGGCAGACTTGAAGATTTACAGGTGCAGTCACCGAAAGAGAGTGCCTGTCTTATTCAGAATATTTTTGAAAATAAAAGCAGCGGTTCCGCTTTATCTATTACTGCTTTTAATGCAGGGGCTGCGATATACACGGCGGGGATCACCGCCTCACTGAAGGAAGGAACGGAGCTAGCATTAGAGACGATTACAAGCGGAGGCGCTGCCGCGCAGCTTGAACGAATAAAGCAGAAAGAGGAAGAGATCTATGCTTGAAAACATCATCAAACAAAAGAAGGAAGAAGTAAAAACACTGGTCCTGCCGGAAGAGCAGCCTTTCGAAAAACGTTCATTTAAAGAGGCGCTGGCAAGCCCGAATCGGTTTATCGGGTTGATTGCTGAAGTGAAGAAAGCGTCGCCGTCAAAAGGGCTCATTAAAGAGGATTTTGTCCCTGTGCGGATTGCAAAAGACTATGAAACTGCGAAAGCAGATGCGCTTTCCGTTTTAACAGACACCCCGTTTTTTCAAGGGGAAAACAGCTATTTATCAGACGTAAAGCGCGCTGTTTCGATCCCTGTACTCAGAAAAGATTTTATTATTGATTCTCTTCAAGTGGAGGAATCAAGTAGAATCGGAGCGGATGCCATATTGTTAATCGGCGAAGTGCTTGATCCCTTACACCTTCATGAATTATATCTTGAAGCAGGTGAAAAGGAGATGGACGTGTTAGTGGAGGTTCATGATGCAACAACGCTAGAACAAATATTGAAAGTGTTCACGCCTGATATTCTCGGCATAAACAACCGAAACCTAAAAACATTTGAAACCTCTATAATGCAGACAGAACAAATCGCATCTCTTGCTCCGAAAGAATCACTTCTTGTCAGCGAAAGCGGAATCGGTTCTTTAGAACATTTAACATTTGTCAAAGAACATGGAGCACGAGCTGTGCTTATCGGTGAATCATTGATGAGACAAACATCACAGCAAAAAGCAATCCATGCTTTGTTCGGGGAGTGAGGATGTGAAGAAGCCGGCATTAAAATATTGCGGCATACGGTCACTGCAGGATTTGCAGCTTGCAGCGGACTCGCAGGCTGATTATCTGGGCTTTATTTTTGCTGAAAGCAAACGAAAAGTTTCTCCGCAAGATGTGAAGAAGTGGCTGAGTCAAGTTCGTGTCGAAAAACAGGTTGCAGGGGTTTTTGTTAATGAATCGATAGAGACGATGTCACGCATTGCCGACGACTTGAATCTCGATGTCATTCAGCTTCACGGTGATGAGGGACCGGCGGATGCCGATGCGCTTCGCATGCTGACAGATTGTGAAATATGGAAGGCGCTTCACCATCATGAGAACACAACTCAAGAAATAGTCCGCTTTAAAGATAATGTAGGCGGCTTTGTGATTGATTCATCTGTCAAAGGGGCAAGAGGCGGCACTGGTGTTGCTTTTTCTTGGAACTGTGTGCCGGAATACAAGCAGGCAGCTATAGGCAAACGCTGTTTTATCGCAGGCGGCGTGAATCCGGACACTATCGCAGACTTATTGAAATATGAGCCGGCAGGAATTGACCTTGCCAGCGGAATCGAAAAAAACGGACAAAAAGATCAGAATCTGATGAGGCTTTTAGAAGAAAGGATGAACCAATATGTATCCATATCCGAATGAAATAGGCAGATACGGTGATTTCGGCGGAAAGTTTGTTCCGGAAACACTGATGCAGCCGTTAGAAGAAATTGAAACCGCATTTAAAGAGATCAAGGATGATCCTGTTTTTCGTAATGAATATTACAAGCTGTTAAATGACTATTCCGGAAGGCCGACTGCACTCACATTCGCTGATCGAGTCACTGAGTATTTAGGCGGTGCGAAAATTTATTTGAAACGAGAAGATTTGAACCATACAGGGTCTCATAAAATCAATAATGCGTTAGGTCAAGCGCTGCTCGCTAAGAAAATGGGAAAAACGAAAATCATTGCTGAAACCGGTGCCGGTCAGCACGGTGTGGCCGCTGCAACAGTCGCAGCCAAATTCGGCTTTTCCTGCACTGTGTTTATGGGCGAGGAGGACGTTGCCCGCCAGTCTCTGAACGTTTTCCGCATGAAGCTTCTTGGAGCGGAAGTTGTGCCTGTAACAAGCGGAAACGGCACATTGAAGGATGCCACAAATGAGGCGATTCGATACTGGGTTCAGCATTGCGAGGATCATTTTTACATGATTGGATCAGTTGTCGGACCGCACCCTTATCCGCAGGTGGTCCGAGAATTTCAGAAAATGATTGGAGAGGAAGCGAAGGATCAGCTGAAACACATTGAAGGCACTCTGCCTGATAAAGTAGTGGCGTGTGTAGGCGGAGGAAGCAATGCGATGGGCATGTTTCAGGCGTTTTTAGATGAAGATGTTGAACTGATCGGCGCTGAAGCAGCCGGAAAAGGAATTGATACTCCTCTTCATGCCGCTACTATGTCGAAAGGAACCGTAGGCGTTATTCATGGTTCATTGACTTATCTGATTCAAGATGAGTTCGGGCAAATTATTGAGCCTTACTCCATTTCAGCAGGACTCGACTATCCTGGAATCGGTCCGGAGCACGCTTATTTGCATAAGAGCGGCCGTGTCACTTATGACAGTATCACAGATGAAGAAGCGGTGGATGCATTAAAACTCTTGTCAGAAAAAGAGGGGATTTTGCCGGCGATCGAATCTGCCCATGCTTTAGCGAAAGCATTCAAACTCGCCAAAGAGATGGATCGCGATCAAACCATTCTCGTCTGTTTATCAGGACGGGGAGATAAGGATGTCAACACATTAATGAATGTATTGGAAGAAGAGGTGAAAGCGCATGTTTAAATTAGATCTTCAAGCATCAGAAAAATTGTTTATCCCGTTTATTACAGCGGGAGATCCATCGCCTGAGGTTTCGGTTAAACTGGCGAAGTCACTCCAAAAAGCAGGCGCCACAGCACTGGAGCTTGGTGTTGCATACTCAGACCCGCTTGCAGACGGTCTGGTGATCCAGCGTGCTTCAAAGCGGGCGCTTGATCATGGAATGAATATCGTAAAGGCAATCGAATTAGGCGGAGAAATGAAAAAAAACGGAGTGAATATTCCGATTATCCTCTTTACGTATTATAATCCTGTGTTACAATTGAACAAAGAATACTTTTTCGCTTTACTGCGGGAAAATAATATTGACGGTCTGCTTGTTCCGGATCTGCCATTAGAAGAAAGCGCCAGCCTTCAAGCGGAATGCAAAAGCCATGAGGTGACGTATATTTCTTTGGTTGCGCCGACAAGCGAAAGCCGTTTGAAAACCATTATTGAACAAGCCGAGGGCTTCGTCTACTGTGTATCTTCTCTAGGTGTGACCGGTGTCCGCAATGAGTTCAATTCATCCGTGTATCCGTTCATCCGGACAGTGAAGGATCTTAGCACTGTGCCGGTTGCTGTAGGGTTCGGTATATCAAACCGCGAACAGGTCATGAAGATGAATGAAATTTGTGACGGTGTCGTAGTGGGAAGTGCGCTCGTCAGAAAAATAGAAGAGCTAAAGGACCGGCTCATCAGCGCTGAAACGAGAGATCAAGCGCTGCAGGAGTTTGAAGATTACGCAACGGCGTTTGGCGGCTTGTACAGTTTAAAATGAGGTGACTGGATTTGCGTATCAAAGAACATTTAAAACAGCTGAAGCCTTATCAGCCTGGTAAGCCGATTGAAGCAGTGAAATCAGAATATGGCTTGGATAAAGTTGTGAAGCTTGCTTCAAACGAAAATCCGTACGGCTGTTCAGAAGCTGCAAAAGAGGCGCTTCAACATGAGATTCATCAGCTTGCGCTTTATCCGGACGGGTATAGCGCCGCTTTGCGGACAAGGCTCAGTGAGCACCTCAATGTCAGTGAAACATCACTTATTTTCGGAAACGGTTCAGATGAAATCATTCAGATCATCTGCCGGGCATTTTTAAACGATAAAACCAACACGATAACTGCTGCTCCGACTTTTCCGCAGTATAAACATAATGCGGTCATTGAAGGCGCTGAAGTTCGTGAAATCGCACTTCGTCCTGACGGCTCACATGATTTAGACGCCATGCTTGAAGCAATTGACGAACAGACACAAGTCGTTTGGATATGCAGTCCGAATAACCCGACTGGCACTTATACATCAGAAGGGGAATTACTCGCATTTCTGGAGCGCGTTCCTTCTCGTGTCCTCGTTGTTCTTGACGAAGCATATTATGAATATGTAACAGCTGAGGATTACCCGGAAACTGTGCCGTTATTAAACAAGTATTCCAATCTGATCATATTACGGACATTTTCAAAGGCTTACGGTCTGGCTGCGCTCAGAGTCGGATATGGAATTGCTGACGAGGACCTGATTCGCCAGATTGAGCCGGCAAGAGAGCCATTTAATACGAGCCGTCTAGGCCAGGCTGCGGCGATCGCAGCACTTGATGACCAAGCGTTTATTGCTTCCTGTGTCGAGCAAAATAAAGCAGGCCTTCAGCAATATTATGATTTTGCGAAGATTCATGGTTTAAAGTGCTACCCTTCACAGACCAATTTTGTGTTAATTGACTTTAACCGTCCTTCTGATGAACTGTTTCAGGCTCTGCTGGAAAAAGGCTATATTGTCCGGTCAGGAAATGCATTAGGTTTCCCGACATCACTCCGGATTACGATCGGAACAAAAGAGCAAAATGAAGAAATTCTTGCAATTTTAGCTGAAATTTTATAAGAGGTGATCAAATATCACCTCTTTAGTCTATAAACCAGGTGATGACGTATGAATCGAATGAAAGATACAATATTGCTCGCCGGTCTCGGATTGATAGGCGGTTCGATTGCGTTAGCGATCAAAAAAGAGCATCCGGGCAAACGGATTATCGGAATCGACATCTCTGATGAACAGGTAGTAGCCGCATTAAAATTAGGTGTGATAGACGAGCGTGCTGATTCGTTTATTAGCGGTGCAAAAAAGGCAGCTACAGTAATCATTGCGACACCTGTCGCGCAAACCCTGCTTATGCTTGATGAGCTGGCTCATTCAGGAATTGAACATCAGCTTTTGATTACCGATGTAGGAAGCACAAAGCAAAAAGTGGTTCGATACGCTGAGCAAGTGCTGCCTGGTCGCTACCAATTTGTCGGGGGGCATCCGATGGCGGGTTCACATAAATCAGGAGTGGCCGCTGCGAAGGAATTCCTGTTTGAAAATGCATTTTATATTTTAACGCCAGGCCAGAAAACGGACAGACAAGCGGTAGAACAGTTGAAAAACCTGCTGAAGGGGACGAATGCCCATTTTGTGGAAATGTCACCAGAAGAGCATGATGGCGTTACAAGTGTGATCAGCCATTTTCCGCATATTGTCGCAGCAAGCCTAGTTCATCAAACCCATCATTCGGAAGAGCTTTATCCGCTTGTTAAGCGTTTTGCTGCCGGCGGGTTTAGGGATATTACAAGGATTGCATCGAGCAGCCCCGCAATGTGGCGGGATATTCTATTACATAATAAAGATAAAATCTTGGACCGTTTTGAAGAGTGGATTCGTGAAATTGAGACGATCCAGACATATGTAGAACAAGAAGATGCGGAAAATCTATTTCGTTATTTTAAAGCGGCCAAGGATTATCGCGACGGACTGCCGCTTCGGCAGAAGGGCGCGATACCTGCATTTTACGATTTATACGTGGATGTTCCCGATCATCCGGGTGTGATTTCCGAGATAACGGCTATCTTAGCTGCGGAGCGCATCAGTATCACGAATATCCGCATTATTGAAACACGAGAAGATATTAACGGGATTTTAAGGATCAGTTTTCAGTCTGATGATGACCGCAAACGGGCAGAACAATGCATTGAAACCCGGGCGGAATATGAAACTTTTTATGCTGATTGAGGTGGAAAATAATGAAAAGAGAAAAGGTGCAGGCCTTAAACGGAGAAATACATATTCCTGGTGATAAATCCATTTCTCACCGTTCCGTCATGTTTGGCGCGCTAGCGAAAGGCACAACAACTGTTAAAAACTTTCTGCCGGGAGCGGATTGTTTGAGCACCATCGATTGTTTTAGAAAAATGGGTGTTCGAATTGAGCAAAACGGCAGCGATGTAGTGATTCACGGAAATGGAATCGATTCCCTGAGTGAGCCAGAAAGCCTTTTAGATGTCGGAAATTCAGGTACAACGATTCGTCTCATGCTCGGCATTTTGGCGGGCCGTCCTTTTTACAGCGCGGTAGCCGGAGATGAGAGCATTGCGAAGCGCCCAATGAAACGTGTAACTGAGCCTTTGAAGCAAATGGGGGCTAAAATCGACGGCAGAGCCGGCGGAGAATTTACACCGCTGTCAGTGAGCGGCGCTTCATTAAAAGGCATTGATTATGTATCACCTGTTGCAAGCGCACAAATTAAATCTGCTGTTTTGCTGGCCGGATTACAGGCTGAGGGCACAACAACCGTCACAGAGCCTCATAAATCTCGGGACCACACTGAGCGGATGCTTTCTGCTTTTGGCGTGAAACTCTCTGAAGATCAAACGAGTGTTTCCATTACAGGAGGGCAGAAATTGACAGCTGCAGATATTTTTGTTCCTGGAGACATTTCTTCAGCGGCGTTTTTCCTTGCTGCGGGTGCAATGGTTCCAAACAGCAAGATTATATTAAAAAACGTAGGTTTAAATCCGACTCGGACAGGTGTCATTGACGTCCTTCAAAACATGGGGGCAAAGCTTGAAATCAAACCGTCTGCTGACAGCAGTGCGGAGCCTTATGGAGATTTGGTTATAGAAACGTCATCTCTAAAAGCGGTTGAAATCGGAGGAGATATCATTCCGCGTTTAATTGATGAAATCCCTATCATCGCGCTTCTTGCGACTCAGGCGGAAGGAACAACCGTTATTAAGGACGCGGCAGAGCTTAAAGTAAAAGAAACAAACCGCATTGACACCGTGGTTTCTGAGCTTCGTAAGCTAGGTGCTGAGATTGAACCGACAGCAGATGGAATGAAGGTTTATGGCAAGCAAACACTGAAAGGCGGCGCAACAGTGTCCAGCCATGGAGATCATCGAATCGGAATGATGCTTGGTATCGCTTCCTGTATAACTGAGGAGCCAATTGAAATTGAGCAGACAGATGCCATTCACGTTTCTTATCCAACCTTTTTCGAGCATTTAAATAAGCTTTCAAACAAATCCTGAAGTTTTTCCTTCAGGATTTTTTGTGCAGATTGCCTGTGAGAATCATAATCCGAGACCAAAAAACATAGCTTGTCTTATAGAAAAGAAAAAACGAAAAGGGGGGATGCGCTTTACTTACAAGCCGGCAGGTCAGAGAACTGCTTTACTGTACAGAGGGCGATCTTCCTTTTTTCATTTTCTATCTCAAGAACTTTTGGTAAACTAATAAGACTCAATAATTCCCTGCCGTACAGCAAGCATCTTATTTGCCGGGGGCTTTCGTCTGAATTATGATAAGATTAACCCGAACAAATAAAGCTTTTTTGTATGGTTGATGTTCTATAGGAAAAGAAAGGACCGGTCCGATTTGAATACATTGATTCAAGAAGCCATAAAATTAGTTGAAGCAGGTGAAACAGAAAAAGGCCTCAACACTCTCTCGAAAGCTGAAAACCAGCTCCATGATGAAGACAAAGCCATTGCCGCCCAGCTTTATTACGAGTGGGGCAATGTAGAAAAAGCGATTTCACTGATCAGTGATTTACATGATTTATATCCAAATGAAACAGAACTGACGAATTTTTACGCTGAACTTTTAATAGATATTGACGAAGAAGAAAAAGCCCTCGCTGTGCTGGAAACCATTCCGGAAACAGATCCATCATATCCGGAAAGTTTGCTGCTTATGGCGGATCTTTATCAGATGCAAGGGTTATTCGAAGTCAGTGAACAAAAGCTTTTACAGGCAAAGTCCATTCTGGACAATGAACCCATTATTGATTTTGCACTGGGTGAACTTTACTTTACTCAAGGAGCCTATGCAAAAGCGGTTCAATATTTTAAAACAACGGCTGAGGAGCAGAGTGAGATCGGAGGCGTTAATGTCCATCAAAGACTGGCCGAATCGTTAAGTGCCTCAGGTGAATTTGAGGATGCCATTCCGTGGTACGAGAAAGCTATTGATGAGAATCCTGATCCTAATACGATTTTCGGCTATGGGTTTACAGCCTTACAGGCGGGGCTTGTTAAAACAGCTATTAAACAGCTGTCTGATTTAAAAGAGCTTGATCCATCTTATTCTTCACTTTATATGCCGCTTTCGAAAAGCTATGAAGCTGAAGGGATGTATGAAGAGGCATTAAAAACGGCAAAAGAGGGTATCAGATATGATGAATATAACAAAGAGCTTTTCCTCTATGCCGCAAAAATGGCTTTAAAAATCGGGAAGTCAGAAGATGGGAAAAAGCTGCTTCAGGAGGCGCTTGCACTTGATCCGGGCTTCGTCGAGGCACTTCATACACTTCTTGCCGTGTATCATAAAGAAGAGGATTATGAAGAGATCATTGATCTTATTCAAGAGGTGCGCGGTTATGGGGAAGAAGACCCGAAATACAATTGGTATCTTGCGAGCGCATATACCGAATTAGAGCAATACGAGAAAGCAAAACAATCCTTTGAGGCTGCCTTTCTTCACTACCGGGAGGACAGAGATTTCTTATACGAATACGCAAGCTTCCTATTAGAAGAAGGCCTGCAAAAAGAAGCGCTGCCGCTTTTGAAAAAGGTTCTTGAAATTGACGGGGCCAATGAAGAGCTGGAAGAAACGATTTTGCGAATCGAGGATGAATTTTCTAGATAAGCAGGAATGTTCACCATTCATGTGGAACATATAAGTATATAGATTATACGAACGATAGAGGAGGGAATTACATGCAGACCCCTGTTTCTGTCAATGAGAAAAAAGATTTTATCCGCTGGTTTTTAAACCATTATCAGTTAAAGCGCCGAGAGTGCGTTTGGATCTTGAACTACTTAATGAGCCATGATTCTCTCATGGAGAAGGTTCATTTTGTAGAACAGGCAGAATTTTGCCCGAGAGGCATTATAATGTCAACACATTGTGTTGAAGAAGTTCCGTTTCGGTTCTATAAAGAGAATGTCATGACAACCGACGCGGAAAAATCTTTTCATGATATTAGATTAAATAAACAGCAGGATTTGTTTATCCAGCTTAATTTCCGTTCAGCGTACAGCTCACCTGAGTATGCTGCAGTACTGGAATCCAACCCTCATATTCCGAAGGATCTGTTTGAGAACAAAAAAGATCAGGGGTTGGCTGAACAAATTTTGGAGCACGCTATTTCCACATTCCAAAGAGAAAAATTATTAAAAGACATTGACGATGCGCTAGATCGTCATGATAAAGAAGCATTTGAACAACTATCGCGCCAATTGAATCAGCTCACATAATTTGACCAGCCTTGCAGTGTATTGCAAGGCTTGTTGTCGTAAAGGGGGAGAACGATGAGGTGGAGAATGACTGATGCCAAGGACTATTTACAAGCTAAGGATTACATTGATACCGCTGTCATTCCATTAATTAACATAAAGGTAGGCGGCCATTTCAAAATGGCGGCGGAGAAAGGAGAATTCACGCAGCTTCTGTCAGAAGAACTGGAAAGGCAGTTAAAGGGACGGGTATATTTACTGCCTCCATATACATATGTTGATAGAAATGAAATAACCGTTCAAGGACTTAAGGATTTGCGGGAAGAGCTTATATCAGAATTTCCGCATGTTGTGCTGCTCACGTCTGACGAAAATTGGAAAAGTGAGGATGCGTTAGGCAAAATCATTGTGACACCGTCTGTTCCGTTAGAGCATTTAAATGACTCCTTAAAAAGAAAAATATTGGATGAACGCACTGCTGAAATTTTGAACGTTTTGTTACAGTTGTGGAGCATCCAATAAAAACACTTACATTTCCTTATAAACAATATTTTGGCTATATTGACCTTGCTGAGAGATTCATATATTATGAGGGTGTCTAGAGTTATTGCAATATTTTCTATTTTAGTCAGTTTGCAGGGGTGACCTAGAGGGGGGAGAAGTTATGGGCGGAAAACATGATATATCCAGACGTCAATTTTTGAATTATACGCTCACAGGCGTAGGGGGTTTTATGGCGGCTAGTATGCTCATGCCTATGGTTCGCTTTGCACTCGACCCGGTATTAAAATCGACAGGGAAGCAGGACATGGTTCAGGTTGTCAGCGTAGATGAGCTGACAAAAGAGCCGCAGCGCTTTGATTTCAAAATTAACCAAGTCGATGCCTGGTATGAGTCAGAAGAGTCAAGATCAGCCTGGGTCTTCAAAAGCGGGGATGAGATTGTAGCGCTTTCTCCAATTTGTAAGCATTTAGGGTGTACGGTGAACTGGAATAGTGATCCTAAAAATCCGAATAAATTCTTTTGTCCATGCCATTACGGACTCTATGAAAAGGACGGCACCAATGTCCCGGGCACGCCGCCGCTTTCGCCTCTTGATCATTATGAGCAAGAAGTAAAAGACGGCTTCCTGTATCTTGGAAAAGCAAAGCCTAAGGGGGAAGGGTGACATGCTGAACAAAATTTATGACTGGGTAGATGAGCGGCTTGATATTACACCGATGTGGAGGGATATTGCCGATCACGAAGTACCGGAACATGTGAATCCCGCCCATCATTTCTCTGCGTTTGTGTATTGCTTTGGGGGACTGACGTTTTTTGTAACCGTTATCCAAGTGTTATCTGGAATGTTTTTAACGATGTACTATGTGCCTGATATCAAAAATGCCTGGGAATCGGTATATTATTTGCAAAATGAAGTGGCATTCGGCCAAATTGTCAGGGGGATGCACCACTGGGGTGCGAGCCTGGTCATTGTGATGATGTTTTTACATACGCTGAGGGTCTTTTTCCAAGGGGCGTATAAAAAGCCGCGCGAGCTGAACTGGATTGTCGGTGTACTGATCTTTTTTGTCATGCTCGGGCTGGGCTTTACAGGCTACTTGCTTCCTTGGGACATGAAGGCTCTGTTTGCAACAAAAGTCGGGCTGCAGATCGCTGAAGCCACGCCTTTGATCGGGACGCAAGTTAAAACACTCCTTGCGGGGCACCCGGATATTGTAGGCGCCCAAACGCTGACTAGGTTTTTTGCGATCCATGTATTCTTTCTTCCTGCCGCATTGTTCGGGCTGATGGCTGCACATTTTATTATGATCCGGAAGCAGGGGATTTCAGGACCGCTTTAAACTCTTGATCTGCGAATAAAAGGGAGGGGATGACATGCACCGGGGCAAAGGGATGAAATTTGTAGGCGACTCAAGGATACCGGCTGAAAAAAAGCCGAATATCCCGAAGGATTATTCAGAGTATCCTGGTAAAACAGAGGCTTTCTGGCCGAATTTCTTGTTGAAGGAATGGATGGTTGGAGCTGTCTTTCTGATAGGTTTTCTTGTTTTGACGATTGTGCATCAGCCGCCTTTGGAGCGGATGGCGGACCCGACTGATACAGGATATATACCGCTGCCGGATTGGTATTTTCTTTTCTTATACCAGCTGTTGAAGTATGAATACGCCGCCGGAAGCTTTACAGTGGTCGGCGCCATGATTATGCCGGGACTCGCTTTTGGCGCCCTGCTTTTGGCGCCATTCCTTGACAGAGGAACAGAGAGAAGGCCGTGGAAGCGTCCTGTTGCTGTCGGTATGATGCTTTTAGCGATTTCCGCTGCTGTGTTTTTGACGTGGCAGTCAGTTGCTACTCACGACTGGGCCAAGGCAGAAGAACAGGGGAAAATCACAAAAGAAGCCGACATTGACACCAATGCAGAAGGATATAAGATTTTTAAAGAGCAGGGCTGTATTTCTTGCCATGGGGATAACCTTCAAGGAGGGGCAGCCGGGCCTTCGTTGGTTGACACCGGGCTGAAGCCGGATGAAATCAAAAAAATAGCTGTTGAAGGGAAAGGCAAAATGCCGGCGGGCGTATTCAAAGGGAATGATAAGCAGCTCGAAGAACTTGCGAAATTTATTTCTGAAACAACCGCAAAATAACGTGTTGTGAATTGTGAAATGGAAGGATATACTTTTATTATCAAAAGCTGACCCGGCGTCAGCTTTTTTATATGGACATATTATTTTTACAGACTGAGAGTTGATTTAATGTGAAATGGTTTCAATATGTATTAGGACAGCGGCCGATGCTTATTCTTGTCTTAGCCATCAATTTTCTGGGAACGGTTTACGGATACTATTGGTACTTGCCGCAGCTTCTGGAGACACCGGCCCGTTTCCTGATTTTTGTTCCGGACAGTCCGACAGCAACGTTTTTCTTTCTGTTTGTGCTGCTCGCCTTTATCATGAAACGGAACGCTCCGCTCTTTGAGGCGCTTGCGCTAGTCACTCTCGTAAAGTATGGCCTATGGGCGGTCGCTATGAATTTTCTTGTGCTGGCTGTAGAAGGTGACTTGCCGTGGGAGGGCTATATGCTGATTGCCTCGCATTTTGCCATGGCAGTCCAAGGCGTGTTGTACAGTCCGTATTTTCGTTTTTCTTTTTGGCATCTTGCAATTGCTGCAGTCTGGACGCTCCACAACGATGTCATTGATTACTTGTTTGACATGATGCCGCAATACTCTATGCTTTCTGATTATATGACTGATATAGGGTACGGAACATTTTGGCTGAGCATTTTTTCAATTGGGCTTGCTTACTTTCTCGTGGTCTCGAAAAAGCAAACAAAGCTTGAGCTGATGTAAAGACAATGTTGGTCTATCCTTGTCCCTTTCTTCATATTCTGTAAGGAGAGAGAGTGGGAGGGACCTGCATGAAACGAAAGCTGACGATCTGTTTGTTGATTGCTCTTATTTTTTATAATGGAAATGCCAAGGCTGCAGAGCGGGGAAGTCTCGAAGAGTTAAACGATTTATCCGATACGGTCTTTCAAATGACCCGCCAGTCAAAATATGAAGAGGCGCTGCAAGTCCTTGCTTATTTTGAAAAAACATTAAAATCCGCTGAGAAAAAAAAGCAAGACACCATGCTAACTGGAGCCCAAATCCGTCAAATCACACTGGGCTATAACGATATGGTACGGAGTTTAAAGCAGGCTGATACATCAGATACACAAAAACTCAGAGCAGCCGCGCAGTTCAGAATGCTGATGGACGCAGTTGACAATCGATCTGATCCGCTTTGGGGCTCACTGGAGAGACCGATTATGGAAGCCTTTGCTGAACTGAAGCAGGATGTCCAAAAGAATGAAAGTACGAGCTTTCATGAAAAATGGAATGAATTTATCAGTCTATATGATTTGATTTACCCCAGTCTTACAATCGATGTATCAGAGGATCAGCTTGAAACAGTCGGGAAACATATAGACGTCATTGAGCAAGAGGAATTTCAGCAAATGACTGAGAGCACGAAGCTTGAACGGCTTTCTCTTCTTCAGCATGATCTAAAAAATGTATTTGACAGGGTGGAGGAGGATGATGCCGATCCGTCTTTACTCTGGGTGATCATCACAACCGGCAGTATTATCATTACAGCTCTGACCTATGTCGGCTACAGAAAGTACAAAGCGGAGAAAAACAAGCTGAAAAAACGGGACTACCCTAAATAAGTATGAGGGGCGGCTGCTGCCGCCTTTTTTCTATCAAATGTCAGCGCGGAAGCGGATTTTTATTTTCGTCAAGCGTAAATCCTTCTCCGAGCACATCGTGGACATCGCTTACCGCCACAAAGGCATGAGGATCAATGGAGTTAATCACACTTTTCAGCATCACCAATTCGTTCTTCGGCACAACACAATAAAGGACATCTATATCCTCTTTTGTATAGGAACCCTGTCCTTTCAAAATGGTGACGCCTCGTTCCATTTCTTCAAGAATCTTTTTCTGAATCAGATCGTTTTTCGAAGAGATAATTGTAGCGCCTTTAGCAGCGTATCCGCCTTCCTGAATAAAATCAATTAATCTTGCCGCTACAAATACAGCCACCAGAGTATACATCGCTTCTTTGTAGGAGAGATAAGTAAGCAAAGACAAAATGATAACGCAGGCATCGAAAGCAAACATCGTTCTGCCCATCGGAATCCCAAAATACTTATTGACCAAACGGGCGATGATATCAACTCCGCCTGTCGTACCGCCGAACTTAAAAATAATTCCTAATCCGGCTCCGATAAACACGCCGGCAAATAAAGCAGCGAGCGCTAAGTCGTGCTGAAGAGGCATATGTATTTCATATCGCTGAAAAATGCTGAGGAACAAAGACAGGGCTACAGTGCCGACAAGGGTGTAAACAAACATTGTCCTGCCAAGCAAACGCCAGCCGATAAAAAAGATCGGAATATTCAAAACCAGGTTCGAGATAGAGGGGCTGATGTGGAAAAGGGCATAAAGCAAAAGTGTAATACCTGTAAAACCGCCCTCAGCCAGATTGTTCTGCATATTGAAGTGAACCAAGCCAAATGAAAAAATTGCCGCTCCGATTAAAATAAAAAATATGTTTTTTAATCTAATTTCTCCAAGCATCACACAAAACCCCTTTTCCTTCCATTAGATAGCGTTTATATTATAGTGGATGAAAAAGAAAACAGCAAACGTGCTTAAACATTTGTCAAACGTATCTGAATTAGCTAACATGTAAGAGGATGATAGGAGGTTTCGTTTAGTGAGTGATAAAACAATGAAAGACATACAGGCTGAAGTAGACCGTTACATCGGCCAATTTAAAGAAGGATATTTCAGCCCGCTTGCCATGATGGCGAGGCTGACCGAAGAACTTGGCGAGCTTGCCAGAGAAGTGAATCACCGCTATGGAGAAAAACCAAAAAAAGCGTCTGAAGATGATAAAAGCATGGAAGAGGAAATGGGCGATGTGCTGTTTGTATTGGTTTGTTTAGCCAACTCTCTTGATATCTCTTTAGAGGAAGCCCACGACCGAGTCATGCATAAATTTAATACTAGAGATAAAGATCGCTGGACCAGAAAAGAAGAAGGAAAGTAGAGGAGATCAAGATGTCAAACGAAACAATTAAAGTAGTCATTGCAGGACCGCGTGGAAGAATGGGGCAGGAAGCTGTTAAATTGACAGAACGAACACCTCATTTTGACCTTGTCGGGGCCATAGACCATACATACGACCAGCAAAAATTATCTGATGTGATGTCTGTTGAGTCAGACGCTCTCATTTACACAGATATCTGTGCATGCTTTACGGAAACACAGCCGGATGTCTTAATTGATTTAACAACGCCTGAAATCGGGAAAGTACATACAAAAATTGCATTAGAACACGGAGTTCGTCCGGTTGTTGGAACAACCGGTTTCTCAGAAGCTGATTTAAAAGAGCTTACGTCTTTAACAGAAGAGAAGGGAATCGGAGCCATCATCGCTCCAAATTTTGCACTTGGTGCGGTGCTGATGATGAAATTTTCGAAAATGGCTGCCAACTACTTTGAGGATGTTGAGATTATTGAGCTTCACCATGATCAGAAGCTTGACGCGCCAAGCGGAACGGCGCTGAAAACAGCGGAAATGATTTCAGAAGTTCGTAAAGAAAAGCAGCAAGGACACCCGGATGAAAAAGAAATTCTTCCAGGAGCTAGAGGAGCGGAGCAAAACGGTATCCGCTTGCACAGTGTCCGTCTTCCGGGATTGATCGCACATCAGGAAGTCATGTTCGGTATGGATGGCCAAACGCTTCAGATCCGCCACGATTCCTATAACCGCGCTTCTTTCATGTCAGGTGTTAAACTGTCAGTCGAACAAGTCATGAAGATCGATCAGCTTGTGTACGGATTAGAAAATATCATTGATTAGACAGGGGGATAAATGATGAAAATTGCTTTGATCGCGCATGACAAGAAAAAACAGGATATGGTTCAATTCACGACTGCCTATCGGGATATTTTGAGACATCATGATCTATACGCGACCGGAACAACAGGGTTGAAAATTCAAGAGGCGACAGGTCTTCAAATTGAACGTTTTCAATCCGGCCCTTTAGGGGGAGACCAGCAAATCGGTGCACTGATCGCGGCCAATGCACTTGATCTTGTCATCTTTTTGCGCGACCCGCTGACCGCGCAGCCGCATGAACCGGATGTCTCGGCATTAATCCGGTTATGTGATGTGTATTCCATTCCGCTCGCTACAAATATGGGTACTGCGGAGATTCTTGTCCGCACACTTGATGAAGGTGTTTTCGAATTCCGCGATCTTCTTCGGGGAGAAGAGCCGAATGTATAATGCTGACGTTCTTGCGTTTGGCGCCCACAGTGATGATGTCGAGATCGGAATGGGCGGCACAATCGCAAAGTTTGTCAAACAGGGAAAAAAAGTAATGATATGCGATTTGACTGAAGCGGAACTCTCTTCAAACGGAACGGTCAGTTTACGTAAAGAGGAAGCAGCTGAAGCAGCCCGTGTATTAGGTGCAGAAAAAAGAATTCAGCTGACACTTCCAGACCGCGGTCTGATAATGAGTGATCAGGCAATTCGGGCGATTGTCAGTGTCATCAGAACCTGCCGGCCCAGAGCAGTTTTCATGCCGTATAAAAAGGATCGCCATCCGGATCACGGCAATGCGGCTGCACTGGTGGAAGAAGCAATCTTTTCCGCAGGAATCCACAAATATAAAGACGAAAAAAGCCTTCCCGCGCATAAAGTAAACAAGGTTTACTATTATATGATAAATGGTTTTCATCAGCCTGATTTTGTCATTGATATCTCGGATACAATAGAGGCCAAAAAACAAAGCCTCAATGCCTACAAAAGCCAGTTTATACCGTCAAAGGATTCAGTTTCAACTCCTCTGACGAATGGCTATATCGAGATCGTTGAAGCGAGAGAAAAGCTTTACGGTAAAGAAGCGGGTGTGGAGTATGCCGAAGGTTTCTTTTCAAAACGGATGCTGATGCTCGATCATGATGTGCTTGGGGGAGAACAATGAAAAAACTAAAAATAGGTATCACATGCTATCCGAGCGTCGGAGGCTCAGGTATCATTGCGACAGAACTGGGGAAGCAGCTTGCTGAAAAGGGACATGAAATCCATTTTATCACGTCAAGCATTCCGTTTAGACTAAATACATATCACCCCAATATTCATTTTCATGAAGTTGAGGTTAATCAATATGCTGTTTTTAAGTATCCTCCGTATGATTTGACACTAGCAAGCAAAATCGCTGAGGTGGCAGAACGGGAGAATTTAGACATTATCCATGCTCACTACGCTCTCCCGCATGCGGTTTGCGCCTATCTTGCAAAGCAGATGCTGAAACGCAATATCGGCATTGTGACAACTTTGCATGGCACGGATATCACTGTGTTAGGCTATGACCCCTCTTTAAAAGATCTTATCCGTTTTGCCATTGAGGCATCAGACAGGGTGACAGCTGTCTCCTCAGCGCTTGCAGCTGAAACGTACGATTTAATTAAACCGGAGAAAAAAATCGAAACGATTTATAACTTTATAGACGAGCGCGTGTATCTGAAGAAAAACACTGCGGCAATTAAAGAGAAACATGGTATTTTACCAGACGAAAAAGTTGTCATCCATGTGTCCAACTTCAGAAAGGTTAAACGTGTGCAGGACGTCATCCGTGTGTTCCGGAATATCGCCGGCAAAACGAGAGCGAAGCTGCTGTTAGTCGGAGACGGTCCGGAGAAATCGACAGCCTGTGAGCTTGTCAGAAAATATGGATTGGAAAACCAAGTTTTAATGCTTGGAAATCAAGATCGTGTTGAGGAGCTTTATTCCATTAGCGATTTAAAGCTGCTGCTGTCTGAAAAAGAAAGCTTCGGCCTTGTCCTGCTTGAGGCGATGGCTTGCGGGGTGCCTTGTATCGGAACAAACATTGGCGGTATTCCGGAGGTTATTAAGAACAATGTGAGCGGATTTTTGGTGGATGTCGGCGACGTTGCAGCCGCAACAGACCGCGCGATGAGTATTTTAGAAGATGAACAGCTAAGCAAGCGTTTTACAGAGGCTGCAATGGAAATGCTCAAAAATGAGTTTTCTTCACAAAAAATTGTCAGCCAGTATGAACAGATTTATGCCGATTTAGCAGAACCGGAGTGATAACATGGAACAAGTTTTTATCAAAGCACTTCCCGTGCTCCGCACCTTAATCGAAGCGGGCCACCAGGCTTATTTTGTCGGAGGTGCAGTTCGTGACAGCTATATGAAACGAACGATCGGAGATGTCGATATCGCGACTGATGCGGCACCAGATCAAGTAGAAAGGTTGTTTCAGCGGACGGTTGATGTAGGCAAAGAGCACGGGACGATTATTGTGCTCTGGGAAGATGAAACCTATGAAGTCACTACATTCCGGACTGAATCAGAGTATGAAGATTATAGAAGACCGTCAGACGTGCAATTTATCACATCATTAGAAGAGGATTTAAAACGCAGAGATTTGACGATTAATGCGATGGCCATGACAGCGGATGGGAAGGTGCTTGATTATTTCGGCGGCAAGAAAGATATTGATCAGAAACTGATTCGAACCGTCGGAAAGCCTGAGGACAGATTTCAAGAGGATGCACTTCGTATGTTGAGAGCTGTACGCTTTATGAGCCAGCTTGGCTTTACGCTTTCACTAGAAACAAAAGAAGCCATCACGAAAGAAAAATCACTCCTATCCCATGTTTCAGTTGAACGAAAAACAATAGAGTTTGAAAAAATGCTGCAGGGAAGAGCGTCCCGCCAGGCGCTTCAAACGCTCATTCAAACGGGGCTGTATGAGGAACTGCCTGGTTTTTATCATAAACGAGAGAACCTGCTTGCGGCGAGTGAGTTTCCTTTTTACTCTTTAACATCCCGTGAAGAGCTTTGGGCTGCGCTTTTAATTGATCTTGAAATAGATTTGAAAGATGCGCCGCTTTTTCTGAAAGCATGGAAGCTCCCGGGAAAAGTGATGAAGGAAGCGATTCACATAGCCCATACGTTTGGCCAGAGCCTTGACGCTATGTCAATGTACAATGCCGGGGAAAAATCACTTCTATCAGCGGCCAAAATATCGCAGCTTCGGCAAAACGAAAAACTGGATGACGAAAAACTAAAGGACATTCAAAACACTTATCAAAGCCTGCCGATCAAAAGTCTTAGGGATCTTGATTTCACGGGTAAGGATTTGCTTGCGCTTCGTAACCGGCCTGCCGGGAAATGGGTGTCGGAAGAATTACAGCGGATCGAGCAGGCTGTTGTGACAGGAAAGCTCTCCAATCAAAAGAAACACATAGAGGAGTGGCTGAAGACATGCGGTCAACATTAAGAAAAGACCTTATTGAATTATTTTCTCAGGCTGGAAATGAATTTATTTCCGGCCAAAAAATAAGTGATGCGCTCGGCTGTTCCAGAACTGCTGTGTGGAAGCATATTGAAGAGCTTCGGAAAGAGGGCTATGAAGTAGAAGCCGTTAGAAGAAAAGGATATCGGCTTATCAAAAAGCCCGGGAAAATCAGTGAAAGTGAAATTCGCTTCGGATTGAAAACGGAAGTGATGGGCCAGCATCTTATTTATCAAGACGTTATTTCAAGCACGCAAAAAACGGCGCATGAGCTTGCGAATAATAACGCACCGGAAGGCACTCTTGTGGTGGCTGACAAACAAACAGCCGGCAGGGGGCGAATGTCTAGGGTATGGCATTCCCAAGAGGGAAACGGCATTTGGATGAGCCTGATTTTGCGGCCTGACATTCCGCTCCAAAAAACACCGCAGCTCACATTACTTGCTGCAGTAGCTGTTGTGCAGGGAATAGAAGAGGCAACAGGCATCCAAACGGATATTAAATGGCCTAATGATATTTTGATTAACGGAAAAAAAACAGTCGGCATCTTAACAGAAATGCAGGCCGAGGAAGACCGTGTACGTTCAGTTATCATCGGGATCGGCATTAACGTTAACCAGCAGTCTGATGATTTTCCAGATGAACTGAAGGACATCGCGACAAGCCTCAGCCAAGCTGCCGGAGAAAAAATTGACCGGGCCGGCATCATCCAGCATATTTTACTTTGCTTTGAAAAACGGTACCGGGATTATATGACACACGGCTTTACGCCGATTAAGCTTTTATGGGAAAGCTATGCGCTGGGAATCGGCACTAATATGAGAGCCAGAACGTTAAACGGAACCTTTTATGGGAAGGCGTTAGGTATAGATGATGAAGGCGTTCTTCTTTTAGAAACGCAGGAAGGCATTAAAAAAATCTATTCTGCCGATATTGAATTGGGTTAATGTGTTGGTACAAGCACGTTGATTTTGGTATACTTCCATTGGGCAGTATCGCCTGCGAACTGCACCTATTATAAAAATAGATAGACATTGCAGCAGTCTGCCTTGATCCAAAAAAGGACTGGGACAGAGGGATGAAACTCGCCGAACCTTAGAAAGTGCAGAATCCTTCTCGTTAAACGGAAGGTTTTTTGGCTTGTATAAGAAAACGGCAGCTCATCTCCTCTAAACATGAGGAGGAGAAAACATGAAAACAAAACTCGATTTTCTAAAAATGAAGGAGAATGAAGAACCGATTGTGATGCTGACCGCTTATGATTATCCGGCAGCTAAGCTTGCTGAACAAGCAGGAGTTGACATGATTTTAGTCGGTGATTCACTCGGAATGGTCGTCCTCGGCCTTGATTCAACTGTCGGTGTGACAGTTGCGGACATGATCCATCATACAAAAGCTGTTAAAAGAGGCGCGCCGAATACTTTTATTGTGACAGACATGCCGTTTATGTCTTATCACCTGTCCAAGGAGGATACGCTGAAAAATGCAGCAGCTATCGTTCAGGAAAGCGGAGCTGACGCACTGAAGCTTGAGGGCGGAGAAGGCGTGTTTGAATCCATTCGCGCATTGACGCTTGGGGGCATTCCGGTAGTCAGTCACTTAGGCCTGACACCGCAGTCAGTCGGTGTATTAGGCGGGTATAAAGTACAGGGCAAAGACGAACAAAGCGCCAAAAAATTAATAGAAGACAGTATAAAATGCGAAGAAGCAGGAGCTATGATGCTTGTGCTGGAATGTGTGCCTGCAGAACTTACAGCCAAAATTGCCGAGATGCTAAGCATTCCGGTCATCGGAATCGGGGCTGGTGTGAAAGCAGACGGGCAAGTTCTCGTTTATCATGATATTATCGGCCACGGTGTTGAGAGAACACCTAAATTTGTAAAGCAATATACGCGAATTGACGAAACAATCGAATCAGCAATCAGCGGATATGTCCAGGATGTAAGACATCGTGCTTTCCCTGAACAAAAGCATTCCTTTCAAATGAATCAGACAGTGCTGGACGGCTTGTACGGAGGAAAATAAGATGAGACAGATTACAGATATTTCACAGCTAAAAGAAGCCATAAGACAATATCAGTCAGAGGGGAAGTCAATCGGATTTGTTCCGACGATGGGATTTCTGCATGAGGGGCATTTAACCTTGGCAGACAAAGCAAGACAAGACAATGACGCCGTCGTTATGAGTATTTTTGTGAATCCTGCGCAATTTGGTCCTAATGAAGATTTTGAGGCATATCCGCGAGATATTGAGCGGGATGCGGCTCTTGCAGAAAACGCCGGAGTCGATATTCTTTTTACGCCTGATGCTCATGATATGTATCCCGGTGAAAAGAATGTCACGATTCATGTCGAAAGACGCACAGGCGTTTTATGCGGACGCTCAAGAGAAGGACATTTTGACGGTGTTGCAATTGTACTGACGAAGCTGTTCAATCTTGTGCAGCCGACCCGCGCCTATTTCGGTTTAAAGGATGCACAGCAGGTAGCAGTTGTTGATGGCTTAATCAGCGATTTCTTCATGGATATTGAATTGGTTGCTGTCGATACGGTCAGAGAGGAAGATGGGTTAGCCAAAAGCTCCCGTAATGTATATTTAACAGCTGAGGAAAGAAAAGAAGCGCCTAAGCTGTATCGGGCCCTTCAAACAAGTGCGGAGCTGATCAGAGCCGGCGAAAGAGACCCTGAAGCGGTAATAAAAGCTGCGAAAGAAATCATTGATACGACAAGCGGCACCATTGACTATGTGGAGCTTTATTCCTATCCGGAACTCGAGCCTGTGAACAAAATTGAAGGAAAGATCATTCTGGCTGTAGCAGTTGCTTTTTCAAAAGCACGTTTAATAGATAATATCATTATTGATATTCGAGAAATGGAGAGAATATAATATGTATCGCACGATGATGAGCGGCAAGCTTCACAGGGCAACCGTTACGGAAGCAAATCTGAATTATGTGGGGAGCATTACAATTGATGAAGATCTCATTGATGCGGTGGGAATGCTTCCTAATGAAAAAGTGCAAATTGTGAATAATAATAATGGAGCACGTCTGGAAACGTATATTATTCCTGGTAAACGCGGAAGCGGCGTCATCTGCTTAAACGGTGCAGCCGCACGCCTTGTGCAGGAGGGAGATAAGGTCATCATTATTTCCTACAAAATGATGTCTGATCAAGAAGCGGCAAGCCACGAGCCGAAAGTGGCTGTTTTGAACGATCAAAACAAAATTGAACAAATGCTGGGGAACGAACCAGCTCGTACAATTTTGTAGAAGAAAAGCCCCCTTTATCGGGGGTTTTCTTTTAAGATTTTGGGAGTAAAACGGTTTTGCCGCTCCATTTCCGTACAAAACGTGTTACACTTTTGTCGTATGCAAGAATTGAGGTGTCCATTTTAATGAATAAGCAACGGTTCGTTGTTATAGATGTAGAAACAACAGGGAATTCGCCGAAGAAAGGCGATAAAATCATACAAATCGCAGCGGTTGTAATCGAAAATGGACAAATTACTGAGCGGTTTTCAAAATATATTAATCCAAATAAATCCATTCCTGCTTTTATTGAGCAGCTTACTGGAATCTCTAATCAAATGGTAGAGCATGAACAGCCGTTTGAGGCTGTCGCTGAAGAAGTGTTCCATTTGCTTGACGGCGCTTATTTTGTCGCCCACAATATCCATTTTGACCTTGGGTTTGTCAAGTATGAGTTACATAAGGCGGGCTTTCATCTCCCAGATTGTGAAGTGCTGGATACTGTCGAGCTCTCCCGTATTGTTTTTCCGGGATTTGAGGGATATAAGCTGACCGAATTAAGCGAGGAGCTTCAACTGCGGCATGATCAGCCGCATCGGGCTGACAGCGACGCTGAAGTGACAGGGCTTATTTTTTTGGAAATCCTTGAAAAGCTGCGGCAGCTTCCTTATCCGACATTAAAGCAGTTAAGAAGGCTCTCGCAGCATTTTATCAGTGATCTGACGCATTTGTTGGATATGTTCATTTATGAAAACAGACATACCGAAATACCGGGTTATGCGCGCTTTTCCTCTTTTTCTGTCAGAGAACCCCAATCAATCGATGAACGTGTCAATGAAGAGGGGAACTTCTCATTTGAGATCGAAAATTGGGAAGCGGGAAATGAAAAAGCGCTGTCAGAGTTAATGCCTGGGTATGAAAAAAGAGAAGGCCAAATGATGATGATGAAAGAGGTAGCAGAAGCGTTTGCCAATCGTGAGCATGCGCTGATTGAAGCTCCTCCGGGAATCGGAAAAACGATTGGCTATCTTATTCCAGCTGCGCTTTTTGCCAAGAAATCAAAAAAGCCGGTCATTATCAGTACGTATTCAACGCTTTTGCAGCAGCAGATTCTGACAAAGGATTTGCCGATTGTCCAAGATCTGTTTCCATTTCCGGTAACAGCGGCGATTTTAAAAGGGCAATCGCATTATTTATGCCTGTATAAATTCGAGCAGGTGCTTCATGAAGACGATGATAATTATGATGCCGTACTGACAAAGGCACAGCTCCTCGTTTGGCTGACAGAGACTAACACAGGAGATGTAGCTGAACTGAATTTGCCTTCAGGCGGAAAATTGCTGTGGGACAGATTGGCTTATGACGATGAATCCTATAAAAGAAGTCGCAATGAGAATGTGACCGGCTTTTATGAGCGGGCCAAACAGATTGCTATGCGTTCCGATTTGGTGATCACCAACCATTCTCTTTTGCTGACCGATGAAGGCAGCCAGAAAAAAAGGCTCCCTGAAAGCGGCACATTTATTATCGATGAAGCACATCATTTTGAACGTGCGGCAAGCGAACATTTAGGAAAAAGAGCCACGTACATAGAATTGCATACTAAATTGAGCAGAATCGGCACTTTGAAGGAGCAGGGACTCCTAAAAAAGATGAGACAGCTATTCCAGCGAAACAGCCTGCCGGTTGATTCCTTCTTCGAATTGGAAGAGTGGATTCAGCACATTCAAGCAGAAAGTGATGCTTTCTTCAGCTCAGTGCATTCTTTTGTCAAACGAAGAAAACCTAAAGAAGACTTAAACCGTCTAGTTTTTAAGGTGAACAAAGAAAGCCAAGATAAAAGCTGGTCGATTTTAACGGATGGAGCGGAGAGGCTTTGTTCTATGCTGACACATTTGCAGCAGCTTTTTGAGGCACAGTCGGCCCTGATGGAAAAACATCTGACGAGTATGAAGAGCAAAACCGTCTTTTTAGCGGATGAATATCAAAGAAGCATGAAAGGCTTGCAGCAGTACTGTCAGACGTTGCAGAAACTGTTCTTTGAGTCTCAAGACGATGAAGCCGTTTGGATTGAAATAGACGCAAAGGGAGCGAAAAATGCGGTGGCCATTTACGCACAGCCGCTTGAACCTGGTGAACTTCTGGCTGATCAGTTTTTCGCGCGCAAAAACAGTGTGGTGCTTACATCTGCAACCCTTACAGTCGAAGATACTTTTCAATTTATGATTGAACGACTGGGGCTGGGTGACTTTTTCCCGCGGACAATGAGAATTGAGTCGCCTTTTTCTTACGATGAGCGCATGCGGGTGTTGATTCCAAAAGAAATGAAATCAATCCAAGATACGGGGCAAGCTGAATTTATACAGGATACGGCCCGTTATATTGAACTGATGGCAAAGGAAAAACAGCCTAAAATCCTTGTGCTGTTAACATCCCATGATATGCTGAAAAAGGTTCATCAGGAACTTAAGCACGTGATGAGCGCTACCGGCATTCAGCTCTTAGCGCAAGGAATTACAGGCGGAAGTCCTGGAAAACTGATGAAGACTTTTAAAACATCTAATCAGGCGATCCTGCTTGGTACGAATCACTTTTGGGAAGGCGTTGATTTCCCTGGTGATGAGCTGACAACGGTAATGATCGTGAGGCTTCCATTCCGGTCCCCTGATCATCCGCTTCATGCTGCAAAATGTGAGCTTGCCCGCAAAAAAGGGCGGAACCCGTTTCAAACAGTATCACTTCCGGAAGCTGTGCTGACCTTCAGACAAGGAATCGGCCGCTTGCTGCGGACAGCCGGAGACAAAGGGACGATTGTCATATTGGACCGACGGATTAAAACGGCTGGTTACGGCCGGCTGTTTCTTGATGCCTTGCCGACAACCTCCGTATCTGAAATGACTGACAGCGAGCTTGAGGCTTACGTTGCCGGGGAAAATGAATAAAAGCCGCATAAAGCGGCTTTCCGGTGTGGGAGTAGGATGGTGTTTTATTTAAAAGCGGTTTTGCCGCTCTGTGATACTAGTATGGCGTGTCCTGAAATGGAGTATGACTAACAATATTTGTTCAAACTGGAGGATGAAAAAATGGAAAGCAAAATCGAAATTCTTTCAACAATTAACGTAGAGCATTCTGATGACCTGTATAAAATTGTAGACACACTGAATCGGACACTGAAGAGAGACAATCTGATGTTCGGCCTTGCGCTGGATGAAGAAAACAAAAACCAAGCCGTTTTTACCATTTATCGTACGTAGGTGAGAAGATGAGAAAAAAAGCATTAATATTTACCGCCATTTTTGGTATTATTTTTTTAGCAGTACTTCTTGTCTCGGCAAGTATTTATAAATCAGCCATGGCACAAAAGGAAGAGGGGCACGAAGCAGCAGCTGCTGAAGCTAAAAAAGAAACCGATCTCGCCAACGTTGATCAAGTCGAAACATTTGTCGGAAAAGAAAAATATTATATCGTAAAGGGAACGGACAAAAAAGGCACTACATTATATGTCTGGGTTCCTGCTGATAAAAAAGCAAAAATTCTCTCAAAAGAAGCAAAAGAGGGTATCTCGGAAGACAAAGCGGCAAAAATCATACAGGATGAAGGGCTGGTTTCAAAGCAAAAAGAGGTTCACCTGGCAAGAGAAGGAAATGTCCTGCTTTGGGAAGTGACGTACTTAGACAAAGAAGGTCAATACAGTTTAAGTTATGTGGACTTTACAACTGGAAAGATTCTCAAAAATATCACGCCTTAAGACGAATTAGGGGGAGTTCAAGTTGAAACTGGCAAAAAGAGTATCCGCATTAACACCATCTACCACACTGGCAATCACAGCGAAAGCGAAAGAACTGAAAGCGGCGGGCCATGATGTCATCGGCTTAGGAGCAGGCGAACCTGACTTCAATACACCGCAGCACATTATTGATGCCGCTGTACGTTCAATGAACGAAGGCCATACGAAATACACGCCTTCAGGTGGTCTGGCTGAACTGAAAAACAGCATTGCAGAGAAATTTAAACGTGACCAGAATATTGAATACAAACCGTCTCAAATTATTGTCTGCACTGGTGCCAAACATGCTCTGTACACCCTTTTCCAAGTGATTTTGGATGAAGGAGATGAAGTCATTATTCCAACGCCTTACTGGGTAAGCTATCCGGAGCAGGTGAAACTCGCTGGCGGAAAGCCTGTTTATGTAGAAGGGCTTGAGGAAAATCATTTCAAGATTTCTCCTGAACAGCTGAAAAATGCGATCACGGATAAAACAAAAGCGATCGTCATTAACTCTCCAAGCAACCCGACTGGTGTCATGTATACGGAAGAAGAATTGGCAGCGCTTGGTGAAGTGTGCCTTGAACATGACATCCTGATTGTGTCTGATGAAATTTATGAAAAACTTACATACGGCGGAAAGAAACACGTTTCCATTGCACAGCTGTCTGACAGTCTGAAAGAGCAGACGATTATTATTAACGGCGTGTCGAAGTCACACAGCATGACGGGCTGGAGAATCGGTTATGCAGCTGGGTCTGGAGACATTATTAAAGCGATGACGAACCTTGCAAGCCACAGTACGTCAAATCCGACATCAATCGCACAGTACGGAGCAATTGCTGCTTATAACGGGCCTTCTGAGCCATTGGAGGAAATGAGAGAAGCATTTGAACATAGATTACATACAATCTATGCAAAGCTCGTAGAAATCCCTGGGTTCAGCTGTGTGAAGCCAGAAGGTGCTTTTTACTTGTTCCCGAATGCAAGAGAAGCAGCCCAATCTTGCGGATTCAAAGATGTAGATGAATTTGTTAAAGCGCTTCTTGAGGAGGAAAAAGTTGCGATTGTTCCTGGATCTGGCTTTGGCTCTCCTGATAATGTCCGTCTGTCTTACGCAACATCGTTAGAGCTTCTTGAAAAAGCGGTTGAAAGAATCAAGCGTTTTGTCGAAAAACATAGCTAACAGATTAAAAAGCGGCTGAAAGAAAAGCCGCTTTTTATCTGCATTGACCCGGTTAGTTAAGAGCGGGTATAATAAAGTGATGATAATAGAGTTCGGGGCAATGGGCTTCCGAATGTCTTTCTTGTTTTGGAGGGAAATATGTTGAAAACAACAATCAACCAAGTGTACAAGCACGTAGGTGAGGAAGTAATGATCGGAGCTTGGGTCGCTAATAAGCGTTCAAGCGGGAAAATCGCGTTTTTACAGCTGCGGGACGGTACCGGATTTATTCAAGGTGTCGTAGTAAAAGCGGAAGTGGAAGAAAGCATTTTCCAAACAGCTAAATCAGTGACGCAGGAAACGTCACTCTATATAAAAGGGATTGTCAAAGAGGACGAGCGTTCTCCGCTTGGTTATGAACTAGCTGTGACAGGTATTGAAGTCATTCACGAAGCGACTGATTATCCAATTACGCCAAAAGAGCACGGCACGGAATTCTTGATGGATCACAGACATTTATGGCTGCGTTCAAAACGCCAGCATGCGATCATGAAAATCCGTAATGAAATCATTCGCGCGACTTACGAATTCTTTAATAATGAAGGCTTCGTAAAAGTGGATCCGCCGATTCTGACTGGAAGCGCACCTGAAGGAACAACAGAGCTCTTTGCGACAAAGTACTTTGATGAAGATGCTTACCTGTCTCAAAGCGGTCAGCTTTACATGGAAGCTGCGGCAATGGCTTTAGGAAAAGTATTCTCCTTCGGACCGACATTCAGAGCGGAAAAGTCTAAAACAAAGCGCCACTTGATCGAATTCTGGATGATCGAACCGGAAATGGCGTTTGTAGAATTTGAAGAAAACCTTCAAGTACAGGAAAATTACGTTTCATTCATTGTGCAATCAGTTCTTAAGAATTGCAAAATTGAATTAAACACATTAGGAAGAGACACGTCAAAACTTGAGCAAATCAAAGCTCCGTTCCCAAGAATCACATATGACGAAGCGATTGATTTTCTGAAAGAAAAAGGCTTTGATGATATCGAGTGGGGAGATGACTTCGGAGCGCCTCATGAAACAGCAATTGCCGAACACTATGACAAACCGGTTTTCATCACCCGCTACCCGACGTCCTTAAAACCATTCTATATGCAGCCTGCCTCTGACCGTGATGATGTCGTGCTTTGCGCTGACCTGATTGCGCCGGAAGGCTATGGAGAAATCATCGGCGGATCTGAACGGATTCACGATATGGAACTTTTGGAAGCTCGTCTTAAAGAACATGGACTGGATTCTGACGCATATAAATGGTATGCTGAACTTAGAAAATATGGATCAGTTCCTCATTCCGGCTTCGGCCTTGGATTAGAGCGGACAGTAGCTTGGATCAGCGGAGCGCCTCACGTTCGTGAAACCATTCCGTTCCCAAGACTATTAAACCGCCTGTATCCGTAATACATTCAAATGAAACAAGAAAAAGAGTCTCCTGCAAGGGAGACTTTTTACAGTAAAGGGGAAATCGTGATCCTTTACAGTAAGAGGTGTGACAATGAAAAAACATCAATTTATTGACATGCAGGAACAGGGAACGTCAACAATCCCTAATCTTCTGCTCACGCATTATAAACAGCTCGGGCTTAATGAAACAGAACTTATCCTGCTGTTAAAAATCAAAATGCATTTAGAAAAAGGCTCTTATTTTCCTACACCGAATCAGCTGCAGGAAGGGATGTCAATTTCTGTTGAGGAATGCACAAACAGATTGCGGATGTTCATTCAAAAAGGTTTTCTGTTTATTGAAGAATGCGAAGACCAAAATGGCATCAAATTTGAGAAATATTCTCTTCAGCCTTTATGGGGTAAGCTGTACGAGTATATACAGCTTGCACAGACTCAAACACAGGAAAGAAAAGCAGAAGGGGAACAAAAAAGCCTTTATACCATTTTTGAGGAAGAGTTCGCCAGACCCTTATCACCTTTGGAGTGTGAAACACTGGCCATTTGGCAGGATCAAGATCAGCATGACGCACAGCTGATCAAACACGCGTTAAAAGAGGCTGTACTCTCAGGGAAACTCAGCTTCCGCTACATTGACCGGATTTTGTTTGAGTGGAAGAAAAACGGGCTGAAAACTGTAGAACAGGCTAAAATCCACAGCCAAAAATTCCGGAAGGTACAAGCAAAGCAGAATGAACCGCAAAAAGAGTATAAAAGGCAGGTTCCTTTTTACAATTGGCTTGAACAATAAAGTGAAAAGGTGACAATCGTGTTAAATCTAAAACAAATTGAATTCTGTTTAGACAAGATAGGCGACATGTTTCCCCACGCAGAGTGTGAACTGGTTCATTCCAATCCTTTTGAATTAGTGGTGGCAGTCGCATTATCTGCTCAATGCACAGATGCACTTGTAAACAGAGTGACCAAAACATTATTTCAAAAATATAAACGGCCGGAAGACTATTTGGCTGTTTCGCTGGAAGAGCTTCAGCAGGATATTAAATCAATCGGTTTGTATCGCAATAAAGCGAAAAACATCCAAAAACTAAGCAAAATGATTATTGAAGATTACGGCGGGGAAGTGCCGCGAGACCGTGATGAGCTTGTCAAACTGCCAGGTGTCGGAAGAAAGACCGCCAACGTCGTGGTATCCGTTGCCTTTGGCGTGCCGGCCATCGCCGTAGATACCCATGTGGAGAGAGTCAGCAAGCGTTTGGGAATCTGCCGTTGGAAGGACTCGGTGCTGGAAGTGGAAAAGACGTTGATGCGCAAGGTTCCGAAAGAAGACTGGTCCGTTACGCATCACCGGCTTATTTTCTTCGGCAGATATCACTGTAAGGCCCAGTCACCGCGCTGTGCGGAATGCCCGCTGCTTTCTCTGTGCAGAGAAGGGCAGAAGAGAGATAAAAAAGGACTGGTGAAACGATGACGCAAGCGAAAGAAGTGTTGGCTTCTTATGAGCAATACTTGCGCAGTCTTGGCCAGCTGAGCTCCTCGGATATGAAAGAAGCCTTGCAGATCAACCCAGTGTATTTTGATTTCTGCACGGAATCTCAAGGCATTTTGCCATGGGAGGACAGCGGTAAGTATGTTCCGCTATTATTTAATGTGTGGGAAGACATTAAAGCATCACTTCTCCCTGTTTTTCAAACACGAAAATCGAGATGCGACCAAAATGATATGCTGAAGGGCATTGTGTGTTTGCTGGCTTCGCTTCACTGGACAGCAGGTGAGCGGGTGAAATCGCTTGATTGGGCAGAACTGACGGAGAAATCATTCCCCGCCAAGCCGATCAATTGGGCTGAACGAGTAGAATTTATTCTTCTAAAGCCGACCCAATACCATTGCTTTATTCAGCTTGATGAGCTGTTTACTGAAATGAAAAAGCATTTTTATAAATACCATGCGATGAATCGATAAAACCTCTCCATAAAAGGAGAGGTTTTTTATTATGAAGAGAAAAGCCATCACCCAAAAGGTGATGGCTTTTTGTTTAATTTGTTTTTTCAGTTGTTGATGATAAGTTCGTTTGTGTTTCTGTTTTGTTTTTATTTGTATCAGAACCTGATGAATCATTCGTATCTGAGTTCGTATCACCATCCGACGTATCTTGGTTGTTGCTGTTGTTGTTATTGTTGTTGTTATTGTTAGGTTGGTCTTGGTTATTGTTGTCGGGCGGATTGGTGTTCGTGTTGTCTTGTTTTTTGTCTTGGTCGTTTGTTGAATCATCTGTCTTATCTTTATCTGTCTGACTGTCATCTGTTTGAGAATCATCAGTTTGTGTGTCATCCTGAGTCTTCTCATCATCTTTATTTTCATCATCCGTTTGTTGCTGATCTTCTTTATCTTCATCATCTTCAGCTTTCGGTACTTCATAGGATGTGGAAGCTGTATTTTTGCCATCATCACTGACGGCTGTTACTTCGAATTTGTATACAGATCCTGGCTGCACGCCCGAAATGACTGCCTCTTTTGCAGAGCTGTTTTGAATTTCTGAGTAGCTGCCGCCATCAACAGATTGCTTAACAGCAAAGGTCGCATCTCCATCGTAATTCCAGCTTAATGTCAAAGATTGATTGTCTTTATCATATTTCACGCTTAAACCAGACAGTTTTTCTGTTTCTTCTTTTTCTTCTTTCTCATATGTTTTAGAAACAGTAGAAGGAGCTGTGCCTTTTACAAAGTACTCTGTGAGCTTTTTATCGCTTGGCGTATTTGGTCCTGCCAGTTTTGCCGGGTTAGAGCCTTTTTCTACAGTGGCTTCCACCACGCTGTCAGGCTTCTCAAATGATCCGCTTCCGTCATCGACGTCGGCAATGAGTTGGGCGAAAATGCGCTTTGCAACTTTTTGCTCTTCAGCTGAAAGAGATTTCTTTCCAGCTTCGTTTTCTCCCATACCTGTCCAGACTGCTGCTGTATATTGCGGTGTGTAGCCGACAAACCAAGAATCTCGGGCACCGCCGCTTGCGATATTGTACCTTTGGACTTCATTTTCATCAAAGTTTGTTGTCCCTGTTTTTCCTGCTACTTCCACACCGGGTACTTGTGCAAGCTGTCCAGTTCCTGTCTTAACAGCTGTTTTCAGCATATCTGTAATCATAAACGCAGTATAATCGCTCATTGCTGATTTTGATTTCGGTGTTAAGTCAAGCTTCGTGCCATCGTTAAATTCAATAGACTTTACAAAATGTGGTGCATTATACGTTCCGTTATTTCCAAACGCGCTGTATGCGCCTGCCATTTTTAGAGGAGAAACACCATCGTCTCCACCAAAACCGCCAATTGAATAGGCCTCTGATACATTATCTTTTGTTAATCCAAGTCCAAGTCCATTTGCAAAGTCTACAGCAGTATCTTTACCGACTGCCTGGAATGCTTTTAAAGCTGGGATATTTCTTGATTGTGCAAGAGCGTAACGCATAGAGATAGACCCTAGATATTTACGGTCCCAATCACGGATTGGTTTTCCATTCGAATACGTATAAGCTGAGTCATCAATTTGTTCGTACGTGGACCATTTTTTGTTTTCGATAACTGGGCCGTAGTCCAAAATCGGCTTTATGGTTGAACCAGGCTGTGCCTCAGTTTGAGTTGCATAGTTAAAGCCTCCGACAGGCTGATTGCGTCCTGCACCAATCGCGCTTACTTCTCCAGTTTTTGTATCGAGAAGCGTAACGCCGCCCTGCATGCCTTCAGTAAATCCGACGGTGTCTCCGTTCATTAATTCATCTAGTTTGTCTTGTGCTTTTGTATCTAATGTCGTATAAATTTTTAATCCGTCAGTACCTGGATTGACATCAGATTTTTCTTCAATTTCTTTCATGACTTCTTCAACAAACGCGCTGTATTTATTTGAATTTGTTTTTTCATATTCCTTCTGTGACACAACGCCTTCGTCTTTCACTGCCACTTTTTTCGCTTTGTTATATTCAGAATCAGAAATAAATCCTTGCTTTTTCATCAGACTTAGTACAATATTCCGCCGTTTTTCCGCTTTATCCGGGTTTTTAACGGGATTGTACGCTGTCGGGCTTTGCGGCATACCCGCAAGTGTCGCAGCTTGTTCCACAGTCAATTTGCTTAAATCTGTGACGCCGAAAAATTCTTCCGCCGCTTTTCCGATTCCGTATGCTCTAGGAGAAAAATAAATCCGGTTTAAATACATTTCTAAAATTTCATCTTTAGAGTAATTGCGTTCAAGCTGAATCGATAGCCAAACTTCCTGCACTTTCCGTTTCAGCGTCTTCTGATGAGAAAGAAGGGAGTTCTTGACGACCTGCTGTGTGATCGTACTTCCGCCTTCAGCCCCGAAGCCATCTGTAAAGTTGGCGACTAAGGCGCCTCCGATACGGACAGGGTCAATCCCGTGGTGCTCATAAAAACGGGCGTCCTCTGTCGCAATAAAGGCTTCTTTTACAACATCGGGAATTTCATCTATCGAGACGTAGGTCCTCTTTTCGGAGCCGTATTCAGCGATTTCTTTTCCGTTTTTATCATAAATTGTCGATGAATAAGGCGTCTTTAATTTGTTTTCATCCAATGATGGAGCATCTGAAACCATGACGGCAAATGTTACCGCACCGCCGACTACGCCTAAAACAAACAAAATGAGTAAAGTAAAAAGGGTCTTTTTAAACAATCCGCCTTTTTTTCGTTTCTTGCCTTTTTTCGGTGAAGGACTCGATTTGCTGTTCGCTTTTCGTCGAGCTTCACGGCTGTTAAATTGATCTGACATAACATCTCAACCTTTCGTTAATCAACCTTTCGCACTAGAAGATGGCGAAAAATAAAGCTGTTCAATAATACTAATATAATCAATTCTAGGTGCGTATCCAAGAGAAATCGGGTATGCTGATTCCTCTAACTCATCTTTTCGAATTGATTTTCTGCCGTTTTTTTCTTTTCTGTCCCAGAAAAAAAACAGCTTATCGGCTTCCAAAAAATAAACCTGGTCGAAAGCGGATATAATAACAAAACAAATACCGTCTTGAGCCTTTACCTGCTTCATATGCTCGATTTGATGGTCATGGAAATTCTGCAGGGGGAAAGAGGTCTTGTTTTTCGTTTCTTTCGCCTCAAAATCAATATACCGCCCTTTGTAAATCCCGTTATAATCTGTTGTCGATGATTGTTTAAAGTAAGCTTCTTTAATCACTGCGGCGCTTCTTTTTGGATAATGGACATTTACAATTTGAACTGGTGTCGGCTTTTTGTGTATGACGGCAATTTGGTTTGTCAGATAATACTTATTCGTTTCGTTTAAGTCATCTTCGAGGGTCATCCCGCGATTACTGTAAGACGGGGCCCTTTTCTGACTGTTTTGGGATGAAACCGAATGTTTCGGCTGGAACGTTTTTCCGTTAGGATAACGAATCACTTTCTCATCCTCCTTATTAAACTATTCATGACGGAAGTGAATGAACGTGCAAGAACAACAGACCATCAGAAAGCTTCTGTGCCGGATTGAGCGGCAGACAAAATCAAAAAACGCAGATAACATTTCAAGAACGAACGCATATAAAGCGTTTTATGACCGTCATCCGGAAATTAAATGGTCGCTTTTGGCATCCTTCGTTTCTCGCAATGCCGGCTGGTCAATGACTGACTTAAAAGGCAGTCTGTTTCAGCTTGGACTCCGTGAGAGACAGCAAAAGTGGTTCTTTTTAGCCTATGAAAGAGCGAACTGGCTTATTTTTTCGGATGCCTATCCGCAGCTTCTTTTGTACCACTGGTCAAAAAAAATCGGGAAACCGCTGTTCCATCACCTGCATGTGTTTGGGGTCTCGCAATTTATGACGGAAGAATGGGCCCGTTTTTGGCATGAGCGAAACACGGAGCGGCTGATGTATGCCCTCATTATAAATGAACAAAACACTATCCAAACACCTATTATACAAAATCCTTCGTTTAAAAAGAATGTTTTTGACACGATTCCTTTTTATTTAAGTGATTGGTTTCATTTTAACACGGTTATTTTTCCTTCTTCAGACGGGTTTCTTTACGGCATTTCAGTGAAACGCTTTTCAAAGACAGAGGAAAGGGTAAGGCTGGGAAAGCAGCTGTCTCAATTGCTGTTCAGTCCGGAATTGTTCTGCTCTTTTTATCACTTTTTGCATACAGTGCCGCACACAGGCTCCCGTTTTGATATGGAAAAAATGATCGGGATCACAAAAAGAACATCTCCTATGTTAAGGACATGCTATCCTGAGGTAATCCACTCATTAGACGGAGAGAAGACAGATTGGTTTCATGGAAAGATCAAGAAAGCGTTCTTTAGGCGTGAGGAATTGCCGAAGCAGATTGAATTGACAGACTGGTATTTACATAAAAAACGCCAGCTTCATGCGCTTTTTGCGGTGGAGCATTGGCTGAAAAAATAAAGAAGCAAGGAATTTCCTTGCTTCTTACGTAGAAGGGCGGTTCGGGCCGCCTAGTTTTTTATCTAAAGAATCGATTGCTTTTGATTCCGTCTTTTTTTGCTGGCCGGCTTTTTTCGGTCTTGTTTTCATACGGCACCTCCTCACAAGTATCGTTTGCATTAAGGGAGAGGATCATACAATTTTTGCGGGTCTTTTTGTCGAAAACTTCAGCTTTTCGTGGAATGCCTGTTTGTTTGGCGATTTGCTTCTAGTTTTGTCATGAGGAAGGAAAGAGCCTGAAGAGCAAAGAATGTTAACCGGGAGAGACGAGGAAAGGGAGGTACACGAATGTCCGGTTATGTAAGCAAAACAGATATTCTCCGTATGCTTTCTGATATAGAAGATGAATTAACCCGAGCTGAGCAAAGCCTGAATCATTCTGTAATTGCCTTTGAGGCTGAGATGCGGGAAACGGAAAACGATCGCCTGAGTGTGCTGGAAGAAGAACTCATGGACCTTCATATTTGTATAAACGAGCTTTGTCAATCGCCTCAACACAGGTATGCGTTTGAAAAGGTATACCGTATCGGCTGAATTTGCGAGTGAAATTTGGTACGATATGCATTGAGGTGAAGGGTATTGCAATCACAAACGTTGCTGGAAATGACCGAGCAAATGATTGAAGCTGCTGAAAAAGGTGCTGATCGATATCAGGAAGGAAAAGACAGTGATCTTTCTTATGATTTTTTTGAGACGATAAAGCCTGCAGTTGAAGAGAATGATGATCTGGCGGCTCACTGGGCGCAAGGGGCGCTTGAATTGATAAAAGCCCGCCGTCCGAAATATGTGCATAAAGAGCAAATCGAGACCGTAAAGGATAATTTTCTGGAATTGGTCCTTCAATCATATGTTCATCATATTCATAAAAAACGATTCAAGGACATCACTGAGTCAGTCCTTTATACATTGCACGCAGTAAAGGATGAAATTGCAAGAGAAGACAGCCGGTAAAGGCTGTCTTCTTTTAAGTTTGTTATAGGGGGCCGGACGTTAATTCAACTCATATGCCGGGCTTTCTGCTCCATTTGCTTCGAGAACCTTCATACTGTTACGAAACTCAGTTGTGCTGAGATGTCCTTGAATATAGAGGAACTTGGCAAAGTCCATCAGTTTATTCATACAGTCTGTTTCATATTTCTTCATTTCTGCAAAACGTTTGCTTAAGTATGATACGTTCATTATGGTGCATCCCCTCTCATCTGTATTGAAAATATGGTACCATAATGATTCGACTTTTTTCTGTTTTTAAAAAATTTAAACTTTCGACACAATTTGACAAACGCGAATCAGGACCTGTGACACAAACAATAGTTTTCATTCATACATATATAGAAGAGAAACATGTAGAGTTTAGGGGGAATCGCAATGAACAGGAGTTCTCAAAGCTATCCTCGGCAAATGGGCTACTATTATCCACAGCAAATGCAGGGATATTATCAGCAGGTTTCACCTGGGCAATACTTCCCGCAGCAGCATTATGGGCAGCAGGAATATTATCAGCCGTATGTTCCGAACCAGTCTATGCCTATGCAGCCGCCTGTATTTTCCAACCCTTATCCAATCCCAAGGCCTAATCAGCAGCAGCCCTCACAATTCCAAAGTATTATATCGCAGTTCAAAAAAGCCAATGGGCAGTTTGATTTTAATAAAATGATGGATACGACAGGTCAAGTGATGAGTGCAATGAATCAGGTCGGATCTTTAATAAAGGGATTTACCAGCTTTTTTAAATGATAGAAGCATGAATGAATCGTTCATTCATGCTTATTTTTCGGAAAGAAAAGTGTCATTGTCTGCTCGTTCCAAGATGTTTCCATATCTTCTTGGTGTACTTCATAAGGCAGCTGAACCGTTCTCGTCATGCTTGTAAAAGTGGCCTCATTTTGCTGTTTCTGTTTCTCTTGGAGAGTTACGTGCAGATATCTTGATTTAATATCAACGACGATCTCGCCATCACGAAACGTCGCTGGAACTGTAATATCGACATACAGCCCAGTGTCTCTTTCTCTGACATGTATGGTCGTCTGTACATCCTTTACACTCGAGTTGATCAGGTTTTGAAATCCGTTTAATAGGTTGCCGAATGCTGAGGATTGAAACAGATGATCCATTGCCTCCGTGATGATTTCTTCTTTCTTTTGCAGTTCGTTCTTTTTGTCATCATTGAATTCCAAATCTGCCACCGCCTTTTTTATCCAGATTATGCGCCTATGCCAGATGTTGTTATAAATTGAAGCAAAATTGAAAGTGTGGTTAAATAGTGGTGAATGAAGGGATAACGGTTGAAGCGAATGAGAAGGGAGAAAACACATTGCTGAAAAAATTATTCGGAATGGGCAAAACTCAGGAAAAAGTGACAGAAGAGGTTATTTATTCTCCGGCAGACGGTACGGTATTGGACCTGACAGATGTGCCGGACCCTGTTTTTTCACAGAAAATGATGGGGGAAGGAATAGCGGTGGAACCGTCAAACGGTGAAATCGTTTCACCTGTTGAAGGTGAAGTGATTCAGATTTTCCACACCAAACACGCCGTTGGCATTCGGACTCGCTCAGGAATTGAACTGTTAATTCATGTCGGGCTGGAAACGGTCAATATGAACGGAGAAGGGTTTACTGCCCACATCAAAGAAGGGGACAAAGTGAAGGTCGGTGACCCGCTGATTACGTGTGATTTGGAATTAATCAAAGAAAAAGCGAGCAGTACAGTCATCCCCATCGTTATTATGAATGGTGAGGCTGTAGGATCAATTGTGCCGGCAGGCGAAAAGGCTGCTAACAAAGGTAAAACAAAGCTCCTTACAATAAAAGCGAAATAAGCAGGGCGTATGCCTTGCTTTTTTTGTTCGATTGTATAAAATTTGCACCTAGCCATGCAAACAAATATTCGGTAAACTGTACTTGACAAAGAGGTGTAAAGAATGAAAAAGAAATCACTGACTGAGCTCATTTCTGAGTTAAAAGGAAATGAAAACGTTGTGAATTGGCATGAAATTGAGCCTCGTGAAGCAAGAACAAGGCCGATGCCTGAAAGTATAGATGAAAGAATAAAAGCAGCCCTTTCGAAAAGGGGCATTGATGAACTATATACCCACCAATTTTCCGCTTTTCAATATGTGCAAAAAGGAGAAAGCATCGTTACCGTAACGCCAACCGCATCAGGAAAAACGTTATGCTATAATCTCCCAGTCCTGCAGTCCATCGCCCAAGACGAAACAAACCGGGCGCTATATTTATTTCCGACTAAAGCGCTGGCACAAGACCAAAAGAGCGAGCTAAATGAAATCATTGATGAAATGGGCATTGATATTAAAAGCTTTACATATGACGGGGATACGTCTCCGGCAATCAGACAAAAGGTGAGAAAAGCAGGTCATATTGTCATTACAAACCCCGATATGCTGCATTCTGCCATTCTTCCGCATCATACGAAATGGGTCAGTTTGTTTGAAAACCTTAAGTATATCGTCATCGATGAGCTTCATACGTATCGCGGCGTTTTCGGGAGCCATGTGGCGAATGTGATCCGGCGGCTGAAGCGGATCTGCCGGTTTTATGGAAGTGATCCGGTTTTTATTTGTACTTCCGCAACGATTGCTAACCCGAAGGAATTGGGAGAGCAGCTGACGGGCAAACCGATGAGGCTGGTCGATGACAACGGTGCCCCGAGCGGACGGAAGCACTTCGTGTTTTATAATCCGCCAATTGTGAACAAACCGTTGAATATTAGAAAGAGCGCAACAGCAGAAGTGAATGAACTGGCGAAAGAGTTCCTGAAAAACAAAGTGCAGACCATTGTTTTTGCCAGAAGCAGAGTCCGGGTGGAGATTATTTTAAGCCATATTCAAGAGCTTGTGAAAAAAGAGATTGGGACAAAGTCGATCAGAGGCTATCGAGGAGGCTATCTTCCGAAAGAGCGAAGAGAAATCGAAAGAGGTCTGAGAGAAGGCGAAATTTTAGGAGTGGTCAGTACGAATGCCTTAGAGCTTGGTGTTGATATCGGCCAGCTGCAAGTGTGTGTGATGACGGGGTATCCTGGAAGTGTGGCAAGTGCATGGCAGCAGGCGGGGCGAGCCGGCAGAAGACACGGTGAGTCTTTGATTATCATGGTCGCCAATTCAACGCCGATCGATCAATATATTGTGCGGCATCCCGAATATTTCTTTAACCGTTCGCCGGAATCTGCAAGAATCAACCCGGAGAATTTGATTATTTTAGTAGACCACTTAAAGTGTGCGGCTTATGAGCTTCCTTTTAGAGCTGATGAAGAGTTTGGGCCGATGGATGTAAGTGATATTCTTGAGTACCTTCAGGAAGAGGCCGTTCTTCACCGGAATGGCGAACGGTATCATTGGGCAAGTGAATCATTTCCTGCATCAAATATCAGTTTGCGTTCCGCATCACAGGAAAATGTCGTTATTGTTGATCAATCGGACATTGCAAATGTAAGGATTATCGGTGAAATGGATCGTTTTAGCGCGATGACGCTTTTGCATGATGAAGCGATTTATTTGCATGAAGGGGTTCAATATCAAGTAGAGAAGCTCGATTGGGACCATAAAAAGGCTTATGTCAGAAAAGTCGATGTCGAATATTACACGGATGCCAACCTGGCAGTTCAGCTAAAAGTATTAGAAATTGATAAAACGAAGGAAAAAAGCCGTACGTCATTGCACTATGGTGACGTCACTGTCAATGCCCTGCCGACCATTTTTAAAAAAATTAAAATGACCACTTTTGAAAATATCGGGTCTGGTCCTATTCATTTGCCGGAAGAAGAACTGCATACAAGTGCAGCTTGGCTCGAAATCAAAACAGCAGATGAAGACATCGGGGAAAAGACACTGGAACAGCTGCTTCTTGGCATCTCAAATGTGCTGCAGCATATTGTCCCTGTGTATATTATGTGTGACCGAAACGATGTTCATGTCATTTCTCAAATCAAAGCAGCCCATACCGGATTACCGACGATCTTTTTGTACGATCATTATCCGGGCGGCATCGGTTTGGCTGAGGAAGTCTTCAAACGTTTTTCAGACATTAATGAAGCGGCAAAACAGCTCATTAAGCAATGTCCTTGTCATGACGGCTGTCCGTCTTGTATAGGTACCGAAATAGAAGGGATAAAAGCAAAGGAAAGAATTTTGCAGCTGTTGGTTCAAATGGCGTAAGGAGGGAGGTCAGATATGTCATTAAAAGGGAAACTCCAGCGAATGAAAAAGCATATGGTGCTCGACGAAGGAGAACATAAAATAGAAGCAGGCCAACGAGAAAACAATTTTGCTGAAATCCCGTTTTTAGAAGAGTGGGAGGCTTTTGGCATGAAGCCTTTTTTCTTCGAAGATGAATACTGCCTCATCAGAGAAGTAGAATATCCGCTTTCTCACCGCCATGGGTTATACCGTTTTTCTGAGCTTGATGAAGTGATTACACTGTGGAATCAAAGCAGCCTGTCGCATACTTTGTCAGCAAAAGGGTATAACAAAAACAGTCTCTTTTTCTTTGATACAGAAACAACTGGTCTTGGAGGCGGAGCCGGAAATACCATTTTTTTGCTTGGCCATGCGAGAGTATATGAAGACCGAGTGACAGTCAAACAGCATCTTTTGCCCAAACCGGGAAATGAAGTCGCCTTGTATCAAAGCTTTTTAAGCGAGGTTGACATTACATCACTTGTAACCTACAACGGAAAAGCCTTTGATTGGCCGCAGGTGAAAACAAGGCACACATTGATCCGTGACAGACTTCCGAAGCTCCCGGAGTTCGGTCACTTTGACCTTCTGCATGGAGCAAGACGCCTGTGGAAACACAAAATGGACCGCGTATCACTTGGCACGGTTGAAAAAGAGGAGCTCGGCATTCACAGACAAGAAGACACACCGGGCTACTTGGCGCCAATGCTTTACTTTCATTTTATCAAGGCGCAAGAGCCTGATCTTCTAAAAGGTGTCCTGCATCATAATGAAATGGATGTGCTATCGCTCATTTCATTGTACATTCATATGTCTAAAAAAATTCTGTCAGCATCTTATGCGCCAAAAGAGCACATTGAGCACAGTGAAGCTTATGCCATGGCGAAATGGTTTATGGCCCATAAAGAAACGGATCAAGCGGTCAAACAGCTGGAAAGGCTTAAAGAAAAGTCGTTTGAGGATCAGGACAGAGCACGGCTGGATTTATCGCTCCTGTACAAAAAACAAAACCGGTTGGAAGAAGCAGTGCCGCTTTGGGAAAAGCTGTCCCGCTCCCAAAATCAGAAGTGCAGATACACTGCTGTGATAGAGCTCGCGAAATATTTTGAGCATAAGAAAAAAGAGTTTGGCAAAGCATTGTATATAGCAGAACAATTACTTAGTGATGCGGCATTCTTATCAGAAAAAGAATCAGAAAAACTGCAAGTAAGAATTGCCCGGCTGAAGAGGAAATATTCCTCTTAAATATTCCCCGGGAAAGCGCAAAAGACGACTTGTTTCGCCATGAATTTTTTTGCTGAATTCACATTGATTTTGTTGTAGAATAGCGGCGAATCCTGTAAAATGACGGTAGTTATTTTTAAAGGGAGAGTTGGTATGTATAAGGGTGTTTTTTACTTGTTCTTTGTTGTGGTATTTTTGATTGCTTTTGTGTTTTCAAACTTTAAAGACAGTTTAATTGTACACTTTTAAAATAGGTCTTTGCATTAGAACATGTACCCCTTATTTTTCATAACTTAGTATTGTAATAAAGTTTATGGAAAGGGGATTTAAACATGCATCACTGCAGACCGCACATGATGGCGCCGATTGTCCATCCTACTCATTGCTGTGAACACCATACGTTTTCAAATACTATCGTGCCGCATATTCACCCACAGCACACAACAAACGTAAATCACCAGCATTTTCAGCACGTTCACTACTTTCCACATACTTTCTCAAATGTTGATCCGGCAACGCATCAGCATTTTCAAGCAGGAAAACCTTGCTGCGACTAGTATGGAAACGTGCAGCTTGATGGTGTAAACAAACAGCACATCAAAATGGGGCCCAATGGGAGCCCCATTTTTTAAAGCAGGTGAAGTAATGAAAGTATTGGCAGTAACAGGATACAAGCCATTTGAACTCGGGATTTTTAAACAGGATGATAAGGCACTGTATTACATAAAAAAAGCGATCAAAAACCGGTTGATCGGACTTTTAGATGAGGGCTTAGAATGGATTTTAATATCGGGCCAGCTTGGAGCGGAACTGTGGGCGGCTGAAGCTGCATATGATCTGCAGGAGGAATACCCTGATTTAAAGGTAGCTGTGATTACTCCTTTTTACGATCAGGAAAAGAACTGGAAAGAGCCTAATAAAGAGCTTTATGAAGCTGTTCTGGCACAGGCTGACTATGAAGAAAGCCTGACTCACAGGCCGTATGAAAGCCCGCTACAATTTAAACAAAAAAATCAGTTCTTCATAGAAAAATCAGATGCGCTGATGCTTTTATATGATCCTGAGAGGGAAGGATCTCCAAGGTACATGCTTGAGACGGCTGAAAAGAGACGCGAACAGGATGGCTATCCCATTTACTTTATCACAATGGATGACTTGAGAGTGACAGTAGAGGAAGACAGCTACTCATAGCAATAAGAGAAATTTGACAACCGTACAGATTTCTGAAAAAATATATGTAATGATTCACGATACGAGGTGAAAAAGATGCTTGCTGATAAAGTAAAGCTTTCTGCGAAAGAAATTTTGGAAAAAGAATTTAAAACAGGCGTTAGAGGCTACAAGCAAGAAGACGTTGACAAATTTTTAGATATGATTATTAAGGATTATGAAACCTTCCATCAAGAAATTGAAGAACTGCAGCAGGAAAATCTGCAGCTGAAAAAACAGCTTGAAGAAGCCAGCAAAAAACAGCCTGTGCAATCTAACACAACGAATTTTGATATTTTAAAACGGCTGTCCAACTTAGAAAAACACGTTTTTGGCAGCAAGCTTTATGATTGATCGCGCTTGAAAAAAATGGCGCTTGTAAAATGCAATCAGTTGTTATATAATAATTCATGTTCTTAACGTTCGGGTAATCGCTGCAGATCTTGAATCTGTAGAGGAAAGTCCATGCTCGCACGGTGCTGAGATGCCCGTAGTGTTCGTGCCTAGCGAAGTCATAAGCTAGGGCAGCCTTGATAGGCTGACGGCAGGAAAAAAGCCTACGTCCTTTGGATATGGCTGAGTATCCTTGAAAGTGCCACAGTGACGAAGTCTCACTAGAAATGGTGAGAGTGGAACGCGGTAAACCCCTCGAGCGAGAAACCCAAATTTTGGTAGGGGAACCTTCTTGACGGAATTCAACGGAGAGAAGGACAGAAAGCTTTCTGTAGATAGATGATTGCCGCCCGAGTACGAGGTGATGAGCCGTTTGCAGTACGACGGAACAAAACATGGCTTACAGAACGTTAGATCACTTACATTTAAAATGATGAAAACAAGCTCTCCCGTATAAGGAGAGCTTTTATCTTGAAAAGAGAAAAGTTTTAAAAGACAGGGTGATACGATGAAGAAGTATACACTAATTGCAACGGCGCCGATGGGCATTGAAGCTGTTGTCGCAAAGGAAGTACGAGATTTAGGATACGAATGCAAGGTTGATAACGGAAAAGTTATTTTCGAAGGTGATGCGCTTGCCATTTGCCGTGCGAACCTTTGGCTTAGAACAGCCGACCGCATAAAGGTTCAGGTTGCTTCTTTTAAAGCGAAAACATTTGATGAACTGTTTGAAAAAACGAAAGCGATTAACTGGCGCTCATTTATACCTGAGAACGGGAAATTCCCTGTCATTGGGAAATCGGTAAAATCAACACTTGCAAGCGTTCCTGACTGTCAGCGGATCGTCAAAAAAGCAATTGTCGAAAAGCTCAAGCTGCAGTCCGGCAAAGCCAATGACTGGATTGAAGAAACAGGTGCCGAGTATAAGGTGGAAATTTCTTTATTGAAAGATCAAGCAGTTATTACGCTGGATTCGTCAGGGACAGGGCTCCATAAACGAGGATACCGTGTCGACCAGGGCGGCGCGCCGATTAAAGAAACACTTGCTGCCGCTTTAGTGCAATTAACCAATTGGACCCCGGACCGTCCATTTGTCGATCCTTTCTGCGGTTCCGGAACGATTGCGATTGAAGCCGCGTTAATCGGCCAAAACATCGCCCCGGGATTTAACCGCGATTTTGTCTCAGAGGATTGGGAATGGATCGGTAAAGAGCTGTGGGACAAAGCACGGCTTGAAGTCGAAGAAAAGGCGAACTATGACCAGCCGCTTACGATTTTCGCAAGCGACATAGACCACCGTATGGTTCAAATCGCAAAAGAGAATGCAGAGGAAGCAGGCTTGGGGGATTTAATCCAATTTAAGCAGATGCAGGTCAAAGACTTCACGACAAATCTGGAGTTTGGCGTAATTGTCGGCAATCCGCCTTACGGAGAACGTCTCGGCGAGAAAAAAGCCGTTGAGCACATGTACAAAGAAATGGGACAGGCGTTCGAACCGCTTGATACCTGGTCTGTGTATATGCTGACATCAAATGAGAATTTTGAGGAAGCATACGGCAGAAAAGCGACGAAGAAACGAAAGCTCTTTAACGGATTTATTAAAACGGATTATTATCAATACTGGTCAAAGAAAAAGAAATTTTACAATTGAAAATAGTTTGATTAATTTTTAGCCAGATAATGGATATTCAAGTCTTCCATATCTGGCTTTTTTGTTTGGGGAGATTAGGCATCTATCTACTGTTTTAAGGAAAAATTAAGAAAATCAATAGTCAAATAGGATTGATTTCTATATATAGTTATTATAAAATAAATTTTGTATAAAAAAGAAGGAGTTGGAATTTGTGATATTTTTGTTAAAGAAAAGCACTTTATTGATTACTACTCTACTTATAATAAGTACATTTTTTGCTTTTAGTTCTACAGCAGAAGCTGCAACTAGTTCATGGCAAACTGTAAATGGGGTTAAAGGTTGTAAAGTTAGGGTATATACTGATGCTTCTACATATACCAAAAGAGCAAGTTCAATAGATACCTATGCTGAGACAAATGGTAAATGCGGTACACTAAACTATCGTATGGGCGTCTCAACTAGAGATGGTGAGTGGAGTCTCGGTAATTATTTTATAAAGGGTTCTTTTTCTAAAAAAACGCCTATTAAGAAATTTTACTTTAGTAAATTAGCAAAACCTGCGTCTAAAGAACGTTGGGAAGTAAATGTAGAGTTATACAAAGGAAGTAAATTCAAAGATGCTGTACAATCTAAAATATTTTATGTGGAAAAAAGAAAATAAATTATTTTGATATATGACTTGTCAACTTTGATTTAAAAGTTGACAAGTTTTTTATTTACTGAATCATGCATTTCTTAAAAAATCTACTGTTATTAATAAGATTTTTTATTTTCAATCTGAATTTCACATTTCCTGGTTAAGAAAGAACAAAGGCATAATTTGCCTTTGTTCTCACATCTTTCAGCCATATTCTATCGTTACCAACGGTGGGCTTTCGCGTTGCTTCTCAATATAATGTTGGTTTGGGACATTTCAGTGTGACCGTTTACTTGAGACTTAGAACGTTTAGGCCGCGTCCAATTGTGATGAAACAGTTCAGAATGCTGATCTAATCGATTTCTATAACTCATGTCAACATCACTCCCTGATAGAATATTGTTGATAAGACGGATATTCTGGGTACGGAATATCGAGTGTAGTTTGTGCATATTTCGGCGATAACATGCGGAAAGCATGTATATAAAATGAAAAGTTCGCATACAATGATGATTATTTCCATCAGAGGTGATCTCATGCTGAACAGCGAACATTTTAATCTCATTCAAAGGGCGCTTGACGCAACAGCCAACGAGCTGAAGGAGCACGGGGCTGATTCGTCTCCGTCTGTGATGTCGCATGCACTAAATGATTTAGAAAAAGCGGTGGAACATATTTATTCAACAGACCATCCTTTTTTATCGGCGCATGTGATCAATCGAAAGTAAGTTGTAAAAAAACTTGGCATTGCCAAGTTTTTTTATTGTATTCATCAGTAGGAAATGATATTATTGGTGGTCTGAATGTCGAATAGTTGGGGGTTGGAACTAGGTGACAACATCACGTTTGCCTTTTTCTTTAACGAAAACAAAGAATTTTTATGAAGAATTGAACAATTGGATTGGTGACGTGTTTTACGATATCCTTCCCGAAAAAGGGTTTGATCTTCGGGATGAGCAAGTATTTATGGCTTTTCAGCTGGAGCGGGCGTTTAAAGAGAAAAAAGTCATGTTTGCCGAAGCTGGAGTGGGAACGGGGAAAACGCTGGTTTATCTTCTTTTCGCGATCAGCTATGCAAGATATGTCGGCAAACCTGCCATTATCGCTTGTGCTGATGAAACATTAATCGAACAGCTAGTGAAAAAAGAGGGCGATATTTCAAAGCTGGCTGAGCATTTGGATCTGAAAATTGATACAAGGCTGTCGAAGTCACATGAGCAATATTTATGCTTGAAGAAGCTTGAAAAAACGATGCAGCGATCTGATGATGATAAATGGCTGGATCTTTATGAATCATTACCGTCATTTGTTCATGAATCACAGGCGATGCAGCGCTTTTATCCGTATGGCGACCGTAAGCAGTACGCAAATCTATCAAATGAAGAATGGTCTGAAGTAAGCTACGACTCGTTTCAGGATTGTCTGACTTGTGATATGAGACATAGATGCGGTTTGACACTTTCCAGAGATTATTACCGCAAGTCAACGGACTTGATCATTTGTTCCCATGATTTTTATATGGAGCATGTGTGGACGGAAGAATCGCGCAAACGAGAGGGCCAGCTGCCGCTCTTGCCTGATCATAGTGCTGTTGTATTTGATGAAGGACATCTGTTAGAGTTTGCTGCACAAAAAGCGTTAACCTACAGAGTGAAGCAGTCTACTCTTGAATTGTTTTTAGAACGTTTGCTTCAAAATGACATCAGAGAAGAGTTTGCTGAACTGATAGAAGATGCGCTTGCTGCAAACGATGAATTTTTCTATGTTCTTTCTGAAGAATCAAAAGAAGTAGCCGGTTCACACCGTTTAGAAATAAAAAATGACCAGCGTGTCAAAAAGGCGGCGGACGAGCTTTGCCGTTTGCTTGATAAAATCGGTGAGGCTCTTGTGTTCGAGTCTGAGATGTACACGATTGATCAATACGAGCTGTCAGTTGTGGAGGAATATGTTGAACAAATGGCGTATTCATTATCTCTATATCAAAAGGATGCGATCAGCTGGCTTGAGAAAAGGGAAGCTGAATCAACCTTTGTTGTGATGCCAAGAACGGTAGCGGAAGTGCTTGGCGAAAAAGTGTTTTCTAAGAAAATTCCTTATATCTTTTCTTCTGCCACGCTGTCAGAAGGCGGTTCGTTTGATTATATTGCCGACAGTCTCGGGATTCACGATTATTTATCATTAACCGTTGATTCTCCTTATGATTATGACGAGCAAATGACCGTTAATCTATATGCAAAAACAGATATGGCTGCTGAACAAAAAACGGCTGAAACGATTGAAACAATCAAACGTTATAAAGGCAGAACGCTGGTGCTTTTCCCTTCTTTTGAAGAATTAAACGAGTTTAAGCAGCTGTCGGCGGCTTGGGAGCTGCCGTATCCGATTTTCTTTGAAGGTGATGAGGAAATCAGCAGCTTAGTGGAGAAATTCCAAGAGGAAGAGGAAACAGTACTTTGTTCGGTTCACTTATGGGAAGGACTCGATATTCCTGGTGACGCATTGAAGAATGTTACCATTTGGTCATTGCCATTCCCGCCTCATGATCCTGTATTTACAGCGAAACGCAACGGGGCGAAAAAAGATCCGTTCGAAGAAGTTGATCTGCCATATATGTTATTACGCGTACGGCAGGGCATCGGGCGCCTGATTCGTTCGAATCAAGACAGCGGCTCGATTCACATTTACGCTGGCGGAGAAAATGGACGCATCATTGATGAAGTCAAAAAGGTCTTGCCCGTTGAACCGCATATGATGTAATAGAAAAAGCTGACGATCGTGTTCGTCAGCTTTTTTAATGTGTCAGCGGGATAGCCAGCCGCCGTCAACTGCTAAAATATGCCCATTTACATAATCTGAAGCACGTGATGCCAAAAAGACTGCAGTTCCCCCGATATCATCTGCTTTGCCCCAGCGGCCGGCAGGGATTCTTTTTAAAATGTCCTCATTTCGCTTTTCATCATCCCGAATAGGCTGTGTATTCGCGGTAGAAATATAGCCCGGGGCGATTGCGTTGACCTGAACACCGGACGCCGCCCACTCATTTGCAAATGATTTTGTTAAACCGGCAACCGCGTGTTTGCTCGCTGTGTAAGCGGGAACGAGGATACCGCCTTGAAAAGATAGGAGAGAGGCGATATTAATAATCTTTCCATAACCTCTTTTCAGCATGTAGCTGCCTGCCAGCTGTGTCAGAATAAACAAGCTGTTTAGATTGACATTCAGTACATGCTGCCAGTTCTCTTCTGCAAAATGCTCCGCTTTTTCTCGGTGAATAATGCCGGCATTATTGACAAGAATGTCGATCTGCCGGCTTTCGAACAGCTCAGCTGCAGAATCCTTTATCGCTTCTGGCTTGCTCATGTCCAATGTAAAAGACGTAAACGTTCGGCCTTCTTGTTCCACAAGCTGCTGTGTTTCAGACAGGCTGCTTTTATGTGATGTGCCGATAATATCAGCGCCGGCCCCGGCCAGCGCTTTGGCAATTCCTTGACCGATTCCCGTTCCCGGTCCTGTTACCAGCGCTGTTTTTCCTTCTAATGAAAAGGCGTCATGTAGATAACTCATCTTATTTCAGCCCATCCATCGGAACGACATCCATGTCCGTGAATGTGTAGTTTTCTCCAGCCATTGCCCACACAAAGCTGTAGTTTGATGTTCCTGCGCCAGAGTGAATAGACCAAGCAGGAGAAAGGACAGCCTGCTCATTTCCGACAACTAGGTGGCGGGTTTCGTCCGGCTGGCCCATGAAGTGAAACACCTTCGAATCCTTCTCAAGATCAAGGTAAAGATAAGCCTCCATCCGGCGGTCATGGACGTGTGCCGGCATAGTATTCCAATTGTTGTTTTGATCTAACATCGTAATTCCCATCATAAGCTGACAGCTTTTAATGCCATCTTGATGAATGACTTTGTACAGGCTTCTGACGTTAGAAGCTGCATCATCGCCAAGTCGGTCCGGTGTCAGTTCAGAAAGAGCGGCTTTTTGCGTCGGATAGCTTTGATGGGCACAAGCGGAGACGAAGTAAAACTTAGCTTGTTCTCCGTTCAGGCTTGTGAATGCTACATCCCGATTGCCCATTCCGATATAGAGAAAATCCTTTGTTTGAAGCACATATTCATCATCACCAACCCTGACAGCGCCAGGCTGGCCGACATTAATAATCCCGATTTCACGCCGTTCTAAAAAGAAATCTGTTTTAAGGAAATCCCCGGCATCAAGCTTCAGGTCACTTTGCCCAGGAGCGGCGCCGCCGATGACAACCCGGTCTTCATGTGAGTAAAACATCGTAAGTTTGTTTTCCGTAAATAAAGTATCCATTAAGAAATGACTGCGAAGCTCCTCAGTTGTAAAGCGTTTTACTTGTTCAGGGTGTACAGAATAACGGTTTTCCATTGTATTTCCCCCTTGGTTAGGATTTCGGCATCACTTGAATGAAAATATTTTGGTAACGGTTTCAAAGAAAATTTTAGGATAAATAGTGAAAAGAGTCAACGGGAAAATTGTGAATAAGCACATTATTAAAAAAACTCTTTCCAAATTTTAAAAATATGGTATTCTTTTGTTGTAACGGTTTTGAAATCGGTTTCAAATATATGAGATACAGGAGCACTTGAATGAAAAAGAAAACAACTGGCCATACGACCATCAAAGACGTAGCTGAATATGCAGGAGTTTCGAAATCGACAGTTTCCCGCTATATCAACGGAAAAATTGATGCGATTTCTCCTGAAAAAGTGAAAAACATTAAAAAGGCAATTGCAGAATTGAATTATCGACCAAGTAAAATGGCACAAGGTTTGAAAATAAAAAAAAGCAAATTAATCGGATTTGTTGTAGCTGACATTACAAATCCTTTTTCGGTCGCGGCTTTCAGGGGAGTCGAAGAGGTTTGTGATCAATATGGCTACAGCATTATGGTGTGCAACACAGATAACAGTCCTGAAAAAGAGCGGGAAATGCTCTTAAAGCTTGAAGCCCATTCGGTTGAAGGGCTGATTTTAAACGCAACCGGAGAAAACAAGGATGTGCTGCACGCCTTTGCCGAACAGCAAATTCCAACGATATTAATTGACCGGAAACTTCCGGATCTGAAACTGGATACGGTAACAACTGACAACAGAAGGATCACAAAAGAGATTCTTCAGAAGATTTACAGCAAAGGGTACACTGATGTCGCGCTGTTTACCGAACCGATTTCATCAATCAGCCCTCGTGCAGAAAGAGCAGCTGTGTATCAGGAAATGGCTTCGGCCCAAAATGCGAACGGGCTTGTAAGAATGTATGAAATTGACGTGAAAAACAAGGAGAAGCTTAAGGTGGCGCTTCGTTCTTTTCACAAGGAGATGCAGGAGCAAAAAAAAGCGATTCTGGCTTTGAACGGCTTAATTATGCTGAAAATCATCAGCTGTATGGATGAGCTTGGCCTGCGCATCCCTCAAGATATAGGGATTGCTGGGTTCGATGATACGGAATGGTATAAACTGATTGGTCCGGGCATTACAACGATCGCCCAGCCGTCACATGATATGGGCAGGACGGCGATGGAACGTGTATTAAAAAGGATTGAAGGTGACAAGGGAGCGCCTCAAACCATTGAATTAGAGGCAGAAGTCATCATGAGACAGTCACTTTAATCCTAGGTGCCCTCAACTAAGAGGAGGTTGGGAAGAGATGAAGCTTGATGCGGTGACATTCGGGGAATCGATGGCCATGTTTTACGCAAATGAGTACGGAGGCCTTCATGAAGTATCCACTTTTTCTAAAGGGCTGGCCGGAGCGGAAAGCAATGTCGCTTGCGGTCTGGCCAGACTCGGATTTCAGATGGGCTGGATGAGCAAGGTAGGCAATGATCAGCTCGGAACATTTATTTTACAGGAGCTTAAAAAAGAGGGAGTGGATGTGTCCCGCGTGATCCGCTCGCAGGACGGAAATCCCACTGGTCTGCTGCTGAAGTCAAAAGTGAAAGAAGGCGATCCGCAAGTTACCTATTACAGGAAAAACTCAGCTGCAAGCACATTAACTTCTGCTGAATATCCGAGAGATTATTTTCAATCCGCAGGCCATTTGCATGTAACAGGTATTCCGCCTGCCTTATCAGCCGATATGAAAGACTTCACGTATCATGTTATGAACGACATGAGAAACGCCGGGAAGACGATTTCACTCGACCCCAATTTGAGAGCTTCACTTTGGCCTGATCAAGCAACAATGGTATACACAATCAATGATTTGGCTGGGCTTGCAGACTGGTTTTTCCCGGGGATCGCAGAGGGAGAGCTATTGACCGGAGAAAAAACACCTGAAGGCATTGCAGACTATTATCTGAAAAAAGGTGTAAGCTTTGTCGCTATTAAACTCGGAAAAGAAGGCGCTTACTTTAAAACGAAGACAAGTGAAGGATTTGCAGAAGGCTTCCGGGTCGACCGGGTGGTTGATACAGTCGGTGCCGGAGACGGATTTGCAGTCGGTGTGATCAGTGGTATCCTCGACGGTTTGTCGTACAAGGATGCGGTGCAAAGGGGAAATGCGATTGGCGCTTTGCAAGTGCAGGCACCGGGGGATATGGACGGCCTGCCGACCAGGGAGAAATTAGCCGCGTATTTATCTGCTCAAAGAACGGTTTACCAAAAGAAAGGGGATTATTAATATGGAGTCTAAAATCGTTGAAAACCGTCTGAAAGAAGCAAGGCTGATTGCAGTCATCCGCTCAAATGATAAACAGGAGGCTAGTCAGCAGATTGAGAGTTTACTAGATAAAGGGATTCGTGCGGTTGAAGTGACTTATACGACGCCTGGGGCTTCAGATATTATCGATTCCTTCCGTAATAGAGAAGATATCTTAATCGGCGCGGGCACGGTCATCACTGCACAGCAAGCGGGAGAAGCTGCCGAGGCTGGCGCGCAGTTTATTGTCAGTCCGGGTTTTTCAGCTGACCTTGCTGAACACCTTTCTTTTTTAAAGACACATTATATCCCTGGCGTATTGACTCCGAGCGAAATCATGCAAGCGCTGACATGTGGTTTTACTACATTGAAGCTATTCCCAAGCGGTGTGTTTGGCATCCCATTTATGAAAAATTTAGCGGGCCCTTTCCCGCAGGTGACCTTTATTCCGACAGGCGGGATACATCCGTCTGAAGTGCCGAATTGGCTCAAAGCCGGAGCTGGCGCCGTCGGTGTCGGAAGCCAGCTGGGCAGCTGTTCAAAAGATGATTTGCAGGCTGTTTTCCAAGTGTAAGTGAGATTGTTTTTTCATAACCGGAGGATGGGAGAATCCACATATGAAAATCAAAGCGACAATTGAACGGGTACCTGGCGGAATGATGATTATTCCGCTGTTTCTGGGAGCAGCGCTCAATACGTTTGCGCCTGGAACAGCGGAGTTCTTTGGAGGGTTTACGGGTGCTTTGATTACCGGAACGCTGCCGATACTGGGTGTTTTTATTTTTTGCGTAGGAGCGACGATTGATTTTCGTTCTTCAGGCTATATCGCAAGGAAAGGAATCACATTATTATTGGGGAAGGTCGGATTTGCGGCGCTGCTTGGCGTGATCGCAGCGCAATTTATACCTGATGAAGGCATACAATCCGGCTTCTTTGCAGGTCTTTCTGTTTTAGCAATTGTCGCTGTGATGAATGAAACGAACGGCGGCCTGTATTTGGCGCTCATGAACCATATGGGAAGAAAAGAGGATGCTGGCGCTTTCGCGTTTATTAGTACAGAATCAGGGCCTTTTATGACCATGGTGACGTTTGGTGTGACGGGACTTGCCGCATTTCCGTGGGAAACGCTGGCAGCGACAGTCATCCCGTTTTTACTCGGGTGTATACTTGGAAATCTTGATCATGACCTCAGAGACTTATTCAGCAAGGTTGTGCCGGCGATCATCCCGTTTTTTGCCTTTTCCCTCGGAAACACCTTGAATTTTGGAATGCTGATCCAATCAGGGCTTCTCGGCATTTTTATCGGTGTTTCTGTCGTCATTTTATCGGGAAGCTCCTTGTTTTTGCTTGATCGTTTTGTCGCGCGGGGAGATGGTGTCGCGGGAGTGGCGGCTTCTTCTACGGCGGGGGCGGCTGTAGCCGTGCCATACGCATTAGCGGAAGCGAATGCTTCGTTTGCGCCAGTTGCCGAATCAGCAACCGCAATCATAGCGACAAGCGTTATCGTCACCTCGCTGTTAACCCCGCTGGCAACAGTATGGGTGGATAAAAAAATCAATGAGAAAAAACGGAAAACACCGCCGCCAAAAAATCAAATGACAATCAACTGAACAAAGAAGGCTGCCGCCAAAAATGCCGGCAGCCTCTTATACAAACAAGTTGACTTTCATACCCCCTTCCATTAGCCTGTAATGGAACGGCTAGAATAGGGAGGGAATGGATATGGAGATACATACATATGAAAAGGAATTTTTTGATCTTTTAAAAAGAATCTCACATTTCAGCGAAGCAGTTGCGTTAATGCACTGGGACTCCAGAACAGGCGCGCCAAAAAACGGCTCAGAGGACCGTGCCGAAAGCATCGGCCAGCTTTCAACAGATATATTCAATATCCAGACATCAGATCGGATGAAGGAGCTAATCGATGCCCTGTATGAACGATTTGATGACTTGTCTGAAGATACGAAAAAGGCAGTAGAGCTGGCGAAAAAAGAGTATGAAGAGAATAAAAAAATCCCTGAGGCTGAATACAAGGAATACGTGATTCTGTGTTCAAAGGCAGAAACTGCTTGGGAAGAAGCGAAAGGAAAATCTGATTTCAGCTTGTTTTCCCCTTATTTAGAGCAGCTGATTGAATGCAATAAACGTTTTATTACGTATTGGGGTTATCAAGAACATCCTTATGATGCATTGCTTGATTTGTTTGAGCCGGGTGTCACGGTAAAGGTGCTTGATCAGCTGTTTTCCGAGCTTAAGGAAGCGATTATTCCTCTAGTTAAACAGGTGACAGCTTCCGGAAATAAACCAGATACAAGCTTTATCACAAAAGCGTTCCCTAAAGAAAAGCAAAAAGAGCTCAGCTTGTATTTTTTACAGGAGCTTGGCTACGATTTTGATGGTGGACGGCTTGATGAAACTGTTCATCCGTTTGCGACCACGATGAACCGCGGAGACGTTCGCGTCACGACGAGATACGACGAAAAAGATTTTCGTACGGCGATCTTTGGCACCATTCATGAGTGTGGCCACGCGGTATACGAGCAAAATATTGACGAAGCACTGAGCGGCACGAACTTATCAGACGGTGCATCAATGGGAATCCATGAATCTCAATCATTATTTTACGAGAATTTTATCGGCCGCAACAAGCATTTTTGGACACCGTACTATAAGAAGATTCAAGAAGCATCACCTGAACAGTTCAAGGGCATCTCTCTGGATGATTTTGTCCGGGCAATCAATGAATCAAAACCTTCATTTATCAGGGTTGAAGCGGATGAATTAACGTATCCTCTTCATATTATCATCCGATATGAAATTGAAAAGGCGATTTTTAGCAATGAAGTGTCAGTGGAAGAACTGCCGTCGCTTTGGAATCAAAAATACCAGGATTATTTAGGGATTACACCGCAGACGGACGCAGAGGGAATTTTACAGGACGTCCATTGGGCAGGAGGAGATTTCGGCTATTTCCCATCCTATGCGCTCGGTTACATGTATGCGGCTCAGCTGAAACAAAAAATGCTTGAGGATATTCCTGAATTTGACACTCTTTTGGAAAGAGGGGAATTTCATCCGATAAAGCAATGGCTGACGGAAAAGGTGCACATTCACGGAAAACGGAAAAAGCCGTTAGACATTATTAAAGATGCAACAGGAGAAGAGCTGAATGTACGCTATTTAATTGAATATTTGTCAAACAAATATTCAAATCTTTATCTGTCGTAATCAAAAGCCTGGCGGCACGGCCGTCAGGCTCTTTTATGATCGGAATTCCTCGAAAGACGAATGATATTTCAGAAAATGAAAATAAAGTTCGGGAATTTTCATTTTTCGTCTATGCAAGAGATTAGAATCTTGATATAATTTATTACAATATCATAGGAACACTCATATAATCGCGTGGATATGGCACGCAAGTTTCTACCGGGCACCGTAAATGTTCGACTATGAGTGAGCAATGAGACCGCATGTGTACGGTTTTTTGTTATATCAGCATTGCTTGCTCTTTTTTTGAGCGGGCAATGCTTTTTTTATTCTCATAACGGAGGTAAGCAGGATGGAAGCACTGAAAAGGAAAATAGAGGAAGAAGGCGTCGTATTATCTGATCAGGTATTGAAAGTGGATTCTTTTTTGAATCACCAAATTGATCCGCTGCTTATGCAGAAAATCGGTGACGAATTTGCCGACAGATTTGCTAAAGACGGTATTACTAAAATTGTGACAATCGAATCATCCGGAATCGCTCCCGCTGTAATGACAGGCTTGAAGCTTGGTGTGCCGGTTGTCTTCGCGAGAAAACATAAATCATTAACACTCACCGACAACTTGCTGACAGCGTCTGTTTATTCCTTTACAAAGCAAACAGAAAGCCAAATCGCAGTCTCAGGAACCCACCTGTCGGATCAGGATCATGTGCTGATTATCGATGATTTTTTGGCAAATGGGCAAGCAGCGCACGGGCTCGTGTCGATTGTGAAGCAGGCAGGAGCTTCTATTGCGGGACTTGGCATTGTCATTGAAAAGTCATTTCAGCCGGGAAGAGATGAACTTGTGAACTTAGGCTACCGAGTGGAATCTTTGGCAAGAATTCAATCATTGGAAGAAGGAAAAGTGTCCTTCGTACAGGAGGTTCATTCATGAAAAATGGATTTAGCAAAACGCTGTCTTTAGGGATACAGCATGTGCTCGCCATGTATGCTGGTGCCATTGTCGTTCCTCTCATAGTTGGAAAAGCAATGGGCCTGACTGTCGAACAGCTGACCTACTTAGTATCGATTGATATTTTTATGTGCGGTGTGGCTACACTTCTGCAAGTGTGGAGCAACCGATTTTTCGGGATCGGGCTTCCGGTAGTGCTTGGCTGTACATTTACAGCTGTATCGCCGATGATTGCGATTGGATCTGAATACGGGGTTTCAGCGGTTTACGGAAGCATTATCGCTTCAGGTATTCTCGTCATTCTGATTTCATTTTTCTTTGGAAAGCTCGTATCACTTTTTCCGCCGGTGGTGACAGGATCAGTTGTTACGATAATCGGTATTACACTTATGCCGGTAGCCATGAATAACATGGCCGGCGGTGAAGGAAGTGTAGATTTCGGAGACCTTTCCAATCTTGCTCTCGCCTTTATCGTTTTGAGTATCATTGTGCTTCTATACCGTTTTACGAAAGGCTTTATCAAATCCATCTCGATTTTGATCGGTATTTTAATTGGGACTTTCATCGCTTATTTTATGGGAAAAGTCCAATTTGAAAACGTTTCGGACGCGGCAGTTGTTCAAATGATTCAGCCATTTTACTTCGGAGCGCCGTCTTTTCACGCAGCGCCTATTATTACGATGTCCATCGTTGCGATTGTCAGCCTTGTAGAATCAACTGGTGTTTACTTTGCCTTAGGTGACCTGACGAACCGCCGTCTGACAGAGAAAGATTTGTCAAAAGGCTATCGCGCTGAAGGGCTGGCTGTGCTGCTGGGCGGTATTTTTAACGCTTTTCCTTACACGGCATTCTCTCAAAATGTCGGGCTTGTACAGCTCACAGGAATCAAGAAAAATGCCGTAATTGTTGTCACGGGTGTAATCTTAATGGCGTTTGGGCTGTTTCCGAAGATTGCTGCTTTCACGACCATTATTCCATCTGCTGTTTTAGGAGGTGCGATGGTGGCGATGTTTGGAATGGTGATCGCTTACGGAATCAAAATGCTCAGCCGCATTGATTTTGCAAAACAGGAAAACCTGCTGATTGTTGCCTGCTCAGTCGGTCTGGGTCTCGGTGTAACAGTTGTGCCGGATATTTTTAAGCAGCTTCCGAGTGCCTTAACGCTTCTTACAACAAACGGCATTGTCGCAGGCAGCTTCACTGCAGTAGTCTTAAATATTATATATAACGTATTTTCTAAAGCCAAAAAAACAGAACAAAAAGCTGACATCACTGAGCAAAAAACAGCAGTCTAAACTCCGCCGCGGCGGAGTTTTTTGCATATAAAAAAGATCATTGCGGCACAATGTATGCAAAGAGGTGATCGCATGGCGTTTATTTTATCCATCGGAACAAGTCTTCCTGCGTACGATGTAAACCAAGAGAGAGCGACTGAGTTCGCCCGCTATATGTTTCAGCATTCCTTTAAAGATATTGACCGGCTGTTAACCTCATTTAAAAATGGGCAAATCCACTCAAGACAATTTGTCAAGCCGATTGAATGGTATAAAGAGGGTCACAGCTTCGAAGAAAAAAATCAAATATACATAGAAGAAGCACTTAAGCACAGTAGTGAGGCTGTTCGCGAGTGCCTCTCTCATCCTGAGTTTTTTCAAGAAGCCATCCCTTATGAGAAAGTGGATGCTGTTTTTTTCGTCTCCAGCACGGGCCTTTCCACACCGAGCATCGATGCGCGGCTCATGAATGAACTCCCGTTTTCTCCAAATACGAAGCGGATTCCGCTTTGGGGTCTCGGCTGTGCAGGAGGAGCCAGCGGACTAGCGCGCGCAGCCGAATACTGCAAAGCGTATCCTGAGGCTTTCGTGCTCGTCATTGCTGCTGAGCTGTGCAGCCTGACATTCCAGCCGGAAGATAAAACGAAAAGCAATCTTATCGGCACTTCGCTTTTTGGCGACGGCATTGCCGCAGCATTATTATGCGGAGAGAAGGCGGACCGCAGGACATCAAAACTGAAGCTTGTACCGAAGATAACAGATTCTCAATCTGTGTTGATGAAACAATCAGAAGATGTTATGGGCTGGGACTTTACTGATCAAGGATTCAAAGTCATTTTCTCAAGAGATATTCCGACTTTGGTGGAAAAATGGCTCAAAACGAATGTACAGGTTTTTTTAGACAAACATCAGCTGTCATTCAGAGATATCAGTGTTTTTTTGGCACATCCAGGCGGAAAGAAAGTGATCGATGCATACATCAAAAGTCTTGAGCTGTCATCAGAAAAGCTTTTATCTGCACAAAGCATATTGCAAATGCACGGAAATATGTCTTCAGCCACAATATTGTATGTGATCAAAGAGCATCTGCTGAACGGACATAAAAAAGAAGCAGAACGGGGACTGATTGGCGCACTAGGGCCGGGATTTTCATCAGAGCTGCTGTTATTCAGCTGGGAAAAGGGGGCTTGATTCATGTTTTGGTTGTTAATCGCCATTCTCATTGCTCAACGAGCAGCTGAAATGGCAGTAGCCAGACAAAACGAACAAAAGGTAAAGAAACAAGGGGCGATCGAATTCGGCGAGAGCCACTATCCGTATATCATCATCATGCATATCCTTTTTTTCCTGTCTTTAATTGCGGAAGTGCTGCTGATGAACAAACAGCCGTCAAGCTGGTGGATCTGTATCGCTGCGGCTATTTTAAGCGTGCAGGCAGTACGGTATTGGGCACTTTGTTCCTTAGGAGCATATTGGAATACGAAAATCCTTGTCGTTCCAGGTGCGGAGCTTGTAAAAAAAGGCCCTTATAAATGGATGAAGCATCCAAACTATACCGTTGTTATATTAGAAATCTTATTGATTCCGCTGCTGTACCAAGCGTACGTCACCATGTGTCTGTTTTCCATTGTCAACGCCGTGTTGTTAACCGTCAGGATACGTACAGAAGACAAAGCATTAGAGGAATACAGTATAAAATAGAGATTGAAAATCATTCTCATCCATGTTAAAATGAATTTGAAAAAGATTCTCAATCAGGATGGTGAAGCAAATGACAATGCTGTTTTTGCTTGGGGCGGTTTGTACATATAGTATATTAATTGGTTTTGTATTAAAAGGAATCTCTAATAAATCTGTTTAAAATGAATCTGGAACTTGTCAAAGTTGCAGATTTTCTTTTATAGAAGCTGCCGTAATGGCAGCTTTTTTCTATTCTCTTAAAGAAATTTGGCTCATTCTTGTGTAAAATGAAAGAGGAATGTATTCAGATCTTTCGAAAAAGATTCACAATTGAAACGGCACAAAGGGGTTCAGATTTATGACAGAACATAACAGAAAAGAGCTTTTGCACAAAACAGGGGAACTTTATAAGCAATTCATCGAGAATCAAGATGAAGAAAGAGCTGCTAAACTGGCTGCAGTCATGAAAAAAGCGGTAGATGGAGAGGTTTATATTGCGTTTACCGGGCATTATTCAGCGGGCAAATCGTCACTGCTGAACTGCCTGTTAATGGAGAATATTTTGCCGACAAGCCCGATCCCGACAAGCGCTAACCTTGTTGTGATCAGAAACGGGGAAAAGCGTGTTCGGCTTCATACAACAGACGGAGCGTGTGCTGAGCTGGAGGGGGCTTACCAGAAAGACAAGGTGCAGCAATATTGCAAAGATGGGGAGCAGATTGAAAGCGTTGAAATTTTTGACCGGTATACTGAGATCGATTCTGGGGTTGCGTATATTGATACCCCTGGGATTGATTCAACAGATGATGCCCATTTTCTATCAGCGGCGTCTATTCTTCATCAGGCGGATGCGTTGTTTTACGTCGTTCACTATAATCACGTGCACTCTGAGGAAAATGTAAAGTTTCTCAGGTCGATAAAAGAAAGCATTCAGAATGTTTATTTTATCGTCAATCAAATTGACCGCCACGATGAGGCGGAGACACACTTCGGAGACTATAAAGCACAGGTAGAGGAGATGCTTTGCAATGAAGGCATTTCAAAGGAATCACTTTATTTTACGTCAGTGACAGAACTGAACCACCCGTTCAATCAGATTGGGGTCCTGAGAGAAGAATTAAGAAGAATAGAACAGCAAACAAAAAGCAATTTGCAGGCTTTAACAGAACAAAAAGTCCGTAATCTGCTGAAGGAACATACGGAAATCCTTTTGAAAGACGAAACAGACGGTCCAACCTTTGCTGAACAGCTTGATACACAAACTGATCTGGTCCAATCGCTGCGTGATCAATTGGATGAGGCGGCAAAACAAGCGACTGAGGCAGAAAACAGGATGCAGGAAGAAGTCAATCGCATTTTAAAAAACGCCAATCTGACCCCCTTTGACATGCGTGAGTTGGCAGCTGCATTCCTAGAATCGCGAGAGCCTTCTTTTAAAACCGGTTTTTTCTTTTCTAAAGGAAAAACTGCACAGGAAAGAGATAGAAGAAGGAATGCTTTTTTCTCTGATGTGAAAAAACGAACAGAGGCCGAAGCGGATTGGCACATAATAGACACGTTCCATAAACTCGCCAAGTCATTTGATGTTCATACAGCTGAAAGTGAACAGCTGATTCAGGCCTATCGCACCCCGCTTGAAATTGACATCATTGAGCGCGCGGTCAAGCAAGGTGCAGCTCTTTCCTCTGAATATGTATTGCAATATACAAAAGACTTGGCAGAGCTCATCCGCAAAGAGGCGAAAAGAAAAGCGGCAGACATCATAAAGGCGCTTACCGCGATGGTGAAAGAGCGTGTTTCCAAAGACTTGCAAACCATCAATGGCAGTCTCATCCAGGAATCAGAAAAACTCTCCCACCTCCAAGAACAGGCCCGTTTAGAGAATAATGCCCGCGAGAAAGCTGATTGCATGTGGGCCATTTGGGAAGAGAAGTCCGCATACCCGATGCACATAGACACCGACTGGTTTAAAACGAAGAAAAAAATAGTAGCGGCTCCAAAACAGAAACGAAGCCAAGACCGGCAGACGCAGCAGTCGATGCAGAAACCAGAAATCAAAATGGAGCAAGAGCTGCCGCTTCAAGACCAAATCAAACGCTTTCACATCTTGTCTGACCTTTTAGGCGAATACAGCATGTTATCAAAGCAAACTTCAGCCTTTCGGGAAAGAATTAAAAGGCTTGAAGAACGGAAATTTACACTTGCGCTTTTTGGAGGCTTCAGCTCGGGGAAATCATCATTTGCCAATGCGCTTGTCGGCGAAAGGGTGCTGCCATCCTCACCAACGCCAACCACAGCGACAATTAACAAAATTACAAAACCAACCAATGGAAATATAAACAAGACGGCGGATGTGGTGTTTAAGACGGAAGATGACATAACGGCTGAAATTTTACAGCTCACCGGAATAAAAGAAGAACCAGCAGGCCGTTCTTTCACAGAGAAATGGGAAAAGGCAGTCAAAAAAAGCCGGCTGCCGGAAGAACATATCAAATTGATCAGCAATTTCCTGCTTGCATACGAAAAGGTTCAGCAATATATACAGGAACAAAAAAAATTAACAATTCCGCTGTCTGAATTAAAACCCTATGTGGCAGAGGAGACAACGGCCTGCGCTGTGAAAGAGGTAACAGTCTATTATACATGTCCGCTGACTGAAAAAGGGATTACGATCGTTGATACGCCCGGCGCGAGCAGCATGAATAAACGGCATACAGAGCTGGCGTTCCAATATATTAAAGATGCCGATGCGTTTTTTTATATGACCTATTATCAGCATTCCTTCTCGAAAGGAGACCGTTCATTTTTGCGAAAGCTCGGGCTGGTAAAAGAATCGCTCAGTATGGATAAAATGTTTTTCGTCATTAATGCGGCAGACCTTGCGAAAGATAAAACAGAGCTCGAAACAGTGACCGATTATGTCAGCGCAGAGCTTGTAAAAGAGGGGATTCATGAACCGCAGCTCTTTACTGTATCAAGTAAAGAGGAACTGCTCGGCAAACCGGAATCATTTTATAACCAGTTCCCGAAAGTAAGAAAACACTTAGACCGATTTATTGAAGTGGATGTAAAAAAAGCATCAGCTGCACAGCTCAGTTCGGAAGCAGACAAACTATGCGAAACTGTTTTCCAGCTTCACCAATCCCAGCATCAGTCCAGGGAGGAAAAGGAAGCACAGAAACAGCGCCTTATGCTGTCATTTGAGCGGACTGCAGCCGAGATCGAGAAACGGCGGAACTCAGAAACCATTATTGAGAAAGTAAAAAAAGACACAAAAGAGCAGCTTTATCACATTACACAGCGATTATCCTTTTTTGCAAATGATTTATTAAAATCGGCATTTCATCCCGGGCTTCAGAACGGAGATTGGAAAAAGAACGTCGGCAAGGCGATGACAACCGCCTTACATGAATATCAGTTTGAATATGTTCAGGAAATCAAAACGCTTGATGTACGCATGAGCGGTTTCATCGAGCGGCATATTGCCGAAGAGTGGCTGGAAAGCTTTCAAAAAACATTAAACGAGGATGGTTATTTTTCCATTTATGCGGGTGATCAGCGTTCGAACGGCATACAGCTTAAGGAAGTCGAACCTGAATTAGACGAACGTGCCTTTGAGCAGGAACAAAAAGAGATCAAATCACCGAAGCAGTTTTTTGAACAGAAAGGAAAAGCGGCCTTCATCGAAGCTGTTCGGATGAAACTCACGAAAATCACAGAGGATTGGGTGAAAAACGAAGAAGAAAGCCTTATCTCTCATTACACAGATCATCTCAGTCGTTTACAGGAGGATATGGCTGAAAAAGCAATGGAACAAATAAAGGATCAAAAAGACACGTATTTAGGTGGATATGGGGAAGGGGAACATGCGAAAGAGATTGAAAAGGCATACCAAGCATGTATCGCCTGGCAAAGGTCAGACCATACAATAAAAATGTAAAATTCAGTTGGCTTGTATTTCAAGTCATGATAGACTAAATAGAAAAAAGCGAGATGAACGATTCATGTCAGAGGTACATAAAGCAATTTCAGCACATTCATCAAAACAGCACAAGCATATCAAAGCATTTATGCGTCTTGAAAACATGCGTGAAATGGCCATTGAAGAAGCGGTTTCAAAATGCAAAAACGATGAGCCTTTTACTACAGATGCAATTAATGAAATTACCGAGCAGATCAATCAGCTCGCCAAAAAAGGCATCGTCCCTACAAGACGCCTTGTATCAAAAGAAATGGTCAGAGAATACGTAAGCCGTATGTAAGCTGGATGATCCTGTCGCGAGTGAATCTCCTGCCGGAAGCATATACTATATGTATCCGACGTAAGGGGGGATTCATGTTGGGCAGAACAAAACTGGGAAACAGAAATGCACAGGCGAATAACAATGCCAAAAAGAAAAACGGATTTCAAACCCATTTTGACTCTTACGCAGGACGCGAAGCTGAAAAGCTGATCGCCAGCAACAAAAGACACAACGACTGATGATATTAAAACAGTATCTCTAACTGAAGAGATGCTGTTTTTTATTTTTGCGCCGCTTTATGGTAAAATAGAAAGAATGAAAGAAAAGGGAGTATATCTTATGAATAATAATAAACTATTGCTAGTTGACGGCATGGCTCTTTTATTCCGGGCGTTTTTTGCCACGGCCGTGCATCGCAACTTTATGATAAATGACAGCGGGGTGCCGACGAACGGCGTCAACGGATTTTTAAAGCATTTGATCACAGCTGTTGAAACGTTCCAGCCGACACACGTCGTCTGCTGCTGGGACATGGGAAGCAAAACGTACCGAAATGACCTGTTCCAAGATTATAAGGCGAACCGCAGTGCACCGCCTGTGGAGCTGATCCCGCAGTTTGATTTGGCAAAGGAAGCGGCCGCTGAACTTGGTATCATGAATATCGGTTTTGCTGGGTATGAAGCGGATGATTGTATCGGAACTCTTGCCGCTTTGTTTGCGAATGAAGCTGACATTACGATCGTAACAGGGGACAGAGATTTACTTCAGCTGTTAACTGATAAAGTAAGCGTGGCTCTGCTCCAAAAAGGAATAGGAAATTATAAAGTCTATACAAAAGAGACTTTTTATGAAGAAACAGGCGTTCTGCCGAAGGCTTTGATTGATATTAAAGCGCTTATGGGTGATTCCAGTGATAACTATCCTGGCGTCAAAGGGATCGGAGAAAAAACAGCCTACAAACTGATTCGTGAATATGAAACAATTGACCGCTTATTAGAAAATCTTTCTCTTCTTCCGAAGGGACAGCAGGGGAAAATTCAGCAAGGTTTAAGCGATTTGGAGATGTCGAGGAAGCTTGCGGAAATTCATTGCTCTGTTCCGCTGGTCTGCACACTGAAAGACGCTTTATTTACCCTGCAAATGGAGCAGGCGGCTGACATGCTTCGCCGCCACCAAATCAAAGGAATTGAGCGCATGCTTGAAAAGCTGAACGCTAGAGAGATCGTGTAGATCTTCTAGCGTTTTGTATTGCTTTTTTTGGCTCTTTCCTCAAGCTCTGTTTTAGGGTCATTATGTGTATTGCCTTCCAGATCGCCTTGCGGAGTAACACCGCCGGTCAGCCGGCCTTTATCTTTCTTTTTCATGTTTGTTCACCTCGTCATTAGGATGACCATTGATCGAGATTTCATTCTTGTCATTCAGCCGGATCGCTTCTTTTGCCAGATGATCGGCTTTTTGGTTTTGCTTGCCCGGTATCCATTTGATGAAAAAAAGAGGGAAGGCCGCTTTTAATCGGATGATTTCTTCCACATACGGGTGAAACGTTTTATTTTTAACCATTTCAAACTCAGCGGCCCGTTCCACAATATCTGAATCGGTTCGAAAGGAAACAGATTGATACCCGCGCTTTGCACATAACTTCATCCCTTCAATTAATGCAAGAAATTCCGCTTCCTGGTTTGTATGCATTCCGATTGGAATAGAGAAAGATTCTGCTTTTCCTTCATGTTTGATAAAAATGCCGATGCCGGAAAGTCCGGGATTACCGGCGCTTGCGCCATCTACATATATTTCTGTAGGCATTAGGAACTCCTTTCATCATTCGGTATCATTTTTTTTGCTGCATAGGCATAAGGCAATGAAATCAAAGATACCGCAAACTTAATCAAATATGTAGAAATAAAAATATGAAGCCAAACGCCTGCAGGATAAATGCCGAAAAAAGCGACACCAGTAAATATAAATGTATCAAACAGCTGGCTGACTGCTGTACTGCCGCCGTTTCTGAGCCATAAAAGCCGATCAGAAGGAAATATCCTTCTAATTGCCGAATATACATAAACATCCAGCGTTTGGCTGAAGATAAAGGCAAGCAGACTTCCTAACGCGACTCGTGGAAGGAATCCGAAAATCGTTTCCAGTGCTGTTTGTGATATGTCGCTGGAAGCCGGTTCGAAAAGCAGCACGCCTTGCATGACAAATGTCAGCGTCAGGAGCGTTGAGAATCCGAGCCATACCGCTTTTTTGGCTTCAGCCGGTCCGTATTTTTCATTCAGTCATCTGTCGCAAAAAAGATTGTGCCGTACATCACATTCCCGAGCGTTGCTGTTAAGCCAAACAGTTCGACTGTTTTTACGACTTGAAGGTTGGCGCAGACTGTCGCAAAACCGATCCAAACAAATAGTCCCATTTTGCCAAATCCTTTATAAAATAAAAGAACAATGATAAAATGAATGATCGCAAAAATGATCCAAAACGAATTATTAAACAAAATGAAAATGCTTCCTTTCCGGGGTATGATTGGTTTGATTATAGCACAAGCCCGGCAACTAATGAATGGTAAGGTGATTGTAATGAAGCTCAGACCGCATATGAAAATAGAAGCAAAAGGGACGGGATCCGTCTCATTTTTGGGCGAAGACTGGCTGACAGCACAGCAAGCACGTATGCTCGCAAGAGAACTTGGCCGTTATCCATACATGAAAGAACTCGAGTTCGAAGACGAGAAAGGCGGCAGCTGGTCGCTGAAGGAATTGGAAAAGCTGACAGAGGAGCTTGCTCAAGAGCCTGATGACATTACTGTTTATTTTGACGGCAGTTTCGATAAGGAGAGCGAACTGGCCGGACTCGGAATCGTCATTTATTATTCATTGGGAGGAATCCGGCATCGTTTGAGAAAAAATAAAAGCTTCCGGCTGAAAACCAATAATGAAGCTGAATACGCGGCGCTTTATGAAGCAATAAGAGAAGTAAGAGAGCTTGGGGCAAGCAGAAATTCAATTACGATCAAAGGGGACTCGCTTGTGGTGCTGAATCAGCTTGACGGCAGCTGGCCTTGCTATGATCCGTCTCATAATGAATGGCTGGACAAAATAGACGCACTCCTTGAATCGATGAAGCTTACTCCAACCTACGAAACCATACAGCGGAAAGACAACCAGGAAGCTGACGGGCTCGCTAAAAAAATTCTATCCCATCAATTCGTAGAAAGCCACACGAAATTAGACCGTAACGGAGATGACGATCTTGGATAAGAAAATGATCTTTAAAGAACTGACAGAACTGCACGATGAATATTGCAAGGACTGTTTTATTAAGAAGCAGTTTCGCAAAGAATTTGGCAAAACCTATGCGCATTCATTTTGTATTAATAAATGTACGGTTGGTGAAAAGCTGAAAGCATACGGAGATGTCTTAACCAATCACTAAAAAATAAAAACCGCAGAAGCTGCGGTTTTTATTCTTTAAATTCATCAAGCTGATGCTGGCTGTCATCCAGCAGTTGCTGTTGCTGCTTTACAAATTCAGGATCATCGAGAGCTGCCAGCTCTTCAGATTGTGACAGTTCTCTTGCATCCTCAATGGCTTGGTATGCGGAATCGACTAATGTTGTGCTTTGGCCTCTCGTCGCAGCTCCTGTCGTTTTCTGCGCTGTTTCCACCGCCAGTTCCAGCTGCCGCTTATCCGTAAAGCCAGTCTGATCCTCATCATGAAATTCTGAAGTCACAACAAACACCTCCGCAATTATTTTGCAGAGTTTTTTTAAAATTTATGTACTAAAATAGAAAATAAAATGAAAATAAGCCGATATAACTATTGAACCAGAATAAATAGGACTGTTTTACTATTTGAGGTATCTTGGCAGAGAAGGGGAACGCAGCTATGGATGATAAAGACTTGAAGTCGATCCTTCACAAAACATTTATAGAAATATACAGTGATTTAGAAGAACTGGCGGATATCGCGAAAAAAGGGAAGCCGTCAATGGAAAAACATGTTGAAGAGATTGAACAGAGGTGCAAACAAAATATTTTGGCGATTGAGATCCAGATGAAAATCAAATAGGAGAGGCAAATGCCTCTCCTATATTTGTCATCTCATCATCATGTATTGAGTTTAGAGTTTTACAACATTAGAAGCTTGAGGTCCACGATTACCTTCGACAATTTCAAAAGAAACTTCTTGTCCTTCTTCTAATGATTTGTATCCTTCTCCTTCGATAGCTGTGAAGTGAACAAATACATCGTCTCCGCCTTCAACTTCAATGAAGCCGAATCCTTTTTCGTTGTTGAACCATTTTACTTTACCGTTTTGCATATTGCTTAATTCCTCCTAGTACTGTAGCACCCGTGTGCTAAAAAAAATTTTGTCACCATTTAACGTTGATTCATTGTTAAATGATGGTTCAACTATACACCATCTGGGAGCACCCGTCAAGTTTCGAAACTGCTTATTTTTCAAAAGAAGAGCAAGTTTCACAAAAAAATGTAACCGCTTTTATAAATGAATGAATATAAATAAAAAGAGCACACGATTTTCGTGTGCTCTCCAAAACATCATTAAGATAGCGCTCTGGTTTTTTGTTTGACCGTCATCATTTCTGATTCCTTCAGGATATCCTCTAAAATCACTTCAGATGAGTTTGCTAAATGAAGGTCTTTAATGTTTTTCTTCATGCGCTGTAAAGTATCTTCATCTGCGAGAAGGGAAGTGACTGACTCGAGAATCTCTTCATGACGGTTCACGACGATCGCAGCTCCGCGATCTTCAAAGAAGTTTGCATTTTCTTTTTCCTGGCCAGGCACGGGTTTGTACAGAATGACAGGCACACCGATGGCAGTTGCTTCTGTCAAAGTAATGCCTCCAGGTTTTGTAATCATGCAATCTGTGATCCGGAACAGCTCATCAATGCGCTCCACATAGCCAAGAACTTTTAATTTGTCACCGTTTTCTGCTTCAAGCGCACTTAAAGATTCTTTTAAAGCCGTGTTTTTTCCGCACACGACAACCACCTGCACATGATCATCTTTGACAAGGTTTTCGCACAGCTCTTTTACGTTCTTTAATACACCGTGGGCGCCTGCCATGATTAGAAGCACTTTTTTGTTTGGTGAAAGATTGTACTTTTTATATATCGGCTCCACTGGCATGGATTCTTCAAATTGTGGCCTGATTGGGATTCCGGTGATTTTTACATTGCTTGGATGAGTACCGATCTCCAGCAATTTTTCCTTCACATAATCTGTCGCCACATAATATTTATCCACGTTCTCGTGAACCCAAATTTTATGAAGGCAAAAATCAGTCATAACGTTGAAGGTAGGGATGACCCTGCCTGTTCGGCGTCTGTATTCCGGCACGACGATCATCGGAAATGTATTAATAATAATATCAGGCTGATGTTCATCGACAAGTTCGCCCAATCGTTTATTACCCATTTTAAAGTAAATATTGAATTTACGTTTATTATAGATTTTGTCAACTCCGTAATAAAACAAACGATAAAACTGTTTCCCGATTGAGAAGCTTTTTAAATAAAGGTACTGAGTTACCTCTGAAACAATCGGATTTGACTCTTGGTACAAATTAGAAACTGTTACATGCTGAAAGCCGAGACGTACACATTGCTCATAAAGCGTTTTGGCTACCTGCACATGTCCATTTCCGTAATTTGCAGTCAAAATTAATACTCTTTTATTGGTATTCAAGTAAATTCACCTCAATGTAATCAACAACAAGCAAGCTTCATGCATCGTAAGGAGTTATTGTCTATACATAAACATAACACAAATACATAATCAAATTATTAATGCAGTGAAAAAATTAAGCTAATTTTAAAAGATTTGGATTCCATTATTTTAAATTTTTGTTATACGCATACTGAATCAGATGTATTTTATCATATTTTTTGCTCAGCGTATCACTAAAAAAAGAAAAATTAGTCCCATTCATAAGGAGTTTCTTGGTAAACGTAATAATTCAGCCAGTTCATAAACAATAATGTCGCATGCGCTTTCCAGCGATTCACCGGCTGCTTGCTGTCTTCTGCAAAATAATGTTTAGGCGCCTCGACAGTAGAAAGGTTTCGTTCAAGATCTCTTTCATACTCTTGAAGAAGCGTATTTGTATCATATTCAGGGTGCCCTGTTAAAAAGACTTGTTTTTCGTCTTTAGACACAATTAAGCAAACCCCAGCTTCCTTCGATGCGGTAAGAATATTTAACTCGGGCACTGCTTGAAGCTGTTCCATATTTATATCTGTATGCCGGGAATGCGGCACATAGTATAGCTCGTCAAAACCTCTTACCAATCTTTCGTGTTTTGAAAGAACTGAATGTTCGAACACACCGAAGATTTTTTTCGGCATTTGAATTTTTTCCACACCGTAATGGTAATACAAACCTGCTTGAGCGCCCCAGCAAATATGCAAGGTTGAAGTGACATTTGTTTTGCTCCACTCCATGATCTCTTTGAGCTCTTCCCAATATGAAACATCTTCAAACGCCAAATGCTCGATCGGCGCACCGGTGATAATCATGCCGTCAAACTTCTTGTGACGGATATTGGAAAAAGTCGTGTAAAATTCGTCAAGGTGTTCTCTTGCAGTATTTTTCGGCGTGTGTGTGCTTGGGATTAAAAATGTAAAATGAACCTGTAAAGGTGAATTTCCAAGCAATCTGAGAAGCTGAGTCTCTGTTTGGATTTTTTTCGGCATCAAATTCAATATGATAATTTTTTGCGGCCGGATATCCTGATGAAATGCTCTGCTTTCATCCATTACAAATATATGTTCACTCTCAAGCACCTGTTTTGCCGGCAGGTGTGTTGGTATATTAATAGGCAACGTGCCACCTCCATCATTTCCCCGTTTGATTTTCTTCATTATAGGAATTTTCACGCCAATTTTCAATCTATCTATAAGTGTTGAGGGAGAAACAACAGAAAACTCTTTAAATAAAACGCATAGATACATCATTTGGTTTCACAGTAAAATGATTTTCCATGATGTATCTCACAAGGGAATTGTATTGTTTTATAGAATGATAAGTAAAAATATGAGCCACATGAATTTATAATGAGCAGATGCTCACCACTTATTTGATTCATTTCTTAAGAGTTCTGATAAATGGTGTTTGCATTTTGAATTGAGATAGAAAAAAGGTAAAATAATCAGCAGCAGGGACATAGGAGGGACTTACATGTCTATATATGATATGAAGGTACGTACAATAACAGGGAAAGACATGACACTTCAGCCTTTTGCCGGAAAGGTATTGATGATCGTGAATACAGCGAGTAAATGCGGCTTTACTCCCCAATTGAAGCAGCTTCAGGAGTTATATGATACATATCAGCAGGAGGGCCTGGAGATCTTAGGGTTCCCCTGCAATCAATTTATGAACCAAGAGCCTGGTGACGAGGCAGACATACAGGACTTTTGCGAAACAAATTACGGTGTTACGTTTCCTATGTTTTCAAAAGTAGAAGTAAATGGAAAAAACGCCCACCCGCTGTTTGTGTATTTGACGGAGCACGCGAAAGGGATGCTGGGAACTAAGGCGATCAAGTGGAATTTCACGAAGTTTATAGTGGACAGAAACGGAGAAATCGTTGGCCGATATTCACCAAATACAAATCCGAAAGAGCTGGAAGACGTTATCATGAAGCTATTAGGGCAATAAAGAGGTGTTTTTATGAAGGAATTGAAGCAGGCTGAGCAAATCAGGACATGGGTGCAATCTGTCCTAACAGGCGAAAGTTCTGGACATGATTGGCTTCATGTATCAAGAGTTGCAGATCTTGCTTTGTATATTGGAGAAAAGGAAAACGCGGATTTGTTCATCGTTGAAACAGCGGCGTTGGTTCATGATTTAATTGATGTCAAACTTCCTGATACGGTCAGGCTTTCTGTGAGCGAAGTATATGATCAGCTCGTTATTTTCGGAATTGGAAAAGAGGATGCTGACAGAGTGATTCACATTATCACAAGGATGTCCTTTCGGGACAGGAAAAAGTTTGAGGGGGGGGCGCTCTCCATTGAGGGAAAGGCCGTACAGGACGCTGACAGGCTTGATGCGATTGGTGCTGTCGGCATTGCGAGAGCTTTCATGTTTGCGGGCGCAAAAGGGCACGGCCTTTATGGAGATGATCAAAGTGCCTACGCTCATTTTTTTCATAAGCTGCTGCGGCTGAAAGATATGATGAATACAGACACCGCACGGGAACTGGCAGAAGAAAGACACGATTTTATGCTTCAGTTTGTCCGTCAATTAGAAAAAGATATACCCGGGATTGATGCCAAAACGTCGTAATAGAAGGCTTAGGGCGACTATGATAGAATAAGTCACAGATATGCTATAGGAGGACGATCATGAAGATAAAATCAATTGAACCTACGCCAAGCCCGAATACAATGAAGGTCATCTTAACGGAAGAGCTTCCGGCGGGCAAAAGCAATAACTATAAACCGGATCAAGCAGAAGGCGCACCGCCTGTTATAGCGGAAATCCTTAAAATAGAAGGGATTAAAGGGGTTTATCACGTCGCTGATTTTCTTGCTGTTGAACGAAATGCAAGATACGACTGGAAAGACATTTTACCGCAAGTCCGCACTGCATTTGGGATGGAAAGTGCTGAAAGCGCAGAAGAAAACCGCTCTGATCAAGAGTCTTTTGGAGAGGTGAAAGTTTTTGTACAGATGTTCAGCGGCATTCCTATGCAGGTCAAATTGACGGATGGGGAGCGGGAAGAGCGCTTCGGCTTACCTGAACGCTTTCAGCAGGCGATCTTAAAACTCAGATCTGAAGCCTCAAATGTTGTGTTTGAGCGGGCCTGGAAAGAACAAGGCGTTAGATTCGGCGACTTTAATGAAATCGGTCATGACGTGACAGAAGAGCTTCAGGCCGCATACAGTGATGATCGGCTGAAACGGCTGACAGAAGCAGCCGCTCAAGGAAAGGGCGAAGCAAAACAAGCAGTACAGCGCAAAGCGTATAAAGTAACGCTCGACATGCTGGATGATGAGGACTGGAAAAAGCGTTATGCACATCTGGAACAGATGGATCCGAAAGAGGAGGATATCCCGGTTTTACAAAAGGCATTGGATGATCCCAAGGTGTCCATCAGAAGACAGGCTGTTGTGTACTTAGGAATGATTGAAACACCTGATGTTCTTCCTCTATTGTATAAAGCACTTGAGGACAAAGCTGTCTCAGTCAGAAGAACGGCCGGAGACTGCCTATCTGATATCGGCGACCCTCAAGCTATTCCTGCTATGATCAAGTCGTTAAGCGACTCCAGCAAGCTTGTCCGCTGGCGTGCGGCTATGTTCCTGTACGAAGTAGGCGATGAAAGTGCAATTGAAGCTTTGCGCGCTGCCGAAGATGATCCCGAATTTGAGGTCAGCCTTCAAGTGAAAATGGCGCTTGAGCGTATTGAGCATGGAGAAGAAGCAAAAGGTTCTGTTTGGAAACAAATGACAGAGAGTAGAAAAAAAGGTGAATAAAAGAAAGAAAAAGGTGCAGATCATGCACCTTTTTTATGTGAATTCACTTTTTATAAAAATTATTTCGAATATTGTTGAAAAATACCCGAAAACTATTTATAGTAAGTAACAATATTAATAGTTGGAGGGTTCACATCGATAGAAAGCTATATAAATATAAAAACATGAAGGAAATAATCAAGGCGAGGGCGGCCTGTATTTTATCTTTTTGCAAAAACAGCCCAAAAATAAACTGAAAATTGTTAAAATAAAATCCAATCTAACAATTGAAAGAATTTAGGGGGATCACCATGGCAGAATTACGCAGTAACATGATCACACAAGGAATCGATAGAGCTCCGCACCGCAGTTTGCTTCGTGCAGCAGGTGTAAAAGAAGAGGATTTTGGCAAGCCGTTTATTGCGGTTTGTAATTCATACATTGATATCGTTCCTGGTCATGTTCACTTGCAGGAGTTTGGAAAAATCGTAAAAGAAGCAATCAGAGAAGCTGGGGGCGTACCATTTGAATTTAATACCATCGGAGTAGATGACGGCATCGCGATGGGACATATCGGTATGAGATATTCGCTGCCGAGCCGTGAAATCATCGCTGACTCCGTGGAAACAGTTGTATCCGCACACTGGTTTGACGGCATGGTCTGTATTCCGAACTGCGACAAAATCACGCCGGGAATGCTCATGGCGGCAATGCGCATCAACATTCCGACGATTTTTGTCAGCGGAGGGCCGATGGCGGCAGGAAGAACAAGTGACGGACGGAAAATCTCCCTTTCCTCAGTATTCGAAGGGGTAGGCGCTTACCAAGCCGGAAAAATCAATGAAAACGAACTTCAAGAATTAGAGCAGTTCGGATGTCCAACATGTGGGTCTTGTTCTGGGATGTTTACGGCGAACTCAATGAACTGCCTGTCCGAAGCACTTGGACTTGCTTTGCCGGGTAACGGAACCATTCTCGCGACATCACCGGAACGCAAAGAGTTTGTCAGAAAGTCGGCTGCGCAATTAATGGAAACCATTCGCAAAGATATCAAACCGCGTGATATCGTCACTGTAAAAGCGATTGATAACGCGTTTGCACTCGATATGGCGCTTGGCGGTTCAACAAATACCGTTCTTCATACGCTTGCCCTTGCAAACGAAGCCGGCGTTGAATACTCTTTAGAACGCATTAACGAAGTCGCTGAGCGCGTGCCGCACTTGGCCAAGCTGGCTCCTGCATCTGATGTGTTTATTGAAGATCTTCATGAAGCGGGCGGTGTGTCAGCAGCGCTGAATGAGCTTTCCAAGAAAGAAGGCGCGCTTCATTTGGACGCGCTGACTGTTACAGGAAAAACACTTGGAGAAACCATTGCTGGACATGAAGTAAAGGATTATGACATCATCCATCCGCTGGATCAACCATTCACTGAAAAGGGCGGCCTTGCTGTTTTATTCGGTAATCTGGCTCCAGACGGCGCTATCATTAAAACAGGCGGCGTACAAAACGGTATCACGAGACACGAAGGTCCGGCTGTCGTATTTGATTCTCAGGATGAGGCGCTTGACGGCATTATCAACCGGAAAGTAAAAGAAGGCGACGTTGTCATCATCCGATACGAAGGGCCAAAAGGCGGACCTGGCATGCCGGAAATGCTTGCGCCTACATCTCAAATCGTTGGAATGGGACTCGGACCGAAAGTGGCATTGATTACAGACGGACGTTTTTCCGGAGCCTCCCGAGGACTCTCAATCGGTCACGTATCACCAGAGGCCGCAGAGGGAGGACCGCTTGCCTTTGTTGAAAACGGAGACCATATCATCGTTGATATTGAAAAACGTATCTTGGATGTACAAGTGCCAGAGGAAGAATGGGAAAAACGGAAAGCCAACTGGAAAGGGTTTGAACCGAAAGTGAAAACCGGCTACTTGGCACGTTATTCTAAACTTGTGACAAGCGCCAACACCGGCGGTATCATGAAAATCTAGACAGCGGGGAACTCTTTCTTCTATTTTAAGGCGTGAACATTTGAAATCCGGCCCTCTCTATAGTATCCTTACTTCAGATGAAGGATAATAGAGGGGGCTTTTTTTATGTCAATGGCTTATGAAGAATACATGCGCCAGCTTGTCGTACCGATGCGCCGCGAGCTGACTGGTGCAGGTTTTGATGAATTAACAACAGCGGAAGAAGTAGAAAACTTTATGGAAAAGGCAGAGGGCACAACACTTGTAGTCGTTAACTCTGTGTGCGGCTGTGCTGCAGGTCTCGCGCGTCCTGCAGCAACACAGGCAGTCCTCCAGCATGACAAAACACCTGACAATACGGTGACTGTATTTGCGGGTCAAGATAAAGAAGCTACTGCAAAAATGCGTGAGTATTTTACTGGCCAGGAGCCTTCTTCACCGTCAATGGCTCTTTTGAAAGGCAAAGAAGTCGTACACTTTATTCCACGTCATGAAATTGAAGGACACGATATGGAAGAGATTATGAAAAATTTGACCGCTGCTTTTGATGCACACTGCTAAATGCCCGTTTTCCGGGCATTTTCTTTTTGGGAGTACTGAAGATGATAACAACAAGCTATAGACCGTCTGAACACACCATAAAAACCGCAAAGCAGCTTTCCTTAGAGCTGGATATGCCATACTGCGGCCGAAATAAACAAACGGTTGAAAACCTGCTGAAGTCAGCTGAACGTGATGTGCTTGTGGTCGGCAAAGAGCGGTTTGAACTTTATACGAAACAAGGTGCCAAATTCTTTTTTCACCCGAATACAGCGATGTTCAGAGCTAAACGCTTCATACGGGGGGAGCAGGAGCCGATGCTTCGGGCAGCTGGTTTATCGGAAGGGGACACGTTTTTAGATTGCACACTAGGGCTGGGTTCGGATGCCATTATCGCAAGTATGGCAGTAGGCGAAACGGGTTCTGTGATTGGGATTGAAAAAAACCATCTTGTGTCCGTTCTCGTGAGGGCGGGACTGCATTCATGGGAAACGGGCATAGAAGAGCTTCAGGCAGCAATGAGAAGAATCCAAGTGAAGAATGGGGATTGCTTTGAATACATCAAGCAGCTTCCTGACAACTCTGTTGATGTGGTTTATTTCGATCCAATGTTTCATGAGCCTGTAGAGACGTCTGATGGCATCGCGCCTTTACGGGATTTGGCAGAGGATTCAGTTTTGCACGAAGGGTGTATCAAAGAAGCGGTGCGCGCTGCCAGAAAAAGCGTTGTGCTAAAAGACCACTGGAAAAGCCCGCGATTTGAACAGTTTGGTTTTAACGTCATGAAAAGAAAAACAGCATTGTTCCATTATGGCGTTATTCAAGCCGCAAGCAAAACAAGCCCGTGATTGATATCACGGGCTTTCTGTTAATCGGTGACTTCCATGACGACAAAGTATAACAATGTTAATAGTGAAACTGTGGCAAACAGGGCGTCAATCATGCGGAAAGCCTCCTTTCACATAATATTGTAAGCGTTTTTACACAAACCGCAAAGCAACAAATCTCCTAATTTGCATATCAGTTTCATATCATACATGACTTGCATGTTTCGGGTGTGCTAAAATAAGAGAAACATGACAATAAAATAGAGAGGAATAAGCAGTCATGAAATTGTGGATGAGAAAGACTCTTGTAGTTTTATTTACCATCGTAACATTCGGGCTCGTATCTCCTCCGGCTGCTCTTATGGCGGACAAGCCCTCCGGACAGCCGAGCAGTCTTGAGCAGAATGATTACACCGCTTTTTATGATGAGCATGACCTGTACGATGATGATGAGTCGGAAGACAGGCAAGACCCTGAACTGCTTTTTCAATCCTACAAGGAACAGCTCTTTGACAGTGCTGAGGATCAGTCCTTTTTGAAATTCGGCAGCAAAATCGCTCCGGTCATTGAGGATGACTATCGGAAAGAGATCCTGCCGCAAATTGAAAACGTGATTAGTGATTATTTAGCAACATTGCAAGATGATGAGGCGTATCAGGATGTTGTGATTTCAAGCATGCCTTCAGCGGGCAAAACGGAAAAAATTTTCAACGTTTACAATCGGACGACTGGAGAAGATCTCCTCAGATTTCATGTGCGAAGAGACCACCCGCCTCACGACGGCTACTGGTTTAATTTTCACTATCATACAGCAGAAGATGGATTTCAATCACATCATGAGCTTGGGAGCATTTACTGGGACCGCAACACGCCTCCCAACTGGATGAGTGCGTAAAGGAGATGCCATTAGACATGAAAAAGTACACAATGAATGAAATGGTCGATATAACAAAAGATATGCTAAATAAACGGGGCGTTATGATAGAAGATATTGCGCGGATTGTTCAAAAACTTCAGGAAAAATACAATCCAAATCTGCCGCTCAGTGTGTGCATGGAGAATGTAAATAAAGTGCTGAACAAACGTGAAATTATTCATGCTGTTTTAACAGGTCTTGCGCTTGATCAGCTCGCTGAGCAGAAACTTCTTCCGGAACCGCTGCAGCACCTTGTTGAAACGGATGAACCGCTTTACGGCATAGATGAAATTATCCCTCTTTCAATCGTTAATGTGTACGGATCGATCGGCTTGACCAACTTCGGTTATTTGGATAAAGAGAAGATTGGAATCATTAAGGAACTTGATGAAAGTCCAGACGGTATTCATACCTTTTTGGATGATATTGTGGCAGCTCTTGCGGCAGCAGCGGCGAGCAGAATTGCTCATACGCATCAGGATCTTCAAGATGAAGAAAAAGAACAGGATGAAAAACCTGTCATCAGCTGACTATAAAAAAATCATTTCTGGGTTCAGAAATGATTTTTTATTGTGTTACACTACTAGAAGACTACTTTTAAAGGATGAAAAAAATGAAACAGTATAAGGATTTATGCAGACATGTATTAGAGCATGGCAAAAAAAAAGGAGACCGGACAGGGACCGGAACAATCAGCACCTTCGGGTATCAAATGAGATTTAATTTACAGGAAGGCTTTCCAATGCTGACCACAAAAAAACTCCACTTTACATCAATTGCGCATGAGCTGCTGTGGTTTTTAAAAGGGGATACCAATGTACGCTATCTGCAGGAAAACGGAGTGCGGATCTGGAATGAGTGGGCTGATGAAAACGGGGAACTCGGACCTGTATACGGTTCACAATGGCGTTCTTGGCGGGGAGCTGACGGGGAAACCGTTGATCAAATTTCCCGACTTATTGAAGATATTAAGACAAATCCGAACTCCAGACGCTTAATCGTGAGCGCATGGAATGTTGGTGAAATTGATAAAATGGCGTTGCCGCCGTGCCATTGCCTGTTCCAATTCTACGTGTCTGACGGCAAGCTGTCCTGTCAGCTGTATCAACGCTCTGCTGATGTTTTCCTCGGTGTGCCGTTTAATATTGCTTCTTATGCCCTGTTAACCATGATGATTGCTCATGTGACTGGGCTTGAACCGGGCGAGTTTATTCATACATTTGGAGATGTTCATATTTATCAAAATCATATTGAACAGGTCAATTTGCAGCTGACAAGAGACGTTCGCCCGCTGCCGAAGCTTCGTTTCGCCAGAGAGATTGATTCTATTTTCAACTTTGCATTTGAGGATTTTATCATCGAGGATTATGATCCGCATCCTCATATTAAAGGAGCGGTCAGCGTATGATTTCGTTCATTTTTGCGATGGATGCCAACAGGCTGATCGGCAAAGACAATGATTTGCCGTGGCATTTGCCCAATGATCTTGCGTACTTTAAAAAAGTAACATCGGGCCATTCAATCATTATGGGCCGGAAAACATATGAATCGATTGGACGTCCGCTTCCAAACCGGAAAAATATTGTCGTCACATCAGCGCCGGCTTCAGAATTTCCGGGATGCACGGTTGTCAGTTCGTTAAAGGATGTTTTGGACATTTGTTCAGGCTCTGAGGAATGCTTTGTGATCGGAGGGGCTCAGCTCTATACAGCACTGTTCCCTTATGCGGACAGACTGTATATGACGAAAATTCATCACGAGTTTGAGGGTGACCGCCACTTCCCCGAATTTGATGAAACCAATTGGAAGCTGGTTTCTTCTGAACGGGGGATCAAGGACGAAAAAAACCCGTACGATTATGAATTTCTGGTGTTTGAAAAAAAGAATTCTTCTGAAGTGGGAGGATTTTAATTGGTTCGCTACAGCTTGCTAGTGGTTTATATTGTGTATATGCTGTTAAAAAATATGAAACAATTATTTAATCAAAGGATGCTTGATCCCCGTCTGTCATACAAAAAACAGATGACTCTTGTCTACGAGCAGCCAAAGGCGTTTTTGGAAGGCTGTATCGGCATCACTGGTTCAGTTGTGACGATCCATCAGCCTGAGCCAATACCGCGCGGTCCTGTTTTGTATGTGCATCCTCGTTTGCGTTTGGCTGAACTGGCCTTAATTGCTGGATATATTGAAGAACCGGCCGGTTTTATTGCCAATCCAAAAGTATTTCGCTTGCCTTTTATCGGGCAATGGCTAGATCGGATGGATGTGATTTCAGACGGTGATTCAGAAAAGGTATATGAAGATGTGACGAAACAGCTGGAAAAAGGACAAAGCCTGATTCTTTCATTAGATGGTCCTATAGATCCTGTAGAGCTTGCAATCCGCTATCATCTTCCGTTGGTGATGGTGGAAACAAAAGGAACAGATGACCTGCAAAAGGGATCGTTTTTTAAACGTTTAAAACCAGCAGACATTGAATTGTCCTTTTCAAAAGCTTATATACCTGCAAATGAAAAACAATTACGTGCATGAAAAAAGCGCAGTCTTTAAGACTGCGCTTTTCTGTTACGAAATAAACGGCACCTTCACACAATAAAACAGCACACAGAAAAACATCGCAGCGCTTCCGCCTAATACAAAGCTGTGCCAAATGGCGTGATGGAAGGGGATCTTTTTCCAAATATAAAAGATGGTTCCGACAGAGTATAAAATGCCGCCGAGAAAAAGAAGGCTGAATCCCGCTCCGCTCAGCGAAGCGTATAAAGGTTTAACCGCGATAATCATCAGCCATCCCATAATCAAATACACTAAGGTCGACAATAGGATAAAGCGTTTCACGAAGAAAATTTTAAAAACGATTCCGCCTAGGGCAAGAGACCAAACGATAATCAAAAGGGTGTAGCCGAGTGTGCCTTTCAGCGGCCCCAGCAAAAAAGGCGTATAGGTTCCGGCGATGAGTACGTAAATGGCGCTGTGGTCAATAATCTCCAAAATATCCTTCGTCTTTTTATGTGTGATACTGTGAAGCAGTGTGGAGCTCAAATATAACAGCAGCATAGAGACGCCGAATATTGTAAAGCTGACAATGTCCCATGCAGACCCGTAATGAGCCGAAAATATGATCAAAAACACTAATGCTGGTATGGATAAGAGCACACCGATGCCGTGTGTTATCGCATTGGCAATCTCTTCTTTGATTGTAAACAAGTGCATTCTCCTTTCGATCGCTAGATCATTTGATTTTTCAGTGTTTCTAAAAAGTTCAAACCCTCTAACGTAATTTTAGTGCCGGCGCGTCCGCGGCTTTTTGTGACATAATCTTTTTTCTCCAAATAATCGAGACGGCTTCTGACCTGCTGCGGGGATAACGAGGTTTGGGTGTTTTTGCTGTGTTCCGAGATGATCCGTCTGCTGGCTGGTTCTCCTTTTTCGTTTAACGCTTTTATTGTTTCCAAAATAAACAAAAACTCGGCTTTTTCCATTAAAGTCAACAGCTTCGCTTTTTTCTTCGACGCTTTTTCGTCTATTGTGCCCCTAATATATGGAGGCAGGTCATATGGATGAATCGTTCCCCCGTTTGCGACTGCCGCCATATAATCTGCGGCGTTTTTTAACTCCCTGACATTGCCTTCAAATGTGTGTTGCTCAAGCATCGAAAAGACTGAGGGATCAATTAACAATTGCTGACCGGAATGTGAGAGAAAATATTGTGTCAAAAGCGGTATATCGCTTTTGCGTTCAGACAATTCGGGCAGTGTGAGCGTTAAAATATTCAGTCTGTAAAATAAGTCTTGCCTGAATGTATGTTCCGCGCATCCATCTGCGGAAGCACAGATGATTCGCGGTTTCTCCGTGTCTGAATCTAGCACTTTTAGCAGATGAGCTTGTACAGAGGCAGGTATGCGCCATACTTCATCAAGAAAAAGGGTTCCTCGAGCCGTTTTTTGAAACACACCTGAGTTTCCGTTAGGGCCAAAAAGCTCACGCATAAGGCTTTCTTCCGAATGGGTGCTGCAATTGACGCTAATAAAGGGTTCGCTGTATCTCGAAGATCCCTGGTGTATTGCTTGTGCGAAATGATCTTTTCCTGTTCCGATTTTTCCTGTTATCAGGACAGGAAGCTCTGATAGTGAGAACTGCTTGGCGATTCGCTTCGCTTCCAGGAATGTTTGATGTTCTCCGATGAGATGTTGAAATGTGCTAGGTATTGTTGCGGTATTCATCAATTGGCTCCTTTTGGTTCTAATTGGTTTTATTATATCATGCCTGTTGGCTGAAAACACGTTTTATTTACGATCATCTTTTTTCTTAGGACTCCCAGGATATTGGTGAAGCAAGTTTTACACAAGATGTGATAAACATAGTCAGTATTTTTTTAATTATTAAATAAAAATAATTGTCTTATTTTTTGAATATTCGTGTTATAATGGCATATTAAATAGGGATTTAAAACAAGAAAGGAATCTGTACATGAAACCGTTGCTTAAAGAAAACTCTCTCATCCAAGTGAAAGACATTTTGAAGGCTCATCAAAACGTGAAGGACATTGTCATTCACACACCTTTGCAAAGGAATGACAGACTTTCTGAGAGATATGAATGCAATATCTATTTGAAACGTGAAGACTTGCAAGTTGTCAGATCTTTTAAGCTCAGAGGGGCTTATCATAAAATGAAACAGCTTTCCAGCGAGCAGACTGAGAACGGAGTTGTATGTGCGAGTGCCGGAAACCACGCTCAAGGTGTGGCGTTCTCGTGTAAACATCTTGGCATTCACGGGAAAATTTTTATGCCGTCTACAACACCGAGACAAAAAGTATCTCAAGTTGAACTATTCGGTAAAGGGTTTATCGATATTATTTTGACAGGTGATACGTTTGACGATGCGTATAAAAGCGCTGTTGAATGCTGTGAGGCGGAATCCCGGACGTTTATCCACCCGTTCGATGATCCGGATGTGATGGCCGGACAGGGAACGTTGGCAGTCGAGATTTTAAACGACATTGATACAGAACCGCATTTTCTTTTTGCAAGTGTCGGAGGAGGCGGCCTTCTCTCAGGAGTAGGTACATATTTAAAAAATGTGTCTCCTGATACAAAGGTAATTGCTGTTGAGCCGGCGGGAGCGGCATCCTATTTTGAATCAAACAAAGCTGGACATGTCGTCACACTTGATAAAATTGATAAGTTTGTAGATGGAGCAGCTGTTAAAAAAATTGGGGAGGAAACGTTCCAAACGCTGGAATCTGTCGTTGATGACATTCTCCTTGTGCCTGAAGGAAAAGTATGTACATCCATTCTTGAATTATATAACGAATGTGCGATTGTTGCTGAACCGGCTGGAGCTCTTTCTGTCGCAGCGCTTGATTTGTACAAGAATGAAATTAAAGGCAAAAATGTGGTATGTGTGGTCAGCGGGGGCAATAACGATATCGGAAGAATGCAGGAAATGAAGGAGCGGTCCTTGATTTTTGAAGGACTTCAGCATTATTTTATCGTCAATTTTCCGCAAAGAGCGGGGGCGCTCCGCGAATTTCTTGACGAAGTTCTCGGGCCTAATGATGACATTACAAGATTTGAATATACGAAGAAAAATAATAAAAGTAACGGACCTGCTCTTGTCGGCATCGAGTTGCAGAACAAGGCCGACTATGGGCCGCTGATTGAACGGATGAACAGAAAACCGTTTCATTATGTAGAGGTGAATAAGGATGAGGACTTGTTCCATTTGCTGATCTAATTTTTTTACACAACCGCGCAAAATGACAGACAGCCCGGCTGGCATTGTATATAATAGAAGAAAAACAAAAAAAGAGGATTGATAGCTTGTTACTCAAAAGCCTAGAGTTCAAACGCAGTGACGGGATTCAGGTGAAAGTGACAGAAATACCTGTATTAAAGGAAGATGAGCACTATTTCTTTATGTTACATCACCATTTGCAATTCTACTTAAAAGAAGTGTTTTCATCAAACAGCAGGGCAAAAGTGTATTCTTTCCGACATTATATGAAGCGCCGGATGAAATGGGCAGATTATCAGGCTGTTTTTCATCAAGAGGTGTTAAAGCACAACGCGTAATATGACGTTTATACCTGTATGTCTCCCTCTGTAATCAGTGATTGGGAGGCATGCAGGATTTTTTTGCCCAGTATCGAATACAAACATGGGACGCAGCAGGTAAGGACGATTTTAGAAAGCGTTTTTATGCTGGCTGGAAAGGGTGAATGTCATGAAGGTTATCAAGGGTTTAACGGCAGGGCTGTTTTTTCTGCTTTTGTGTGCCTGCGGGGGACAACAGATTAAAGATCCGCTCAATTACGAAGTGGAGCCTTTTACATTTCAAAACCAAGACGGCAAGAACGTTTCTTTAGAGAGTTTAAAAGGAGAAGTATGGCTGGCGGATTTTATTTTCACCAATTGTGAAACTGTATGTCCGCCGATGACCGCTCATATGACTGATCTGCAAAAAAAACTGAAAGCCGAGAAGATAGATATCCGCATCGTATCGTTTAGTGTTGATCCAGAAAACGATAAGCCGAAACAGCTGAAGAAATTCGCCGCAAATTATCCATTATCTTTTGATAATTGGGATTTCCTCACGGGATACAGCCAGAGTGATATTGAGGCGTTCGCGCTTAAGAGCTTTAAAGCGATTGTGAAGAAACCGGAGGGAGAGGACCAAGTCATTCATCAATCTTCTTTTTATTTGGTAGGTCCAAACGGCAAGGTGCTGAAAGATTACAATGGAGTGGAAAATACACCGTACGATGATATTATCGCCGATGTGAAGTCAGCCAGTACACTCAAGTAAGCTAGAAGACTAGGCATTTGCAAATCTTCTAAAACATGATACACTTTCCACTAGTAGAATGGGAAGGAGCAACAAGATTGAAGCTGCGCATTTTTTCACTCATGGCCAGTTTGATTTTGCTTCTTACTGCTTGTACGAGTATACGTACAGCATCTGAGGGAAAGCAAAAAGCTCATGAACCGAAAACGAAAGAGGACATTGTCATTGCGGCTGTCGGAGATTCGCTGACAGAAGGAGTCGGAGATCCCGACGGAAAGGGATATGTCGGCAAGGTGGCGGATTCCATCCGTTCAGATAAGCAAGTAAAAACGGTAGACGTAAAAAATTATGCCGTGAAAGGGAACCGTTCGGATGATTTATTAGAGAAACTAAAAGATAAAAAGGTTCAAAAAGGCATAAAGGACGCAGATTATGTCTTTTTTACCATTGGCGGTAATGATTTGATGAAAGTCCTTCGCCAAAACTTTCTTCAATTAACCGTTGAACCGTTTGAGGAAGCGGAAAAGCCGTTTGAAAAGCGTTTTGAAAAAATTATTTCTGAAATTCGAGAGCTGAATGATCACGCTGAGCTGATTTATGTCAGCATGTATAATCCGTTTACGTTTACGTTATCTGAATTAAATGAAATAAACGGAGTTGTCACTGATTGGAACCATATTGCTGAAAAAGAGCTGAAAAAAGATAAACATGCAAAAATCATTCATATCGACGACTTGTTTAATGAAAAAAGTGACAGCAGCCGAATTTCTGAGGAAGATGATTTTCATCCTAATGGTACGGGTTATTCCCTTATCGCGAAGCGCGTCTATCAAGCCATTAAAAAAGAAGGATTACCGAAAGAGTAGGGTGACATCATGAATAAGTGGAAACGACTGTTTTTTATATTGCTTGCAATCAATATTATCCTTGCTGTTGGTTTTATGGCACTTGTTATGCTGCCGGGAGAACAAGCCCAGGTGAAGGATTCATCTGAGAGCGAGTATGGATTTCAAGTGACAAGCACAAAAGAATCATTAGCTGCGTTTGTCAACTCATATTTAAACGACAAAGCATCAAACAAGCTTGATTATAAAGTAGAGATAGATGATGATGTTCATGTCGCAGGGAAAATCAAGGCTTTTTCCACGTCCATTGATGCGTTTGTCGCTTTTGAACCGACCGTGAAAAAAAATGGCGATGTGGAGTTGAATGTTACGAAATTTTCGTTAGGGAAATTGAGTATACCGATTAGCTTTGTGTTAAATTATATGGACAGCTTTTACGAATTGCCGTCATTTGTCCACGTTCACCCCGGCGATAAAAGCATTGAAGTGCGCCTGTCAGAAATGCCTTTAACGAATGGAATGTATGTCAAAGCGGATAAAATAAATTTAGAAAAAGATGAAATTGAGTTTTCCTATTACCATCCTAAACAATAGAGGTGACTGAAAATGAAACGGATTTACCAGTATTTCAGTTTATTATCCTTTACATTTTCCCTGTATTTTGGCTGGCTTGCTTATCATCATCTAGCCGCTGAAGATATGGACCAAATGTACTTGAACATTTCCTATTGTGCCTTGTTCCTAAGTGTGATGGTGTTTACATTCGGTATGAGAGACCGGAAAAAAACCGATAAATCATGAAAAAAAGAGACATGAAACAACGTCTCTTTTTTCGTGCGGTCTGACGAAAATTTGAGAACACAAGGAGAAAAAATGAAAGCATATGATTTTACACAGGGGAACGTGCTGAAACAGCTTGTGCTATTTTCAACGCCTATTATGCTTGGAAACGCATTGCAGGTTTCCTTTCAATTTATAGACAGTTTGTGGATCGGCAATTTACTGGGGGCAAAGGCTCTAGGGGCAGCAGCAGTATCAAGCACGATTGTTTTAACCGTGCTTTCTTTTATTTTGGGCCTTAACAATGCGACGTTAACCATTTTGTCACAGCAAAAGGGAAAAGATGATGAAAAAGGAATGGCGTCGTATATTAACGCTTTTGTCGTTTTATTAACAGGTCTAAGCATCGGATTCGGCGCGGCCGGTTTTTTTCTGTCAGAGCACTTGCTTCGTCTTCTAAAAACGCCGGAGTCAATGATACCGCTTGCTGAAACCTATTTACAGATTCAATTTATCGGCATTTTATTTTTGTTTGGTTATAACTTTATCAGTACTGTGCTTCGGGCGCTCGGCGACAGCAAGACACCTCTCCGGTTTATTGCGTTTGCCGTTGTGCTGAATACAGTGTTGGCACCGCTCTTTATTTCTGTGTTCCGCATGGGAATAGTGGGAGCTGCTTATTCGACGATTTTGTCACAGGGCATTGCGTTTCTGTATGGATTGTTCTATGTCATCAAACACAAGCTTGTGCCGTTCTCAATTCCGCGAGTGCCCAAGTGGGAAGAGTCCGCGCTGATTATGAAACTCGGGATTCCAGCCGGTCTGCAGATGATGGTGATCACAGGCGGAATGATGGCGATTATGAGTGTTGTCAACTCATACGGGGAGCACGTGGTATCAGGCTTCGGCGCGGTACAGCGGCTCGACAGCATCATCACGCTTCCAGCAATGGCTGCCGGTACGGCGGTCAACAGTATGGCAGGGCAAAATATCGGAATCGGAAACTATAAAAGAGTGGGAACGATTGCAAGGCTAGGTGTGATGGCTGTTATTTCTTGCATGCTGGTGATTGCAGTTATGATTTGGGTATTTGGTAAATACCTCATGAGGTTATTTATCAGTGAGCCAGATGCTGTTGCGTTTGGTGAACAATATTTGCGGTGGATCGCGTTTTTCTATCCTTTTATCGGGATTAATTTCGTACTGAACGGAATCGTCAGAGCTGCGGGAGCGATGCTGCAGGTCCTGGTTTTAAATTTGATTTCGTTTTGGGTTTTGAGATATCCTTTCACAGCTCTATTTTCAGCTTGGCTTGGACAGAAAGGGATCGGGCTCGGAATCGGAATGAGTTTTTTATTAAGCAGCTGTGCGGCGTTTTTGTATTACAGATACGGCCGCTGGAAAACAATGAAACTGTTCACTGAAAAATAAGTGAGGCGCTGAGAAAAGCACATACCCATATATAGCGGTATGTGCTTTTTTTCACCGTTTTTTATCTAGTTTGCTGAAGAGCTCGATTAATGAGGCAAGTTCGGCGTCACTGTAGCAGTCAAAACGTTTAAAGAAATATTCCGTTTTTTTCTCGTTGAAATGCTGAAGGACTTTTTCGCCCGCTTCAGTGATATGAATGCGGATGATGCGTCTGTCTTCCTTCGATCTGATTCTCGTAATCCATTCCTTTTCTACCAGCGCATCAGTCACAGCCGTAATGTGGCTTGCCGATACCTCTAAAATAGGCGCAAATTCGGTGACTTTTTTAGGCCCTTGTTCACTGAGGATTCGCAGAATGGTGAATTCATTCCGTGACAGCTCTTTATCTAGAATCTCATTGATTTCATTGCGTATTTGTTTAAAGACTTTACGGAGTAAAGTTTCCATATCGTACATCATCTGTGTTCTTACTTTCAAATTTGTGAACCTCCATTACATAAGCATATTGCTTAAAACCTATAGATTTTATTGAAAAGCAGAATCATTTTCATTCTATTTTTACATGCTATAATATAATAATACCACGTATTAACAAAGGAGGCACCAGTATGTCTGAAAAAAAAGAAATCGCCACATTTGCTGGAGGCTGTTTTTGGTGTATGGTTAAACCCTTTGACGAACAGCCGGGAATTGAAAAAGTGGTGTCCGGGTATACAGGCGGCCATACTGAAAACCCTACGTATGAAGAGGTGTGCAGTGAAACGACAGGACATCGTGAAGCCGTTCAAATCACGTTTAATCCTGATGTGTTCCCTTATGAAAAACTGCTTGAATTATTTTGGCAGCAAATTGACCCGACAGATGCCGGCGGCCAGTTTGCCGATCGCGGCAGTTCCTACCGTGCAGCCATTTTTTATCATAATGATAAACAAAAGGAGCTTGCGGAGGATTCCAAGCAACGCCTGGCGAAAAGCGGAATATTTAAAGATCCGATTGTAACGGATATTTTAAAAGCTGAACCTTTCTATGAAGCGGAAGGCTATCATCAGCATTTTTATAAAAAGAATCCAGGACATTATCAGCGCTACCGGACAGGTTCTGGACGTGCCGGATTTATCAGCGAGCATTGGGGGGGCGAAATAAATGGCGAACAATAAAGAAGAAAAAATTCAGTCACTAAACCGCATACAATATGAGGTGACGCAAAATAATGGCACGGAGCCGCCGTTTCAAAATGAATATTGGAATCATAAGGAAGAAGGGCTGTATGTAGACATTGTGTCAGGCAAGCCGTTGTTTACATCCAAGGATAAATTTGATTCCCACTGCGGCTGGCCAAGCTTTACAAAGCCGATTGAAGAAGAAGAGGTGGAAGAAAAACTAGACACGAGCCATGGCATGATTCGCACAGAAGTGAGAAGCCGTACTGCGGATTCTCACCTTGGCCATGTATTTAATGATGGACCGGGGCCAAGCGGGCTTCGTTACTGCATAAATTCAGCGGCGCTGCGGTTTGTGCCGAAAGATAAGCTGAAAGAAGAAGGATACGAAAGCTATCTGCATCTCTTTCATAAATAAAACACAAAAAACAAGCCTGCCTAATGGATAGACAGGCTTGTTTTTATGCCTTTTTTTCTTGATGCAATTCTTCGATAATCTGGGCAATTCTGTCTTTTGTAATGAGAGGGGCTTGATCTGATTGATACCCGGGCAGATTGACTTTGCGAAAATCAGGATGTTTTTCCGGCTCTGGAAGGATCGCATAAAGATTGCCCCATTCATACAGTGATTCAATTTCATGAGGGGATGTTAATTCTTCGTGAAGCTTTTCACCTGGACGTTTGCCGACTTCTACTGCAGCCGGCCGCGGGAGCCCGTGCTGCGATGCATATTCTTCAAACCCGTGAATCAGTTCTTCAAGTTTCAGTGATTCCATTTTAAAAATAAAGGTTTCTCCGCCTTTTGTAATAGCAGCTGATTGCAGTGTCAGTGTAGCCGCATCGTCTATTGACATGAAAAATCTGGTCATGTTCTTGTCTGTGATGGTCAGCGGTTCACCTTCCATCATTTGTTCAAATAAAATAGGGATGACCGAACCCCTTGAGCCGAGAACATTTCCGAAGCGGACCGAACAAAACACGGTTCCTCTGTTTTGAACGTGGCGGTTTGCTTGATGAAACAGCTTTTCAGATAACAGCTTGGTGGCACCCATTGTGTTCACAGGAGATACAGCTTTATCTGTTTATCAAGATGATGACTACGATTCGTAGCTGCTGACTGTTTCCCCGATTAGGAAGTTATATCTTAGAATTGGTGTAATTTCAAATTGTGCAGGTATTGGGCCTTTTCTCTTTGCTGTCATTTTAACTATAACTTTCTGCAACGTAATTCTGAGCAGTTTATTCTTTTCTTCTCTGTTTTCAGATGACTCATATAGTTCAATTGCATTTTTTATGTTCTCTTTAAGTTGGTTGATATCAAGACCACCTTTAAAATCAACAAGGCCATTTATCTCGTCTTTTGCTTTTTTAAGCTCTTGCAGCTCTTTGTCTAAGACTGATTTCCGCTGCAGGAATATTTCATCAGAGTAAATGCCACTTTCATATTTATCGAATATGAAATTCAATTTGTTTTTCAACTCTTTTTCTCGCTGCTCAAATTGTTCATTCATTTGCTTTTTTGATCTGATATTGTTTTTGTTTTCATGAGACTGAATCACATTACCAAGATGTTTCGTAAGTTCATTGTCATTTAGCGCCTGTAGATACTTTAAATAATCTAGAATGGATTCTTCAACATCATTGTATCGGACATTCATACACTTGTTATTGAGGCATCTGAGCACTTTAACGTGATATAAGCTTTCTGTACCGTTTTTATTTTGTCTCTTTCTTTTGGCTTCGTATTTTGACAATGGGCCACCGCAATCTGCACAAATACATACTCCAGCCAATTCATTTAATTTATAATCGCTTCTATTTGGCAGCAAAGGTATTTTGTTTTCGATTTTTTTATTTGCCTCCTGGAATTGATCTTTATCAATTATAGGAGTGTGTGCGTCAGGTACAATTATTTGTTCATTCTCAGGTCTAATTGTTCTCTTGCCGTCTTTTTCTTTCTCTCTGACTTTATACTTAACAGTCCCTATATAAGCTTCATTTTCAAGAATGGCTTTTACAGTGAACCGATTCCATTTTTTCTTTCCGGCAGGGGAGGGGATTTGCAGATTGGTTAAATGAGTCGCAATTGCGTTGTAACTGTAATCCTTTCCATTTAGACCGTTCAGGAATAAATCAAATATTAGTTCAACAACCTTTGCTTCTTCTTCGACTGGGTCTAGTTTAGACGTCTTTTTGTTTAGTTGGTATCCATAAGGTGCAAGTCCAGATATCCATTTCCCTTGTGCTGCATAAGTGTATTTAGCTCCTGTCATACGCTCCCTAGTCATTTCAAATTCTTCTCTAGCCATAAATAATTCAAAACGAATTTGGCGCATGTCTACAGGGTTTCTAGGGTCATAAACCTTATATGGTGTAATTATGATCAATCGTTTGCTTTGAAGAAGGTTAACAATCTGTCCTGCATCGCTATAACTCCCACGACTAAGTCTTGTTATTTCTTTAACTGCAATTGCCTGATATTTGCCTTCCTCAAGATCTTTTAGGCATTCTTTAAAAACAGGGCGACCCTCGATGCTTTCTCCAGATCCTATCTCCATTTTTAATTCATATGGGATTTCAATGGCCGTAAGTATTTTATTCATGAGTTCTTTTTGCTCTGTGAGTGTGTCTTCACCTGTTCTTTTTTCTCGTTCCATGTCCTGACGAGAACGTCTAAGATAACCTAAAATATTTGTGATGTTGTAAGAATTGACAATGTTTTTTAACTCCAAAAATTTAGCACCTCTTTATTGTGTTTAATGTCAAAACAGAAGTATCTGTAAAAACATTCTATCTAACATTGAATACGAAAACAACAAAATAATTTGAAAGATTTGTATTCTTTGAATGTTGATCTATCTAGTTTTAGATTTAGGCATATGTATTGTGAATTATTATCAGCTCTAGTCTTTTAAAGACGGGGGATTTTTTGTCCATTTTTTGAAGTATGTACGCATCTATAAGTGAGGACGAAAAAATTTCAGTAAAAAGTGTCCGATGTTAAAAGTTTATACGCAGTTATTAATAACAGAGGAAAAGTTCTAGATCGATGATGCAAAATCGAATACACCGATGGGGTTTTCTTATGAAGGGTGAAAAAAATTAGCGAAAAGATTGTGCCATTCCGGAGGTCGATACGCAGTTATATATGACAGAAGAAATTTGCGCGACATTTATTCGACATGCATATTATCAGTTGTGTGAAATTTTTTAATTTGATGTCTCAAAATGACCGTTACTGTACCCATTTTATAAGTGTAGGTAGAAGTTCAAATGAATGGTTGTCCGTCTTGGAAAGTCTATACGCAACTTATAATGACGGAAAATTTTTTCGCTGAATTGTGCGGGCGAGTATTATCTATTGAAGGATATAAGAGGGGGATGAATCGTTGACTATGAGTAACATTTGGATAAAACAAGGTTCTTCTAAAACCTTGTTAAATATCTCAACTAACTATCTATAATGCTTGTGAGCAAAATTGTACGCCCTTGCTTAACTTTCAATATAAATCTAATGAAATTATAGGAGGAAAGAATAATGGATCAAACACAAATCGTAATTTTATCACTAATCATCGCTGCTATTGGTGAGATCAAAGATCTATTAATTGCTATGTTCCCGAAATTATTTCCAGCAATCGGATCATTCTTGCTTGGCCTGAACATTTATGTATGGGTAATAATCCTTCTGCTGCTGATTATTGCTATTTTAATATACATAGTTATTAGGAGGTGATCTAAATAAAATTCCCATTTTATTTAGATCTGAAAGTGGCTTGATTGCATACCAAATATAAGGTACCCTGTATATGTATCATAGGGGTTTAACAGCCACTATAACTCCAGAGAGCTCCCTCATATAGCTCTCTGGTTTTTTTAATTTATAGGATGAAGAAAAATCTTATGGTAATCAATTAAAAGAACAGGAGACTATGAATGGAATTCTTAATTAGACAAGAACTCACACATGAATATAATACGACTGAAGAAATTGTTAAAAGAGCTTTTTTTAATGAAGAATATAGTGACAAAAAAGAGCATTTACTTGTAAATAGGATTAGAAAATCAGATGCATTCATTCCTGAACTTTCATTGGTCGCATTAAATCAAGATAAAGATATCGTAGGTCATGTCCTTTTATCTAAAATAAAAATCATAGATGGCGATAACACTGTCGATTCTTTAGCACTTGCTCCAGTTTCTGTTGCGCCTGATTATCAGAAAAAAGGAATTGGGAGTAAATTAATTCGTACTGCGTTAAAAAACGCAATAGAGCTTGGTTATCGTTCAGTAATTGTTTTAGGACATAAAGATTATTATCCAAGGTTTGGTTTTAAGCCAGCTAGCTTATGGAATATAAAAGCCCCATTTGAGGTGCCTGATGAAGTGTTTATGGCTCTAGAATTAGCAGATAATTCTCTTGAAGATGTGCAAGGTATCGTTAATTATTCAAAAGCTTTTTTTGAGTAAAAATTAGATGATTGATTAGATATTGTTAAAAAGAGGTTGTCCCGAAAATTTTTTAATCTGTGGATAGCCTCTTTTTTTGTAAAGAGCCCTAAAAATAAAAAAGAAAGCCACAAAGGGCTTTCAATTAACGTTCACATGCATAGTTGTCATGATCTCTGTCCATTTTAGATTGGTAAGCAGGGTGGGAGCTAGGCACTCCATTCGGATATTTTTTTCTTAACTCTGTGCAATTTTTAAATGTTTCTGTTTCTCCAGTTGTCTCTGAAGAAGCTTCTTTTTCAGTTGTAGTCGAAGTTTCACTTGATGCCTTTGGAGTAGTAGGCTGTTTAGCTGCCGGTTTAGTTGTTGTTGCTTTTTTAACTGCAGTGGTTTTTTCTTTCACACAGCCATTAAATCCTCGGTCGGTCACATATCCATTCTTGCTCCAGATTGAAAGCTTCTCTGATTTTGCTTCCTGCTCGTCTTTCTTAAATTGGTCTATGTATTTGGTGTTTGGCTCATATACATATGCTACTCTGGCCAATCCTTCTTTTAGCAATGTTTCCTGAACAGATTTGCCATCCACATAAACATAAGCTAATAGTCTTCCGTATTTATCTCTGCGGTCACCTTTATCGAACTCCAGTTGCAGCTTACCACTGTTGACCAATTCCTTGTTTCGCTTAGACGCATCTTCACCATATGGTTGAACACAAGAATTTGGTTTCTTAGTTTCAGGTGTATCAACGAGCAAGTAGCGGACTGTATCTACATTTCCGTTGTAGGTAACTTTAATCGTATCTCCATCAACTGCTCTGTCTAATGTAACATCGACCAATTCCTTTTTGTCTTTTTCCTTAGATTTGTCAGCAGTTTTTTCTTTAGTAGATTCCTTTTGTTCTGTTTTCTTTTCTACATCCGTAGACGCTTGTGGTGTTTCTTTTTCCGTGCTTACTTTTTCAGAATCATTTGAGCTGCAGGCTGCCAACGATAAGCTCAAAGTGAATGCTGCAAAACCTAATAATACTTTCTTCAACTTCATTTCCCCTTTTTAGAATGTTTGTTCTCTATTTATATCGGTAAACCATCAATAATTATAATCCTATATCCAATTATTGTGAATTTAATTTTTCCTTAATATAATCACATCTCTGTTTAGGTTTTGTTGGCGTATGTTAAAATTTTACTAGGTTCGTTATCAGAAGGGAATGGTCTTATGCTAGGGATTAAAGTTGAAATATCAAATGGAACTTAATTAAGTGTTTGTACCTTCGGGCATATTAGAGGTTTGTTATTCAATGAAAGAAGTTATTAAAATTCAAATAATAGGTGGAGTAAAATTGTCCAGTAAAGGGATATGGGAGGAGCAAGTATGGGACAAAAAAGTAGACAGCACTATGTTCCGAAATTTTATTTGAGAAATTTTTCTGAAACTGACAAATCAATTAGCACATTTAATATCATGAATTCATTATACATCCAAAATGCTTCGATTAAAGATATGTGTCAAAGAAACAATTTCTACGGTGACGACAAAGTAGTTGAGGATTTTTTAGATAAAGAGATTGAAAGAAAAGCCGCGAGAATTATAAAGAAAATTATAGACACAAACAGTATCCTAGACTTTGTTAATGAAATAGAAGATTATGAGCATCTACTTACTTTTTTATTAGTTAGTGAGGGAAGAAATTTACGGAGTGCTGACTCAGCAGAAAATGCAGCTGATAAACTGATTAAAACAATGATTAAGGGACATCCTGATTTTAAAGAAGTAGATTTAGACCAATTTGAAATCAAGATAAATCAACCTGCTAATAATATTATAGGTATTGCCTTAGAAAGTACCCCGCTAATTTATGATTTGGAACCTATCTTGATATTACAGAAAACATCAAGAAAGTTCATAACATCAGACAATCCATTAGTTCGTTACAACTCATTTTATATTGGAAGGAACTATTATGGAAGGGGATTTGGCCTTGTTACTAGAGGGCTACAGTTGTTCCTCCCAATATCTCCCCAGCACTGTTTACTCTTTTACGATAGTCTAGCATATGATATTCCAGGGGAAGAAAATGGTGTTCTAACATTAAAAAGAGCCCGAGAAATAGATTATTTAAATGAACTGTTCTATTTAAACTCTTATAATAATACTTTCTTTAATCAGAGAATAAAAGAAGACTATATTAGAAAAATTCATAATAAAAATAGGAATACTTCCAAAATTAATGAACTAGATAAAGAAGTGAAATTTTACAATTCATCGGAGGATAACGACCAAATAATAAGTCTCTTACACAATAGAGTTACCAAAAAAATTACTCTTCCATGGATTACTGATTCTAAATTTGCAAAAAGCTTAGTTCTTCCTCGACATATGGGAGGGTTACAAAGAATGGAATCACCAATTATCGGAGAATATATGAAGAACGCTAGGGCTAACTTTGAAAATCAACGATAAAGATATTTTTGGTCATAATTATTTTTAATTTCACGGAGGAAATCCCTTTTTCGCCATAAAAATCGTACTTAACAATTTATTTCAAAAAAGAAATTAACAATGTATTCCTTGATCCAAACTATGGGGGAGAGAGGAAAAGAGCAGTAAGGATAGGGTAGTAATTAAAACAGCAAATAACAGTTCACTGCTAATGCTGCTTCAATTATGAGCAAAATTGTTTCCTAACAAATTAATGTCCTATAGTAATGTTTCCCTTGTGTATCATAACATGGTAAAATCTAGATAATTGTTGTTAGGGGGATAGGATATGGAAGAAGGTAAACTTATTCATTTCACACTGGCTGGTATTAAAGAAGCTATTTCGAAGTATGGCACTTTTCCAATGATTCAACCAGGCGGTTTCGTATTAGAAGATGCTACATTTGAATTTAATGAACCTGCAACAGAAGAAGAAATTGGAAAAATAGAATCGCATTTCAATGTAAGTTTACCGAAGGATTATAAGGAGTTCTTAGCTCTACATAATGGAATGAAATTTTTTGATGGGGTTGAAATACTTAGTATTGAAGATGTTTTAGAATACAATGAAACAGAAGATCTCCCAGAAAATTGTTTTTTAATTGGGTATCATTTTGATGGACGTTATGTAATTGATACTCAACGGTATGAAAAGGGTCTTGACTTTATGTTTTATTTGGATGCGATTGATCACTTCGATGAAGCTATTGAGGTTGCTCCAAGTTTTGAAATTTGGTTAGACAGGTTGGTATGCTCTAATGGATTCAAATATTGGGAAATAAACAAAGACGTTAAGCTGTATTATGAAAATATGGATTTAGAAGAGACTCCCTATGATTAGGAGTCTCTTTTATATTAATACGATCTCCACCAAGGATTAACTTCACTTCTATGAAACGCGCTGTCTAATGGAATCAAATTACCAGTGGAGTTACCGCTGCCATATTCTCTAGGTAATTGATGGTGGATTTCAAACTTTGCCCAAGTCTTTTTCCCATACTTTTTCTCATACCATGCGCGGTATGCTTTTCTTTCTTTATTACCCCAGTCAACTTTTTTCTTAACTTTCTTAAAGTATACGTTCGCAGGTGCAAGCAAGTCTAGGCCTGATTGTTTATCTGTATAAACAGGAAAGAAAGTACCTTTTTTATTGGTTAAGTACAAACCTTCAGTCCATGTTAGAGTTCTAAGTGTAGGAGGTTTTCCTGCCCATGTTGCAATAGCGCTACCTGAATATTTCCAAAAAGAATAACGTTAAGAAGCTGATGAACTTCAGCACCTTTCTTAATCTGTCCTCCAACAAAGGTCTTTCTAATAATATGTGGACACGTAAATTGCTTGTTATAGTAGCCACTTTTACATAACGCTTGTTGAACTTCAAGTGTTGCAGGTCGAACCCCAACTACTTTTGAAATCTCTACTCCATGAATAACTTTGTTCACTTTCCCACCTAAGAAAGTATGGCTTAGGTAAACAACACTTTTTGAACCTTTCTGTATTCCTATACGCTGACTATCAGAAGTAACTTGTCCAGTTGAAATTTTGCCATCTTTCTTATCATAAGCAATATAAGTTTGATAAGAGTTTTCAACTTCAAGTCCTTCTTTTTTTGCAATTTGAGTTAGCTTGGTAGAAGCGTTTGAAATTGGTTGTTTTGATGCTTCAGTTTTTTGCTTTATTCCATTAACTGAAGATATACGTTTTGTAAGGTCGATTCCTTGGATACTTGTTTTGTTAGATGATTCACTTGCAGCTACTTTCTTTTCATGTGTGAAGAGTCCGGAAAGAAGTAAAACAACAGTTAGAGCAGTTAATCCAAAGCACTTTAAAAACTTATTCATAAACAATCATCTCCCTTTTCCGTGCTACATTACAAATGAACAGTTAATTAATGTTATATTGTTACATATTATTCCACCTCCAGACGGGATAATATCAAATGAACCAAATAATTACAATAAACTATTTGAAAGTTAAGAAACTTTTAAAGTTCTAAATTCCTAGGTTAATTGGTTACAGTATTTGGTTGTGGCATAGAGATTTGTGGTAAAATTTATATAGAGTAATCCATGAAAGGAGAATGATATGAAGGTATTTGAGGCTGATTCATTACTCTCTGAGGCCGATAAAAGAACCAAAGAGTATAACGAACTAAGGTCGAAAATGGTGAAGCTAAGAAAAGCTTTTCAAAACGTAGCTAACCTAGATGACAGTGAGTTTTCAGGCAAGGGTGCTGACAACATTAAAGCATTTTATCATGATCATGTCGGTGTTACTGATCAATGGATTGATTTAATTGACATGAAGATTGCTTTCTTAAGCAGCATCTCTGCAAAACTTGAAGATGCTAAGATGTCTGATGCTTACATAGAAGAATCCTTTTTAGAGCACGAGCTGGCTAACGCCTACACAAAATCAAAGTCCATTATGTCTGAACAGAAGAAAGCCATGAAAGACATATTAAACGACATCAATGATATTCTTCCCCTTGAAATATTCTCAACAGAAGACTTCAAAGACAGACTTTCTTCTGCAGATGACAAACGTGAAAAAACAATCGATAAGCTAAACAAGCTTGATGAGAATTTGAAAACAGAATATGCTGAAACAGAGCCTAACGAACAATTCATTCAGCAAGATTTTAAAAAGCTGCAGGAGTCAACAGGCAAAGGAAAGAACGCTACACCAATTCACTATAACGCTAAAGCGTACAGAGAAAGTGACATACATAAGAAAAAAGGCGACATAGAGAAGCATTCTGAAGCTTACTTAAGCGTGAAGAAAGAAGAAGCAAAGGAACGTGAAATCAAGGAATTAAAGAAAAAACTTAATGACGGTGTCTCTGACCCTGATGAATATTTAGAGATTGCTAAAAAAGTAGGGTACGAGAATCTGGAGCCGGCTCAAGTGCAACTTGCAGTGCAAATTGAACAAGCGAAGCAGCTAGAAGGAGCAGGAGAAATCACCTGGGATATCGTAAAAGGTGTAGGAGTAGGCTTATATGATGTTGGTAAAGACACTGTAACCGGCATATGGGATTTCATCACCGATCCAGGAGAAACACTCTCAGCACTGGGGAATGCAGTTATTCATCCAGTGAAAACTTACGATGCCATTTCAGCAGCAATAGAAGAGTCATATCAAAAAGATATGGTGAATGGGGATGCCTATTCTAGATCAAGGTGGGTAACCTACGCTGTTGGTTCAGTGGCTGTAGCTGTTTTTGGAACCAAAGGTGCAGGAGCCATTAACAAAGCAGATGCAGCGGGCAAGGTAATAAATAAAGCAAGTCAAGCAGGTAAGAAAATCAAGGACGTTAAGATTCCAGATTTGCTGCCTTATAACCCTAAATACGACCTTGCTATGGCTGGGGGCGTGCCATACAATGTAGTAAACGGAGAAAGTTTAAAAAATAGACTGCTCCAATTAATTCAATCCGCAAATCCAAGAACCAGATTGCCAAGAACTAAAGGGCGCTGGGAAGGTACTCCAGGTAACGGTAAATGGTACTCTGATAAACCAGAAGTAAATGCAGTAACTAAAGGAGAACCTGTAGTATTTAAAGACAATAGACCAATTTTTACACCTTGGTCTAAGGGAACAATTAAGTTTAAAAAGGGCGAACTAACTGGTGAAAACTCTGACTTCGCTAAAGTTTATAAACGTATCAAGAAAATGAAAGGTTTTAAAACACAGGCCGAAGCAGAAGATTGGTTGAAATATACTGCAAAGCTTACTCCACACCACCTAGACAACAAAACTATTCAGTTGATCCCAACTGCACTACATAAGAATGTACCGCATATAGGGTCTGCATCGGACTTAAGGGGAGGTTATTAATATGAGCTTTCAAGATATCAATAATAAAATGAAGGAATTTGAGCTTAAGTACTATGGAGAAGGTTCTCATAAAAAAAGTAGCGAAGCAATTGAGAAATTTGAAAAAGACTTAGGGGTCGAAATAGATGAACTATTTAAGCAATTTGTACTGTACTACGGAGGTAGTAATATACTGGCAGACAATGTTGTTTTCCCAGTCCTTGAGAAAAACCCATGGGCAGATGATAACAAACTTAGATTAGGTATATTCTATGGGTTTGGCTTGGACGATGACGACTTTAATATTGCAGCTCTTACTGACACATATGATGATCAAATGCCTGATTGGATAATACCAATAGCTGACGCTGATGGTGGAAACCAAATATGCCTTGGTATAAAAGGGGAAGGAACAGGAAAGGTTTTTTTCTGGGATCATGAGTTGACGAATGGAGTAAAAGACACCTTTTTGATTGCTGATTCATTTGAAGACTTTATTCAAAGCTTATCAGTTGAAGAGGATTCAGATGAAGAAGATGACGAAGATGACGGTATTCTTTTCATGGAATTAGATGATGACTTACTAAACAGTTAAGCAAAAGTATTGCAATTGACAGTTTTTAAAGACCGGTACTTATTGAATCTGAACTCAATACATTAAGGTATCAAGGACTTTAATGGAAAATGATACTGAAAAGGAGTGAGATTCATGGGAGGATTTTATTTCTTTGGTGGTTTGATTTTAGCTTTTCTAATAGGTGTTGGTTTATTATCTCTTGGTGCTTATATGCTTTGGAAACTTATAAAGATGGCTAGGTTTGATGGAAGCTCGCTTTTGATTTTGCATAATCTCACTTTTTGCAAGTTGGAAATATTCTTATGCCTGAGAAGCTGTACTGTAGGCTTAGTTGAAGAAAAGGCTACTGATATGATTAACACAATACCAAAGTATTGTTGCTTGTCGAATCTAAATCCTCAATCCAAATAAAATAATGGTTTTATCCATAAAGCAATAGTATTGCAAATACCATTTTTATATGGTTATAATTAGGGTAATGATACAAATAATTATTTATTGCATTTTGATTTGTGGAAATGCATAAAATAAAAAAGACCTGGGGTGCGCTAACACCCACTGGTCATTGTTTGTACAAAAAGCCGCCCATCAGGGCTTGCTCGATGTTCAATCTGCGTAGACCTAACCCTTTAAGGTTCCTAAGCTCAAGGGAAGGTCTATTTTTTCTTTTGGCTTGACGTTACAATCATCATTATATTGAAGATCAACAAGACGGTATTTAATATCAATCCGCCAAAATTGATCATTATCATTAATGATTCGTAAACAGTCATTTTCCCACCCCCTTTCATAGGGGATGAGCAAGACTCCCTTGAGTGAGCAAACTTTATGTACAGGAAATATTATACTATACATAAATGTCCTTGTCGTTAAAAATTCACAATAAATTGACAATATGAAAAGAACTTGCTAAATGCAGGTTCTTTTTTTTATTTCAAATATTAAACAATTCCCTTCAAATGACGATATTTAACATGTAAACTTGTACCAAGGAGGATTTAGGAAATGAAGAAGAGAATTACATATGCACTGCTTGCTCTTCTAGCAGTTGTTGCTTTCGCTTTCACTGATTCATCAAAAGCAAAAGCGGCAGAAGCATTACCACTCTACTATCTACAAATTACAGGGATTACATCAGACGGAAACGATTTTGCTTGGGATAATATCACTTCTAGTCAAACCAAAGCGCCAAACGTTTTGAAGGGGAATAAACTATATGTGAAAGCTCGTTTTATGGGTTATACCAAGTTAACAGTTATCACAGGCAAAGACGGTAAGAATCTGTTGTATAACGGCACAGCTAAAATGTTTAAATCTGATGCTATCCTTGGTCAAAATAAGGTGGTAATAGGCTGGGATAAATATTTTGAGATTCCCATGGACGCACTTCAAGATAACTCTATACAGATTAAAGCATTGAGCTCAGGCACCACTTTTGTTTACAGTCAAAAAATTGATTTTGAAAGAGAGTGAACCAGGTGATTAGTACTTCTAATTATGATGTAACTAAAGATCCAAAATTCTTAGCTTTTTGCAGCTTAGCAACAGAAGGTTATGGTCAGAACAATACTCAGCAATCTTCCATAGGTTTTAACGAGTTTTGCGAAAAACTTGAGAAAAATGAGATCGTTAAACCCGAGAATAAAAAAAGCACGCTTGATTTGAATAAGTCTTTAGAAGACTGGAAAATGAGATTTACTGCAGGCGGAAACCTTTCTACAATGGATTCGCAGGTATTAGATGTTATCAAAAAAGCATATAACTTAGGCATGGTTAATAAAGATAATATGCTGTTACGAAATGAAGCAATTAATGCTTATAGAAATTCTATTTAAATAATGAAAACAATGCCCAGCTTAATAAAAATGCTGGGCGTTTTACTTATTGGGGTTATTTGCATTCAAATACTCTCGATGTTCTTTCTCCAATTTATTAATATCATCTTTTAATATATAGATCTTATATTTTTCCTTTGCTTCTCTAGACAGATTATCTTTTAAATACTCACGGAGCTTTGCTTCACTTTTGGTTTGATCCATGCCAATTGTAATTGCCGGATCTGTTTGACCAATTTGCACACTGAATATACCAAATTCATCCCGAATATTATCAATTACTTCCAAAGGGGACTTTTTATTTGCTTCGATTAAAGTAATACCCGACATAATCAAAGCAGGAACTAAGACCAAAAATCCGATTAGCCTCTTCTTCATTAACCATTACACTCTCCTTCATGGAAAAGAATCCCTCCTTTATTAATACTACGCAAATCATCATTGACCTTTATATTTTATTACCAACATTTACATCGAACTTTTGTTCTGGTTTATCTTGAATAAAGAACGTTTGTTCTGTTAATATTAGATCAATAAAGGAGTGAGTCGATATGCTTAGGGATCGAGGAACAATCAAATGGACATCAATGATGCTTCCAGAACATTTAACACAACTTAAACAAGATTTGATTGATGTATCAAAAATTGAAAAACCATCTTTAGATGACCAACAAATTGAAGAGATGGATCTTCTCGTCTCTGAGGCACTTGAATTTAATAAAGAGTTGAAATTCAAACTCTTTAACAATGGATTCGTTGAAAATGTCAACGGCAGAGTCCATTACATTAATTTTGAACAACACAGGCTTCATGTAAAAGATCAGCATGACAAAACAGTATATATCAACATGAATAACATCATAGGAGTTAGATACAATGATTGATTACTCACAATTTCCACGTAAGAATATACTTTGTGTCGATATGAAATCCTTCTATGCTTCTGTATCGGCTGTAACAATGGGACTTAATCCTTTAACATGCTACCTTGCAGTTGTAGGAAATACGGAGAGACAGGGAAGTGTAGTGTTAGCTGCATCTCCTGCACTTAAAAAAGATTTTGGAATCAAAACAGGATCGAGATTGTTCGAGATACCTGAAGATCCAAGAATACACATTGTAAATCCGCAAATGAAGCTTTTCATCAGAGTTTCGACTGAGATTACAAAGCTGTTTTACAGATTTGTTCCTGAAAAATGTGTCCATACGTATTCAATTGATGAATCTTTTTTAGATGCAGGAAAAGAAAATCCTGAAGAAATGGCCAAAGCAATTCAAAGTAGTATGCGGAGAGAGTTTGGCCTGATGTGTACAGTTGGAATTGGTGACAATATGTTGCTTAGTAAGCTTGCACTTGACCTGGAGAGTAAGAAAACGAAAAGCGGCATTGCACGTTGGAGATATGAAGATGTGCCAAATAAACTCTGGAAGGTTCACCCGTTGTCTAAAATGTGGGGGATAGGAGGGAGGATGGAAAGAAATCTGAATCGGATGGGAATATCAACTGTAGGTCAGTTAGCTAAATTTCCTTTAGAGCTGCTTGAAAAGAAGTTCGGAATAATGGGAAACCAGTTGTATTATCATGCTCATGGAATCGATTTATCAGAAATAGGAGCTCCTTTGATGCAAGGGCAGATTAGTTTTGGTAAGAGTCAGATTTTACTGAGGGATTATATAAGGAGAGAAGAGATTAAGGCTGTTCTTCTGGAGATTTGTGAAGAAGTCGCAAGAAGGGCACGGACACACAACAAAGTTGGTCGAACAATTAGCCTGGGAATTGGTTACAGTAAAGATGAGCTTGGTGGCGGATTTCATCGATCCAAAACAATTGATCTTCCCACAAATATCACGATAGACATATATAGATGTTGCTTGATGCTGTTTGATAAGTTTTACTCGGGTAAAACAGTAAGAAGTATCTCAGTTACGTTATCAAATATTGAGGATGATGTTAATCAACAGTTGAGTTTATTTGAAGTGGATAATGAAAAGAGAAGGAAACTTGGGTTTGTAATGGATGGGATTAGAAGTAAATACGGATCGAAAGCGATTCTTAGAGCAGTTTCTTATACATCTGCAGGAACTGCACTTCACAGAGCTGGACTTACTGGGGGACATAAATCATAAAAATAACCCCCTCAATTTGGAGGGGGGATAAGAAAAACATATTAAGAAGTATGTCCTCTGCTTGCAATTTCATACGAATGACCATCAGTAAAACCAATACTGGCTGTATGTCCTCTGCGTGCTTCTTGGACATCTTTTTGAGTGTTAGTTAAATAAATGCTTACAAATCCAATTAAAACAATGGCTAAAATAAAGACAGATGCATGCTTAAGTTTCATAAAGACAATCCCCTCTCTGAATTTGTTTACGGGCATAAAGCACTTTTTCATAATAAGCAACAGCCACTTTATGGTCTTCTTTTTCATTGTAATACTTCGCTGCATCTGATGCTAAATCCTCCACGTCTGAAAGCATTGACTTTAATTCTAAATAATTTAGAATTGAATTTAATTTTTCATTGTCATTATCTACATATAAGGCATGAATGAATTCAAACATTTTTGCCATAATCTCATCGTTTAAATTTTTGGACAAAGACAGACCGTGTGCACACCAAGAAATTCCCTCGGAGTGATTTCTCATTTTAAAAGTGGTTTTTGTCAACATAAGTAAGATATCTAATATGCGATTTGAATGTTCATACCCATTATCCTGATATACTCTAATGCCCTCCTTGAAGTACTCAGATGCCTTTTCATAAGCTTCCTCAGCAAAGGAACATAAGCCGAGATTGTAAAGAGATGATCCGATTAATCGTGACATATCGATTTCTCTTGCTTTATCTAGAGCATCTTTAAAATGAGGGATCGCTTTTTCAGGGTAGTCCATATCCAAATAGTTCAGTCCGATAACAAATGAGCATTGAATAACTCTTACAGTGTAGTTTTCATGTGCTTTATAACTATCGATTGCTTGAACAATGTGGTGCATCGACATATGTGTTTGCTTCATATGATAATAAATTTCTGCAACTTTATAGTGGAATTCAGCTCTTTCAATTTCATCTGCAACAAGTGATAATTTTCTCTCGGCTTGCTTATAGAAGCTTATGGCATTAAGATATTCGTATTGTTCAAATTCATACATTCCCCGGAAAAAGTTAAAATAATATTCAAGAATCCCTTTCAAATCAGTTTGACTACTTTCGATCTTTTCTAATAAGTCTGAAATTTTAGGTCGTTCTTCGTTCAATGTTTTTGGTTCAAGGTAGTCCAGCATCAGCTGATGGCGAAAACACATGAGAGAATAGTACAGCAATAAATCTTGATCTTCTTTCATATGCCTTATTTCTTCCTCGACCTCAGCTTTCAATATTTCCGAATCTGGGACACTAAATAATCTTATGTATTTATACCACTCATTTATTTTCACTCCAACTTTAGAAGAAGAGATCATCTGCTCCAACACAAGCCCTCCTATATTAAATATCTAAATATGTAATATTTTATCATATTTAAATGAATAAGGAAGATTAATGTTATCTTAAATAACGAAAAAAATACCCTCCTCGATTAAGAGAAGGGTAGGGGTTTTATCTTGGTGAATCATAATCCATTGCTTGTTCACTATCAGAAATACCTTGAGTTGTTGGGTCAACAATGATACCCATTGCAGTTAAAAATGTTAGAAATGCATTAAATTTCTCTGTTAAATCGTCACCAAATACAGTCAAGTCATACCCAAAAGCAGAGGCAATTGCTTGTACAAATAACAGCGTTGCAGAGAAAATTGCAACAAGAAATGTCTTCTTTTTCAGTCTTACTTTCCAGTTGATTTTATTCATTAAATCGTCTCCTGTTAATTTTATTTGAGGCCAAAGTGCATAAGCAACCATGCACCGATAATAGTGGTAATTACACTTGGTAGCACCTTGAATACAAGGTCTTTTGTAAACTGAGAGGGATCAATTTTACGAGTGGAATCAGAGCGTTCCAATATTTCAACTCGATTGTCTAGTTTTTCATATGATTTGCTTAGATTTTTTAAACTGTTACTCATTTCGTTAAGAGTACTGAACTGTTCTCTTGATTGTGCTTGAGAGTCTTTGTTAATTTCGACTTGTTGCTCAACAAGTGTAGCTATACGACCGATAACATTTGTTCTTTCTTCAAGAGAGTCAATCTTGCTATCAGTGTGTTTTGCTTTTTCTTCTAGTGCACTTAATCTTGAAATGGTGCTTTGCTCAAAATTATCCATTTGTCACCAACCTTTAATGAATATAGAAAGGTGACATTACATCACCTCCTAAAATTAAGAGGATAGTCAATGATACATTAGATCAATAAATATCCTCCGAGATAATTGAATATAATTAGATTTTTGAACCGAACTGTCCTGAGATGTATCCGCGTTTACCGTTATAAATAACTTCCCAGTAACCTTTGGAATTGTTTTTACCTTTAACTGAACCAGAAATTGAAACAGTGCTTCCAAGCTTGACTGTGCCAATATTTTTTGAACTATTTCGATCAGGTTTGTCCATTACGATTGCTGCGCTTGATACACCAACAATTTTGATTTTTCCCACGGATTTAATAGATGAGGAGTTTGAAGAAGTTGATGCTGTTTTTGGGGCAGAGGAAGAGGTTTTAATTGATCCTGTAACATCAACATATTTATCAGAAGCAGTGATGTAATATGTAGCGCCTTTAGAGTTCTTAACTTTGTATTGATACGCAGTGCCAACTTTAACTTTTTCAACAACTGTAGGGAATCCAATGCCTTTGTTTACTGTACCGACAACATCTTTATCTTCCCAAGATGGTTTTGAGTAGAAACGAAGACTGTCAACTTTTGATTTGAGGGAACCATTTGCTGCTGAAGAAGGGGAAGGAGAGGATGATGTTGGATTAGTTGAAGTAGTTGATTTGCCACCGAGAGATTTTAATTCAGCGGCAATTGCAGCTTTAACTTCATTCCAACGACCTTCATCTAAAACACGGTGAGGACAATATTTTCCAGACCACTCTTGGTGCTTCTTAACTCGCTCAACTCCCCAGCCACGTTCTTTGAGTAGTTGTGCAATGAACTTAATTGCCAGTGCTTCTGCTTTTCTATAACGTTCTCCACCTGATTTAGAGTAACAAACTTCCACACCAATTGACTTGCGGTTTCCTGTGCCATGTTCTCCATCACCGCAATGCCATGCATTCCGATTTGTAGGAAGTCCTTGTACAACTTCTTTATCATCTACAGCGAAATGATATGATACTGTTGCGTTATTATTTCTCATATAGCTAATTTCATTATTTGCTGATGCATCATTGGCCGTATTATGGAATGTGATATATTCAGCTGTCATTGCATAAGGACATTTAATTGTATATTTACTTGATGGTACCAGCATTTGTCTCGCTTGAATTGTCATAAAAACATCTCTCCTAATAATTAAATTTGAGCACAAAAAAGAGAGAAGGGGACTAAACCCAATCTCTCTTTATCTCACGTATGCTCTTGTTATCTCTGTCTTTCAAGTATGTATTTTGAATAAAATCTATATTTTATCTAGAACATAATCACCACCTTAAAATTTGCAAAATAAAAACACCTATTGGTTACAGGTGAATTCTTTGAAAATTATCCAATTGTTTTTCATGTTATTGAGCGGGGTAATCCTTTCCTGTAATTTCTTTGTATTGATCTTCAGTTATCCATTCAATTAAAACATATTCCTTAATTTTTTCGTCTGTATAGCATTTCCACTCATAAAACTGTTTGATGTCAGCTACTTCTGGGTATCGTGCCATTTAATATGCTCCCTTCAATTCATCGATTTGTTTTTGCATCTGAGCAATAACAAAAGCCTGCTCTGATTCCCTCATGCGTCTTTCCTCGTTTTCCTTTTCTGTCTTAGCAATCTGCAAAGAAAGTGCCGCATTTTGCTGTTTCAAAAGGTCAACAACCGAGATTTCATCTCCAACTGAACTTAAAACTGCGTCAATCTCTTCTTGGGTAGCTGATTCGATCCATTCTTGTTTCTCAGCATCAAACTTTGCTTTGAATAAAGAAGGTGAATCGGGAAGAGGGATAGTTGTACAATCTGATGGGATGACATAGTTACCTTCTTCATCCTTTTGAGATATGAGCATGGGCTCAATAAACATAAGATTTTCATCATATTTATAAACTTGTATCAAATTTTAACCTCCTTTAATTCAATGGGAAGCTTGTGTTCACATATGTATAAGTAACGTTTTCTCGACCATTAGCTACTAATCCCATTGCTTCCATTTCGCCGTTACTTCTAATTCCGATTTTCCTTGTTCCTGTAGTCCCGGCAACCTCATATGCTGCATAATGACTACGCTTTGGTCGTGCTCCAGATGGTAAAATTGCAAAAACGACTCCGTCCGTTAAAGGAATTGTTACTTTTCCTCGAATATGAACTAGACCGCCATTTATAGCAAATTGTAATTTATCACCTGAATCTGGGTTGGAAGCGCCGTTCATTAAAGCAAGATCATTCCAATCAAGACTTTGGCTACTCATAATTTCTACCCAATCACCAGTTAAACCATTGTTTGTTACAACACGAGTATATATTTTAATATCCCGTCCTGTTGAGTTTCTTTTAAGTGTTTGTACAACAGTACCATGAGGATCAGCAGGTTCAATTTGTAGCCACCAACCGGCATCCCCAGGGCTTGGATGGTCTTTGTAGTTAACTGTGTCTACTGTGTACATGTAATAAGAACCAACTTTTCGAAAGTCCTTTAAATTACTTAAACCTTCTGGAAGACCATTAGCATTTCCATTATTTCTGGTGAGTGCATAACCTTGATAGCCTTGTGAAAGATCTGCTGTAAATTTAGTAGCATTTTCTTTAGAATGGTAGGCATACAACTTATTGATCCTTTTCCCAACTGCACCAGTTACAACTCCGGCAAATAAAGACTTCTTACTAGTTTTTGGGTCTTTGTATAAAAAGACTGCTTCTGGCTCTCTAAAACTATCTTCATATTTTCCAGTGGGGCCATAACCAAAATCACAAGAGATGCGCTTTTTTAACTTGCCATCTATGAAACTAAACAAAGTTAATTCACACGGGTAGGTCTGGTTGTTTGTATCGCCTGTATACCAATACAAATCGTATCCATCTATCGCGAGGCCTTGGAGATAAGAAAGGTCACTTGGAATCGTGACTTTGCCCAGAACTTTATTCACTCCGTTTTTTACATCACTCAGTTTTCGGAGTTCCACTATACTATTGCCATCGGTAAGCTTAATACGAAAAGCTATCAGGCCGTTCTCTCTATCAATAACAGGAATAGTGTAGTAATTATTAAATTTGTTATATCGCTTGATGTAACTACTGTCTTGAGTTAGTGTTGCACCTGCCACATAAGGGAAGCGTACTAAGTCATTTCCAACAGTATTGCCGTTTGTGTCTACAACATCGTAGTTAGACCACACATATACTTTGCCACCTTCTCTTTCTAACCCTATGGTAGTTCCATGTCCGCCATGAACAAGTGTCATGCTGTCCAGCATAACCCCATTCTGGTTCATACGTGTAATGGTGAAACTCTCACTTTTATCTTGATTGACATAGGCAACTTGAGTACCATAAATGTCACCAGTCAATTCATCAATAACAAAACATTGTACGATAGAAGTGTGAGCTAAATTTAAAGTTGTGTGATAAACAGGGGATATTGTTGTAAAATCAAAAGTTGTTTCTGCTTTGTAAAACTCATCAAAATCATTTCTAACTGAACTTAAATCTGAACTAACTGAAGACAACTTATTTGAGATTTCATTGAAGTTGTTTGTAACTGAGCTTAAATCAGATTTAATTGAGCTAAAATTATTTACAATTTCATCGGCTGTGACTCTATTAGTTTGGGATTTAACTGCCATAGAATCAACAGGTACCCATTGTTTAGTTTCTTCATCATAATAGCCCATTGTATTTACTGGAATTAGGTTGTCACTCAATGATTTTCCTCCTTATCCTTTTCTTATCCAAATCATGTTGCTATCAGGGACATCTTTAGAGGGTTTGACTCTTTTTTTGCTAGGTGAGCTATTTGTTCTAAGCCATATTGTCCGAATATTGTAAGGTTCGATATAACTCGAAACAACGTTATAACCATCGAATTGATCTGAAATGCTAATATTAATCCAGTCAAAACCGTCCCAACGATATTCAATACCAGTTTCTCTAACAGTAACAACCCATCCAATTTGAGGATTTGGATAAGTGTCCATTAAATCTTGATATGTATAAACCATTGGCAAATATATTTTTCTAGTGTTTTCAACTACATACTCGTAATCGGAAGTTGCTTGTCTACACCAGTTTGTTATTTCGATGCATCGTTTTGTTACTCGTTCACACTCGGCGATTCTCTCATTCATCCGTATTATTGCATCTTCAGCATCATCAATAAGTCCTTGGAGAGTCTCTACAACCATGTTACCTTGACGTTTAATCCAAATTCGAGAGGCGGGGAAGAAGGCAGCACCTTCACCACTATAATTAAAGGTAAGTGATTTTCCTTCATTTGAAGCATTAAAAAAGACAACTCCCATAAGGTAATCAACCTTAAAATAATTGTCTTCAAGTTCACCATCTTCAATTTCTCGCCATTCCTTGTTTTCTCCAGTCACTTCGACACGAAACTCTCTGTTAGGAATCTCAGAGAGGAGTGCTCTTCCGTTGTATACAGTTAATGTCTCGCTATAGGTTAGATACGGGTCTTCAACTGAACCTTTTCTTTTTTTACTTAAAATTGGATCGTTATACAATTCAGCAAAGTCGGTCAGATTAATCACCTCGGTTTAATTTTGCTGGTAAGCTTCCCAGATATATTTAACGTTTAATTTATTTCCTCTGCAGTTACTGTCTGAGCCTGTGATAAAAAGATTGGTTCCTAGAGCACCATAGCTCAAATCTCCTCCAATAAGGGAAAGCCCAGTTGAAGTAACTTGATAGGCATAGCCCCCCAATTGATTTTCAATTACTAGTTGAGTGTCTTCAGTTGAGATCGGAGTTATTTTGACTAAATCTGGAGTAAAGGCGAGGGGGATTTGTTTACTTGGAGTGCCGTCTCCTGTATAAGTGCCCTTTGCAAACTTGGGAGGAACGGGGATATTTTCAGCTAATGCATAATCAGAGGCTGCTCGTCCACCTAACAGCTCTGCATTACCGTCTATTGAACCACTAATGATCCCTGATTCATTACGCACTGGTATAGAGTTTGGCGAGGTCGTTGTTGAAGCTGTAAAACCATTCAAGGAGTCTGCTGAACCAGCAGATGAGACAATCCATTCTTCTCCATTAAACAGTTCTTGTTTATTATTCTTTGGATTGATCCAAATTGTCCCTGTCTCTGGATATTCTGGCTTAGCTTCTGTAGAGATGGTATAAAGACCATTTACTTTTCCATTAAGGCTTCCTTTAACTTCAACAGAAGGAGAAGGGAGGTAGGGGTTTTCAGAGGGATGACTTGATTTAACTATATCCGAAAAAAGAATCTGATTTATATCTATATCTGCATCTACCCTTCGATATGCTTGAACACCAATAGTGTAGTACATATTTGAAGGTAATCCAGTAAAAGTGGCTGTACGCCTGTCATACTTAACATTTTGTAAGTTCTCACTAGCTTGCACAGACCCAAATGTGTACTCCTCATTGTCATCACTACCGTGCAAATAAACCTCAAATCCATCAATGTTGTATTTGTCCTCATCGGAATCAACATAATCCCACTTAATGGTAATATCAACTGACCCGTTATCATTTACCTTATGGGTAATCGCAGTGCCATCAGAAGCAATAGCAGGGGATGCCGGTTGCACTGAAATTCTGTCATTTCGAATATTGAAGTTTTCAGTTACTTTGTCCCATTCAATCTTTCTTTTATTTAATTCAGTACTTATTTTGTTTGTTCTGTAAACGGTCTTAACAATTTTCTCAAAATCAGATTGAACTCTTTTTCCATTTGTTATAGTGACACTAATATTTGATTGTTCAAAATCAATTGATATTGCTGTAAGTATGGCTTTAATATCGGTATTTAAATCGTTCTGTTGAACTCGTACTATGTCTCCTAAACTGAGTCTATCCCAGTTATGTTTTTCACTAAGACAGTTAAAAAAGTTTACTATATCGAGTGTTACATTTACTGGTGGTGTATTGCGACTTTCGAGTTCTTCGTTGGCATCATCATAAAGTTCATTCTCATCATAGATGCTGTCATTTGACCATTCAGTTGTTGAAATGAAGCGTGAGAGCAGTTTTTGCTGATTTTCACTAAAATTGTTCTCGAAAGAGAGCTTTTCTTTAAGCTTGGAAATTGAAGCAGATATTTGAGAAATTGTTGATTCAACTGTAGCAATTTGGTTTTTCTTTTCTGCAACTGCTTTCTGCTTTACGGCAAGTTGAGCTTTCAGTTGACTTGTGTCATCTCCAGCTTTCTTGGCAACTTCAATTCGATCTAATAACTTTTGGACTTCTAGATCAAGTGTGTAAAGCTCATTGTTCAATTCGGTTAAACCAGTTTCAGCTTCGTTCTTTTGAGTGAGAAGTTTATTAAATGCATTTCCTTCGTTATTAACAAGGTCATTGTAATCAAGAATAGCATGACAAAGTTCATCTGGCATATAGGCACTGTGGGAAATAACATTTCGTTGTTCGTCACGTTGAAAAGGGAAGAGGAAATAAGAGAAATCATCAATGTACGATTGTCCAGTTGGGTTCACTGAATTAATACTTATACCATCTTTTCCAGTAGCATATAGTCTTGTTATTAATTCGTCTGCATCATCAGAATCGTCCATGCTAATCATATATTGCCGAGGGTTCAGTTTAAGGCCTTTGTATTTGGAAACGTCTGATTCTTTATAAAAGCTTACAGTTTCTTTGACTGTATCAAAGACTGGAACTGCATCGAACTTTTCGCAAATTGAATATAAAAAATCAAGCTTGTTAGTTGATGATACATCAAATTGTCTTCGTTTTATGTTAAAGAGAGTATCTATATATCCAATTGTCCAGCTGGTATTTTTTAAACAGTCTGTAACTACTTCCTGGAGGTTTTTAGATGTCTCCTCATATTTAAGAACGCTTATTCTGCTCAATTCATGTTGAAGAGATCTGCACTCAACTTGTACAGTATCCATTTCACTGCTGAATGACTTGGTTCTTTTTGTGATAATAAACCAAATCGTGAGCCCATAAAACTCAGTTTTAATTAGGTACCAGGGTTTTAGTAAATCTACAACATGATTCCTTTTAATGACCCCATCATAGGTGGCCTTAAGTGGAATAGAGAAGGAGAGTTCGTGAACGCTGCTTCCATGATTTAAAGTTACAGTTGGATTCAGAACTTCATCAATGTTGGCTATTTTAGTCTTATCTGGCTTAGCAAGGGATAAGCGTATGTTTTTTATCTCTGTATCCTTGCGAATAGTTATCAATTTTTCACCTTCTTACCGATACTTAAATCTGAAAGTGAGTCTCAGTTTGCATTTTCCAGTCACTTTTAATCGGTTTTTTCCGTAATCCAATCTAATATAATTGTCATTGAAATCATCATATCTTTCATTCCCATATAAAGACGACTCGATTATTTCTTTATCACCATTCACTTTAACAATTTCTCTGTCTTTTAGATTGCTGAATATAAAGGGATCAGTATAATCACTCAGGTTCTCGATTTTTACATCGCCGTCGCCAATTTTAAAAATTTCAACAGTAGGGTAAATCGCAACATCGCCTTTGTTATGGAGTTCAATGGTTTTCATTCCTGATGATATATCAAAGGAATGAGTACTTGTGTTTCGACTATATGCATAAGGGGAGTTGCATTTCATTGTCAAACGAACATATCCATGTCTAGCCGCATTATGGACTAGATCACTGGTATCTACGGGCATTGCATAATACACAATGTCTAAATTTTCACTGAAAGCTAAGGGCTTGTAATCATCAACATCTAGCCAGCGCTTAATTGCTCTTATTTTTTTCTCTTCATAATTTTCACCAACATAAAAGTTTAAAGGAAATTGTTTTGCTTCTCTTTTGACACCTTCAGTGTACGGCTCTGATCTTCCTTTTACATAAGTTTCATTAACTGATCGTGAACCCAAAAAAGATTCCTCAACTAACCCAGACTCTGTATTAACGTTTTCCACTCCGTAGTCAATCGACTTTTCGTTGTCAAACAGGAAATATTGGCTCTGTCTAATCAATTTTTCACCCCCAATATAAAAAGAGCCGGCTTTAGCCGACTCATGTTATGTTGAAATTCAGTCCAGTATTTTTAAGACCATTTGCTAATTGTTTGTACACTAAGCTTGCAGTTTCTTTAGCATTACTAGCTTCTGTTACATTAATTGTGAATGAGTTCTGATTGTTTGATGTATTTCCTTGAGGTGTAGAAGGGGTTACAGTAGGTGTCGAGAAGTTCTTAAGAGTTGGAATTAAGCCTTTAGTTAGACTTGTTTGACTAGCAACTGCAGCGTTCATTGCTGGGGTGACAAGGGCGATACTCTTACTTAAAACATCTGAAATTTTACCAGGTTGACCCCATTTAGAGGTAGTCTTTACTGAATTATCAGTGGACGTTTGACGAACTTGTTTCACAGCTTCCAGCATGTTTTCAGTATCTGTCTTGTTTAAAATAAGTTCCTTGTCATGTAAGAATGCAAGCTTTCCTGCTCCAAGTCCTGTGCCTGTATATCCACCAGAAGCAAATGATGACACCTTTTTACCTGTTGTATTTCCAGTTGTAACGGTATTTAATGCACTGGCAGCGTCCTTAAGCTTATCAATCAAGTTATTGGAAATACTTTTCCCAATCGACTTCATATTCTCGTTAATGAACTTGGTGAATTCATTAAGCTGTTTAGCGATATCAGTGATTTTACCATCCATAAGCTTATCTTCAAGCTTTTTGAATGCTCGTTCATCATTTACCAGGTCATCGTACTTGTTGTTAATTGATTCTTCATCTTTATCAAGCTGATCTTGAAGGGCTTCTTTCCGTTTTGTGTTGCTACGATCTTTTATATACTCATCCAAAGCTTCCTGTTGTTCTTGAAGTTGTTTCTCTAGGTCTTTGACTTGCGATTTAGCCTCAGAGGAGTCGTCCATGGAAAGTTTACTGATCTTATCTTTTGTTTCCTGTATTGCTTGGTTTTTCTCCTTCAATTCCTTTTGATATTTAGCTTCTTCGTCTTCTTTGTCGATCTCATCAATCTTATCTTGTGTCGCTTTCTGATGGGCTTCTAACTCAATATCCCGCATTTTTTCGTACATCTCTTTGTAGATGGATACAACTTCATCAGCCAATGATTTATAGATATCCTTGATCGACTTCTTGGTGTTATAAAGCTCAAGGTTAAAATCTTTCTGTTTATCTTTCCAGTTTTCGATTTCTTCAGTGATCTGTTCCTGGATGTCAGGGAAACCTTTCGCAGCTTTCTTTTGCTCTTCAAGCTGTTTGATATATTTTTTGGCTTCCTTTTGTTGTTGCTGAATGAGCTTTATCTGTTTGCTATAGTACTTAACCTTGTCTTCATCTTCTTCAGTCATTGATATTTTATTATCAACATCTTTAATTTTCCCTTGGGTTTTAGAAGATGACTTTTCAATTGACTTGAGTGTCTCATCAACTTTAGATTGGACAAGTTGTTTCTGTAACTCACGAACCTGGTCTTGAACAGAAATTAAATCTAGCTTGGCTTGTTTAAGCTCTTCTTGAAGCTGTGCACGTTGAGCGGAGTTCAATGCTTTATTTGTTTTAATTTCTTTTTGAATCCAATTAACTTTTTGTTGTTGGATTTTAGCTTGCTCTGCCACAGCTTTTTTCTGATCAGAGGTGTATTTTCGGAACTCCTTGCTGTCAGAAGTGTATCTGTTAGCCATTGATTCGTCTTTTGCTATCCGAACATCAAAATCCCCAATTCTTTTATCAAACTCATCGAGTTTAGATTGAACTAGTTCATACTGAAGTTCTTGAATCTGATCATTGACTGAACTGATATCTCCTTGGAGGGAGAGAAGATCAGATTTAGCCTGAGCTATCCCTTGTTGCCGTTCTGCCTCAGCTTGTGACGCATCTGAAATAGAAGTTCCAATACCTTGCATGTACTTTTCAGGATCGATTGTTTTTCCATTTTGTTCGATCTGTAAATGAAGGTGGTTCCCAGTCGAGTTCCCTGTGCTACCAACTTTACCAATAGTTTGACCGGCTTTAACTGATTGACCTGCTTTTACAGAAGGAGTGTTAAGCATGTGCATGTACTTGGCAACTGTTCCATCATCCTGTTTAATAACAACCCAGTTCCCTGCAGTTTTACTGTAGCCAGCAATTTGGACTTTACCACTTTGAAGAGATTTAATTGCTGTACCTGCTTTTGCAGCAAAATCAGTTCCTTTGTGTGGAGAGGAGCGGAGACCAGATTCCTGTTGTCCATATTTGGAGCTTACCCTAAAAGCGCTATTATTTGTATAATAGCTGGCGATTGAAGAAGTGGCAGATGAGAGCGATTTGCTATAGTTGGCCATGATCTTCTTGACGTAATTCTGTGTTTCTTTAAAAGGAGGGATACCACCATATTTAATTACGTTACCAGGCCCAGCATTATATGCAGCCAATGCTTTTTCAACATTACCGCCAAACTTTTCAAGTTGTTGGGCGAGGTACTTTGTTCCACCCATAACATTTTGATAAGGATCGTAAGCGTTATTTACTCCCAAGCTTTTTGCTGTTGCTGGCATCAGTTGCATTAATCCCATGGCACCTACACCAGATCGTGCTTTAGCATTAAACCCTGATTCTTGCTGAATTACAGCTGCAATAAGGGCAGGGTCAACATTGTATTTACTAGCTGCTGAATTTATGTAGCTTGAATACTTGCCTGAATATGATCCACCAGTTGAGGAGAGGGCTCCGCCAGAAGAAGTTGTAGAGGTTACAATACCATATTGAGTAATGTTTCCGGATTTAATTTGATCTTTAAGCAGCTTAGCTTGTTCCTGCATAAGCTTTTTCTTTTGCTGAAGTGCTTTAATTTCTTTCTTGATTGCATCCCGATATTTCTGTGAGTATTTCGGATAATCATTGACCTGCTTGTTGTACTTGTCAATCTCGGCATTAACTTTTTCTAATGCTTCCTTGTATTTATCAACAACATACATGGAAGTTTTTACTTCTTCAGAAGCTTTTTCCGCAGATGAAGACATATCTTCCATTGATGTACCAGTCTCTGATAGGGAAGAGGAAGCTAAATCAGCTAATTTATCAAGTTCTTCAAGTTGACCTGTAATATCAGTAACTTGATTTAAATCTTCTTGAGTTTTAGGAAGGTATTGAATTGCTCCGCCATTACCTTTTTTCATTTCATCAAGTATTTTTTGTTTTTGTTTTTCAAGATCTGACTTCAAATTATAAGCATCTTGCACAGTCTTAATCGCTTTAACTTCGGATTTATACATATTAATCTTCTTGTTTAAAGCATTAGCTTGATTTATTAGATCCTGCTTAACAGACTGTTGCATGTCATTGTATGCTTTTAGCTTGGCGTCACGTAGCTTAACAACTGCATCTCTGTTTATTTTCACAACGCCATTTTCAATTGAAATAGCGTCTGCAAGATCATTTTCCTTCTGGATTAGCTTCATAGCTTCTGAAGCTGATAAACTCTTACCTTCTGCCATTTTCTCAAGCAATTCATTTAAAGGGGAGATGTTATCAGCCATGGCATCATAAGCATCGTTTTGCATTGCGGAAATGGCTAAATCATTTTGCTTAGAATCGACAAGGTCACTAATAATGGAGCTAATTGCTTCGAAGTCACCTTTGGCATCTTTAAGTTTGTCAGATAGGGTGCCAACAGATTCTCCTAAAGCATCTACGCCTTCTCCATTTTCATCCCATGTTACTTTAGCTGATTCGGCAGAATTGTTTGTTGAGTCAATAGCATCCTTAAGATCCCCATAAGAAAGTACAAGGCCATTTGCCTTATCAGAGCCATTTACATATTGACTTATGAGGTTTTCAAGACCTTGAGATGCTTTAGAAAAGTCTGTCTGATTTCCTGATTGTAGAGCCTTTTGTATCTTATCCATATATTGAGATACATTGATAGAAAAGGACTCTAACTGTGATGCATCCATTTTGCTGAAATCAATTTTGTTAAATGCATCATTGACTTCTTTGGTGAGCTGAGGATTAATTTTTATGGAGTTAAATGCTTCGACTGTTTTGGAAACTTGCTCACGGATTTTTGACTGTGAGCTAGATAGAGATTGTTCAACACGAAGAGCTTCTTGTTCAGCTTTAACACCTTGATTTTTTATTGAGCTGTCATCTGCAAAAGGATTTTCAAAGAATGACCAAAAACCCTTACCTTTTGAGTATGTATCAGCCATCTTTTTATATTGATCAACTTCAGCCTGAAGATCCTTAATTTCTTTCAAACTATCAGAAAAAGTATCTTTAGCACCCGTTTGAATATCTTTCTTATTGAGGTCAGCTAGTTCTTGTGTATATTTGATGGCATCTTGTAGAGCATCATTATTTTTAATTATTGCTTGCCCTTGTGAGTCGTAACCAGCAACTAAATTAGGAAACGATTGAGCTAATTGTTGCGTGACCTGAAGATACTCCTGTTCTTTTTTAGAACTTAAGGTACCTGATTCTTTTGCTTTTTGAAGCTCTTTATATTGAGCAATTAATTGATCAGTTGTGTCTTTATTAGTTGTAATGGCTTCAATACTTGTGATTTTAGCTTGTTCAAAGTCTTCGCGGGCTTGTTTTAATTTTGAATATGAGGATATTAGCTTCTCAATAACAACACCAAAAGCCATCATTGCTGCCATAGGGAGGAAGCTGCCAGCTAAGAAAGCTCCTGTAGTCATTGCTGCCTTTTTTAAGCTTGTTAGTGAAGTTGAAAAAGCAGTTGTGATTTTACTCCAAATTGCTGTTTTGGCTGAAGCTGCTGTCACTCCAACCGTAAAAGTATTAAAGTTAAGGATAAGATTTTTTAGAGCTGCACCCATTGCAGTACCTGAAGTTATAGCACTTGCACGAAGTGAAGAGTTAAATAATATTACTGCAGCTGTCGCTGCTCCAAATACTTGCGGAAGTAATCCAACGGACTTGGTTACTTGGGCACTTAATTGCATTAAACTTTTTAACGCATCAGCGAACACTACGATACTATCAGATATTAACGCTTCACCTGATGCCACAGACATTTCTGTAAAAGCATTGGATAAACGATTAACTCTTGCTTGCAAGCTATCGGCATATTTTTGTTGCTCTTTCCATGAACTGCCGACTGAATTAGCAGCAGTATTCGCAGCACTTTGGGCAATGGAGAAGTTATTCATCATTGCGTTAAAACGAGATAACTGGTAAATACCCGCAACGCCTATTGATGTATTTTGTTTCTGAGCATCACTTAACGTATCCCATTTCCCAGCGAGTTCCTCAATTAATTCGCTCGAAGACTTAGCTTCACCGCCAGCTGTTTTAACTGAGATACCAATCTCTTCTAATGCCTTGATTGAACTTTGGTTATTGCCAATACGAGCAAAAATGGTCTTTAGTGAGTTACCTACAACATTTCCTGACTCACGAGTAGTACTGGCAATTGCTGTTGTGTAACCAATCAAGTCGTTTAATTCAACACCGAAAGTAGAGGCTGTAGAGCCGGCTTTTCTAATACTGTTTGCAAGGTCTAAGGTACTAACTGCATAGTTGTTATCGACTTCATTTAACTTATCTGCAATTGATATAGAATCACCGGCTGCTACATTAAAGTTAAGCATTGCAGCTGTTAAGGTGTTAACAGTATCGTTAGGATTCAAATCAGAAATGTTCTGTAAGACCTGAGCGGTTTTAGTTACATCTCCAAGTTCAGATTCACTAAAGCCCATTCGTCCAAATGAACCAGTGATTTCAAGGATATCCGAAATTTTATTAGATAGCTGATCACCAAGATCAATTGAGGATTGCAGTAGTTCATTAAATTTGTAATCAGGTAAGTCCATGACTCGTCTAATGTCTGTCATTAAAGTATCGATTTGAATGACTTGTTCCACCATTGACTTTAATGCTTGAATCCCTGAATAGAACATCGTCCCACTCAGAAAATATGCGGGCATACGACTAAATGATTGTGCTAATTGTTCTCCAAAGCCTGAAACATTAGAAGAAGCAGATGATGCATTCGCAGATACTTCTCTGAACTGCATATTTAGATTCTGCATTTGTGTTCTTAAATTAGGAGTTCTTGCCGTAAGTTGGTTAACTGAGTTGAGATAATTCTGAAGGGCAGAGGAGTTAGCGGTACTAAGTGAACTGCCGTAACGAGTATTGAGGTTTTGAACATTTATTTGCGCTTGACGTTGATATAATTGAACTTGATGCTCAAGTTCTTTTGTTTTTGCTTTAGCGGTAGAGGAATCATCAAGTCGTTTAATACGATTTGCAATTTGATCAATTTGAGCAGCAGTTTGAGCACCGTTAATTGAAGTGGAAAGTCGAGAGAGCACCTGGGAAGAGGCTAATCCTTTTTCTCTTAACTTTTCTAGGCTTTGGTTTAGTTGTTCAATTGCTTTCCTTTGTTGATCGTAATTGGTTGTGGTTCTTGAAGAAGTTGCATTAGTTTTAGGGTCAGTCGTATAAACAATGTCTTCAAAACCGTTACGGTTTTTCTGTACAACCTTTGTGGTTTGGCCTTGTAAGTTCTTTTGTTCGGTCTTTTTTTGTGCTTGACCTAATTTTTCAGTGGCTTGAGCGAGTTTGTTAACTTCTTGAGTTTCTTGCCTTAGAGCAGCATTGCGATTATTAATTATTTTAGTTTCACGTTGAAGAATCTCACCGTTTTTCTTGTATTGCTGGGTGAGCTTTTCAACTGATCCATCAGCATTCTTAATTACTGTGGACGTTTCTTTTACTGTTTGATTATAGGATTTTAGATTTTTTTGATACGCATCTACAGCAGAAGAGAATTCTTGCAGAGCTTTTAAGGTTGTAGAATCAATATTTGTGTTTAGTTTGAGGGAGTTAAGCTTTTTTTCTAAAGATTTGATTTGCTGATTTAACTGTTCGACAGTTTTGGATGAGGTATCAGCTTGTGGGGTTAGTATAATTTTGAGGTTTTGACTCAAGTAAGAATCACTTCCTTTCAGTAGGGGAGAGGACAAAGAAAAAAGCCACTCAGTTATTGAGCGACTTTACTTCCTTTGCGTATTGCTATTTCCATAATCCCTTGCCAAATTTCAACATTAGATAAAGCTTCCTTAACTTTTGGATCATCTTGTTTAAATCCTTTAGTGTTTTGTAAGCCAGTATCAGTTTTACTTGGTAAGAACTCTATTTTAGTTATGGGGTTAGAAAAATCATCAAGTTTTAACTTAAGATCAATCTTTCTAAAATATTTGGACTCAGTTCTGTCTGAAGATAACCCTCCAACAAGAGCCCCAATACCTCCTGCAGCAAGTCCTCCGATAACGGCTCCTGCCATTTGACTACCTCTAGAAACTCTTGTTATGGATTGATCGTCAATAGCTATCTCAGCTTCGATTATCTTGCTAAATGGGATTGATTTTTCTTCAATTGTCAATACTTCATTGAAATGATGAATTACAAACTTATTTTCGGATTCAACCAAAGTCAGCTTTTTATTTTTATCTGGTGTTAGATATGACTTATAATCCTTTGGGTAATTTCCTGCGGAAATTATTTTCTCTAAATTTTGTTTTTCTATTTCTTTTTGTTTATCTGCTCCAAAATCTCCTATTATAAAGAAAGCAGCTATTATTAACAAAACAATTATTGCCCATATCATACAATCACCACCGGCATCATTTCCCTACATTATAACATGGTTCCCAAATGTGTAGGGCAGAGGTATTATTTTTCTTCTCTAATCTTATCCTCTTTAACCCTAATTAATAATTCTTTAAAAAACACTGAAGTGTTATGTTTTCTTCTATCAAAAAAGCCTGTTGTTAATATAGACATAATAAAAATTGCACCTAAAAGTGCAGTGCCTAATCCATCCCCAAATATATTCTTAAATATCAGGGTTGCCCCAGAAAGTACTATTGTGACCACGGATAAGCTCTTAGCGATATCAAATACATTATTTATTCTTGACATTCGTGCAATAGCTGCAGTTAAGTCATTATGGCTTAAAGTTTTTAAAACTTCAATTTTAAAATTTTGAGATGATGCCGGTTGTCCATTAGCAGGGAACTCTTCACTAATAAATTGAATTAACTGCAATATATTTAATTCAGCTAATTTTTGTCTAACTGTTTTCTTATCGAACATTTTTATCACCTCTTCATATTATCGTCAAATATGTAAAGGGTTTTAATGGAGATCAGATTAATGTGATTATGCTTTTATAAAATTAAAAATGAATGAAAAGTCCTTTTTTAGTTTTATATACAATCATTCTCCAAGGAAAAATGACTCAATTTTTTGATTTTTTATGTAAATCAAAAAAGAAACATGTTAGAGTAGGTGTGCTGAAAATAATTCAAAAAATTATTTTGCAATATGAATAAAGTAATGCCACTAGAGAGTTTGAGTTGGACAAAATTGTAAAATTTTAATACACTGGGGCTGCAATCAAATATGCACCTGGAATCAATTGCTAAACGGGGGAGTTTAAATGAACAACAAGAAAAATATCTTTGATATTGTAATGTACATTATTTTCGGTGTGTTAAGTCTTTTTCTAGTTGCAAAAACTGATTATGGCACTGGAGTTTTAGTGTTTGTTGCAATTTTATACCTCGCTGTAATTGCTTATAAAATTAAGCAACTATTTAGTAATTCAGATTCGTAAGGTGTAACACAAGGAGGATTTTAATTGAAAAAGAAAAGAGTTATTACTTGTGTTATGGCTGCATCATTGACTTTAGGCTCACTTTTACCTGCAGGTTATGCTTCTGCTAAGGAGGACTCTAAGACAACCCCTTCTTACGAAGAACTAGCTCTACATTACAAAATGAAAAGTGAAAAGATATCGTCAAACAGGAAATTAGTTGAAATTGAGTATGTGAGTGGAAATGAAACTCACAAAGTTCAGATGAACGGAAATGATCATACTGTAAAAGTCGATGGCATAGAACAAAAAGGCTTAAACTTTGAGTATGATGAAAATGTTGCTAACAGAACAAATTATGAAAACAATAATTTGAAATCTAATGAATTCACAACACAGGCTGCAAAACCTAAAAAAGGATACCATTATGTGGGGACTTTATCTGGGCATACAAAAGCAGCTAAAAATGCGTTATCAGTTACAATGTCATTAGTCGGTATTGTCCCTGGATTGGGATGGGGGAGTAAGGCTGCCACAATTTTATTCTCTTATTGGGCTAAAGAACAAATCCCTGATGCGTATTATAAATATGATTTATATGAAAAAGGAGCAATGACTGATAGCTGGTATCAGTATGCTACAGTACAATTTTTTGAAGATAAAGCTCATAAAAAGAAAATGGGCAAACCTTGGACTAGTACTCCTGCAAAAGTAGATTTACCTAATAGCTAATTTTAAAATCACTTTGTCTTTATAAGGGGCAAAGTGATTTTTTGTTTTATACATAAGCAAAATTCCTCGTTTGAGGAATCTTGATTCTGAATAAAAGAGGGATTTTATTTGGAAGGAGAGGGGTTATTAAGAGAATATTTTATTCTTCTCTTCTTCAAATTCCCTGAGATCATAGTGAGCAATGGTAGTTGATACATCTTCGTGGTGTGCAACATATTTTGAAACGAGCTTTAAATCCACTCCACTTTCAAGAAGATATGTTACACAAGAGGCTTTAAATATATGAGGATTAACTCTTCGTTGGAGAATATCGCTCAAAACATTTGAACAAAAATAATCAGCCCATGACTTTGAAGCTTGTTTAACTTCTCCACCGTATTTAGTTGAAAATATGTACTCTGATTCATAACCTCTATTTTCAACCCATAATCGCATGTATTTTAATGCTTCAAGATTAATCATATAAGGCTCTACTTTTCCATCATCACCTTGACCTTTTAGTCGCACATTATGACTGTATACAAATGTCTTACCTTCAGGTATTGGATAATCAAGTATTTCTGTTTTGAATTGTATAATTTCACTCCTTCTGGCTCCGACATTAAAGGCTGTTGCAAGCCAGGCCATCCCTAAATAGTTCTCGTCCTTTTCAAGTACATCCATCATATCTTTGTACTCATTAAAAGTAATTTTCACTTTGTCATATACTTTGTTTTTGGGGATAGGAGGGAGTCCTCGGGTTAAATTTCTAAAACTCCGATACTCTTTGAAATCCTCGTCATCAGCAATAACATTCTCGATGTAGTTAAACATGGATGAAACACAAGCTTTTTTAAAACTTTGTGCAGAAGAGGAGAGTTTGCGGTTATCACGAAGATAGCTTAAATAACGAAGAATATCTCTTTTGGTGAGCTTGTATAAAGGTTTGTTATTCATCGATTGATATACGTAATAACCAAACTGCCTTAGTCCAGATTGATATTGTCTTTTTGTTGCTGGACTAAAGTTTTGAACAGCAATGAACTCATCAACAATTGTCCTTAATTCGTCATTTACGTGTTGCCACATTTCGTCTGTGATTTCAGGCAGTTTTTTAGCCCTATCCCGAAGCATGTTTTTCTTAATTTTGGTCATTAATTCACCACCATTAGTACGTTTTAATTCCATCTGCTTTTAAATCACTTTTAAATGCCTCTGTTAATCGTCCATCTTTTAGAGTCTCGGCAGTATTCTTCATAAAAGGACGAGGTTTCCCGTAGCCATAACCGTATGAATCTGGATATGTATAGCCCTGTCCAGTTTCGATGACTGTTGCAACATCTTTTTCTTCGTCTTCTCTGGTATTGTCTAATGAGATACCGTTACTTTCATTAATAGTTGTAAAAGCGCCTTTTAGGTTTCCTGTGCGTTCATAGAGTAGGGGGCTATAGGCGCCATAAACATCCTCTTCAATATGATCTTGACCAGTTTTCATCATGACTTGCTTAACATTGGAGGAAGACTTATGTATAGACTGAATTGCAGCTTTCTCAATCATTACTTTAATTTCTTTTATATTTTTCGCCATCATTGTGAGACAGCGCTGCCTTCAATTTCTTCATCCTTCTGAAGGATAAGATTATTTGCTTCTTCCTGAGATTTTTTTGATAACTCATCTATGTTTTGTTGCAGCATTACAGTGGCTTTACCCAGCTTTTCTAAGCTCTCTTTAGGAAAGCTATTGATAATCAAAGGGAAATACTCTGAGTCTACAAGTTTAAGATACCATTTGACTTTATTTTTAATGTCATTTGGAATACCCAGGTCTGTAAATTCTTTGATTAGTGAAAAGAATGCCCATTGAACTTGATTTATATCCTTAAAGGATTTGATACCTGCTTCTTTTGCTTCTTGTGGATCAGAAATCAATCCTGTTAACATTTTTGTTAACCGAGAAGGGGAGAAGTATGGATAGACGAATACATGTACGTCATCAGATAATTGGACTTTTTCTTTCTTGTCATACTTATTGACACTTTCCTCGATTAAACCTAAATTCAACTTTTTTGATGCCATTTTATTTCCTCCTTTAATATCCTCCATATAAAAAAGACACCATACACAGATTGGTGTCACACTTGCTTAAAGCAATGTTTAAACGGTTACTCTAATGGTATTACAGCGTCCATATAGTAACCTGTAACTGCATTATCATTATTAGAATGTATTCCGGTTAATTTTAATTCGCCATTTGCAAAAATTAAAAGTTTGCTGTCGCCGGTTGTACCCGATACTGAAATCATCGCTGTAGCTCCATTCACTGGCAATCCGGCTGATGGAATTGTGCCACAAACAACTTCACGAGTTGCTGTAATATGACCACGTAATAAAAGCAGTTTCCCCCACTTGGCATATTGAAACGGCCTGTCTCCATTCGCTGCACCATTTTTTAACGTGACGTTGTGCCATGTTGCCAATTCAAAATCCTCATTAGTAATGAGTCGCTTCCAAGTCTTCCATCCATCAACATTGGATACTCTCCAAGTAGAACCATCGTTTCCCATAGCTAAAACTTCACCAAAACCATCCTGCCCGATTTGAAGACCGCGGAATGAACTACTAACAGGCGGTTGGTTTATTGTTGTGTTATTCGAGTAAAAAGTTGTTGTTCTCTTCGTTGCCAGTTCCGTAAATAAGTCCTTATCTGCTAATCCAACAAGATGATGTCCCGCATCTGCTGTGAGCTTATGAATTTGGCTCCCATTCCACTTATCTTTTTCGGCTTTTGATACATGGATATCTGTTTTATTGGCATGTGCATCGACTTTCTTTTGAGCTCCTTCTGTACTTTCTATTTCAATCCAATCTGTCCATACACTGTTAGCCAATGATTTACGAAAAGTTTTATTGTCATTCGTCATGACAAGAACATGACCATAAGACTTCCCTGCGCTGCACATCCAAAAGCCTCTTCCGGATGGACCCGGTGAGTTTTTAGCTGTTCCTGCATAAGAGAAATACGTGAAATTCGGATAATTTAATAATTCTGTATGGACATCCGTTGTTACATTAAATAATGGCTGTCCATCATCACTCGATATCTTACTTAATTGCGAAGCATTCCACTTGGTTCGCTCTGCATCAGAAATATGTATTTTAGAATCTTTAACATGTGCATCAAACTCTATTTTTGTTGCCTGTTTATCATTTGTTACATTATTAAGTCCAACCTGTTCTTTTGTAACCTGATTCGGATTGTCCCTACGAGCAGCAAATTCATCCGTATACGCTTTGGCATTTTTTTCTGCTGCATTCCAGTTCAAACGTTCGGCGTCTGTAATATGACGCACAGCATCCTTATTATGTTCGTCAAATTCAGCTTTTGAGGCTTGTTGAACATTGTCTACATTTCCTAAACCAATTTGTTCTTTTGTTACCTGGTGTGGATTGTTTATATTCTCTATGTGTTTTTTCAGCTCATAATTCTGATACTCCATAAAATCATTAACCTTATCGGTCAATTCTTGTTCATGATCAGTCATATGCTTTTCGTTTTGTGAGAGTAAAGCTTTTAGGTTGTTAATTTGTTCATTGTTTTGCTTTAATTGACCAACAAATTTACTGCTACTCATTAGCTCACCGCAATCCCTTTAACAGATACATCACCATTAACTGCGGATACTTCACACATAACTTTAAACACTCCAGCAACATCAAAGTCCCAATATTCATTTGTATTTAACGTGCTTGATGACAGTTGAAAATCTTTTTTGTTAGTGCCACTCAAGACTGATTTTTCACCATTTTCGTCAATCGCATAAAATTTTACTTCTCGTGAAGTTGAGGAACCAGAGATCTTAACAGTAAGTTCCCGAAAATGACCCACTACAAATTCTTCACCTTCTGATGGGGCAGTTGTTGCTTCATGAAATGTAAATGAAGTTTTGTCTGGAATCGTTATGACGACACTTTCAGTCGTTTCTGTCAACAACTCCACCTCCTTAATTTGAATAAAAACTGTCTTTTATCTAGAAAAACAAGAGGGGAGGACTTATTCAAAAAGTCCATCCTCTTGTAGCTTATTCCATATACCTTCCCAAGCTGGGGTAGAAGAAGGGGATGACTGAAGCGAACTTAAAGGTTCGTACTCATTGAAGTCGCCTTCAAAAAGTTGCTTGAAATCATCAACACTGATATAGGATCCATCTGATAGCAATAGGAATTTTTGTTCCAAGCCATCAAATTGTTTGAACAGACCGCATACTTCATCAAATGTCATTATTCCATCCCCCAAACAACGATTTTTAACCCAGTTAGATCAACTGTACCGGCTGCTTTAACTGTCAGATGTATTTTGGGAGCAGTGAATGTTAATTGTTTTTGCAAAGGATAGTTCTGAACAAAGGCAATGCTGTTAAAAAGAACAGAATTATCATTACCTGATGTAGTTGCAGAATAAAATGGGATGTTTTTCGGTACGGAATAAATACTTGCTAAAACTTTGCTGTTTGAACTGTCTGTTTGAGTTGTGTACATAGCAACACCGTACGTTCTGAAAACACCAAGTGAATCGATTAGATCAACTGTATAAGACTTAGTTGCACCTGTAGCTACAGTATCAGCATCAGTAACAACAAATTCAGAATAGGATTTTTGAACTTGGGTTTTAATTGCTGCAGTGTTTTTAACCAAAACAGGGACAGAAGCCGTATTAGTTATATTTACATCAAGTGCAGTGTTGGCCACATTAACATTAAGAGGCTGGTCATTATTGAGACCAACCTCCAAGGGGACAGTGGAACGTTCAATTGATACAGCTGTTATGGGATTACCTGTCCCATCATCTTTTGCAGAGGTGTATTTATCACCGTCCTGGTTTAAAAAAGCAATAATAAACGCCTCCTTAATTATTCAGTTGTTCCGCCAAGATCTGAGCTTTGAGTTGAACCTGTTGTATCCTCAACCGGAGCTGCAGTATTTTCTTCTCTGCTTGCTTCAATTACTACAGCCATTTCGTCTGTATCTGCATCTGCTAATGCTTCAAACTTAATTTCAGGTGCTAGAGCATTTCCATTTTCTAATGACATTTCAAATTCACCTGAAGGAGAAACGTTAGGGAACTGGATATAGATGTCACTGTAAACTTCTTCTGTATCAGGATTATAAGAAATAGTACGATATTCAACTTCATATCGTTCTGAGAACTTGCTGGCTTTAATAGCTAAGCGTCTACCGACTTTTTCAATTTGATACACAGCTGTTAGTTTTTCTTTAGTAGCTGCAAATGCTGTTGGAATTGTATATGTACCATCAGTTGAAACAGCAATCTTATACGTTAAACCTTTTTTGTTATAGAAAGTTACATCGCTTACAGGCTTTCCTTTTAGAGTAACTTTGTTTGCATCATCTACAATAAGTCCATGTTCTCTATCGAAAACCTTTACTTTTGTTTCTTCCTGAATAGTTTCACCCTGGGTCATTGCAAGCCATTCTAAATCAAAGAAAGCATTTTTGACAGTTAGGTTAATTTCCTTCTCAGATTTAAGAATGTAAAGTGGTTTATTGCCGATTCCGCCTCTAAGTTTTTCTTCGGAAATTGCTTGGGAGAATGATGCTGTTTGTGCCTCGGCTGTGAATACAAGCTTTCCGTCAGATTTTCGTTTAAAATAAACGTCAGCTGTATCTTGAATAACTGTTTTCATCTAATTGTTGCCTCCTTAAATAATAAAAAGACAGCTATGCGCTGCCTTTACCAAAACCTTTAGTTTGTTTCATGAAATTTTCTCTACTTATGTAGTGTTTTTCTTCCTCAAATAAGTCGATATGTTTTCCCCAGCTTTCCATGTGTTTGGCTGCATCAGGTGAAACTGTCGCAAATAGGGTGGAGGTATCGTACTGTTTGAATTGACCTACTCTGTAGTAAGTCATGTATAACTGAAACAGAGTCATTTCATTTATATCTTTGTACAAATATCCAGTGTGAGTAGCAACACTGCTCATGATATCTGCCATATCAACCATATCTGAATCCTGACTTTTCACCCTTTTGCTGCGCTCGTTAGCTCGCTGTATCTCTGGGTTAGAGCTGATTTTCTCTTCTTTTAGACAAGACATTTTCAAGACTAGTTCCCGTAGGAATTCGAAATTTTCTGGTGTAAGTTTCTCTAAAATTTCAACGCCATTAAAAACTGTGCTAAATATTACTTCATATGCTTCTTTAAAATTCGGAAGGATACTTGTAATTTCAAATAAAGACAGTTTTTTAAGTTCAGCAATAAGACCATCTAACTGACCAAATTGATTATTTTCCTTTTTGCTGTAAGTATAAATAATCTCTTTCTTAGACATCTTAAACCAGCTGAGGTACGGAGTTAAAAATGCATATTCCTTAACTTTTATAAATCGACAATCGCCAAATTCTGTAGGAATTGGTTCGCCGGTTATAAAGAATTCACTATCAATCATTTCATTGCCCCAAAGGTATAAATTAATTTATATCCGAGGTAACCGTCAGGAGGATTAGTGATTAGCAGTCTTTTATAAGAGTTTGTCTTGCCAATACCAGCAAAATTTTGATTGAACAAGAGCTTATTTATCCTGTCATTAATCTTAAGATTTCTAAATTCAGTTTCTTCAAAGGTGTTAATGTGGGTGAAAACATCAATCATCAAGTCTTGATCAAGAAGCATTGCGCTTTGGTTGGATGGTTTTGGTAATGCATTCCCTAAATAAACACACATTCTACATAATGGTGAATCCGATAGATCATCTGTTTTAGGTGCTCGCTTGAATATGGTATTGATTATAGCGGGAGAGTCATTTGTGGAGTCATAATAATTTTCGAGTGATTGAACATCTGGATGAGAAGGGGAGAGAGGATCAGTTTTGTAATACAAGAGCCGATTCAGTTCAACATCATCCATAACTAATCTGAAGACTTTTGTCATCTGTTCAACAGTCATGCTCATGTCTTTTCACCAACTTTCTTTTTGGCAACCAATTTTATTGTTCCGTGGTCTCCGTAAACTTTAGAATAGTCTATATCATCGACTTGATAATCTTCGCCAAAGAAGGTGAGGGTAAGTCCGATTTTCAATTTTTTATGAACAAGATAGGGAATTGTAATGTTTGCTTGACCATCTGGAAGATTTACCGCCAATTCAGTGCCATTTATTGAAGTTGTCCTTTTGAATATGCAGGGAACTTCAGTTTTTACACCAGGTACTTTTTCATAAATTGGCTTACCAGTGATTTCGTTAATTTTGCCAGTATCGATTAGCTTGTCTTCTGAAGTAAGAAAAAATGAGGTGTTACAAAGTCTCATAGTAGCACTATCGTTCATTTTATTGTCTGTAGGTCTTGAATTAACAATCCAATAACTATCATCATATTTAATCAAGTCGCCTCGATTAAGCAATCCTAAAACGGTAAGCACTTTCTTAGTTTCACTGTCTTGGGTTGTTTGGATAATTACCTGTTGAGACTTATGATTGAGCTCAATATCATATGTTTCGGGTGAATTAGCTAGAATTTCTTTAAATATTTCATATTTGTTTGTATTAAATTCATCGTTTTCCCAGCCACTTAAATAATTCGAGGAGGAAGAAAGGTACCAATCTATTGACATCTAAGCACCTCACTCGAAATTATTGGTTTTAAGCTTACTAATTTTTTGATCAATATCATCACACAAGCTCTCATATGCTCTATTTACTTGTGCTTTTGTGTTTGCTAAGCCTGTTAATTGAATATCTCGTCCAATTACGTTATTCAACTTGAGAGCTCTATCTCTGTATCTGCCTAAATATCCTCTGTACATAAGCATTCCGAGTAATTGGGTTTGAGCTCTTGAAAGTGTGACATCAAACGTATTAGTTTCTTCATGGAAACCAAGATATGTAAGATCTGTTTCGTAATCGCTAATAGCATTAATCAAAAACTGTTTTTCAAGACCCTCCGGCAACACTTCGTTCGATTGAAACAAAGAATGAAAAACATTGATAATTTTTTCATAAGGCGTCATTAAATCACTCCTTATGATTCTGTATCAAACTTAAAACCAGTAAACTCTTCAATAAACTTGATCTTTTTATAGTCATTTACTTTTTCTTTCTTTGCAATTTCAAATAACTGAGCTTTTTCGGATTCTAGTTTGATATCTTTAGTTACATTTTCTTCGAATGTTTTCTGAGTTTTGTAAGCTAAAATCTGCTTGATTCTTTCAGGTGTGATCACTTCTTGCTCACTGTCATTTTCAGCAGCCTCAAACCCAAGGTGAACCCTAGTTTCTTTATCATCAATGAAAATTTTCGCATGAGACCCTTGCCCATCAGTGCCTACAAACATTTTAACATTATCAAAAACTTGAGACTGAACTTCACCTACTGTAATTTGACGAATGCCATTAGCAGGTAAACGGAAATCTCCATGGCTTTCTAATTTTTTGAAATATAAGTCCCACGAACACAAATTTTTAATAGCGATTTTCTTATCTAAATTAATTGACATAATACCCTCCATAATTTACTTAGGAGGGACAATGCCCTCCATAATGATTTTATTCAGGTGTGATTTCGAAATTTTCATCACGGATTAATCCGATTTGATATTCTTGCCCTTTAGCTACACCTGCACCGATTTCCATGTCAAATCGAGTAATTTCTGTACCAGACACGATATCGTTACCTGTCATAGAAGTTAATCCACCACGTTGGAATACTTGAAGAGGAGATTTTGCTCCTTGAGGAATGAAGAATAGAAGACCTTCAGGAAGGTAAGTTTTGAAGTTATCTCCAGTCTTGTTAAGTTCAGTGAGGTTGTATGCATTAGGTAATTCAACAACAGAAGAACCTTTATAAGTACTCAGTAAACCTGTCTTGCGGATTTCATCCATTACTGATTCAGGCAATTTTGTACTAGTCGCATCTCCGGCGACTGCTTGGAATCCAGCAAAATCATTTAACTGAGAAACAACAGAATAATCACCAACGATAGATGGTTGACCGAATCTACGAACCTTCTTAATAGTGTCATCAACTGCAGATTTTTGAATACCGGCATTTTCCGAGAAATATTTAACACCGGTAGCTGACTTAATGGCGTTGTACATTTCATTTACGACATAATACATAGCTTTATTCATCATATCGGTCTGAACTTGTTCCATACCTTCAGCAACTTTATCTAGGTTTCCACTTTGGATTTCACGGTAATTAACAGCATAGCCTGCTGAAATAGTCTGTGTTCCAATAGGGTATTCGTTCCAAGTTGTAGTAGCAAAAGGAACGTCTCCACGAGAAGCTTGGAAACCACTTCTAATTGATTCGTGTGCGTATGTAGTCATCATTGGTTGTTGATCATAACCGATTTGTCTAAAAGTACCCATGAAATCAAATAATTTAACAGCTGAAATAAGTTTAGGTTCAATTGCCAATCTAACAATTGTATTTATTTCAGCTTTTGCCACGGGGTTTCCTAGTACAGCTTGAGCTGCTAAATCTTTGACATGTTTCATAACTGTATCGGCTTTATTACCGAATTTAGAAATATCTTTTCCTGTTGCAATTGCAGAGAAGATCTCAATAATTGGCGATTTTGAATTTAACTTGGGATTAGCAAACACATCTGAATCCCGTTTTACGTTATTAAGTTCAATTTTCATAAGTTTTACCTCCAAAAGTTAGGGATTAGGCTTGTACTTTTAAGTACAGACCTTTACCACCGAATGTAGTTTTTTCAAGAACTTTAAGCTTAACTTTATAATCAGCAACATCTTCTCCAGCTTTAGTCCATTGACCAGTTCCATCACCTGCTGGGACAATAACATCGCCCACAATGAGAGCATCAAAACCTTGAACTGTATCTTGACTCAACTCAACTGGTAGGTCAGCCAAATCAGTTACACGGAAAGCACGAACGTATTCATCTTTCAATACTTTAAAATCAGCTTTGTTTCTAACCTCAGGTTTATCAATGATATTGCCAACAACATAAATGTCGCCCTTTGCTGCTGTAGCATCGGCAGGGGTAGGCGCCAGGCCAGTAGAGTCATCTGGTAACACAACCAAGCCAGGCACTAAATCTTTTGTTGCTTTACAACGCGGGTTATTTCGCACCTGTTTGAAGGCACCAATAGTTCCAAACTTGAACATATAAATTCCTCATTTCTATAAAAGTGTTATTTTATTTTAATAGAGATCATTAATAGATACTGAGCTTTCTTGTCCAGCATCATTAATTTCTGAAAAAATGTCTTTATCATTAGTGCTATTTGTTTCAGTTGATTGATTCTTTTGACGTTGTGCAATAAATGATTGAGCAATTGAAGAGTTAATTTCCGAGAGAATTTGTGTCTTTAGCTCAAGAGAAGGAGATTTGGAGAAGAGTTCTATTTTTTCTTTCGCGACCGATTTTTCTTTCTCTGTATATTTATTGAGATCTTGATTTAGTTCACTTTTTAGCTTTTCGTTTTCTGCGTTTTGTTTGAAATCTTTCAGTGAATTCAACTCGGCATCAGCTTTTTCTTTTTCTTCTTTTGCTTTTTTGATTTCTTTTTCTTTCTCCTCAACTTTTGCTTTCTCATCTTTAGCTGCTTTTACTGCAGCATTTAACTCCTCATCTTTTTTCTTAAGCGCCTCATTAAGTTCAGCCACTTTTGTTTCAAGTGCTTTATTCTCAATGTTTAGCTTATTATTCAATTCAACTAATGCTTCATCTTGTGTTTTTGCCATTGACTGTTCCTCCTTGTGATTATTATTTAGTTCCAGTAAGACAGCAGCATCATCAGCTGGATCAATTCCGAGAATTGCGTCGCCGGTGAAATCAAATCTCATAGGTATACGACCTTTTTCTTTATACCCACCGTCATACTCAATTGAAGAGCTGCCTTCAACTGCAGAAATTTCTACTGAGGTCTCAGGGAATTCGCCATCAAACATTTTCGATTTAAGCCATTGTACAAACTTAGGGTACCTTTGGTTGTAAATAAAACCTTCACCAATTAACACTCTTTTTTGTTGACCATTTACTTCTATAGTGTCGATATATCCATTGGTTGTAACACCAACTACAGTGCTGTTTTCAAACAGGGGAGTCCCATCTTTAATTTCTGTCATGCCATGGCCAAATGGTTCACTGTTTTCACAATCAATAAATTCTACACACAGCGGCATATCCTTAATGGAATTTAAGTTTGCATTAACGTATTTTTCGATCCAGGTAATACCGTTTTTATTGTATTGGGCATTGTTTTCATGTATTTCAAGAACAACCCACTTTACAAAGGTTCGTCCACTTACTTTTCGTTGATTATTAATCTCTAAGATTGCACTTCTCAAATATTAATTCACCTCCCTTCATGAGCCAGAGGGCGTACCATTACTGTTATTTGTTTTGGACTTAATGGTGTTCTCGTTTTGAGAACTATCGTCTTCAGGACGACCAGCAGACTTATCATTCTTACTCATGGTGTAGGAAGTTGCATGAACAGGGAACTTCTCATCGAATCCTTCTTCTTTTTCATATTCCATTAATGACAAGTAGGCATCAGGATTCCACCCAGTAGCTGCTATCCAAGCAGTTAAACTTCCTCGACCACTCGTGTACAAGTCCTTCATATTTTGGACTTTTTCTTTACGGTTAACGTGGGTAAGGGGGAGATAGTAAACTTCAACATAAGACTTGGGATTTTTAATGATATTTGCATTAATGACTTTGTTAAACTCACTAGAGATCTGTTCTAACCAGGAGAAAATTTGTGAGGACACCATTTCAATGTTTGTAGATTGAGAGGAATAATTTCCGTCTTGACCATTTAACGCTGAACCTGCAAAACCTAAGTTAGTTGATATTCGTTTTATTAATTCATCTTCACCTTTGACTTTAAGGAAATCAACGTTTGTCTCAAGCTTGTCTAGCTTAGTGCCTGAGGCCAAAGAGAAGAATTTTATCCCTTTGACAGCGCCTTTAGAAACTAAGGCATTTTTGATGCTGTTGTGCTGTTGCTCTTGTTGCTTTTGCGTTAAGGAAGAAACACCTTTCTTTTCACCTTCGGGCAATGTTTGATAAATTAATGTACTGTTCAAATCATCAAGAATGTTTCTTTTTGTATCAACAAAATAATCGTCATAAACCATATCAACAAATGCAGCTAGTCCAATCGGTCGTCCCCATTGATCTTCCAAATCAGCGCTGCCTTTAACGGTGATCGTCTTATTGTTGTCTAATACGAGCCAACGTTTATTGAGATCTTTTTTGTACTCAACATAACCTTGTCTAAATTCCTTTGGCCACCTTTTAAGTTTTAAAGATCTCCCTTTGCTTGTGAATTGATCAAAGTAGGATACATCAAAAGCCACCAAATATGAAGAGTTTTTTCTCCCGACAATTTTGCAGTAATCGATAGGGAGAGGGAGGATAGAACAATTGAACTCTTTTGTATCGTTGATTTCAGATATTGAATCAACTTCATAATCACTAAGTGTTTTAGGAAAGTTCTCAGCTGCAACTGATTCGAAATAATGGAAAGATGTGCCGTAAAGACTTAATTTTCTAAGTGAATCTCGAACAATATTTTTGTCATTTATTTTTCTTAATGCGATTCCATATGTTCGTTTGTCCAATTTTAATTGATCATGATCATTTGAGTTCCCGTAGACAACTCTGTCTAGGGTAGGGAGAGAAACCATGTAGTCAATTACATTCCTGTAAATACCATTTGAATTATAAAGAAATTTTGAGGCATTTCGAATTTGTTTGTTATAAAGATTGTGATTATTAAGCCAAGTTTTCACTCGATCATATGAAACTGAAGTATTTGAGGTATTGAAGAATAGCGAATCCAGGTTTGATAAATCAGTATTATATTCATAGGACGGCTCTTTTTGGGTATCCATTTTTCACCTCCTGATTAAAAAATTCAATTAAAAAAGAACCCAAATGAATATTCTTCATCGGATTCCTCTTTCTCTAAAAATTGAGCAATGTAATATAAGGCGTAAGCAATCGCACTGTATCTGTCTTTATCGATACGTTTTACAACCTGTTCTACAGTAAAAGAATTTTGGTTTTTCTTGATCCGTAGGTTGGCCACTTCGTCAATAAACAACTGAGTTTGAATACATGCTGCTTCAACCATAACATCGTCTGCAATGTCTTTTTGGTTTTTGATATCTTCGAAAGCTTTGAGTAACTTTAACTTCCCCGATTCAACATAGTCTAAAAACTGGGTGATAATATCCTGGTTTATACCTTGTGATTTTAGATTGTAAACGACTTCAGGTGAATTAGGCACGTCTGGTTTTTGATCAGTGTTAATTGTAGCCCAACATCCAAGCTCTTCATTTGTTTCAGGATCAGTAACATCTTCTAATAATCGGTCGATTAATCCACCGCCGACTCCATTACCATCAACAACAACAGCTTTTACTCTAGAGAGTGAGAGGTCTTGGTTTCCGCCATAATTTTTAAAGACTCTTTTCACCATGATGGATTGTTCCTTAAAGCTTAATCCATTAGGTGGTTCAATGATATTAACTACTTGAACTTGTCTAATAAGGTTGTTACTATTCCTAATAATTTTTAAAACAATAATAGCCGTTTTGTTGTTTGACTCAGCTGCAGAACGTGCAACGTCTACACCAATAACATACTCATTAAGCAAAAAGTTTTTGTTTTTATCCCGAGGACAAGATAGCTCTGGTTGTGTAATAGTTCTGGCTTTAATTAATTTACTAATGTTGATTAAAGCTCCGTCACTTGCACCAATCCAATCACAAAGGTAGTTTTGTCGAAAGCGGGTAACGTTTCCTTGTCTGGCTTTATTAATCGTGGACATTTTTTGACGACCAAAGTGGATAGGAATTCTCCAATCAGATCCAAACACAAAGGAGCCTTTCAAGTCACCAGTTTCTTTAACCATAGTAAGAATCTTTTCGTATTCATCAGAGTTTTTGTATCCTGATGTTGAAAAACGGTTTATTTGACCATTTAATTCTGCAGGATCAATTTCACCAGTCATTGTAGTTCGTGGAATATTGAATATTGGTTCAATGGCATCATCATAGAGATCTTTATCGATTAATGCAGATTCTTCAAGAGAGCCACGTCTTCTACGTAATCCCTTTGAAGATTGGGCATTGGCTAGGTTATCGATAATTGCGCCATTTTGAAATTCAACTCTTCCAGTATCTTTGGAAAAACTTTCGCTTTTGATTTCATCTGCAATAGAAGGATAGAACCTTAAAATTTCATCATGTTTTTCTTTCCAAATTTTAACCGCAGATTCTTTGGTTGAAGCGGTTATTGCTAATGTGACATTTGGGAAGCAGATTGCTGTATGGTACGCAACCATGATTTGAGTGAGGGTTTTTGATCCGCCGCGAGGAATACAGAAGTAATTTTGAGGGAAGCGACTTAGGGTTCTCATCATAACTCTTTGGTATAAATCAAGTTCGATTCCACCAACTTCGGGTTTTAACATGTCGTAGAAAATATCAGGATAAAAACGAATGAAGGAGGTGAATTCTGCCCATTTTGAAATGTTTTTCTGTATTAAGTTAGAGCTATCATTGGGATTTACTGGAGTTTCAAAAGAGGATTCATAAATATCTGTTCGATTTTTTGTATGTTTATTGTTCTTAGAGGTGAAGTTTTTGTAGCTTGCCATTATTCTTCATCCCCAGTGTCGTAAAGTGGCTCTTTATACACATCTTCTAAGTCACGGAAAACGTTGTTTCGTGCTTTTTTCAAGTTTTCAATTTCTTCTGTAGTTAGCCCCTTTGATTTGAAATCTTCTTCGAGCATCTCATCGTAAAAATGATATATGTCTTTATAAGCTACTTTTTCTTTATCCTCTAGTCTTCTGTAATAATTGATTATGGCCCAAATGATTAAATCAGCATCATCGTAAGGTTGAGCGGTTAGGCGGGGAAGGAGAGGGATGATGCCTAATTCAGTTTCAACTGCTTCGAAGAGTTGTGACAGCACATCCACACCGCCACTAATATCGCTTTTGCTTAACTGAGAAACGTTGATCTTTGCGTCAGTAGCTGCTTTTGAAGCCATTTGACCCCACTCTTTAGCTTCCTTTACTTCACCCTTAGCTGTAGCTAATTCCTCTTTGACACGAAAGCGAATATAGGAGAGTAATCCCTCAGTATGGAGAGCGGTTTTTTCTCCATAATTTCGAATGAGTTTGTTGTACTTCCTTTCAAACTGGTGGTATTCATCGGGTGTATAACCAATTCCCCATTTATCAATTATTTCATCTGAGACTTGTTCTACTGAATCACGCTGAGTTTCGGCAGCAATAGCTTTTTCTTGTTGTTCTAGAATACTGTCCTTCCAACCAGTTCCATTAAACTGCTTTAGAGAATTTGCCATTGTCATATATGCACTAAATGTGTCAGTTTTTCTTTGAACTGCTTGCTCCCAGTATAAAGGATCAAATTTGACATCGATTTGCTGTAAGACAGTGTATACAGAGTCCATGTTGCTGTAATCAATATTTTTCTTGAGACAAGATTTACAAATTGGTACTTTTCCTATTTTTTCGTAAAGCTTGCTGCGGGAATTATAAAAGCCAGAATCTTTGTCTTTTTCCTTTTGACATGCAGCACATAACAGTTTTTCTTTTTCTTTAGGTTTCCGACCCACCATTTCACCTCCATAAAGTTGATGTAAACACATTTTATGAAACGCCCAGTAATAGAGCGGAAGGGGAGTACCGCAATCATCGCTGGGCGTTCTAAAAAGGTGTTTATTTGGATAAAATTAAAGTTTTATCAATAGTGAATTTTAAAAAATTCTTTATCTACTGGGTTCACTTTAAAAATCAAGTCTAAACCCGATACTTCTCCGTTAACACCTTTTAATTCAGCTCTAGAAATAATTTCTACATTGTTAAATTCTAAGGTAACTCTATGGGCCTCTGATGACTCAGGGCGAGAACCGACAGTTTCAGCCAACAGTTTGAATTCATGCTTAGGTGTCTCAGTTAAAACAGAAATATATTGTTTCTTTCCCAACTTTGATTCAAAGGAGGTAGGAGCTTTATAATCACCTAAAAATTTAAGCACCTCAAAATTTAGCAGAGCATTCTTTGCAAAAATCAAATACGTTTCATGTTCATCACTATAAAAAATTTCAACATCTTGAAGTGTTGTTAAATCAACTAAAGATTCCTCAGTTTTTCTATCATACAAGTGAAGGTTATACACTTCATGCATTGCTAAATCCAAGCAGGTTCCTCCTTTAGTTTTTATTTTTAAAACGAATAATGTATGTAGCTTCAACACCGTCATCATTAAATACCATAAACTTTTGAGACGGTTTCGTACCAAAGCGACCCTGCATAGCATAATCATCAGCGCCAACAAGCGCTCCGTTTACAACAACTGTTGTGCTGCTATATTCTTTTTCATAGTTGTGATGAATATGACCACCAAATATGTAAGAAGGGATATAGCCAAGTAATTGAGGTAGGCGGGTTACGCATTGATCAACACGATCATAGTGACCGTGGACAAACACGACTTTATGATTGTTGATTTTAGCGGGGATAAAGCCATCTTGTTCCGGTTCAATTGAAATGTTTTTAATATCTCTTAATCTAGCTTCGAGATACCAATTAATGAGGTATTCAAAGTTTTCTTTAATCCCGACATCATTTTTAGAAGGGGAGAGGCGACCGTGATTGCCTGCTACGTTGTAGAACTTAACTTCTTGAAACTCACTTGCCAACATCGTTAAAACCTCAGCAAGCGTTTCTGATACATATTTAATTTGTTCTACAGCATCTTCATTAGCCTGAACTCTCGTTGAAACATGTATAAGACCTCCAATTAAATCGCCAAGATTTGCAACGTGTAATGTGGAGACATGATTCTTCTTTCCATACTCAATTACTTTGTTTGTGAGATGCTCAACTCGTTCATCGAATATTTTTTTATTGAACTTATTGATGCGGTTATCGATTTCCATTCCGAAGTGCCAGTCACTGAATAAAGCAAGCCCATGCTTTTCAGCAGCTGCAGGGAGGGGGTAAGTGAAACGAAGAGGTCTTTTGGATTCTAAATTAACAATAGCTTGGACTACGTCATCCTTGATTTTCTCAAAGCGAGCTTGATTCGCTATACTTTTTCTGTATTCTCTTTTTTGATCACGAGTTCTAATCTTTTCCTTTTCAGATTGAAGTCGCACTTCTTCGTATTTCCTTAGAATTTCTTCATCCAAATTCTTGGACATTATGTAATCATTCCATCGTTCATATTGCTTATAATCCTTGCGCCATTTACTCTCATCATAATTTGTACCTTGATCTTTGTTTAAGAGAGCGGCAATGGTTTTAGTATCAATGTGATAAGTATCTTTATTTTTAAAAAGTCGGATGTGGTAGTCGGTAAAGGATTCTTCCTTTTCACGGTGCAACACAGGGTTTAAAATAGCTGTCATTTAGTCACCGCCTACTCAGAGAGTCCTTCAGTTTCTTGAGGCACAACTTCACTGTCGCTTTTTAAAGTGAAATCAATCGGTTCTGTTTTGCTTTCAATTTCTCTTAAGTACTTAGATAATGAGTGGATATGTATCCCATCATTTTTATACTCAATAATTTGATCTTCATCAACGTTCACAGTGCATTTTTTAAAAGAATATTCTTTCTTACCTTTAGCCAAGACGATTCCTCCAATTATTTGTTTTATTTACGTACAATAAGCTCCTTCGGAAGCCCGATGATCCGAAGCATCGGTAACATCCGAGAAGGGGATATAAAGGAGATGAAAGATAAGTCGGATAGGCGTTGGGGAAACGCCCGAAGGAGATTATTGATAGCTTACGTACCGGAAGGCTCCTAAGTACATTCCGGCTGATCGATAAAGTAAAACGCAAGCACAAAAAGACCTCCGCCGTAAGGTGCGGAAGCCTTTTTCTGACTGCTTTCAGATTGAGAAAGAATGCGTATAGCATTAATCCTCCAACTAATGGAATATTTGAATTAGGTCATAACCCTCGTCTTCCAACGGTTTTAATTAACCCATCTCACCTACATCAGTAACTCACGTAGGAACGTAAGCCTTCGGATTGACAGGGAAATCTGAAAATAACAAAAGACGTCATAATGACGTCTTCAGGAACTCCTTGTACAGCATGGCACATGAGTTAAATTATTGGAACAACAGAGAACAGAGTATATTTTTGATTAAAATATCACTAATAAAGGTTTGCGTCCGTAAACTCGTAAATCTCGTAATTCGTAAGCTGTAAAACGTAATCCGTCTCCAACCTAGGAAATAAATGAGTTTTGGTATTACAGTTTAGATACGCTCTAAACTAAAGCGGCTTTCTACTTCTCTGTTGTCCAAGCTGGGCAGTTTTACACCCAGCTATCAAGATAAAAGTGATTTTACCCTCATAGCTAAGTTAAAACCTTAGCTTTTATAAATACTTATCTGCAGCTTCAAACTCAATTTCATAATTATGATTAGCTTTTTCAATAGAGTTTGAAAGACGATTAGCCATTCTTTCTAACTTTAATCCTTTAGCTTGCATTTTATCAGGATCAAACAAGGCTTCACGATAACTAATAACATCAGAATAAGAATTTACTCGTTCAGTTTTCTGAGAACGACCGTAGCTTTTGAGTTTATTCGCTTCGCCTCTAAGTTGCTGTGCTAATTCAAGCGCTTCTGTGATCGATAATTCCTTTTCATCCCACAAAACTTTTGCATCCAGGTTGGCTTTAGCTATTAGTACTACCAATTCACGATAATCTTTTTTAGTCGATTCTAGCTCAGCTGTGATTTGGTCTACAGTTTTTGTTGGTTTTGTATATTTTTCATCCTTATCATGCTCAACATATGCAACACTATCTCGTTCCTGTAAAAGTTCCTGAATACGTTTTGAGATTGCATTTCTTAAAGGTAAAGCTTCAAATAAAGCGATTTTTGACATTTATTATCTTCTCCTTTAGACATACATCTTTTATATTCTAATAGATTCTTAAATAAATTGCCAATAAAACAAATTTTATCCTTAGTTTTAATCAAAACATTTGAAAAGGTAAGACCCATATAACCCTTTTCAGAGACATTCCTGTCTTTTCTTGTCAGGTCACACACCTTATCTACATACAATGCGTGTAGATCGCCAGTCTCTTATTTTGCACAGTTTTCTCTGACCCGTGTAAGGAGGTATGTGCATGGGAAAGATAAGTCTCCATTCAGAATGAAGGAGAAGTAGCGAATAAATAGCGAATATGTTGTTAATTGGAATTTGAGGTAAGGAAGACGCATCTGCCTTACCTAAGTGTAAGCCGAAGCAGTACACCGCAATTAATATTCAGGCTACATGTCACCCATAGTAAGACTGTGATGGGATTCACCCTACATATAAAAAACTTGAGTAGCATAGGTCTTACCGACATGTTTAGCCCGATAATAGTCATTTACCTGTCTCCTTTAGATACAGACATCCGAGTTAACCTCGCACCCTCATAAATGACTATTATCCGACTAACTGCAATGACCAACCGCAGTTTGTGTCAGAATGATACAGAAAATAGGGGGAGTAGATATTGTTTAATCAAGAAAAGCTAGTCCACACACAGGAGAGGAATCTCCACTAATGTTCATTCAAATTAGTCTGTGCCTCCATAAATGAACATTAGTGGAGAACTGATATCCCATATATCAGTAATCAACTTGTTAATTGACAACACCCCCATGTTGGCAATCAAATAATCTCTATTAACACCTGGAGTGAATGCGGGGGAGGATTTGCACCTCCCATGACAGTATGGTCTAGGGACGTCTGCACCATTTAACTGACCAGTATTGACTCATGAATCGATTGATCCAAGCCTAGATTGTGCGTCTACCTATTCCGCCACCGTATTTATTAGGTGAAGAGAGGGGAGAGGTGCTAATCCCTCATTAACTGATTATTTAGCTTTGACTGCGTCTTTAAGTGCTTTTGCCGCCTTAAATGCAGGTGCTTTTGTAGCCGGAATATCAATTTCCTCTCCTGTCTGGGGATTTCTCCCTTTACGAGCTGCACGTTCACGAACTTCAAATGTTCCGAAACCAGGAATACTTACTTTTTCTCCACTTTTTAATGCCTCTGAAATAGTGTCAAAGACTTTTTCGACACTGGGAGCTCCTTCTTTTTTAGATACCCCTTGTTTTTCTGCCACTTTAGCGATTAGTTCTGTTTTATTCATAATCAATTTCCTCCTAAGTAATTTTAAATTTATTCTAAATGAACAATAAAGATTGTCTTTTATATAGACGGGGGGAAACGTACTAGCCCTTTTATGTGGAAATTAGCTTTCTGTCTCCCTTATGACGATTATCTCCAAAAGTGCTCTCAACACAGTAGCACCAAGGGATAAAGGCACTTTTTTGTTGTGGTTTTTTTCGGTAAAATCGCTGTATCCCTTGGGGGAGTAAGGCTCAAGGCACTTTCTATTTTCCTAAATGATAATATTGTTTGTTTTGTTTGTTCTTTATTATTTTCGAACACTTAGAACAATACTTAGATTTATTTGAGACAGACTTATACATCTTTCCACAATTAATACAAGCTTTATGTTTTGTAAAGTTATTGCGGATATTTTCTAAAATTATGTTACCAAAGCACTCCCATAGAGTAGTTTTGAACTTGCTTTTCTTTTTATATAGATGCTTGACTAAAACATCAGCAACATATTGCTCGTCATCATGAATCTTCAACAGTCTGTCTTTAATAATCTTATAGACATAAAGTTTTTGTCCAGGTTTAAATTCCTCATCATTCATGAGCCATTTCTTATTCTGGTCTAATCGTTTGTAATCACTTATTATCGCATCGTCCACTTTAATCTCCTTGTTCTTAAGCAGGAAACGATAATCGAACTTTCCTGCAACAGCTGCGAAATTAATTCGGTCGGATGGGATAATTGAGTCTAACTTATTTACTGTACTTTCATTAATCAATTCTACGCTATGTTCTTTTTTATCCTTTGCATTGATGAAGAAGTGGGGCACTTTATTTTTTATGTAATCTTTGATTTTCTCATCAACATGATCAGGGCGGGTGGGCATGAATAAGGTTTTTGCAAAATCGATAGTAAAGTTATTCTCCATACATAACCACTTGACCACGTCCAGGTTTATATTGTCACTGTTCCATATCTTAGTGATGTTGTTACTGTACTCCCCGATATTGATCCCATAAGCAAGAGTTAGTGCTTCATAGATGTTTCTGCTATTAATCTCTTGTTTCTGGGCTACAGACATTTCATAATACAAAGGAACGATGTTCTCCATATTACGCTTGGCAATATTGACGATTAGCTCATCAGAAATAATTAAGGCCTTATCCCCGTCATTGTCAAACTGCAGCAGCTTGGATATCGGATCATGAATACTGGTATAAACACCTGGGGTAATAAACCACTTTTCAAATTCCTCATCTTTTTTGTTCCACCTAACTCCATGTTCTCTGTATAGGTGAGGGGAGCGGAGGATATCAATATGCCCTTCATCATATAAAGAACAATAAACATTGCTGCTGGTGAGAAGTCCTTTTGGATTCTCAATTCCAAGAAACAGTCTTTCACAAAAAGCATATAGATCTGGGCACAAATACGTATAACGAGCGTCACTGACAAGTAATTTTCCTGATTTGGCGTCCTTAATCATACTCTTCTTCTTATTCTTAATGATTTCTTTGGTGTGATCATCATTTAACAGCTCTGGGTATATTAGTAGAGCTTCTTGAAGGCTTGTCTTATGTTTATTTTTCTCGGTAGCTCCTAAAACTTTCATCATGGTTTCTTTATCAGTGCCTAATTGAGTAATCTCTCTAACAGTCTTTGAGCTGATTTGTTTCAATTCCTCATCTGTGATATCAGTGAGTGTTTGTAGCATCTGGTAAGTCAGTTTTCCCTCAACAGAAGGATCTTCTTCATTTAATTTAGCGCCTAGGCATCCATACTTTTTGAATTTGTGGCGATAGTCATCCCATGAATCATAGTACTTCCACATCTTAAACTGACTTTTCGTAAAAATTATTTGGATATCATCTTTAAAAATGTCCCATTCTTTACCGTAGACGTCTTTAACTGTAAATGAACTGTGTTTTTCAGCAAACTTCCTAAAATCAAATGGAACTAGTAGACCCTTATCCCAAGGTAATCTGACCATAAAGCTTTTCTGGCTCAAACTAGGAAGCATCATTCCACAACCATCTGTATGTTCTATAGGAATATCCATAATCTTACGAGTGATTTCATATGTATCACGGTCAATGTAATCAACCAGGCTGGAAACGTTTGTTTCTAAGTCATTTACGACAATTGCTTTATCAATATCAATTTCCCATGGACTGCTGGCACTATTCGATAAGGCCATGTAGCTATTCCATTTGTTTATGCTACTCCCACCTTGAGCATTGATTTGCTCCACACTAAGACCACAAGTTAAAGCATTTTGATACTTATCTAAGGTGCTTTGCTTGATAAAACAAGACTTTTTGGTTCGTATTTGACCGGCACTGCTAGTGAAATAAACGTATTTCTCATTGTTATGTATGAATCCTTTATCTATAATGTCCCTTAAAATTTGAAAATGATAAGTTTGGACGACAATAATCTCTTCAGAGAGTGTGTTTTCTTTGATTCCCAATGTCCGTGTTAAGACTGAATCAAATAATGCAATCACATTATTATCTTTCAGGGAATCTGTTCTAAGGGTTCTTATTTGATTATGATTGTTAAAGGCGTTATAAAGATTTTCTTTTAAGGAAATAATCCTTTGCGTTATGTACTTCTTATGTTTTTTATCAATATTTTCGAGTTTTTTAAGATGATCTCTGTACCTAATGGATTTTAAAATCTTGTTATGTAATTTGTTTTCTTGATCATTATAAAAAGCAGAAGTATCAATACTGTAAATATGTACTTGCTTATTTAGACCGTCTTTTTTTCCTTTCAATAAATTCTCCCCTTGTAAATTAATAAAATATTTTATTTTTATCCTTAATAACTACTATTTAAATATTGAGACACTAAATTTCTGTATGTATGACTTTTTTTATTAACTGTTCCGTACCACAAATAGTCTTGATAAAGGTTTTCTTCTTCTGGTGTTGCTGTTTCATTAATAACTTTAGTTTCAAGAAAACCAATTAAGTTACTAAACATATACTGTTTTTTCATTTAATCACCTCCATAAGTAATATTATTTTTATTCTAAATAAAACTAATAAAAATCCCTGTGTTTAGCAGGTGACTTGATTATATATTTTATTTTTATTCTTGTAAACATTAATTTCAAAAATTTTTAATTTCGAGATGTATTATCGAAACTAATAGGCGATATAAGCGTATTAAGTTTATTAATAAAAAGGGGAAGAAGATTATGAAAAATAGAAAGAAATACTACATGATTATGTTGCCGTCACTAGTCTTAGCTATTTTAATATCTTACATGCTTCCAACTGAGCAAAAGTATTGGGGGCTGTCTGTCATCATAATTGGATGGGTGGTTTACTACTTTATTAAGCAAACAAATAAGAAAAAGGGGTAATTAAATGTTCTCACTGGAAGACTATATCAAAACAGTTAAGCAAAATCTCGGCCAACACACAGCTTTATTAACAAGGGAAATCAAAAAAACAATCAACTACAATTTTTATATTGATATTGATTTAGTGGACTACATGGCCTTTATTGATCCAACAAGATTTGAGATATCAATAAGAATGTTTTCAATGGATAAAGAGGCAAGTGAAGTGTTTTATGAAGGAGAAGACAAAACAATTTTTTCAGGGAGCACTCAAGTTATACCTGATATTAAATATTTTCAACTATCTAGGGAGAATAAAAAGGAATTTGATGAGTTTTATGAAAACAACGATATTGAAATAGAAAGGGAAGAACATAAAGCATTCACAGAGTGGTTTTATGAGTGTTGGAAAGCAGCTCAAGGTCATAAAATGAACTTGCCTTCATACTTTGTTATTCATGATCATTATAAATCATTGGATTTACGGGCAAATAAATGGATATCAGATGATGAAAAGTGGGAATAGACACAAGAAAAGGTGGTGATCGAATTAAGATCACCTTTTTTATTTTGGATTTGGTTTGCATATCGTAATGTTATTTGCACGAAAAACATGCTTATCGTAAAAATTTATAAAGGGCTAAAAAAGACAGTAAACATAAGGATATTTGATACTTTAATTAGTGAACAGGGGGCAAACGATCGTAAAACGTAAGTGAGAGTAGGGGAAAGAAGTCGTTTTAAGGAGAAATTGATGAAAAAGGAGAAATTTGAAGAGTGAAAAACATTGATAATATAGATTTTTACGATAGCGATTACGATGTGAAAAAGGACGATTTAATGTGGAATTGGGAAAATGTAAATTTGGATAGGGTGTGGAAATGGAAGTGCTATGGGCACATTCGTTCCCTTGTTTTTGCCATTAGATGTAAATATACCCCCTATATACTGACAGTGAAAACCCCATATAATATACCTTATGTAGGGAATTCCTTAAATCTGTTTATTCAACACATCTCTAACATAATTCCAGGACAAACACAAGAATAAATTTTAAAAAAATATATTGAATGTGAGTTTTAAAATGAACAACCATTCATTAAAAATAATCGTATTTATAACGAATCCGAGGGAATCGAAGACATATTTATTCTTATCCACTTATATTACTATATCATATCTTCATATATAACCCTTGTATTTACTGACCATCTCAGCCTTGAAAGGTAGTCAGCAACTTGTCTTTAACTAAGGCTCTCTTTTTTAAATCAACATCTCCTTCTGTAAACAGTTTGTTTCTACACTGTTAACAATTAAAGAAACCTTTAGTTTCTTCCGATATATTTTATGAAACTTTTTGCTTCTTTTTGTTTACGAAACTATTTGCTTATATAATAATTGTCAAAGTGAGGAACCTACTATGTTTGGAGAACGTTTAAAAAAATGCCGTACCTCCAAAGGATATAGCCAGCAACGGATGGCGGATTTCTTAGGAATTACGAGACAGGGATATGGGAAATATGAAATTGGTAAGGCTGAACCTGATTTAAAAACCCTTACTAAATTAAGCAATATATTAGGAGTATCTACTGACTTTTTTTTAAAAGGCACACATCCACAATTTGATCTCGATGAGATCTTAAATGATCCAGAGACTTTAATTGCTGGATGTAATGGAATGATCTCGGAAGAGCAAGCTAAAGAGTTACTGTATTATCTTTTAAAAAAAGAGTTCGACGAACATTAGTAGCTCTTCTTAATTCTTTAATTCTTCTGGTAAAACATTTGTTTAATAAAAAGAAAACTAAGTGTAAAGTTAAAGTTTTGACACCCTCAAAAAACATAGATATACCAAGGGTTCAGGACGGCTTTATACTGTAAAACAAACTGTTTAACATCCATTAAGTTAAATGAAAGAAAAGAAAAAATAACTGGAGTAAAAAGGGGAAATAAAATTGTTTAAAAAATTGGGGATTTTACTATTAATCACTTCACTGATATTGCTCGCAGCTTGCAAAAATAGTGAAGAGTCTTCTTCATCATCAGAAGACACAATAAACAATGCAACTGATACCAACACATCAGAAAGCCAAGACATCTCAGTTAATGGTCCTGAAAAAGTTGGGGATGTTTATGAAATTGATGGTGGTACAGCTAAAGTAATAGCCATCAGCAATAAAGAAACCACTGTGAAAACTGGCCCGATGCAATTTACTGTAAAAAAAGTAATTGCCGCTGTTGCCAACGAACAACTACCTTTTATTGATGTTCAAATTGAATCAGAAAATACATCTGACGAAGTAGTTCGTTTCAGACCAAGTCTAGCACAATTAGCAACAAGCACTGGGGTACAAATCGATGAGCCATCTTTGTTGGAAAGTGACAGGCTTATCGACGAGTACGTGGGAAAAGTAAATGATAGTGGATCCATCATTTATGTTTTTGATAACGAAGAGGATATAAAAGATTTAGATTCAATTCGGCTGAGAATCTCTGCTCCATTTAGTGAAGACTTAAAGAATTTAGGTGACAAGCTAGACTTAAAAATTAACTTAGAGCATTAAAGAAAAGCCCTATTTTGGGGCTTTTCTTTAGAAAACAAAACTGAACATAAGTTTGTGTTTTGTTAGTAGGAGGCTTTACCTTGTATCATTTATCACTTCTAAAGGAAAGAATACGGAAAAATTACACCGGCATCGGTATTACAGTGCCTGGTTCATGGGACTTGGAACTAATTGCAGATAGGTTAAAAATAATAGTTCATTACAAAAACCGTTCATCTGCAACAAAACTGCTAGGAATGGCTTGCATTATTCTTGATTCACGAATATACAATAAAAGCATCTTATTAAATAAATCAACCCCATCATACATTCCACCTAATCATACTTACACGCTCTCAGAATCAATATAACGTCTTTCTAATCCATCCTATATTCATCCCAATATCATTTGCTATCCCAACATCTAAATAAGCACACAGACGAATCCAACCATCATCACATTCACCAACAAAATATAATTATTTAGAGTAAAAATAAAATGACTCTATAGGTTAACTATGTTATAATAGAGTCATAGGAAAGGAGGTGTACATAGTGCTTGAGAAAGTGGGTATCATAGTTGCTTTCCTCATATCTTTAACGGTTCTTACAATCAACAGTCTAACAATAGTTGAGAAGATAAGAAACCTAAAGAATGGGGCAAGCAAAAAGAAAAAGCGTATACGCAAGCGACTCCGTAGCAAGAGACAACGCAAACGTATACGCAGATGAGTACCAAGCTAAAGGGGAATGAACTTCTCCTTTAGTTCTACCCATATTATAACATGATCAAGCACATTGTAAACATGAAACGATTCTCTTTATGGTTTACCCATATCACATTCATTGGCTTATTCTTAATGTTTCAACTCATTAAGGATTACTTCAGCAGCGAAGCACAAACACTAATCAACACAATATTTGTAGTCACATGTATCATTGCCATACTGTTATGGATCATCTATTTTGTATTTCTTAAACTAAGAAACAAGTCACACTAATCATATAGGCCTCATGGTATAATTAAATCATTGAGGTGAGATGAGTGGAGAAAAAATTCCTGGATGCTATTCGGCAGCTTGCTAAGGAATTAGAAATGCTCAAGAAAGATATTGACTCCATCAAGAAAACAACTGACAGAATTGATTCAGACCTTTTAGAGTACAGAGAAGAGATAAGCAAAGTTAAACAACATGAACCTTGAACACACCAGTTAAATATCAAACTGTAAATAAGGAGCGGTAAACATTTATCGTTCCTTTATTTTAATTAAATCAAAAGGAGATGCTAAATGAATAAAGTTAAAGTAGTTGATTCCATAATGGGATCTGGTAAGACATCAGCAGCTATTAACTACATGAACAACGCTAACCCAGAAGATAACTTTATATTTGTCACACCTTATCTTAATGAGGTTGAGCGGATAAAGAAAAGTGTAACCAACAGACAAATGTATGAACCTAAAGTAAGAACAAAAGGGGATAAGACTCAATATAAATTTGAATCACTTCATGAACTCTTATCACAGAATAAAAACATTGTTGCAACCCATAACTTATTTAAGAACGCAAACGATGAAACAAAAGAGCTTATCCTTTCAGGTAACTATACTTTAATATTAGATGAGGTTATGGAAGTAGTTGAGCAGCTACAAGTGAAGACACATGATCTTACAACACTATTTGATTCTAATCTTATCTATGTTGAAGATGGATTTGTTAAATGGAACGAAGATAAAAGGGGTTATGAGACACGTTACAATGACATTAGAGATATGGCATTGAACAATAATCTTGTGTATTTTAAAGACAGTATATTGATTTGGAACTTTCCAGCTGAGGTATTCAAATTGTTTAAAGAGGTTTACATATTAACTTACATGTTTGATGCTCAGATACAAAGGTATTACTATGATGTGAATGGAATTGCTTATGAAAAATATGTGTCATCCTACATAGATGGGGAATACCGGTTCACTCAATACAATAAGGACTTTGAGAACAACGTTAAGGAAATGATCCGTAATAAGATTAAAATATATGAAGGTAACTTAAATGCTGTTGGCCAGTTAGATTATTCATTGTCGTCAACCTGGTATAAAGATAAGTCACCTTATACAATCAAGAAGGTAAAGAATAATGTATTCAATTACTTTAACAACATTGTTAAGTCATCAAGTGATGAAGCAATGTGGACGACCTATTCAGAACATAAGAATAAAATAAAAGGTAATGGATATACAAAAGGTTTTGTTTCCTGCAATGCACGTGCTACAAATGAATTTAAACATAAGAAACATTTAGCTTATACAATAAACAGATACGTTAATACAATCCTTTATAGTTACTTTAAGAATAAATATAATATTGAAATTGATCAGGATTTATTTGCTTTATCTGAATTAGTACAGTGGATATGGAGATCAGGTATAAGAGATGGTAAAGAAATAACATTATTCCTTCCATCTTTAAGGATGAGGAAACTGCTTTTAGAATGGTTAAATGAATAGGTTAATAGAACAAACCTCTTAAACCTTGAAAAAAAGTCAGTCATATCAAGGGTTTCAGAGCCTAAGTCTTTAGGGAAAGGGTATAAAAATAAATTTTAAAAAAGGGAGAACATTTTAAGTACATACGTCCGTAAAGAAGGGCGCTTTACGTCCGGTTTTGTTCAGCAAGCTGAACGAAAACTTATATAAATTCATTAGAATAAAAATAAAATAACCGTTGGTAATTTATAATGATCATGTTATACTTAAAACAAGTTAAGGGAATAAGACTTTATTACATAAATTTAGAATAAAAATAATATCGCTTGATGAATGGAGAGGTTAAAGATGATGTTAATTAAACAAAAAGGAAACAGATACTATAGATATAGCTGGGCTCAAATGAGAAGTTTCCCAATTAAAAAAGTTGAAGCATTAGAACTAATCGAAAATGGTGAAGCTGAGTTAGTTGAAAGCTTTATTACAGATCCTGCACCTCAGCCAATTACAGAAGAAACAAAGCAAGTAGATGAAGTACAAGAAGAAGTTAAATCTACAAAAGTAGTAAGCATAAAATCAATGAGAGAGGCAAAAAAAGAAAAAGAAAATTTTGCAAAAGCAAAGATCATTTTGTGGAAAGAGTATTACCAAAACTTAATCTTACTGATATGAAAAAGTTAACGGAACTTTCATTTAAAAAAGACAGTGAAGGGTTCCAAGAAGAAATTATGAGAATCATTCTGAGACTGAATATTGAAGAAAAAACATTGGGATGCTTACAAGGAGGACAAAATACATGAGTATTGCGCCTCCTTATGATGAGTGTCAGAGTAGGTTCAGATACTATATGCTATCTCAAGGAATAAAGCCAGGTGATGAATATAAAATTTATGAATACATGATATGGATCAATACAATGGCTATAAGATATAAGAAATTAATAAACGAGAAAATTACCACACCAATTAGACAAGATGATTTTACTAGCTTTATAGAAGAACAGGTTGAGGTTGTTTAAATAAAATGCATATTTTAAATAGAATACGGATAGTGAAAGCTGCACAGAACAAATTGGAGATGGTCATGATTGATCTTCAAGAAGACAGGTTCATTAAATAATCGCATAGAATTAGGGACAGAGAATTAAAAGAAAAGAAGCAGGTTTGGAACTCTATGGGGAATGACCTCCTTAGTGAAGGAATTGCAAAAGTAATGAAGAACTTAAATAATAGACTTTAAAATTTGAGAAAATAATTAGGTGATAAATTTGGAAAATATAGCTCTTGAATCCTCCTTTTTAGAGTACGATATTAATGAACCGATTAAAATCTATACCGGCCACTTTACAATTGAAGTTGCTGATGATTTTTTTGAAATCTTGGGAGAAGTTAAAATTGCATTTTTACCAAAAGCTAGACTAATATTTGAAGGAGCCATTTCAGGCAATCTTAGCAAGCTTTTCGAATTTGAAAAGGCAATGAAAAGTAATAATATGATGATTAATGTACCTGGATTTATGAAATCTGAAGTTCTTATTTCAGGTATAACAGACGGAAGTAAAGGGAACAAAGTATCAGGAATACTAAAACGATCTATTTTAACCTCAGCTGAAACTAAAGTGAATAGAATGGAATTCACGGTGGTTAACTTCGTGAATGATTTAGGTAGAAGGATTGTGCATGGAAGGTTTAAATTTTCAGGGAGAACAAAATTAAAATATAAAGATTGGGAAATAATTTTGGATAAGCGATATGACTATTCAAACAAAAAAATCTTTGATAGATTAAAAAATTCGGGCGGATACTTAATAACACATGTGGGATATTTAAAAAGAGTGGATGATAAATTATTTGATACTAAAGAAGTAGAACCACTCATTTCAGGGCTTTATTGGTTATTATCCTTTTCAGCAGGTAGACATGTTGCTATCCCTACATTGGAAGGATACCACAACGAGGAGGTAATATGGAGTAAATACCAAGTTCCATTAATAGATGGCTGGACTAATAATATTACTTGGTTTCCAAAACAAAAATCTCCATCCTTAGAACATTTATTTCCAAAGGTGATTGAGAAGCAAGAAGATCCTTTTTGGAATAAAGTTTTATGGGAAGTGTTGAGTTGGTACTCCCAAGCACATTCATCAAGTATAGTAGAAAACAAGGTGGTATCTGTTCAGGTTGCATTGGAAACATTGGCGTGGGTGTATCTTATTGTAGAAAGAAAATCCAATATTAGTAAATCAAAATATAAGTATATGAATGCAGCAGAGAAATTTAGAGAAATATTATCTAGATTTTCAATTGACTTATCAATACCAAAACTCTTTATTGACATTAAGGATAATTATGACGATGGCCCACACCTTTTTACTGTATTTAGGAATAAGATAGTCCACCCTACAAGGGAACTTGATTTTGACAATCCGATAGATAAGCTCCATGTACTTTATCTTGGTGTTTGGTATCTTGAATTACTAACACTTGGAATATTGGGATATGAAGGAAGTTATGTAAACCGTTTAAAGGTACCTATAATAGAAGGAGTATATGAACTTGTCCCTTGGAAAACAAGAGACAATTAAAAATGTCTTTATAAGGATTTACAGTCAGTTGGCGAGAAAAATTTCTCAGAGTTGCCCTACAAAAAACATTTGCTTTGACTAAGTATCTATGTTGTAAGAAGTTAAAAAGGTTTAAACGGTTTTCGATTTAGATCACGAATAAGAACGATAAAACGAACTTAGATTTATGCATTATTGACCAAGTCTTATCTTGGTCTTTTTTATGTATCAGTTGATTACTATAAGGTATCAATAAAAGACAAATGAAAAGAGTGGAATTATGATTAAATCAAATTTAAAGCACATATTAGACGAAAGGAAGATCAGTATTAGGCAGCTATCCAGAGATATTGATCATGAGTATCCAACCGTCAGAAAGCTTTATCATGACGAAATGGAGCGGTATCCAAGAGATCTGTTAGATAAAGTCTGTACATACCTAAACATTGAGTTGCAGGAATTGCTAAAATTCGAAAAAGGTCATAATCATATCGATCGCTCAGGATGAAAATGGTATACTAAAGTTACAAGCATAGGAAGTAATTACAAGTTTTCTAGGTCTGTATAAAATCGTACTTTTATTAGAATAGTGGGGTAATTCATTTTGTTTAATATGAATCTGTCATTTTTAAAGTTTGTTAAACAAAATGTTGATGCAAATGAATATGAGAAAACTTGTCTCATTAAGAAAATGGAAAAAGAAATTTTGAATTTGCAAAAAGGCATTGAGTATTTCAACAGTATGAATAAATCATCTTATAAGCTTCTGGAAGAACCATTTGTACAGGGCAGTATTGCAATGGAAACCACTGTGAACGGATTATTCTCAAAGAATGATATAGACATTTCACTCGTTTTTGATAAAGATGAAATCGATAAAAGTCCTGTTAAAGCAAAGAAGGCATTACTTTCAATGCTAAGACCCTTTGTTAATCAATCAGAAACAAATATTGATTACCATACAAATTGTGTCAGATGTGTTTATAGAGATGGCTCGCATGCAGATCTTGCTGTTTACAGAAGGTATAAACTGAATTTAGGTGACGCTGATTACATTTATGAACATGGTGGTAGTAAGTGGAGGTTTTGGGAACCAAGAAAAATTGTAGAGTGGTTCCATTTAAAAAATGAGGAGTCAGGTGGTCAATTAAGGATTATTGTTAAATTACTCAAAATGTTCTGCAAATCGAGAAGGCACTGGAGAATGCCTGGTGGAATAATCCTAACCATTTTGGCAGTTGAAAACTATAGAGCAGTGGATCGAATTGATGAGGCATTTTATATAGTGATACGAAACATCATAGAGCGTTTAAAGAGAAACAAAGAAATTTCAAATCCTTTAAATCAAGGTCAAAGCTTAATTCGTAAAAAAGAAGAGGAAGTTAAGGTGGAAAATTTGTATAAAAGGTTATTGATCTATGTGACAAAATTGGACGACCTTTTTAGTGAAAATTGCACTTGCGAATTAGCCAATACCTTATGGGGTGAATTTTTTAACCATCCTTATTGGAATCAAACGCAAGATAATAAAATGTTAGCTGCAAAATTTTAAATAAAATCATTCTTTTATGTTGATGTGGAGGATGAAATATGGACAAAGATTTGATAGAGAGATTAAAAAAACTTAGAAGAGATATAGAAAAATATGATGAAATCGACAATCAGACAAAAATCGATGCTTACAATTTATATAATGAATTAGAAAATAAGCCTAATTACAGAAATTCGTCAAGTGAAATTAGAGCGAAAGTTTTTAATGATAGACCCATAGAAGAAATAAATGAGGAATTTTTCTCTTGCAGGAACAGGATTAATTTTATGTTGGATTGGGCATTGGAATTATCTCCAGTTTTAAGCTTGTTGCAAAATAAAGGGAATCTTCCACTAAATCGAACAAATGATGATTTTTTAGAATTTATGAAATTACTCTTAGATGACTATTTAGAGGAATTGAAGCAATTACCTGGAGAAAAAATAATCAGCTCTGATGAAATAATTTTTATAAGTTCATTAAATAATTTAATCTTTAAAGCTATTAGAGAATATTTGTCAGGGGATCCAGCCTTAGCTTTTAATCATATTGATTCAGCATTAAACGAATTGGACGCTAACTATAAAATCAGTGAACTGCTGACATCTAATAGTGACGATAACCTTAGAAAATCATTATTTAAAATGAGAATAGGAGATAACAAAGTATATACAAGTAATGACATGTTTCATATACCGTTTGAAAAGCGAGGGATGGTGAAAACAAACCGTTATAGTATCCCTGGTTTACCATGTGTTTATCTTGGTACTTCTACATTTATTTGCTGGGAGGAAATTGGGAGGCCGAATTTGAACTCTGTTCAAACGTCTCTTTACATGCCAGAATCTAATTTGGTTTATTTAGACATATCTGTACCACCACAAACTTTTTGTGATACTCAAAAGTTTCTATTTGACATGACGTATACAAGGGGTAAGTTTTTTAAGGATTTCTCCAAATATTTAGTTTTGTGGCCGTTAATTGCCTCATGTTCAATTAGGGTGAAAAATTCTTCCGATCCATTTAAACCCGAATATATTATACCTCAGCTAGTTTTACAGTGGGTTAGAAGATCTTCGATATATGATGGGATATGTTACTTTTCAACAAAAGTAAATGATTATGATTCAGAAAATATAAGTTATTTTCGGAATTATGCTCTTCCAGTAAAAGAAGTAAAATCAAAGGGTTATTGTGAAGAATTAAGGGGAAAGTTTGAATTAATTTCTGATGGTTTACCATGGCAGTTTTTTCAGTTATATAAAGGAACACAAGTAAGAAATTCAAAAGATAACATTGTTCACGTTAATATTGAATTGGTTAAGGGGCTAAAAATTCCTTATGAAAAAACCGATTTTTATAAATTGGAACAGATGCTACTAGATAATTATAGAAATCAAAAAGAAGAAAGAGCATTAACTTAAATGCTCTTTTTCATACCGCAACGCCGGCATTCACGTAAGAATATTCCACTCTTCACAGAGCTTTTGAACAAAGTGTAATCGCAATTGTCGCAGCGACCGAATTTTACATCAGGATACTCTTTGTAATCATAAACGATTGAAGTGTCATACCCGTCAGTTTCGTATTTCTCTTCCACAAGATCACCCACATAATTTATTCAACATACTCAAGAATACCAAATTCCGTTCGATATAGGGAGGGAACAAATGATTGGATTAGTTTATTTTTTAATTATCTGGCTAGGAGTTGGATTGTTGACTGGCATTAAGTTTATTTTTGTTGATCAGGTCTATGATGAAGAGTTTAAAGAACTCATGGATAAAGAAACAGCAGCGGGCATGGAAAGGAATTTGGCCAGCCTGTTTTTCAAAAATAAGCTTAATGTGATTGCTTTTTTCATGTTAATTGGTTTACTGCCATTAGCAATGAGGATTACAAAATTATTTAAAAGAGGTTGATTTATGCCTTTGATTGATTATTTTTATGTACTGCAGTTTGGGAACAAAGAATACTTTAAATCATTTAAGTTAGATGAAGACGGTTATTTGACATCTAGTGACCTCCCCGGCGCTTCTAAATTGCAAACAATGTATGAAGTCATTGAGGTAGCAAGCGAGCTCAAAACAAAGTGTAATGTACAATGTGAGATAAGGGAAATACAAGTCGTAAAACGTTAGGTGTGTTCAGGTGTATTGGATAGAGTGGATAGAGGATGGGGAAAAGAAAAGTATGGTTGCGGAAGGATGGATTAAATGGGCTGCTATACTGGAAGACCTGTATCAGAAGCGGTTTGAGTTTGTTGAATGGAAGCGGCTTTGAAGTTGAGCGATTTACCAATAGAAGAACTGAATTGAAAAATAGATGAATGCCTACATATATAAATACTTCTATAAAAAGGAGCTCACTATGTTATTTAAAACAAAACTTTTTTCAAATGAAAGTATTTCTTCTCTTGAAAAGAAAATAGAACAGAGATTAACTGAAGAAATCGAGAATGAAGATGAAAACTATATCTTAAATGTGGGCCAAGAACAATATATAAATCATTTATATGAAAAACATAAACATGGATCACTAATTATTTTGGATGATCAGATTACAGCACAAATTAAAGAAGAATCGGTACCTGGAAGGCACTTTCCAAAGTGGCTGTATAATGTAAATCCGAATACGTTATATAAAAAAGATGTTGTGTATTTTTATGTGCCTTTCTTGGGTGATAGAACATATCTTAGGCTGCAGCCTACAACATATTCAATAACTAATCCAATAGCAACTATTGGAGGAAATGAACTAATCTTTTCAATAATAGTTTTTAATCAGAGCAGAGAAGAAATTGTGGAGGAATTTAACAATTCTCTAGAAAAGTTGAAAGAAACTGTTAGTCGTCTAAATAGTGATATAGACATTTTTAATTCAAACTTGCCAAGGGTCATAAAAAATAAATATATTGGGAGAAAAGAAAAAATCCTAAAAAGGAGGGAACTCGAAGCTTCACTCAAAATTCCTATTAAGAAAAAAGATAATATTCCAACTACATTTGCGATTCCTACTCCAGAAATTAAGAAAAAAATCAGTATAAAACCACGCGTTGGATTGCAACCATTTGAGCCCGAACCAACTTTAGACGAAAGTACATATTTTGATATTTTAAGAGTAATAAATGACATGGGCAAAGCATTTGAAAGAAAACCTTCAGTCTATTCAAATAAAGGCGAAGAGGATTTGAGAGATCATTTTTTGATGCAACTGGAGCCCAATTATGAGGGGAGTGCAACGGGTGAAACCTTTAACAAAACAGGGAAAACTGATATTTTATTAAGACATGATGGGAATAACGCGTTTGTAGGGGAGTGTAAATTTTGGAAAGGAGAAAGGTCTTTTCTGAGTACGATAGACCAGTTACTTGGATACTTGACTTGGAGAGATTCAAAAACTGCTGTAATTATCTTTGTTAAAAATAAAGATTTTACCCAAACACTAAACGTAGCAAAGTCTGCAATTAAGAACCATAAAAATTTTGTGCGGTTTAATGGTGAACAAGATGAAACATGGCTCAATTATATATTTAACTTACCTGGTGACCCGAATAAAGAAATACAGTTAGCATTAATGATGTATCATACTGTTGATGTTGACTGATAGTCTAGAACAGGATCATTACCTAGACGTCATTGAAAATAATCAGATGAGATAAGAAGCCTTTTATGTTGTAAATCATCATCAATAGGGCAGGGGCATAAATGGATAATCCAGAGTTTCGACTATTGCCGAATGATATTGTTAATTAATGATTATTATGGCCATAAAAAACGTAATATCAGGCATATTACGAATTCGGAAAACTTGATGGGGTTATTTATGATGAGGTTAATTAAACGTAAGTTGCCTTTGCCTTCTCGCTTGTAAGTTTTTTTGTGAGAAAGTTTTCAAATAGAATAATCATTTATTCAAAATGGGTGAAAAAATGAAGGAAGAGATAAGAGATTTAATTGACTATGAAGAGAAATATTGGATTACTGTAACAGGAAGAATAATCTGCAAAAAGAACAATCATGTTCGCCATAAGAATGGCAATGTTTATGGATACAAACATGTGCACTTACATAAAAATAATGGAACAAGAAAATTGTTTAGCAAATTTGATGTTTGGAAAAAGAGTTTTCCTGATAGAGACCCATCTACATATAAAGGGATTAAATAAGCAACGACATAAGTATTTATTTACGGAGATGAAGAAATGCCAAATATGAATTGGAGTAAGTTAAATAACTTACAATTAGGTAGATATGGTGAATATTACGCAATGATGGATTTTGCCTCATATGGTTATCAAATTTTTAGTAGCGAGGTAGATGATCATGGAATTGACTTCATTGCAAGGAAGGCTGGCGGTGAATTCTTAGAAATACAAGTAAAGTCACTTAGTTTTCCTAAAACAACTTATACATTTTTAAAAGAAAAACATTTCAATCCTTATAAGAAGGGCTTTTATATTTATTTAATGTTATTTATTGAAGGATCTTTACCACAATCTTTTTTAATACCAGGGAGCGTCTTCCTTGAAGAAAATGATCCAGTATTTAAATATAGGCCTAACTATAAGGAACCTGAGTATGGGATAAATGTTTCTAAGAAGAATATGCACATACTAGAACAATATAGCTTGAGTAAACTTGAAAGTGAAATATCTGTTTAAAAGAATCCTTTTATAAAAAGAGGAGGATAATTCCTAGTGCATAATAATGATTTATCAAAGTTACTTTATTATAAAGTTATAAAACCACTCTCTACAACGGTTCAGGAATTAGATTATTATATAAAACAGAAGTTAAAAAGTATTGACTTTGAAAAACTAATAGAAGATTTCTCTTATTTAAAGGTGTTTTTAGACTCGTTAGATGATGCTTTTATTAAATTCAAAAAAATAATCATTGAACTTGGGTATCCTCCCAATCATGATTATCCAATAGATCTGGTGTTAAGTATAATTGATGCGTATGAAGATTCAGATTTAGAAGAGTTGAAAGTTAAAGTTGATCAAATAATGCTAGATTATTTTGATGATAAAGAGATTGAGGAAATGCTTATGCAGTGGGAGAGTAGAGCTGTTTTACAGAAAAGGCTTCCTATCATACGAATTGCTATAAAAGCACACAAACAACAAATGTACTTTGCTTCAATTCCAACACTTTTACCTCAACTTGAAGGGCTTGTTGCAGATTGTTTTCAACACAAAGGATCGATGAACAGTGTGAAAATGAAAAAGTATCTCGAATGTTTCTTAATAGAAAAAGTAATCCCAGATTCTTATACTTTTAAGGATATTTTATATGATTATTATATACAAAACATACTTGTTAGATTTGAACATGGTAAAGACATAACATCTGATATAAGCAGACATGCAATTCTTCATGGCGGAGATGTAAACTATGGTAAACAAATAAATTCTTTGAAACTTATCCTCTTGTTCGACTTTTTTACAGAATGCCTATGTGATTGGGATTCTATTAAAACTTCAAAAAAAGAACATATTGGAGATATTTAATGACGTATATTTATTTCTCTTTGAAAGTCTTATTGTTTCTCATAGCTGTTTTGTTTTTAAGTGTATATCTAGGTAAGAAAAAAAGTGGTTTTGCAAAAGATATCATCAATACTTGTTTATTTCTTATTGAAGCTGTCGTAGTAACCACAGGATTAAGTATTCTTTTTGGTTTTTCAAAAGATGAAGCGTCTTTTTCAATAATGATAAGAAATTATGTTTTTTGTTTCACTTTTTATCGTATTAGCTTATTTTTCACATTCAAAATGTTCGATTCACTAAGAATAGATTCCTATACAGCTTTTAAAACTAAAGTTGAAAGCTACTTAATATATGTGGAATTAGAAAAAGAAATTCCATTGGAAGATATAAATAAAGATTTTTTAATTATTACGGACTCGGAAAATCAGTTCACTAAGGAGGATAGAAAAAACCTTCTAGAGATTATTGAACTAATGAAGTTATATAATCCTCATACAGATAACAATACAGAACTTAAATTTATTTTAAAACAAGTCATTAGAACGTTGGACCACAAAATTAAAGAGTTGGGTTTTGAATGGAGAAATTCTTTGATATTAAGAATTTTAAAGAATTGATTGGAAAGTTTTTTAGTTAAATAAAGTATCTAGATTAGAAAGGATTATACCATGAACCAACAAGAATTTCAGAGGCAGTATGAATTAAACCAATTAGAAGCGAATGCTTTTAAAAGGGGATTTAAAGAAGGAATGAAACGTGCTGAACATATAAAAAAAAGAAATAAAAATATTCAAACATTATTATTAGAATGTATTGGTTATGATGATGAGTGGCTTACAACAAAAAGCGGTTACAAAAGCCAAAAAAGGGATGAGCTCGTTGACATTATATTTGAGCAACGTTCTCTCATGAAATCCATATTTAATAAACTTGAGCCCAAAGCACAGGAAGACTTGAAAAAGGAGATTGAGAAATTTTTTTGGCCGACTATGCACAAAGAGGATTAATCCTTTTTGTGTCTATGTAAAATAATTGTTTTATATAGGAGGTTCCAAAATGTTTTTGGGTAAGAAAAAGAACAGAATTAAAGAACTAGAGGGCTATTTATCTTTTATGGTTAAGAAAAATCAGGAAGCAGAAAGAACCTTATCTATTAAAGAAATCATAATAAAAAACATTATTAAAATTACCAAAGATGCTAGGTACCATATACTCGAAGTAACGAAAGACAAATATGGAAATGATATTATTATAATCCAAAACAAGAGAGAAGGGTATGGTGGGATTGATTTAGATATTTTAATTTATCAATTAACAAAACCTATAAGGACTGATTTCTTTCTAATAAAATTTTTAACACAAATACGAGAGGATAATATTTATATCCAGGACATAATTACTTATGATGACAACACTTCAAAAGGTTATGGAACAATAGCTATGAGTTACTTAAAAAAAGTAGCTCATGCAGAGAGATTGCCAATAACAGGATGGATATCTCCGGAAGATATGGATCACTATGATAGGTTGGTACACTTTTATCAGAAAAATGGTTTTGATGTAACATACAATGAATATTCAAAGCCGGATACCATCATTTATAAGCATGATTACTTGAAAACTCCTTCAGTTAAAAAATAAGGAAATTGTTCTAAATGACTCTTCACTAGGGGGCATATCTTCGCCTCCTAAATATGAAATAAAATAAGAATTTCATTGATTTAACAACAAATAAAGAATAAAAATAAAATATATACTTGAAATTATGACAACTCTGAGGTATATTATAAACAAGGGAAGTGATAAGTGAATAAAGGGGGGAGACAAGTTGAAATTAAAGCAGATGATTAAGAACGAATGCGAAAAAGATAATCAGCTTGCAACTCGACTTGCTAAATTGGCCGGTTATGAAAAAGTGAATGGTTTTTATAAGTTTGTAAACACCCCAAAAAAAGAAATGGAAAACATAGAAGGTTTAATAAACATCGTAAAAAGCTTGTTTCCTGATAACGAAAAACAGTTATTAAGTGAGTACTTCTTAGAATTAGACCCCAATAAAAAATGTGCAAGACAATCGGTTGAATATGCAGATATTAACCAACGGGATGATTTGACTGATGAAATCATTATTAATTTGTGCAACTCTAAAAATTCCACAAGTCAAGAATGGGGCAAAGTTTACAGTATACATAGAAAGTTAAACAAAAGAGAGCTGAGTTTAACTGAGGCGATTAGGGAAACCGGTAAGTGCAAAATCAAAACTCCAGAAATGCTCTTTTTTTCGAATGCCATGTTGATGTATGGATATCTCAGCATTGGCGAATTTGGGTTAATGAAAAGTACTTCAAAGCTGTTGGACTTCGATGAATTACCACAGGGATACATAAAAGATTTGTATACATCAAGGGTCTCTTTATTAAAGGCCAATATAAGTTTTAATGAAAATAATTTGCAAGAAGCTAGAGAGTATTGTCTAGATGCAATTGAAAAAAACAGCATAGATCGAATTTGTTTTTTCGCGTATCTAACTATTGGTAACTCTTTAATATTTGAGAGCTATGATAGAGCAAAACGCTCATATATTAAAGGTAAACAGTATGCTAAAAATTCAGTTCAAGAAGAAATGATGGATGGAGCTCTTTGTTTTTTGGCCAACTTTTGGAACAAGGAAAATAAATGGGTAAACTTCACCTCTCAGGACACTAAATATTTGCAGCTAAAAGCTTACTACTTCATTAACCAAAAAGAGTTAATGAAGGCTAAAACAATTTTAGATGATTTGTCCAAAAGAGAGCAAGATGACAATGAATTAGGGTTTTATTTTTATTACAGAGGCTTATTATCATTAGATAAGTCGGACTTTTATAAATCGATTGCGCATTTTAAAAAGTCTGAGGACAAGTATTCTCTGCAGTTGCCACTAGTTCAACTTGAAAAATTAGGTGCAGACCTTGATCTTCTAAGTCTTATCTCTCTTTAGGCTTACATCCTTGAAAGGGGGTGAATGTATTGAAAAAAGTATTTTATGGTTTAATGATTATTGCAGCCTTAGCAGTTTCGTTTGTTGCTGGTCAGCAATCAGTAAGCACAGCATCTACTTCTGACGAAATTTCTGTTGCAAGTATTATCCGTGGAGCGTAAAATAAAACTCAATAGTTCATTAAACAGATACATATTTTCTACATTTAGGCGTTTGATCCATTGGATCAGGCGTCTTTTCTAATTTTAAGGGGAAGTTCCAGAAATTCTAAAATTGAAAAATGAGAACATGGGGGAATTAGAATGAAAAAACAATTAGGGCAAGTATTTTCTTATGAAGAAATGGCAAAAGGGTATGAAGAAATGGCTGCAATCAATTCAATAATAGCAGAAGAGGATAATCACCTTGAAAATGAAGCGGAGATTGTTAGATCACGGCATAAAATCTTGGCTTCATAAGAAGATAAAAACTAAGTAAAATAGACATTTTAAACACATCGAGCACATGTGTTTATTTGTCTAGAATAAAAATAAAATTAATTATTGCATAATCTGTTGGCAACGGATATAATGAAGATACATAAGATAACGTTGTTGGGAGATGGGACTATGGAAGAATCAAATAAAAACGAAGAGTATAAGGTTACTTCATTAAGACAGTATCAATACATAAAACAACTTAAGAGCTTTACTCGTGTTAATCTTCATATGGAAGATCCAGATGTGTTTACACCTAATAATGTTACTACAATGAGAAGAAATCATAAAGAGCATATGCTTATTAAGGATCAAAATAACACAATTAAATGCATATAAGGAGAATAAAAATAAAATGACTAACAATAAATATTATACTGAGGAAAATAAAAAGAAAGTCTGGAAAAAGCATATGATTGTTTTGAAATTCTTAGAGCAACCAGGAATATCAGAAGCATATCTTAATTACTTGCAGGAAGAAATTCATAATGATGAATGGATAGGGTTTGAAAATGAGTTTTTTGAGGAACTGACTGGTAAACCTGTGATAAATGTAGGGGACAAGATTAAGGCGACAAAACAATACTCAGCTGTTCATTGAGCAAGTAATATACTTAAAGTAGGTGCTTTATTGAATTTATCTATTTTGATTAAGTTGCTAGACGGTTATGACTTAATGAAGCAAATAGAAATCTGCAATGCAAATATTATGCTGCTAAGAAGCTCTAAGCAAGATACTGATTGGTTAAAATTGTGGTATGAGTTAGATAATTATTTAATGGATAAAATTAAATGAGGTGGAAACCTTGGAAGTGAAAAAGCAAACACCATCTGTTAGGGATTACTCCATTTTTAATGACATAAATAGATGGTTTGATGAATTAGATTTGAGAAATAGGGATGACAAATCAGCATTTATTGAAAAGTCTAATACTAGAACCACCTATGAAAGGCATATTAGAGAATTCTTTAATTATCAAGTTGGTAAGGATATTGAATATTTAACTAAAGAAGATGTAATAATTAAAAAGAATGATTTAATGGATTATAGGACTTATTTGGCTAAAAATAAAAATAATACTAATGCTACGATTAATAATAAAATCGCAGCACTGAAAAGTTTAATTAAATTCTTGGAGTCAGAACACGACTGTGAATTAAGCGTTTTTAATTTTAGACCATTGCCGACAGAGAAGAATCCAGCTGGTTCATTTGAGGGGATTCCTGAAGCTGAAGAGTTTGCAGAAGCTGCATTTATCCATGAGAGACAGAACAGGTTAATGAAAAAGCTCTTTATTTTATTCAGTGTACGCACAGGAGCAAGAAAATCAGAAGTCTTACGAGTAAAATGGGAAGACATAACGTATTCATCGAAGCACGATTGTTACTTAGTCAATTTCAAGAAGACTAAACAGAAGAAAGCGAGACCAGTAGGTATTTCTAGCTCCTTTTATGAGGAGTTATTAACACTCAAGAATGAGTATGGTGAGCATGAGCTGATCTTTCATAAATTAACTGTAGACTCAATTAATGATATGTGGCACAGAGTTTGCAGAGTGTTAAATATTCCACAGGAAAGAAATCTTAGGCCACACAGTTTACGTAATACAGCCACTAATTTTTCTTATAATGTTAGCGGAGACATTAAAAAGGTGGCAGCATTTTCAGGACATAAAAACATCAATGTGCTAAATGATCATTATCTAAATAAGGAAAGAGATTATTCTCAAGATCCTGGTGTTATAATTGATCAAGATATAGATATTGATTTCCTGGATACTGTTACATTAGACCAGTTTAGACAGTTCTTTTTAGATTGTGATGTTTCCACTCTAAAAAAGCTCAAAAAATTTTTAGAATTAAAATAAAAGTGATATAAATAATCATATAAAAGCTTTACTTGTATGTTAATGTAATGATAAATTTAATATGATTATGTGTGAGGTGATACTGTGGTTCAGGATTTGTTGACAACAGATAAGCTTTTAAAGCTTAAAAATAAAATAGAAGAAGTTGCATCTGATATTAAACATGATTCCAGAAAAGTAAAGGAATTAAAAGCAATCATGGGAGCGCAGTATAAAACGCTGCCTGGTTATGTACAAGAAATTTTGAATAACAATGATAATAACATTCAACGCTTGAATGAAAAGGAAGTTTATATTTTCTCTAAAGAACTACATAAACTTACTGGCGTAGCCGCTTTAGACCCTTTGAGTTATTTTCCACCAAGGTTGGCTAAGGAGTTAGAGGGCGGAAGAATTTTTGCCGGTGAAGAGGTTCTAACACTTCCTTATACATTTAAAAACGTAATAAAAATAAATGAAGATAATTATGTGACTTCAATTACTGCGAAAGAATTAAGTGAACTATATAATAGCTCAATACTACAATACAACTATAATACTCAACGGGAAGGCAGATTCATTAAGGGAAGCTTAATACCTGTGCCAAAGACTAATCCTAAATCAGTTGAAGAGATTAAAGAACTTTTTAAAAAGGGCGACTTAATCGTGTCTATGTTTACATTTAATGCACGATTTGGCACATCAGATGAGGATGAAGAAATTGAGTACAATCCAAGCGACCTAAGCTTAACTGTTACTAAGGGTACATTAGTTGATGTTCTAGATGGTTACCATAGAATATCTGGAGTTGTTAAAGCTATTACTGAAGCTCCTGAATTAGATCAAACCTTTATTTTGAATATCTTAAATTATACTGAAGAAAAAGCAAAACGTCATTTTGCCCAAATGAATACAATAAATCCTGTTGAGAAATCAAGGATTGAAGAACTTGGTCAAAAACGCTATTCTTCCACTATTGTTGAGCAACTTAAATATAATAGTGAACTCAAAGACAAAATTAGTGTACAAAGTGAAATTGGTATGAGTAGTCCATTCTTGGTTACTTATTATACACTTTCTGAAGCAATTGACGATGCTTTTGAGATCAATTCACGGAGAGACGCTATTCAATTGTCCAAGTATTTAAGGGACTTCTTTGCTGAGCTTTTTTATGCTTTTCCAGATGATTTCCTTGAAGATGATCTTAGCGAGTCAAGAAACAGATCGTACATTAACTATAATGCTGTATTTTATGGATACATTTATTTGGCCAAAAAAATGCAAGAGAATGGCACACCACTAGCTAAACTAGCAACGATACTACAGCAGGTTGATTTTGATAAAGGTAAGACATTCAAGGAGTTAAGCAGCAGAAATTATGAAGAACAATTAAATGCTGCTATGAAGAAAAAAATGAAAAAAGTTTTCTATGATGAAATTGATGTTCGTTAGGCTAAAGGAGAAATAGATATGAGTGAACTATACAATGCTGAAATTAAAGAAAAGTTCTTAGAAAGATATGAAAGTGAAGCAACAAAAGAGCTTTACCGATTAAAACTCAGAGATTTTTCTTTTACAGAAAGGATTTTGGATAAAGACATATTTAATTTCTCTCTAGAGGAACTACGCACTTTATTTTTTGACTTAGATAGCAAGTCACTTGAATCATTAAGGGGTGCACGTGCTGTTATTGGTCAATACACTACATGGGCAATGGAACATGGTCTAGCAATTAGTAACATCAATAAAGTATACGAAATAAAGGACGAGGATTTAAAACAGTTTATAGATAAGAACAAAAAGACATTGTTTACGAATAAGGAAGTAGAGGAATACGTTAGCTATTTATTCAATAACCAGGATAAAGCTATGGTTCAAGCTGTATATGAGGGTATAGACGGATATCAGCATTCTGAGTTAATTAACTTAACAATAAATGATTTACTTGATGACAATAAGGTAAGACTTCAAGATGATAAACATGGCGAACGAATAATTGAAGTCAGCGAAAAATGTCATGAACTACTTAGGTTAGCATATGAGCAAAACACTTACCATTTAAATAATGGATCAGCGTCAGGTAAATTGAGGTTTGCTAATTTAGTACGAAATGAACACATTTTTAGATTGAAATATAAAAGTCCAGATCAAAGTATGCAAGCGGATAAGTTCTTAGTTCACAGGTCTTTTAAAACGTTTCAGAAGATACTGGAAGAGCCTTATTTCACTCCCAAGAACTTAGCTAACTCAGGAAAGTTGAATATGGCATATAAGATATATAAGGAAAAGAAAGAACTAACTGTCCCAGATTATAAAAAAATAACTGCTCAATATGGATTTTTGAATGAGAATGCTAAATTTGCATCACAATCATTAAGAAAAGTTGTCAATATGGAGAACATAGAAAAATACTGTATACAATCTGAAAAGATTACTGATTAAATCCCTATTCAGGGATTAATCTTACATAATAAAAAGAATAAAAATAAAATATCAAACTTCGGTGTGAGCTAAATCGTGGCATTTATAAATTAGATGGTAGGATTTTGTTCATATTTTTCAGAATTCGACAAAAGTAGACAAGGACATGCAATCGGCCTCATGGTAAAATAATACTATATATAAAATGTATATCGTAATGGTTAGTTAGGTACAAAATACCTATTCTCTTTCCTTGAATTATTGTACATAAAGGATACAGGTAATCGTATGAACAATTCAGAGAAGTTACTTTATTTAAGTTATACACTCACAATTACTTATATAAAAAAGAATTGCAGATAAATAGGCAAAACGCTATAATGAATTTAATCAAAAAGAGAACGTATGTTTGGTCAATTACCACCAGAGAGAGGGAAACTAATGAAGGAGTTTTTTATTCAAGGAGATTTATGCATTTCTTATCATGGAAGAATTAAAGCTGAAAATGAAGAACAGGCTATAATTTTGACTATTGCTGCTTTAACAAAGAAATTGAAAAACAAAAGTGGAAAGTTTGGTTTTCTTGAGAATGGAAAGTCAAAATATAATCATTTATTTGATGTTGATATAAACTCAACTGAAGATGCTGAAATTAGTGCTTCTTATGTCGAAGAGATTGATGAAATGTTTGACGACACACTTGAAGAATACAGGAACTCAGAACAGTTAACAACGAAGTAAGAACAGGACATCTCGTCAGTCATCATTAGAAGTAAAAAATTGATGACCTTATAGTCAGACTGGAGTTTTTTCAATGAAACTGGACACCGTAATGGACATGAGAGAAAGTTTAGCAGCAATTATCTTTAGCGTTGGATCAGAGAGCATATTAAGTGGAGAATATTACATAGAAATTGATTTTCAGAACAAAGACAATAAGTTAACGCTGAAGATTGACAGGGCTGCTTTGTTGGATCTTAGAGACAAGATTAATGAAACTCTGTGGAAAATAGATGATGCAAAATCATTAGTTAAAAGTGGCTTTACTCTGTAAGTAAAGCTTGTTTTTTAAAAACAATAAGAATAAAAATAAAATTACTGTTTACAACTAGAATCTGTAATTGTATAATTCAAAATATAAGACAGGCATTGAAAGGAGTTGAGGCTGTTAATTGTTTAATGAGCCACAATATAAAGAAATAAAAAACCTAGTCATGATGAAATTTCTCAAGGTCTTCTCTTCATGTAACAAAGCTCTTCAAAACTTAAATGAGGACGAAATTAGGATGGCCATTGGTGATTTAGACTTTGTTAAAGACAACCTGGAAGAGATTCAGTTTATATTAAGAGATATTGTTTTTACATACGATGAGGAAAAGAGTAGTCTCATTAAGAATTAAAATAAAATGTAAGTTTTATCGAGATTGAAATAAGGGATCAATTAATAATACAGAATGTAGGGCGTCCGGCGATAGTGAGGAGTGAAAATTTATTATGAAGAATTTATGTTGTGAAACGTGTGGGTTAGATACACATGAAAATGCTGCGCCTATCTTTGAAAAGCCTTTAAGGTTTGCTTTTCGATCAGATATTAAACAGCTAGAACAACACACTGGCGACCATCGAAAACAAGTAAATATCTGTTTAGATTGTTTCGCTGCTGAACTGAAACAAGCTAGTAAGGATTGTAAAACACGATACAAGGTTAGAGCAAAGGAGAGCGGACAATGAACACAGCATACAGAGTTTGGGACGGCGAGCAGATGCATTATTGGGATGATGAACATTTAAGTCTAACTATAAAAAATGATGGAAGTTGGCTTTTATGGCACGACTCTGGCGGTGGGTGTGTTGTATCCAGTGATGACAAAGATGCGGCTCTCATGTGGGGCACAGGGTTTAAAGTCAAAAACGGTCGTCAGATTTACGATAGAGATATGCTTATCGGCAGAGGAATGAATCATCCATTATTGGTCGAGTGGTCTGACTATTATGGTGCCTTTAGAGTTGACGAAGATACGAAATATCTTTTTCGCATGCTAATAGACTATGGGCTAGCGAGATATGAACTTGAAGTCATCGGCGACGTTTATCAAAATCCTGAGTTATTGGAGGGCGCGGAGTGAAAAAGTGGATGGCGAAAGATGGGCTACAAACATATATCATAGCGGAAAGAGCAGATGGAAATTTTGATTTGACTGTGAAAAATCCGATTAGTCAAGATTTACTTTTGTGGTTTTTTAGTTATAAAAGCGCACGTGACTATTTAAGGGTCGAGGAAGGCTTTACAGGAAGAATGAAACGAATTAAGGAGGGCGCGGAGTGATTAGAGCAACAGAAAAACAGTTGAGACTGATCGGACGCATGGAGCAATACATAAGTGCAAGATTCACCGGTAACACAATTAGAGAAGCAAGTGAGTTTATTACTAATCATATGGATGAATACCAAGAAGAGAGAGAAATGGCCGATGAATCAAAAGTTTTATATGATGATATTTTCTATGAAGAAGGTTGGTAACCTTGCTGAGAAGTATTGAGATCATAATCTAAATAAAAGATGCATTTTAAATAAAAATAAAATTAAAGGATGCGATTGTTATAGGAAGTAAAACTAAATCGGAAAAGGATAAACAAACATCAGCTATTATAAATGAAAGTAATCAAATGGTTTTTATTGAAAGTAAAACAATGAGAGATGTGCATGTTTATCGAGATGGAGTGTTAGAGAAAGTTAAGGTATTGCCTCAATTGCCTAATACGCTAGAGGTAACATTACATATGGCGTCTATCTATTATGAAGTACCAATAGAGACGATACGAACAGTTGTAAAACGTAATAGGGCAGAATTTAATGAATATGGGGAATTAAGAATTCTAAAAGGTAAGGGTCTGGCTGAATTTAAAACGGTGGTTCAAAGTGAACCATCGTTAAATGGTATCAATTCACTCCAATTACTCAATCGCAGAGGACTTCTCAGACTAGGCATGATGCTGACTGAGTCAGATGTTGCTAAAAGTGTAAGGAACTATCTTCTGAATGTTGAAGAAGTTTCGGAAGATGATCAGCGAAGATGGGCCATTGAACGAGAAATAAGTAAACGTGAAAGAAGACAATTGACAGATGCTATTCAGGAGTTCTACATAGGAACAATAAAAGAAGGTTTTGAGTACTCCACTTTCACTAACATGATATATAAAGTCGTTTTTGATATGTCCGCTAACCAACTAAAAGAGATTTATGATTGTCAAAAAGGAGATAAGCTTAGAGATTTGTTTACTACAGAGGATCTGAAAAAGGTGGTAAGAGCAGAGAGGGTTGCAGCTGCACTTATACACATTGGTAAAGACTATCCAGAGATCAAAGCAGAACTGGAGAATAGCAAACACAAATTTCAATAAAAGTAAAATCTTATTGAGAAAGGGAGGATCTAAAAAATGGAGAATGATGTTTTATATGGAGTATATAATACACGATCACGAAAGTTTTGCTTTGGAATAACAGAACCATCAAAAACAAAAGCAAGAAAAAAGTTATTCGATCGAATTGGCTCAGATGCATACAAATGGCGTTTTGAAATTAGAAAAATTAAAAGAAAGTAGTTGAAAAAATGAAATTTGCACCAATGGATAAAGTTAAATTAAAAACAGCTAGTCATTTCAACAAACTTCGAACTTTAAAAAAAAGAGTTCCTGAATTAGATGATCCTTTACTCGGCGAATGCTGGGAATTTGAAGAAGATGGTTTGAAACAATTTGATTGGGAGGAGAACTACGAATTTGTTGCTAGACCCAAAAATTTTAATTGGGATTAAAAACAGAATTTAATTAAAATTGAAGTTTTAAAGAGAAGAAAAGAAATGACTTCGGAACCGGCAGACGTTATATTAAAAGAAATGATTAAGGGATAATTAAATAATAAAAAACTTTTCGAAGATAGGTAGGGGTACCGATGAAAATTAGACAAAGGTATGAATGTGGAGCTGATAAAATTGCGATTCAGTATTCCATTGATGAAAAAGGGATGATTACCAGTCTTAAAGAAGTGAGTTGGGATTCACGTACAGAAACGGGTGAGTATCTGCTCCCTAGAATTGAAGTTACTGACAACTGCTTTAATAAGATAATAAACAATCCCAAATTGCGGTAAAACGAAGGCACAAGTGATGAGTAAGCAGAGAGCGACTGGATAAAAAGACTGTTTTAAAGAGAAAGGAGCTGAACTATGGCAATTGATTTTGCAAAGTTAAGAGATCCAGAATGGAGAAAGCAGTGGGCAGATGAAAGAAAAGAACGTGAGCGGCTATTAGAAGAACAAGAAACACTGAGAAAGAAGACAGTTTGCTTTACCGGTCATAGACCAAATAAATTGGGTGGTTATGATATGAAAAACCCCACAATTCTCAAACTCAAAGATAAGCTGCTTGAAGTGATTGAGGAGTTAATCATAAAAGAAGAGAAGTCCAGATTTATAACTGGAGGAGCATTAGGAACTGATCAGGCTGCTTGCTGGTGTGTACATATTCTAAAGAAGAAATACCCACATATTAAAAACATAATTGCTACACCTTTCAAAGAACAAGATAAAGTTTGGTCTGCAGACCAAAAAATGTGGTACAAACGTATGCTTGATGTGGCAGATGAGATTGTTAATGTTGAAGAATTAGATAAATATAAAGTTAGTGGAGATAAACCAGGAGAGTTTTCGCCGGCTAAGATGCAAAAGCGAAATGATTACATGATTGATCACAGTGAAGCAATAGTAGCTGTTTATGATGGAACTAAAAGTGGCACAAGGAACTGCTTAAATTATGCCAGAAGAACTTACTTAGGTCATCAATTATGGAGGCTTCATCCTAATTTCAACTTTGAATTAGATATTTCCTACATGCCGGGGTAAGGAGATGAGAAATAAATATGAATCAGTATATAATTGGTTTAACAGAAAACTGTAGCGAACAAGCTTTGTCTGAACTAAGAGCGATTGATGTAGAAGTTTTTGGATCAAGCGAAGCACTGCCACATATAGTATACGTAAGGTCAATCAAATCAAAAGAAGAATTAATGGAGTTTTGGCTTATTGAAAGTGTTAGCAATAATTATCTTGGTAGTTTAACTGTCTAGTAATCCACTTAAATTTTAATAAAAGGATCATTTTAGTTTGAAAGAATGATATTAAGATATTTAGAGGAAGGGAGACAGCCAATGAATCCATTTAATTTTAGATCAGAGCAGAGGGAATACGAGCAAGCCTATTACGGAGGCTATTGTAATAAAGTCAGAAGCCTTGGTTTAAACCCAATTCCATTTCACTTGTTTCAGGACATCTTAAAAGAAAGCAGAGATTTGACTAAAACAAAGAAGGAAAGAATGGGATTTTTAATTAAGGCTACAGAATCATAATAAAAGGATTATTTTATCTAGAGAGGACTAGACAAAATAATCAATAATAATACTCTATCGTAAGTTCATATTTTATATTACTTCAAAGAAAAACATTGAATTTAAAAAGGGAGCTAGAAGCCCCCAATTGCGATCTTATATTCGTACACCTTCATAGTGCCCAATCCAATATCCATCTGAAACTTTAGTAATACCTTTTAAATACCAGCGATATCCGCCGTCTTCAAATGAGTTGGCAAAAATACCTGTACTGCTAGGTAAATCCCAAGTGATAGCTTGAGCTTTAAAATCATCACTTGCAACATTAGCTATTCCCTGATTCGGGCTTGGGCTTGTACTTGCAGCGAACGCTGGAGATGCTGAAACAAGTAAACCTACAGATAATGCGACACCTGTTAATACTTTTTTGTAACTCATGTAAATCCCCCATTCTTATAATTTTTTCTTACAATTACATTATATGGATTTGTTGATTGGGGAAATAGCGAAATTACTCCCATACATATGGAAATTGTGTGTCGGTTAATGTCGTGATAGATGAGAAGGCAAATGGAGAGATGGATTATAGGATGGAATCATAAAAAAATATAGAATAAAAATAAAATAAGTGGGGGTTATCCAAGTGATAAAGAGGAATCTGCTTAGCAACCATGTTGATGAGATTATCGCAGAATATTACGCTGCTGCAGGATATTCAGTCCAGAGCATTGAACGCCAGGAAAATGGACAATTGATTGTTGTTACGGAACGAGCAGTAGAGGAGAAGGAACCGGCAAAAGTTGATATCGCATTTGATTTTGTACATAGAAGATCGCACAGGAAGAAGTATTTAGCATAAAAAAGGCAAAGAGGAATTAACACTCTTTACCGTTCGGTTTCTTTTTTAGACGATCACAGATAAATTTCATTATACTGATAGCTATTGCAACAGATCCAATTATTAATGTGATTTGGAGGATGAATATTACTCCGAAATTTATATTCACATTGTCAAATAAGTCACTGGAAAAGGAAAGAAGCTTATGAATACCCAAGGCAAGTACGAAAAAGGAGAGGCATATTACGACAAGGGATGCTTTGGAATAATCTTTAGCGTGGTCAAAATTATAAATTGCTATTGATACAAATAATAAACCCGTAGCGATCTTGTGGGATAGCGAATCATTCGCCGAAAATGATTGCACTACTATGCTTAAGAAAAATCCAGTAATACCGATTGTCTTACTCAAGGAATCACCTACTCTTATGTAAGTTAAGTATGAGTTTACCAATTAAAGGGGATTTTCTCAAGATGATACACATTAAAGTTAAATTAAAATCGTGATTTAAAGGAGCGGAGATAATGAACACTTATGTAGTCGATGACAGCAAGTATAAATGTATTTATGCGGGAACTGAGAAAGCAGCTGCTTTTAATAATGAATTTGAAAACGGAACAAGAGTAAGGGTTTGGTTTGAAGGCCATCACATAAAAACGTTTGAGAAAGAACAAAGAGAAGTCTGTGGAGTAGGAGAATGGATCCTTAAGTATGATGCTGCTACTGAATTGCAAAAGGAAGTAAATCGTTTGGAAAAGACATATTTCAAGAAGAAAGAATTATTAGACACTATTAGACAAGCTGATGAAGTCTAAATAAAAGATAGTTTTTATGTAGTTTATCTGTTTATGAGGTGTATAATTGAAGATAATGAAAAAGGGGGATGCTTAAATGAAAACTTTTTATCAGCTAATGGCAGTGTTAAGAGGTCAAGACCAAACAGCACCTGTTCAGGTACATGTGTTTGAAAATGTAAGACCTTCGAATGAGGAAATAGAAACTCAACTTAGAAAGTATCAAGATAAAGAAAATAAATTTGTAATGCAAGCATACTTGCTAGAAACATTTCACCTAATTGATAAGAATGTCCAAAGGGCAGATACTGAAAGGGGGTAAAACCCCTTTCGATTCTGGATTTTTACAATCAAAATAAAATATTTGTTTTGATGGAAGGAGGCAACCATAGTGCCAAATCAAGAACAAATAAAACGCATGAATGATATTAATGACTTGATAAAGCTAATTGCTGACATTGATAGACGCACTTTCTTCTGTAAGCCAATGAATCGCATAGCGTATTTCAGGTTTAAGAATAAACTATTCTTTGTTGATGATTACACGGGTGAAGACGTTTACCCGTATGAATTAGGCCACGAACCAAACGGCTTCTCACATGGAGGTAATGTGTGGCAACTAATCAATAGTTTTAGAGAATTCATCATAACAGGGAAATGCGGCGAGCTGAGGGATTATAAAGAAATATGGGCTTACAGCTATGAAGGGTGTATGAAAATCCGTCAGAAGGCAAAAGAAATAGGGGTTATAGAGACTGTTGATTATCCTTATAGCTTTGATGAATGGATGAAAACTAATTGATCCATGTACTAAATTTTCACTTGGATTTTTAAAAGCTAGGCACTAAGGAGGTATGTAACGGAGAGATTATACTCTCCAGCAATCGAAGGAAGGTATGCGAAGTTTACCATGCTTAGTCTTAAATCTGTGCTTAACATTACATAAAATAGGTTCAATAAATACATATTCAACAGATTCAGACTTTACTTGTTTCATAGAGTGAAACTTACTTCGTTCAGCATGTGGCATGAATTCCATAAATCCAGCTGCAGTTCCGTCAGGATAAGACAGAAGGAATTTTATATCCTTCTTTGTGTAGCCGGTTATGAGAACCTCAGTGTAATCGTAATTAATCACTTTAAGCCAATTATGCGAACGTTTATTGATTTCATAAGGGGAGTCAGCTTTCTTGAGTACGATGCCCTCTAAATTCTTTTCTTTGGACAGGTTGAAGTAAGCAAGTCCGTTACCTTGAATTCCTTCGATCACAAAGACATTAGGATGATTCAGTTCAAGTGAGTTTAGAGTTATCTTACGCTCAGTGAGTGGCTTAGCTGCTATTGACTGTCCATCTTTGTAAATAACATCAAAGACACAGTAAACAATATTATGGGCTGATTTTTTGGACATGAAACGTTCCATTACAGCTTCAAAGTCAGGAGCACCACCTGGGGCAGCTACAATAATTTCACCATCGAGTACTGTTCCATCTGGAATATCTAAGTCCAAGAGTTCTGGAAACTTGCTTGTTACTTCGTTGTTGTGACGAGTGTATAACTTAATCTGATTATCAAATTTAGAAAGAATGAGTCTGATTCCATCAAATTTGAGCTCAGTGATATAGTTCTCGTCGTCAAATGGCTCTTTTATTGAATGCAATAGCATTGGCGATACAAACAAAATATCACCTCCTACTTAGAACATATTAGCTAAGAGAAGGTGATATATAAAGCGATATGGCAGTGGTACTTAATGGGATTCAATGAGCTCAGGTGAATTGTTTTTAGGCGAATTCACTAAAGATGAAACTTGGTATGCTTCCATGTCATCAGCGTCATAAGGCTGCAGTAAACTTTTTAGATATTCCGGATCAGTATTTTTAGGGTTGAGCCATTCCTTTTCATTCTCATCAGTAAGGATAACTGGCATCCGATCATGAATGTCTTCCATAAGCTCATTAGGCTTTGTTGTGATGATTGTGCAAGTGTACAACGGATTGCCTTCTGGCGTGTTCCACTTTTCATATAATCCGGCAAAAGCAAAGAGATTGGATGATTTAAGCTTAATCCGCATAGGAATCTTAGTCTTTGGATCAAGGCGTTTCCATTCATAAAAACTGTCAGCGGGTATGATACAACGTTTGCTGACGAGCGGCTTTCGAAAACTTGGTTTCTCGGCCAATGTTTCAGCTCGAGCATTAATCATTTTATAGCCGATTTTTTCGTCTTTAGCCCAAGGAGGAATAAGACCCCATCTAAGTTTGCCCAGACGATTGTGTGACCCATCATTGATGATTGTCAGGATGTTTTGTGAAGGAGCAACATTATAACTTGGGTGATATTCTTCTTCGGGTAAGAAGTGATCTATATTGAATTGCTCAATAATCTCGTCAAACTCAGAGAATAAAGTGAACCTGCCACACATGTTCATCATCCTTTAGGGTTTTTGAATATTGTACAGGCTTGATACACGAAAATCAAAAAGGAGGAATGTGATGCAGCAGCATACAGTTGAGGTTAAGGAAGTTGAAGTGTTACTCAGAGGAATATGGAAAAAGAAAAAGTTCACTGACATTCAAAAGGGGCAAACCTTTAAGATTGAGGAGAACGGGAGAACAAAGAAATACATAGCGAGAACAGATCCTTATTGGGATGACATGTATGAGACTTACATAATTGATTTGTTGGATAAAAATAAAATTAGAAGAAGTAAGCAAACAGAAATCTAGATAAAACAGAGATTTTATTAGAAATGGGGGATTGGATTGAAAGACAAGTACACTAGGCAAGCATTTTAAGTTGAGGATATTAATCGAAGAGAGAATTACACAATTGTTTATGATCCTTACGATCAATCTGTAGAGCTTTACGATACTTCAAGAAGAGTGAATCTCAATTGTTTTAAACGTGAATTGAAAACAAAATATATTGAACTTCCCGTTTGAATGTAACACTGCATATGAGTATTTTAATTATCTATTTATGAAATCGACCAGCTTTGACTCAGATAATAATATATATTTTATAGCTTGGGTACATCCTGATTACGGATATTCACTTGAGGAAACAGAGCCTAAGGATATAAATGAAAGTATTGAAGAATTGAATAAGATTAAGACTAAACTGAAAGCTAAACTTGAATCCTTCACTTCGAGCATTAAAGACAACCGTATTAAAGAATTATTAAAGAAACACGGGTATATTTCAGGAGGAAGCATTGCTTCTTTGATTAAAGGAGAATGTCCCAAAGACTACGATATTTTTATTGATTCCAAAGAAGCTCTAAAAGAAATAATAGATTACTATGGCAGTTTACATAATAGTCATGTCAGCAACAAAAATGATAAATTATGCCTTTTGGAAAGTGAAAACGATGGAAAGCTAAGGCTTGGGCTGACTAGAGAATTTGTGAAAAGCTTTGAAGATAATGATGAAATGCTGCCAATTGTATTCAGTCAAAGAGCGATCACTTTCCCTTCTCAGGTTCAATTGATAATTAATAATGGAGAATCACCACTTGAAACGATAAATAAGTTTGACTTTATTCATACGATGTCATTCTACAATCCAAGTGAAGATAAATTCTTTATTAAGGAAGAATCTCTAAAGGCAATTAAGCAAAATAAATTAATATACAATCTACAAGGAACAAATCCAATTGGCTCTGCAAAGCGGTTATTACGATTTGTTAAAAGAGGATGGGAAATCGATAATAAAGAACATATGAAATTAATGTTAAATATAAATAAAATCAATGATAAAAATACATTGCTTGAAGAAATGGGCGAGTACATATTTTAAAAAAGCTGGTTAAAAACGATAATTTAAATAGAATCCAATTACTCATTCTATACTAGATACAAATATCAAATTCAATACAAGTATTGGTATTCTTTGATATTTACAGAATAGATAATGTGATTTAAATTACCTAAGAAACAGACCACGTATGTTATAATATTTACGATATAAAAATTGGTAAATTCTGATTTTAAATAAGGCAGGAAGGTGCTCAATTTGAAATTTAATATATTTATGGATACACAGGTTTATGAAAAACAGGGATTTAACTTTAAAAGCAATGATCTTTCTCGGTTATCTAAACTAATCAGACAAACAAATGATGTAAGAATTTTCTTAGGTGAGTTCACCGAAAAAGAAGTTTATAACCGCATACACAAAAAAATTGAAAAAGTCAAATCTCAAGTAAATAAAGTTAGAGATATACACATAATAGATAAGAACAGTGCTTTTCTGAAAAAGTGGAAAGAGGATATTGAATCAGAAGAATTAAGAATTAAAAGTGAGTTTAAGAATTTTGTAAGAAAAAATAAAGTTGAAATAATACCTCTAGATAAAAACTCACTAGACGTAATTCTAGAAGATTATCTGAAAATAAAACCACCATTTACTCAAAAAAAACCAAAGGAATTCCCAGATGCTTTTACTTTACACTCAGTACTTAAATGGACAAACAATCATGGTGAAGAAATGATTGTTATCAGTGGAGATGAAGATGTAGAAAAATTTTGCGAATTGCATGTCCAACTAAGATATTTTAAAACCATAAATGAAGCAACTAATTATATACTGACCAATACTAATCATGGTGAATATATGCGTATTTCGGATGTAATTGAAGAATCTAAAGATCAGATTTTATCCGCACTTGAAAAAGTTGAATTACGAGATTTTTTCGATATTAGAAATGATTCTTTTGAACATATACAGGTTAACTATATCAAACCTCTAATTGTCCACGACAACTTGCTGGTATTAGAGATAGACAAAGAAAGTGAGGAAAGTACCTCTGTAATATTTACAGTATTAGTTAAATTTAAAACAGGAATAACCGCTTCAGTATTTAGTGATGAAGCATCTGCGTATGATTTTCACAATGAAAAATACTCTTTAAAATTTTATGAGAAAAATCAATATAATGCATCCTTTGTATTACCAGTAAAGATGAAAGTTAAGATTAACTCATTCGATGATAACTTAACACAAGAAAAGTTTGAACTTATTGAAATCAATGAGAGTAATTCAATTAATTTCCCGATGCCAGTACCTGACCTGAAAGATTATTATAAAACTGTGGGGGAAGTTATCCTTGATAGAGTATGAATATTTCCCTAGATATTACTGAACTGACTTATAGAATAGTGAAAGTTTGGGATTGAAAGGAAAAGGTAAAAATACATGGATTGAAAGGAGGTTATACTCAATGCCAAACATCATTTCTAAAGTGCAAGATGAAGCAATTAAATACTTTAGAAACAAATTAAATTTATCAGACAAAGACTTATACATACCGTTGATTAATTTTGAACTACTTAGAGACAAGAACGAACAATATGCCAATGTCCTTTACGAGCTTTATAAAAACGACCCTTATTTGTTTATTAGAGCTTTAAAGGAAGGTTATGTGGTTAATCAGCCAATTGCATTTGATGAGGCCATTGTACGTTTCTTTAATGGTGAAGAATTAGCTATTGTACATAAAACAACAGGAAGAAGATACAATGTAAATGTGAAAATGAAGCAGCTACCTGACGGATTTACACTGCAAACAATGGATATGTGGCTATGGAGTGAAATTGTTTAAATAATATAAATCCATGATATAATTCTCTTTAATCCTAAGGGAGAGAATTAAAATGGTAATGGTTTTGGGGGTTAAAAAGTGATTAATATTATTGGGGGATGAGCTAATATGGAAGTTAGAGTCGGAGGCTGATCAACTCTGGAGCTGCCACTAGGTGGCTCTTTTATCTATAACCCAATAAAATTATCATTTTATTTAAATTTCAAAAGGAATTGTTAAGTTTTTCCCCTCATGGTAATATGTTATTGAATTAATGATTCTTTTTTACTATAGGGGGATAAACAACATGGATCATGAGGCTACAGGGGAGTTACCTTTAGAAAAGCCAAAGAAGACTAAAAAAGTTATTTGGATTGTTTCAGTTTGTGCGGTGGTTGCACTTATAATTGGAGGAATCTATGGCTATCAAGTTTACAAAAAGAACAAAAAACTTGAGCAGCTAGAAGCGTATTCTAAGAAAGAAGAAAGTCTTGTCACTGATATGACTTCTTTAGGTGCAAGTTCAGAAGAAATAATTAACGAAGTTGAGACAACATGGCATGATGTTATTTTTAATGACCTACATAAAGTAAATGGAACATATGTTAGCGATTTTAATGATGCATTAGTTCAGCTTTACGCAGGTTATGAAGACGACGGCAAGATTTCTGATTTAGAAGATACTCAAAAGACAATTGAAAAGCAGATTAAATCAATGAAGAATCATCCTTCTGAGTTCGATGATAATTATGATTATCTGCTTGAGATATATAAAAACGTAAAGCAATTGTCTGATTTGGCTATTGAACCAAAGGGAAGTCTTGAGACTTATAAACAAGAGGCTTTGGATACCGACAATGCTACTTCATCTGCAATGGATGATTACGATTTGAAGAAAGTAACCTTTAAAGAGCTTAAAAAGAAATATGAATAGCTTTGCCCAGGTGTTCCGTTCTGAACGGAACTTCTCTTAAAAATTATTTAGAATAAAAATAAAATTACTATTGACGATAATGTGAGGGTGATGTAAGATAAGAATATCCCACAGAGAGAAAGGAGGTCGTAAAGTGAAAAAGGAATTGAAGATATTGAAAATTAAACCAGCTGCAATCGAAGCCTATAGAAATGATGTTAAAAGGAATTATGACATCGAAGAAGACCAGGCTAGAAGAAAATTAACAAGGAATGTAATGTTGGTGAAGGAATTCAGACCTCAAGGAGTTGAGAGGGGTTTTATTTCTAAGACATATTCATATGGAAATCTCAAGATTACTGTAAGACTAATACGATCATTAAAGTAAGAAACATTAAAGACGATCCAGAGCCTTGGCATTTTCCTAAGAAGAGATACATAGAGTTAAACAAACTACTTGGTATTAGAGATTGTAAGTTTAGTAGTAAGTCACATTATAGAAATAATAAGAATAAAAATAATATCATTTAATTACGGAGGAATAGTGTTGAGCAAACTTCAAAATAAATTTGAATTTATTGGTAATATATTCATTTCAAACGACAAAGAGAAATTTCATGAGGTAAAGGAATTTGATAGTGGCTGGGTTAAGAATAGATTAAGCTTTGCAGTTCAAGAATCTAAAACCAATAGCGTATTTGTTGAGTTGGAAGGTGGTTATTCAAAAAGTAAACCCAATAAAGTCTACTCTTTCAGTAAGGGAACTGAAAATAAAAAAGGATCTAAACTTGAAATTCCGTGGGAAGATCGGTTAAAAGATGAAACTGTAAATATGGTTGCTGATTTTTCAAAAATTATTATTGATTTTAATGATGAATCTGTAAAAGAAAAATTAAATGACTTGAGATATAAATTGAGAGGTTTAGATAATAAAGACTCGTTAACTGAAGAGGAAAAGAAATCACGTTCCAAACTCCTGGATGAATATAAAGAATTAAACGTAAATGGAGCAGAATTCATCCACGAATATGATGCAATTCAATTCCTATCTGAAAACCTAGAAAAGTATAAGGATAAAAAATTCAAGATTACAGGAAGTGTTGAATATAACACTTGGAAAGGCCGTAATTTTAGAAAGTTTAAAATCCAAACAATTGAAATTGTAAGCAATGATACACCATCACAGTTAAGAGCTAATTTGGATGTGTTTTATACAAATGATTCACTGGATGAATCATCATTTGATGAAGAAAAAAAGTACTTCATTGATGCATATGTGCTTAGTTATGACAATCAGGCGAAAAGGGATCGTTTCTTTCCACAACAACTTGTAATCAATGCGAAAAAACTTGATTTCAATAATGAACTTCATTTGAAGAGATTAGAATTAATTAAGAACTTTTTTAAAGTAGATGAGGATGGAGTTTATCACCTACTTTGGGAAGTTAACATTTTTAGAGGAGCAGATGAAGTAGATTTTACTGAAGATGATCTTTCTCCAAACCAAAAAGAAATGATTGCACTCGGTTTAAATACATTGGATGATTTTAAACCTAAAGGGGGAATGTTAGGAGAATCCCGTGAAGAAAACCGACTTTTAAAACCTATTTTAAAAAAGGTCAATGATTTCAATGACTTTACAGAAGGTGCATTAACAAGCACCTATGAAGTTGAAGATTTAACATATATTCCGCAGCAAGCTCAAAAAACTGCCTCATCAGAAGGTAAAGAAGAAAATAAAGTAACTGAAGAAGAAAAAGATAATGCATTTGATGATTTATTTGCTTAAATGAAAAATCGATTTTACCTCAGTATCGTTATTACATAATACATAAGGAGTTGTCACATATGGCAAGAAAATTCGGCAAAAAGAATAAAATTAAAGTTAGTCCATTGGACTATAATATTGGACTTATTGGTGAATCAGGTATCGGTAAAACCACTCTAGCCAAAGAAGTATGTGAAAAATTAGTTGGTGAAGATGGTTATATGATCCTCAATATTGGAAAAGAGGATGGCGTTGATGCTATTCCCAATGCTTCTTATGAAGATGTCCCAGATTGGATAACTTTTAATGAAATCACTAAGGATATTATCAATAACAGAACAACAGACTATGCGGATTTAAAGGTTTTAGTATATGACACATTTGATGAGCTTATTAAAATCACAGAACCAGAGGTTATTCGATTACATAATAAAGCCAATCCTGAAAAAAGAGTAAATACAATCAAAGCTGCTTTTGGGGGGTTTCAAGCAGGGGAAGATAAAGCTATTGAGTTAATTCTTGATAAGATGTGGGAACTAAAAAAAGTGGGTATCAGCATGTTTATCTTAGGTCATACAAAGAAAAGAACAATGACTGACGTAGTTACAGGTCTAGAATATGACATGTTAACAACAAACATGACCCATAAGTACTTTAATTCAATTAAGACAAAGCTCCACGTTTTAGGAGTCGCTTCTATTAATCGTTCTATTGAAAAGAAAACAGTTAAGCAAAAAATTGGCCCAGACAAAACAATTGGAACAGTTGTGGATGAATCACGAATTATTACGTTCAGAGATGACAACTTTAATATCGATTCTAAATCTAGATTCTCAGATATCACACCTTCAATTGCTTTAGATGACAATGAGTTTATCAAAGCTATTCAAGAAGCGATTCATTTAGCTTTTGATAAACAAAAAAATACCACTAACAATTTCGAGGAAGAAAGAAAAGAACAAGAGCAACTTAAAGAAACTAAAATTCAGAATGAAGCTAATAACGCTTCATTTGTTGATCAAGAAGAGAATGAGAAATTAGCAGACAAAATCAAAAAACTGTTTCCAAATGCCAGTGATGAGGCCAAAGAGAAGATGAAACAGATTATGGATCAGTTTAAAATGAAGGATTTCAAAGGCGTAGACACTATTCCAACTAATGCATTTGAAAAGATAGTCGATGCGTTGTCTAACTGAACACACATAAGGGGAGCTTAGCTCCCCATTAAATTAATTAGGGAGTGTTTTCTTGGCTAGAAAGTGTGTATGTCAATTATGTAAAGCAAATGGAACAGTAGATGTTTTTTATAAGGTTACTGATACAAAAGGTAGGAATAAATATTATTGCAACAAAGATGAATATGAAAACTTTAAAAATGAAAAGCTGAAACGCAAAAATCTTTTATATTACCTTTCTAAAGAAGTATTCCACTATAAGGATGGACAAGTACTGCCACCTGTTTTTCTAAAGAAGATAGGTGAACTTAATAAGTTTTATGATTATGAAGTGATACAAAAATGCTTTGAGAAGAACCAAGAAACAATTCAATATTGGTTGATCAACAAAGAATTTAACAATGAATTTGGAATGATCAGCTATATTTTTAAGATCATAGAAAGTAATATCAATGATTTCTATAAGTTATGGTCTCTGGAACAAAACCGTAAAAATAAAGAAGAAAATAATCAAATTGATATAACAATTATGAATCAATTTAATGATTCAAAACCTTCATCTTTGAAACAAAATAATTCCGCGAAAAATATAACAGCGTTTCTTGATGAGGAGGATAATTATTGAACAACTTAGATTCATATCCGGCTAAACTAGTGGAAAATAGAGGACAAATTGAAGGAAGTTTTATATTTTGCTTATGGAAAAATCCTGACTTATATGAAGACTATAAAGATGAAGTTAGAGCAGACAGAGATTTTTTGACGGATGATGGTAAGTTTTATTACTCTCTTGGTTTGGAACTGAGTAACATGAATTACAAAAGCTTTGATGATGCAAGTGTTTTCAGCTATATAGAAGGTAAAGAAACATTAAAGAACGGTTTTATCCGAAGAGGTGGTATGAAAACTGTAGATGAGCTCAAAAACGTGTTGAACGATGAAAACGTTGATACCTATTATGATGAGCTTATTAAATATAATATGCTGCTCAAGCTTCATGATAAAGGATTCAATGTAATACATGAACTTGAAAAATTCAAGAAAATGACAAGTCAGCAATTATACAGTTACTTTGAATTTCAATTAGATAATGTTTTCTTAGGTCGCGGATCTGGAGTGAAAATTGAAGAGCTCGACTTGGATGATAAGTTTGTTGAATCTATTGAAAACGGCGAAGAAATGGGATTGAGTTATGCAGCAGCATGTCCTTTGTTAAATTATCATACGCTCGGTCTTCATAAATCCAATGTTCAAATTTTTGCTGGGTTCAGTGGAACTGGTAAAACAAGCTTTTGTGTATCTTCCTATGTGATTTCAATTTTAGATCAGGGAGAAAGGATAACAATCATAGCCAATGAAATGAACAAGAGAGCTTGGCAACATATGTTCATGGCAACAATATTAAGTCATAAACTTGGTTACTATGGTTTACCTCGAAAGAAACAAAAAATGGGTAACCTAAAACAAGAGCAGAGAGAAATGCTGCAAAAAGCTGTTGAGTACTATGAGAAATATTATAAAGGACGCATTAAGTTTGCAAAAATTTATGATTACAGCATTAATGATGTAAAAAGAATTATGAGAAGAATGGCAAAACAAGGGTTTGGATACATGCTTTACGATACATTTAAAGCAGAAGATGCTTCTTCTAATAATGTAACAGGGGAACTAATTGAAGCTTCTAAACAGCTCTTACAGGTTGCAGAGAAGGAAGACATTTGTGTCATCATTACAATGCAATTAGCAATTTATATGGAAAACACGAGATATTTAACAGCATCTTGTCTTTCCAATGCCAAGGCAGTAAAAGAAATTGTATCGGAGTTAGTACTTACAAGACCATTATGGGATGACGAGTTTCCAGGCGGAAAGTTTGATGTTAAACCATATAGATTTAAAAAAGACTCTTCTGGAAAGTATACAAACATTAAGGAAGAAATTCAGTTAGATACAAACAAAAAATATAGGTTATTCTTTTTGAATAAGACACGGAATGATGAAGGAGATACAGTGTTACTTTATCAATTCGATGGTGCCTGGAATAAATGGATTGAACTTGGCTATTGTACCCCTAAGCATCAGCGAACATCAGAGCGGACATGATTACCAAAGGAAGGTGAGATCATGGACGTATATAATCTTAAAAATCATATTATCAAAAAACCAGAATACATAGAGCTTATTTTAGAAGAGACAGGTTTTTATAATATCGATAACAGAGGAAACGAATATAGGTGTGCAAGAAAAGAGGGAAGAAACCCGACTTCAGTTAAAATCAATAAAACAACTTTAAGTGCGATATGTTACTCAACAAATTTAAATGGTGACTTAATTACACTTGTTAAGGACAAATTAGGTTTAACTTTTCCTAAAACAATTAACAAAATAGCTGAATTAATTGACTACAAAGATGAAGAGCAGTATGAACCACCCAAGATTCCATTTGGAGGATTTTATAAGAAGATAAGGAAATTTAGCAATCCCATCGATATAGATCTTGAAACATATTCTGAAGACATATTAGATCAGTTTGAACAAATTCCAAATATGTTATTTTATAAAGATGGCATTTTACCAAAAACTCAATCTATGTTTCAGATTGGCTATGATAGTGTTACGGGAAGAATTACCGTTCCTTGGAAAACATCTAGTGGTGAGTTATGTGGTGTTATGGGACGTTTAAATAAAAAGACCATTAGTGAAGATGAGACCAAGTGGTTACCAATCATTCCTTTTCCAAAGTCTAAAACGCTGTATGGATTTGTTGAGAATTACAGTTCAATTAGAGAAAAAGGAATAATAATGCTTGGTGAGTCAGAAAAACATACTATGGCTTTATCCAGCAAAGGTTTAAATGTTGGAGTTTCATTAGGAGGCAGCTTCTTAAGTGAAGTTCAAGCAAATAATATAAAATCGATGTTTCCAAAGAAGTCATTAATAATGATGGATGAAGGGCTTGATGAAGAACATAGTTTAACAATTGCTAAAAGCCTTAAGTTTGAAAACTTTTTCAAGAATGAGGTTGGATACATATTCGATCGAGAGAACAAGTACCTGCCGAAAGGTTCAAAAATGGCACCGGCTGATCTAGATAAAAGGAGTCTTGAATGTTTAATAAGAGACTGTACGGTATGGATATAAAAGAGGGGATGATTGATTGAAAGATAAATTAAATGAACTAAGGGAACAAGGAAAAAACATTTATTCCTTTTCCAAGCTTGGAACTTTTAATAACTGTGAATACGAATATTACAATACATACGTTTTGAAAAAGAAAGGTATCGATAACATATATACCCTTATGGGGTCTGAATTACATAATGGAATTGAGAAGATTTATAAAAATGAATTAGACATTAAGAAGTTTAAAAAGGACTTTGAAAATAGATTAATTGAATTAGAAATGAATGGAGTTAGTTTTCCAAGTGAATCAATCGGAGACAGCTGGAAAGCTGATGTCGGTCATTTCATGAACAACTTCAATAAGATCGACAGTAAAATGATTTTAGAGAAGCTAATGGTATTTGAAATCGCAGAAGGAATTTACCTTCAGGGTTATGTGGATGCTATTCTTCCAAGTGAAAAAGGTAAGCCGTATGTAAGTATTTATGACTGGAAGACATCAAGTAAATTTACTGGAAAGAAACTTAATGAGGCAGGAAGACAATTGTTAATGTACAAGCTTGCGCTTGAGCAGACAACAAATTTAAAAGTGGACAAAATCCTGTGGTTCATGGTGAAGTATGTATATGTTTGTACACATGGAAAAACCAAAGTAATAAAGAAAATGTGTAACAGAGGTAAATGGGTCAAGGAAATGCGCAAGCAACTGGAAAAACAAATGAAGAACCTCAGATATGACGACTTTGAAATTGAGCTAATGTTAGATAATGCAGTAAAAGAAAACAATCTAAACAGCTTACCCAAAGAGGTTAAGAATAAGTTTTGGCTCGAAGATTGTACAGTTGAATATGAGGTCACAGATGAAAAGGTTAATGAGTTGAAGAACTATATTACTGAGACTGTTGAGAGGATCGAAAATAAAGATCGTGAAGATGAGAAGCAATGGCAGCCAGTAAAAATAAATAAATTTAATTCCTTTTACTGCAGTGTATTATGTGGACATCGTAAAACATGTAAGTTCTATAAAGAGTTTTTAGAGTCAAATAAATTTAAGAAAAAGAACAATACTGATATGTTTGATAACTTATTTTCTTAGGAGGATTTAATGAGAAAAATATTCTATGACTTTGAAGTCTTCAAGCACGACTGGATGGTTGTCTTGATTGATTATGATACTAAAAAAGGAAAAGTTATCGTTAACGATTCAGAAGAACTTAAAAAGTTTTATAGGATGTTTAAAGAAGATATTTGGATTGGTTATAACTCAAGAATGTATGATCAATATATTCTCAAAGGAATCTTATTGGGGATGAATCCTCACTTTATCAGTACTAGAATCATTAAGGATAATGTAAAAGCATTTAATGTTGTTAGAGAAGCATATAAAATTCCTTTAAATAACTTTGATATAACAACGGGCTTTCATAGTTTAAAGCAGCTTGAAGGTTTTATGGGATCAAGAATCAAGGAGTCATCTGTACCCTTTGATATTGACAGAAAGTTAACTGAGGAAGAGATAAGGGAAGTAATTGATTATTGTATTCATGACGTGAAACAGACTATTGAAGTATTTGACAATAAAAAAGAGGAATTCGAAAGTCAATTGGCATTAATCGAAGCGTTTAATCTAAAGATGTCTATGTTCACAAAAACAAAGGCTCAATTATCAGCATTTATATTAGGGGCTGAAAAACAAGGTAATCGAGGAGATGAGTTTAACCTTGTGTTCCCGGATGCTTTGAAGATTGAAAAATACAAACATATTGTGGATTGGTACAAGAATCCTGATAATCTGGATTATTCTAAAAAGCTTGAGGTTGATGTTGCTGGTGTTCCTCATATATTCGCATGGGGTGGTTTACATGGAGCACTTCCAAAGTACAAAGACGAGGGAATTATTTTATGCTGCGATGTAGCATCTCTGTATCCTTCAATAATGATTGAATATGGTTATATAAGTCGTAATGTAACAAATCCATTAAAGTATACGGAGATTAGAGATACCCGTTTAGATCTGAAAAGAAAAAAAGATCCTAAACAAGCTCCTTATAAGATCGTTTTAAATTCAACTTATGGAGCTATGAAAGATCAGTATAATCCTTTGTATGACCCTTTAATGGCTAATAATGTGTGTTTAGCAGGACAGTTATTGTTGTTAGATTTAATTGAAAAAATTGAGCCATATTGTAAGTTGATTCAATCAAATACAGATGGTTTGTTCATGAAAGTCGATAAAGAAGCTGATATTGATTTGATTAAGGATATTGCTAAAGAGTGGGAAACAAGAACTCGTTTAGACCTGGAGTGGGATGTTTATGAAAAGATTTATCAAAAGGACGTAAACAATTACATTATTATTGATAAAGATCAAAAGTATAAATCCAAGGGGGCATATGTAAAGAAACTTAATAACCTGGATTATGACCTGCCTATTGTTAACAAAGCAATGATTGAGTACTTTACAAAAGCAATTCCAGTTGAGGAAACCATCAATGGATGTAATGAACTTAGAGAATTCCAGAAGATTTCTAAGGTTTCAAACAAGTACATGTATGCTCTCCATGGGGAAGATAAGTTACCTGAAAAAGTATTGAGGGTATTTGCTTCTAAAGAAGAGGATGCCAAAGGTGTATTTAAAGTGAAAACAGAAGATCGCATTGAGAAGATTGGTAATACTCCACCTCGCTGCTTTATTAATAATGATAATATTAAAAATGAAAAGGTTCCTGATTATCTTGATAAAGAATATTATATTGAAATGGCCAAAAAACGTATCAATGATTACCTTGGCATATCGAACAGAAAAAAGCAAAGAAAGAGAAGTGATACGCATCAACATTAAGGATAAAAATAAAATTATATCATATAAATCAAAAACTAAATGTGCTATGATGATTTTAATCCCATTGGTTACCTTTTCATACATAAGTGCTGAGCAACATTATTTAGATACAGGAAACAATAAAAACTCAATAAAAGAATCATTTTATGGAAAACCAAAACAAATCAACTTACCACAACACAAGAATCAGGTGCTAAATAAGTTCGATGAAGTTTCTAAGAAGCAGAAAGCTAAACAAGAAAAGCGGCGAGATGATATTCTTAACGCAGCTATTATTAAACCCAAATTAGTGAAAAAGAAAAGTATCAAGAAGGGAGGTGAGGGTAAAAACAAGAATAAACAAATAAAGAATAAAAATAAAATTACATATGTGGAAAATGATGAAGCTAATACACTAGATATCGAATTTAGTGCATATGTTGCTAACTGTACCGAAGGCTGCACCGGTCGAACCAAAACTGGCGTAGATGTAACACAATCAATTTTTTATAAAGGTTATAGAGTAATAGCTACAGATCCAAGTATTATTCCACTTAACTCCGTAGTATTAATAAAAGTAGGAGGGAGTTCATTTAAGGCCATAGCCATTGATACAGGTGGAGCGATTGTTGGCAATAAAGTGGACTTGCTGGTATCAAATGAACAGGATGCAATTAACTTCGGAAGACAACATGGAACGGTTTCAATTATTAATTAGGGGGTATTAAATTGCCTAAATACTGGAGTTATCCTGTTGGACTAGCTGTAGAAATTAACAATAATGCACGATATGGCTGTCCTCATCATGTTGGAAGAAAAGGAAAGATTATTGAGCATTTGCATTCAGCTACATATGACTATGCAGTTAGCGATGAAACAGGTGACATTACTTACTTTAAAGAACATGAATTAACACCACTAAAGGGAGGTTTAACTTATGTTTAAAAAAGGTCAAAAGGTAATTGTTGATTTTACAGATGAGATTGGAGCTGTTGCAAAAGTTGATTATCGATACAACCAGGTAGAAGTAAAGTATCCTGATGGCACTTACCAGGTTGTTGGATTTCATAAAATAAGAAAGGTGGAGGATTAATGGCATTAATTATCTTGGAGGGGCCTGATTGCTGCTTTAAATCAACAGTTGCAGCAAAGCTAAGCAAAGAACTGAAGTATCCAATTATCAAAGGTTCAAGCTTTGAGTTGGCCACAAGTGGAAATGAGAAATTATTTGAACACTTCAACAAATTAGCTGACGAAGACAATGTGATTATCGACCGGTTTGTTTATTCTAACTTGGTTTATGCAAAGAATTTCAAAGATTATTCGATCCTTACAGAGCACCAGCTTAGATTTATTGAGGATAAAATTAAAGTGAAAGCTAAGGTTGTATACTTACATGCTGATCAAAACATTATTAAGGAACGGTTAAGCGTTCGGGGAGATGAGTATATAGAAGGAAAAGACATCGATTCAATTTTGGAGTTATACAGAGAAGTTATGAGCAGTGCTGGATTACATACATATTCATGGGATACTGAACAATGGGGCAGCGATGAGATTGTAGAGGATTTGATTCAATTATTTGAGTGAACAAAAAGAGTGAACTAACACTCCTTAGTAAACTAACGTGCTTCTACTGTAATTTTATAAATAACATAATTGTCGTTAATGTCATATGCGTAAACTACTGCTGTGCCTAGTGAAGAATAAGAAGATACAACACCACTTGAACTTATGCTAATTAGGTTGCTGCCAGATACTATTTCCCAACGTGTATAACCTTTTAACAGGGAGACATTAGAATTCCTTAGCATATGGTAGTCAACTGTAGCTATAGGATCTCCTTGTTGTACAACTTGGTCAACTGATTTGATAGGCGTTAGAGCTGAAGCTTGTGATGTGAAAGCAGGGAAAGCCAGTGTAGCTAGAGATAAAGCAGAAACAATCAATCCTTTGTAAAACTTTTTCATAAGAATTACCCCCTAGGTTTTGATTGTGATTACAACTCTAGTCTAGCATGTTAAATATTTGAAATGTGTGAAGTGTATGTGAAACTGATTAAAATATCTCTTTTATAGAGGAAGGAGAGATAGATATAAACGGAAAGGATTTAAACAAAATACATAATATTGATTGCGTCCAATTCATGAAGGAGAATATTGGTGATTGTTCTATCGACTTAACAGTGACTTCTCCTCCTTATGATGACTTAAGAAATTACAACGGATATTCATTTAACTTTGAGGAAACAGCTCAAGAATTGTATAGAGTAACAAAAGATGGTGGAGTGGTTGTTTGGGTTGTAGGGGATAAAACACACAAAGGTTCCGAAACTGGGACGAGTTTTAGACAAGCTCTATTCTTTAAAGAAATTGGATTTAATCTTCACGACACAATGATTTATCGAAAAGATAATCCTTTACCTCAAAACCATAACAGATATGAGCAAGAGTTTGAATACATGTTTGTTTTTTCAAAAGGGAAGCCCAAAGTGTTTAACCCTAGAAAAGAACCCTGTCGGACTGCAGGAACGAAGTACGACTACTCTAACAGAGGTGGGGCAGCTTCTATTAAGGAAAATAACCCTGCAGTGAGAAGAAAATCAAAATGTACGGTTACTAAAGATGACAAAACTAAGGGCAACATATGGGGATACTTAGTTGGCATGCATAAAAGCACTAGTGATAAGATCGCTTTTGATCATCCGGCAATATTTCCAGAAAAGCTTGCCGAAGATCACATTCTCTCTTGGTCAAATGAAGGTGACATTGTGTTTGACCCATTCATTGGGAGTGGAACAACTGCAAAGATGGCAGCTTTAAATAATCGTAAATACATAGGTACGGAGATTAGTAAGGAATATTGTGATATTGCAAATGAACGTTTGAGGAATTACATAGGAACTAAATAAAAGATCAATTTTTATAGAATAAAAATAAAATTAGTGGAGTGGTTAGATGAACGTATTGAGTTTATTTGATGGAATGAGCTGTGGACAGATTGCACTGAATAAGTTAGGGATTGTCGTAGACAACTATTTTGCTAGTGAAATAAAAGAAAATGCTATTAAGGTTACTCAGTATAATTACCCCAATACAATTCAACTTGGAGATGTAAAGTCGTTAACTGATGAAAAACTTGAATCCCTCCCAAAAATCGATTTATTGATTGGTGGAAGTCCATGTCAGGATTTAAGTCCGGCAATGAAAAAAAGAAAGGGGCTAAAAGGCAGCAAATCTCAACTTTTTTGGGAATACATTAGAGTTTTAAATAAAATTAAACCAAAGTACTTCTTGTTAGAAAATGTAGCTAGAATGAAAAATGAAGATAAAGAAGTCATAAACGAGACTCTTGGAGTAAAGCCAATTAGGATTAATTCAAAACTTGTTTCGGCTCAGTTAAGGGATAGATTGTATTGGACAAACCTACCTAACGTGTCACTTCCAAATGACAGGGGCATTAAATTAGAACATGTTTTAGAAAATGGGTTTACTGATCGAGAAAAATCGAGGGCATTGTTAGCTAGTGATTCAAGACCTTTAAAATCAAAGGAAAAAATGTGGCATAGATATAAAAACACAGGCTTTACAACCATTGTGTTTGAAAATGGAATAGAGGATACACATAATATTAGGTACTTGAATCAAGTTGAACTCGAAAGGTTGCAAACTGTACCATCTGGTTACACCAAAATTCTTAACAGAAATCAAGCAGCGGATCTCTTGGGAGACGGTTGGACGGTAGATGTTATTGCGCACTTATTTAAAGGACTCAAAGAGGAATACATAATGAAGGAAGTTAACTTGGATTCAGCACAAAATATAGAGCTTGATGAATTATACATTGAACAAATAACTGTATAAAATTTGTCTTTTATTTAGAATAAAAATAATGTCACAAGGAGTGTCGGGGTATTAATAACAAGCAAATAATTGAGAGGTTTAAACAAAGTGTCAAAGATTATAGAAAGAAAATCATTAATGGGGAAACTGACCAAGCGCAGCGTTATGTAGTTGCATTAGAAGCTGAAATTGAAGCAACAGCAAATTTCATGGAAGTCCTCAAAACTGGAAAAAAAACGATTGAGGATGAGATACTACGACAAAAAGGGGAGTGAATATGCTAACTGATCAAGAAAAAATTGACTTGGTAAACGCTCTTGATTTTGTAGTTATTGAACCACATACACAAAGCATTTACGTACATAACGATGAAAAGACCAATAGAGTATTAGCTAAGGTTTTGCACACTATTTCAGTAGATGAGTATATTGAGAGCTTTAAGAAAGGGATCTAATTGATATCTTTCCAGCAGCAATGCAAGAAGCCGGTGCGGAAGGATTTAAAGATGGGCAGTTTGTGATTATACCAAAGAAATTTTATGTTGATCAATGTTATGCAATGAGTAAGAAAATCGAGCAGTTAACTAACCTAATCGATCTACACAATATTAAACCAAATACATATCGAGGCTTGATTCATTAAATTGTTTCAAGAATCAAGAAAAAACGAAAGGATAAAGGGATGTTTATTGAAAAAGTATTATGTAAGGTGTAAAGATAGCAAAGGTGAAAATGCGTCTCTAGTTATTGAGGCGCTATCACCTGAGCATGCAAAAGAACAAGCATACGAAGTAAATGAGGTAAGGAATATTTATAATGTAAGTCCGGGAGAAGGAACATCTAGGAATTATCTTGAACGTAAATATTCTCCATACATAAAAAATGACAACGGCAAGGCTATAATCATCTTTTCATAAGGGAGGACGGCTCCATGCGAATATCTGATCCAATAAAAGAGACTCTCGAGCAAAATGTGGATCAACTTAGCAGTAAAATCGATGAGTTGTTCATATACCTTGAAAATGAGTTGCCTTCAACAACTGAAAGGCAATGGAAAACGATAGACAAAAAATTCGGTGAGATTTTTACTAAATCTAACGAATTACAAAATTACATAAGTTGTTTATAAAGGTGAGCAATATCCCTTTGAGTTAATGACATCTGTGATACTTATTATTCAAAATCGCCTTTGTTTCTTAACAATTATTTATATGATTGGTAGCATTTATTAAAGAAAGAAGGTGATTTATGAGATTGTCTGTTTGATAAGTATTGGTGCCAGATGAGAATTATATTTTTACAAAGGGGTTATTTTAATGAACAAGTCTTTTTATAGAACGATCTTAGCATTAGTTGCCGTATTTGTGCTGGCCTTTGCAACATTTCCTCAGAATAGTGATGCAAAGAGTACAATCTCAACAGATAATATTGACAAGGGTAAGGTAAAATCAGAAGCAGAATTTATTGCAGATCACACTATTGATGTGAGCAAAAAGACTAAGGAAAAACTTCTTTCAAAGACAGAAAAGGCAATTGAAGAGGGAGACATTAAGTATCATAAATCAAACGAAAAAGTATTTGATAATGCTTCAGTTAGAGCCATCAAGTACGATGATGGTACAGTAACATATTCAGTTTCTTATTTATATGTGGACACTGAAAAAGTAGATAGAGTAAGTTCATTCAATGTTTCATTTGATAGCGATATGAATATTGAAGAATACTATGAAGTTGATATGAAGAAAATCAGCAGCACTCAAAACGAAATGACTTATTGGGTTAATGGTGTTAAGGATGAGGACAAGTCTGGTGTCTTTGAAACAGAAAAAAACTCAGAAGACAAAGCAAGCTCATCTAACATGATGAGTACTCAGAGCTGGACAGGATGCGTGTCAGATTGTTTAGGTGATAAGAATATTAGTCAATGGGCAATCACTGGTTTAGCTATTTTATGTGGAGCTGCATGCACAGCTGGTGTTCCAGCAACAGCAGGAACTGCTTGCTATGCTTGTGTAAATACAGCTGGTATTATTGGTGTAAATGCATTCTTTGATTGTATGGAGAAGTGTAAATGATCAATATTTTAAGTAAAATACTATTTATTTTGTCTGGTTGCGCATTGTTGATCTTTGGGATAATTTTAAAGAATGGATCAATGGCTTTTGGATTATTCGCCTTATTCTTTATAGCGGCAATAATTGTTCGTGTATTTTATAAACGAACTGAAGACCATTAGCAGCAGCCGTAGTACTGTAGGGGAGGAAACTCTCCTCCTTTTAACAAATATTAAGAATAAAAATAAATTTACTATTGACCATTTAGAGAATTAAGAGTATGCTATATTCATAAGATGAGAGGTGATGCTTTGGAATGTACTAAGTGTAATGAACAAATTAATGAAACCGTCTTTTATTTAAGAATTACAGGTGACAAAGAGTATAAAGAATTTCCGGTACATAAAGAATGCGGTGAGGAACTGCAAAAGATATGTTTGGAACATTGTAAGACCATGAAGTTAGAAAAGACATTAAAGTTTTTGAAATTATATTTAGGATAAAAATAAAATTACTATAAAATATTCCTTTTATCGTGATTTGTTTTCAAAAGTAAAAACGCCATAAAAATTCTTATGGCGTCTGTCGAACAGGGAGGTGCTTATACCAAACTAGATTGGAACACCCTCTGGATAACCACCAAAGAAAGAAGCTCCAACAATGATTAACAAAATGAATAGCACTACGATCAAAGCGAAGGAGCTGCCATAACCGTTTGAGTAACCGTTATTTCCGTTAGAGTATCCACCGAAGAATCCCATATTTCCACCTCCTTTAGGGAGATAGAACATGATATGCGGAACGATATATTTCGACATGGATTTAAGTCTATATAAGAAAAAATGAAGTTTTTGTCTAAAATTCAGCTCAATTGATAAGAAAGGGATGATCAAATGACAAATACATGGTTCATCAGTGATCCGCACTTTGGCCATAAGAATATCATCAAATATGATGGTGATAAACGACCATTTAAAGATATTGAACATATGGACAATGTGATTATTGAGAATTTCAATAAAACGGTTAGCGAAGGGGATACAGTCTTTTGGCTTGGAGATATGTTTTTCTGTAATTCAAAAAGAATTGAGTACATAGTGAGTCGGTTAAAGAAAACTAGAAACATACTTATTAGAGGAAATCATGACAAAGGAATTTCAGATACAAAGTTTAGAAGACTTGGTTTTGATCCACATAGGATGTATCTCTATGAGGATTACATCCTTACTCATGAACCAATTTCTCAGGTGAATATGAACAGATTAATTGAGGAATATCAACTTTGCTGTAATGTACATGGGCATACACACAGAGAGGAAACTGGTCTCGAAAAACTAAGTCATGTTTGTGTAAGTGTTGAAAATACCGACTTTAAACCAGTTACGATGGATTGGATTAACTCGAAAAGGTGGGAAGGGGCAAGAAATCCGTATTGGAAATAGAAAATAATTTCCCGGGCAAGCGCAGTATACGACAAATCAAAACAAATAACGAGGAGAGATTAATATGGACAAAGAAAAGTGGGTAGTTGAGGTCTATGCAGGAAAAGAATTCGCTGGAAAGATGACTGGCGTAGATGGAAAAGTAGCAGTATTTGATCAACGAGAACAAGCAATTAATGAGGCACAAAAGTTTAAAGCAAAAGGTACTTTGGGTATCTGGTGTAAAGTCGTTCAGCATGTGGAGGAGCAAGTTGCAGCTAGTCATTAACGTTCTTGAAATCGTAGGTCTTTTGTTGATTGGAATAGTAACACTAGATATATATGGAACTAAAAAGGGAATAAAACCTCAAATCGCTTTAGTATTATTAGTTCTAGCTGTTTTAGCTGGGTTGTCATTCTTAATCAGTTTAGTTTTATTAATTATCAATATTATCTAAATAAAATTCAATTTTTACATAGACTTATAAGGAGGTGAATAAGTGGGACGCCATAAAGCAACGATTGAAGGATTGGTTATGATAGATAGTTATTACTCACACCGTGCCCTAGGTACAGAGAGGTGGATTACTCAGCCGGTATGTAAGATAACTCGTACTGAACCAATCTTCGAGGGCTATATAGATATTGAGCCTATAGAAATTGGAGGTAAAGTTTATATCCCTGGACTTAATGAATATGTCATAGTGACTGACAGGCAGCGAAACATACATAACGAGTGGACATATCAAACTGACAGAGTGGTTAAGACAATTATAGATGAAAAAAGCTTGAAGGAATGCGAAGAACACAATAATAAGAAAGCAAAAAACAATGATACTCAAAATCAAAGACAGATAAAAACTTCCTGGTGGAAGAGGCTAACTAAAAAAGACTAAAGGAGAGATATTTATTGAATAAGGATACAAAAGATATTTGGAGCGGATTCTTTATGGGGTCAGGTTCGTTAATTGTAGTTGGATTACTTATTTTTGTTGAAGCATTGACTATGTCACTAGTTGTTTATTACGGATTGAATCATGTGTTAAATCCATTGCTTATTGATACATACAACATTCAAAATGTCCATGTAACTTTACCTCATGCATTTGTTATTGGCGTTTTACTCAATGTATTTGTCAAAGGTGTAAAACGGTCAGATCAAGAAAAAGATGAGAACATTTTTAAGAAAGCCGGTAAGTCTTTACTTCATTCAGCTTTCGCATTGATTGTTCTGTATGTTAGCACATTGTTTATCTAAGGAGGAACTCAAGATGAGTAATGATAATGCTGCAAAGATTATTTTCAAAAAGAAATCAACTGGTGAAATAGTCGGCGAAATGAAAGTTACAACTTTACCTGCTGACACCATTTTGCAAAACGACAATAAGTCTAAATAAAATTTTAAGCCAAATTTTCAAAAGGAGAGTTAGATATGATCTTAAAAGAAATTGCTGTATATGAAGAAACACTGAATAAACATTTACCAAATGAAACAAGAATGGTTCTTCATTACAAAAATGTAGAGGCAACTGAAAACGAAGATAAAATCACAGTAAGGATTAGTAATGATTTATTGGTTTATAAATGGGTTGAACTAGGCGGTGTATCTAAGGGCACTTATAAAATGAAAATGACTAGTCTAGAGGATGAAACAAGCGAAGTTAATGTGAAAATCGAAAGAATTCAAATGAACTCAGACAGAGATTTGGCGGTGGAAATAGAATTTAATGTACTCAATCCATTCCAGAGCGTTGTGGGTGTACCTGGTATTCATTCGTTCTCCATAAAAGGATGATTTTAAAGAGTTAAGGAGAGGAGTAACAATAAGGTGTATATCGCAAATGAAGGCAAATTAATTAATCCAAAAATCAGTGAAGTTATCAAGGTATTACAGGAGCAACTTGATTTTTATGGGGATACTCCTTTTAGGTGCACAATTACTGGAGAAGATACTGGAAATGAGATTCAAGTGAACTTTTATGAGGATGCTTTATTGTTTCACTTGGAAGAAGTTTAAATAAGGAGCAATCGAATGGATACATACGAAGTGGTTGGTTGCCGGTTTAGACATTATAAAGGTGGTCTATATAAGGGTATTGGAGAGGTAATTCATACTGAGACAGAAGAGAAACTTGTTACATATGAAGATATGGATGGCATTCTGTGGGCAAGGCCTAAAGACATGTTCTTTGGAACAGTTGTTGTTGATGGAAAAGAGATAAAAAGGTTCACAAAAATAAATTAGGAGTTGATGTAATAACATGAAATTTTTTGAGGTATGTGACCCATATTATGCATTAATTAAAGCTAATACAAAGGAAAAAGCATTGAAGCTATATACAGAAGAAGTTGCGGACGATGACGGGAACTTAAGAGATGAGATCAAAGAAGTTGGTATGTTGTACGCAGCAGTTAAACACAGTCGAACAGTAACCGAGGATCAAGAACTGTCCCCAATATCAGACGTTCTCGAAGAACTTCAAAGTAATGAAGAAAGAGTTTTGATTATGGACGGAAGTTTACTTTAAAAAATAAATCAAAAGGATGATGAAAATGAATAAAAAATACGGACTTTTTTGCATGGGAACACTTGTTAATACTTATGATGATGCAATTGAGGCTCATAATGATGCTGTCTATGCTCAAGAAGAAAGCGGAGTACCACATGAAGTAAGAGAAATTCAATAAAAGAAGAGGAGGATATTATATGATTCCGGGATTTTATAAAGATCAGAAGCTTCACCTTTTAGAAGATCCTATGCAGCAATACACTGTCATGAAAGTAGAAGAAAATGCTGTATGTGTTTACCGGTGGATCGATGATTATAGACACAAGATTGAGAGATTCACAGATGTTGAAGGGGCTAAAAAGCTTCTTGGCGAAGGATGGCCAAACAAAAAATCTTGATAAAATCACAGCTTTATTCAAAATAAAAACAAATAATAAGGAGATGTAAAATGGGGGCAGCTAGACAGCTATACGTAAAGCGTAATGATCTGGTGACTATGGAAGAAGCAAAAGAAAATAAGAAGATACATATGCAAAATGGTGAGTCATTTACAGTATTTAAGGGAGAACTTATTGCAACTGACTTAGAAGGACACCAAATGGTTATTCCTCAAAGCCAAAAGGATAACTATATCCCTGTTGAATTAGAGGAGTTGTCTCCATATGAGGCTCAAATGGCCAAAGGTTATGCTGAGATGGGAGCTATTAATAATGAAATAGCTGAAGCATATTACCATGTTGAAAATGAAGCTGAATCTGCAACTACAAGATTAATTACAGGAGCATATAACGATTAGTGATCATTACATATGAGAGTAAAACTGGCAATGCAAGAAGGTTTGTAAAAGCGTTGCAACAAGAGCTAGACATTGAGGCAATTGAAATAACTGATGATACGATCATCACTCAAGAGTTCATACATATTACATTTACGATAGGCTTTGGGGAAGTACCTGAAAGGACTTTGAATTTTATCAAAAAGAATAAAAATAAAATTAGAGGAGTTGTTGTTAGTGGTAACAAGGTTTGGGGTGATAACTATGGTTTAGCTGGAGACAAGCTTTCAGCAAAGTTCCACATTCCATTGTTATTAAAGTTTGAACTTAGTGGAACGAAACAAGAATTACAGAAGCTCATTCAGGAGGTACAACTTATTGACAAACACAATACCAAAGTGGATCAAGCTCAATAATGAGTTCATGATTCAGAAAGATGGGAAGTATCAATTCGAAAAGGATAAGGAGGCCGTACATAGTTACTTTGTTGATTACATAAATCAAAACACAGTCTTTTTCCATGATTTAAAAGAGAAGCTGGATTATCTGATTAAAAATGATTATTACGAAGAAGAATTCTTAGATCAATACACATTTGAACAGATTAAATCAATTTATAAGATTGCTTACAGTTACAAATTTAGATTCCCATCTTTTATGAGCGCGTTTAAGTTCTACAATGACTACGCATTGAAGACAAACGATAAAACAAAGATCCTGGAAAGGTATGAGGATCGTGTCTCAATTGTGGCTTTATATTGCGCTGATGGTGATTATGAGAAAGCTGTTGAGGAAGTACATACTATGATGAAACAAGAGTATCAGCCGGCAACACCTACTTTCCTTAATGCTGGACGTAAGCGAAGAGGTGAAATGGTGAGCTGCTTCTTACTTGAAGTAGGCGACAGTTTGAATGATATTTCACGTGCTATTGATATCTCCATGCAGCTTTCTAAGCTAGGTGGAGGAGTAGCATTAAATCTAAACAAACTAAGAGCCAAAGGTGAAGCGATTAAAGACGTAGAGAATGCGACTAAAGGTGTCGTAGGTGTTATGAAGCTATTGGATAATGCTTTTAGATATGCAGATCAGATGGGACAAAGACAAGGATCAGGAGCAGTTTATCTAAGTGTATTCCATCCAGACATAACAGACTTCCTGGATACCAAAAAAATAAGTGCTGATGAAGATGTCAGAGTTAAAACACTGTCTATTGGTGTAGTTGTTCCTGATAAATTTATTGAACTTGCAAGGGAAGACAAGGATTATTACAAGTTCTATCCGCATTCAGTATACAAGGAATATGGGCAGTATCTTGATGAGATGGATATTAATGAAATGTATGATGAGCTTGTTGAAAACCCTAGGGTTAGAAAAGCTAAAGGGAATACTCGAAAGCTGTTAGAGCAATTGGCCATTCTAAGAAGCGAATCAGGCTATCCGTATATTATGTTCGCTGACAATGTAAATAAAGTGCATCCAAATGAACATATTTCAAAAGTGAAGTTTTCAAATTTGTGTTCTGAAGTCCTCCAATCATCACAAGTATCAGTGTATACGGATTACGATAAAGAGGATGAAATTGGTTTAGATATCTCCTGCAATCTTGGCTCAATGAACATTGTAAATGTAATGAGTAATCAATCAATTGCTTCAACAGTACGAATAGCAATTGACTCATTGACAACTGTCACAAGGAAAACAAACATTGTAAATGCTCCAGCAGTTGCGAGAGCAAATACACTAATGAGATCAATTGGTCTAGGGCAGATGAACCTCCATGGATTTCTAGCTCAAAATAATATTGCTTATGAAAGTGAAGAAGCTAAGGATTTTGCAAATACATACTTTATGATGGTTAACTTCTACTCACTGCAGCGTTCTATGGAAATTGCACGAGAAACAGGGGAGAAATACTACAAGTTTGATGGTTCAACTTATAAATCAGGTGAGTATTTCGAAAAGTACGTAACAAATGATTATAGCCCTCAGTTTGAAAAGGTTAAAAAGCTATTTGGAGATCAACATATTCCTAACATTGAAGATTGGACGAAACTTAAAGAAGATGTAATGAAATATGGCTTATACCATTCGTATAGGCAGGCTATTGCACCTACGGGAAGCATCTCATATGTTCAATCATCTACAGCAGGTGTAATGCCAATTATGGAGAGAATTGAGGAACGTACATACGGAAACAGTAAGACATATTATCCGATGCCAGGTTTATCGGCTCAGAATTGGTTCTTCTACAAAGAAGCATACGACATGGATATGTTTAAGGTAGTTGATCTTATTGCAACAATTCAGCAGCACGTTGACCAAGGAATTTCATTTACATTGTTCTTAAAGGATACGATGACAACAAGAGATTTGAACCGAATTGATCTCTATGCTCATCATCGAGGAATTAAGACTTTGTACTATGCGAGAACAAAAGATACAGGGCAGGAAGGGTGTCTGTCTTGTGTAGTTTAAATTAAATAGTAAAGGAGTCGGCACTCTGTAATGCTGCCTGACTCCTGGGTTCTAAATTATAGTCCTCTTGCTTTAACAAATGCTTGGATATCTTCACCATCTTTATTTGTTACACGGACTTTATAAGTACCTTCTATATCTTTTACGTAAAAGGTTGTTTCTTTGAACTTTCCTGGTTTCACTGTAATACCGTCTGCTATTCTCTTGCCGTCAGGGTTCGTAATTCTGTACTCAAAAGGGTAGTCTCCATCATTTGCAATGTAAACTCTTATTTTGTCGTCTTCACTTCCAAAATAATCGAAATATAAGTTTCCTGCAGCTGTAAAATAACCAGTTTCACAAATTAAAGTGCCACGGTCACATCTAGGATCTTCTAAAGGATTTATGACTTTCACAGGATTTTGAATCGACTTCGCTGAAACAGCAGTACTACCAATAGTAGGTATTAGACCTAAAACTAAAGCACCAGCAATAAATTTCTTTTTCATTTTTTATTCCTCCCTTAATAGTGAATATGTTGCATTATAAAATTTACAACATTTATAAAATATTACCTTCTTTTTACAGGTGTGATGAGGGAGGAAAAAATATTTAGGAGGTCACATTTTTGTCACAACTCAACAAAAACAAGCTGTATACTGCAGCAAACTGGTCAAAGCATGAAGACGATTTTACCCAAATGTTCTATAACCAAAACGTGAAACAGTTCTGGCTTCCGGAAGAGATTGCTTTAAACGGCGATCTCCTCACATGGAAGTACCTCGGAAAAAATGAGCAGGACACTTATATGAAGGTACTGGCCGGACTTACGCTTCTTGATACAGAGCAGGGGAATACGGGGATGCCTATAATTGCTGAACATGTAGATGGACATCAAAGAAAGGCAGTTTTAAATTTCATGGCCATGATGGAAAATGCTGTTCATGCAAAGTCTTACAGCAACATCTTTCTAACATTGGCTCCAACCGAGCAGATCAATGAAGTCTTTGAATGGGTGAAAAACAATAGGTTTCTTCAAAAGAAAGCTAGAACAATTGTTTCAGTCTATAAATCAATCAAGAAAAACGATGAAATTTCTTTATTTAAAGGAATGGTTGCATCTGTGTTCCTGGAGAGTTTTCTTTTCTACTCAGGGTTTTATTATCCACTTTACTTTTACGGACAAGGGAAGCTCATGCAAAGTGGTGAAATTGTAAATTTAATTATCCGTGACGAGGCGATACACGGCGTTTACATCGGTCTATTAGCTCAAGAGATTTATAAGAAGCAAACGCCACAGAAGCAAAAAGAACTGTATGCATGGGCTTTAAACTTACTGCAGGAACTTTACGAAAATGAATTGGAGTATACAGAAGATGTCTATGATCAGGTTGGATTAGCTCCAGATGTAAAGAAATTCATCAGATACAACGCAAATAAAGCTTTAAACAATCTGGGCTTTGATCATTGGTTTGAAGAAGAGGATGTTAATCCAATTGTTATCAATGGTTTGAGCACTAAGACTAAATCCCATGACTTCTTTTCAACTAAAGGGAATGGATACAAAAAAGCAACAGTGGAGCCTTTAAAGGATTCAGATTTCATTTTTACCGAGAAAGGATGTATTCAATGAGATTAATTAAATTAGAGCAGCCTAATTGCAATCCATGTAAAATGGTGTCCAATTACTTAGAACAAGTAAATATTCAATTTGAGACTGTTGACGTTACACAGGAACCAGAAGTAGCAGCAAGATTTGGTGTCATGGGAGTACCGGTAACCATTCTGCTGAGTGATCAGGGAGAAGAAGTAAACCGAAGTGTTGGTTTTAAGCCTAATGAACTTGATGAGTTACTAAAGGAATTACGATAAAAGGGTAATTTTAAACAAACTTAATTAGAAGGAGCTATTTATGTATTTCATTGAGACTCAGGAAGGATTAATTGGTAAAGAAGTTGCTTATGTTTGGGCAAATCAGTTTTGTGAGCAAACAGCAATTATTACTAAAGATGGGGGCGTGTTTATGGCTTGTCAACAAACTGACTGGGATGATACCTATGAGACAAGAATTTTATACGCACATGAAGCAAAGAAAATCTTACACCCTCTGAAAAGAGAATTACATGAAAAAGGTGTGATCGATGAAACAGAGTGGGAAGAGTATGAGAATGAGCTAAAAAAGAAGCAAGATGCTGAAAGAGAAAAGTATCTCAAAGAGAAAGAAGAAAATGATCGTAAACTATATGAAGAGTTAAGGGCAAAGTTCGAACATTAATGAGTTGTTTGTTTAACTGAAGAAGACCAAAAAGAACGTACATACATTAAAAATAAAAGGAGCTAATACATAATGCAAATTAAAATCAAGTATCTAGATGAAACCCAAACAAGAATCAGCAAAATTGAGCAGGGAGACTGGATTGATCTTCGGGCAGCTGAAGATGTAGCGATCAAAAAAGATGAATTTAAACTTGTTCCATTAGGAGTGGCCATGGAATTGCCTGAAGGTTACGAAGCGCATGTCGTTCCTCGTTCAAGTACATATAAAAACTTTGGTGTTATTCAAACAAATTCAATGGGTGTTATCGATGAGTCATACAAAGGAGACAATGATTTTTGGTTCTTTCCTGCTTATGCATTGCGTGATACTGAAATTAAGAAGGGTGATCGTATCTGTCAGTTTAGAATCATGAAGAAAATGCCGGCAGTTGAGTTAATTGAAGTTGAGCAGTTAGGGAACGAAGATAGAGGAGGGCACGGATCAACTGGGACTAAGTAAGTAATGTACTTGGCTGTGTACACAATAAGATCTTAAATATAGCTTGTTGTTGAATATCACAGCCAAGTTATCAAATTAGTTAGGTTCTACAATCGAATTGATATCTACAAATTCGTGATAAAGCTCGTCTTTAATATAGCCTGTGTAATCTCTGTTTTGAAAGTCGTATCCAAGTATATTTAAGGGTTCCCCATATTTGCTTGAACCGGAAAAACCATGTGAACCAGCTTCTGTGTAAAAAATAATTTTAGAGGGTTCGTTCTTAGAGAAAAGAGAGATAAAGTTCTGAGCAATTCCTTTTAAACCTTTAGAATCATCTTTCGTAATTTTATCGATTTCAGCAACTATTTCATTAACAGAGTTTGCAGCACCAGTGCTACGATACGACATATCATCGTAGATATGGAGAATTTTTTTCTCGAGTTCATAAACATATTTAAATCGACTTTTTTGTTCGTAACCTGCTTCGTAGATATAGCCTTCAATGGTACTTTCATAATCATGTCTAGTAACTTTCATTTATTAACCACCTTTGTATGAATTTTTATAATAATTAAATTATATCAAATGATTGAGACTTAATGGTAATAAAAACCCTTGATTTTTAGATAAAAGAATACTTTTATTTAATATCTAAGGAGGAAAGAGATCATTAACAGCAAAGAAAGAGCTTTACAAGCAAAATATGACGACATGCTTTATAGAAATGGTCTTTGCTTTGGGTTTCTTCAGTTACAAGGACTTGAAGATGAATTTATTGAGCATATGAGACAAGTTGCTGAGTACGAGAAAGACCTGAGATACAAAAGGGCAGCGGCTAACTTCATTAAGATACATGACCAAAATAAAATAGGCGGGTGATTAATTGTTAAAGGATAAAAATAAAATAATAAAGAGTATTGAAAAGATCAATAAACTTGAAGAAGGGTTGGCACTATTTGAAGAAGGTGACGAAGAGTATTTAAGTGTATTAGTGAAAATACAGGGGCTATATGATGAAATTGCAGATACTGCTTTAGAGCGTTTTAAAGAGATGACAACAAAAATCAGGAAAACTGGTCAGAAACGAATTGAAAAGGGGATTGATCAGTTGCCCCATACAATTGGAGAAAGTGTTGCTGGTCAAATAAATCAAATTAAGGGATATGTGTAAAACGCTAAGTCATGACACAGTAAACTAAATGTGAGGAGGCATAACCTCCTCATAAACTTATTTTCTAACAATGCCGTTAAATAATTACTTACATTATTCTTTATGATTATATTCAATAATATCCACAAGGTTATTGAATCTTGATGAAGGATGGTATGGATGTTTACCCTTTTGTGTACAGCAGCCCCGATTAGTCTCAAAAGAGTAAACCTTCCCAAATTTTCGAAGGAATTTTAGCATCCTTTTAACATCTTCTTCATAAGTTAACTGGTTAAAACCATTAGGATAGCCTCCCCAAGCAACTATGTTTTTAGTCTTACAGCTAATATGTTTTTTCATTTCTTCATAATTATCGTCTATAAATTCGTTGTAATAATCACTTTCTAATGAAGCGAACATATATACTAAATCAGTTGAATCTGTCAAATAAAAAGGGTATAAATTGTAAATATCCAATCTCCCAATTTCATATTTATTATTTTCATAAAAGAAATTAACAATCTTGTTAATAGTGTAATCTGATTTTGTTTTTGTTGCTTTACTAGGATTCAGACAAGTAATTGAGGCTGTTTGTGTATATTCATTTTGCAAATCAATACTGTAGCGGTTTCTTATCTTTATCCCATTTTTGAATTTTTCGTCACTGTCCACTTCTAACAAAAGCTCGATACCTTTTGACTTAATCGGAAATTTCACTTTCAATTGACACACTCTTTTCATTAAAATTATTAGGAGGTCTAAAATGACTCAATTTGATAAACAATACAATTCAATTATAAAGGAAATTATAAAAAATGGAATCTCAGACGAAGAATTCCAAGTAAGAACAAAGTGGGACTCAGATGGAACACCTGCTCATACAATAAGCGTGATTAGTAAGCAAATGAGATTCGACAACTCAGAGGTTCCGATACTAACGACAAAAAAAGTTGCCTGGAAAACAGCCATTAAAGAATTGCTCTGGATTTGGCAGCTTAAATCTAACGATGTTACTGAATTAAACAAGATGGGCGTACATATTTGGGATCAATGGAAACAAGAAGATGGCACCATTGGACATGCATATGGATTCCAGCTGAGCAAGAAAAACAGAAATCTAAATGGAGAAAAGGTAGATCAGGTTGATTATCTTCTGCATCAATTGAAGAACAACCCATCTTCACGGAGACACATAACAATGCTTTGGAATCCTGATGAATTAGACTCAATGGCCTTAACACCATGTGTATACGAGACGCAATGGTATGTTAAACAAGGAAGACTCCATCTGGAGGTAAGAGCACGGAGCAATGATATGGCTCTGGGGAATCCCTTCAATGTATTTCAGTACAATGTTTTGCAGCGCATGATTGCTCAAGTGACTTGTTATGAGCTTGGTGAATATATCTTTAACATTGGTGATTGCCATGTGTACACACGTCATATAGACAATTTGAAAATTCAAATGGAAAGAGAACAGTTTGAAGCACCTGAATTATGGATCAATCCTGAAGTAAAAGATTTTTATGACTTTACCATTGATGATTTCAAGTTAATCAACTATAAACATGGGGACAGGCTTTCCTTTGAGGTAGCGGTTTAATGTGTGTACACACGTTTGTATTCTGTAATAACGAATCGTTGGAGCCAATAGAACTATTTGCACAGCTTTAAATTTCAAATCAATTAACTTTAACAAATTTTTCATGTGTAACCTTGATATTCTAATAATATAAGATTATAATAAAATAGCATTACAGGTAATGAGTGGGTATCCTGATGGATAATCCAACCCTCTCTAAAGGGTGAAGTGTTTTGGAGATCACAATTAAAATCTCAAGTGAGACACTAGTGAAAATTCTAGCAACTCTTGCGGCAATGAACTTCTTCCTCTAAGGGAGAAGTTTTTTGCTATATAATGACGTACTTGAGGTGGAACAATTGGCTGATTTAAGTACAATAGCTTTACAATATTTTGCATTACGTTTAACTACTTTAAAGAATTTATATGAGTTCCAAGAAGAGCATAATGCTGAAGCTGTAAAAGCGGGTGAAAAATGGATTGAAGATACAATACAAAATTTAAGTGTTGAAGATAAGGAAGAATTCTACAATGCTCATTTTGATGAGCATCATGAATATTCTAGTATTCACCCACAACTAATCAGAGAAGGAATATTCCTTCAAGCTTATTTTAATTTTGAATCGTGTTTAAATAATTATTGCAACTTAAAAAAGACAGGGTTAAATTTAAAAAAGTCGTATCATGATTTAGATGGGTCTGGTATAAAAAGGGCAATGATTTTTCTAAGAAATTATTGTGAAATTACCGAGCCTTTCACTTCTGATGAGTGGAAACGGATTAAAACTTTTAATTATTTAAGAAATTCACTTGTTCACCATAATGGTTATATTGAGGATTTGTGGAAAATACCAGATGGAGTTGTAATTACTAAATATGAGGGATCTGATAAACAAACATTCACCTTTGGTGAAACGTTCATCAATCACATGTTCGATACCTATATAGGTTTTATTAACCGTTTAGACTCTAAGGCTATTTATTCTATTTGAAAGAGAAATTTCTGCTGGAAGTCTCTCTTTTTTTGAATAACCAAGAAAAAACATTCTGATTATTCCTTAAGTCATTTTGCTTTGTTGATTGCAGTATAGGTACACCGTTTAACAATCCCTACAGAAAGTAAATGGCGGATGCGCTAGGAGACTTTTATACAATTTAAAAAATAGTCATGATATGCTTATTAGGATAAAATAGGTATTGAAGCCTTATTTTATTTGAAAGGAAGAAATCAATGCCAAAGAGTGTGACACTATATAACTTATTAATTTCCTGTCCTTCTGATGTAAAAGAGGAATTAAAAATCATTAATGAAGCAGTAGATGATTTTAACAGGATGTTTGGACATGCAAATAACGCCACTATTAATACTAAACATTGGAGCAAGGATTCTTACCCGCAATCTGGCGGAAGACCACAAGAATTACTAAATCAACAGTTCGTGTTAGATTGTGATGCTGCTGTAGCAGTTTTCTGGACAAGGTTTGGTACACCTACAGACAGCTATGGCTCAGGAACTGAAGAAGAAATAGAAGAACTTATTAAAAGTGACAAACAAGTATTTCTATATTTTTGTGAAAAACCCATTAATCCTTCAGAGATTGATTTTGAGCAATATCAAAAAATCCAACAGTTCAAAGAGAGATATGGGAAATCTAATATTTATGACACTTTCACAAGCACTGAAGATTTTAAAAAGAAATTCCTTAACCATTTGTCTCTGCATTTTTTAAAACAATTTGAAAAAGGTGGTGAAAAAGCTACGAAAACACGGAGTGATTTGTCTATTAAAGGTGTTTGTAATGGAGGAATAACTGAAAAACCATATGCAATAGAAACTGATTTTTCAAATTCTAACTTTATGTTAAGCATTAAGAAAGAGATTATCAGTAAAATAGACAAAATACAAAAAATGGATAAATTCAATATTCCCGTTGGCCAAAAAGAAATTCCTAACTCAATACAAACTGCATTTTTTAAAATAGAGAGAATAACAATTAATGATTCTGTAAAAAAAACCATTAATAACTTTTGTGCACATGAGAACATAACTATAGAAGATATGGATTTCTATAATGTTGGACATCTTGAAAAACAACAAAATCCTCTTGGTGCGATAACTTTAGGATCATCCAGAACACCATCATATCATTTAGTAGGTAAAGATGAAGAGAAGGAAAAATACACACTGCTTAAGGAATTACATTCACAGATTAATCTTTATAATGAATGGATGAATTACTTCAATGAACTGGATCAAAAATGTGTGCTTAATTTATGTCTTTCTAATACCGGAACACAATATGATGAAGATATAGATGTGAAATTATTTTTTGAAGAAGGTTTATTAATTAAAAAAGAAGAGTTGCCAATGCCAGGAGCCAACATACTTAAGCATTATGATGATTTACATTACGTAGATGTTATTTTCAAATCTGAAAAATCAGTATCCATTCAAGAGTATGATGGTTATCAAAAAACTTCATATACTCCTCGATTCGATTGGTCGGATTATGATGATCATAAGGAGGAGTATATAGAGGCACTAGAAGAACTGTTTGTTTACGAATACTATAATGAAGATGGTTTTGATATTATCAGATTTAAACAAAATTATCTTAAACATAACACTAATGTTTATCTGCCTTCGGTGTTATACTTTAATGCTGCACCAAATGTATTGCGATATGAAATTTCATCTAAATACTCAGAAATCATTTTTGAGGGAGAATTAGAAATAGAACACTAGTATCACCGTTCAATTAGAACGGTGTCTTCTTTTTAAAAAGCTAAAACTGTACGTAGGATTATTAATTTCTTTAAAATATAACTTTTATTCATTTTCAAAACGCTTTTTCATTAACAAAATAATAAAGCAGGCTGCTCAACTTCCATATGCTATGCTAAAAAAAGAACAAGTCTACACAAGACATAAAGAATAAAAGTAAAATACTATAGACGTATGTGGTGTAAGGTGTTAAGATAGAGACAAGTTAAACAGCTTGTCCTTTTATACATTTAGAATAAAAATAAAATTACTATACAACTAATATTTTATTCAAACTTTAAGGAGGTGATTTATTGGAGAGGGGAAATAAAACACATAACGCATATGAAAAGATAGCAGCCTTGAAGAAAAAGAAATACAAATTTGAAACAATGCAACTTGAAACACAGAGGAAATTGTTAAGACTTGAAACACAGCAAAACAAAGAGAAACTAGAAATTCTTTTCGAACTTGGTGAAATCCTAAACCAGATAGTAAATGAAGAATGGGTAAGCTCAACTATTGCGACTAAAATTATTAACAGGAATAGAAAAGCATATCGGGATCTATTTTTGTTTAGGGAAAATAAAGCATACATAAATAAGGAAAAATTCAAAGAGTTAAATGATCAATTTATTCATCTGACGCAAAAATTAAATGATATCTAAGGAGTTGGCGAATTGGAAAATAAATTGCTGATTAATAATGCGAATACGGTATTTGAAAAGAAGGACGATAAATATTTCGGTTATAAATCTCGTTTTGGAGATATCGTTATTGGCGGAGCATATTCTTATAGATTCGTAGTTCACTATGCAAAAACGAATCAAGACGTTGTTATTGTACCTGGCGATGTAAATACGGTAACGACTCCGGTTTGTACGACGCTAGAGGAACGTTTATGGAAGCCAGAGAAAAGCGTCCAAGCCCGCCGTGATGAAATCGTTGAGCAGGCGAAGGCGGATATCGAAGTTTTAAAATCGCCGGGAAGAATGGTGAACGGAAATACTTCGGATTACAAAGTCGATCTCTTTGGTGCGAATGCGGAGTTCATAGTAAATCGAGAAAAGCGGACAGTAGTCGCCTTATTAAAGGGAGCTTATAGCGGTACGGTCGTCTTAGCGCGGGGCATCGCCAAAGCCGCCCCTGACGACTGCTTCAACGTTCATATCGGTAAAGCAATCGCGCTAAGACGTGCGCTAAGCCTGGCGGTGCCGGACGAATACTTGAACGCGCCGCAGACGACTGAGGTTCGGGTGGGCGATTTTATATCGGATGATAGCGGGGTTCACAAAGCACTAGTTATTGAAGACGACAGTTGGCCGCCTTTTTCCGGTGGTGCAGCAATATACTTGAAAGATGCGCGTAAATACGGCTATAAAATCATCGACGACTCACGCGAAGAGGCGGGCGGTGAGTGACGTATCATAGACGCCTGAAGACGACGGTGTTTAAAAAGTATAGCGGATATGATTGGACTTACGACGGAATGTTTGAAAAAACAAGAGTGAAAGGCAGTGATAAAAGAAAACGATCGAAACATGAGCGAACAATCCGAAAAGTTATGGATAAAAAAGAAATTAGTTATTACTTTTAAATTAATATAAAATCTGTATTTTATTTAGATTAAGGCACAAAAAAATGAAGAGGTCGAACCTCTTCATCAAGCAGTTTTCTTCTTGGGTTCCCAACTGCAGCCTAAAACTGAATTAATAATCCCAGCTGTTAAGAATCCCAAAAAAACACCTAAGTAATGATTTATATTCACACTAAACCATACACCAAGAGAAATTGCTGTGATTAGAATTTCTGAAATACTTTTAAAAAATGGATGTGAATTGAAAAAATTTTTAAACATGTATTGCTCTCTTTCTGCTTTGATTTCTTAAATAGTGATTTTTTTAACAAAGTAATGTAAATGAAAAATTAGGAATCAAGCACAAGGCCATAAATTAAAGAATAATATGATTATATTGACCAAACGCTTATTTTTCTTTGTTTTGTGCTACAAGTTAATACACCTCTAGATGATATTTACATAGAAAATCATACCATTTAAAAATGTGGTAGAGCAAGTGGGAGGGTTAAATGTAATGGCAGGGTTTAGAAGAGGAGCATAAAAAGAGGGGATTTACCCCTCCTTAATGAAATTGACCGCCCATGTTCTGTTGAGCTAAGCGAACTAAACGTTTAGTGATTTCTCCACCAACTGAACCGTTTGCACGAGAAGTAGTCTCAGCTCCTAATTGAACACCAAACTCAGAAGCTATTTCAAGTTTCATTTGTTCAATAGCTGAAGCTGCTTGAGGAATTAGTAAATCATTATTGTTGTTTGATCTTGATCTACTTTGTTGAGCCATCTTATACATCTCCTAAAGTGTAATGAAAACAAGCTTGTTTGAATCATATTATGGAGAGATTATTTTAATTTATACATGCCAGAGAAATAATTTTTTCATTAAGAAAGGTGGAGACAAAATGAAAATTGATTATGTTTCAGATCTCCATATAAATCATTGGATTCCTTGGAATGTAAATCAGATTAAGTGGGAAAAGCGAACAAGAGAAATCGTTAATAGGTTAATTTCAAACGGTAATGGAGAGGTATTAGTCATTGCCGGCGATTTTACCGAATGGAATCAACAAACTTTATGGGTTTTAGATGAGGCAGCAAAGCAATACGAGAAGGTTTACTTTACATATGGTAATCATGATCTTTATTTACTTAGCAAGAGCCAAAAAAGAAAATACTCAGACTCGTTAGGCAGGTTGAATGATCTAATTCAAAAAGCTGCTGAAATGAAAAATGTAACGCCATTAATTAAGACAACTGAAACATACAAAGGTAAAGTCTTTGCAGGAGATGTAATGTGGTACCTTCCAAAAGGAATCGAAGGATGGGATTTCTTTAAAGGAGTATCTAATGACTCAAATTACATTTGTATTAATGGCTATAACAAAGAAGATGGGGTAAGAGCGATGTGGAAAGAATCAATGGATTGGTATGAAACGCTTGAAAATGCACAAGTTGATGTATTTGTCTCACATGTTCCACCTGTTCACAATCCTTATTCTCCATTTGAGCCAAATACATGCTACATGGTTGATGTCCCGTTCATTAACGCAAGACATTGGGTTTGATCATTTACAAGCTGAGTTTGACAAAGATGGAACGAGCTTTCACATGAATTGTATCGGATACCCGTATGACTATGATAATTATCCGAGTGTCAATGTGATACCTGGTGAAGAAGTAGATTCATATAAAACGTTTGAGCTTAAAACATTCGAGATTTAGATTTAATTAAAATTCTAATTTTATACAGAAAGGGGCGCAATAAATGAGTTGGGGAATATCGTCAGGTGCGACAAGTAAAGAGAAATTAAAGGCTGAGATGGCTGATTACTTAAATGGTTTAAACTCAACAGGAGCAATAAGTTATTCAGTATACAGTGAAATATTTGATGTCTCTATGAATTTACTTGACAAAATGTATGACTTAGGAAAGTTTGAAAAATGACTTGATAAAATGTTGATTTTATTTAGAAAGGGGGACGAGGATGGACAATTACCTACAAATACTTGACCAAGTTAAATCAATAGAAATGTCATTAACAACAAAGGAATTCACTGTTCAGATGATAAGTGATTACTTCGAAGTCCCTGAAGATACAATTAAGACAGTATTGAAAAGGAACATGAAAATAATACAGCAATATTCAGAAATAAGAACAGTTGAAATGAAAAAATTGAAACAGGAAGCAGCAATTTTTCAGTCGCCCAAATTTAAAAAAGTAAGAAGGCTATCCTTAGTTAATATATACGGTTTACTTAGAATAGGATTACTTTTACGGAACAGCATTATCGCAAGACAATTTCAGAAAAACGTTGGGCATCTTGAATTACCAGAAAGATTTACAGATATAGTGATTGGTAATGCAGAATATAAAGCAAAAGAGAAAAAGTTAGGGGCGTTTATCAGTACAGCTTTTAAAGACGTATTCAGTATTAAGGAACAAGTGAAGTGTGGAACTTACTATATTGATTATGTCATTGAAGAGAAGGTTGCTATTGAATGTGATGAGCACGGACATAAAAGTTATTCGAAACAAAAAGAATTGGTTAGAGAAGAGTACATAAGAAGAAAAGGTTATAAGTTAATTAGATTTAATCCAGATAGTGAGGATTCAGTATTTGAGCTAATCAACAGAGTCTTTCTGGCATGTAATACTAAATAAAATCGGTCTTTTATTTAGAGTAAAAATAAAATTAGTGGAGGGGAAGGAAATCAACGAGGTATATCATTCAATTCAAACACTGTATAACAAGATGGATAGACAAATGAAAACAGTAAAGGAGGCCATTGAAGAAAAAGACTTGCAAAGAGCACATCGCAACTTAATTAACTTAGCTGATAATAATGAGGAATTAATGCAAGAAATCAGGTGGATCAAAAAGGGAACCATATTGTAAGTTATTTGGTTAATTGTCTGCGCTCTTTAAAGTTCCATACATATAGCTCTTCTATAGAGCAACCTATGGCATCAGCAAATGTCATTGCTGTTCCAATATTCATATTTGATTTAAAACCACTTACATAATCATTAATACGTTGTTTTGATAATCCAGTACGCTCAACAAGATCTTCAATTGAAACGCTATATTCATGCATGAGTTCATTGAGTCTTGAATCAACTGGTTTCCATTGTTTTTTCACTATGCACACCTCTTAGCAACGATTTTAGCACATACATAATTTACCTTCAATATAGATTAGGAGAGTGATTGATTGGGAGTAAACAATCAAGGGAAAGTTTTTGAAGCGAACATTGAAAAATCAGCAGCAGATCAGAAGCTGTTCTTCTACCGGATTAAAGATGTTAATCCAATGTTTTTGAAAAAGGGAGCTACAGTATCAAAAAACAAATATGACTGTTTCCTTCACTTTAAAGGATACTTATTTCCTTTTGAGCTTAAATCAACAAAGGACAAGTCTATTTCCTTTAGCGAGAAGATCATAAAGTCGCAGCAGATTAAATATTTAAAGGAAGCAACACAATACCCAAACATCATTCCAGGATTTCTGTTTCAATTTAGAGAGCCGGAAAACAAAGTTTATTTCGTACATATTAATGATTTCCTTACATATAAGAACATAGCTGAAAAACAGTTGAAACATACATATAAGAATAAAGTAAACAAAGCCAGTATCCCGATTGCGATTTGTGAAGAAATCGGTACTGAAGTGCGCTCGATGAAAAAGAAAGTGAATTATACATATTATTTAAACAAGCTTTGCGGGGAACTAATTAAGAAAGAACAGTCAAGAGACAAACCCCTACATACATATAATACTCCTGTGAAAACGGGGGTACGATAAATGCCTTATGAAGAATATGAAGAACTAAAGAAGAAAACAATTAAGGTTGTTCATAAGAAGAATTATTCAATAAGGTTTATCGAGCAAACAAAGGGCAGTGATGACAAAGAAGCGTTTTATAAGGAGATCGCACAATTCTTGTTTGAAAGGGCTCTGAGAAAATCAGAATAGCCCTTTCTTTTTTGTGCATTTGTAGTCAGTATCATTAAATACAGATTTATCTGTACTGATATTGATGACATGCTGCACTCGGTGTGAAAGGGCAGCTTCCACCACATTCTGTCCGCCGATGAGATTGGTCTGGATCGCTTCAAATGGATGTTCTTCACAGGTCGGAACCTGTTTCAGCGCAGCAGCGTGAAAGACGATATCGACGCCTTTCATCACCTGATTCACCCTTCTGTAATCGCGCACATCTCCGAGTACAAATAAAAGCCGCTTATCCTCCGCATACTTTTGGCTCATGACATACTGTTTACTGTCGTCTTTGCTGAATACAATCACCTGTTTCGGAGTAAGCAGCAAAAGGCGTTTGACAATTTGACTCCCGATTGAACCCGTTCCGCCAGTGACTAAAACTGTTTTGTTATGGAAAAATGGTTTTAGTTCTGCTGTTTGCTGTTTAGGCATGGCTTATCCTCCAACTCTCGTTTCTCTACCATGCATCATATGTTCAACTTTTTAATCGAGTTAATGAAAGCAACCAATAAAACAAAATTTAGGGGAATGATTATGTCACAAAGTGTTCTATTTTAATAGAAAATGGAAAAATAGACGCAGCCGGAGATTAGAATAACTAAATAAACAATGTACTAAATATTCATTATGATTTTATTTCGCGCCCCAAAAGCAAATCTTACAGAGCCATTTCACGTACCTCGTAGGCACAAATGGTTTATGAGTCAGAAACACTATCAAAAAAGGTTCATTTTCCTCACAGTTAAATACCTGTATATATTTTACAATAGAAGTGATAGTGATAAAGAGGAGGGTACCAAATGAAGGTTTCAAAAACAATACTGCTAAGCACTGCCGCGGGTGTATTGCTTAGCCTGACAGCAAACTCGGTGTCGGCTCATCATGTGAATGCGGAACATCATTTTAAAGTGACAGCGCAAGTGGAGACAGATCCTGTCGCTTCTGGCGTTGACGCAGCAGATGACCCGGCTATTTGGGTTCATGAAAAGCATCCGGAAAAAAGCAAACTGATCACGACAAATAAGAAGTCAGGGCTCGTCGTGTATGATTTAGACGGCAAACAGCTTCATTCTTACGAGTTTGGCAAGCTCAATAATGTCGATCTGCGTTATGATTTTCCATTTAACGGCGAAAAAATTGATATTGCTGCCGCCTCCAATCGGTCTGAAGGAAAGAATACAATCGAAGTATATGCAATTGACGGGGATAAAGGGAAATTGAAAAGCATTACAGACCCGAAACATCCTATTTCCACTGATATTTCTGAAGTTTACGGATTCAGCCTGTATCACAGCCAGAAAACAGGAGCATTTTACGCACTAGTGACAGGCAAGCAAGGCGAATTTGAGCAGTATGACATTGTTGATAATGGAAAGGGTTATGTAACAGGGAAAAAAGTGCGTGAATTTAAATTGAATTCTCAAACTGAAGGCCTTGTTGCGGATGATGAGTACGGGCACCTGTATATAGCAGAGGAAGATGAGGCCATCTGGAAATTTCATGCTGAGCCAGACGGAGGATCAAAGGGGCAGGTTGTCGACCGTGCGACAGGAGAACATGTGACAGCTGATATTGAAGGACTGACGATCTACTATGCGCCAGACGGCAAAGGTTATCTCATGGCCTCAAGTCAGGGAAATAACAGCTATGCAATGTATGAACGGCAGGGAAGCAATCGCTATGTAGCCAACTTTGACATCACAGATGGCGAGAAGATAGACGGCACTAGTGACACGGACGGTATTGATGTTCTCGGTTTCGGACTTGGCCCAAAATATCCGTACGGGATTTTTGTGGCGCAGGACGGCGAAAATATCGACAATGGACAAGCCGTCAATCAAAACTTCAAAATTGTGTCATGGGAACAGATTGCACAGCATCTTGGCGGAAAGCCTGATCTTCATAAACAGGTGAATCCGCGGAAGCTGAAGGACCGTTCTGACGGCTAGAAAAAAAGCAGCTTGCTCAGCTGCTTTTTTCTGTGAATGAAAAAATCGTTCATATCAATGAACGATTTTTTAAGAAAGCGCCAGGTAAATCGCCTTTAGTTTTTCAGGAAGCTCATCATACGTATTTGCGGGTATAGTCTCTTTGTAATTGGATGCTGCAGCTTTATGCCGTTCCTCAGGATGGTTGATATAATAAGCGGCTTTTTCCTTAAAGTCGTTGATGCTGTGATAAGAAATAAAGGATGAAAAAGGATGGGCTGCGGGTAAATCTGTTAATTGAAATGCTTCGCATGCAGCGATATCAAACGTTCGGTTATTAAAACTGGCATTTTTGATGCGGATATGATTTTTGTTGAAAGCAAAATGATAAGGCCGATGCGCATTGATCACAATGTCTGCCCCGTTATAATAATGAACGGCCTGTTCGGGTGGAATCCATGTGCTGACGACATCGATATGCGGCTGTTTGAGCACTTTTTTAGGCAGATATTTTCTCCATTCCTTTCCGATTACTCGAACCGTGAAAGGCAGATGTACCGCTTCTTTCATAAGCTGAACCCGATTAGGGTAAGGATAGCCGATGATAAGCAGATTTGAATGAAAGGAATGTTCGGTGTCCATTTTTTTAAACAGCCGATGATTAACTGGAATCGGAACATAATAGACGTGCTGGAAGCCAAGCTCCTGATAATAGAGAACGGCATTTTGTTCAATCGTTAATATGGCGTCAGCGTGCTTAATCACCTGAAGACTGATATCAATATAAAATGGGTCTTCGGTCAGCCAAACATACACGGGTATACCCTTACCCTTTAACCAGGTCAGCCAGTCGTGAGGAACGGCGTCTCCAACCATCATAAGTGCGAAGGCCGGCTGAAACGCTTCGATCTTCACCAGAGATTCTGCTTCCGGTATATCTGCAGACATATACTCTGTATGAGTGATCCGAAAACATTCTTCAACCCAGCGATCAAAATAACTGTAAATTCCTCCGTATCTCGACTGGATATACAAGACTTTCATCAGATGTTATGAAAAGAACGTAACGCTTTCTACTTTGTCTACATCAATTAATGTTGTAGCTTGACCTGCCGGAGTGACGGAACTTTCCTGTGTTACAAATACGATACCATGAACTTGATCGAAAGCAACGAACACAACCGGCCCGATCATATCACCAGAATCAGTCACAATGCTGATTGTCGTGCCTGGCGTAACTCTGGCAAAAATCCATCTTGCCGGAAGGGAAGTAGATTCAGCCGTAATCATTTCACTTTCATCTACTTTTTGATCGATCGCAGCTTCAAGCAAGTCTTTAAGATGATTCTCCACGTTATCTCCTCCTTCTGTTGCAGTTGGGAATAAAGGACTTAAAAGGGTTTTAATCAAATCCTTTTTTAACTGTGCTTTTTCAGAGCTCATTACACACACCTCCTATCCAATAGTGAACTCACGTTAATCATATTCTTCTGATTGCCAATCGGTATGAGTCGAACGCCGTACCTGATCTATTTTTCATACATTTAAGGAAAATGCTGATTTTTTAAAAGAGTGGACATAGCCTATACCATAAATCAAAGTCAGTTCATATTGTGAAACAGAGTATAAGGATAAGGGAGAGGGATAGTTTGGATTTAGAGAAACACGTGAATCAAGAAGAAAATCAAGATGAACTGCATTTTATTCTGCTTTTGCTGATTCTGCTCATACGTCAATCATCTTCTGAAGGAAATCCATCTGATCTCAGACGGCAGCTCGTATTTGCAAAAGAGCTTGGCGTACCGGTTTCAACAGTTTATCTGTCGAATGGAGATACGCTTCAAAACGTCATCGTAAAAGAGGTTCTGACTGATTTGGTTATTTTTCAAAACCCGTTAAATCACACGAGATCGAATGTCGCACTCTCAAGTATTGTAAGCTGGGGTGCTTTTTAAATGATGACAGAGGCTCTGCTTGCTGCGGAGCCGTTTTTATGTTTGACGATAGGGGGGGTGTATAGATGGGAGAGAAAGTGTCTATTATTTTAACAAGTTACAACAAACCTGATTATCTGCAAAAAGCGATTGAAAGTGTCATGAAGCAAACGCATGATCTCTGGGAGCTTTTTATCATGGATGATCATTCTAATGAAGAAACAACTGCGGTGATTCACAAGTACCTTCATGACCAACGCATTCGTTATGAAAATAGTTTCATACATCCTGCAGAACGATTAAAAACAACCCGTTATGCCACATTAATTAACGCAGCGCTCCCATTTGCTGACGGCGATTACATTTCCTATCTCACCGATGACACTGTTTATCATCCTGAGCGGCTGAGCCGTATGGTGCAGACGTTTTTAGATAAGCCTGAAGCACAGGCTGTCTATTCAAAACAAAAAGTTGTACATGTAAACGAACGGGGAGAGGAAATCTCACATTTCTATAGAAATGCCAATGCAGTGCTAGATCAGGCCGCTTTTCAAGTCGATCATTGCTCAGTTATGCATCGCCGTTCGTTACTTGATCGTATTCAACATAAATATGGAAGCTATTGGGATGATGATATGCAGCATTGGAATCATGGTGACTCAATTTTTTGGGCAAGGCTCAACAACTTTGCCCCATTTCTGCCGATAAATGAAGTATTAGATACAACCTATAAAACCCCCGATTCATTTCAAAATGCATATCGGTTTCTGCCCGCCGATTTGATTGACGGCTCTTTTGTAAAAGGATCAGATCAAAATGTGTATTTTCTTGATCAGGGTGTAAGACATCCTGTCGGGGAAAGGTGGAGTTCTTTGTATCTAAATCGGACTGTGGCTGTTCCAGACCCGTATTTATTCCAATATAGGATTGAAAAAATTTTAAACATTCCGAATTACATTTTAGTAAAGGAAGCTGACCATCCTGCAATATTTTATATCGAAGCCGGAAAAAAAAGACGGATTGTGGATCAGTATGCTTTTCAATTTTATCAATTTAAAAGAAAAGACATCCTGACAATTGAAAAAGAAGAACTGAAGGCGCTGCCGGAAGGGCTGCCGATTACGCGGGAACGATCTGGATGGATCGAAAATCCGCCTGGGCGAAGGCTGTTTTTTATAGATCGCGAGCCGTTTTTGTTTCTAAACGGCGTCTTTCATCCGATTAGTGAACAAGTAACAAGGAAGTTCTTTTTACATCAGAAGCCAATATCCGCTTCTTTCCGAAATATTCAGCAATTTCCAATTGGAAAGCCGTTTTATCCGGTGTACGATGAGATTATAAAGAAATTGAATATTGCAACTGAATAAAGGTATAGGTCATAAAAAGGAGACGTACATGACAGGACATTATTCAAAAACGGAACATCAATATATATTGTTAACGTCTGAATCGGCATCGTTTGATCATTACAGTGTTTACAGAGATCCGAAGCTTCCGCAAATTTTTTCTCATAACTTTGTTCAGCTCCATGATACGTTTCCGTTGGAACGGTTACTGGACTTTTTGCCCTCCGTACCAAAGCTGCTTGAAGCGAATTATCTCCATTTAAAAGCGTCGCCGCAGCATGTTTTTCCGCTCGGTTTGAAGCAATCACTTGTCAAAAGCGGGTTTGTCGTCGAGGATGAGCTGTTATATGACATGAAGCTTAGTGACTGGAAGGGGCAGATGGGACATCCGTTAACGGCATGGGGAACGGCAAAAAGCCTTAGCGATGGCTCTTCTATCATGAAGATTTATGATTCCATATATATTGGAGAAGCGATCGCTGAACAAAAATTAAAAAGAAAATATCGTTTTTACGAATCGGGTACGATCATCCTTGTTGTTTGTTACAGCGACCAGGCACAGAAGATTCCTATTGGGTGCGGCGAGCTGTTCATTCATCCGCAAGAGAAAACGGCTAAAATTGAAGAAGTGGCAATTTTGGATCAGTTTCAAAGGAGGGGCTATGGCAGTATCTTAGTAAAAGAAATGCTGTCCATCGCCAAATCATTAGGAATGGAAGCAGCCTATTTAGTGGCTACAAGCACTGACGGCGCAACCCATTTTTACGAAAAGCTGACATTTAAAAAATATGAGCGGGTGCATACTGTTTTTCATTATTTCCTTACGTGAAATAGGCGTTTGCACAAACCATTTGGGACTTGGCCCGCATAAAATGCCGTATATCGTGATAAGAAAGGATGAAAACCACATGTATGGATACTCTGGATACGGTTACGGATTTGGTTGCGGGACCAATACGTTTGTATTGATTGTTGTCTTGTTCATTTTATTAATTATTGTCGGAGCCGCTTTCATTTGCTAAATGTAGAAAATCAAAGGAGCCTTTCCGTTCAGGAAGGCTCTTTTTGTGTGAAAAAGTTTTTGCGGGGAACGTCATGCCCCAATTTGGACACTCATACAATATATCAAAAGGGTTTTTGAGGTGGGAGCATGAGCAGTTATTTGATTAAGCCGGAGCTTAGTTCGGCCTATCCGGTGGTTAGCTATGCAAAGGGTTCATATGTTTATGATCAGACCGGAAAAAGATATCTTGACGGCTCATCAGGTGCAGTGACATGCAATATCGGACACGGGGTTCGTGATGTGACTGAGAAGCTGAAAGACCAGCTTGATCAAGTGTCTTTTGCTTACCGCTCACAGTTTACGAGCGAGCCTGCCGAGCAATTAGCCGCTCTCTTGGCACAGGAGCTTCCGGGAAATGTGAATTGGTCTTTTTTTGTCAACAGCGGATCAGAAGCGATAGAAACAGCTATGAAAATCGCCATTCAGTACTGGCAGGAAAAAAAGCAAACACAAAAATCCATCTTTTTGTCTCGGTGGAGCAGTTACCACGGAATAACTTTGGGAGCGCTTTCATTATCTGGTTTCTATGAAAGGAGATACCGATTCACCCATCTGATTGAGCGATATCCCGCTATTTCAGCTCCTCATGTTTATCGGCGGAATCATGGGACGGAAGAAAACTTTGTTCTGACTGCCGCTGATGAACTGGAAACTGCGATCAAAAGAATCGGAAGCCAATTTATCGCCGGCTTTGTGGCTGAGCCTATTATTGGTGCCGCAGGAGCAGCGATTACTCCGCCTCCGGGATATTATGAGAGATTAAGTGAGGTATGCCGCACACACGAAGTGCTCTTTATTGCAGATGAAGTGATGACAGGGCTTGGAAGAACGGGAAGGATGCTCGCGACAGAGCATTGGCACACCGTTCCTGATATTGCTGTACTGGGAAAGGGTCTCGGTGCCGGGTATGCACCTATTGCCGCTGCCGTTGTATCTGATTCGATTATTGAAACGATAAAACAAGGCTCCGGTGTGATTATGAGCGGCCACACATATAGTGCACATCCCTATTCAGCCAAAGCCGCTCTTGAAGTTTTGCGGTATGTGTTAAAGCACGGCTTGATCAAGCAATCAGAGAAAAAGGGGGCTGTACTGAAAAAGAAGCTTGTTGAGGCAGCGTCTCAAAGCGAGATCATTGGTGATGTGCGCGGAAAAGGACTGCTATTAGGGGTTGAATTTGTAGCAGACAAGAATACGAAGAACGTTTTTCCTCAAGAGCAGGCGGTTACCCAGCGTATTGTAGGCGAGGCGAAAAAACGCGGGCTGATTGTCTATCCTGCCAAAGCGGGAATAGACAGCGGGGAAGGAGATGCTGTCATTATTGCTCCTCCTTTTACCATTTCAGACGGTGAAGTTGAAGAGCTGATATCTATTTTTTCAGAAACAGTTGGAGCGGTCGAAAAAATACTGAAAAAGGATTGAAATCAAATGGCGCCATTTCAAAAAACAATCAGCATCGAAACAGCAATTGCAGATGTTCAGGACGGATCGGTCCTGATGTTTGGCGGTTTTGGGGGAGTCGGCTCGCCTCCTTCATTGATTGAAGCTATATTGGACAGCGGTGTAACGGATTTAACCGTCATTTGCAATGATGCCGGGTTCCCGGAAATAGGGGTCGGCCCGCTTATTGTCAATCAACGAGTCAAAACTCTGATCGCATCGCATATCGGTTCCAATCCTGTAGCCGGAAAACAGATGACAGACGGGACGTTAGAGGTTCAATTTTCACCGCAGGGAACGCTTGCGGAACGGATTCGCGCCGGCGGATCGGGACTCGGCGGCATTTTAACCGACGTCGGTATTGATAATCAAATGGTTTGTGAGGAAAAGGACATCGTGTCTGTGGCTGGAAAGCGATATTTGGTTGAAGAGGCGCTGACGGCTGATTTTGCTTTCATCAATGCGCACATTGCCGATGAATTCGGCAATTTAACGTATGACAAAACAGCGCGCAATATGAATCCGCTTATGGCAATGGCTGCCAGGAGAACCTTTGCCGAAGCTGAGCGGATCGTCCCGATGGGAGAGATTTCTGAAGAAATGATTGTCACACCGGGGGTTTTTGTCGAGGGGGTTGTGAGTAGCGAAGGAGTGAAGTGGAAATGGGCTTGGGAGTAGCAGAGAGAGAACAGATCGCAAAACGGGCCGCCTCTGAAATCAAGCCGGGCATGATTGTGAATCTCGGTATCGGCATCCCATCCTTGGTGCCGAACTTTTTGTCGCCTGACATGCAGGTCATGCTGCAGGCGGAAAACGGTGTGCTCGGCATTGGTGAAAGCCCTGAAAAGGGTGAAGAGGATGAACATTTGTGCAACGCCGCGGGGTATCCTGTCCGCGCTGTAAAAGGGGCGTCTTATTTTGATACAACGATGTCTTTTGCGATGATCAGAAGAGGCAAAATTGACATTACGATTTTAGGCGCCCTACAGGTGAGTCAGTCAGGTGATTTGGCAAATTGGCTTGTCCCGGGAAAAAAGGTGCCGGGCATGGGTGGTGCGATGGAACTGGCCCAAAAAGCGAAAAAAGTGGTTGTCGTCATGAGTCATACAGATCAAAAGGGAAGGCCTAAATTAACGGAAACATGCACGCTTCCATTAACCGCAGCAGGCTGTGTAGATATGATCATTACTGAAAAAGCCGTTCTTGAGGTCAATGGACATCATTTTATTTTAAAAGAGCTGATGAATGGCTCGACTATCGACGAGGTGACGAGGCTGACTGAAGCTGAAATCAAAATAGATATGCCTTTTTCTTAAAAGGGGGAATGAGGATGCAAGACATTGAGAGAAAAGTAATCGGGTGGCTTGATCAGCATTCGGCCAAAGCCATTCGTCTTCTCAAAAGACTGGTTGGAGAAAAAAGCACTTTGGGCGCAGAATTTAACGCCCAAGCTGTTGTGCTTGAAAAGCTGCGGCAATTTCATATGGACATTGACGTGTGGGAGCCAAGCCTAAAGCAATTAAAACAGCATCCCTACTTTAAATCAGACCGCTCCGATTTTCATGAGAGCCCGAACATCGTTGCAAAAAAAACGGGAGCGGGCGGGGGCAGGTCGCTGATTTTAAACGGTCATATCGATGTTGTGCCTGAAGGAAGCGTAAAGGATTGGAAGTATGAACCGTTTCAAGCTGTAGAAGAAAACGGTAAAATATACGGCCGCGGCTCAACGGATATGAAGGGAGGCAATACAGCCCTTCTTTTTGCTTTAGAAGCCCTGCACGCCTGCGATGTTAAATTAAAGGGAGATGTATTGTTTCAAAGTGTTGTAGATGAAGAGTGCGGCGGCGCGGGAACACTGTCTGCCATCATGAGAGGGTATCGTGCTGACGGTGCGCTGATTCCGGAACCGACGAATATGAAACTTTTTATAAAGCAGCAGGGCTCGATGTGGTTTCGAATCACAGTGAAGGGGCTAGCGGCACATGGAGGCACACGCTATGAGGGAGTAAGCGCAATTGAAAAAAGCGTGCACGTGATCACAGCGATACAAGAGCTGGAGAAAGTGCGCAATGCCAGAATTTCGGATCCGCTGTATGACAATGTCCCAATACCGGTACCAGTGAATATCGGCACCATCTCAGGGGGAGCATGGCCTTCGTCAGTTGCAGACCGTGTCGTCATAGAAGGGAGATGCGGAATTGCTCCCCATGAAAAACCAGAAGCAGTAAAAATTGAATTGGAAAACTGGCTGAAGGATTTAGAATACCGTGACGAATGGTTTAAACGCCATCCTGTAACAGTAGAATGGTTCGGCGCTCAATGGCTGCCGAATGATTTACCTGATGATCACCCTTTAATTTCAGTGCTGCAATCAGCCTATGAAAAAACGAAACAGACAGAGCCAATCATCGAAGCTTCGCCATGGGGAACGGACGGAGGGCTTTTATACCATGCAGGAGATACGCCAGTGATTGTCTTCGGTCCTGGGGAAACAAAAACGGCTCATCAGGCAAATGAATACATTGAGGTTGAAGCCATGATAGAATCTGCTAAAATTATTGCACTTTTTGTTATGGATTGGTGCGGGCTTCATACAGACGAGGAGGATGCGGATGCTCAAGTCCATAAAGAGTAACGGTGTTACAGCAGTTCTGGACCATGACGGCTTTAATAAACGAATCAGAGTGGTTCGTTATGACGGAGCCATTGAGAAGGCTCTGTCTGATATCGTGGCAGCGGCAAAAGAAGAGGATGCGGAAAAAATCATCGTCTATACGAAACAGCATGATGAGGCCGTGCTTGCCCAACAATTGTTTGTGCCGGAGGGTTTTCTTAAGGGCTATTATCTCGGCCACCCGGCTTGTGTCATGGTCCGTTACCTCACAGAAAACCGGAGACGAACACATTCTTATATAGAGGAACAGGAAATGATCGAAGCTTTATATCGCACAGCACCTCGCCTCCGCAGTGATAATACACCCGCCTTTACGATGAGAAAAGCGGAAACAAACGACATGTACCAGCTATCGATGCTGTATAAAAAAGTATTTCGCACGTACCCGACCCCGGTATTTGACCCTGCTTATATTGAAAAGACGATGAATACAAATACGATGTATTATGTCATGCTTGACCATGACCGCCTGATCAGCGCAGCAAGCGCAGAAATCAACCCAGAGCTCGGGCATGCAGAAATAACCGACTGCGCTGTGCTTCCGGAATATCGAGGCCATTCGCTGACAAGCTTTTTAATCGAGGCATTAGAAAAAGAAATGGCTGAAGAGAATATCTTTCATGTATTTTCTCTCGCCCGCGCTGCGTCTTTTGGGATGAATGCTGTGTTGTACCATTCCGGTTATCAGTACGGAGGAAGGCTGATCAATAATTGCTATATAGCGGAAGGTCTTGAAAACATGAATATTTGGTGCAAGCACCTGTAAGTCAAAATGATGCACGAGGAGGAATTCATTTGGAAAGCAAATGGTATAAACCGAAACGGCATTGGAAGGAGATAGAGTTATGGAAGGACGTTCCGGAAGAGAAATGGAACGATTGGCTTTGGCAGCTTACACATACGGTAAGAACGTTAGATGATTTGAAAAAAGTCATCAATTTGACCGAGGATGAAGAGGAAGGCGTCAGAATCTCAACCAAAACGATCCCCTTAAATATTACACCTTACTATGCTTCTTTAATGGACCCCGATAACCCGAGATGCCCGGTCCGCATGCAGTCTGTACCGCTTTCTGAAGAAATGCACAAAACAAAATACGATCTGGAAGACCCCCTCCATGAGGATGAAGATTCACCGGTACCCGGCCTGACACACCGCTATCCCGACCGTGTGCTGTTTCTTGTCACCAATCAATGTTCCATGTACTGCCGCTACTGCACAAGAAGGCGTTTTTCCGGACAAATCGGAATGGGAGTCCCTAAAAAACAGCTTGATGCTGCAATTACTTATATCCGGGAAACACCCGAAATCCGCGATTGTTTAATTTCAGGCGGTGACGGACTGCTAATCAATGACCAAATTTTAGAATACATTTTAAAAGAGCTGCGCAGCATTCCGCATCTGGAAGTAATCAGAATCGGAACAAGGGCGCCGGTCGTCTTTCCGCAGCGCATCACCGATCAGCTATGCGAGATTTTGAAAAAATATCATCCGGTCTGGCTCAACACCCATTTCAACACTAGCATCGAAATGACAGAGGAATCAGTTGAGGCCTGTGAAAAACTGGTGAACGCAGGAGTGCCGGTCGGAAATCAGGCCGTCGTGTTAGCCGGTATTAATGATTCCGTTCCCATCATGAAAAAGCTCATGCACGACTTGGTAAAAATCAGGGTCCGTCCGTATTATATTTATCAATGTGATCTGTCAGAGGGCATTGGGCATTTCAGAGCTCCTGTTTCCAAAGGTTTGGAGATTATTGAAGGGCTGCGAGGCCATACCTCAGGCTATGCGGTTCCTACCTTTGTCGTTGACGCACCAGGCGGCGGGGGGAAAATCGCCCTGCAGCCAAACTATGTACTGTCGCAAAGCCCTGACAAAGTCATCTTAAGAAATTTTGAAGGTGTGATTACGTCATATCCGGAACCGGAGAATTATATCCCTAACCAGGCCGACGCCTATTTTGAGTCCGTTTTCCCTGAAATCGCTGACAAAAAGGAGCCGATCGGGCTCAGTGCTATTTTTGCTGACAAAGAGGTATCATTTACACCGGAAAATGTAGCCAGAATCAAAAGGAGAGAGGCTTACACATCGAATCCGGAGCATGAAACATTAAAAGACCGGCGTGAGAAAAGAGACCAGCTAAAAGAAAAGAAATTTTTGGCACAGCAGAAAAAACAGAAAGAGGCTGAAATCGGAGGCGATTCTTCATGAAAGCATGCGAATGGTGCGGCGAGCTTGAAGCGGTATCCGGCAGGAACACGGTGTACTGGGAGCTCCCTGACGGAACAAGAGCTATAGAACTGACAGACACCCCCGCCATGGTGTGTGCTTCCTGCGGAATGACCTATCAAGAGGAAGCCACGATTAAGGAGATTGAGGATCAGCTGCTTTTGATTCAAACAAAAAAACTGCCTGAAAGCCTGACATATCAGCAGCTCATGGAGACAGAAAGGATTCTGAAACGCAACTATTTTGACTTCTCCTGAATGATGTTTCGTTATTCTTTTGTTGTAATTTTACACTTGAACTGTATAATAGAACAACAAAAGACAGACACCAGGAGGGGAAACCCATGAAATCCTTTTATCATTACTTATTGAAATACAGACACCCGAAGCCGAAGGACGACATCAGTGAATTTGCCAATCAGGCGTATGAGGATCACAGCTTCCCGAAAACCTCAACCGATTACCATGAAATCAGTTCATATTTGGAGCTGAACACTGATTATCTTCATACGATGGCGACGTTTGATGAAGCTTGGGATCAATACGAGGCTGAAGTACACGGCAGATAATAGCTGTTTCATCCGCAGATCACTGCGGATTTTTTTATGTCCTCACCCATACCATAATTGGATATTTCCTTTGGTTTTCATGCCCATGCGAATTGGCGTCACCCGGCATACGATAGCGTATGAGAAATGTTGCGGCGAGGGGGAGACACCATGAAGCAAAATAAACCGAAATTCCAAGTAGGGGATATCGTAGTCGTCATTATGTATGGAACAGTCGGCACCATCACAAAAGTACACCAAATTGATAAACACTATCTTTATGAAGTGAATCATAATGAAGTCTTATACTTTGAATCGTCCATTCAGCTTTATAAAGATTATGAGGGTGTCATTGTCGACATGGAAAAGCTTGATATAGAGTATGAATTCCTTATTGGGGACGTTGTTTATGTAAAAGATTATGGAAAAGAACTCTTTCGCATTATCGGCCACAGAACAGAAATTTGGAGATATTTAGAAGATGGCTGGGAAGATATCATTTATGAGCTGACCCGTTTAAAGGATGGAGAGTGGCTTGAAACGGAGGAAGAGGATCTCACACTGGTGCTGAGAAAATATGAAATGGACCAGTTTGTCCACCAGCTTTTGTTTGTCCACTATGTCGGAGAAACTGGCCATGAGATCGGCGAAGATATCGCATCGTCTGCTCTTCTTCAGTTTGAAGGTGATGATGAAGATCAAGATACCCTTCACATCCTTGCTGTATCAATTGTTGATGAACTTCTGGATATTTATAATGATTACAAAATTCTGTACGAAATGTTTCGAGATGAAGAATATAAAGATATGATGATGTTTGTTCTGGAAAGTTTAAAAGAGCATTTCAGTTAGTTTGTGAACATACGGATCAAGACATATAAAAAATAAGGCAGACAGCCCCAAATCATCACATGCGTCATTCCTTTGAGCGTTTTTTCCATTATGATATCAAATCTTTCTCCGTCCAGTGCTTCCATCATTTTAGCAATCATTGTGTCAGCCTCCCATGGCTAGTTTTTTTATTCAATGTATATGACTGAAAGAATTGTTTAGAACACCGGGTATAATTCAGCCTGTTTTTTCATAAAACATAAAAAAGGAGGCGGTACGGAGATGAAAGAAATAGATCTTGTGATTGATACGGAAGAAATCGCTGAATTTTTTTACAGAGAGCTTGCAAGACGGGGCTACATACCGAGTGAGGATGAGCTGTTTGAAATCGCTGATATTACCTTTGATTATTTGATAGAAAAATGTATGATAGATGAAGAGCTGGATGAAGATGATTGAGGTTTAAAACCGGAGCGATCAGCTCCGGTTTTATTATTCGTGATCTATGACTTCTGTGAAAATCGAGGTGGTTAAATTGTTGTACAAGCCCGTTAGTCTGTTTCTTTTCTTTCTTTTTCTAGCTGTGGCCATTCATACAAATGCTGTTCAATCAGCGGATGAAGCGATAAGCAAGGCAGCTGTTTTGATCCGTCAGCCATGGCTTAATGATGTCATGACAGGGATAACACAGCTTGGTGCTTCTTCTATTCTGCTCCCTCTTATCGTGATCATTGGAGCGGGTCTGTTTTTTTACAGAAAAACATGGGACGGCCTTTGGATGCTCTTGGTATTCGGTGCGGATCGGCTGTTAAACAAAGTCTTAAAAGAATGGATCGAACGAGTGAGGCCTGATTTTGCACCACTGGTTCATGAATCATCCTTCAGCTTTCCGAGCGGCCATTCCATGAATGCTGCCTGTGTCTATCCTGTCATTGCCTACTTTTTAGTGAAACACCTTCCATTTTTGTCCAAACATAAAAAAATAGTATATACCATAGCCGGTTTAATTACAGTTTTGGTCGGCATAAGCAGAGTCTATCTTGGGGTTCATTTTGTAACCGACGTGTTAGGAGGCTTTAGTCTTGGTTTGCTGCTGTTTTTCCTAGTAAAAGGTTTTGACGAAAAGATGGAGCGGTTTCGACAAAAATAGAGAGAGGAAAACGTGACAAAAACGCCAATATGTTAAAGAAATAAAAGGGAGGGGATCTTGATGATGTTATCCGTGTTTAAAAAGAAGTCTTGTTCCTATGACGTGACAATATTTCAGACACCCCGGTTTGGCGAAAAAAAGGGCTACAGAGCCGTCTATCGAACTGAACTCAACGGGAGCGATCATCAAGACGTACTGAAAAGAGCATTCTCTTTATTTAATGTATTTGACACCGTTCCAAGTGATTATGATGCGAGATTTATGGCCACAGGGGACGTGATTTTGATTGATGAAGGCAGAAAAGGGAAAACATATTACAAGCTGCTTCCCGCCGGATGGAGGAAAATTAATCGTCTAATTGTACAAACGACATAACGAAAAGAAAACTGCGGATTTCCGCAGTTTTCTGCAGTTTAAGGCTTGCGTTTGGCCGCGGAATACTCTTTCCCGTGTGCTTCTTCAGCTGCAATTACATCTTTTGCAGGTATATGATTGTTCTTTTTTTGGCCGGTGATCCGGTTGCGCTGTTTTTTACCCATGTCTCATCCCTCCTTCCTGCGGTTAGGTTTTCAAATAAACACCTCGATTATCCCGTTTTTCTCAGGAAGTCCAAACGGCCTTGGAACATTTCTTTTTTCGCCAGATTCCTTTATAATCAATGCTGAAGTTTGTCACATCATGACATTCGTTGTAAAATGAACGGACTGGATGATAATTTAGATTTACAGGAGGATATGAGATGAGTGTACATATAGGTGCTGAAAAAGGACAGATTGCGGACACAGTGCTTTTGCCGGGAGATCCTCTCAGAGCAAAATTTATTGCTGAAACGTATCTTGAAAATGTAGAATGCTACAATGAAGTCAGAGGCATGTATGGATTTACGGGTACATATAAAGGCAAAAAAATCTCCGTGCAAGGCACGGGAATGGGCGTTCCGTCTATTTCAATTTATGTGAATGAATTAATTCAAAGCTATGACGTGCAAAATCTAATAAGAGTAGGTTCTTGCGGCGCTATCCGTAAAGATGTCAAAGTGCGAGACGTCATTTTGGCGATGACCTCCTCAACTGATTCACAAATGAACAGAGTCGCTTTCGGAAGCATTGATTTTGCGCCTTGCGCAGATTTCGAGCTTTTAAAAAATGCCTATGATGCTGCAAAAGATAAAGGCGTCCCGGTGGCGGTAGGAAGCGTATTTACAGCTGACCAGTTCTACAACGACGATTCGCAAATCGAAAAGCTTGCAAAATACGGTGTGCTGGGCGTTGAAATGGAAACAACTGCATTGTATACATTAGCAGCGAAGCACGGAAGAAAAGCGCTGTCAATCCTCACCGTGAGTGATCACGTATTAACAGGAGAAGAAACAACAGCGGAAGAGCGTCAAACTACTTTTCATGATATGATAGAAGTGGCTTTACATTCCGTATCACAATAAAATAAATCAAGAGGCGTGCTGGGTGCCGGCAGCCTCTTCTTTGTGAATACGGAAACGATTGATAAAAGGAAGGTAATGTAATATGAAAAAGTCCGGTAAATGGTTCTCACTGGCTGCTGCTCTGAGTGTAACGGCAATAGTCGGAGCCGGCTGCAGCATGTCGAATGGAGATGCTCAAAAGGATACGAAAACCACAGCAGAAACAAAACAAACAGATCAAAAAACAACTGACAGCAAAAAAACAAACACTCAAGACAGTGAGTTTTCATTGGAAAGCAAATATTTCAATGAAACTAAAAAAGTAGACGGTCTGGAAACCATTCAAAATCCAGAAAATATACTCGCGCTTGTCAATAAACAATACGCACTGCCCGGAAACTATGAACCTAGCGATCTAGTCATACCTGATGTAGAGTTTTCTTTTGAAGAAAAGATTCAAAAGCGTTACATCAGAAAGGAAGCGGCCGACGCATTAAAAACGATGTTCGATGCTGCGAAAAAGGAAGGCTATGAATTGGCAGCTGTCTCGGGGTACCGTTCGTACGATAGACAGAAAGTCATTTTTGACAATGAAGTAAGCCTAAAAGGGGAAAAGAAGGCAAAGGAAGCGGTCGCTTACCCGGGTGAAAGCGAGCACCAAACAGGCCTTGCGATGGACATTTCGAGCCGGAGCAATGGCTTTGAGCTAAATGAAGCGTTCGGAAGCACGGCCGACGGAAAATGGGTACAGGATAATGCTTATAAATATGGCTTTATCATTCGCTATCCGAAAAATAAAGAGGATATCACGAAATATGAATATGAGCCATGGCACCTGCGTTATGTAGGCAAAAAGGCCGCAAAGGTCATGCAAGATAATGATTTAACGCTCGAAGAATACTTTGAAAAAGTGAAGAAAATCTAAAAGAGAAAGCCCGCTTACAATTGATAAGCGGGCTTCATTGTGTCTGGTGAATCTAGCAATTGATCAGATATTTATTCTACGCTTACCAGAAGAATAAACCAGCCAGAGCCACTCCTGCAATTAAACCGAGGGAAATACCGTAAGCTGCTCCATATCCCCAATAACCGCCCCAATATCCGTAACCGAAGCCTCTTGGCCCTGCGCCGGTCGGAGCTATATAAACTTTGTCTCTTGTGACACGGGTAATTCTGCCGACGTGAACTCTTCCGCCTCTCTCTGTAATTCTGACGACTTTACCTTGATGGTTTCGGCAAAGATGGTAATATCTCTCCAATATTGTTTCCCTCCTAAACTGACTTTCTATCAGCATATGATAGATAGGGAAAAAAGGTTGGACGAAAACAGGGGGCGATACGCCGTTTTACTTATACGCGATAAAGATACAATGACCCATATACTCACTATATATCTGCATGAGTTCATAATGTGTTTGAAGCGTATCGTAATAAATAGGAGCAATCGTTTGCGATAAATCCATTTCTGTCGTTGGCTCAAATTCCATGTCATCCGGAAGTAGTGTTATCGCTTTAGTACTTTGAAAGCCATAAGACTTCAGGGTTTTATGCCACTCGGTTTCTTCATGTAAACAAGTAAAGCCGTAGAAATCCATCATTTGCTGTTTTTCTGCGGGGGGCATCGGTTTTTTTAAAGCTGCTTCTATACCAATCAGCATCCCGCCGGGCTTCAATACTCTTGAAATTTCTTGAAGTGAGGATGTCAGATGGGAAAAACTGAGGACCGATTCTGACAGGACGCAGGAAAAGGACTCAGAAGAAAACGGGAGGTGTTCCAGCTCCGCCTGATATGCAGGGATGGCAAGCCCTTCATTTGCAAATCTTTTTATTGCTTTCTCAAGCATGATAGGGTCTTTATCAACGACTGTTACAGGATACAGCAAATGTCCTAAATAAGCCGCAGTTTGGCCTGTTCCGCATCCGGCATCAAGAATCGGCTGATTCGGGGAGGGCGCAGCCTTTTGCAAGACCGCTTTTGAAAAAGCGAGCCCACCTGGATGTGCTCCTGCGACACCGAATAAGGACAGCATTTCTAAATATCGGCTCAATATCAAATCCTCCTTTTTCTTTATCATATGTCGTATAGAGACATAGGTTTATGAAAAGCGAAAGAAGGGCGTTTCTCTTTCATTTCTGCTCCGAGTTGACGAATAAGTATTCGTCCATGATAATATTGTAAGAAGAAAAAGGTGGTGTTTAATTGAAACGGCAATTAAAACTGTTTTTTATTGTGCTGATCACTGCGGTTGTCGCTTCGGCGCTTACTTTATTTATTACGGGCAATTCCAGCATCCTAGGCCAAACATCAGCAAGCATGGGAGACAGCAAGTTCGACAAATTAAATAAAGCGTATGAGCAAATCAAAAGTGATTATTACCAAAAAACAGATGATGACAAATTAGTAGACGGAGCAATTAAAGGAATGATTCAATCTCTGGATGATCCGTATTCCACATATATGGATCAAGAGGCAGCAAAATCATTCGACGAGACGATTTCTGCATCCTTTGAAGGAATCGGAGCCCAAGTAGAGGAGAAAGACGGAGAAATCCTTATTGTGTCGCCAATTAAAGGTTCACCTGCTGAAAAAGCTGGAATCAAACCGAAGGACCAAATCCTAAAGGTGAACGGAAAAAGCGTTAAAGGCATGAATGTAAATGAAGCCGTCGCTTTAATCCGAGGCAAAAAGGGCACAAAAGTGAAGCTTGAGCTGAACAGAGCGGGAGTTGGAAATATCGATCTTTCCATTAAGCGCGATACCATTCCTGTAGAAACCGTCTATTCCGAGATGAAAGACAACAACATCGGGGAAATCCAAATCACTTCTTTCTCTGAAACAACTGCTAAAGAGCTGACAGATGCGATTGACAGTTTAGAGAAAAAAGGCGCCAAAGGCTATATTTTAGACTTGAGGGGCAACCCGGGCGGCTTAATGGACCAGGCGATTACGATGAGCAACCTGTTTATTGATAAAGGGAAAAACATCATGCAGGTTGAATACAAAAACGGTTCAAAAGAAGTCATGAAGGCCGAAAAAGATCGAAAAGTGACCAAGCCGACTGTTGTTTTAGTAAATGACGGCACAGCTAGCGCCGCGGAAATTATGGCCGCTGCCCTTCATGAATCGTCAGGCATACCGTTAATCGGCGAAACGACATTTGGCAAAGGCACGGTTCAAACAGCAAAAGAATATGATGATGGCTCTACCGTCAAACTGACAGTCGCCAAATGGCTGACTGCCGACGGTGAATGGATTCACAAAAAAGGCATCAAGCCTCAAGTGAAAGCAGAGCTGCCTGATTACGCGAAGCTGCCGTATTTGGACGCGGATAAAACGTACAAATCAGGTGATTCAGGCACAAACGTCAAAGTAGCTCAGAAAATGCTCAAAGCACTTGGCTACAAGGTAAAGGTTAACAGTACGTATGACCAGGATTTTGTATCTGTGGTTAAACAGTTCCAGAAAAAAGAGAAGCTGAAAGAAACAGGTGTACTGACTGGTGATACAACAACGAAATTAATGACAGAACTTCAAAAGAAGCTCGCAAATAATGATACGCAAATGGAAAAGGCAATTGACACACTGAAAAAAGAAATGTAAAAAAACCATACGCGGCTACCGCGTATGGTTTTTTTATGCACCCTTTTGATTCGGGTCAGTGTCTTGTTTTTTACCAAATAAACCTTCAATGACAGGATTGGATCCTGCCTTCTTGACGAACAGCGGATTCAGAATAACCACAGCGATGATGTTGGCAGCCAATCCCCAGAACCCTTCATAAATGCCATGTGCGGATTGAGTGGTATACACAATAAACGTTACTGCAAGGCCGACTAATAATCCGATAACCGTCGCTTCTTTCGTTTGATGCTTCCAGAATAGGCTGACAGCAATTGCCGGGAAGATTTGCACCATGCCTGATACACCTAATAGCTGAAGTGTCACTAAGGCAGTCGGGAACAGCATTCCAAACAGAAGCGCAAGGCCGATGACAACAAACACCATTGAACGTGTGATAAGGGTCAGCTTGCTTTGAGACACATTCGGATGAATCAAATCGCGGTACAAGTTATTGGCGAACAAATTTGATGCCCCGATTGCCATGATGGAACAAGGAATCAAAGAAGCAAGAGCGATCGTGGCATATGCAAAACCTTGTGCCACGCCGCCGTATGATGTTTGAATCAAATGCAGCAGCGCCAGTCTTGGGTTTGTATCTTCCGGCAGGACAAGAAAGGCGATAAAGCCAAGAAAAATGACCAAAATTAACACAATGTTATAAAGCGGCAAAAACATGCTGTTTTTTCTTACTGCATCGGCGCTTTTCGCTGTGAAAACTCCTGTAGCGGCATGTGCCCACATAAAAAGCGCCAGGGCGGAAACAATAGATGCTGTGATAAACCAAGGAATGCCTTTTGGCCCTTCTGCCGGTATCGTCAGCATTTGCGGCGCTTCCTTCACTAACGTGTCAATCATTGGTGTCCAGCCGTTAAAATGAATGAGAGGGAGGGACACCACCATAAACAGCATAATAACCCATACTAAAATGTCTTTAATGATGGCTGTAAAGGTAGGCCCTTTAATCCCGCTGAAAAACGTGTAAAGAGCAACAAGAATAAATGAGATGATGACAACGAATTTTACGTTAATATACCCGGTGCCGGCAACTTGGAGCGTATCTTGAATGCCGCTCAGCTGAAGGCATATGTACGGAATAAGCATGAGCACACCGACGATGGCAACAAGGCTTGCTAAAAGCTTACTGTCAAAACGTTCCCGTGCGTAATCTGCGAGTGTTGTTAATTTGTGAATTTTCGCAACTTTCCAAAGTTTCGGCAGGAAGAAGTAGGCGATAAAGTAGGCCAAGACAGAATAAGGAATGGCGAAAAATGCAACACTTCCGCCTGTAAAAGCAGTACTGGTTAACCCTAAGAAAGTATAGGCCGTATAGAGGTCGGCGCCTACTAAAAACCAGACGAGAAGACCGCCGAAGCGTCTGCCGCCGACAGACCATTCTTCCACCGAAGTGCGTGAGGATTTGTCTCTTCCAGCGAGAAACCCGATACAGACAACGGTTAAAACGATAATAGCTGTAATGAGAAGTGCAGTCAGATTCCCTTGCATTATTCAAGTCCTCCATCTTTTTTTTGCATCTGGTAAATGCCAAACGAGCATAACGGCGTAATGATAATCCACAGCAGCAGCCAAAAGTGGAAAAACGGAAGGCCGAAAATAATCGGTTCAATTCGATTCACAAGCGGCAATAGCGCAAGTTGAACGAATGGCAAAAGAATGAGAATAACAATAAGTGCTTTTTTAACCATTTACTTTCCTCCTGAATCATGATAATGCTCACTATAATAGCAGTTGTAAGAAAAGATCACAAGATAATTATTAGAAAAAAATGATTTTTTCAATTATTTAATCAAAACACATGGTTTGCATCCTCTTCAATAAAGGTTTAAAATAATAAATATCTTGAAATCGAGATAAATAGGAGTGGGAAAATGAAAACAGAAGGATTGCACCATGTCACAGCATTTGCCAGAGATCCGCAAGAAAACTTGCGATTTTATACAGAAGTGCTCGGGCTGCGGCTTGTTAAAAAAACAGTAAACTTTGATGATCCCGGAACGTATCATTTTTACTTCGGGAATCAAAATGGAGATCCCGGTACAATTATGACCTTTTTTCCGTTCCAAGGAAGCGGACAGGGAACGGTAGGCAAAGGCCAAGCGGGCCGGGTGTACTTTTCAGTTCCTAAGGGCTCCCTGTCTTTTTGGAAGGAACGTCTTGAGAAAAACGGGTTGAACTTAGAGGAGAAAACGTTATTCGGTGAAAAGGGTCTTATTTTTGATGATACGGAAGACCTTCCGCTAGCGATTATGGAGGATGCGAAAAGCGGGAAAAGCGAGTGGACGCCTGACGGCATTTCACAATATGAAGCGATTACGGGAATGAAAGGCGTGCTGCTGTATTCCTATGACCCGCAGGCGACCATTCAATTGTTAACGGAAAGCTTTGGATACACCAAAGCGGCGGAAGAAGGCCAGATTGTCAGATTGACATCCTCAGCGACTATTGGTGGCGTCATTGACGTGCATCTACACCCTGAAAAAAGAGGGGTAGGAGGTTATGGCACGGTACACCATGTAGCGTTTCGGACAACAAAAGAGGAACAGGCGAATTGGCTGCCGATTATTGCGGAAAACCATCTTCCTTCGTCAGAAATCCTTGACAGAGAATACTTTACATCCATTTATTTCAGGGAAAGAGGCGGTATCTTATTTGAAATCGCCACAGATGAACCTGGCTTTATGACAGATGAAACGTTTGATGAGCTGGGAACCTCATTAAAACTGCCTGAGTGGCTGGAGAAACATAGACAACAAATTACAGACATTTTGCCTGAACTTTAGAAAGGGGATTTTACAATGAAGTATATTTATGAAAAAGGGACTTCTGACAATGTGCTTTTGCTGTTACATGGCACTGGCGGAAATGAACACGATCTGCTTTCATTAGGACGGTTTATAGACCCTCATGCCCATTTGCTTGGTGTTAGAGGATCGGTGCTTGAAAATGGAATGCCGCGATTTTTCAAACGCCTGAGTGAAGGTGTCTTTGATGAAAAGGACCTCGTGGAGCGCACAAGGGAATTGAAAAATTTTATCGATGAGGCTGCAGAAACGCATCAATTTGACCGCGGCCGAGTGATTGTGGTCGGTTATTCAAACGGCGCAAATATTGCGGCAAGCCTTCTTTTCCATTATAAAGATGTTTTAAAAGGGGCTATTCTGCATCATCCGATGGTTCCGATTCGCGGTATCAAGCTGCCTGATATGACGGGACTCCCTGTTTTTATCGGTGCCGGGAAATACGACCCTCTCTGCACGAAGGAAGAATCAGAAGAGCTTCACCGCTATTTACGTGACAACGGAGCATCAGCCTCCGTTTACTGGCAGGATGGGGGCCATCAGCTGACTCAGCATGAAGCTGAACAGGCTCGTGAATGGTACAAAGATGCGATTGTTTAAAAAAACCTTAGTCCGTATTTCGGACTAAGGTTTTTTCATATCCTTACAGCCAAGTTGACACTTTTGAAAGCGGTAAGCGATTGCTTTGATGAGCAGGTTTCACTGCTTTTCCGATTGAAATAAGCATAACCGGTACATAGCGCTCACTGATATCAAATTGCTTTTGGAACTGCTCTTTGTTAAATCCGCCGATTGCGCAAGTGTCATAACCTTTTGCTTTTGCGGCAATCATAAGCTGCATAGCTGCTAAAGAAGCATTTAAGAAAGCGGAATCACGTGCGAATTGCTCGCTTTGGTAGGCACCGTTGATTTGGCCGAGCAATGTTTGTTTGATTTCATCTGTAATATAGCCTTGGCTTGCTAATTCAGCGTAAACTTCTTCACCGTTTTCATTTGCTTTTAAATCGCCTAAAATGGCAACAACAGCAGAAGACTCAACGATTTGTTTTTGATTATACGCTATAGGAAGAAGCGTTGCTTTTGATTCATCGCTGTGAAATACAGTGAAATGCCAATGCTGAAGGTTCCAAGCTGAAGGCGCTTTAACGGCAAGGTCCAATAGCTCGGTAAGCTCCTCTTTAGAGATCGGGGCATTTGTATCATATTCCTTTACAGATGCACGTGCTTTCAAAACATCCAGAGTATTCGTCATAGTGTTTCCTCCTTCGGATAAACGTGGTATGATAATAGAAAAGTTAGAAGCTTACTAAATGTAACTTGAAAGATTATTGTAATGGATCATTGAATACATGTCAATCAATAGATGAAGGGATGAGGACTTGTGGGAAATACAATGTGCCCTAAAATGGAATCCGCTTTCTCATTGTTGGGAAAACGATGGAACGGTCTGATCATCCATGTGCTTATGGATGGGCCGAAACGGTTTAAAGAGATAACGGAAACAATTCCGATGATCAGCCAAAAAATGCTCGCAGAGCGCCTTAAGGAGCTTGAACAAAACGAGATCGTCGAACGGCAGGTTCTCCCTGAAACGCCGGTCAAAGTCATCTACACGCTGACTGAAAAAGGAACAGCGCTTCAAGCTGTATTCCAAGAGATGCAGGCATGGGCCGACCAATTTTGCGAGCCCGGTGACACAGTGTGCGAAGAAGAGAAATAAGGAAAGGGCTCGGGGAACGAGCCTTTGTTTCAATGATAAAGTCATGTAAGGGGTGGTTCATACCGTTTACATGACTTTTTATATTTGTCAGAATGAATTCTGAAATTTTATTTTTAAACCCGGTCAGCTTCCATTGGAATTACATTGGCATCGAAACTGGATGTAAAAAAGGAGATCTAGGCTCTATCCACCAAATTTGGATCACTCCGTTATACCTCGTCTTGCTGGCTGTTTTCGTTCTGATGATTTCCGCTTTTGTCAAAAAGAAATGAGAGAATAAAAGAGAGAGCCTCTGCTGAAGCTCTCTCTTTTACTATGTTTCATTATTTTATAGTTTTCCATTCAAAAATTGCGCCTCACCGAGTCCGAAACTCCAGTCTGCGTCACCATTCTCGGTAATGGAAACCATTAGGTCTTCTGGGGAAATACCGCATTCTGCTTCTAGCTTTTCAGCCAGCAGGGCATACAATTTTTCCTTTTGGCTTTCTGTTCTTGTTTTGCTTGTCATACTGATGATGACTAGATCTTTGCTTCTTTGAAACCCTAATCCTGTATCCTGGATAATAAGCTCATTTTCCGGATGCTGATGGACAATTTGATAACGGTCTCTTTCCGGAACACCAAACGCTTCGACCATTGCTTGGTGGGCAGTATCTAATAACAATTGCAGTGATTTTTCGTCACGGCCTTCAATTAAATCGAAACGTAATAATGGCATGTGAATTCCTCCTCTTGTGAAGTTGTAATCCGTTTGTTTTCACATTGTGATTTGCTTTCAGATAATAAATAGATTTAGATTGGCTGCTTACTTGATAAAAAACATAACACATAACCAAAAGTTAATCAACATATAACTAAAAACATTTAGACAGGCGATAGGTAATCGAGAAAAACTCATAAAACAATTGACAGTCCTAGATTAGGAGATTAGTATGAATATACTAGTTAACCAAAAGATGACAATTATATAACCAAGACGTTTTTTTAGTTATTGGTGAAAGCGTTTTCTTTTTAAAGTGCCGAAACATTGTCATGATATTCATTTTTAAAACACATTTGGTGGAGGGGTACCATGCCGATTTTAATTGTTGCTGTCGGAGTGCTGATTCTGTTATTTCTCATTATTAAAGTAAAATTAAATACCTTTGTCTCACTTATTGTTGTTTCTTTTTTAGTAGCCATCGGACTTGGGATGGATATCAATAAAATTGTTCTTTCAATTGAAGCGGGAATCGGCGGGCAGCTGGGGCATTTAGCTTTAGTGTTTGGACTTGGCGCGATGCTCGGGAGGCTTGTCTCAGACGCTGGGGGCGGCTATCGGATTGCCATTACGCTGATTGACAAATTCGGGAGGAAACGAATACAGGCGGCGGTGGTTATTGCCTCGTTTATCATCGGCATTGCCTTGTTTTTTGAAGTCGGTCTTGTACTGTTGATTCCGATTGTGTATGCAATTGCAAAAGAATTAAAAATGCCTTTTCTCTATCTGGGAATCCCGATGGCAGCCGCCTTAAATGTTACCCACGGATTTTTGCCCCCGCACCCGGCGCCAACTGCCATCTCAGTTGCATACGGCGCCCATATTGGCCAGGTGCTGCTTTTGGGAATCATCATCGCTGTTCCGACGACTGTCATCGCCGGGCCTTTATTCAATAAATTTGCGATGAAGCAATTTCCCGGTGCGTATCAAAAACGCGGAAACTTATCAGCATTAGGGCCGCGGAAAGAATTTCAGCTGGATGAAACACCAGGCTTTTTAATCAGTGTTGCCACTTCTTTATTTCCGGTTATCTTTATGGCGATTGCGACTGTTTTTTCTTTATTATTGAAAGAACATTCAAAAGAAAAAGATATCATAGAATTTATCGGTACACCGGGAACGGCAATGCTTATTTCGCTTATACTTGCGCTCTATACGATGGGATATGCGCGTAAAATATCTATGAAGGAGATCAGCAAATCATTATCGGAATCAATTTCACAAATCGCGATGATGCTGCTTATCATAGGTGGGGGAGGGGCGTTTAAACAGGTGCTGATTGACGGCGGGGTCGGTGATTATGTTGCTGATCTTTTCAGTCAAACAAACATGTCGCCGCTGCTGGTTGCATGGATCATTGCTGCGGTTCTGCGCCTGTGTTTGGGCTCTGCTACCGTGGCTGCGCTTACCACTGCGGGAATGGCAGCTCCGCTTATGCAGGCGGGCAGTGTAAACCCGGCATTAATGGTACTGGCAACCGGAGCGGGAAGTGTCATCGCTTGTCATGTAAATGATGCAGGATTTTGGATGGTAAAGGAATTTTTCGGATTGAGCATGAAAGAAACATTTCAAACTTGGACGCTGCTTACAACAGTTCTCTCAGTAACCGGGCTCGGCTGTGTGTTATTGGCCGGGCTTGTGATGTAACACCCATAGATTCAGTTCATAGCCCAATCGTTTTTCTTCCTTGTTGAATACCTTATGTATAGGCAGTCATAAAGGAGGAAAAATCATGTACCCTCACCATTCGTATTATCGCGGGAACCCAGATCCAGTCGGATACCCGGCGCGTAATCCTTTCTTGTTTGGAGCTCCTTTAGTCGGTGGTTTATTAGGTGGTTTTCTCGGGAGTGCGCTGTTTAACTATCCTCGTCCCTATGCTTATCCGCCTGGCCCTTACGGATACGGAGGCGCACCGTACGGTTTTGGTGCCGGCGCGCCATACGGGGGTTACCCCGGCTTCTATTAATAAAAACGGCCTGCATCGGTGCAGGCCGTTTTTTATCGGAAGATTTCTACCTCGGACATATTGTAGTCTTGCTGCTTCTGAAACATGACTTCCAGAAGGCCATCCTTATAGACGGCTTTTGTTCCTTTGCGTTTGACTAAACAAGGAAGGTTTACTTTTTTTGGATGCTCTGAACTAGGAAAGTTTTCTAACAATAATTCGTGAGATGTGTGTTTGATTCTCACCTGTTCCAGCAGGCCTTCGCTGATTGGCACCTTTACAAACACATGGTCTGCTGTTTCGAATATATCAATATCAGGTTTGGCATCCGGTTTGGCGGGCTGTTCTTTTTTTGGGAGGGGATCGCGGAAAGGAAATTGAGCTGCATAATCACTGCCGAACACACTTTCCATCACACGATTTACATATGTTTCAACTTCTTTTGGATCTGCTTTTTTTAATGCTTCCTTGGAAAATTGATTGTGGAAAGGAAAGTACTTGTTCCATTCAAACATCGTCGTCACACCCTTTCTTCATGGACAAAATAGTATATGCCCGGCAGATCTTTCACGTGATATAATATAAGATGCTCTAAAGAAAGGCAGGGATTTACATGCAATATTCAGAAACGAAAAAAGGCGTTCTTTATACAGCCGTTTCCTTTATCATGTGGGGGCTGTTTCCGCTCTATTGGAAGCTTCTCGAACAGCTGCCGGCTCTTGATATTTTGGCTCACCGTATTATATGGTCTTTTGTTTTTATGTGTATCGTGCTTTTTTTCTTGCGGCAATGGAAAACAGGGTGGCAGGAGCTGCGCTCTTTGAAAAAAAACGGAGGCATCCTTTCTTTATTTCTCGCTTCTATCCTGATTTCGATTAACTGGTTTGTATACATATGGGCTGTCAACCATGGATTTTTGCTTGAGGCTAGTCTTGGCTATTACATTAACCCGCTTGTGTCAGTGCTCCTTGGAATTTTATTTTTAAAGGAAAAACTGAATCGCCTGCAACTGGTGGCGGTTTCGATTGCTGCGGCCGGCGTCATCATCTCAGCGTTCCAGTACGGCTCCATTCCGTATGTTGCGCTTCTGCTCGCATTCAGCTTCGGTCTGTACGGGTTAAGCAAAAAAAGAACAAGTCTGCCGAGCGCCATCGGTTTAACGCTGGAAACATTCATGATTATGCCGATTGCATTGGGGTATTTGCTGCTAAGCGGCCATGTTCAGCAAGCTGGTGCAGAAAGCGGGGGCACGTGGATGCTTCTCTTTTTTGCTGGTGTGTTTACGGCTTTGCCGCTATTATTGTTTGCGGAAGGGGCGAAAAGGCTGCCGCTGTATCAAGTCGGAATCTTGCAATATATTGCACCGACCATTACCTTGCTGATCGGGCTGTTTGTTTACCATGAGCCATTTTCAAGCTCGAAGGCTTTTACATTCAGCTGTATATGGGCTGCGCTGCTGTTGTTTACGTTTTCACAAGTAAAGTGGAAACGGGCGTCAAAAAGCCATTGAGGCCTTTGGCTTTTCAGCTGAAGCATATATTATGTATAATCATTTCATGTATGTAAGACATAAAGGAGCAAGACGATGGACAATGATAAAGAGATAGTGAAAGCCTACGCTTCACTTTGGAACAACAGATCTCTCACTAGTGATGACGCAGAAGCGGTAGCAGAGGCGATTGATCTTGAGCTCTTGGATAAACGAACACATCCGAGACTCCGGAAACCGATGCTGGAAAAATATTTTGCCGCGATTCAGCGCATTGTGAATTCACAGCTCGAACCGGCTGTGAAATATCAGCTGGTCAAATTACATACAGAACGTGCAGAGCATTTAAAAGAAGAAAGAGGGGAGCAATCATGAAAGCAATCATAAAGGAAGATGTGCAAGCATCTTTAGAACGATATGCGGACCGCCCTGTATATATCCATTTGGAAACCACAACCGGTTCTTATTCAGCGCACTTAAATGAAAAAAACATGACGGTTGTTGCATATATCCGCAATGCAAAAGTCACCTATCATCAGGCAAAAATCAAAGGAAGCGGACCTTACCGTGTTGGCTTAAAAACAGAAGAAGGCTGGATTTATGCTGAAGGCTTGACTGAATACACGATAGATGAAGATAACCGTTTATTAATGGCGGGACACCTGCCGGGCGGTAAACTGGCTATTTCTCTACAAATCAGTGAAAAACCGTTCACAGTTTAAAGAAAAGGGTGAAAAATAATGAAAGAACACGTACTTGTAATCCTGCCTCACCCTGATGACGAATCATACGGAGTGGCAGGCCTGATTGCCTTAAACAGAAAAAAAGACATACCCGTTACGTACGCCTGTGCCACTTTAGGTGAAATGGGCAGAAATATGGGCGATCCATTTTTCGCGAATCGGGAAACATTGCCGCTGCTAAGAAAACAAGAGCTCATTAACGCTTGCAAAGAAATGGATATCAATGATCTTCGGATGCTGGGGCTCCGTGACAAAACGCTCGAATTTGAAGACGATGAGTATTTAGCTGATATCATGGAAGAGATCATAGATGATGTAAAACCAAGTTTAATTGTCACATTTTATCCTGGACACGGTGTGCACCCCGACCATGATGCATGCGGGGAAGCGGTTATTCGTGCATTGTACCGTAAAAAGAAAGAAGACCGTCCGCGCACGCTCTGCATGGCTATTACACGCAACAGAGAAGAGGTTCTTGGCGAAGCTGATGTCGTAATTGATATCAAAGAAGTAGCTGATATTAAGATGAATGCGTTAAGAGCTCACCGCACTCAAACAGAAGGCATGCTCAGAGAGCTTGAAGAAAAATTGAAAAACAATGAACCTGTTATGGCAACATGGTTTGAAGAAGAAGTATATTGGACGTATCAATGGAATGATTAATCAAAAAGGTATAAGGCCTTAAGCCTTATACCTTTTTTAATTTTAAGTCAGATGCAATCGCCGAAGCGAGGGTGGATCTCAAGGAAATATCTTCGAAAGACAAGCCTAGCTGAACCGCGGTTTGCGCGATTTCCGGGCGGATTCCCGACAATGTGGATGAAACGCCGATTAAACGGAGCGCTTCAATCAGACTGAACAGCTGGTGGGCAACCATTGTATCAATAACAGCTACTCCTGACAAATCAATATACAGCTGTGTCACCTTTTTCTCCGCACATTGATGCAGGGTGTTTTCCATAATAAGTTTGGCGCGTACTGTATCAATATCTCCGATTAAAGGCAGCAGTCCGACGCTGTGAAACAGCACAATAACCGGTGCGCTTAATTCAGTAATCATATCTTTTTGAGCTTGAAGCTGAAGGCTTGTGTTTTTGTACATTTCTTCTATAAAAATATGAATCACAAGATCGAACGCTTTTATAAGGGAGTGATACAAATCTTCGGCTTCTTCGCCTTTCACAGTGTCCTGATTGTGATGGACAAATTCTTTCACATAGGAAACATATAAATCTCTCACTCTAACAAACTCCCGGATAATATAGTGGATAGGAGTCTTTAAATGCTCTTGATCCTGTGTCACTTCAAAAGCCCATTCTTTCAGTATAGGCAGGTATACCTCCTCATCATCTATAAAAATACGGTTTATCTTATAGTTGAAGGCGAGATTCTGGCTCTTTAAATTGTGAATGACAGCAGGGTCTGTTGATGCATAAATGGAATTCGGATCAGTCTCCTCGATTGTTTCGTACCATGTTGAACTGATCGTCTCCGCATGCTGAGAAAGATATTCGTATAATTTCTTATTTTTTGCCATGATTGATCACCTCTTTTAAATGTATTGTTTTTGCGAATAACGTTTTTGCAGTTTAGCCAGCCTGAAAAACAGTCCAACTGCTCCTGCGGCGAGTCCTGTAATTAATCCGATCCAATAGCCAAACGCGCCGAGGCTTGTAAACGTACCGACCGCATAACCGACCGGAAGGCCAATGACCCAATAAGAGACAAATGCGGCCGCAAGCGTATAGTTCACATCTTTGTACCCTCGGAGCGCTCCCTGGATCGGTGCTGCAACAGCATCAGAAAGCTGAAAAAACAGGGCATAAATTAAAAAGTGCTGTGTCAGCAGGAGCACATCGGGGTCAGAAGTGTACATGCCGGCAATTTGCTCTCTGAATAAAAGGATACAGGCTGCTGTCAACAAAGAAAAACCGATCGCCATCATGATGCCGATCAAGCTATATGAGCGCGCATCCTTAAAACGGGCTGCACCGGCTTCAAAACCGACAACAATTGTTAATGCCATGGACACGCTGAGCGGCAGCATATATAAAAGTGAAGCAAAGTTCATGGCTGCCTGGTGGGACGCGATAGTCACTGTATTAAAATGGCTCATCAGAAGCGTGACAGCTGCGAAAATGCTCGTTTCAAAAAACACGGCGAACCCAATAGGCAGCCCGATTTTGAGCATATTTTTGCATGCTTTCCAAGAGAATTTATACATTGTAAGGAAAATCCCGTATTCGGAAAACGGTGCGGATTTAAGAATAATGAAAAAACTGATGATGCAGATACACCAATATGTAAGCGCGGACGCTAGCCCGGCGCCGACGCCGCCAAGTGCCGGCATTCCGAATTTCCCGAAAATGAATACGTAATTCAATACAAAATTGATCGGAAGAGAACTGAGTGTAATCATCATTGTGACTCTCGTTTTCCCTAATGAATCAATGAATGATCTCAAAACAGTGTAAACAAATAAAGGGAAAATTCCGAGCGATAAAAAGCCTAAAAAGTGTTTGGCAATCTGATGGACATGAGTTTCAAGATTTAATCGGCCAAGAATAAGGTCAACTACAGCATATCCAATCGCTAAAACGGCGATGCTAAGAAGCGCGGCCACGTATACAGCTTGTAAAACAGTAAAGGGAATTTGCTGTTTTTTTTCAGCGCCTAAAAACTGGGCGACAATCGGGGTGACTGCCATTAATATACCTGCAAGTCCTGTATAAACAGGTGTCCAAAGGCTTGAGCCAATAGCGACACCAGCTAAATCAGCGGGGCTGACTTTCCCTGACATCACCGTATCTAAAAAGGTCATAAGAGAAAGCCCTGCCTGGGTAATTAATATCGGAATTAAAATGTGCAAAAGCTGTTTGATCTTTTGACGGGCGTTTCGAGTTTCTTTCATACATTGATCTCCGTTTCTTTTTCATAACGAGAGAAATTATAACATTTTATGTATAAAAAGCAATGAACGCCGGACCTATTCTTTTTTTGTCGGTTTCGTTTTTCTAAACATTTGGGCATAAATAAAAGAAAGCGAAATCACGCCTAAAAAGGTGCAAACATACTGAATGATTCTTTCGATTTCCATTCTTTACATCCCTCCTTTACCAATAGAATGTGCATCAATAAGATTAGCATGCGTGAAAAGTTGGAAATTTGAAAAGGAGATGAGGTCTATGCGTTATGAACAGATATCAGAAAATGCATTTAAGGGAAAAATACAAGTGTATTTAGAGCAAATATTAGGTGATGCGTCGCTAATCTTGAAAACGCTACACGAAAAAGACCAGTGCCTTCTTTGTGAATTAGATGAATTGGGCCACATTTTTCAGGACATGCAGGGCATCGCATCATCCTTTTATTTGCAAACATACATTGAGCAATTTACACCGGCATTTATCGAACTGGCCAAGGCGATTAAAGCCCTATCGGAGCATAAGCATGGTGCTTTAATTGTGATTGAAAGAGCGGACCCTGTTGAGCATTTTATTCAAAAAGGAACCTCCCTGCATGCGGAAATCAGCGCATCATTAATTGAAAGCATCTTTTTCCCCGGAAATCCTCTACATGACGGCGCTTTATTGGTGAGGGAAAATAAACTTGTCTCAGCAGCCAATGTCCTCCCGCTGACAACAAAGGAAGTGGATGTCCATTTGGGAACAAGGCATCGCGCGGCTCTTGGTATGTCGGGGTATACGGATGCGCTTGTGCTCGTTGTTTCAGAGGAGACAGGGAAGATGTCGTTTGCCAAAGATGGTGTATTATATCCGTTAATTTCGCCAAGAACGTAAAAATAAATAAAAGGGCCTGATTAGGAATCCTATCATGAGACAAAATGAATTCGGGTCTTTTTTAAAGCATTCACTTTAAGCTGAATGCTTTTTGTCTTGAAGGCGGGAAATATAAACTGGTAGAAAAGTTATATTACATGAATATTAATTAAGTTAAATACTTTACCTGATTTTGTATTTGTAGTACCGTATAAAATATTACATAAATTTTAAAGGAAGGGTGCTGCCGCATGGCTAATGTATTAATGATCGGTTTTCCCGGTGAAGGGCATATTAATCCGTCTATCGGTGTAATGAAGGAGCTGAAATCACGGGGAGAACATATTACTTACTACGCAGTGAAGGAATACAAAGAAAAAATTGCAGCTCTTGATATTGAGTTTCGTGAGTATCGTGATTTTCGAGAAGATTACTTCGGAAAAAACGCAACAGGAGATGAAGAAAGAGATTTCACAGAAATGATCTGCGCCTTTTTGAAAGGCTGTAAGGATATTGCGACTCATATTTATGATGAAGTCAAACATGAATCGTATGATTATGTCATATATGATCACCATTTACTGGCCGGTAAAATCATTGCCAACTTGCTGAAGCTGCCGAGATTTTCATTGTGTACTACCTTTGCAATGAATGAGGAATTTCTAAAGGAAATGATGGGTTCTTACATGAAAGGGTCAATTGAAGAATCGCCTCATTATGAATCATACCAGCAGCTTGTAGAAACATTAAATGCTGATTTTCAAACAGAGATCAAGAAGCCTTTTGACGTTTTTTCTTCAGATGGGGACTTGACAATTGTCTTCACATCAAGGGAATTTCAGCCAATGGCTGAGCAATTCGGCGATCGATATGTATTTGTCGGCCCTTCCATTACAGAAAGAGCCGGGAACAATGATTTCCCATTTGATCAGATTGACAATGAAAACGTGCTGTTTATTTCAATGGGGACCATTTTTAACAATCAAAAACAGTTTTTTAATCAATGTCTCGAGGTATGTAAAGACTTTGATGGTAAAGTTGTGCTTTCCATAGGCAAACATATTAAAGCAAATGAGTTAAACGACATTCCGGAGAATTTCATTGTACGCCCGTATGTCCCTCAGCTTGAGATCCTGAAAAGAGCCAGTTTATTTGTAACACATGGGGGAATGAACAGCACAAGTGAAGGTTTGTATTTTGAAACCCCGCTGGTAGTCATTCCGATGGGAGCTGACCAATTTGCTGTAGGAAATCAAGTGGAAAAAATAGGCGCAGGAAAAGTGCTGAAAAAAGAACAATTATCTGAAAGCCTTCTGAAAGAAACGATTCAAGAAGTGATGAACAATCCTGTGTATGCTAAAAAGGCGAAAGACATTGGACAATCATTGAAAGCGGCAGGCGGCTCTAAAAAAGCGGCCGACAGCATTCTAGAAGTTGTGAAACTCAAAACTCAATCAGCCAACGCATAATATAAATGCCTGTTCTTATCAAAAGAACAGGCATTTTGGCATTTTCGTAAGAAAGCAGAGGAAGGGATTTGACACATCGATAGAGAATTGATTAGAAAAACAGACAAGAAAGGAGGAAAATCTGCTCCATTCATCAATAGAAAACCATCATTTTTACCCCCGCTTAATTAGTTCCTTAGACTTTCGAAAAACATATGCAGCTTATGTAAAATGTTAGGTGTTTATTTGAAGGTTTAAAGGTCGAAAGATGCTGAAATCGCAGCCAAATGTTTGAAAAGGATGTAACTTGCTGAAAAAGTGACGATAAAACTGATGTGTGCCATTTTTGGAAACAAAATACTAACTGTTTTTGTGCTATAAACAGTTTAGGAGGTTGAATGAATGAAAAAAAAGATTGTAGCCGGCTTGGCTGTTTCCGCAGTTGTCGGGTCATCGATGGCCGCAGCCCCCGTGGAAGCAAAAACGATAAAAGTAAAAAGCGGTGACTCTCTTTGGAAGCTTTCCCGTCAATATGATACGACAATATCAGCTTTGAAATCCGAAAACAAATTGAAATCAACAGTGCTTTATGTCGGACAAAGCCTTAAAATTCCTGAAAGCAGCAAAAAAAACACGACATCCTCATCAAGCTCAAGCAAAACATCAACATACACAGTTGCATATGGTGATTCGCTATGGATGATTGCTAAAAATCATAAAATGAGTGTTTCTGAGCTTAAAAGCTTAAACAGCCTGACCAGCGACCTGATTCGTCCCGGGCAAAAGCTTAAGATCAAAGGGACAAGCAGTTCAAGCGGCTCAAACGGATCGAAGAAAAACAGCGGTTCCAATTCTTCAGGCTCTTCGAAAAGTACATATACGGTTAAGCTTGGTGACTCACTGTGGAAAATCGCAAACAGCTTAAATATGACTGTAGCTGAATTGAAAACCTTAAATGGCTTAACATCAGATACCCTTTACCCTAAGCAGGTACTCAAAATAAAAGGGAACAGTTCACCTAAGAGCGGAAACAGCGGTTCCAAGAAGCCGTCAAACTCCAATTCCTCAAAAACAAGTACATATAAGGTAAAAGCAGGCGATTCGCTGTGGAAAATCGCGAATCAGCTCGGAGTCACTGTGCAAAGTATCCGCGATAAAAACAATTTGTCATCTGATGTCTTGCAAATTGGACAGGTTCTGACCATCTCGGGAACAACAAAGTCTAACAATTCAAATCAAACAAAGCCAAAAGACAACTCAGGATCAAACATTCAAATAGGTTCGAAGATTGACAGAATGATAACAGAAGCGAAAAAATATGTCGGGGTGCCATACCGCTGGGGTGGAAACACGCCTGCAGGTTTTGATTGCAGCGGCTTCATTTATTACCTCATTAATAATGTATCATCGATATCGAGATTGAGTACGGCAGGATATTGGAATGTCATGCAAAAAGTCAGCCAGCCGTCAGTCGGAGACTTTGTCTTCTTTACCACATATAAATCTGGCCCGTCTCACATGGGGATTTATCTAGGCGGCGGAGACTTTATTCATGCAAGCTCATCAGGCGTCGACATTTCCAATCTCAGCAATTCATATTGGAAACAGCGCTACTTGGGCGCAAGAAGCTATTTTTAAAAATGAGTATGACAAAAAGCCTTTTTATAGGCTTTTTTGTTTATATCAGAAAATGATTGACCACACTGTTAGAAAAAACAAGGGGGAGACAGTATGTACCGTCTCTTGCTGTTGATGATGGTGACGGCACTGGGAGTTGCGGGATGCGGACAAAAAAAAACTCATGACCCTCCTAAGCGGGTACCGGAAAAAGAAGTGATTGAAACGTCAGCGTTTGGTCATCATGTCCAGCTGGTTAATCGTGAAGGCAAAGCAGTCGGTTTTATAGAAATCAAAGAATCAGAAGACGAAGGACTCGACATTCATATTTCCGCAAACAGCCTGCGCCCCGGCGCTTCTCTCGGTTTTCATATCCATGAGAAAGGTTCATGTGTCAGGCCGGATTTTGAATCAGCGGGAGGCCACTTTAATCCGCTGAACAAAGAACATGGCTTCAATAATCCGATGGGGCATCATGCCGGAGATCTGCCGAACCTTGAAGTCGGTGCTGATGGAAAAGTAGATGTCATTATGAATGCGCCGGACACTTCACTGAAAAAAGGAAGTAAACTAAATATTCTCGACCAGGACGGAAGTGCGTTTATTATTCATGAGCATGCCGACGATTATTTGACAAATCCAAGCGGCAATTCAGGTGCGCGTATCGTCTGCGGAGCCCTTTCCGGCAATAACGAGAAGCAGTAATATCATCCAAGCCCTTTTGTATTGAGCATACAGGGGCTTTTTTAGTATACTCGTTAATGGAATACGAATAGGAAAGGGAACCTGTCTATGACAACTCAATTACAGCACTTAACATTGCCGGAAGATATACAACAAAAGCTATTATCATATAAAGATCAGCCGATTTCCCCAGAGTTTCAGTCGCTCATCGGGACATCAGGCTATGAGGCGGACGATGAAGCGATTTTATTCGACACCATTATCGCATTAGCCATGGGAAAAAATGTCCTGCTGAAAGGGCCTACAGGCTCAGGAAAAACAAAGCTGGCAGAAACATTGTCCAGCTATTTTCATAAACCGATGCACAGTGTCAACTGTTCAGTTGACTTGGACGCAGAAGCCTTGGTCGGCTATAAAACGATTGAAAATCAATCTGGCCAGGCGACGATCGAGTTTGTTTCAGGGCCTGTCACAAAAGCCATGAAAGAAGGCCATTTTCTTTATATAGATGAAATCAATATGGCAAAGCCGGAAACACTGCCCATTTTAAACGGTGTATTAGATTACAGAAAAATGATGACAAATCCGTTTACAGGCGAGGTCATTCGGGCTAAAGAAGGCTTCGGAGTCATTGCAGCCATCAATGAAGGCTATGTCGGTACTGTTCCGCTGAATGAAGCATTGAAAAACCGTTTTGTCATCATTGATGTGCCTTATATTAAAGGCGAGCTGCTAAAACAAGTTCTCATGTCTCAGTCAGCCCTGCAAGATGAGAAATTGATTGACCGGTTTATCACGCTTTCCTCTGACCTGATCGTTCAGGCCAATAATGGACAGGTGTCTGAAGAAGCGGCATCCATTAGAGCGTTAATTGATACATGTGATTTAGCCGCTTATATTCCGCCGCGTCGTGCCATTGAGCGGGGAATTGTAGAGAAGCTTGATGATGACCGGGAAAAGGCGGCCGTTCGAAATATCGCAGAAACTCTGTTTGAATGAGGGAGCTGCGATGAAATTTATCAAATTTAACGACAGCACAATAGATTCGTTTTTATTTATGATGCTCACTGATTTGGCCAAAACACTCACCAAGAGTGAAGCGGTAGAAGTGGAATATGGCGTTCAGTCCTATTACAATCCATTTGAAAAGAAAATCTATATGAGCCACTTTTGGAAAGACAGGGCAGCGGAGGACATGGAAGCGGGTCTGAAAAGCGACGTCTACCTGCGTTCGGTCGGAACGAGATATAGCTCGCTGCACGAGTTTGCAAGCTTTTTGAATGATATCCATCAGCATCTTACGTTCAAAAGCTTTGCCAAGCAGCTGTTTATGCTGCTTGAGGACATCAGGATTGAGGAATGTATCAAACACGAGCGCCCCGGTACGAAACATGTATTTGCGAAGCGAAAAGACATGTACAGAAAACATTTCTCCACCCAGCTGACTTTAAATTTAGAGCGAAGCATTTTTACGGATGCCCTCTTTTGCGCGATCTATGTCAAGCTAACAACGGAATCGCCGCTCGAGATCCTTCCGTCTATGCGTGAAGATATCGATCTGATGCGCCCGTTTATTGAGCAGCAGCTCCTGCGCGTGTATGAAGCAGATTCGACACGGCAGGTTCTAAAAATTGTTGAAGACCTTATGGACGGACTTGAAGAGGTGCTTGATAAAGACATGTTGAACACCTACTTCTTTTTGCCTGAGCTTGACTACGCAAAAGCTGCAGAACAACCGTTATTTGAAGAAGAGAAAAAAGCGCCGAAGCTGAGTGATGATATCACGCTTCCAAAAAAATCAGACGGTGATGAGGATATCCATGAAGAAGAAATGCCGACATGGCACCGGGAAACAGAAGCACCGTCTAAAAGCTTCCTTCAATTTGATATTGAACACGGAGCAAAATCAGATTTAGGAAAAGACGCTTCAAGGGAAGGCGACGATGGAGATCAAGCCCTTGGCTCTGTCCAAGGATCAGCCAGACAAACAAAACGGAAAGACTATTCCAAGCTGGAAGCGATGGAGTCCCAAAAAGACCAGCCGAACGGTGCGGGTACGGCTGACGGCAAAGAAAATAAATACGCATTTCCGATTTATAAAGAACCGCAGCCGGCAACGAGTGAAGAAGAGCTTTCTTATAAACAGCAGGCAAAAACGATTGAATCGTATCAAAAGCGTTTAAAACAAATGATTCAAAAAACGCTGGAGCATAAAAAAACATTGCCTAGAACAGACCTTCATGCCGGACGGCTGAACAATAAGCTTCTTCGTTACTTCACTGAGCGAAATCCGCGTCTTTTCTACAAAAAACAAGAACCATCATCAGAAATTGACGCGGTTTTTACATTGCTGGTCGATTGTTCTGCCAGCATGTTCGACAAAATGGATGAAACAAAGCGGGGAATCGTGCTGTTTCACGAAGCGTTGAAATCGGTAGCGGTTCCGCATCAGATTGTCGGCTTTTGGGAGGACACAAACGATGCGACCGAAACAAGCCAGCCAAACTATTTCAATACGGTTATTCCCTTCCAATCATCATTAAGACAAGAGGCTGGACCGGCAATTATGCAGCTTGAGCCTGAGGAAGATAACCGTGACGGCTATGCGATCCGGCAGATGACGAAAAAAATGCTGCAGCGCAGCGAAGCACAAAAGTTCTTGATCGTTTTTTCAGATGGAGAGCCGGCCGCGTTTGGCTATGAACAAAACGGGATTGTTGATACAAGTGAAGCGGTTATTGAAGCCCGAAAGAGAGGAATAGAAGTGATAAATGTTTTTCTCTCCAACTCAGAAATAGAAGAATCGCAAATGAAGACCATTCAGGATATGTACGGAAAATTCAGTATATTTGTCCCAGATGTTGATCAGCTCCCGGATGTTCTGTATCCGCTGCTGAAAAAACTGCTCCATAAAAGCATAGGATAGTCCTTTATCCTATGCTTTTTGGCGTTTCTTTTTTCAAATGATTAAATTTTTTGTTTTTTATAAAGGTTTTTTACTATTTTGTGAACAATCAAGGTAGAATCAAATTGCAAACAGTGGTAAAATATCGTTGGAAGCGTTTTTATTACATAATTTTGGACACAGCGTTCGAAAGTTATTTTAAGATAGTGAATCATTCACTTGATTATCTAAGTTGGGGGTAATATTCAAATGTTTCAAAATAGTATGAAACAACGAATGAATTGGGAAGATTTTTACGGTCCGAACCTCGGCTATGCGCTGGAGCTTTACGATCAGTATACCCAGGATCCGAACAGCATTGATCCGGATCTAAAGGAAATGTTCGACGAGCTCGGTGCTCCGCCAAGCGATATAAAAGAGGCCTCGGGAACAAAAGAAAAGGGACGTGTTACAGCCGATCTGATACAAAAGATCGCATCCGCAGTCAGACTTGCAGAAGATATCCGAACCTATGGCCATTTAAACGCTTCCGTCAATCCGCTCAGAAAGGATGGGAAAAAGAGCGAACTCTTTCCACTATCCGATTACGGGCTAACTGAAGAAGAAATAAAAGCAATACCTGCGTCAGTGATTTGCAAAGACGCTCCTAAAAACATTACGAACGGTTTAGAAGCCATTCAGTATTTACGAAATACGTATAAAAGAACCATCTCATTTGAATTTGACCATGTGCATGACTTCAAAGAGCGCGAGTGGCTGACAAAGATGATTGAATCCGGCGAGCTGTTCCAGAAGAACTCATCTGAAAAGCTGTCGGCTGTTCTGGAAAGACTGACAGAAGTAGAGGGCTTCGAGCAGTTTTTGCACCGCACATTCGTAGGGCAGAAGCGCTTTTCCATCGAGGGGCTGGACGCACTTGTTCCAGTGCTTGATGACATTATTGCACAATCTGTCAAATCTGGCACGACGAGTGTCAACATCGGGATGGCACACAGGGGGCGCCTTAATGTATTGGCACACGTGCTTGGCAAACCGTATGAAATTATTTTCTCCGAATTCCAGCATGCGCCGAACAAAGATCTTGTCCCGTCTGAGGGATCAATCGGAATCAGCTACGGATGGACAGGGGATGTCAAATACCATCTGGGGGCGAATCGGGAGCTTCAAGACGCTGAAACAAAATCAGCGCGCATTACGTTAGCAAACAACCCGAGCCACTTGGAATTTATCAATCCGATTGTTGAAGGCAGCACGAGAGCGGCACAGGAAACGAGAACACAAAGCGGATACCCGGTGCAGGATGAAACAAAATCGCTTGCCATTTTAATTCATGGAGACGCTGCATTCCCTGGGGAAGGAATCGTCGCTGAAACATTGAATTTAAGTTCTTTAAAAGGGTATCAAGTAGGCGGTGCGATTCATATTATCGCCAATAACATGATCGGATTTACAACAGAAAGCGCTGAATCAAGATCGACAAACTATGCCAGTGACCTGGCGAAGGGCTATGAAATTCCGATTGTTCACGTAAATGCGGATGATCCTGAAGCCTGTCTTTCAGCTGTTAAGTTTGCGGTCGAATACAGAAAAACATTTAACAAGGACTTTCTGATTGACTTGATCGGGTACAGACGCTACGGACACAACGAAATGGATGAGCCGTCTACTACTCAGCCGATGCTGTATGAGGCTGTCAGAAAGCATCCGACCGTCAAACAAATTTTCGCTGAAAAGCTCGTAAATGAAGGCATGCTTAGCGAAGAAGTTGTTCAAAACATCGAAAAATCGGTAACGAAGCGCATTGAGGATGCTTATCAGAAAGTGCCGGCTAAAAAGGAACATACCGCCTGTGAAATTGAACTTCCAGAGCCTGTTTCAAACGGTTTCCCTGATGTGGACACATCCATTGATTTTGATGTGCTCCGTAAGCTGAATGGCGAATTAATCAACTGGCCGGAGTCATTTAACGTTTTCGGCAAGCTTAAGCGTATTTTAGAAAGACGCGCCAAGGCATTCGATGATGATAGAAAAGTGGAATGGTCTTTGGCTGAATCACTTGCGTTTGCTTCTATTTTGAAAGACGGAACACCGATTCGTTTAACTGGACAGGATTCCGAGCGCGGAACGTTTGCCCAAAGAAACCTTGTGCTTCATGACAGTGAGACGGGCGAAGAATTTGTGCCGCTGCATCACTTATCTGACTGTGACACATCTTTTGCTGTTCATAACAGCCCGCTGTCTGAAGGATCGGTTCTCGGCTTTGAATACGGCTATAACGTGCATTCACCGGAAACGCTTGTCATGTGGGAGGCGCAGTACGGAGATTTTGCCAACGCTGCTCAAGTGTATTTTGACCAATTCATTTCTGCCGGACGCGCCAAATGGGGCCAAAAATCCGGATTAGTCATGCTTCTTCCGCACGGTTACGAGGGACAGGGGCCCGAGCACTCAAGCGGAAGAATCGAGCGGTTCCTGCAGCTTGCCGCGGAAAACAACTGGACGGTTGCCAACCTGACAAGCGCTGCACAATATTTTCATATTTTAAGAAGACAGGCCAAAATGCTGCTTCGTGAAGAAATCAGGCCGCTCGTCATTATGACGCCGAAGAGCCTTCTTCGTAATCCGAATACGGTTTCGGAAGTGCAGGAGCTCAGCGAAAGCCGCTTCCAGCCTGTATACGAACAGTCCGGACTTTCTCATGACTATGAAAAAGTAACCAGACTTGTATTATCCAGCGGTAAAGTGTCCATAGACATCAGCGACCATTTCAATAAGCTAGAAGACGGTAAAGAGTGGCTTCACATTGTGAGAATTGAACAGCTGTATCCATTCCCGGCAAAAGGAGTCAAAGAATTATTTGCAAAACTTCCGAACCTGAAAGAAATCGTTTGGGTACAGGAAGAGCCGCAGAACATGGGGGCCTGGAGTTATATCAGCCCATATTTGACAGAGATTGCACCACAGGGCGTAAGCGTTCAATATATTGGACGAAGAAGACGATCCAGCCCTGCAGAGGGAGATCCGACAGTTCATAAAAAAGAACAGGAACGTATTGTATCTGATAGCTTGACTCGCAAAAACTAAGGGGGAAATGAAAAAATGGCGGAAATTAAGGTACCTGAATTAGCAGAATCAATCTCAGAAGGAACAATAGCCCAATGGTTGAAGCAGCCTGGTGATTATGTAGAACAGGGTGAATATCTGCTTGAACTAGAAACGGACAAAGTAAATGTTGAATTGACAGCAGAAGAATCGGGTGTACTTCAAGAGGTATTGAAAGATTCGGGTGATACCGTCCAAGTTGGAGAAATTATCGGTACGATTTCAGAAGGCGCGGGTGAAAGTTCTGCCCCTGCACCTTCAGAGAAAGCTGAAAGCAAAGATAGCGAGAAAGAAGAGAAGCAGGCTGAACCAGCTGCAAAAGAGGTTAGCGAGGAAGCGCAAGCCGAAGCAAAATCAAGAACGATCGCTTCTCCTTCAGCCCGTAAGCTGGCAAGAGAGAAAGGAATTGACCTGTCTCAGGTTCCAACGGGAGATCCGTTAGGAAGAGTGCGCAAGCAGGATGTCGAAGCGTACGAAAAACCAGCCTCAAAACCGGCTCCTCAGAAACAACAGCAGCCTCAGGCTCAAAAAACACAGCAAAGCTTCGACAAACCTGTCGAAGTGCAAAAAATGTCACGCCGCAGACAAACGATTGCAAAACGCCTTGTAGAGGTACAGCAAACATCAGCGATGCTGACTACATTTAATGAAGTAGACATGACGGCTGTCATGAACCTTAGAAAACGCCGCAAAGATCAATTCTTTGAGCAAAACGAAGTGAAGCTCGGCTTTATGTCTTTCTTTACGAAAGCGGTCGTTGCTGCATTGAAGAAATATCCGCTGCTGAATGCGGAAATTCAAGGCGATGAGCTGATCGTTAAGAAGTTCTACGATATCGGGATTGCTGTTGCAGCTGATGAAGGCCTTGTCGTTCCGGTTGTACGGGATGCGGACCGTCTGACATTTGCAGGAATTGAAAAAGAAATCGGCGAACTTGCGAAAAAAGCAAGAAACAATAAATTGACCCTTAGCGAGCTTCAGGGCGGTTCCTTCACTATTACAAACGGAGGGACTTTCGGCTCACTGATGTCGACTCCGATTTTAAACAGCCCTCAAGTCGGTATACTGGGCATGCATAAGATTCAACTGCGCCCTGTAGCAATTGATGAAGAGCGTTTTGAAAACCGTCCGATGATGTATATCGCTTTATCTTATGATCACCGGATTGTAGACGGTAAAGAAGCGGTTGGTTTCCTAGTGACAATCAAAAATTTACTGGAAGATCCTGAACAGCTTTTATTAGAGGGATAATAAAAAAAGGTACATCACGATAAAGTGATGTACCTTTTTTGATGCGTATTTAAAGAGACAGATTGCTGCTGTTGGCTGCTGTTTGTTTCTTTTTCGCTTTTTTTGACCAGTATGTTGCAAGCATGGAACCCGAAAGGTTATGCCATACACTGAATATCGCGCTGGGTACGGCAGATAGCGGTGAGAAATGAGCCGTAGCGAGTGCAGCACCGAGTCCTGAATTTTGCATGCCGACTTCGATTGCAATTGCTTTTTGAGACGGATAATCCATTTTTAAAAGCTTTGCACAAAGAAATCCAAGCAAATAACCGATACCGTTATGCAGGATGACAATAGAAAAAATGAGGAATCCTGATTGAAGCAGATTTTCCCGATTGCCGCTGACGACAGCTGAGACAATCGCAACGATGCCAATGACAGAAACAAGCGGAAGGGCATGTACGGCTTTTGCCACTTGTTTTCTGAAAAACATTTTGACGATCACGCCTGCAATGATCGGAAATAAAACAGCCTGTAAGATTGAAATAAATAAAGCCCCTGGCGAGACAGGAAGCCATTCCTTGGCAAACAGCATAATCAAAATCGGTGTTAAAACAGGCGCCAACAAGGTAGAAATTGTTGTAACAGCAACAGAAAGGGCCGTATTTCCTTTTGCTAAAAATGTCATGACATTAGAGGCTGTGCCGCCAGGACAGCAGCCGACAAGAATAACACCCACTGCGATTTCAGCTGGAAGGTGCAGCCCAAATGCGAGGCCGAAAGCAACGAGCGGCATGATAGTATACTGAACAATTACCCCGATAATGACATGCCAAGGTTTTCTGATCAGCTCTTTGAAATCATCGGCTTGCAGCGTAAGACCCATTCCAAACATGATAATGCCAAGAAAAATCGTAATATAAGAACTGATCCATGTAAAAAAAGACGGGAAAGTAAATCCCAGCACGGCAAAAACAATGACCCATATGCCAAAGGTTTGTCCCGCGAAATGACTTATTTTTCTAATGATGTCCATAAAAACACTCCTTAACATTTATCAAGAACTTCAGCAGAAATTCTCACAGATTTTGAAGCATTCTCTTATTATAATTAATTTTCTGAATAATTCAATATTAATAGATGGATTGGTTTTTAATAGAAAACAATAATTATATTATGTAAACTAATCAAAATGTTCTTGACTATATAGGAAGATATTCTTACAATGAATCTTTAATGGTTTGATAAAATAGGAGTGATAGGGTGAAGGAAGCGAATCAATGGTCTTCGAAGCTCGGCTTTATATTAGCCGCGGCAGGATCAGCTATCGGGCTTGGTGCGATATGGAAATTTCCATATGTAGCGGGAACCAGCGGAGGAGGCGCATTTTTACTTATTTTTATTTTATTTACGGTTTTAATCGGACTGCCTTTATTGTTAGGTGAATTCATCATAGGCAGAAAAACACAGAAAGATGCCGTACAATCCTATAAAACACTTGCTCCGGGAACGAAGTGGCATTGGATCGGTTATTTAGGAATGGCGACGTGCTTTATTCTTTTATCTTTTTACAGTGTCGTCGGCGGGTGGATTTTAATTTATATTACAAAAGGCTTCACTGGCGGTTTATCGCAAACATCTGGTTTTGATACGATATTTGCAAGTACGATTTCAAATCCTTACCTGGCTGTTGGAGGCCAGCTGCTCTTTATGGTGGTGACAATTTTAGTTGTTGCAAAAGGGGTTAGCAGCGGAATTGAAAAAGCAAGCCAAATATTAATGCCGGCGCTTTTTATATTATTTGTTATTTTAATGGTGCGTTCCGTTACACTTGATGGAGCGATGGAAGGGCTCAAGTTTTTCCTGATGCCTGATTTAACCGCGATTGACGCCAATACAATTTTATATGCGATGGGCCAATCCTTTTTCTTATTAAGTGTCGGTGTATCAGTCATGGTAACGTATAGCTCTTATTTAGAGAAACAGGAAAACGTTGTGCAGTCCGCTGTATCAGTAACTGTATTAAACATGCTTGTTGCTGTAATGGCAGGAATTGCGATTTTTCCAGCTGTATTTTCATTCGGCCTCAAACCAGACCAAGGGCCGGTCCTGTTATTTAACGTGCTGCCGACTGTGTTTAATCAAATGCCGTTTGGAATTATCTTTTTATTAGCATTTTTAATTCTATTTTTATTTGCGGCATTGACATCCGCTTTCTCAATGCTGGAAATTTTGGTCGCAGTGCTTTCAAAAGGCGATGTCAATAAGAGAAAACGATTCGCTTGGTTAGGCGGAATTGCTATTTTTATTGTCGGTGTGCCGTCTGCATTATCCTACGGTGTCTTAAGTGACGTCTCTCTATTTCACTTGTCTATTTTTGATGCGGCCGACTATCTTGTAAGCAATATTTTAATGCCGTTAGGCGCGTTATTGATTTCTATTTTTGTCCCGTTAAAAATACCGAAACAGGATTTGTTTGACGAGCTGAAAAGCGGTTCCAATCTCAAACGAAAGTGGTTTGCGGTTTGGCTGCTGCTCATTCGTTACCTATCTCCTGTTGCCATCATCATCGTATTTTTGCATGTGATAGGCATTTTTTAAAACACGTAGCCCCCGGGGAAAGGGGGCTTTTTTTAATAGGGTTTCCAAACGACTTCTTTTGCCTGCTCGAAACGTTTTTCTGCCTCGCGCCAATCCACGACATTCCACCAATGATCGACATAGCTTGCCCGGTCATTTTTATATTGCAAATAATAGGCATGTTCCCATACGTCAAGCGGTAAAAGAGGGATCACGTCCCATTGGCTGAAGAGCTGGTGCTTTTCTGCCGTTAAAATCTCCAGCCGTCCTGATCGGGGAGCCCAGACCAGAATGGCCCAGCCGACACCTTCCACTTTTTTAGCGGCCTGAGTAAAATGTTCTTTAAAAGCCGAATAGCTTCCAAATGAAATATCGATCATTTGGAACAATGCCCCTGTAGGACGCCTTTTTCCGTTTGGATGCATCGAAAACCAGAAAATAGTGTGTAAATAATGCCCTGCTCCATGGAATGCAAGCTCTCTTTCCCAATGAGTGATCAAGTCATAATTCTTTGATGCTCTCGCTTTTTTTAGCTCTGTTTCTGCTTTGTTTAGACCGTCAACATAGCTTTGGTGATGCTTCGTATGATGAAGGACCATAATGTCGCGTGATATATAAGGTTCTAAGGCGGAATATTTGTACGGAAGCTTTGGCAGCACATGTTTTCCTATAGGGACGTAAGCGCGTCTTTCACTTGTATCCTCTGATTCTGTAATATCCCGATAAAGGGCAGCGGCCTGCTTATACCAATCTTCTTCAGTTGTTTGGTCATCTTCCAGTGCTTCAATCATTTTGTCAAATTGATCTTCAAACTGTTCAAGCTGTCCTCGCTTTTGAATCTGATTCTTCAAGGCTTCACACCAATTGAACATCTCCGTTTGATAAGATTCACGTTTCATTTGCTGTCTCCTTTTCAATAAAATTCAAATACTTTCCGACAGCCAGCAAAGAGAATACATATGGATAACTGTGATAAAGAATATAAAATTGGTTTGGCAATCCGATTCCTGCTGGATAGGCCAAGCTATCGGCGCCATGAGAACTGCTGTCAGTAAGGTATTGCATACCTTTCACAACAGATGGGTGTTCGGAATTTTCGTATGTGAGCAAAGCGTCTAAAGCCCAGGCCGTTTGTACAATGGTTCCTTTATGAAGCGGGACGTACGTTTTGACTTCAGCGCTTTTACAGGATTCTCCCCAGCTGCCGTCATCATGCTGTATCGATTTGAGCCAGCGCAAGGCCTTTTGTATAGCAGGGTGCTTTCGGTCAACCCCGCAGGCATGCATACCAGTAAGAGCAGCCCATGTGCCGTAAATGTAGCAAACACCCCATCTCCCGTACCATGACCCATTCTGTTCTTGATGTTCGAGAAGCCAGCCCACAGCGCGCTGAATATGTTGATGTTTCACAGTGAAACCAGCTTTCTCTCCTAAAAAGTGCAGCACACGTCCGGTGAGGTCGGCGGTTGAAGGGTCAACTGCCGCGTCCTCGGCGGATTCAAGCGGGAGAAGGCGGATCAGAGGATGGTTCACATTTTTTTCAAAAGCAGAAAATCCGCCGTCATTGTTTTGCATCGATAAAAGCCAAGACACCCCTCGCTCCCAAGCTGAAGGAGAATAACTGCGGGGAATCGCTTTTAATACGGCTGCAGTGTCGTCACAGTCAGGGTTATTTGTATTGATGTTTGAAAATCCCCAGCCGCCGGGTGCTGCACTCGGGTTTTTAACAGACCAATCTGCTATTTTGGTATGCTGGCGTTCTAGCAAATAGGCAGCTGCTTTTGTAATAGAGCTGTCTGTTTCGGTCACGCCGTTTTTTTGAAGGGCATAGCTGATCAGAGCTGTATCCCAAACAGTTGAAGTAGAGTTTTCCAGATAAGGAATCACGTTGCACTTTGTCAGCAGTGATTTGATGCCGTTAATCGCCCTCCTGATAACAGGAGAGTAGCGTGATACACCAAGTGACAGAAGGCTGTAAACCATAAATATGGTTGCGCTCGCATAGCTGTATAATGTTCCGTCTTTTTCAAGCCGGTCCAGCATATATGTTTTAGCCGTCTGTAAGCCTAGCTGCTGAAAAGCAAAGGGTGCATGAAAAATGCGCTTCCAATGTGACCAAATAGACGTGAGATATCTTTCTTCAAAAGCATCAGATCGAAGCCAAGTGAAAGGGTTATTTGTCATGTGCGGATCGAGATGGCGAAGAGATGGAATATTGCGGTTTTTAAGAACAAATCGCTGATTGAGTGTTACAGCCATAGGAGCAAAATGAATTCGGGCATATGCGCTGAACTGATAGAAATGAACCGGTAACATTGGGGGGAGCGCCATGAGTGATAATGGTAAATACAAAACAGGCCAAGGATACATCCCGTTCACAGCAAGCATCCATTTTGTCATGAAATGAACATGTCTCAAACCGCCATGTGAGATGATAAATTGTTCAGCTTTTCTCATGTGCGGATCAGATCTGTGAAAACAACCTGAAGCCAGCATCCCGACATATCCTTGGACGGTAGCCGTTATATTTCCGCTCGTTTCATCGGGATAATTGATGAATGTGCCGTCGGGCTGCTGTTTTTCGCGAATGCCTGCTGCAAGCGCTGATATTAGTTCTTTTTCATTCTCGCCTTCATCTAGTGAGGTGAGGAGCAAAATAAAAAAGGAATTTGTCATGATTGGTCCTTCAAAGCAAAATGTCCACGAACCGTCAGCATTTTGCCTGTCTTTTAACTCTGCAATGGTTTTCTTTTGATAACGTCTTACTTTCTCCTGAAGTGTGCCCATCACGCTCAACTCCTTCAGAAGCATATATATTCAGCGTCTTTTACCGCCATTACAGAAAGAAAAAAACTGCTGGCAGGCAGCAGTTTTTTTGACATACATGTTAGTCTTCGAGATTTATCCATACACTTTTGACTTCTGTGTAGTTATCTAAGGCATATGATCCCATTTCTCGTCCGAGTCCTGACTGTTTATAACCGCCAAACGGGGATGCTGCGTCAAACACATTATAGCAGTTCACCCAGACGGTTCCGGCTTGAAGACGGTCCGCGATATAGTGGGCATGCTTGACGTTCTCTGTCCATAGTCCGGCTGCGAGTCCATATTCTGAATGATTCGCTCGTTCAATGACTTCATCGACTGTTTCGTATGGAATAGCAGTCAGCACCGGTCCGAAAATTTCTTCTTTTGCGATGGTCATCTCGTCTTCAACATTCGCAAACACAGTCGGTGCGACAAAATATCCTTCTTCAAAAGGACAGCTTCCGCCAGTCACTGCTTTTGCTCCTTCGTCTTTTCCTTTTTGAATATAGGAAAGAACGCGTTCGTGCTGTTCCTTGCTCACGAGAGGCCCGATTTGTGTATCCTTATGAAGTCCCGCTCCTTGGCGGAGTGATTCAGCATAGGACACCATCTCATCAACAACTTCATCATATTGGTCTTTATGAATGAAAACGCGCGAGCCCGCACAGCAGACTTGGCCCTGATTAAACATCACACCGTTTAAAGCGCCTGGGATCGCCTTTTTCAAATTCGCATCCGGCAAAAGAATATTAGGTGATTTTCCGCCCAGCTCCAATGTAACCCGCTTAATGCTTTTCGCAGCGGTGGACATGATTTTCTTTCCGATTTCAGTGGAACCGGTAAAGGCAATTTTATCAACCGCTTCATGATTCGTCAGCGCTTCTCCCGCATCTTCACCGAATCCCGGAATGATATTGATGACACCGTCAGGGAAGCCGGCTTGATCAATTAATTCTGCCAAATAAAGAGCTGAAAGCGGTGTTTGTTCAGCCGGTTTGAGCACGATTGTACAGCCTGTTGCAAGAGCAGCGCCCATTTTCCACATCGCCATCAGGAGCGGGAAATTCCATGGAATGATCTGGCCGACGACGCCGACAGGCTCATGGCGCGTATAATTAAAATAAGCGCCGGAAACCGGAATCGTCTGTCCTGTTATTTTTGTACACCAGCCGGCATAATAGCGCATATGCTCAATAGCCAGAGGTATATCTCCATTCGTCGTTTCATTTATCGGTTTCCCGTTATCAAGTGTTTCAAGCTGAGCAAGCTCAGTTTTATGCTCTTCCATTAAGTCTGCCAGCTTATACATCAGTCTGCTTCTAGAAGCCGGAGACATTGTTCTCCATTCGCCTTGGTCAAAGGCTTTTCGGGCAGCTTTAACCGCTTTATCCACATCCGCAGCTTGGGCTTCATACAGCGTCATCAAGGTTTCGCCGGTCGCCGGGTTGGGTGTGTCAAAGGTTGCCCCTGAGGCACTCGGAACAAACTTTCCGTCAATATAAAGCTTCTTTGTTCCCTGTAAAAATGTCTCCAGCCTTTTCGTCACTTGCATCGTTAAAGAACTCATCTGTAACAAACCTCCAGTCATTTTTTATGGTCTGTTTTGAGATTCTTGGTGATAGCACATTGATTCATTGTTTGAATAGCAGAAATAAGCTGTGATATTTGCTGTAAGAGTAAGCGTATACAAACATTCTATAATAGAAAACAAGGCAAAATCAATGAATAACCGATATTGCAATTTACAAAAGAAAAAAGCTACAATAAGCTTATAGATATGAAAAGGAGATTTCATTTATGATTCATAACAATTGGCTTGAAAAAGAAACAATCAAAAAGGTAAAATGTGTGCAGACAAACGCAAAAAAATATATCGTGAACCGCGTTTTAACTCCGGGAAAAGAATATGAAGTGAAAAATGAAACAGAGGAATTTCTCTTTGTGATCGACAATACGAATAAAGTCGGTGGCTATTATAAAGAATACTTCGAAGAGGTTTAAAGCCTGAAGAAAGCAGAGGATAAAAAAACCGCAGCTGAGCTGCGGTTTTTTATAATTAAAACAGGAAAAATAAAACAAAATCAATGAAAACTTTAAAAACCACTTTTTTTTAAAAAATAATGCTGAATATTGAAACTTTTTTCTCTATACGTGCGTATTACTTGATGACAAAGCACAAAAGACGAAAAACAAATCAAAAATTTGAAAAATGTAATCTGTTCGTAATGGTTTAAATGTCTTCTATGTCGTATTCTTATATAGGGATAAAGGACTTATTTTTATGTAGTGAATGAATAAACAAATAGATAAATGCAGAAAGAGGGGTTCTTCATTGGGTATTTTTTCTGTTAGCAGATCAACGGATGCAAAGAAGCTTGAAGCTTTGCTCGTTGAAGGGGAAAGAATAGAATCGATTTATAAGCTCCGAGTGGACCAAATTTGCTTTACAAATAAGCGGATCATTTTCTTTGACAATAAAATGTTTTCTAAAAAGAAGGTTCGTGTATTTCTTCCATATAAAACAATTGAAAGCTTTGCGATCCAAGAAGCAGGCATGTTTGACCCGGACACTGGGCTTTTATTGATGACTAGAAGCAAAACGTTCGAAATAGAATTTGCGAAAGACACCGATTTAAGCGAAGTTCAAGCGGTGCTGACAAAGCACTTGTGCAGCTGAATATTTGATGAGCCAGCCGTTCAAAAAATGGTTAGGCTTTTTTTATATAAAAAACAGAGCAGAGCGTACATGCCCTGTTCTGTTTTTACAACTACGAAAGAAGAGAAGACAAAAAACTGCCAAAGAAATCCTGAAACACTATTATCGCCAACGGTTGCGATCCGTGCAAAGATGCAGTCGCTCATCTTTCTATCAAGTTCTCATGTTTGACAAGGGGCAAAACGGGAAACAGGATAGAAAGGAGAGGATACACATGGCGCTGACAAAAGAACAAAAGAAGCATCTCTATTATAAATTGCTCGATATGCAAAAAGAATTGTCTGGCGAGAAGAAGGAAACAGAATCAATGACTGAAGAAGTGGGGGAGCTTTCCAATGGGGTTGACAACCACATGGCAGACCACGGCACGCTCGTCACAGACCGGATGACAGACCAAACGGTGAGAGAGATCGACCGGGAGCTGTTAGAGGAGATCAACCATGCATTACAAAAAATGAAAGATGGAACATACGGAGTGTGTGAAAGAACCGGCCAAGACATTCCTTACGAAAGGCTTGAAGCTGTTCCCTATGCAAGAATGACAGTGGAGGCCCAAGCTGATATGGAGGATGATGTAGAGACAGACGCTCCGTCAGTTGAAAGAGAGTTTCACGAGCAGGTAAAAGATCTATCCAATAAAGAAACCATTGATCAAAAAAGCTCTCAGACGTATGAGATTTTGGATCGTGAACAAGATTCAAAGTGAAAATGGCAAGCAAGTACACCGATATTAGATGTACTTGCTTTTTTTTGAAAAAAAATCTCATATTCAAAATAAAGTGATTGACTTTGCGTAAAAAAGAAAGTAACATACTATTTGTAAGTAAATATAAAAAGTTTACCGGGAGGAATACAAATGTCTACAGTATTATTTGTAAAATCAAGCGACCGTACAGCTGAAGAAGGCGTTTCAACTAAACTTTACGAAGCTTTCTTAGCTGCTTATAAAGAAAACAACCCTGCTGATGAAGTGGTTGAATTAGATCTTCATAAAGAGAACCTTCCTTACCTTGGAAGAGATATGATTAACGGAACATTTAAAGCAGGTCAAGGAATGGAAATGACAGAAGAAGAGAAAAAACAAGCAGCAATTGCTGACAAATATCTGAATCAGTTTGTAAAAGCTGACAAAGTTGTTTTCGCATTCCCGCTTTGGAACTTCACAGTGCCAGCCGTTCTTCATACTTATGTTGATTACCTGTCTCGTGCAGGCGTTACATTCAAATACACACAAGAAGGACCAGTTGGTTTAATGGGCGACAAAAAAGTGGCACTCCTTAACGCGCGCGGCGGCATTTACTCTGAAGGACCAATGGCTGCACTTGAAATGTCATTAAACTTCATGAAAACAGTTCTTGGTTTCTGGGGTGTTCAAGACTTGCACACAGTTGTCATCGAAGGACATAACGCAGCGCCTGATCAAGCACAAGAAATCGTTGAAAAAGGTTTACAAGAAGCAAAAGATCTTGCTGCGAAATTCTAATGGAACAAAGACTCCTATCACTGCGATAGGAGTTTTTTTGTATACATATTATATAGAAGAAAGTAATCATTCCTCTTAGCGAAAAAAGCTGTTTTTTTATTGTAATATATTTTTCGGATTGTCGAATCATCAGATATAATAGCGAAAAAGCAGTTTTAATCGCTGGAAAAAGTTTTTCTAAACAATTGTTCTGGCCCCTTGATAAAAAACGGCTGATGGTGTACTATATAAAAGAAGCTACTTTGTGCGTATTGTTAATTAAGTTTTAACCTTTAAGCTGTAATAGGGAGTTTTATATCGAAGCTGGAATGTCATGCCTCCTTGTAGAGGACGACAGGAACGTTTCTGCAAACACCCACTTTGAGGAGTGGTGGTTTAAAACTTTCTTACTTGCATACGGCAAGACGTAGCGAAAGCCATTTCCTTTTTGGAAATGGCTTTTTATTTTATCTAAAAAAGATAGGTATAGTGAAAATTCAATTTCTGTGTGAAAGAAATGAAGGCCGCTTTTTTATGATATGATGGGAGAAATTCAAGGAAAAGCGAGGTTTACACGTTATGTTACATAGAGCCCAATCCCTTCTGGCCCATTATTTTGGTTATGAAAAGCTCCGCAGCGGACAAGAAGACGCGATCCGCTCGGTGACGGAAGCGAGACAAAATACGGCCTGCATTATGCCGACGGGAGGAGGCAAATCGATTTGCTATCAAATTCCGGCACTAATGTTTGAAGGGACAACGATCGTCATTTCACCGTTGATTTCCTTGATGAAGGATCAAGTCGATGCGTTAGAAGAAGCGGGGATTAACGCCGCCTACATTAACAGCACACAATCCAATCAGGAAATATATGAGAGGCTGAACGGACTCAAAGAAGGGGCTTATAAGCTTTTTTACATTACACCGGAGCGACTTACGTCCACGGAGTTTATACGGATTTTGCAGGACATTGATGTTCCTTTGGTCGCAATAGACGAGGCGCACTGTATTTCTCAATGGGGCCACGATTTCAGGCCAAGCTACAGAAATATTGAAATTTTGTTCCGAGAATTACATGACAAGCCTGTCATCATGGCATTAACAGCAACAGCAACACCTGAGGTTCATGAGGATATTTGCAAACAGCTGCATATTCAAAAAGAAAATACGGTACATACCGGATTTTCCCGAGACAATTTAACCTTTAAAGTAGCAAAAGGAGAAAATAAAGATCGTTTTATTGATGAATATGTGCAAAACAACAAACATGAAGCAGGGATTGTCTACACAGCGACCAGAAAAGAAGCTGATCGAATTTATGAGAGATTGAAACGAAATCAGATCAGTGCAGGCCGGTATCACGGGGGCTTGGCAGATGATGTGAGAAAAGAGCAGCAGGAAAGGTTTCTTAATGATGAGCTGCAAGTGATGGTGGCAACCTCTGCTTTTGGAATGGGCATTGATAAATCAAATATCAGATTTGTTCTACATGCACAAATTCCGAAAGATATGGAAAGCTACTATCAAGAGGCTGGACGAGCTGGACGGGATGGTCTTGCCAGCGAATGTGTTCTCCAGTTTTCACCGCAGGATATTATGGTGCAGCGTTTCCTAATTGAACAATCAGAGCATGAAGAGAAACAAAAGCAAGATTTAAAAAAGCTGAGACAAATGGTCGACTATTGTCACACGGAAGACTGTCTGCAGCGTTTTATCCTTATGTATTTCGGAGAAACGGAGCCTGATGCGTGCGGACAGTGCGGAAACTGCACTGATACAAGGACGTCCCATGACGTGACCCGGGAGGCGCAAATGGTCTTATCTTGTATTATTCGCATGAAAGAACGGTTTGGCAAGACGATGGTTGCCCAGGTGTTGGCCGGCTCCAAAAATAAAAAAGTTCTTGAAAACGGCTTTTCGGATCTCTCAACATACGGGATATTAAAACACCAATCAGTAGGGGAAATCAGTGATTTTATCGAATTTCTTATTTCTGACGATTTCATCAAGATGTCAGACGGAACGTTTCCGACTCTTTTTGTCAGCAGTAAAGGAAGGAATGTGCTGAGAGGAGAATTATCAGTAACGAGAAAAGAAGCGTTAAAAGCGGCAGCGATTACTGAAAATGACGAGCTGTTTGAACGATTGCGCATCGTTCGCAAAGAAATCGCGGCAGAGCAGGGTGTTCCTCCTTTTGTCGTTTTCTCTGACCAAACGTTAAAAGAAATGTCAGGAAAACAGCCCGTAAATGATGAGGAACTTTTGTCTATAAAAGGAGTCGGAGAACAAAAAAGAGCAAAATACGGCCGGCTTTTTTTACAAGAAATACAAGCTTATGCAGGGATGACAGACTAAAAAAACAGTAAATCAATCTTTTTTTCTATAAAAAACACATTTTATTTTCTCTTTTTTTCCTCAAAATAAAAAGACTTGCGAAGCCTATTATATCAAGGGTTCAGCAAGTCTTTCCAGCAGAGAGAATTCCTTCATGTAAAGGAACTGTAATCTAAATCATATCTTTTTGTTATTGATTTGACATTTACGTGTGTTACGATATCACCTGTTAGCCGCCAATAAAAAGCTAACAAGGGAGGATTTACTTATGAAGAAGACGATTATGTCCTTTGTAGCAGTTGCTGCACTTTCATCAACTGCATTCGGAGCTCACGCTTCTGCAAAAGAAATCACGGTGCAAAAGGGTGATACGCTCTGGGGGATCTCTCAGAAAAACGGAGTGAACCTAAAGGACTTAAAAGAATGGAACAAGTTAACTTCTGATCAAATCATTGCAGGAGAAAAACTGACCATTTCTTCAGAAGAAACAACCACTACTGGGCAATATACAATTAAAGCGGGGGACACGCTGACAAAGATTGCTCAGCAATTCGGAACAACAGTCAATAACCTGAAAGTTTGGAATAACCTAAGCTCTGACATGATCTATGCTGGATCAACACTTTCAGTAAAAGGTCAGGCAACAGCAGCAAACACAGTTACTGAGAATACGCATACAAGCGCACCTCAAACTGAAACAAAACAAGAAGCTGTGCAAAAAGAGCAACCTAAACAAGAAACAGTTCAACAACAACCAAAACAAGAAACAAAGGCTGCAGCAGAAACTTCTGTTCCTACAGAAGAAAAGGCTGTTCAATCTAATACAAATAATCAAGAAGCTTCAAAAGAACTAACAGTTACTGCTACTGCTTACACTGCTAACGACGGCGGCATCTCCGGCGTTACAGCAACAGGCGTTGACTTAAATAAGAACCCGAACGCGAAAGTTATCGCGGTTGATCCTAATGTGATTCCACTAGGTTCTAAAGTCTATGTTGAAGGTTACGGTGAAGCAACAGCAGCAGACACTGGCGGCGCTATTAAAGGAAATAAAATCGACGTATTTGTACCCAATAAAAGTGATGCATCTAATTGGGGCGTCAAAACTGTAAATGTAAAAATCTTAAACTAATCATATAGATTGTGATAAAAGACGCGAGCTTTTTGGCTTGTGTCTTTTTTCGTTCTGTTTAGAGATGTATATAATGTATCATATGCTGATAAAAGAAAAGCGGTTCCGATGTTTTTCACGTGTGAAAAATGGGTACATGGTAAATGCCCCTATCATCTATCTATTTGCAGAAGGAGTTGCTGGCAGTTGCTTTGGATCATTGTATCTTTTCTGGTTATCAATATCGGGATATTTCTATTTTCATGGCAGAGAACAAAGGGGGTTAACTTGCAATCGCCCGATGGATATTTTCTCGGAGGAAGAAGCCTTACTGCGTTATATATCGGGAGCTCGCTGCTGTTAACTAATTTATCAACCGAGCAGATGGTCGGGTTAAATGGACAAAGCTATGCAGGGTCTATGACAGCGATGTCATGGGAAGCGAGTGCACCGCTTGCGTTGATTTTCCTGGCACTTGTCTTTTTGCCCCGTTATTTGAAAACGGGAATTACCACGATACCTGATTTTCTAGAGCAGCGGTTTGATCAAAGAACAAGGCAGATCGTTTCTGTACTACTTATCATTGGCTACGCTGTTTCATTCCTGCCGACAGTACTGTATTCAGGGGCTCTTGTGTTAAATCAAGTATTCCGCATTACAGAGACGTTTGGCATCAGCACATTTATGGCAGTTTTTCTGATATCCTTAATTATTGGCGTAACGAGCTGCTGTTATATCTTTTTTGGCGGATTGAAAGCCGCTGCCTCAGCAGATGCCATATACGGAATTGGATTAATTTTCGGCGGTTTTTTTATTGTGATATTAGGTATTCTTACAGTCGGACAAGGCAGCTTTGGGGGCGGAGTTGCTCAACTGACGGCTTTACATACGGAAAAACTCAATTCAATTGATATTAGCAATTCGGCAGATGTGCCGTGGCCGACGATTTTAACAGGGCTATTAGTGAATAATCTCTTTTATTGGGCTGTTAACCAAGCGATCGTTCAGCGGGCATTAGGAGCGAAAAATTTGGCTGAAGGACAAAAGGGCGCTCTTTTAGCAGGTTTCTTTAAACTCATCGGCGTTTTTTATTTAGTCGTTCCTGGAGTGATTGCCTTTCATTTATATGGGGGCGGCATTGAAAATGCTGACAGTGTATATCCCCGGCTAATCGTCGATCTATTGCCGGCATCCCTTACCGGTGTATTCGCCGCTATTTTATTCGGAGCGATTTTGAGCTCGTTTAACGGCTCTCTGAACAGTACCATTACGTTGTTTACTCTGGACATATACAAACCGTTATGTAAGCCTCATGCAGATGAAGCTGAGCTCGTCAAAACAGGGCGAATTTTCGTCGCAGTTCTCGGGCTAGTATCGATTGTCATCGCACCCTTTATTTTATATGCGCCATCAGGGCTGTACAGCTATCTTCAAGAGATGTTCGGATTTTTTAATGTACCGATATTAGCAGCGGTCGTTGTTGGTTTCTTTACAAAAAAAGTGCCGGCATTAGCTGTGAAAATAGCGATACCAGCCCATATTGTTTTATACGGCTTATCAAAAATCTATTTAGGGCACATTCATTTTCTGTACATCCTTGCCGTACTCTTTCCATTTTCAGTGGCTGTGATGCTTCTGACAGGAAAGCTGTATCCGAGGGAAACGGATTATAAGCTTGATCACAATCCGCAAGTGGATGTAACACCTTGGAAACATGTAAAGCTGGTGTCCTGTATCATTCTGATTCTGGTTGCGGCGACGTACCTTTTGTTTTCTCCTTGGGGAATTGCTGGCTAACAAAAAGGATCTTGGCAGATGCCAAGATCCTTTTTATTTAAACCAACCTTTTTCCTTTGACCTGGTAATGGCTTCTATTCGGTTTTTCACTTCAAGCTTTTCTAGAATCATTGAGATATAATTTCGCACCGTCCCGCTTTTGATGCTGAGTTCCTGAGCGATTTCTTTTGTGTTTTTACCGTCAGCCACTAGTTCGAGCACTTCTTTTTCTCTGTCTGTAAGAGGGTTAGCCTCGCTGTATATGTCCTCCATCAGCTCAGGTGCATAGATGCGTTTTTCGTTCATGACGCTTCGGATGGCGCTTGCGAGCTCTTCGCTCGGACTGTCTTTTAACAAATAGCCCTTAACGCCTGCTTTAATGGCTCTCTGAAAGTAGCCGGGCCTGGTAAAAGTGGTTAAGATAATAATTTTGCAGCCTGTATCCTTTAACTCCTCAGCAGCTTCAAGCCCGGTTTTACCGGGCATTTCAATGTCCATAATGCATACATCAGGCAGATGTTTTTTGACAAAATCAACAGCATCTTGACCGTTTGTACCCTTGCCTACGACTTCCATATCGTCTTCTAAGTTTAGAAGTGATCCTAAAGCGCCCAAGAGCATTTGCTGATCTTCCGCAATAAATATACTAATCATGTAAGCCATCCTTTTTTGTTTATTTTGAGTTATTAGGAATTGACATGGTAAGCTTGGTGCCATTTTTTGTATCGATGTGAAGGCTCCCATTTGCAAATTCAAGCCGTTCTCTCATGCCAAGCAGGCCATGTCCTTTTGAAAAGTACTTCTCTTCACCTTGAAACGTTCCATCGTCAGTCACTGTAATGACGACTTCCTTCCAGAGCTGCTGAATGTCAACTCGGCAGGTTTTAGCCTGACTGTGTTTAACGACGTTAGTGACAGCTTCCTTTAAGCACATACTCAATATGTTTTCATTAAGCAATGAGATATTTTCAGGCAATTTATCTTCTTCGTAGATAAACGTAATGCCGGCTGCTTCAAGAATTTGTTTGATATTTATGATTTCATCCCTGAGCCGGATGCCTTTCATGGAGGATACAATTTTTCTGACTTCATTTAAAGACGTTCTCGCAGTTTGCTGAACGCTTTTCAGTTCACGTGTTGCTTGTTCAGGATCTTTGTATATCAATTTTCTCGCCAAGTCGCTTTTTAAACCGATTAGAGAAAGCTTTTGCCCAAGAGTATCATGGAGGTCACGGGCAATTCGCTGCCGCTCTTCTAATTTCACCAGCTCGGCAATCCGTTCATTTGCATCCTCGAGTTTTTCTTCCAGCCGTTCGCGCTCCTTGCGGCTTCTTATACTGAAGGGCAATAAAATCGCGCTGATGAGGGTAATGACGACAAAAGGAATTTGAGTCAGAAAAAATTCCTTTTTTAATACGAGACTGAAATTAGCTGCGACGGCTGCGCTTATTAAATGGACGTAATATAAAATATGAAAGGGGACGCGTTCCTTTATGTTTCCAATAAAATATGCGATAAAAAAAGCAAAATAAATATAACTGAACAGAGTAATGGAGGCGGTTGAAATGCCGATTAACAAAAATGCCCATAAATAAATGGCCCAGCCTTTTGAGACAAAAGCAAATCTATATACCGAAAAAAATAAAAGTGTCAAAATGATGCCGACGATGATAACAACTGTAGATGATGATTTCCATATAAAGTAGAAGGGGAGGATGAAAAATATCGTCCATATATAGGGCGTAATCCCGCTTAGTTTTTGAAATGTAAAATGCTTTTTAATCATAAAATTACCTCATTTTCGCTTTTCATCTTACATGTAACTTTATCATTGCGAAAGCCAGAATGCACCCTCAAAACAATAAAAAGGAAGCCTTCTTGTATATAAGAGAAGACCTCCTTCATCATCAGGCGTAATTCCGCAGTTTCTGTTTTTCTGTTGAATCAGGCGGAAGGCTGGAAGGTATATGTTTGATATCCCGAAATGATACAAATTGTTTTTTATCTTCATCCCATAGGCGGAATGCAAGTGACTGCAGACTTGTTTTTAAGGTGATTGTCGGTACGTTTTTTAATGGTTCGTGATGTTCATGAGCAACTTCAAGCCTATAGTTAGGCACCTTTGGACTCAAATGATGGACGTGGTGGTACCCGATATTGCCTGTCAGCCATTGAAGCAGTTTCGGGAGTTTATAAAATGAACTGCCCTCCACAGCAGCCTGAACGTAGCTCCAGTTTTCATCTGCTTCAAAATAAGAATCTTCAAATGTATGCTGCACATAAAACAGCCATACACCGATTGAACCTGAGATCAGAAAAATAGGGCCTTGCACTAGTAAAAACGATTGCCATCCAAAGATCAGACAGCAAGCAGCAGCCAACGCTACAATTGCCAGATTCGTAAGGTATGTGTTTATACGCTCCTTACGTCTTGCACCTTTTTTGTTAAAACGGTTGGTGATCAGAAAAACATAAATTGGTCCGAGAATAAACATGATAAACGGATTTCTATAAAGTCTGTATGCAAGCTTTGTTCGTCTGGATGCAGCTTTATATTCGTTTACTGTTAACATCCAGATGTCTCCTGTTCCGCGTTTATCCAGATTGCTGCTTGTGGCATGGTGAATTGAATGGCTGTGCTGCCACTGAAGATACGGGAATAAAGTCAGCACACCTGTCAGAAAACCGAAAATATGGTTATAGCGCTTTTGTTTGAAAAATGATTGATGGCAGCAGTCATGGAAGATGATAAAAATTCTTGTCAAAAATCCTGCGGCAATCACTGTTAATGCTAACGTAAGGAGATAGGAGACATTGAGGCTGAAATAAGCCAGAAACCAGAGTCCGAAGAAAGGAATAAACGTGTTCAAAAGCTGAATCAGGCTGTTTTTTGTTTCGGGCTGAGCAAAAGCGGCGACTTGCTTTGTCAGCTGTTTTTGTTTATGTGCAATGGTTTGTTCAGTCATAGTAAGTATCCTCTCATTGTGTGTCTCTGTTCAGTATACGTCAATGAGAGAAGTCGTTTGTAGTAGCACACATCATGCATCATATATGACATTTGTCATGTCTCCTCGTGTAGCTTGCATAAATGTTTGCGCTAAAAAAGCTTGTAAAAAAGAAATTTACAAGCTGATTAATGTTTGTCGATCCATATTCGTGATGTTCCCGAAACAGCTTCAATCCTGCATGTTCCGCCTATAGGGAACGTGGCAATTGGTGAGGTATGTCCGGCATTTATATTTGCGATGATTGGAAGGCCGGATAATTCTTTTTTTGTTCCAATCATGGCTTTTACATGTTCTATTGATACGTTTGATGCTTTTTGAAATCTGCCGATCAAAATCGCCTTTACATGAGAAAAAGCGGGGAGGTGGATGAGTGATTGCAGATCGCGGTCAAACATATGGATGTCTGACATATCATCATCTTCAATCAATAAAATGGCATTTTCTGTTTCAGGAAAATACTCTGTTCCCTGCAGCAAATTAAGTGTGCAAAGGTTTCCGCCAATCAAAGTGCCTTCAGCATAACCTTCATGGATCACAACAGGGCCGTTATTAGGGTAAAAGTGCCTGTTCTCTTGATCCAAAAACCAGCGGTCATCGCTCCACTCGCTAGAAGGATGAATGTCAAACGGGTCGTCCGAAGCGCAGCAAGAAAGAAAATACTCTGTTGTATAATCGAGTCCTTTTTCCATTGCAAATGTTGAAAAGTGGGGGCCTGAATACGTAACAAGGCCCGTTTTTTGATAAATGGCGTTGCAAATAGCCGTTATATCGGAATAGCCGCACAGAATTTTTGGATGCTGTTTGATTTTCTCGTAATCAAGATAACGCAGCAACTGATTTGAATTAAAACCGCCGAGTGTCGTTAAAATCGCTTTGACTCCGGGGTCGAAAAAGGCAGCGTGCAGGTCATGGACTCTTGATTCGATAGAAGATGAATCAAATTCGTTTATTTCATTTGCATATTCAGCGATGGTTACCCGATAACCTAAGCGTTCTAACGCCGTTTTTGCTTGCATTTTTGCTTCATTTGATAATATGGACATGCTAGTCGCGGGAGACACGATCCGAATTTCGTCTCCCTTTTTCAGTTTTGAAGCGTACATAGGACCCTCCATCAATGGTTTTACACCATTACAGCACATCTTGGCACATTCATCCAGACTTTTTTACAAATCAACCCACTTAATATAGCCTGATTGTGTATCATGATCGACGCATACTTTGAATTGATGTTTTTCATAAAAATGAATCAGCCGGTCTACATGATTCCAGTCCCGTTTGGCAATGTCGCCGGTGACTTTCGGTATATTGTGTTCTCTGGCGATATCTTTTAAATATTTCATGCAAATGGAACCAAATCCGTGATTCGGAGGGCCTTTTATGTCGCCGATATGAATGGCATCATCTTTGTAAGACGCTACAAGTGAAAAACAGCCTTTTCCTCTATAAGCCGTTTTACAATCGGTAAGCATAATTTTGCATGTTTGGCCATCATCAATCGAGGAAACGATCATCCACTCTTCATGTTTCGATTGATCAATACCAAGCACTTTGGCGTCTTTGGATAGATCCTTCATATTCTCCTGCATGCGGTAAATTTGAAATTCTAAATCATGTAGTTCTTCCTCAAGTTCTTGACGATTTTTTTCTTTAACAGTAAACAAGATCAATCTCCTTTCAAAAATCAGCTTAGAAACACAGTTACCAATTGTATTAGATGAGAGGGGCATTGTAAATAACAAATCCATTATTACTAGAAATTAGCGCAAAGTAAGGTTTGATCGTTTTTAAGAGAGGATAAAGAAAACTAACCTGTGAAAAAGGAGGAATCGGAATGGCGATTGATTCATTGATTAATAAATTACAGTATGTCCAATTGGAACCGCCGGATAAAATTCTCTCCCTATATCTTAATACAGACATGAGAGATCCAGAGCAACAGGGGGGAGAATGGAAAATTGCCCTAAAATCAGGATTCGGCAGATTGAAAGAGTATTTGGCAGCAAGTGATCCAGAGGAAGAGAAGTGTCTGGATGGAATCAGAACGAAAATTGATCAATACCTCAATGAAATGGGAAAAGACATGCCCCGCAGTCTCGTATTTTTTGTTTCCGATAGCGGTATATGGGAACCAATTAAGCTTCAAATCCCTGTAGAAACAAGATTTTACTGGGAAGAAACAGCTGTTCTGGATCAGTTGAAGGATTTGCGCCAAACGTACCCAAGTACGGCGTTTATTTTAACTCAGCAGCATGAAGTGAAAATTATTGAAACCGTTTTAGGCAAAATTGAGGCGGTTGAGCATTATGAGTACGATATCATCAATGAGTCTTGGGAGAATTGCCATTCCTCTGCAAAAAAAGCGGTACCATTTGAAGAGAACCGGATGAGGGAACATGTAAGGGAGAACCAAACGAGACTGTATAAGCGACTGGCTGCCAATCTAGATCAAAAAGCGGCCGCGAAAAGATGGGAACGAATGGTTATCGCCGGTGATAAAGAAACGGCGGATATCTTGGATCAGCACATGAATAAACCTATTCATTCGAAAATTCAAAAGAACCTGCTGAATGAAAATGAATATAAGGCGGTTGAGCATTTGATCAAAGAGGCGTAAACCTAACAGGGCCGGGGCTAAAAGCCGCCGGCCTTTGAAGTGTGTCTAATTTCTGACGAAGCAGTCGAAAACGTTGACATCTTCTTTGAATTTGCATACGATTTGGATAGCCAGTACAAATTAGGAGAGGTCACCAAATGAATCAAACAGAAAATAAACCGAAAAATTATACGGGGATTGTCCTTACGCTGACAGTTCTGATTAACGGTTTAATCGCAGTGCTGTTTTTTATGCCTAAATTAGATCAGTTCAGCCATGCGAATATTCACATTTTGCCAATGCTGAATGCGATATTCAACAGCTTTACGTTTATCTTCTTATTGGCCGCGCTGATTATGATTAAACAGAAAAATATCAAAGCTCATAAACGCTTTATTTTAGCCGCATTCACAACAACATTACTATTTTTGATTTGCTATGTTGTTTACCACTCGATTGCGGAGAATACGCTGTATGGCGGAGAAGGGATTATGCGCCCGATCTACTTCTTTATTTTAATTACGCATATTTGCCTTTCTGCGATCATTGTGCCGCTTGCGCTGTTTACGCTGATCAGAGGCTTCAGCATGCAGGTGGAGCGCCATAAAAAAATTGCCAGATGGACAATGCCCCTGTGGCTGTATGTAAGCCTTACAGGCGTTGTTGTATATCTGATGATATCACCTTATTATTAAAAGCCATACTCCGTATGGCTTTTTTAAACGTTTTTAAACATGACAAAAGCCCAAATCTGTTTTGGGCTTTTGTCAGTAAATTGATAGACTCTTATTTATGAGCCTTTGATTCCATGGTTTCAAGTGTTGCAACCTGCAAAGATTCTTCAACAGTTTTTGTTTTTTCTTTTACTTTTTCCGCATACGTGTAATCACCGTAGCAATACGGATAGCGGAAATTGTTCACATTTCCCCCGCACGTATACAGATCAGGATTTTTTTTGACTTGCTGCTCGGAGTATTGTTTTGCCAATTCCTCAGTATGCGTTCCTCCATGTTCAGCTACAAAATCAATGTAACCTGCCCCCATGTTGTAGCTTTGAATAATGGTATCCAAATCCACACCTTTTTCCTTACCGGTCTTGTACATGAGGGTAAATTGCTTGATGCCTTGTTTAACACTGAGTTGAGGGTCTGTTATCTCATTGCGTTTTAACCCCAGAGATTCAGAGGACTGCATGGGATCATTGCCTTTTCCTTTTGACTCCTGATACATCATGCCTAGAATGAGTGATGTATAATTAGAGAGTCCTTGGTTTTCAAGCTCGTCTTCCACCAGCGGTTTATAATCGGTTAAACGTTCCAAAACTATCGTTTTCGTATCGATTGGAAGTTTTTTGATCAAATCCCGGTTGAAAAAAAGCAAGACCAATAATAAAGAGGCGATGACAAAGACAAAAATCATCATAAAACCCGCAGCAGCGAAACAGCCTTTTCTCTTTTTCTTCACTGTGTTTCACCCTCAATGTTTGGAGCAGTATGACCTTTTTATTATGACATAGAACGATATATCAGACCAAGTAAAAACCTGATTTGAAACATAAATTTAAACTAAGAGATTGAATTGGAACATAAGCAGGCTGGTTTGCACCCAAGCACATTTGTTATAAGATAAAACTATGAATAAAGAAAGGTGATACAGATGACTGAATTTAGAGAAACGGACCGAACGGCTGCTGATCTTGATGAGGAAACCTTGTTTCTAGTCGCGCAAACATTCAAGGCGCTTTCTGATCCTACCAGAATCAGAATTCTCCATTTATTATCCCAAGGTGAACATGCAGTGAACGGAATTGCAGAGAAGCTGAATTTATTGCAATCCACTGTTTCCCACCAGCTCAGATTCTTAAAAAATCTCCGGCTTGTCAAATCGCGCAGAGAAGGAACATCCATTTATTACTCACCGGAGGATGAACACGTGTTAGATGTTCTTCAACAAATGATCCATCATACACAACATGATTAAAAAAGACATCCTTGCTTAATCGCTGTTAGCGGGCAAGGATGTCTTTTTCTTTATTGTGTCCGTTCTGATCGAGTTCGTTTCTGCTGAGCTTAATGACAAAAGAAGAAAAACCGATATAATAAACGGCTATCAGAAAAAAAACGCCAATTGTCAGAGGGTCCGTTCCAATTGACTGACTGTAAGATCCAAGGCTGTTGAGATCAGGCGAGGTAAGATAAAGCTCTGTCACTCGATACAGAAATCTTGATAGAAACAAGGTTAAAAGAATGACTTCTACCCAAATATGAGTCCGAAAATAAATTTTTCCTCTGCGCTTTTCAAAGGAGATGTTTTTCTTTGCGAAAACGACAAGGAGCCATCCGCCAAGAATGCCGAAAATGAGATATCCATATAAAAAAGGGTGAATGACGCTGAATATTGAAAGACCAAAAGCAAACAGCGAGAAAAGAATCATACGGGTGAACAGCCAGCGAGGCTTCAGCGGCTGATATCCGATGGACCTTTTAATTTTTTTATACAGAAAAAAGATGATAATCATGGCAGGATAAACGCTTTGAAGTGTAAGATGCATGATGTGAAATCCCCTCCGATGAGAAGTGTATGCTTATCCGGTTCGAAATAGTAGCTGAAATCAATACTGAACACAAAAAAGAAGGGGAAACCCCTGTTTTCATAACATATGCAAGGTGTATTTGGCCGCATAATAGATATGCCCAAGCTTTATAAAAATGTTAGGATTGTAAAATAAAAGAAAGAAAAGGTGCGCAGAATGAAACTGGAACGTTTGTTAGCGATGGTTGTGTTATTAATCAGCAAAAAACAAATGCAGGCAGCTGAACTTGCTGAGCTGTTTGAAGTATCCGTCAGAACAATTTACCGTGATATTGAGACGATCAATAGAGCTGGTATTCCAATTGTGACCTCACAGGGCTCCGGGGGCGGAATTGGCATTATGGAGACGTATCGGCTTGAGAGAGAGTGGCTGAAAGAGGAGGAGCTGTTTGCGATCGCTTCCGCTTTGCAAAGTGTCTCATCTATGTATGAACCTGTTTCTCACAGCACAGCTTATCAAAAAATCAAGCACATCATACCTGAGCAGTCAGCTGAAGCATTTAAGCACCAAACTGAAAAATGGTTTATTGACATGACGGCTTGGGGCCAGACTGAAGATCAAAAGGCGCTTCGTGAGAAAATCAGCGCCGCCATCGATCGATTGTCAACGATATCATTTACATATACTAACGCAAGCGGGGAAACACTTCAGCGTGAAACGGAACCTTATACATTGGTTTGCAAGGCGGGGCACTGGTATTTATATGCCTATTGTCTGGTTAGACATGATTTTCGCTTTTTTAAACTTAACCGAATGAAAGATCTGACCATATTACATCAGTCCTTTATCAGAAAAGAAATCCAGCTGGAGACCTTGCCGTGGGATAAGAACTGGTACCAAAAGGACCGTTTAACTGAACTGGTTATTCTCGTTCAGCCGTCAGCACGTCAGCGCATATTTGAATGGTTCGGACATGACGTTTTTCTTTACGATGAAGATGAAAACTGCCGGGCAGTGATTTCTCTTCCTGAAGATCAATGGCTGATCGGTTTTTTGCTGCAGTTCGGAAAGGATATTGAGGTTCTGCAACCTCTTCATATACGGGATAAAGTAAAAGATACCATTCGTCAAATGCAAAAAGTATATGAAACCTGACACACTGCTGTCAGGTTTCTTTTTTTATAATCTAGGTAAAAAGGAGGGATCGTATGAGTTTTTCACATATGACACACTTAGAACAGAAATGGTTTGCCGGACTGTCACAACGGACAAGCAACGCATTGGAAATGACGGAAGAAAGGCGGATCCCGGCACTATGGGACCAATTCTGGAAGAAGGATATGAGCGTTCTTTTCTCACAGGCAACAGATCAGAGCATTATTTCCTTATATTCCAATTACGAACAGGAGACGAAAGGGTTTTACACGTTTTCAATCGGAACGTTTCAGGCGGACAGCCGGACTCTTCCGGAACCATATGAAAACATTGATTTGCCGGCTTCCGCGTATGCCGTTTTTACTTCAAAAATCGGCCCTATTGAAGAGGTTGTGTACGAAACCTGGAAGGAAATTTGGACTTGGGATAAGCGTCATCTGCGTACATTTACAGGTGACTTTGAAATGTATGATCAAAGTGCAACAGTACCTCAGAGAGCACAAGTTAACATATATGTTGCCATAAAACATTCATAAACTCTTGAAAAACTAATGGTGTTAGTTAATAATAAAACTAACACCATTAGTTTTTATTAGGGGGATAAATAAATGAGAATTACCCAGTATCAAACAGTTTGGCAGCTGACTTTTTTTCCAGCTTTGTTTCCGGTCAATTGCTATTTAGTAGAGGAAGAAAACGAAGTCACCCTTGTTGATGCCGCACTTCCGGGCAGCTATAAAGGAATTATTCAAGCTGTAAACCAGTTAGGAAAACCGCTTCATCATATTTTACTGACCCATGCTCATGGGGATCATGTCGGATCACTGGATGCACTGACACAAGCATTTCCTCATGCAAAGGTGATGATCTCAGAACGGGATTCTTTCCTGCTGAAAGGTGACACATCTTTGCGTCATGATGAGCCGCATACTCCTATAAAAGGAGGTATTCCGAAACACGTGCAAACAAAGCCACACCATCTGTTGACGGGCGGTGAAACAATTGGTTCTTTGCTTGCAATTTCTACACCGGGCCATACACCGGGCAGCATGTCATTTCTTGATACAAGAAACGGCACGATCATAGCAGGAGATGCGTTTCAGTTGCGCGGAGGAATCGCTGTATCAGGCCAGATAAAATGGGCGTTTCCTTTTCCAGCCTTCGCCACATGGAATAAGGAGGAAGCCATTAAAAGCGCACAATTGCTTGCCGACAAGGCGCCTTCCTGTCTCGCAGTCGGACATGGGAATTTCCTGAAATCACCCTCAGAGCGGATGAGACAGGCAATCCAAAAAGCAAAGAAAGGATGATGAGCATGTCACCGAGAATAGGATTGAGCCAAAAAATGATTGTAGACGCCGCAGCGGAGATTGCCGATCAGGAAGGCTTGAATGGTGTCACGCTTGCCGCACTGTCTAAAAAAATGAATGTACGCCCTCCGTCGCTGTATAATCATATCAACGGGCTGCAAGCGATCAGAACAGAGCTTGCTGTCAGCGGGCTGACAAGGCTTTTAGATCAAATGGCAGACTCCGTAACCGAACAAAAAGGAGATTCCGCTATGCTTTCTTTAGCTCAGGCATATGTTGATTTTGCAGTTGAAAATCCCGGATATTATGAAGCGGCTTTGCTTAAGGTTCAGGATAAGAGGGCGGAAATCGTGTCAGACCAAATTGTCCGGATTGTTACGAACCTGCTCATTGAAAACGGCTATGCAAGCGAAAAGACTGCCATTCATGCGACAAGGGGGCTTAGAAGCCTGCTGCATGGCTTTACGACTTTAATCGCAAAAGAAGCATTTGAACGTGAAGAGGATATTTCAGAAAGTCTGTCATTTTCAATTCGGACGTTTTTGTCCGGATTATCAATAAACAATAAAAATGTTATGTAAACTAAGAAATAGATGTCTTATATTTCTGAATATTGTATAATGTCATGGTAGTATACACAGAGGAGAGACATCAGGCTATGGATGACATTCATAAAATTGAGCAGTTAGCGGCAGCTTCATGGCCGTCTTATATTCAGAAAAACATGGGACAATGGCTTCTTCGAGCGAACTTTGGCGTAACCAAAAGGGCGAACAGCGTGTGGACCTCTGCGGATACGCCTGAAGGAGATTTCCAGCAAGAGGCCGAGCATTTTTACAAAAGCTTAGGCTTGCCTGTTTGTTTTCATATCAGCAATGCATCTCCGAAAGGGCTTGATGCCGTATTGGCAGACAGCGGATATGAAAAGGCAGACGAGTGCTTTCAGATGACAGCATTGGGCTGGGACATTATGAGCCATACTGATGACAACAGTCGATTTACATACAAGTGGGAGGAGGAGCCGTCTTCTGTTTGGATTGATCATTTTATTCAATTGGAAGGATTTTCTCCGGAGCGGCATCAAGGCTACACAAACATTTTCGAACGTATGCCGTCGTGTAAAACCTTTTTCACGATGTATGACCAAGAGAGCCTGACAGCAGTTGGAACGGCTTCTGTCATTGATGGCTATGGCGGACTCAGTAAAATCGTTGTAGCCAAGGAGCATAGAGGAAAAGGGGCAGGGACCCAAGTGATCAGGGCGTTGACTAAATGGGCAATCAGCAACGGGGCAAAGCACATGTTTTTACAATTGCTAAAAGAAAAACTGGTGGCAGTTTCTTTATATGAAAAAATCGGATTTTCGCCTATATCTGAACACCATTATCGGATTAAAAGATGATCAAAGAAAGGAGCTTGCTGATGGACTCGCTTCAAGAGATTATTTGCGAAAAACGGACATACACACGCCTTTATCATTCACATAAGCACGGGTACAGCCAATTTCTTTTTCCGCTTGAAGGGAGTATTGATCTTGAGACAGAGGGACGCGAGGTGAAATTAAAGCCGGATCATTTTTTATATATTCCGCCGGAGTGCGAGCATCGTTTCCGTTCAATCGGTAGAAATGAATGTCTGGTACTGGATGTTCCGCTTCATGCAATGAAAATTGATGAGTATCATGCAGGATCGGGCATTGAAGCTGCGATTGATCCTTTCTGGTCTTCGATCAGGTACTTGCTGACAGAGGAAGCAAAGGCCGGAACAGCGAACTCGTTGCATATGCTTGTTCAATACATAAAAGAAAAGCTGCAATCCCATACCTACGCCTCAATTGCTTATATCCACAGCCATTTATCTGAGCGGCTGACGATTAAGAAGCTGGCAGAAATCGAGCATTACCACCCAGCTTACTATTCAAACTGGTTCAAAAAGCAGACGGGGAAGTCTCCGCAGCACTATATTGCCAATCTTCGGCTCGAGGAAGCGAAACGAATGCTGATAGAGAAAAATGAAACCCTTACCGTCGTGAGCGAGGCGCTGGGCTTTCAAAATCTTTCTTCATTTACAAGATGGTTCACAAAAAGTACAGGCATGCCGCCCCGGCTATATCGAAACACCTTATATTCGGATAAAAAATGATGGTTCTTTGGTTAAACGAACCTTGGATATCTCTTTTATAATAGGAGAAAAAGGAGTTATTGATATGGCAGTCATTGAGGACTTTGAGAAATTGGATATTAGAACAGGCACTATTGTAAAAGCGGAGGAATTTCCTGAAGCAAGAGTCCCGGCGATTAAGCTTGTGATTGATTTTGGAGCAGAAATCGGCATGAAGCAATCGAGCGCGCAAATCACGAACCGCTATCAGCCCGAAGATCTTATCAACAAGCAAATCATAGCAGTCGTCAACTTTCCGCCGCGCCGGATCGCCGGATTTAAATCGGAAGTGCTGGTTCTTGGGGGCATCCCCGGCCAGAGGGATGTCGTCCTATTGCAGCCAGATCAGCCCGTTCCAAACGGCACAATAATCGGATAACACACAAAAAAAGACGTTTGCCTAAGGCAAACGTCTTTGCGTATTGAGGCGATGCACCACACGCCACATTCGTGTGCGCCGCAAAGGGCATGTACATCGGCTTACACAATTCAGCTCATCGCTATATGAATATAGCATGGCGGGTGAAGGAATGCAAGGATTACTTTGTTATTGTGATTGAATTTGTACATCTGATTATGATCTTGATTATATGAAATTCTGTTATTCAACGAGCTTTAGTACAAGATGAGAGCAGGATCTAAGATAAACGATTAACTTCATAAGCGGTACGTATTCCAGATTCAATCGCACCTTGCATCCACGCATGGGTAAGTGAGACATGTTCTCCAGCGAAATGAACTCTTCCCTCAGGGACAGGGATATAAGGATACAGCTCTAACTCTTGTCCTGGTTCGAAAGCTGTAAAGGCTCCCGCAGAATAAGGGTTCTGACTCCAGCTAAAAGAGGCGCCGGACACAAATTCTGACCATACAATATCGCCATATATTTCAGATAAATTCAGTAAAGTATACTGAATGCGCTCTCCTTCTGAAAGACTGTCCCACATCAGTGCCTCGTCTGCCCAAGTATAACTCGCCAGAACAACAGCATGTCCATTTGCTCCAATACCAGTGCTTGGATAATACGAAAATCGAATCGGAAGATCAGTAATAGATTTGCCGCCGCGCTGCCCGGCTTTTTCCCAAAATCGGCTTTTAAACTCTATGCCGATTTTTGTTGCGCTCATATAGTTCAGTTCGCGAATTGCCCTCCGTTTATAGTAGGAAAAAGAATGGTATGGTTCGACTTTCACAAATCGCAATGTTGAAAAAGGAATGGTTACAATAGCGAGATCAGCTGTGAACGTTACATGTTCTGCTGTTTGTTGATGCTGACAATGAATCGTAACACTGTTCTCATTTTGAGAAATTTTCATCATTTTTTGATGGTATAGAATATTTGTTTTTAATTGAGGAAGAAACGCATGAGGAAGCCGATCCATGCCGCCTGTTATCTCATAGAAGTGAGATGGTGATGTAAAAAAGACGGATTCCCGTAACGCTTCAACAAGGGACATCCCCATATACGCTTCCATATCGAGAAGTATACCAATCATATCGATCGCGCCATATGAAAAGAAAGTGTTTAAGAAAGAGCTTAACGAATAATTCTTGTATTGTTTTTCAACAATCCGCCAATTTCTTGCAGGATCTTGATTAATAAAATTTAATATAGGCTGCAATACAGAAAGCATCAGCTCTTCAGCGGTTTTCCCTTGTTCGTTTGGTGCAACGGGGTATCTTAATATTCCAGGATTTTGTTCAAAAAGATGGAGACGTGTTTTGACTCCATTCGTGTAAATGATGTCCATTGGGGTTCTGTTGATAAATACATTTGTTGGCAGCCTGAATTTTTTTATATATTCTAAGGTTAACATATGGATATTCGGTATGCGCATCGGACCAACGTTGAAATACAATCCATCACTAAAGGGAGATCTCAACGTGCAGACACGGCCTCCTGCTCTACCGCTCGCTTCAAGAATCGTTACTCTGTGACCGGCATTTCTTAGCAAAGATGCTGATACAAGCCCGGCCAATCCAGCTCCCACAACAATAATATGCTTTGGATGATGTGATGCGCTAAGGCCATTTCTAATGATCTTTATCATATCTTCATTCATTAGAGAATTCACTTTTGGGGGGCACCTCTTTTTTGAATTTATTGCATTATATTCAGTGAAAAGGGCAGCTATCACGATCTATTCACATTTTTGGAATTTGTATTGATTCTCGTTAAAAGAACAATATTGGGGTGAGGTATTTGACTAACTTTGTTCATAAGACTGTAAATGGTTTGAAAAGTCTCTTAGATGAAAAAGGGGCTATTAAATTGTTTTGTTCGGAAGGGTATATCATGGAATGTCTTGTTACTTTTTCTCCGAACCAAGCAGCACTTAATGAAATTCTCAACTTTGAAGCGAAGTATCAACTTAAACTTCCAGAGGATTATCAGAAGTTTATTACACAACATAATGGTGCGAAATTTTTGAGGTTCTTGCTGATGGGTAGAATATAGGTGGAGGACTTTATTTATTTAGTCTTGAAGAGATTGAAGAAGAATTAAAATATGAGGATTTGTTTGAAGGCATCAATGGCATCCCAATTGGTCACTTATTAGAAGGTTGTCATTTGATGATCGACAAAGATAAATTGGACAAAGGTGATCCCAACTATCTTTTTATATTTCAAATGGGTGAGTATACACCATTAAATGTAAACTTTGAGATATTTATAGAGCGGTATATACAATCTAATGGGGCAACTTTTTGGGAATGGCGCTATTATACCGCAGAGAATTATTATAGAACAAGATAGTGCAATGTAAAAGACAGTCAGGTTTGGCTTTTCAGCTTGATGCCCTTCAATAAGTTTTATTCGGGAAAGACAGTGCGAAGTATCTCAGTCACTCTTTCTAATATTGAGAATGATGTTAATCAACAGTTGAGTTTACTTGAAGCGGATAATGAGAAGAGAAGAAGCCTGGATTCGTTATGGATGGGATTAGAAGCAAATACGGATCAAAAGCGATTCCGATAGCAGCTTCTAATACATCGGCAGGGACAGCACTTCATAGAGCTGGGCTAACTGGTGGACATAAATCATAAAAATAAGATGATAAATCTTTAATGTTAATTTGTTGCTTTAATGGAGAAACATAACGTATTCTGCCACCGTACACTTAATGATTCTGCTGGATAAAGAAAACATACCATTAGACAGATTTCCAGTTTTTACATAAACTGTTGGAAATGGTTTTTTCATCTGAGATAATAAAAATCTACTTTACTATTCTCATAAATAAACGAGGTGAAAATCAATGAATGGTATAGAATTTTTAGAATCTGTGTCGCAACTTGGACAAATAATTTTATTGTTCTCCGGCTACGCCCTTTATTGGAGATTGGGGTAAAACAAAAAGAGAACGAAGACTTACAAAATATGAGACTTTTCTTAGGTTCTTTGTAATGTTCGGCATATTGGCATGGGCGCTTTCGTTTCTTGCTTTGCATTTGTGGTAACAAACTTGCGTCGATATATGACTTATTATGTCTAATCATATTAACTCTAAAATAAAATCCGGTTTCTGATGATCCAGGTACGGGCAATATCATGTTATCCATCACTTGTACAAGATTTACTGAAGAATAATGTACTCAATTTTTCAATAGTCCTCTGATTCATTTCATATAAGCCTTTTTGAAAGTTAACCATTAAAATTTTATTTTGAAACTGTATTTTGTAGTGCAGCCTTTTTAATTTAATTAGCTAATATTAATCAAGAGTTGACAAAATTAGTAGCATCCATTGTTCAATAATGCTTCTAACCGGTTAAACATTAGACAAGAAACTTGGTTGGTTGAATAGAAGTAATGTTCCTTTTAGCTTTATGGAATCCTTTGTCATTCGAGGATGGAAAGCCACTAAAAATTGCTATCCCTACGACAACTGACAAGGTGGCTAATGCAAGTTTAAATTTCATCCCCTTTGAATTTGGATTCGGGCATCCACCATGACGTCAAAAATGGATGCTGCTAAAGCTATTTGGCTTAAGTAAAGTTCTGCACTGTTATAGGTTTTTCTACGACAGGAGGATAAAATTGCTATCTAATAAAATGGTAAACAGTTATGTTTATACTCTGGCAATTTCAAGTTTGTCATATGGTCTAATCTTTGGTCTGTATATGTTTGTTTACTCCGGTTTTATGGCAATCGCATTAGTCACTATCGGCATCATTGCATTTTACGCTTTAATCACTTACTTGGTGTTTGCTGTCCCTTTGCAAGTGTGGCTAAGAAGAAGGCACAGAAAATTCAGTTTGATCAATTTTTTAATTTATATTGCAGTGGCCTTTTCAGCTGTGTTTTTGTTCTGGTTTGTTGATTATCCGCCAAATGCTCTTACCATGTTCAGAAGCTTTGAGTATTACATTATGAGTATTGTAGCTGCGTTTATTTATTGGTTTTGGGATTCGATATTCCTACGAAATTAACACATTAAATTAAATCATGAATTTCACACCGTTTACAACAAGTAAGAAGGCTGCTGATCCAAACAGTAAATATCCAGACAGTTTTTGTTTGCTTAATATCGCTTCAACTCCGACTAATGATAAAAGGGCGGCAACAAATAATTGCACAACAATCAACAATAATTCATTTTGATTGAACAGTGAGTATACGCACAAGACTAATGCAAAGCAAGAAACCGAAATTTTTGCAACTTTTAGCAAGGTATCACTCCTTATGCAGTCATGAATTAACCTTAACACGATTACGCATCTTAATCCGAGAGCATAAAGAATCAAGATAAAAGAAGTGTTTTATTTAAAATGGGGGGGATTTGACTTGAATATATTCATTTGGATTGCAATGTTTATCGCTATTTTTGGCGGCTCTTATGCAGGTTACAGAAGGAATAGAAAGAAAGAGCTTAAGCAAAAAGAGCATTAAAATAAATGCTCTTTTTCATCCCACAACGCCGGCATTCACGCAAGAATACACCACTTTTTACAGTGCTTTTGAACAAAGTGTAATCGCAATTGGCGCAGCGACCGTATTTCACATCTGGATAATCTTTGTAATCATAAATTATTGAAGTATCGTTCCCGTTAGTTATAAAAGATGCGATATGCTGGTTCCAGCTGATGAAACAGAATAAAGCCTAACTTATTTAAGGATCATACCTCTTTTACTGATCGAAAACGCTAGTGTATTATATTTCGAGATGTTTAATTAATTGAGCTGGATTGCCCCCAACAACAACATTATCTGGCACATTTTTAGTAACAACAGAACCAGCAGCAATAACCACATTGTTACCTATCGTAACTCCTGGATTTATTACTGAACTTCCCCCAATCCATACATTATTTCCGAAAGTAATGGGTTTTCCATATTCTAACCCTGAATTGCGTTCTGTTGGATGAAGTGGGTGTGTAGCCGTATAGATTTGTACACTAGGTCCAAGCATACAGTTATCACCAAATCGGACTTCACATACATCTAAAATTGTACAATCAAAATTTGCGAAAAAGTTATCGCCTACATAAGTGTTATATCCATAATCAAACCTAATATTGGGTTGCATATATACGTTTTCTCCTGATGAACCAAGTAACTCTTTCAATAAATTAACCCGTTTAACTACTTCGGTTTCTGTAGATTGATTGTAAATTCTAACAAGTTGGCTTGCGTTTTGTCTGTCTTTTGCTAACTCGGGGTCCGACGGATTATATAAATCCCCGGCTAACATTTTCTCTTTTTCTTTTATCATTAATATCTCCCCTTGTTATGTTTTAATAATGTCTGATTTTAAAAAAGGTTTAAATTAAATTAAGTTAGTTCCTGTAAAACGACTTTGTTATCCTCATAAGCAAGTCTTTATTGAGGTAGTTCAGTAGATAAGTCACCAGTATTTTTTAATTCATGGCAGAACGTTTACATTAAACTACTGTAAGAGTTGGGCAGTGCAAGAGAAATAATCCACTCTTCTTTAGTAAATATGAGTGGATTATTTCTAAGTTCTTATTTTTCTTGGATTTCCGTCCTAGCCGAAATAAAGTTCAGTACATGCTGTCTGCCCGGTGCAGCGTGAATTGCTCCTTTTACAGAAGCAGTGAGAGCTCCGCTTGCATTTGCAAACGTCAGCAAGCGCCGGTGATGTTTACTTATTTGTTCGCACAGCGTCTCCTTTGATATGCCGATTGACATCAATTCAGATATAAAGCCGCCGATAAAGGCATCGCCCGCACCGGTTGTATCGCAAACAGCTACTTTAAATCCCTTATGTTCGTACGACTCGCCATTTTTTAAATAAATCGCCGCACCGTCGTTTCCTTTTGTCAGAACAACGACATTAACAAGTCCGGTAAAAAGCGATGTGACTGCTTCTTGTTCGTCATCAATGGTTGTGATAAACTGCAGTTCCTCATCGGACACTTTTAAGATATTCGCAAGAGGCAAAAACCTCAGAATCGTCTCACGGCAGCTTGCCTCATCAGGCCATAAAGGAAGCCTGATATTGGGGTCAAAGCTAATGATTCCACCGATTCTTTGAAAGTCCTCAATAACTTTGATATGGGCTTGTTTCATTGGACTGTCAACTAAATCGATTGAACAAAAGTGAAGCATATCTCCTTGATTAAATCTTTCCGACATCAACTCATCCGGTGAAAGCAGCAAATCGGCGGCATTTTTTCGATAAAAATGAAAGCTCCTTTCCCCAGACTTGTCTACAGATACAAATGCCAATCCGGTTTCACCTTGATCGCTTTGAATATTAAAAGAAGTATCTACGCCATTTTCTTTAAGTACGCCAACTATATAATCCCCGAAATGATCGTTAGCAATCTTCGTCAGCATGACGGCATGTGCGCCGTATTTTGCAGCAGCGATTGCCGCATTCATCGGCGCGCCGCCGGCAACGCGTTCAAAGGATGTGACATCTTGTAAAGCCTTTTCTTTTTGGACTGGAATGAAATCAATCAGTGTTTCACCGATGCAAAATATCTTTTTCAAGCGATTCATCTTCCTTCCAGATGTCTTTTAAAGTCCAATAGGTGAATTCCTCAACCCTTACAGCGCCTTTCTCAGAAAAAAGCTCAATTCCCAATCGATCTTTTTTCGGATAAATGCGGCTAGTCATCGTTATTTCTCCATGGTTTGCGAATACTTCGATCGAGGATCTGTCAATAAATATACGCAGTGTCAGCTTTCCATTTGCTTCTAGCGGCGCATTTCTCACACTGTCTCGCGATTTCCCCATCTTAGAGCAATCGAGTGAGAGCTTTTGATCAATTATGCTGTATTTGATAGCTGTTTCTTCTTCTTCAAGGCCGAGAATCTTCAAACCTACTGATCAGCCGATCGAATTAATTTCCGAAACAGCCATTGAGATTTTAGAAAAACAAATTGAAGGCGAATTTGATGATTTGCCGCTTGAAACGTATTTGCCCGTACAGCTTTTTGAAGGTGGGACGACTTAAAAATTGCTGGAGTACGTACTCTATTTAATGGAGTAATATTATTTCTCACATAATCAGGGAAGGGATATCTGGTTCGATCTCATTGGGAAACGTACACGATATAAAACGGCAGGAATATAATTCCTGCCGTTTTATTTGCATGGTGCAGGGCAGAGGAGACAATAGTGAAAAATGTATTACTATTGTAAAACAAGATTCGCTTATCTTCTTAGAGATGAGAAAAAGCCGCTATATTAACGGTTAATTTAGAAGTAAAATCAATCGAGGAATTCATGATTAGGTGCTAGAGTAACATTCCGGGATGTTTCGTTTATAGTTCGAGTCATAACTTTAGATCAATGAACTGCCTCGTCAAGGTGAAAAGCAGCATTAACTTCGCTATTTGAAGCATTGGTTATATTCATACTTTTAAATGACCTCAAATTTTTCGTTTCCGAGGGATTTAACACACCAAGATCCTCGAGACATCTTATAACAATCGGAGCTATTGCTCTAGTGTAATTCCCATCTTCAATTTTTATTGCAATACCAATGTCAAATCCTTTAATTGCTACACAATATACCCCGTCAGATCCGAGCTTTCCAATAAGTTTCCCGTTAGTCTTCTTTATAAGTTCAGTGCAGAATCCGCCTGTACCAGCTACCATCTCAGGTGCATTATTCATTGCTGAGAAAACTCTCTCACATGAATTTTTTAACTCAGGTTTCAATCCATCTGGGCATGCAAGCTTTGCGTAACCTAATGCTGCATTATAAAGGGGAATACCATGTACAGGAACGCCGCAACCATCTATAAAAATAGTGAAATCAGACAATTCTACCCACTTGATAGAAGATGACGGAATTTATATGACTTGTCCATTTATTCCTTTTGATAATGAAACTAAATTTGAGGTTTATAAAATGGAAATAAAATCAGGTGGCGTACATAAGTCCAATCCTCATTATAAGGGCGTTAAAGAATATGTTTTCGTTTCCTCTGGAAATATAGAAATTGAAATAGAAGATAAAGTCTACAGAGCTTCTTCTGGAGAAGCTGTGGTTTTCCCAGGAGATGTGTATCAATAAAAATATAGGGGAAACCACAGTATCTACGTTTATTTTGTTTTTTTATCCCAACCGATAAGGATGTCTAGGGGTATTCTGTTTGAATGAAAATAAATCAAAGTCTCCAGCACTTTAACAACATTTGCACTGCATCTTCTAATTCATCTTCATGAATACCGGCAAATCCAAGAATGATTTTTGGAGGACTTTCAGACTTTTTCTCGAGTGAGTAAGTGGATATCGGGTAAATTTTCATGTGTGCCTCAGATGCCTTTTTGACCAGTTCATCCTCACTCATACCATTATTAACAACAAGAACTATGTGAAGTCCAGAGTGTTCTCCTATGATTGAGAGCTTATCTTCATACGGTTTTAGCAATTCTATAACTTTTTCGAGCTTACGGCGATAAAGCTTTCGCATCCTATTTAGATGCCTTTCGAAATCTCCTTCCTTCAAGAATTGAGCCAGAATGTGTTGGTCAATTCTTGAGACAGAGGGGGAGTGATAGAATGACAACTTTTCTTTATATTGCTTGAAGAGGTGTCTTGGCAGCACCATATAACTAATTCTGATCGATGGCATCAATGATTTTGAAAATGCTCCTAAATAAATCACTTTTTCAGCAAGACCCATGCTTTGCAAGGAAGGAATTGATTTTCCGCTATAGCGAAATTCACTATCGTAGTCATCTTCTATAATATAGCGGTTTTTTTTCGCTGCAGCCCATTTTAACAACTTAGTTCTGCGATTTACCGATAGTACAGTTCCGTATGGAAAGTGATGGGATGGTGCTATATAAACGACATTTATATTTTTATGATGAATCGTATCTACTTTTACTCCTTCCTCATCTACTTCAAGAGCGTACACTTCATTTGGATAGCTCTTCAGAATTCGTAAAATCAAATGGTAACCAGGATCTTCTACACCATATACCGTTTTTTTATCTAATAAGAGCAATAGCTGTTGCAATAAAATTTCTATGCCTGCGCCAACAATAATTTGATCTGGTGAACAATGTACTCCTCTTGCATGATAAAGATAATGAGCGATTTCTTGCCGCAACACCATCTCTCCTTGTGAGTCTCCGAGCAGTAACAAGGAATGATTCTTTTTGTCGATTGTATTTCGGGCATATTTGCGCCACACGGAAAATGGAAAATTCTTTGTGTCAATAGCGCTTGGGTGGAAATCGTATTTTATATATTCCTGAGCTTCTTCTGTATTTTCTTGTAAGTATTGATTTGTTTGTACATATTCTAAATCTTCATATGTCATAACAAAATAGCCCCTGCGGGGAGAAGCCTCAATATATCCTTCTGCTGCCAATTGCTCATATGCTGTCTCAACTGGGTTTTGACTGATTTTTAAAAAATCAGCTAATTTTCGTTTAGAGGGCAGTTTTGTCCCGTATGGTATGCGACCTGCTATAATTTCTTTTTTTATATATAAATATAATTGTTCATATAAAGGTATATCACTTGATCTATCTAAATGACATGATAGCATTTCCATTTTCATTGCATCTCCTTAAAACTGACATTCTGTTTTTTAAGAAACTGGTACTTTCAATGTGGTCAATTCCTTTTTATACTAATCAACATATTCTTTAAATACAATAGTTGATGGAATGGAGTGTAACAAATGAAAAAAACATTAGGTACTGAGACTGTAAAAAGAGGCATGGCTCAAATGCAAAAAGGCGGCGTCATTATGGACGTTGTCAATGCAGAACAAGCAAGAGTAGCAGAATCAGCAGGTGCTGTTGCTGTAATGGCATTAGAAAGAGTTCCTTCTGACATCCGGGCTGCGGGTGGGGTTGCAAGAATGGCAGATCCCCGTATTGTTGAAGAAGTAATGAATGCAGTATCCATCCCAGTAATGGCTAAAGCTCGTATTGGTCATATTGTAGAAGCAAAAGTACTTGAGGCAATGGGGGTTGATTACATTGACGAAAGTGAAGTGTTAACACCTGCTGATGAAGAGTTCCATTTATTGAAGAGCGATTTCACTGTACCTTTTGTATGCGGCTGCCGTGATCTTGGAGAAGCTGCACGCCGTATTGGTGAAGGTGCTGCAATGCTACGTACTAAAGGTGAGCCTGGTACAGGTAACATTGTGGAAGCCGTTCGCCATATGCGTAAAGTAACTGCTCAGGTCCGCAAAATTTCTGTGATGAACGAAGATGAATTAATGACTGAAGCGAAAGTACTTGGAGCACCTTTTGAGGTTTTAAAACAAATTCAAAAAACGGGTAAGCTTCCGGTTGTAAACTTTGCTGCTGGAGGGATTGCTACTCCTGCTGATGCTGCGTTAATGATGGAGCTTGGCGCTGATGGAGTGTTTGTTGGTTCAGGTATTTTTAAATCTGAAAATCCTGAAAAATTTGCAAATGCTATTGTTCAAGCTACAACTTATTACACTGATTATGATCTAATCAGCAAGCTTTCTAAAGAGCTTGGAACTGCGATGAAAGGAATCGACATTTCAAAATTATCTCTTGAAGAAAGAATGCAAGAGCGAGGTTGGTAAGATGGCAATAATTGGAGTTTTAGGACTACAGGGTGCCGTTTCAGAGCATGTGAAACAAATTAAAGCATTGGGATTAGAGGCTGTTGTCATCAAGAAACCTGAGCAACTTGAACAAATTGATGGGTTAATTCTTCCTGGTGGTGAAAGTACAACGATGAGAAAGCTTATCGACCGTTACGATTTCTTTGATCCATTAAAAGAATTTTACAAGGCTGGAAAAGTTATCTTTGGAACTTGTGCTGGCATGGTGTTAGTCGCTAAGGAGCTTGCTTCAGATGAATCTTACTTGGAAATTATAGATATTTCAGTAAAGCGAAATGCGTTTGGCCGGCAAATTGCCAGCTTTGAAGTGGATCTTGATATAACTGGACTTGAGGATCCTTTTAAAGCTGTTTTTATCCGGGCTCCTTATATTGAAAGTGCGGGGCAAAATGTAGAAGTGTTAGCAAAATATGATGGGAAAATTGTTGCAGCAAGAGAAGGAAATGTTCTTATTTGTGCTTTTCATCCAGAGTTGACTGCTGATACTCGTTTTCTTCAGCTATTTGTGGAAATGGTTGAGGAACAGAAGCAAAAGGAAGGGAAAGTTAGTTAAATTATGTAAGCAGCCACCAGTGTGGTTGCTTTTTTAAGCTAATATATTGTTTGGTTGTTAATTGTTAATACAAGGAAAACTATTTCCTACCTTTTAAAAAAGGTGATGGAATAAGCTTAAAGAATACAGCTAACGAAACGCTTAAAAAACATTATATGCAAGGGATTATCACTAATATCGCAATGCCTAAAAACATTCTGTTCTATTTATCATTTTTACCTCAGTTTGCATCAACATCAGGACAATCTGTATCAATGTCCTTTCTGCTTTAGGGGCTACCTTCGCTACAATAGTGTTGCTGTGGTACATGTTTGTAACATACTTTTCAACATTAGCCACAAAAACTCTTAAAGATAGTAAGAAATTCAATTCTAAATAAAGTTTCAGGTATAGTGTTTATTGGACTTGGATGCAAATTAATGGTTGGCAATAAATAATTAAAAATATAGTTAACAAAAGAAGCTGAGTATTGTCAGATCGACATTAATCAGCTTCTTTTTTAACTCTGTCTTTAATATTAAATGAATTTTTTCTTCTTTAAAAAACATGCTTTGTGGAGTAAACGGATTCTTTCAATATAGCCAGATTAGTCTCATGTAAAACAAGAAAGTACTCAAGATAGTAAAAAAGTATATATACCCTTTTGTCTCTATGCTTCGATTTTCAACAGTAATTGTTGTATGATACCGGAAATACTCGATGGTGTTTGTACCATCCCGTTCTTAATCCATTCCTCTATAACTCCTGCTACACCTGAAACGATAAATGTTGTTTCAAATTTCTCAGTTTCCGTAATTGATTTTGCTGATTGTCGTAACATGCTCAATTCCTCAATCATTTTCGTTTTAAAAAATTCTTTAAGTTTGTTGATTGAAAGAACATTCATTTTTGGTTTTGATAACAATGTAAAAATTTCGACGTTTTGATATATGTATTCTGTAGTTTTTTCTATAAAGGTCAGTATGTTCAGTGGATCCTCACTTGGAAAAGATGCATCATAAATGCTTCCTAGCTGTTCAAATATTTCGTCTTCGATCTGCTCATACAAGTCAAAAACATCTTTGTAGTGAAGATAAAAGGTGCCTCGGCCTATATCTGCTTTTTTAGATAAATCGGAAACAGTTATTTTGTTGATTTCTTTTTCCTGAAGCAACTTTAAAAGGCATGTTTTATAGCACTTTTTGTCTTGATTGATCGTCTATCCCCCATAGCGTCCTCCGTTAATATACAATTTATCATGTATTGTCCATTAATGAACATGTACAGCTAAATTGCAGATTGATCCTCAAATTTTCTTACCATTATAATGAACATGTGTTCATGAGTCAAAAAATGTTTATTGGAAAAGGGGTGTATCAATGTTTCTTTTTCGACAAGCAAGAGCTGATGAATTAAACAAAGTGGCAAAGCTATTCCATGAATCTTTCAAGCAATATCCTTTTATGGATTTACTCGTAAAACGTGGAAAAAAAGATCGTTCATTTATTTTTGAATGCATAAAGTACTAACAAAAGCATATTTTAAAAAGCATTTCTGTTTTGTTGGTATTCAGAATGGTGAAATTGTTGTTGCTGCTCTATTAAAACATCGTGATAAACCTGATATTAGCTTGAGCGATTATATAGCAGCAGGGGGGATAAAATTAATCAAAATGGGGGATTTTCAGTATTGAACATGTTGACAGTGGCTAATGAGGCTAAAAAATCTTACAAATCCTTAAAAGAGCCAGCATGGTACTTAGAAGTATTAGGAGTTTCGCCATCTTATCAGGGAAAGAGTTTGGGCAGCAAAATGATCAATGACTGTCTAATACCTTTTATTTCAAAAAGTGGGGGCGGCGTCTTGGCCCTTATCACCAATACTGATCTCAACAGATCATTTTACCAAAAGAACGGCTTTGAAGAATTTAGTGAATCCCGTATCAGGCGATTTGATCATGAAATTTATAATTGGGGTTTTAAAAGAAAAGTCCTTCAAACATATAATTAGATTTCTTTTTTGTGATAGATAATGACTCGAAAATTTATATTTTTCAATTGAGACCAATAGAAATAGTTTTACAAATCGTTCTGATTTTATATGTAAAGATTATCATAACCCTTATGAAGATGGAGGTTGAATGCATGTCTTCAAAACAAAAAAAGAGTTTAACCATTTTGACTGAAAGCCAATTGTGTTCGAGTGCATTTAAAGATGAAGCATATGATTTTTACAAAGAATCACGAAAATCACACCCGCTCTACCCATTATCTTTAGGAAAACTGGGAGAAGGCTGGCTCATATCGAGATATGATGATGCAATACATTTATTAAAGAATGAAAAATTAAAGAAAAACTATGAAAATGTAATTACCGCAAAAGAAGAAAAACGTCCTGTTCTATTGAAGAATGAAGAGCCTTTAACAAAGCATATGCTTAATTCAGATCCCCCTGATCACAGTCGCCTGCGAACTCTTGTTCAGAAAGCATTTACTCATCGGATGATTTTGCAATTGGAAGACAAAATTCAACATATAGCAGATTCTTTATTGGATAAAGTACAGCCCAACAAATTCATGAACCTAGTAGACGATTATGCGTTTCCTTTGCCGATTATCGTGATAAGTGAAATGCTTGGCATTCCCCTAGAAGATCGTCAAAGATTCAGAGTTTGGTCGCAAGCAATTATTGATTTTTCAGATGCCCCTGAAAGACTTCAGGAGAATGACCATTTGTTAGGAGAATTTGTTGAATATCTGGAATACTTAGTTCGTATAAAAAGGAGCGAACCTGCAGGAGATTTAATCAGTGTATTAATTCAAGTGAAAAGTGAAGGCACACAATTGAGTACAGAAGAATTGTACTCGATGATTATGCTGCTTATCGTTGCAGGTCATGAAACAACCGTAAACTTAATCACCAATATGACATATGCTCTGATGTGTCACCATGATCAATTAGAAAAGCTCCGCCAACAGCCGGGCTTGATTAATTCAGCCATAGAAGAAGCATTGCGGTTTCACAGCCCGGTTGAGTTAACGACTATTCGCTGGACCGCTGAACCGTTTATACTGCATGGGCAGGAGATTAAACGGAAAGATGTGATCATCATTTCCTTAGCATCAGCAAACCGTGATGAAAAGATATTTTCGAATGCTGACATATTTGATATTGAAAGAAAGAACAACCGCCATATTGCTTTTGGCCATGGCAGCCATTTTTGCCTTGGTGCACAGCTTGCCCGCTTAGAATCAAAGATTGCTATTTCCACCTTATTACGCCGCTGTCCAAATATACAGATAAAAGGCGAAAAGGAACAAATTAAATGGAAAGGGAATTTTCTGATGAGAGCACTCGAAGAACTGCCGCTCAGTTTTTAATTTTTTGAGGGACAAGTGATTTTCAAACATATTTCGTTTTTACTCCCCAATAAGATTAATTATTATAAACGCTGCAATCAACATAAAAAAATATTAGATGATAAAGCTTTTCAGAAACAAAGTTTAGGATTTATTTAAGCTTACTGGGAGTGAAAATGTCTTGTAAACACCAATGGTTTCATACTATCGGTGTTTTTTTGTTTTCAACCTCATTTAAACTCTCCTCATTTGGACAAACAGCTGTTACATAGCCTTACCCAAGGTTGATGCATTTTATGAAGGTAAAAATCATCGAGGGAGTGCAAAGCTGACAAATGCATTAGCGATGGCAATCATTATTTAATAAAACTTTATAGGAAGGAGACCCAGGGTGATAGCAATATATGTAAGGTATCAACAGAGGAACAAGTGATCAGGAATTATGTAAAAGTTGTCCTCTTTCAAGCGACTCAAAGGGCTTTTTAGTGCTGGTTTGAAAATCCTTCATCCGCATATCTCAAGACATCCTTTTCTATACAGGGGGACGGGATAAGAAATAAGTACGATGCAGAGGCGATATTATGGGCTGTTTCTTATACGCCTGCAGGGACGGCATTATATAGAGTTGGCCTTACTGGTGGGCATAAGTCATAACAAAAAGCGACTAAAAATACAATCGCTGTTTGTATCATTTAGTTAAGAAACTAATTCATATAAATTTAAAAAGTATAGAATTGTTTCTTTAATTTGCTCTTCAGTTTCACTATAGGGAATGCCAACAACTTCTCATTACAATCATAAGAGCCTGGCTATATCGGGGTAGCAGGCTCTTAGACATTATTTTTTTGTATAACGCACCCAGTCGTAATGAGCGTATAGAGGTGTTACACCATTGTAGGAACCGAGCCATTCATCTACACCCGTACCATTCCAAAAGTTCATCATGATCTTTCCTGGTGTTGTCGGAATTTGGCTTGTCGCAGTATGTTTTAATTGCCCATCGACATACCATTTAATAGAGTTTGGCTGCCAATCGAACGCATACGTATGATAGGCATTGGCTGCATCAAATCCGAGATCCACAATCTTTTCATGGTTTCCTACACCATTTGTATAATAGTTAAATTGAACCTTTGTTGTGTCTTTTCCTAAAAATTCGATATCAATCTCATCCCAAGGAGTTCCATCCGTTGGACCTGTGTAGGTGAAGAACGATGAAACGATCCCTGCGTTTTTAGCTGGTTTCATTCTGACTTCATAAAGTCCATAGCCATATGTTTGAACAGAGCGGTTTTCCCCGCAGTCAAACTTGTTATAAGATGGACTTGTTAGCGCCAAACGCATTTCACCTAATGACGTCATTGATACGTTATTTGCACGCCAAGTGCAGTTGAACATATTTCCATTCGAATAACCATTTGCTTTTTGCCATAATCCGGAGTTATAGCTATTAAAAGGGTCAAAAAACGATCCACCTGTTTGAGCCGAGGCAGTAGAAGTGACTGCAGACAAACTCATAAACAATCCAGTAAAAAGAAGCAACAACACTCGTTTCATACGATAAGACATGTTGGCATCCCCTTTCTTTGAAAGCGTTTTCTTTAACGATCATACATGATTCTTTTAAAAGGGAAAATCAGTCAAAATAATGATAATAACGAATCTTCTTACTAGAATTCTATATAATTTAGAATCGAATTTAATTTTTCTTTCCCGCTATCTACATATAAGACATGAATGAATTCAAACATTTTGGCCATAATCTCATTGTTTAAATTTTTGGGCAAAGACACCCGTGTGCACACCAAGAGATTCCTTCTGATTGTTCCTCATTTTGAATGTGGTTTTTGTCAACATCGATGTCTAATAACCGATTTGAGTGCTCATACCCATTATCCTGGTATACTCTAATCCCCTCCTTAAAGTACTCAGCTGTCTTTTCATAAGCTTCCTTGGCAAATGAACATAAGCCAAGGTTGTACAGAGATGATCCGATTAATCGTGACATATCGATTTCTCGTGCTTTGTCTAGAGCATCTTTAAAATGAGGGATCGCTTTTTCAGGGTAGTCCATATCCAAATAGTTCAGACCGATGATTTAGTTCAAGTGAGTTCAGAACTGTCTTATGCTCAGTGAGGGGCCTAGCTGCATTTGACTGACCGTCTTTGTAGATAATATCAAAGACGCAGTAAACAATCTTATGAGCAGATTTTCTGGACATGAAACGTTCCATACAGCTTCAAAGTAAGGTGCACTGCCTGAAGCAGCTAAAAAGACTTCACAATCTCTAATGTATATCTCCTTTGTACGAAATGGTTCGAATGGGGATTAATTACAGATATTACTCCATCAGATTTAGAAACAAGAATTGTGATTCTATGAAAAAAGGATAAGGCTATGGTGAAACAAGACCACTTATAATGTGATTTTTTTAGGTATTTGTAATTAAATTACAGTTATTCTTAATATTCACTCATGAATTCATGGTATAATATTGAAGGGGACGGGATCTAAAGCTTTGGCGTCGGTAATTAATAATGTTTTAAATATATACGAGTGCTACCTCATGTCAAAGTCAGAAAAAATATTAAGGAGGTAACATATGTTTAAGTTTAAAAAGAATTTCTTAGTTGGATTAACGGCAGCTTTAATGAGTATTAGCTTGTTTTCGGCAACCGCCTCTGCAGCTAGCACAGACTACTGGCAAAATTGGACTGATGGGGGCGGAATAGTAAACGCTGTCAATGGGTCTGGCGGGAATTACAGTGTTAATTGGTCTAATACCGGAAATTTCGTTGTTGGTAAAGGTTGGACTACAGGTTCGCCATTTAGGACAATAAACTATAATGCCGGAGTTTGGGCGCCGAATGGCAATGGATATTTGACTTTATATGGTTGGACGAGATCACCTCTCATAGAATATTATGTAGTGGATTCATGGGGTACTTATAGACCAACAGGAACGTATAAAGGTACTGTAAACAGTGATGGGGGTACATATGACATATATACAACTACACGTTATAACGCACCTTCCATTGATGGCCCAAGCACTACTTTTACGCAGTACTGGAGTGTTCGTCAGTCGAAGAGACCAACTGGAAGCAACGCTACAATCACTTTCAGCAATCATGTTAACGCATGGAAGAGTCATGGAATGAATCTGGGTAGCAATTGGTCTTACCAAGTCTTAGCGACAGAGGGATATCAAAGTAGTGGAAGTTCTAACGTAACAGTGTGGTAACAGATCATCTTTAATCAGGGATAGCTAACGGGCTGCTGATCGTTCCTTGAGAAATTTTTGTTATTGTGAGTTACTAAGAGGCGACGGTGATGGGAGTTACTTTAATGCATATAACAACAAAAAGGTTATTGATACGTGAATTTGAATTCAAAGATTGGCAAGCTGTATATGAGTATACATCAGATGCTAATGTTATGAAGTATATACCAGAAGGGGTTTTTACTGTAGAAGATGCAAAAGAATTTGTAAATAAAAACAGAGGTGATAACGCTGAACAATTTCCTGTAGTACTAATAGATGAAGGTTCTCTTATAGGCCATATTGTTTTTTATAAGTATTTTGGTGAACATACATTTGAGATTGGGTGGGTGTTTAATCCGAATTATCAAAATAGAGGGTATGCTTCTGAAGCAGCAGAAGCTATTTTGGAATATGGATTTAAAGAAATGAACTTACATAGGATTATAGCTACGTGTCAACCTGAGAATATTCCATCATACCGAGTTATGGAGAAAATCGGTATGAGAAGAGAAGGCTTCTTTAAAAAATGTATTCCCAAAGGCAATGAATGGCGGGATGAATATTATTACGCTATTTTAGAGGAAGAGTGGAAATGAACTAATAGAAATTTTTAAATCTTACCTCTTCAACAAAAGGTCTTTATTGGATGTAGCAACATTGGCAATACAAACAAAATATCACCTCCTACTTAGAACATAGAATCTTTAGCAGCATTTATAAACACATCAAAAAATAGTCTGGAAAAATTATCTAATAAACTGACCGTCAGGAGACTTACTTAATTGATATTAAAAATAAGCTAAAGGTGATTCAATTAGTTAAGATCAACTTTTATGTGCGTTGAATCGTTAGTAGATACATTTGACTTTACCATTACTCAATTCCTTATGACGGAGAAAAGTGATATACAGGGGAGATCCATTCTTTGTGGGATCTCTCGAGGAATAAATTAGCCCTCCATATGCAAACCCGAGGAACAATGTTATAGGATTTTCTTAGCTTATGTTGTAACTATATTGGAGGCATACCGTCTACGTTTTTAAAAATTTGAGAGTTAGCAGTTTTTAAGAAAGATTCAGCAACTAGAAGATAGAGTTATAAAGTCCAAATAATCTGGAATGATGGTATATGTCCATACCCATATTTCGAGAGATGAAGCGCATCTGCAGCAGAAAGCAGAGCGCTTTTTTGATGAAGAATCCCAATAAAACAACAATTTTAATCAGAAAAGCGACGTGGAAAATATGGATTAAATAAGGTGAGGTCAAATAAAGTGTAAACAATGTGAAAAGCCGTTCTCAACAAAAATGGAAGAAGTCGGATATAGTCACCTTATCAGTGTCTTTTTTTAATCCTGATCACTCAGGCAATATTATTTAGTCTAAGTTTGGAATAAAACTTAATTAAATTTATGTTTATAACAATATTGATAAATGAACAAAAGGAAAGAACATGCTTTGAAATAAGATTGTTCAAAACATGCTTTTATATATTGTAATGGGTTAACTTCTTTATATAAAAAGTTTGATTACATTTGCGGGGGTTCCAAACCAAATTTTGTCCATTCCTCTTTTGCTGGCCCATAAATACCTGGAACAGGTAATCCTGCTTGTCTCATAAGAACCGTCATTTGTCCTCGATGGTGATTTTGGTGTTGAATCAAAAACATCAAAAGTGAACCATTTGGCAATTGTTGGCCAATAAAGTTGATATGTTCTTGAAGTGTATGGTCAGTCCATTGGGTTTTTAATGCCTGTACAAATGCATTACTGGCTTGATGATAGCTGTCTGCTATAAACTGAGCCGAATCAGGAACAGGATAATCTTCAGCTGGAGCGTGAAATGTTAAGTCTGTGTTTGAGGTAATGATGCGAATGGCAGCGACAGTATGCCAAGCAATACGGCCTAAAGTCCAATTTTGTGAAGTTATTTCCTGTTTAAGTGATTCATCAGTTAGACTATTTAGTATTTTCTGTGTTGCATCGGCTTCGAACTCCCAAGATTTTAAAAAATGGTCTAAGGTTTGAAACACAAAAATCCTCCTTTTAATTGTTTTCTTTCTATGAACCTATAGCTCAATTATAGTGCCCTGTTTAGTTAAAAAGAACAAAACTTTAGGCATTATCTAAGGAAAAATGCATCGCCGACATTCTTTTCAACGTCAGGGAATTTATTTCTAACATCGGTGACTTTATGTCAAAGCTACATTTAGAATACGTGCGATCAATACCAAATAAAATGACAATAAAGAAGAATTAGATTTTCTTGATGTTGAATTGCAAAATGGATTCTTTTTTACAAGGATTCTGAAAAAAACAAGTGTTTTAAAGAGAAAGAGGAAAATGCCTTGTTTCTAATTAAGACGATTCAGGGGAAGTACATAACAAGTAAAGAACCCAGCGCAGTTTTTGATTCAAGTTGCAGTGTTTTATTAAAAATGGGTGCAGAGGAATCAATACCACACATATCGAGCGGCAGGGTTAAATAATACTGCAGATGATATGAGTTTTATAGAGTTTCCAAAAGATTAAGTAGAGATTGATAAAGTGTTCGGTATCTGTGACAAAAATGGAAAGCTGTATGCAAGGAGGTTTTGTCAAAAAGCTGAAGAACAAAGGAACTGGAGAGCATGAAATTCTTTAAATTTTACGCCTTCAATGATAAAGAAGGAGATTACCTCACACGTAATGAATTATTATAGTAGGAAAGAGAAATATTTTACAATAAAGGGAGGAATGATTTAGTAATGAAGGGTTTTATCAAAGGGGCTGTTCTAACTGCTATTCTAGGTGTTGGTGCTACTTTATTTGCAGGTGATGTATCTGCACACGGGTATATAAAAGAACCTGCTAGTAGAGCGTACATGGGTTCATTAGAAAAACAAATAATTGGTTGGACGGCAGCTAATCAAAAGTATGGTTCCGTAATTGATAATCCTCAATCGGTAGAGGGACCAAAAGGGTTTCCGTCCGCGGGTCCGCCAGATGGGAAAATTGCATCAGCAAATGGAGGCTCGGGTCAAATTGACTTTGGGTTAGACAGGCAAACTGCAGATCATTGGGTAAAACAAAACATCCGTGGGGGTCTAAACACCTTTACTTGGCACTATACTGCTCCTCACGCAACATCAAAGTGGCACTATTATATAACCAAGAAAGATTGGAATCCAAACAAACCTTTAACAAGAGATGAGTTTGAATTAATTGGAACTGTAGATCATGATGGCTCAAAGGCTGATACTAATCTATCTCATAAGATTTATGTACCAACTGATCGCAGTGGTTATCATGTCATACTAGGGGTGTGGGATGTTGCGGATACCTCTAATGCCTTTTATAACGTAATTGATGTAAACCTAATGCGATGATGTCGAACCTCCAATAATGGACAAGAATATGAGGTATACAGAGCTAATCAGAAAATTCGCACCGCATCTGGTACAGTGTATAACGATACGGTAAAAGCGAATAGTGTTTCAGGTAAGGCATCACCAGCTAGTGAAATGTTGACTGTAACAACGAAGGAAAATGTAACGGAACTGGGAGAACACAGAGTGTTTGAGTATGGAAGTTCCAGAATCAAATGGTGTTGGAAGCTTCTAAGAGGAGCTATTCTATTGCAGATCGGTTAGATATTCGTGCATCTGCCGATCTTTTTTTAACCTTAATAGAAGTGTACTCCAAAAGTCTATTGGTATATGCTTCATTTGATGGAATCAAACAAGAAGGATACTAATGGAAAAACCATTCACTTCAAAGATCCAGCAAGTCCTAAAGAAATTAGCAATTTAGAAAAGAAGTTAGGTGTTACTTTTCCTAATGATTTTAAAGAGTTTTTGTACAACATAATGGGATGGAAATGTTTGAAGGGGTTGAAATACTCAGTATAGAAGGAATCATTGAATATAATGAAGTTCAAGATTTCCCCGAGGGGTACGTTTTAATTGGGTATTATTATGGTGGAAGATACGTACACACAAATCAAGAAATGGATTAGAATATATGTTATACCTCGATTCAATTGATGATTTTGAAGATGCGGTTAACTTAGATTCTAATTTTGAGATATGATTTGATATGTTAGTGTCTTCTAACGATACGAAATATTGGGAAGTGAGTCCGAATAAACCAAGAGTATTATAAACCGGTTTCAGAATAAGAAGACTCCAAAAAGGAGTCTTCATCTACTATTTCAGATCGTTAAGGACGACTTTTGCAGCCTCAGCGATAAGAGCATTATCATAATTAGCATCTTTCGTAAACCGTTTTGATAGGATTGCCAAAACAATAGGAGCTCTATTAGGCGGCCAAACGATAGCAATGTCGTTTCGTGTTCCGTAACTTCCGGCTCCAGATTTATCGCCGACTTCCCACCCTATAGGAGCGCCTGCCCGAATCAGTTCGTCACCAGTAGCGTTCCCCCGCATCCAATCAGTTAAGATCGTGCGCTTATCAGTCGTGAGAGTGTTATCCACAGTGAAAGCTTTAAGGTCGGTTGCTAATGCTTTTGCGGTGCTTGTGTCACGAATATCTCCAGGAATGGCAGAGTTTAGATCCGTCTCGAATCGATTTGCCTTGGTTACATGATCCCCAATCTGTTTCAGTGACTTTTCGAAACCTTTAGGGCCGCCAAGTTGTTGCAACAATATGTTCCCAGCAGTATTATCGCTGTAACGGATAGCAGCCTCTGAGATTTCCTTCAGGCTCATGCCTGTATCTACGTGTTTTTCTGTGATTGGAGAATATGTAACAAGATCGTCTTTGGTGTAGTGGATGACTTCATTAAGTTTTTCAATTGAGTTTTTCTTCAGGACAGCAGCTGCGGCTAGAACTTTATAGGTTGATGCGTAAGCAAACCGTTCATTCGGACGGTAAGCGATCGTCTTGTTTGTACCTGTGTCAATTGCATAAACGCCAAGCCTGGCATCAAATTTTTTCTCAAGTTGAACAAATTTTTTATTCGTTATGCAGCTTGTCATTTTTGTGTCTCCTATACCTTTTGCTTCAGCATGCGTTGATCCGTAAAAGGGTTTGAAACCAGTAAGGCTTAAACATAAAAGTCCAATACATATTCCAAGTTTTAATGTCGCTTTATTTTTCAAATGAATCGGGCCTCCTCATTCAATTTATTTTGTATTCACCTTCTATTAATACCACAAAAATAGGAGTGAAATCGATATATTTCCAATGAGATGTTTAAATAAAAACCTATTCGTTCATCTTTTTTTGATTTTTAGTAAGTTAAGAGAACAAGGGGAAAGAGTGGAACAAGAAAATAGAAAAACACCAATTTAAAGGTAAACATTATGCGAAATGTTACATCAATGATAATAGGGCAGGTGTAGCATGAGATGTTTATAATTGTTCCTATTGCCACCCATACGGCATTAAAGGATGGGCACGAAGTCATTCTAATGGGCTTTATCAATTGTGATTGGAAGTGTTATGGATGCAAACAAAAAAAGTTTATCTTTATGTATTTCATACAATGTCAGACTGGGAATATGGATATTTAATTGCAGAACTTCATTCAGGGAGATATTTTAAAAAAGAGGTTGCACCTTTAAAAGTAGTTACAGTAGGAGCTAATAAAGAAATGATTACGACGATGGGAGGGCTAAGCATAAAACCAGACATTTCGCTTGATGAGTGTACTCTTGAGAGTAATGATCTTATCATTTTACCCGGAGGGAATACTTGGGGAGAAGATATTCATCAACCGATCTTGAAAAAAGTTGGCGAAGCTTTAAAGATTGGCACGATTGTGGCTGCCATTTGTGGTGCAACCCTAGGCCTCGCGAATCATGGATACTTAGATTCTAGAAAGCATACAAGCAATGATTTAGAGTATATGAAAATGGTCTGTCCTGCTTATAAAGGAGAAACATTTTACGAGATGGGATCTGCAGTATCTGATGAAAATTTGGTAACTGCATCAGGAATAGCTCCCCTGGAATTTGCGATGGAAGTACTGAAAAAACTAGATGTATTTGCACCAGATACATTGCATTCGTGGTATAAGCTTAATAAGACCCATAAACCTGAATACTTCTTCGAGTTAATGAATACAATAAATTGATAGAATCGTTACCAAATGCCCTTGAACTGGAAGGGCATTTTTTTGTTAAAGTCTAAATAACCTTGAATGCTGGATTATGTCTATTTATTAAAAAAAATCGAAGCAACTGAAGTAGGGTAATGAAGAAATTTGAAACAATAACAGCATCTAGAACGTATCGTAATAATAAAGTTTAAATAAGTTGCGCAATTTATTTTCTTGTTTAGTGCTTATATGAATGATGTGAAAGGGGCATCCAAATGAATACTTATCATAACCAAAGCGGAAAACAAAACAATCATCCAAAATGGTTGGCAACGATCTTGCTCAGCTGGGGAACGTTTGTTTTTGCTTTGTTTTTTGCTACTTTAGTCGGTTCAATGGCTAGCCAAGCGGGAGCTTCCAAGCTTTTGAAGCAAGGTATCCAAGCAGGTTTAGTGACATTAATTACTGTCCCGTTGCTCTACATTCTTCTTAAGCGGTTTTCTAGTAGACCATTCTACTCTATCGGACTGTCTGGGTGGCGGCAAGCCATTCCGAAAGCCATTATGGGCGCAATGTATGTGATTGTTCTATCAGCATCTGGATTCGCTATCGCCCATTTATTGGGCTGGATCAAAGTTACACAATTTCACTTCTCTGCCCATTTAGTTACTGTATTGCTCTTAAACATGATGATCGCTTTTTTTTATGAAGCTTTTCCAGAGGAATTAACTTTTCGTGGGACGGTGTACAATGCTCTGAACAGGAGATTTAATTGTTTCATAGCCTTACTCCTACAGCCGATCCTATTTGTGCTTGCACCATTAACTGTAAGTGGTTTGCAATATATAGCAGGAATTGAATCACCTGCTATCACATTAGATTATATTGTTTTATTGTTGTTTTTTGGATTCATCCTTCAACTCCTGCGTATTGTAACAAAAAGCTTATGGACGTCTATAGCCTTTCATCTAGCCTTTCTCGAAAATTCTCGGTTCTTCGTCCTGCAGGGGGATGAACGCTTTATTACCTATGAAGAAATTGTTCCGGGAACAGGAGCACTGTTTGTAATCTTGTTTATGTTGCTTATTGTCGGTACTCTACTGCTAATACCTGCAGTAGTAGCTCGTTGGTGGCGTAGAAATAAGGGAAACGGCCAAGATGATTAATATCTGAATGAAACGGCAGTTTTATACACAAAAGTATAGAATTGTTTACTGTGAAAATGTTAACCTTTACTAATGAGAATACATCATGTAAAAAAGTTTTTTCATTTTAATACCTGTTTACAGAACTTTTAAACAATGTGTAATCCAATTGTCATAGCGACCATATTGGATATTAGGATCATTTGGTATTGGACTGAACGGAAAGAGAGTGGTGGATTGCTGAAGTGTTTGTAGTGTGGGATTCTATACTTAAAAATCTATATCAAAAACGGTTTAAGTAGTTGAATGAAAGGCTTTGAAAGGGGTGTCAAGTCATTAAAAAACTAGTTGTGCTTTCCAGCTTTATAGGAATTCTGTTATCAATCGTTGGACAATTATTTGGGATCTTATCTGATTTCTTTATTTCGGGTAATGCTCGGTTTATAGGTGTTTTAGCAGGAATTCTTGTGTTACTTAGTTTGAAGGCAAGAAGTGTAGCAATGCAATCATTTATCGTTGGTTCAAGTACGGCGATAGGAATTATGGGTGCAGGAATTTTATATCTTCCAGCTGCGATTATCAATGTTTCGAACTAAACAAAAAGATGAGAGAAGAAAACACTAAGGATTATATCTGAATAGATTGCTTTTTGTTTAAGAATGTAGTGAAGAATTGTGGCGTAAAAGTAAATGAATAATCGTTTTATTCAGAGTGAGGTTTATCATTACATTCACTGAAGAAAGATATCTTGAAGACTTTACAGCTGATACCTTTTCTTTTATAGATGGTCTGTTAAACATGAAACCAGATTGTCACTTCTTTATTAAAGAACAGGTATATAAATCAAATTCTGAGTTGCTGGACTTTGATTTTCCTTTTGATATGACACCTATTGTGGATTTCATTAAACCGTATGCACAAGAAATAAACAAAGACATCAATCTTAACAATATTAGCAACAGTGATTTTAATTGCCTTTCACAAAAATAATGGAAAAAAATGAAGGTGAAAGGTGATGGTTGATTTTTACTAATTCAGAATTGCTTGGCTTTACTTTGAAAGGAGTCGAGTAAGATGGATAAGAAAAAAGATGAAATACAAAGAAAATATAGGGAACAAATGAGGGAGAAGACTGAACAAGAAAAAGAAGATGGCAGTTCACATACTTTTGAGATTGTGATTGTACTAGCCATCATTATTTTGATGTTTTTCTTTCATTCAGCATTTAAGAATTTTTAGATAAAAGAATCTTTTATGGCCTGATGGAAAAAGTTAGGGCGGGAAAAAATTGATCATACATAAGCAATTATTATTTGAATTCTGCCGAAGTAGACACTTTAAACGATTTTAAACGCAGTACAATTATATGATAAAAAGCAACCCGGTTTTGCAAATAAAGCTGTCTGCAAGTGGCTGCGCACCAACCTAAACGCCAGCCATTAAAGCTAATGTCTCACATTCAGACATTAGCTTTTTTCATTGTTTAATAGACTGCCGTCAGGACTTAGAAGACGCTCTCATACTAGCCGTCTCCTGTCATACGAGGCCAACATCGACAGGGAAAAAGTATTTCTTTAAAAATTCACACTTTCTGTCGTGAAAATGTAAATGTATTCATAAAAATGCCGCAGCATATCATCAGAGCTCCGATGATAATGTTCATGGTGATCTGTTCGTGCAATTGCAGCCATCCAAAGAATAGAGCCAGTACGGGAACGAACATTAATGCCATGGATGCTTTTGATGCTTCGATTTGATTGAGCACCCAAAACCATACGACAAATGTAAAACCTGTAGAAAGCAAACCATTAAACAGCAATGACCAAACCGCCTGATATGTCCATTCGGCTGAATGAACTGGTTCCAATATAAAGGAAAACCCCAACAACATGACGGCTCCCATCAGAAGATGCCAGGCATTCATATGAATGATATCGATATGCTTGAATTGAAGCTTGCTAAACACATTCGCAATTCCCCAGCTAAGCGCTGCCGCAAGGACGCACAGTTCTCCAAATAAAGCGCTTTGATCGACATTCAGCATTTCTTTTCCAAATATAAATAAAAGTCCGAAGAAGCCGCTTATCAGCCCGATCGTTTTATACACATTCATTTTCTCGTTTAATGTAAAATGGCTGATCACCGTAACAAATATAGGCATCGTATACACCAAAACAGAGGTTTTTCCTGAATCGACAAACTGCATTCCATACGTTAAGATCCCCATATAACCCAAACCCATAAGCAGGCTCATGAAGATATAGCTTTTGATATGTTCTTTTCCCATTGAAAGTTTTTTTCTTTTAATGAAGAGAATGAGAAATAAAGGAACCGCTCCGATGAACAGGCGCAAAGCCGAGAATAAAAGCGGGGGGATGTCATGAATTCCTACTTTCATCGCAACCCAAGTATAGCCCCAGATAAGTGTGACAGAAATGATTCCCAGCATGACTTTTACCATTATTAAGCCGCCTTTCTTGTTTAAATATCGTGCTGGTTTCTATCATATGTTACATTTATATATAACTGAAATACATTTTTATTATCGGGGGTATAACCATATGGTTATGAATATGAACCATCTTCACATATTTGTAAAAGTCGGGGAGAAATTGAACATTACAGAAGCGGCAAAAGAATTGTTCATCTCTCAGCCGGCGGTAAGCAAAGCGATTAAAAACCTGGAAAGCTCGCTGCAGCTCAAATTACTGATCAGGGATAAACATCATGGTTTAATGCTGACTGACGTCGGAAAGGACATTTTACTGCTGGCGAGGCAAATGAAGGGGATTGAAAGCAAAATATATCAAGTAGCCAACAGGGAAAACAAGCTGTTAAGCGGGAAGGTGAAAATCGGTTCATTTCCTGCTGTTTCAACAAATATCATGCCGCAGGCGATTGCGGCATTCAGAGCAAAATACCCGCTGGTCCGCATAGAATTGGCCGAGGGGACCTCTGATCAAATCAAAGGTTGGGTCGAGGATCGGGCGGTTGATATTGGGATCGCAGCATCTCCATTTGAACCGTTTGACAATCAACTATTGTGCAACGACTATATGGTGGCAGTCATCCCTCCGCAAGATGACGAATTAAAACAGGAAAAGCATGTCGACCTCAACACATATCAAGATGACCTTATTTTTTGCAAAGGCGGTCATGAAATTGCAATGTCAAATACGTTGCAGCAGCATCACATTGAATTAAAGGAAAACTTGACTGTGCAAAATGCCGAAACCTTGATCAATATGGTCAAAAACAACTTGGGCGTAGGCATTATTTCAAACTTTACACTTTCATCTGTCCCGCATCAATTGATTAAAAAGGACATCTTTCCCCGGATCACCCGTGATATTGGCGTCATCGCGCATTCATTTGATGAAGTAACGCCGGCGGCGCATGAATTTATCAAGGTGTTGAAAGCAGTCGTCATCTGAATCCGTAATCGTTCAAGTCTTATGAACGTTCTATAAAAAGTGTCGGGGAGCTTTATCGATGTTATTAAAGGAAGAATGCAGTAAAAAGATCTAGTGGCAAATGACATTTCTAACTATTATTCTGAGGGTTAACCTTAGAGGAAGATGAATATTCACCAGCAGAGTTAAAAGAAAAAAGCAACAATTGAACGTTGCTTTTTCATTTTATTCGGTCTTTGTACGCTGGGGTAACTTCAACCCAAAAAAGGTTCACCGGTCTCTGCCTTTATATGACTCTGTCCCTTAACTTGTTTTAGCGTCGCTACTATAAGAAAGCTAACAATTACCAATAAAAGCCATGAACTCACCTTTCCTAAATGAACGAGACTCCATGCCTCGGTTTGATTTGGGTACGTCCAAGCCCCAAAAAATGTTGCGATATTTTCTGCTATCCATATAAAAAATCCGATGAGCACAAAAGAAAGTGCGAGAGGCATACGGTAACGAGTTCCATTCACCTCGTATATGACCCAAGTTTGCCAAAAGACAATGATGACAAGTCCAGATAACCACCAGCGAATGTCAATCGAATAATGGTGGGTGAAAAAATTCAAATAAATCGCAGCGGCAAGCAGAACAACTGCATAAAACGGCGGCCACTTAACCAATTCAACCTTAAGTCTCCTCCACGCCTGGCATAGATAACTGGCTACACTTGCATACATGAATCCACTATACAAAGGCACCCCGAAAACTTTCGAATATCCTTCCTCTGGATAAGACCAGGAGCCAATGTGTACTTTGAAAAGTTCAAGAGCGAGTCCAATAAGGTGGAACAATGTGATCACTTTTAATTCATCCCGTGTTTCAAGACCGGAACGCACCATCCACCACTGCATGAGAACACAGATGATGAGCAGCCAGTCATACCGTGGCAAGAAGGGAAGAGGGATGATTTGTGTAATAGCCAAAGAGGCAAAAATAACGACAGGAAACAAACATGAGAGGGCCTGTTCCCAACCAAAACGAGCGAGTTGTTTTAAGGCTCTCATGATGTATGCCTCCAAAGGTATACTCTGAATATTTGTAAGGCACGCTTCGTATAGCAGCTAAATGGACATAGGATTGCGTCCATAGGATCACCACCAAATCACTTTATTTTTCTTTTGTCTTCTTTATGAATCCTGTGTGTCTTCATCACTTCGGTATTCCAAAATATCTCCGGGCTGGCATTCTAAAGCCTTACAAATCGCCTCTAAAGTTGATAATCGAATGGCCTTTGCTTTTCCGTTTTTCAATATCGAAAGATTAGCCATCGTGATGCCAACTCTCTCCGAAAGCTCTGTTACGCTCATTTTCCTTTTAGCAAGCATCACATCAATATTGATAATAATTGCCATGTTCATCACCTCAGACCGTTAAGTCATTTTCTGATTTTATATCAATCGCTTCTTTTAAGAGTTTTTGAAGAACAGCAGCAAAGACTGCAATCACCATTGAAGCAAAAATAATGACCAATCCGATGACTATGATACCCGGGGCGTCGTCTATCTCGGCCATCAGATAAAAGAATGGCATGCCTGCAGCAAACAAGATACTGATAGTGACCGCACAGTATTTTATATTCTTCAAAGCTTTTACAGATATTTTAGAGAAAGCTTTATTCTTGTCAATATAGCTTAAAAGTTTAAACGCTTGATAAAGAGCAAAGTAAAAAGGTATCGCCGCTACATACAAAAAGACGAAAACGAGATATTGTATATAAGCCATATTTGGTAATAATTCTGCTGCATAATTGGCGATCTTAGGCACCACAAAAATGCACAAAGCAAGAATCGGAATTCCAATAAGAATAACGGCAATCTTTAAAAAGAGTGTTGAGACTCGATTCATAAAAAACACCTCACTGATTTGTTGTCATTCTGAATTTAACATGGAATTTATCGTTTTACAATAAAAAAGTATTGAAATAGATTATTTTATTGTTGTTATAAGGGATCTTTTTCATTTTAGATAAGCAAAAAAAGCATTCCTCATTCCAGGGAGATGCTCTATAACTTTAGTCGATTTTAAACTTGAAACAACGAATTGAGCTGTGTGCTTCAGTCAGCTCAGGGAATTGGTAAGAATAATTAGAGAGCTCACTTATGAGGGCTTTTCTATTTTCTCTAAAAAAAGTGAATCAACATCTAAATATTCAAACAAACGATGGGAAGAAATACATCAAAGGATAAGCTGCTGTTCATACTAATGGTCGGGAGGTAAACCGACTTATGATACAAATTTGGATCACTGGTCTTTTATTATTTGCTCAACCGAGCGGGCCGCCTGACAGCTTAACGGTCACACAGCAAGGACGGACGATTGCTACTGTTAATCGTGAAAACTTTACAATGCCTCTTCCCGGTACTCCGATGATTGACCATGAAAAGTACCGTAAATTCATCGAACAGCTGGATCAGCAAGTTTACCGGGAGCCGATAAATGCTGTGCTTAACGAACAGGGAAGCATCGTCCCGGGCAGGGTTGGTTACAAACTCTATCAACAGGCATTTATGGAAAAGTTTTATGCATATTTCTATGGCCAAGGCCCCTCCAAGGTAGAAGTGCCAGAATTGAACATTTATCCGAAAGTTGACAGCGAAATGCTTGCTCACATTAGTACGCAGCGGCTTGGTCAGTACGTAACATATTTTAATTCGAATAATAAAAGCCGATCACATAATATTTCTCTTTCTGCAAAAGCGATTGACAATCATGTTGTTTTCCCTAATGAGACATTTTCATTTAACCAAGTTGTCGGAATGAGAACTCGGGACAAAGGATATAAGAGTGCGCCCATTATTGTTAAAGGTGAGTTGTCGGAAGGTGTGGGCGGAGGAATTTGTCAGGTATCATCTACACTATTTAATGCAGTCGATCGCGCAGGGCTGCGAATCGTTCAGCGCTATTCTCATACAAGAAGCGTGCCATATGTTCCGCCCGGACGTGATGCTACAGTAAGCTGGGGAGGTCCTGACTTTCTCTTTCAAAACCAATATAACCAGCCAATACTCATTCGGGCAAAACGACATGGGGGAAGTATGATTGTTACGCTTTACTCTTCTGATGTGATCAACAACAAGCTGAGAAAAGTTCCTAAAGCCCCATCTCAAATACCGAAAGAAATAAATGCTGATCGGCAATAGGATACTATTATAGGACAAGCTATTGAAAAAGAAAGGAGGGATAAATGAAGTGAAGAAGGTATTATTTTTCTTATATGTTATATTATTTGTGTTTGCTTTTGTTCAATTAAAAGCGCACGCCCTTACTTTTACGGTGTTGCCCATTACACAAAAAACAGAACAGTGGTCTGTAGAAGTAAGTGAAGCAAAAAATGTAAAGGATTTTGCTTCACCTAAGAAAGGGAAATATAATGTTTATTCCTTGGAAGTCAAAAACATTGGGAAAGAAGCAGCTACAGTAGATGTGCAATTGTATAGAAATGATCCTGATTCAATCACAAGGTTTTCACTCTTTGGATGCCCCGATGAAAATTGTGTAAATCAAATAGAGGATGCTAAAACGTTAGCTGAAAGTTTAAACGATGGCACGCCGTTGAAGTTCAAGCATTTTATGCTGTCAGATAAAGCCTCTGAATTGGAAGTTGTGATTATCTGGACGCAAAAGGGGCAAGAAGGACGCCGTTTAAAACAGACCTTTAAGTTCACTGAAGATGGTGTTCATTAAGTGTTAAAAGCAGCTTATTTTTAAATTTGTCAGTCATTGAAATAGAATATTCATATTTCTTATATAGATAAGCAAGCATACTGCGGAGAAAGGAAAGGGGAGAGGGAGAGTAAAACTAATAAGATGGGATGGTTTTATGATTAGATCCATTACTTTGCCAGAGGAAAAAACGAAAATAACAGTTGGAAAACCAATCAAAAATGAGTCAAACGTTAAAGTTACTGCAATTTTTGACTATAGAGAAGAACCAGAGGAAGCTTTTTGGATACACTTATCTGATGGAAGTGAAATGTTTGTTGATGATCACAAAGTCTTTATTGAATACGAATAGAGAAAGTATTAAAATGAACAAGCAGTTGAATCACTTCCTGCGCATGTTAGCTTGAAATTGTAAAGATAAAAACTGTCACACCTAAAAAAAGCACCCCAGTTAATCATTAAAGCCGTTAATTTCAAAATTTTCTATGTCGAGATTTATGTTTTTCAATTGTTTCAACAGAACTTCAAATTTTAAGCAACCACCATTTTTCAATTCTTCTGGAATATCTTCCGGATGAGCAATTTTCATCCCGGACTCAATCCATTGTTTGCGATACAATTGAAATGCAGCCTCAATTAAATGATCTGGAGTTACAATAAAGCCTAATCTTACATCATGATCCTCACTGTAGCCAAACTCAAAATCGCAACATGGACAAATGTCAAACGTTTTTTGATACTCGCCTTTATACAAAGGATTTTGACTTAATCCTTTATATCCGCAAATTAAACATGAATATAATTTTTCTCTCAAATTAATCCCTCTTTTATCTGTTGAAAATTCACGATCTTACCATTTTGTAATTCTGCTGATAAGAATTCATTGGTCTAATTATATACTGATAATAGGTACTTATCATTGAATAAAAATTATTCAACATCCATTGTTAGCTTGAACTTAATGCTGCTTAAAGTGTAGGAAGCTTGGAGTAATGGAAAATTAAAAAGCCCACTCTCATGAGGTGGGCTATATCGATTGATCATCCCCTTAACCTCCGAGTGGCCTTTCAGATACTTGGATGCTAGATGGTGTATCTGTACTCCATTGCGTTAAAGCTACTCCACTTAAAATCACAGTTAAAATAGACACGCAAAGAACTAGTTTTTTCATAAGATTCCCTCACCTGATTCATTTTCTCTGTCTTGATCGCAATATACCAATTTATTCAGCGCAGTAGCAACCTTTTCTAAAGCAATCTTGCTCACCAACTCCTCTTCTGAGATATTATCTTAATCATAGGGATTTTTGTAAAATAATGTAATGATTTTGAGGATTGTCAATGAGACAAAAATGCATGTAAGAGCATGTTTATAATTTTGTCTCTAACCCTTTAATTTAAGTTCAAAAAGTTTAGAGTAGCCATCTGTTGAATCACTGGCTCCTTTTTTATTTTCTTTTCAGTAACATTTTGATCACATTTTTCTACTAAAGAGTGAAGAAAGAGGGGAAAAACATGAGAAAAAAGAACAACATGAAAAAATGGCTGTTGATGATTGCTGCATTCTTGATAATCTGCATCGCAGCAATCACTGTAATGATCTCAGGAAACAAAGTGAAATATGAGGGTAGCGGAAGAAGCGGACTGTGGGTTTCTAACCTTGAAAAATCAGACATTACGTCAATTGGACCTAATTACTTTTTAAATTTGTATTGGCAGGGGAGTAAGAAAGACGAGAAAAGGACTGTTGTTGAAAGAATTACTCTGTATGTAGATGGCAAAAAGTATCAAGATGATAATATAGATGAGTACGACTCATCAGAATACACTGGTGAAGAAATGCCAGGGGGAGGACATATGGAGGACCACATCGCTACCTTTAATTATATGCCTGAAGATGCAGTGATAGGACATGATGTATTGGTGAAAGTGGAGTGGAAAACAGGCGAGAAAAAACAGACAGAAAAAATCAAATTACATAAGAAGCCATGGTATAAAAGATAGCTTATTTGATGAATAGATGACCACATTGGCGGTCACTTTTTTATTTGCGGAATTCTAGGCACAGCAATATGAAACCCTGCATAGGCTGGAATAAAAACTTGTTAATTTCTAAAACGAGGTGCTTGCTGTTGGAAAAACAACCAATCAATCATGATGACAGAAACGTGCCGCAGCCTATTCGAAGTGATGGAGCCGGAGCTATTGATGCGGGTCCGCGAAATATGATGAGGGATATTCAAAATCCGAATATACTTGTTCCGCCTCTTACAGACGAAGGTATGATTCCTAACTTGAGATTTTCATTCTCAGATGCTCCCATGAAATTAGATCACGGCGGCTGGTCACGTGAAATCACCGTCAGGCAGCTTCCGATTTCGACCGCAATTGCAGGAGTAAATATGAGCTTAACTGCGGGAGGAGTACGCGAACTTCATTGGCATAAACAAGCGGAATGGGCTTATATGCTTTTGGGACGGGCCCGTATTACCGCTGTTGACCAAGAAGGACGAAATTTCATTGCTGATGTTAGCCCTGGCGATCTTTGGTACTTTCCCGCAGGAATTCCGCATTCCATTCAAGGATTGGAACATTGCGAATTTCTCCTCGTTTTCGACGATGGAAACTTTTCTGAGTTTTCAACGTTAACCATTTCAGATTGGCTTGCGCACACGCCAAAAGATGTTCTGTCTGCAAATTTTGGTGTGCCGGAGAATGCTTTTCACTCTCTTCCTTCAGAACAAGTCTATATCTATCAAGGGAATGTGCCGGGATCAATCGCCAGTGAAGACATTCAGTCACCATACGGAAAAGTCCCCTTGCCCTTTAAATATGAGTTGTTGAATCAAACCCCCATTCAAACGCCTGGGGGGAGCGTGCGAATTGTTGACTCTTCCAACTTTCCGATTTCTAAAAACATCGCGGCAGCACTTGTTCAGATTGAGCCTGGCGCGATGAGAGAGCTTCATTGGCATCCCAATAGCGATGAGTGGCAGTATTATCTGACAGGGCAGGGACGCATGACAGTATTTATCGGGAATGGGACTGCCCGCACATTTGATTATAGAGCAGGCGACGTTGGATACGTGCCTTCTAATGCTGGACATTATGTACAAAACACTGGTACAGAAACGTTATGGTTTTTAGAAATGTTCAAAAGTGACCGCTATGCAGATATATCCCTCAATCAGTGGATGGCATTGACGCCTAAAGAATTAGTGCAAAGCAACTTGAATGCTGGATCAGTCATGCTCGATTCTCTGCGTAAGAAGAAAGTGCCTGTTGTGAAATATTCCGACACGTAAAGAAGTTAACCGATCTTACAATGGCTTTCACTATTGTTTAGTTAAAAGCTCAGTAAGGCTGAATGTGGCCATGCGTATTTCATTAAAATAAATAAACAGTTATTAAATCCCTATGTATACGTTATGTAGGGTTTTTCTGCTTGCATTGTATTGTGATGGGCTTTAAAATGTTCATGTGGAAATGATAACCATTACTGATTGACCATTTATAGCGGTTTTCAAAATATTTAATCAGTTGATTACGTAAAATGACAATGGCTTTAATACGGAGGGCGAGAATGAAAGCACTCACTTTCTTATCCAGTTTTACTGCTATTGGAATCTCAATATTGGGGCAATGGCTAGGAGTGTTGGATGATTCTTATGCTTTTGGTAATGCTTGGTTTGTAGGTGTTTTAGCTGGATTGATTACACTTCTAATTTTGATTGACAGTCAAGCCTTGACAAAAAGTTACATAGTAAGTTTAAGTACCATTTCAGGCATTCTGGGAGTAGGAATTTTATATCTTCCAGCTGCAATCATCAACATTTTTATTAGTATTAAATTGGACACGAAAAAGAAAGAAGTAGATCTTAATTGAAGATAAAAGATTCCTTAATTTCTTTCTTAGGTGGGGAAGTGTATGGATTTATCCACATGGGCTTATATCATATTTACAATCATGGGTGCTGCAGGTTTCGTAAGTTTAATGTGGTTCAGTTATTTTTCTGACAAAGCTGAAAAGTAAAGAGATTTTCATTCTAGATGCTACAATACCCTTTGCTGTTCTGCAAAGGGTTAGATGAATAAGCAATGTAAACCCCCATTGTCTGAAGGAGTTTACATTGCTTATTTATTTCTGTTTACATAATAATATTATTTTAAATCAATCGTATAAAATAACTAATTGTAACTAATTGATCTATGTACTAAATATTCATTATATCTAGGGTGGATTGGCATTAAGAAACAAAGCTTTGTTCTATCACTACATACGATTCTGTGCATCAAGAAGCTCAGGTGAATTATTTTTAGGTGAGTTCACTAATGGTGAAACCTCATATGCTTCCATGTCATCTGCATCATAAGGCAGGAGTAGGCTTTGCAGATCATCCGGATCTGTATTCAGAGGATTCAGCCATTCTTTTTCATGATCATGAGTCAATATAACCGGCATTCGGTCGTGTATATCTTTCATGAGTTCATTAGGCGTAGTTGTGATGATTGTACAGGTGTAAAGAGGGTCCCCTTGATGTGTTTTCCACTTTTCGTATAACCCGGCAAACGCAAAAAGAGCAGATGATTTCAGTTTGATCCGCATCGGAATTTTGGTTTTGGGATCAAGCCGTTTCCATTCATAAAAACTGTCGGCTGGAATGATGCAGCGTTTACTGACAAGCGGTTTTCGAAAGGCCGGTTTCTCGGTTATTGTTTCAGCCCGAGCATTGATCATTTTATAGCCGATCTTTTCATCTTTTGCCCAGGGAGGAATAAGACCCCATCTAAGCTTGCCTAGGCGATTATGTGATCCGTCATTGATGATTGCCAGGATGTTTTGTGATGGTGCGACATTATAGCTTGGATGGTATTCGTCTTTAGGCAAAAATTGATCGATGTCAAACTGGTCAATAATATCATCAAATGTAGAGAATAAAGTAAACCTGCCGCACATGTCCATCATCCTTTTTCGGGTTTTAGAATATTGTACAGGCTGGAAACATGAAAATCAAAAAGGCGAAACGGTTGCTGGCTAACAGTTGAATGTAAAGAAGCAATGTATTCATTCAATAGAGTGGCAGAACAATTGTAGAGATTATGTTTATTGGTTTTAAGATTCTGTAAACTTGATTGAATGGGGGTTCCATTATTTGTATAATGACTTTGCAGCTTAGGCTTTACATAACGAATGCGATAAGGAGGAAAATGAAATGAAGAAGATAGTGTTTGCTGTTTTGATGACATTTTTCGCTTTTATCAGCTTAGTTCCAACAGTTGATGCTGCTGTCATCGATCATGACAAAGTAGTAGGGTTCAATGAAGTGGCTCCAACCTCTGTTACTCAAAAAGCCGCAAAACGGTTCCAGCCGTATTTGAAGGTTTATAGCGGCTGTGTGCCCTTTCCGGCAGTAGATGCACAAGGCAATACGAGTGGCGGGTTACAGCCAACTGGAGCGCCTGAAGGGGGTTGCAGCAAACATACTGGACAAGTTTATTCACGTTCTACCTGGTACAATGATGTGTGGGCAATTATGTATGCTTGGTATTTTCCAAAGGATGAGGCTTCCCCAGGTTTGGGTCATAGACATGACTGGGAAGGAATCGTAGTTTGGATCGACAATCCGGCTAATCAAAATCCGAAAGTTTTATCAATTGCATACTCCGGACACGGAAAATTTACGAATGTTCAACCAAATGAAAGCAATATGAAGGATACACATCCATTAATTGCCTATGACAGCACATGGCCTTTAAATCATGAACTGCATATTAGTGATCATGCAGGGGGCACTCAGCCATTAATCGGGTGGGAAGACTTAACACCGGCAGCGAGAAATGCTTTAAATATAACGGATTTCGGTAAAGCGAATGTCCCATTTAATGATCCTAATTTCACAAATCACTTAGAAAAGGCATGGTTTAGATAATTCATAAAGTATGATGCTGGATTAGTCATTAGATTCATTCAGCATTTTCATGACAAGCTGAAGAAACTGACCCTAAAGACTTATTTAGTAAAGTTTATATTGATCAAAGTTTCCAATTCCAATATATTGAAATAAAAAGGTTGGAGGAAACGAAATGAAAAAGCTTTTAATGTTAATCTTAGCTTTGTTTTTGATGACAATCCATGCAGGGAATGCTTCAGCAGCTACTGTGAAAAATGAGGAAAAAGTTAGTTTTACGATGACAGAAAATCAAAAATCGTTCATGATGTATGATGAGTCAAATCCAAATAGGTTTCCGTCTCAGTTCGGGTACCGATTCACAATTTATGATGCAGAAGGATGCACAATTCATGCTAGAATGTTCCGCCTGTCTTTATCAGGATATGAAATCACGCTAAGTGAGAAAAATTTCACAGGCAACCATTTTGATTTAAGCGCAACTGATCAAGCCGAAGCAATGCCGTTCAAAAATCATTATTTAGAGCTAACGAAAGATCAAGACTGTGGAGAAGTGAAAGTTAAAGGTTTATACGGTTATCAGTTTGATAATGTATACGAATATTGATAAAAGTTTGAATGTGAAGGCCGATCTAAAACGTGGCCTTTTTTTACTGTCTAAAGATAAGAATGAAAAGGGCATTGATTCAATTGTTTTTTTATGCGCAGAAAGCTCTGATATGGGCATCTAGGGCGGGGAGCATTAGAGCCAAGCTTTCTTTTGTCTCTGCAGTTTAAATGAAGTAGAGAAAAAAAGATTTGTTAAAATAAATATATAGTCACGATAACTCATTGCGAAAGGGGAATGTTTATGTCCAAGACAGCGATAGTTACGGGTTCTGCAGGAGGATTAGGAAGAGGCATCGCAGAGCGACTATGTCAAGATGGTTTTCGTGTAGTGTTGCATGATATCAATGATGCACTGCTACATGAAACTGTTTCAGATTTCAAGGAGAAACAGTTTCATGTGATTGGAGTGAAAGGTGATGTATCGAAACGTGATGACCAATTCAATCTGGTTAAAGAAGCAGTAGATCAGTTTGGCCGTTTAGATGTTTTTGTAAACAATGCGGGTATTGAAGCTGTTTCACCATTTTTGGAGATAACAGAAGAACAGCTGAATAGATTATTTCAGGTTAACGTGAATGGAGTTGTCTTTGGCACTCAAGCAGCCGCTGATCAGTTTATGAAACAAAAAACAAAGGGAAAAATCATTAACGCATGCAGCATAGCGGGCCACGAATCATTTGACATGCTGGGCACTTATTCAGCGACGAAGCACGCGGTAAAGTCTTTTACACATTCAGCTGCTAAAGAACTGGCGAAGTATAAAATAACAGTGAATGCATATTGTCCCGGAGTCGCAAAAACGAAAATGTGGGACAGAATTGATGAAGAAATGGTGAAACACAGTGATGATTTGCAGCCGGGGGAAGCTTTTGAAAAATTTTCTTCGGAAATAGCCCTTAAAAGATATCAAACACCTGAGGATGTTGCTAATCTGGTATCATTCTTAGCTTCAGATGATTCAGATTACATTACAGGCCAGGCGATATTAACTGATGGCGGTCTAATTTATAGATGATAAAAAACAAATGTCATTCAAAAAGAAGAATCTATTTTGAAACTTTGTCATATGGATTCTTTTTACTTGCGATAACCTGATATAATAAGAAAGCCGGTTGAGAAGTTATTGTGAAAAAGAAAATACGCTTTTTGGTAAGATTGGTTTGACCGGCCCTTGACTTGAAGGAGTGTAACAAGATCGCTTAAAAATAGCCTATAAGTACAAAAAGAGGCTCGGCGTTTTTTTACGCAGGCCTCTTTTGTGTCAGTAGCCAAATACCAGAGTTGAACTTTGTGATCCGGCATATTTCGTGACAAATTCTTTTGTATACTCCGGCGTTTGGACACGGTAGCTGTAATTAGATCCGGGATTCCAGGAAGTCAGCGGAGAGGTTTGCTTGTTGAGAGAAGGGTAGCTGCCTGTATCCTTAAAATAACCAGTGCCCTTGTCATCGAGGATTCCGCCTTTTTCACTGCCTTTCCCAAAGTAATTATATTCGGAATATATTTTTGCTTTTGTGGCAATCGTAATCGCCTGATTAAAGTTGTTGCTGTAATTGTTTTTAACATGAAAATATCCGTATCTCATGAGACCCGGGCCTCTTACATACAAGTTCTCAAAATAATTGTTGGCGATTGTCATGTGAGGATAGCCGTCATATTGATGCTGTGAATCATCTGGGTATCCTAAAATCAAACCGTATTTATGATTCGCGAATTTTGAGTTGCTGATGGTGATATAATCTGCTGATTTTCCGATATACAAGAGTTTGTCCAAATCACTACCGCTTGCACTATAGCTGTGGCCTGAGAATGTGACGTGGTCAATCCAATAGTTGATGCCGGAATCTAAATAAAGCTGGATATCATTATTTCCATTTATCTGTGGACTGTGTTCAAATGTTAGATTTTGAAAAATGACGTTTCCAGAGGCAGATGAAGTTGTTAAGTAAATATTTTTTAGCGTTTTTTTCGCATAAGAGCCTACGAGTGTTTTATTTGAGCCAATGGTAACTGTTGTTTTCGAAGATGCGGAAAGATCATTTTGAAGCACTAAAATTTTTGGAGTGGATCCTCCTAGATGGGTTTTTAAATCATTTACGCTTTGAATGTAAACAATCTGACCGTTTTTTCCACCCGTTGTACTCGCTTTAGAAATGCCTTTTTCATTTTTAGCATTTCCGGCAAATCCTAAAAGGCCATTCGTTGAGGTATTTGGAAAATCGACGGCTCCAAACGCTTTTCCAGGCAAGAGAACCAATAACAAGCTGAACATGGCAAACCATAAACAAAATCGTTTCATCACAATATGCTTCCTTTCAAATGTAATAATTTCCTCTCAAGGATTATTATTACAGTAAATAAAAAGGAATGATAGGTTCTATCTTCCTAATTAATGCCGGGTTATTTAAAATACAGATTGCGCTAAAAGACACACCTAACAATTGAAACAGAAGAAAGGATTGATGCACCGTTGACTGCAGCAGCTTATCGAAACACCTTGCTTTCACTTTTATGTTTAACAGCTGGAATCGTGGATGTAATCGGGTATTTAAGCCTGGGACATGTGTTCACAGCGAATATGACTGGAAATATTGTATTATTTGGGTTAGCGATCGGCAAATCCCTTCAGGTTACAGTTTTTAATTCTTTGACTGCGCTAATCGGATTTATATGCGGCGTGATTATTTCAACACTGATGGTCGGAAAGGCAGAGAATACCCTTTGGCCTTCTGCTGTGACAAAAGCGCTGGCACTTGAAGCATTCATTTTGTTTGTCTTTGCTTGTCTTTCTTTTTATTCGGCTTTTGTTCCTGTATACATTCTTATTATTCTCTTGAGCATTTCCATGGGGATTCAAACAATAGCAGCTAAAAAGCTGGGGATCGCAGGTATTTCTTCAACTGTGTTGACCGGAACATTGGCTTCTCTTTTAGAGGATTTATCCGGCCGTTTGTTTTTTAAGAAGCAGAAGAAGACATTCTTAAGAGATGCTGTGTTAAGAGCGCTGGCTATTATCTTATATTGTGTGGGGGCTATTATTGTAGCTTTAGCTGAGCCTGATTTTTATGATATCATCATTTGGGTTCCGATTGTGCTGATATTTGGCATCATGATGACAGCTAAGTTGAAACTGAGCGGGGAAAAATAATAACTGATATCAGGCCAACAGCTCGTTTCATTTCGTTTATGGCTATGAGAATACAGCTCAGCAAATAAAAATAAGGAATTTGGCTGATGGGTATACTCATTCATTCGTATTGACTTTTTCATAAAAACCCTTCCTTTGATATATGAATGATAGTGAATCTGTCTTAAAATCATCTATGAATCTATTTCCTCTTTCAAACCAGATGGATTGAGTCTTATAATGATAATGATTCTCATTTGAAGTCTGGATTGAGGAGGAGATTTATGAAAAAGAATATCAGTGCAATTGTTGGTATGGTTTTGTTGATGATCTTTTGTTTTTCCCCGCAAGCTTCGGCAGCATATGACGACCTGCATGAAGGCTATGCAACGTATACAGGGTCAGGTTATTCAGGAGGAGCTTTCCTGCTGGATCCCATTCCTTCCAATATGGAGATTACAGCAATAAATCCTGCAGATCTCAATTACGGGGGAGTGAAAGCGGCACTTGCTGGCTCTTATTTGGAAGTTGAAGGGCCAAAAGGAAAAACAATTGTCTACGTTACCGATCTGTATCCTGAAGGCGCTCGGGGAGCTCTTGATCTGTCACCTAATGCCTTCCGAAAAATCGGCGATATGAAAGACGGAAAAATCAATATTAAATGGCGTGTTGTCAAAGCCCCAATCAGCGGCAACTTTACGTACCAGATCAAAGAAGGCAGCAGCAGATGGTGGGCTGCAATTCAAGTCAGAAATCACAAGTATCCTGTGATGAAAATGGAATATGAAAAGGATGGTAAGTGGATTAACATGGAGAAAATGGACTATAACCATTTTGTCAGCACTAATGTAGGGACAGGCTCTCTCAAAGTCAGAATGACTGACATCCGCGGAAAAATTGTGAAAGATACCATTCCGAAGCTGCCTGAAAGCGGCACGTCTAATGCATATACAGTACCGGGACATGTACAGTTTCCTGAATAAAAAATACGAAACAGCGGACCTTTCCCGCTGTTTTTTTCATTTCGTTACATGAAGAGATTAGATATCAATCATCAACATCTGCATGTAAAAACGCTTTAATCATGTTTACTTGCTGCTGCTTTGGATAACTGGTGTACAGTCTGCTTGAAATCCGAATAGGATCTCCGAAAAAGTATCTTTCGTAGTGTGTTTGCCTTGTTCCGAATGAACTCATTGTTAAATCCCACGCTAAGCGGAACATTTTCACACGCTCTTCAGCGTTTGTATTAGTTGCTTGTAGGTATTGGTCAAGATCTTCCCGTATCTCTGAGTCAAACGCACTTTCTGTCGGCAGCGTCACCATTCCGCTAGCGCCAATTAATTGTATGATTTCAGTAAATCGAGGATATAGAGCAGGAATGATCGTACTGATGACTTGAAGAGGAATCAAACTGGGACGCATATAGCCGTATTCATCTAACTGAGCATCATTTTCTGATTTGTCAATAAGTGCTTTAATTGTTTCCAATCCAACAATGATTTCAGAGAGCTTTTCTTGTATGTGCTGGTATTCAGAAACATTAATAGTGTCGACCAGAAGCTGTGCAACTCCTAATAGAAATTCAATTTTGATCATTTGCCTAATGACGACCTGGTGAAAGGTAAAGGCATGAAAGGAGCTTTTCGTCATAAAGTCTTTAGCTGCTTCAACATTATCGTAAAAAAACACACGATCCCATGGCACTAACACGTGATCGAAAACTACGATTGAATCCATTTCTTCATACTTTGAGCTTAAGGGATGATTAAAGGCAGAATCGCTTAATACAAATGATTCTCTTGTGATGAATTTGACACCTTTTGTATTAGATGGAATCGAAAATGCAAAAGCTTCATCCTTTTCAAAATAAAATTTCGGTGCCGAAAAAACCAAGATTTCATCAGTTAACCCGCCTTGAGTCGCAAGCAAACGTGCACCTTGTATAATTAATCCTTTTTCAGTTCTATCGATCACTTTAGCAGATATCGGTTTTTCACTTAGCACCAAATAGGACTGTGACCGGTTCACTTGGGGGGTAATGAATGTATGGGTAAAGGAAAGATCGTGTTTAGCAGCTTTCTGATACATGTCTAGAATATGTTCCGGAAAGCAATTTTCTTTATCTCTTAAAAGCTCTGATGAGGATGCAAAGCTCATCATGACCGTATTCATATAATCCGGACTTCTCCCCATCATTCCATGAGTATGTCTAGCCCAATGTTCTATCATGTTCCTTCTTTTTCTCAAATCACTTTTGGTTTTAGGCTGAAGATATGAGAGACCGATTCGATCAAGATCTCCAGGAAGGTGATAAGTCATTTCATTGATTAACTCATCCTTCGTTTGCAAATCATAAAGCGAGCTTTTCGTTTTGAGTATTCCTTTAAATGCAGGATGATCAGAAATGTTACCCTCTAATTTTTCGCCATCATACCATATTTCGTTTTCAAGTTTATTTAATCGGTCAATGAATTCTTTTCCATTGATGATCCCCATTTGGCGTTTCGCTCCTTCACATCATGCTGCGTATTGTATTATATTTTCGAAAGAACAGCCTGTTCAGCTAATTTGAGATAGGAAAAGCCTTTTTTAGTATGTCTGAATAAAAAGAGCAAATTGAAATACTATGTAGACAAGGCAGTAAATGTCTTTCGTGTTTTTCTGCATTGTCCAGAGATGTAAACAATTTGCTTATGTACTGGATAAGACATCACTATAAAACTTGATAAAACATGTCGATATTATTGACATGGGAGTAAGCGAATAGCTATTTCGATCATACATAGTGCAGAAAGGGAAAACGACACATGAAAGTGAAAACAAAATTGCTGGGGATTGTATCAATATTAGTTCTTTCAATGATTGGAATTGGAGGTTCCTCCGTTTTTATGATTTCTTCTACTGTGAAAAAGAATGAAGAACTTAAAGACAAAATGGAATTCCAAAAAGAAATGAAATACATCCAATATCGATTGGCCGGTTTATCAAATGATGAAAGAGGTTTTCTGATTACCGGAGACAAAGAATATGAAGAGGGAATGAAGGAAAAAGCAGACGATGCCTTAATGAGCCTGGATCGAGTCAATGACTTGATTGATGAAGAGAAATATCAATCAAATATTGAAGACATTAAAACAAGTATTATTCAGTATAGAGCTTTAAATCAGCAAGTATTAAAAGCCTATTCTTCAGACCCTAAAAAAGCAGAAACCATTCATTTTGGAGAAGAAAGAACGTTAAGAAAAGAAGTTGTAGATCCAGCTGTCAATAAGCTGTCTGATCGCCTGGATCAAGAGGTGGAGGATCTAAAAGGTGAAATACACAGCAATGGGGAAATGAGTCAATGGTTCATCATCATTGTCACAGTGGTATCAATAATGGTAGGCATTGTTTTAAGCTTATTGTTGTTAAAGTCCATTATGGTGCCATTAAGAAGTATGAATAGGCAGCTGGAGGAAATTGCTCATGGCGAGGCGGATTTAACCAAAAAAGTCATTGTGAAAAATAAGGACGAATTTGGGCAGCTTGCTCAATCTTTCAATTCTTTTACCCATTCATTAACTCAAATTGTGAAGCAGATCAGCAGCTCATCTGAACAAGTCGCTGCATCTTCCGAGGAATTATCGGCAAGCGCGGAAGAATCGAAATCAACTTCTGAACATATTTCCGGAGCAATGCAGATGGTTGCCGACAGCAATGTGAAGCAAAGCTCAATGACAGAAAAGAGCGCGGAATCCATTACTGAATTATTAGACAGTATATCATCTGTTGCTTCAAATACAGGTAACATAGCGGATCTTTCTTCGTCGATGAGAGACAAGGCTGAAATAGGATCTCAATCCGTCAACAAAATGTTAGATCAGATGAAGTTCATTGATAAATCTGTCGATTCAGCCGGCAGTGGCTTGCAGGCATTGGTAGCGAGCACAGCAGAAATCAGCGATATTTCTTCGCTAATCACAAATATTTCAGAGCAGACAAATTTGCTGGCACTGAATGCAGCGATCGAGGCGGCCAGAGCCGGAGAACAAGGAAAAGGATTTGCTGTGGTGGCAGAAGAAGTTCGGAAATTGGCCGATGAAACGAATAAATCAGCCCATCACATCCAATCGGTGGTCACAACCATCCAAAATGAATCAATTGAAACGGTGAATAACATTAAGGTTGTTCAAGAAAATGTGAGCTCAGGTATTGTTCTTTCTCAAGAGACAACAGGGAATTTCAATGAAATACTGAATTTGGTGGAACAGGTCACTTCTCAAATACAAGAAGTGGCAGCGGCAACACAGCAGCTTACATCAGGCGTTGAAGTAATTCAGCATACAGTTCATACATTAGCCGCTGGTACAAAAGAAACGTCAGCAAATACAGAAGCGGTTGCAAAATCATCACAGGAACAGCTTCATTCAATGGAGGAAATCTCTTATGCTGCAGAATCTCTATCCAAGTTGGCGGAAGAACTTCAAACGGTCATTCATCGTTTTAAATATTAATTAGGTTACATGACGTTAAAACCCCACCTTATTCGGTGGGGTTTTAAGCTTCCTCAATATCAGAAGCTGGTATGATGTTAGCATTGACAGGTATTTTCACTATGAAAACGGAACTAACTTACTTCTTTAAAGTTAGCTCCGTATTAAATGACTAGTCCAAATTTTGATCAATAGTCCCTTCAAAATAGTCATCATTGACTTGTTCATGAGTTTCAGCCAATCCTTTTTCCAATTGCGTGGTTCCTTTATAATCTGAGGGATCGAAATATTTTCCAGCCACATCTATGGTGTCATTTATGTTTTCTTTATTATGAGTTTGCGTTTCAGCGTTTGCATTTTCTGTCTTACCACTTTCATTTAAAGTCTGCTGGAAATCATATTCCTTGTCAATTGAAGAAAATCTTTTGTAGTCATCCGGTCTGTCTGCTCCATTTTTTTGAGTCACTTTACTCACTCCAAATTATTAAAATTTAACTGTGTCATATGGGATTAAGGCGAAACTTATTTCGTTCTTTTAGAATCAGAACCATGTTTTTTAGGATCATCTACTTTAAAAGCTGTTTCAGTCTCATGGTCATTTCTTATTTGCTCAATACTTGAATTTTGAATTCCTTTTTTACTCATTGGTGTCACCCCTTTACGAAAAGTGTTGAATATCAACTCTTCTTATTCTGTCTGTTAGGCAGGTATTCATTCGCTTTTTTTCGTTGACTCTTTCCCATTTAAGCCAGAGAGGCTTTACCTTCGGTCGTTTTTGAAACCTTTTATTAGCACACTTCGTATATGAAGAAGCTGTCTAAAGCTGGGAAACACTGTACAAAACGTTTGAAAAAGAAGCAGAGATTAGGACAGGTTAGGGAAGGAATCTGCATGTAAACGTAACAGCCACCATTAAAAAGTCAATTAGGAGGTGAAAAAATGAACAAAATGGTATCATATCAGCTTATGACGTTAGGACTATCCAGCCTTTCTTTTGGTTTGCTTTTCGGATTTTATTCTCTCGTCACCTATCACATGCTGATGATCGCTTTATTCACAGGAGCACTTGCTTTATTATATGGTTTTATGATGTTTGGGCTTTTTGCTTTTCCGCTGCAAATGATCTTGCAGAAAACAGCAAGAACATTCAGTTTAATGTATCTATCGTTTTACATTGTACTCGCTTTCATTTCTGTATTCCTGTTTTATGCTATCAATGAGCCTGCTTCAATATCATGGATATTCCAATCAAATATTTATTATATGTTAAGTATGGCATCAGCAGTGATTTACTGGTTTTGGGATTCTCTAATCCTTTATAAACGTGTGCAGCTTACCGGGAATATAAAGTAAATCAGGTTCGCGTTTTAGAAAAAAGGGGAGGCACTGTACGAGAAATGACATGGATATCGAAATAAAGTTTAAAAAATTTTAGATGAGTGGCATTCTACGAATCATAAAGGGGAGACATTGAAGATGAATATGGCGAAAGACGGAGATACCATAAAAAGTTGTATTTGTGTATCAAAAAAAGAGCAGATTGAAGAAGTGACGCTTAACTCAGCGCAATTGTCTTTTATTAAACTCAAAACAGGTATGGATTGAAACATTCAGCCAGAACCTCAAAATTGAAAACACCGTTTGGTCTTACGGCAATCAGAATGTATCTTTACAAGTTTACTTAAAATAGAATCGATGTTTGAACTGAGAGGATGATCAGCTGACTATACATCTGAACTGAGAAGAGCGTGACAATGAATCTCGCTCTCCTCAGATTTGCTTTATTCACCCTGATGTTTCTCAATTAATGTGAATGTCCATTCTTTTAACATATGTTTCTGTACATATTTTTTTCCGTTTATTTCAATGTATGGAATGTCTGTCATGTCTCCGGCTAACTGTTTAGCCTCAGTTGTCGTTATTCCTAAAAAATGTCCGATGTAAAAGTGAATATCTCGTTCTTTTATAAGAAAGGTATCACTTTTTTCATATGCTTTTGGATGGTTCATTTGCTTTAAGCCTTCACCGATAAAATATCCAGCTAAAGCAACACCGATTCCTAAAAAAACGTCCATATGCATGCCTCCATTATGTCGATGTTATGTTATACGGGCTTGGCATACTCCGGGTTTCATTATCAACCAAAAAAACTGCCAGAATGTGCTTTGGACATTTTTTTGTTCATGCTTTTTCAATCTGTACACGTCCTGAAAAAAAGGTGGCGCCGCCGCCCATATCGGACAAGCGGTCTGGGGTAAGCGCGTTTACAAGCTGTTTTTTTCCTGTTTCATCCGCCCATAATCCTTGGCTGACTACGACCCCGGGCAGCACTTGTTCTCCGACTGCAGCGGCCAGCTCGCATTCTCCCCGACCGTTCCAAATTCGTACAGGATCCCCATCAATGATTCCATGTTCTTCAGCATCTTTTGTGTTGATAAAGAGCTTTGGCGTCCTTTCAAGCTTGATGTGCTTCGCATTGTTGGAAAACGTTGAGTTTAAGAAATTATGGTTTGGCCCCGGAACATACATAAACGGATATTCGTCATCGCATGTAAGAGGCGTATGTGTCGGTAAAGCCGGGAAACCGGCTTGTTTCATTTTCTCTGAGTATAATTCTATTTTTCCGCTTGGAGTCGGAAGTTCGCCTGGAAACAGCGGCTTTTCGCGTTTCGCTTTCATAAATGAATGCTTAGTAAGTGAATCGTAATCAATCTCCGCCAAATATGGGTTATCTGGATGGTCAAGCGCCTGGCGGATTAATTCTTCATCTGAATCTTTGAGCTCCTGGTCTGTGAACCCCATTGCTTCAGCCAGTAATCGGAACACCTCGGTGTTAGACTTGCTTTCTCCATATTTCTCAATCACTGGCTGCTGAAGCTGAATGTAATGGTGCCAGTAGGAGGTATAAAAATCAGTATTTTCAAAAGCGGATGTTGCAGGCAGTACAATGTCCGCATATGCAGCCGTTTCCGTTAAAAATAAATCATGAACCACAGTAAACAAGTCTTCCCGCAGCAAGCCCTGTCTGACTTTATTCGCTTCTGGAGCGACAACGGCTGGATTCGTCCCGTAAATAAAAAGAGAACGAATCGGCGGATCTGTTTCCAAAAGCACTTTGCCCAGCTGATTCATATTAAATGATCTCGGTGTGCGCCCCTTCAGTAAGTCAGGCCGCTGCAAGGCATTTGTGTTATATTCTAAAATTCCGCTGTTATGCTTAATTGCGCCGCCCCCTGTGTGCAGCCATTGGCCAGTAACCGCCGGAAGACAGGCAATCGTCCGTACAATCATCCCGCCGTTATCGTGGTGTTGAAGTCCGTTTCCGATTCTAATAAAAGCAGGGGAGGTTTCGCCGTACATTCTTGCCAGCTGATACATATCTTCGGTGCTGACACCGGTGATCAGTGATACCTTTTCCGGATCATACTGTTTCACGTGTTCACGGAGCTCTTCATAGCCGACTGTGTATTCAGACAGAAATGCTTCATCATGAAGGTTTTCTTTAAATAAGATGTGCATGATGCCAAGAGCAAGTGCGCTGTCGGTTCCGGGTTTTATGGGAATAAACCAATCTGCAAGACGTCCTGTCTGGTTTTTATGAACATCAATCACGACAATTTTGGCACCTTGTTTTCGTGCTTTTTGGGCGATAGTAATTTGGTGCATATTTGTACTGACCGCGTTGATTCCCCAAAAAATAAATAGTTTCGTATGAATGGTTTTCTCAGGATCAATTCCCGCACTTATACCCATTGTATATTTATAGCCCTCTGATCCTGCTTTGCTGCAAATCGTCCTTTCGAGCTGGCTCGAACCCATGCGGTAAAAGAAGCGGCGGTCCATACCTTCAGCTGTTAATTTCCCCATATTTCCGTAAAAGCTGTACGGAAGTATGCTTTCAGCTCCCTCTTCATCAATCAGCTGTTTCCAGCGGGAGGTAATGGTATCGATTGCCTCTTCCCAAGAAATCGGTTCGAATATCGCTTGGCCTTTCGCACCTGTCCGTTTAAGCGGTGTAGTCAGCCGCTTTTCATCATAGATGCGCTCCGTCATGTTTCGGACTTTGTTGCATATGTTTCCGGCTGTGACAGGATGATCAGGATCACCTTGGACTTTCACAATTTTTCCGTCTTTTTTATGTATTAACAATCCGCACTGATCCGGGCAGTCAAGCGAGCAAACGGATTTAAAAATGCCGTTTTGTTGTGTGGCAAAAGATTTCATGGCCCAGTTCCTCTCTCTAGTTAGATATTTTGTAAGAATTATAACATTTCGGATGATAACGTCAATTCTGAAAAAAGAGATTGACATCAATCTGAGACTTCTTTATGATAAACGTATTCTTCATTCTGAAAATTACATACTCAACATTTTCTATCCAGAGAGGTGGAGGGACTGGCCCTATGAAACCTCGGCAACATTATTGTGCCAATTCCAGCAAGCGTCAGCTTGAAAGATAGGAAAGCAAGGTTTATACCAGCGTCTGTCTGTAAACAGGGCACGCTTATACATGAATCTCTTTCCATCTTCGGAAAGAGATTTTTTTATGAAAAAATATGATGAAAAGGATGTTTTGCACCATGACGGTTTTGGTTACGGCACCGTACAACGAAGAAGGACGAAAAGAGCTTGAAAAATTGTTCGGCTCAGTTACTTATCATCCCTGGAAGGAACAAGGCCGGGCATACGGGGAAGATGAACTCATTCAGCTGCTAAAAGCAACAAATGCGACAGGCTTGATTACTGAGCTTGATCAAGTAACAGACAGCGTATTTGCATCTGTTCCAGAACTTTCATTTGTGGGCGTGTGCAGAGGAATGCCATCCAATGTGGATGTGGCCGCAGCATCAAAAAGAGGTATACCCGTTTTCTATACACCCGGGCGGAATGCACAAGCGGTTGCTGAAATGTTTATCGGTAATGTGATTTCCTTTCTCCGCCATACCAGCTCCTCTAATCAATGGCTGAAGGATGGAAAATGGGACAGCGATTACTTGCAGGCTTATGTCAAATTTAAAGGGAACGAATTAACGGGAAAAACGGTCGGCATGGTTGGGTTCGGCGCGGTTGGTCAAAGGATTGCAAAACTGCTGACAGCGTTTGACTGTAAAGTAAAGTATTACGATCCATACGTACAAGACGATCATCCGCTGTATGAAAAAGTATCTCTCAAAACGGTGTTTTCAGACAGTGATATCGTTTCTGTCCATCTGCCTCGTACTGAGAAAACACTGAGACTTATTGATCGGAAGTATTTTGATCTGATGAAAGAGAGTGCGATTTTCGTCAATACTTCAAGAGCAGTTGTGGTAAACCGTGAAGATCTTTTATCTGTATTAAAAGAACAAAAAATCAGAGGAGCGATTTTAGACGTTTTTTATCATGAACCTCCAGAGGAATCAGATTACGAATACATTTCATTGCCTAATGTTCTGGCAACACCGCATCTCGCTGGAGCAACCTTTGAAGTAGAAGATCATCACGTGACGATCCTGAACGAAGCCCTCAAAAAGTGGAAGGTTGAAAAAACTCTTAATATTCCGACACTGTATAACAAAGATGAGCTGAAAACAGAGGTTTAAGAGAGGAGGTTACAGGAATGAAAAAACAAAAAGGCTATCTCGTTTTTGATATCGGCACAGGGAATGCGAGAGTAGCGGTCGTAAGTGTATCGGGCAGCGTTCAAACGGTTGAAAGGGAGGACATCGTGTATGCTACCGAGACGCTTTACCCGGACAGCCGTTATTTTTCTCCTCAGGTGCTGTGGAAGCAAGTGATGAAACTGGCAAAACGTGCGCTTTCTCGTTCAGGTGATATTGACATTATTGGTTTGACATCGACAAGTCAAAGACAGGGGATTGTTCTGATCGATCAAAATGGCGACTCTTTTCTCGGGCTGCCGAACATTGATAATCGCGGCCGTGAGTGGGAGGAGAGTATACCCAATCAGGAAGAAATATACATCCGCACAGGCCGCCTCCCGACTGCACTTTTTTCTGCGCTCAAGCTTTATGGTTTAAAACAGCGTCAGCCCTTTTTATGGGAAAAGACTGCTAGTTTTACAAGCATCAGTGATTGGGTGACATATCAGCTGAGCGGAATTTTGACATATGAACCATCGCAGGCAACTGAAACCCTGTTGTTTGACGTGAAGCAAAACACTTGGTCAGAAGAGATGTGCGGCATATTCGGCTTTTCACCATCCATCCTTCCGCCTCTTGTAAGAGCGGGAACAGCGATTGGAACGATAACAAATGAATATGCAACCGAATTAGGCCTTTCTATAACTGCTAAGGTTATAGCAGGGGGCGGTGATACACAACTGGCTGTGAAAAGCACTAGCGCTGCGCTTGAGGACATTGTCATCGTATCAGGGACAACAACGCCAATAACCAAAATTACTGCTGATCATGGCGACACAAAACATAAAGCATGGCTGAACTGCCATACAGATCAAGGACATTGGCTTGTGGAAACGAATCCGGGAATTACCGGCCTGAATTATCAAAAATTAAAACAGATATTTTATCCAAATGAATCGTACGAAGTGATGGAGGAAGAGATTTCTGCCCTTGCTAAAGAAGACAATGCGTGTGTGGCGGCTCTCGGTTCTTACTTATCGGCAGAAAAGAATGCGTTAACGAGAGGCGGATTTCTTTTTGATGCCCCGCTTTCCTCAAATTTAAAGAGAGCACATTTTGTACGTGCGGCGCTGCAAGAGATCGCATTTTCGATCAAATGGAACTTTGACATTTTAACAAAGGTTACTCCGTTTGAACGTGACTTTGTTTGGGTGTGCGGAGGAGGATTCCAAAGCAAAGCACTCACTCAATATATCGCGGACCTTCTTCAGAAAAAAATCTATGTTCAAGAGGGATATCATCAGGCATCTGTCGTTGGCGCTGCAGTCATTTGCAATGAAACCTTTCAATTGACGGAAGAGATGTCAGCAAATATCCGGGTGATCGAACCGCAGGACTGTCGGGTCGAACTGGCTTTATATGAGGAATGGAAGCAAACACAGCGTTTTTTTTCAGAGTCAGAAAGCAAAGTGTTGATATAAGGCGGTATGTGCTGCTGTTTTAAGGAATGAACTAATTTTCGGCTTTAACAAGGTAATACGGTAATTGATATCAGCATCTAAGGAGGAGACAGATATGTTAGATAAAATTGGAATACCGAAGCGGCTTGCCTGGGGGTTTTTAGGGGTTGTTTTGTTTATGATGGGAGACGGGCTTGAACAAGGTTGGCTCAGCCCGTTTCTGATTGAAAACGGACTTACGGTTCAGCAATCCGCTTCAATTTTTAGCATTTACGGGATTGCGCTTGCCATAGCTTCCTGGTTTTCAGGTGTATGTCTCGAAGCATTTGGCGCAAAACGGACGATGTTTATGGGGCTGTTGTTTTATGTGATCGGTACAGCTGCCTTTATCGTGTTTGGATTTGAACAGCTTAACCTTCCTGTGATGTATGTGACTTACTTCGTAAAAGGGTTAGGCTACCCGCTTTTTGCTTATTCTTTCTTGACATGGGTCATTTACAGAACACCCCAAAACAAACTGAGCACTGCTGTCGGCTGGTTTTGGATTGCATATTGTCTCGGCATGTTTGTGTTTGGTGCTTGGTACTCAAGCTATGCGATCAAAGCGTTCGGCTATTTGAATACGCTTTGGAGCTCTATATTCTGGGTATGTCTCGGTGCCATCTTCGCATTGTTTATCAATAAAGACCGTTTTGAAAAGAAGAAACGAAAAAGATCGGAAACAGCCGAGGAACTTTTAAAAGGAGTTACCATTCTTTTTACGAATCCTCGGGTGCTTACAGGCGGAATCATCAGAATCATCAACAGCATTGGTACATATGGTTTCCCAGTCTTTTTACCGATGCACATGGCTCAGCACGGGATTTCAACCAATGTGTGGCTGCAGGTTTGGGGAACGATTTTTCTGGGGAACATTGTGTTTAACCTTATCTTTGGAATTGTCGGCGATAAATTCGGCTGGAAAAATACCGTTATTTGGTTTGGTGGAGTCGGCTGCGGTATTTTCACCATCCTATTATATTATGCACCTGTTTTCTCCGGCGGAAGTGTAGCGGTTGTCAGCGTGATCGGCTTTATTTGGGGAGGTTTGTTGGCAGGCTATGTACCGATCGGTGCGATTGTGCCGACGGTGGCCGGAAAACACAAAGGAGCGGCCATGTCTGTGTTGAATTTGGCTGCAGGTTTATCAGCGTTTGTCGGTCCTGCGCTCGCTTGGCTGTTCATCGGTCTCGTCGGTGCGCAAGGCGTCGTCTGGATCTTTGCGGTCCTTTATCTTGCGAGTGCAGTCATGACGAAATGCATTCATATACCTGAGGAAAAAGCAGTACAGGAGGAAACGTCTCCTCAATATGCATCTTAATCAGAAAGCGCCCTGTCTTAGGGCGCTTTTTATCATTTGTTCAGTAATGTAAGGATTTCTATGCTTGCAACAGCATTCGCTATCTTCATGGCTTCTTTGATGGAGCGAAACATCAGTTTGATGACGAGCGGTATCAGTGTGATCACGTGTGTATTGTCAGGCTGTTTTATTTCTTTTGCTCCACATCATCCATTATTGAATGCCCTTTGTGCGATACTGCCGCAAAAAGCGTATATGACTTTCATTCACGGGGTAGAAATGGGCCATTCAATGTGGGAATACAAAACTCAGGTTGTCTATATTTTGATGTGGTCGGCTGTGTTTTGTTTCCTTGGGGGTTTTATCACAAGAAGAAGGACCAATAAAGGGATTTATGAATAGAGGAAAAAGACATGAGATGCATAGACCACTATGCATCTTTTTTATTTTTGTAAGTTATATGAGCATAAGAGGTGAAAATCTTGAAGGAAGTGATCAAGAATCAAGATGTCATAGCTGGTACAGGTCCTGAATCGGACATTTAAAGGGAAGGGATGTACATACAGATCGAGAGAATGCCATCCGTTCATTCTCTTGATTTTAAAATAGAATACACATTTGTATCATAAGGGACTCCATTTTGATACATGTACTGTCTTAAGACCCCTTCTTTTTGGAATCCCATTTTTACGAGCAGGCGATTTGATGCTTCATTTTCGGTAAATACAACTGCGCCAATACGCGTCAGTCCAAGGGCAGAAAATCCGTAGGATAAAACCTTTGAAATGGCTTCTAATGCAAATCCGTTTCGCCAATGCGCCGGGATGATTTCATAACCGATCTCTGCACGCCTATGATTTTGAGCCAAAGCATGAAATCCGATTGTTCCGATTAGTTCTTTGGTGTCTCTTCTTTCAATTCCCCACCGTATCCCGCGTTTTTCTTGATAAAGGCCGGCAAACGATTGAACCATTGACATGGCCTCTTCTATAGATCCCATGTTTTCAATTCCGTAATGGCGTGTCACCTCATGGTTTGAAAAACAAGCAAAAATGGCTTCTGCATCTTGATCTTTGATTTGTCTAAGTGTAAGCCGATCCGTTTCTAATACAGGAAACATTCCACCACTCCCCAAGTTTGTGTTTTCGTTTATCATATCCCTTTTATTTCCTCTTTTCTATAGTGAATTCAAACCTGAGGAAGCAAAGGAACGAATTTGTCTTTCTAGTTGCTCTTTGTTTTTACTTAATTGTTTCAAACGATGGCCGTTCGCGCCTGATGGGTGGGGAAATCCGCGTAGGTAAAAAAAATTCCGGAAGCTGTGCTGACTGAGCAGTGTTTCACAGACTGCTTCGGCTGCTTTTCCTAGCGGAATGAGAAGAGCCGGTCCCGTCACTTTATTGAGCTCCGCAGGGAAGTGCTCAAAAGCATAGGTGCTTAGGATAGGTGAGCGAGTGATAGCCGGCCTGTAACCTGTATAGTTTTTTTGCTGAATAAAGACAGGATATTTGATAACGGAAGTTGTATGAAGCAAATGCCGTAAGTCTCCAAAAAGCTGTGCGGCGCTTTGAATGCCGAACGCCTGCGGCAGCCCGCAAAAATCCAGCATCGTGATAAGGTTATGCCTCATCGAACCGGAGAGACCCGCTGCTTTTTTCGTGTCTACTGCCATTTGCTCAAGAGACCGGCCTTGCCGCAGGCTTTCGGCGGCTGTTTTGTACGCTGTTTTCATCTGGGAAAAACCTGGCGTGATTCCGGCAATCACAATAGAGGCAGCCCGGTTGATATATTCATTATGAGGTGAATAGTAGATGCAAAGTTCGTTTTCTTGATGGAGACGAAATGGAGAAGCAAGTAAATCAGACTTTGTAAGCGACGAAGGAAGAGAATACAGTTTCTCTCTGAACTCCTCTAAGCAGCTTGGGTTTACAATCATGCGCAAGCCTCCTCAAAAAATGATATCCCATTGTCCATTCTGATCGTAACAATGGGATATCATTCATTTTTATCTGCTATTTAAATGGCCTGCCTGCCACACCTCTTTGACTGCTTGAGGAACTTCTTTTACCTCAGCAGCTGTCTGCTGAAATGCGTTTTTTTTCATTTGGACATCCTGCTGAATCTTCTTTTGTTTCTGTGTCAGCAGCTGCGCTTCTGTTTTTAATCCTTCGACTTGTTTTTGCATAGCCTGCGTAACAGAGGTGAGCTCCTTTAGTGCGGGATCTATTTTTTTCTTGTTTTGAATCACATTAGCCCCTAAATAAATGATAGAAATAGCCAATACTGCGAGACTGATATAAACAATAACCATATGTTCACTCCTTTTCTTATGTCATTACCCTGTTTGCGTTTTTTTAATCAGAAGAAATGATGTTTTTACAGTTCGTTTGATTTGCGTATTGGATTTATTGTACTTATAATGTGATATCGTACATATGTAAACAAAGAAAGGGTGCTTCAATTGCAAAGTTTACAAAATAAAACCGCTCTTATCACAGGCGGAGGCAGAGGAATAGGCCGCGCTACAGCTCTTGCGCTTGCAAAAGAAGGCGTGAATATCGGGTTAATCGGCCGGACTGCCGCAAATGTTGAAAAAGTGGCTGAAGAAGTCAAAGCGCTTGGTGTAAAAGCAGCATTTGCCGCTGCAGATGTAAAAGATGCCGAAGAGGTTAACCAAGCTGTAGCTCAAGTGAAAGAACAGCTCGGTGATATCGATATCCTCATTAACAACGCTGGCATCAGCAAATTTGGCGGATTCTTAGATCTGTCAGCTGACGAGTGGGAAAATATTATACAAGTCAACCTAATGGGTGTGTATCATGTCACTCGCGCGGTGCTTCCGGAAATGATCGAACGCAAAGCCGGAGACATCATTAATATTTCGTCTACAGCGGGCCAAAGAGGAGCTGCTGCAACTAGTGCTTACAGCGCTTCTAAGTTTGCGGTTCTCGGGTTAACAGAGTCTCTTATGCAAGAAGTGAGAAAGCATAATATCAGAGTCAGCGCGTTAACGCCGAGCACTGTTGCTAGTGATATGTCTATTGAATTGAACTTAACTGACGGTAATCCTGAAAAGGTTATGCAGCCAGAGGATCTTGCTGAATATATGGTGGCACAATTGAAATTAGATCCGCGAATTTTCATCAAAACAGCGGGATTATGGTCAACAAATCCGTAAAAATGAAAAGCCTGTCTTGCGACAGGCTTTTTTATTTGAATGTAATCCGCACTGGTAAACGTTTAACGCCAAACACAAAGGGACTAGGGATCGCTTCAAGCTTTTCATCATGATCAGCTTTTTCGATACAGGCTGACATTGATAAAAGGGAGGAAAGAGCGATGTTCGCTTCAAGCCTGGCCAATGGAGCGCCAAGGCAAAAGTGAATCCCGAATCCAAAGCTGAGGTGAGGATAGGAAGGGCGGTCAATCTTAAAACAATCAGGTTCACAAAATTTGTCTTCATCGCGGTTGGCTGACGCGATCCAGCTGATAACGGAAGATCCCTTTTTGATGAACACTCCGCCAAGCTCTGTGTCTTCCGCCGCGACACGCCCGATGGCCTGCACAGGCGGATAGTAGCGAAGCGTTTCTTCTATTACATTGGCAACATTGTCTGTATTTTGTCTTACCTGCTGTTGGACCACTGAGTCTTCTGTCAGATAGCGAACTGCATTTGCAATCAAATTTGTAGTCGTTTCGTTCCCTGCGACGAGAAGAAGAATACAAAAACCGATCAGCTGTTCTTCTGTTAAATGTTCTCCGTCGATTTCCGCCTGTAAAAGCATTGTCATTAAATCTTCTTTTGGTTCAGCTCTTCGTTTTGACAGGATGTCCCTGAAATAGTCACTTAAAAAAGCGTGGCCGCCACGCCGATTATGGAGCATGTCAGCAACAGCTTTGTCGGAGCTATCCTTTGCTCCAGCTACAAGTACGTCGGAGTATGTTTTAATCAAGTGGCGGTCTTCAATCGGAGCGCCCAGCATTTCAGCTATGATGATAACAGGGAGGGGACCTGCAAAATCTTCAATGATATCGATTGTACTCTTTTGCCGTGCTTCTTGTAAGAGAAATGCTGTCACGTCTTTTATGCGGGTTTCGAGTTGTTTTACTGCTTTTGGGGTAAACGCTCTGTTGACGAGAGCCCGTAATTTGGTGTGTTTCGGAGGGTCCATTGTTAATATACTTTCAGTCTGTATGCCGCGTTTTGATGAAAAGAACTTGGGATTTTTCAGGACGAATTGAACATCATCGTATTTGAAAACATCCCAGCAATCCCGCTGTTGGTCATAACGGACAGGGGACTCACGCCGGAGCTTATCATAAATTGGGAAAGGAAAAAGCCGGTCTTTTTCGGAGTGCAATTCTTCCATCGGAATAAGGTTGGCGTAACGTTCTTCCTTTGAAGGGTGTGCAGTTTGATTTGTCATTCTATCATCTCCTTTCTCCATACGTTACCAAACCCTGTTTTTCAATTCAATGGACACAAAATAAAGAAAATGTAAATCGGACAATCGTTTCACATTGAAGATAACGGTAAAGATCGGCTATAATAAAACTAAATGAACTGTGTACCAAATGTTCAATTCCTATTTTATATTCCGCTGCAATAATAAACAGCAAATATGAGGATTACTGGATTAACAGTCCTTAATATAAAGAAGGAAACCAATAGTATAAAATTGAATATTTAGTACATAGTGTTCTCAGTGACAGAAGAAGGGGTGCATATGATGAAAGAGGAAAAAAGAAGTTCAACTGGCTTTTTAGTTAAACAGCGCGCATTTTTAAAACTTTATATGATAACGATGACAGAGCAAGAAAGACTTTACGGACTAAAGCTGCTTGAGGTGCTTCGGTCTGAATTTAAAGAGATTGGATTTAAACCAAATCACACAGAAGTATACCGGTCTTTGCATGAGCTTCTTGATGACGGGATATTAAAGCAAATCAAAGTAAAAAAAGAAGGGGCTAAGCTCCAGGAAGTCGTACTCTATCAATTTAAAGATTACGAGGCTGCCAAACTATATAAAAAACAGCTGAAGGTTGAGCTGGACCGCTGTAAAAAACTGATTGAAAAAGCGCTCTCAGATAATTTTTAATAGAAACAAACACCCGCGCAGCAGTGTGCATCGGGTGTTTTCTGCTTTACATTATACATATTTGTCGAAAAGAAACAATACAAATCAATGATGACCTTCACACTTGACATCATTTCCTCACGTGGTAACATTTTAAACGTGTGAAAATGCGAACAAAAAAGCGAACAAAGGAGATGTTACCGATCTTTGATCAAAAAAAAGTAGCCTTTATAGGAGCAGGATCTATGGCGGAAGGAATGATATCAGGTATCGTTCGTGCCAACAAAATCCCGAAACAAAACATCTGCGTTACAAACCGCAGCAATACAGAGCGATTAGCTGAACTTGAACTTCAATATGGAATCAAAGGCGCCTCACCGAACCAAATGTGTATTGAAGACATGGATGTGCTCATCTTGGCAATGAAGCCAAAAGACGCCGAAAGCGCTCTGTCATCACTAAAAACACGTATTCAACCCCATCAATTAATCTTGTCGGTCCTTGCCGGCATAACCACCTCTTTTATTGAACAATCATTGCTTAATCAACAGCCGGTTGTCAGGGTGATGCCCAACACCTCCAGTATGATCGGTGCTTCTGCAACAGCCATTGCGCTTGGCAAGTATGTGTCAGAAGACCTGCAAAAGCTGGCTGAAGCATTGCTCGGATGCATGGGTGAAGTCTATACCATCCAAGAAAATCAAATGGACATATTCACCGGAATTGCCGGCAGCGGCCCCGCGTATTTTTATTATTTAATGGAATTCATTGAAAAGACAGGCGAGGAAGCGGGCCTCGATAAACAGTTATCTCGAAGCATCGGCGCACAGACGCTTTTAGGTGCCGCAAAAATGCTCATGGAAACAGGAGAACAGCCTGAGGTCTTAAGAGACAATATCACGTCACCGAACGGAACGACTGCTGCCGGACTGCAAGCCTTGAAAAAAAGCGGCGGCGGAGAAGCGATTTCTCAAGCGATTAAGCATGCGGCTAAGCGTTCAAAGGAAATCAGCGACGATATCGAAAAAACAGCGGCACCGCTATCAGGAGTGATAAAGTGACGCCTGATACAAACATGAAAAGAGTCGTTGTGAAGATTGGAAGCAGTTCATTAACAAGCCTTCATGGAGAAATCAGCATTCGAAAATTAGAAGCGTTGGTCGACCAAGTCGTCAAACTCAAAGACGCCGGCTATGAAGTGATTTTGGTTTCCTCGGGCGCAGTGGCGGCGGGATATCGGAAGCTCGGATTTATCCGAAGACCCGAAAAGCTTCCGGAAAAACAAGCATCAGCCTCAATCGGCCAGGGCCTGCTGATGGAAGCTTATTCAAAGCTGTTTTTGGCACACGGCTATGTTGCATCCCAAATTTTAATTACGAGAAGCGATTTTTCTGATGAATATCGGTATAACAATGTCCGGAATACAATGAATGTACTCCTCGAACGCGGCATCATCCCGATTATCAACGAAAATGATACAGTTACCGTCAATCGGCTCAAGTTTGGCGACAATGATACGCTCGCCGCAAAAGTCGCCGGATTAATTGATGCAGATATGCTTGTGATTTTATCAGATATCGACGGATTATATGACGGCAATCCGCGTACAAATCCAGAAGCGAAAAGGATGGAGCGGGTAAGTGAAATAACGCCTGACATCGAAGCGTGTGCAGGTGACACTGGTAGCGGCGTCGGCACTGGCGGTATGCGCTCTAAGCTTGATGCGTTTAAAATCGTAATGGCATCCGGAATTAAAGGATTTCTTGGTCAGGCAGATGCAGGTGATATTTTATATCAAGCCGTTCATGAAGTAGCGGAAGGCACCTATTTTGAAGCAGAGGGAACGCTTCCATTGAATCAAAAGGAGCAGTGGATCGCTTTTAATTCTGGCCCGGAAGGTGAAATGATTTTATCAGATGATTATTCCCGAAAAATAACAAACGGCCAATCGAGTTTATATCTGGACGGTGTACAGGAGATTAAAGGAAAATTCAAAAGCGGATCAGTTGTTCGGCTGATGGATTCACAAGGGGCAGAAATCGGGCTCGGAATCGTCAATTATTCTTCTGTACAGCTTCAAGAACCGGAAAAGAAGGAAGAATTGATAAACAAAGCTGTGATTGATCAGGAAGCATTTGTTTGCCATGTAGATTTATCTTTGCCTGTAAATTAATTTGCAGTAAAAAAACCCGAAGCTTCTTTTATAGAAGCTCGGGTTCGTTTTTTTATTGATACTGCTCCAGCTTAGAGAAGAATTGAATGACAAACTCATAAAAGTCATTCGCAGACGGAGCAAGCTCTCTGTTTTTTGGTTTAATGATCCCGACAGTCCGTTTTACTTGAGGGAACTCAATTGGAATTTTCACAGTAAAACGAGGTGTCGTTTCAGCAAAAGTGCTTTCAGGCAGAAGGGTAACGCCCATTCCTGCGGACACTAATCCTTTGATCGCATCCAAATCCTCACCCTCCGTAGAAACGAGAGGAGCAAAGCCGGCTTGTTTGCAAGTATCGATTGCCATCTTCCTGAGTACAAATCCTTCCGGGAACAATACAAATTGGTCGTTGCGCAAATCAATTAAATGAACCGTTTTTTGTTTGGCAAGCGGATGATTTAATGGAACAAGCGCGTAAATTTTTTCTGTGAATAAAATTTTCCCTGCTATGTCAGGGAAATTCGTCGGCACCGGCCCTAATAAAGCCAAATCAATATCGCGGTTTCTGACAGCTTCAATCAGAAACTTATAGGAGCCTTGGCGCAGCAAAAATTCGACGTGCGGATATTCTTCTTTAAATGCTGAAATGACAGTCGGCAAAAGCTGGCTGGCAAGGCTTGTAGGAAAGCCGATCTTTACCGTTCCGCGATGCGGGTCGAGATACTCATCAATTTGTTCTTTCGCATAATCGATGGCTTTCATCGCCGTTTTCACATGAATTAAAAATTCTTTTCCGATCGGCGTGAGTTTGATATTTCTCCCTTCACGTTCAAATAAAGTCACATTTAATTCTTCTTCAAGATTTGCAATTTGTCTGCTGATTGCTGATTGGGCCACATGCAAATGATCAGCGGCTTCTGAAACGTGTTCTCTTTCAGCCACCTCCATAAAATAACGCAGTTGGCGCAGCTCCATGTTTTTCTCACATCCATCTATCTCATTTTGAGATTCTTTTGATCTAAATTATATATTGTTTATATCGTTTTGAAAACCTACAATGATTATAGAGTGTTAGATTTTATGACCGGTATTATCGGAAATTGATCGGGGGAGAGGAATTATGACGTACAATCAAATGCCAAAAGCTCAAGGTCTCTACCGTCCTGAATTTGAACATGATGCATGCGGAATCGGCCTATATGCGCACTTAAAGGGCAAGCAGACTCACGACATCGTCAAACAAGGGCTTAAGATGCTTTGCCAGCTAGACCACAGAGGAGGCCAAGGCAGTGATCCGGATACAGGAGACGGAGCCGGCTTACTGGTTCAAATCCCTGATGCTTTCTTTAGGAAAAAGTGCAAAGACATCAATCTGCCGGAAAAAGGGCGTTACGGGGTAGGAATGGTCTTTTTCTCACAGAAGGAAGATGAAAGAAAAAAAATCGAAAAGCAAATCAATGCACTGATTGAACAAGAAGGCCAAGTCGTTCTTGGTTGGAGAACTGTACCTGTAAATGTCGGAAAAATCGGAACAGTAGCGCAAAAAAGCTGTCCGTTTGTCCGTCAAGTATTTATTGGCGCAAGTTCTGATCTGAAGGACAATTTGTCTTTTGAACGAAAATTGTATGTCATTCGTAAACAGGCTGAAAACTGGGGAGTAACGGAAGGTTTTGATTTTTATTTTGCCAGTCTTTCAAGCCAGACCATCGTTTACAAAGGCCTTTTGACACCTGAACAAGTTGATGCGTTTTATTCTGATCTGCAGGATGAAGCGTTCGTTTCTGCTTTTGCGCTTGTCCATTCACGCTTCAGCACCAACACATTCCCTACATGGGAAAGAGCGCATCCTAACCGCTATTTGGTTCACAACGGTGAAATCAACACCCTTCGCGGAAACATCAACTGGATGAGAGCGCGTGAACAGCAATTTGTATCTGAAAGCTTCGGTGAGGATTTAAACAAGATTCTGCCGATTTTAAATGCTGACGGCAGTGACTCTTCCATTTTGGATAACGCATTTGAATTTTTCGTGATGGCTGGACGCAAACCGGCACATACAGCAATGATGCTCATTCCTGAACCTTGGACAGAAAATACGCATATGTCTAAGGAAAAAAGAGCGTTTTACGAGTACCATAGTTCCCTGATGGAGCCTTGGGACGGACCGACAGCCATTTCATTTACTGACGGAAAACAAATCGGTGCGATCCTTGACCGGAATGGTCTCCGTCCAGCCCGTTATTATGTAACAAAAGATGATTATATTATTTTCTCATCTGAAGTAGGCGTTATTGAAGTTGAACAGGAGAACGTTTTATATAAAAACCGTCTCGAACCTGGAAAAATGCTTTTAATAGACCTAGAAGAAGGCCGGATTATCTCGGATGAAGAAGTCAAAACACAAATTGCAACGGAGTACCCGTACCAAAAGTGGCTTGAAGAAGAGCTTGTGCAAGTGAATCCTGATCCGGAATCAAGAGAGGAAGAACAGTTTACAGATCTTCTTACTCGCCAGAAGGCATTCGGATACACATATGAAGATATCCAAAAATATTTAATTCCTGTCATTAAAGAAGGCAAAGATCCTCTCGGTTCAATGGGGAATGACGCGCCGCTTGCTGTTCTGTCAGACCATGCGCAATCACTGTTTAACTACTTTAAGCAGCTGTTTGCACAAGTAACGAACCCGCCAATCGACGCGATTCGTGAGCAGCTTGTGACATCAACGATGACGTGGCTCGGTGCAGAAGGCGATCTTCTTCACCCGAGTGAGCGAAACGTTCGCCGGATTAAACTGTATACACCTGTTTTATCAAACGAACAATTTTACGCATTAAAAACGATTGTTCATCCTGATTTAAAAAGCCAAAAAATCGATGTGCTGTTTTCAGAGGATCTTGAACGCGGATTAAAGGACATGTTCACACAGGCAGAGAAAGCCATCAGCCAAGGCGTAAGCCTGTTAATTTTATCAGATAAAAAGATGAATGAACGCCTGACACCAATTCCGCCGCTTCTGGCAGTCAGCGCGCTGCATCAGCATTTAATCCGCAAAGGGCTGCGTACGAAAGTCAGCATTATTGTGGAATCAGGAGAAGCGCGTGAAGTGCATCACTTTGCAGCATTAATCGGTTACGGCGCAGATGCGATTAATCCTTATCTCGCTTATGCGACCTACAAGCAGGAAATTGATGAAGGACGTTTGGATATCAGCTATGAAGAAGCGGTCAGCAAATATGGAAAAAGCATTACTGAAGGTGTCGTAAAAGTCATGTCCAAGATGGGGATTTCAACTGTACAAAGTTACAGAGGCGCCCAAATCTTTGAAGCGGTAGGAATCAGCCGTGATGTAATTGACCGCTATTTCACAGGTACTGCATCACAGCTCGGCGGCATCGACATAAAAACAATTGCGGAAGAGGCGCAGCGCCGCCACCGGGAAGCGTATCAGGATGATTTCAGCAAAACGCTTGAATCAGGAAGTGACTTCCAATGGAGAAACGGCGGAGAGCATCATGCGTTTAACCCGAAAACGATTCATACCTTGCAATGGGCGTGCCGCAGGAATGATTACAATCTGTTTAAACAATATACAAAAGCGGCAGATGAAGAGCGAATCGGATTTTTACGGAACTTGTTCGGATTTGACGGAAACCGCAAGCCGCTGAAATTAGAAGAAGTCGAATCCGCTGAATCGATTGTCAAACGCTTTAAAACAGGTGCGATGTCATTTGGATCCTTGAGTAAGGAAGCGCACGAAGCTTTAGCAATCGCAATGAACCGTCTTGGCGGAAAAAGCAACAGCGGTGAGGGCGGAGAAGATCCAAAACGCTTTGTTCCAGATGAAAACGGCGATGACAGAAGAAGTGCAATCAAACAAATTGCATCCGGACGTTTCGGTGTCAAAAGCCATTACCTCGTCAATGCAGATGAGCTGCAGATTAAAATGGCGCAAGGCGCTAAGCCGGGTGAGGGCGGGCAGCTGCCTGGCAATAAAGTATATCCTTGGGTTGCCAATGTCCGTGGATCAACGCCTGGTGTCGGATTAATCTCACCACCGCCGCACCATGACATTTATTCGATTGAGGATTTGGCCCAGCTGATCCACGATTTGAAAAATGCCAACCGTGACGCAAGAATCAGCGTGAAGCTGGTGTCAAAAGCAGGCGTAGGTACAATTGCTGCAGGTGTTGCCAAAGCGACTGCCGATGTCATTGTAATCAGCGGTTACGACGGAGGTACAGGTGCCTCTCCGAAAACCAGTATTAAACATACAGGGCTTCCGTGGGAGCTTGGCCTTGCAGAAGCACATCAAACATTAATGCTGAACGGACTCCGTGACCGTGTTGTATTAGAAACAGACGGAAAGCTCATGACGGGCCGGGACGTTGTGATGGCTGCCTTGCTCGGAGCTGAAGAATTCGGTTTCGCAACGGCTCCGTTAGTTGTACTCGGTTGTGTCATGATGCGTGCCTGCCATTTGGATACATGTCCTGTCGGGGTAGCGACACAAAATCCAGAGCTTCGCAAAAAGTTCATGGGAGATCCTGATCATATTGTGAACTATATGTTGTTCATTGCTGAAGAAGTTCGTGAGTACATGGCTGCGTTAGGCTTCAAGACATTTGATGAAATGATCGGCCGCACTGACGTACTTCATGTGAGTGAACGCGCGAAGGCGCACTGGAAGGCAAGCCAGCTTGATTTGTCTACACTTCTTTATCAGCCTGAAGGCGTACGAACATTCCAATCGCCGCAAAATCATAAAATTGATCAATCACTTGATATCACAGCGATTCTCCCGGCCGTACAAGAAGCCATCGAGTCTGGAAAAGAAGCGGATGTTTCTATCGCAATTAACAATACAAACCGTGTAGCCGGAACGATAACAGGCAGTGAAATTTCAAAACGCTACGGAGAAGAAGGGCTTCCTGAAGATACGATCAAGCTGCAGTTTACCGGATCAGCCGGACAAAGCTTTGGAGCCTTCGTTCCTAAAGGGATGACGCTTTATTTGGACGGAGACTCAAATGATTATGTCGGAAAAGGGCTTTCTGGCGGAAAAATCATCGTTAAGTCACCGGAAGGATTTAATTCTGCGTCAGATGACAATGTCATTATCGGTAACGTGGCGTTCTACGGCGCGACAAGCGGAGAAGCATACATTAACGGACGTGCGGGTGAACGCTTTGCCGTTCGGAACAGCGGTGTGAACGTGGTGGTAGAAGGTATCGGTGATCACGGCTGTGAATACATGACTGGCGGCAGTGTTGTCGTACTCGGTGATGTAGGCAAAAACTTCGCTGCAGGTATGTCCGGCGGAATCGCTTATGTTCTCGCCGAAGATGTAAAAGCGTTTAAACGCAAATGCAATCTTGAAATGATTTTATTTGAATCATTAGAGGATGAGGAAGAAATCGAACAAATTAAAGCAATGCTTGAAAAACATGCTGGGTATACAAACAGCCAAAAAGCGGCAGACCTGCTTGATCAGTGGGAAAACAGCGTGAAAAAATTTGTCAAAGTCATTCCGAAAAACTATAAACAAATGCTGGCGAGCATCGAAGAGCAAAAAGCTGCAGGTTTATCAGATGAAGAAGCCGTCATGTTCGCATTTGAAGCCAACACGAAGCCAAAGCAGAATACAGCAACATCGGGACAAAAACAAGCGGTAGTGCAGTAAGGAAGGGGAGAGGAACATGGGGAAACCAACTGGATTTATGGAGATCAAACGAGAAAAACCTGCTGAGCGGGACCCTCTCACTCGTTTAAAGGATTGGAAAGAATATTCTGCTCCTTTTTCAGAAGAAGCATCGAAACGGCAGGGGGCGCGGTGTATGGATTGCGGTACGCCGTTTTGCCAGATCGGTGCGGACATTAACGGATTTACATCCGGCTGTCCAATTTACAACTTAATTCCTGAATGGAATGATCTTGTCTACCGGGGCAGATGGAAAGAAGCATTGGAACGCCTTCTAAAAACAAACAACTTTCCTGAATTCACTGGGCGGGTATGTCCCGCTCCTTGTGAAGGTTCATGTACATTAGCGATTTCAGACCCGGCCGTATCAATTAAAAACATTGAGCGGACCATTATCGACAAAGGATTTGAGAACGGCTGGATTCAGCCTAGAATTCCCAAAAAACGAACAGGCAAAAAAGTGGCTATCGTCGGGTCGGGCCCAGCCGGACTGGCGAGTGCAGACCAGCTGAATCAAGCAGGACATTCCGTCACTGTTTTTGAGCGCTCAGACAGAGCCGGCGGCCTTTTAACATACGGCATTCCGAACATGAAGCTTGAGAAGGGGATTGTAGAACGCCGGGTTAAATTGCTGACACAAGAAGGAATTGATTTTGTCACGAACACAGAAATCGGCGTTGACATTACAGCTGATGAGCTGAAGGAGCAATTTGACGCTGTGATTCTGTGCACAGGCGCTCAAAAACAGCGGGATCTATTAATTGAAGGACGCGACTCAAAAGGAGTTCATTATGCGATGGACTACCTGACACTCGCAACAAAAAGCTATTTAGATTCTAACTTTAAAGACAAGCAATTCATTGATGCCAAAGGGAAAGATGTCATCGTAATCGGAGGAGGAGACACAGGAGCTGACTGTGTCGCTACTGCTCTCCGACAAAAAGCCAAGAGCGTGCATCAATTCGGCAAACACCCGAAACTTCCGCCAGCCCGCACGAATGACAATATGTGGCCTGAACAGCCGCACATCTTTACGCTTGAATATGCGTATGAAGAAGCGGAAGCAAAATTCGGAAGAGATCCGAGGGAATACTCCATTCAAACGAAAAAATTGGTTGCGGATAAACATGGCAAGCTGAAAGAGCTTCATACTATTCAAATGGAGAAAGTGAAAAATGAGCACGGAAAATACGAGTTCCGCGAGCTTCCTGGAACGGAAAAAGTATGGCCTGCTCAGCTTGTCTTCATCGCTATTGGCTTTGAAGGCACAGAACAGCCGCTGTTGAAACAGTTCGGTGTTGATTCTGTAAATAACAAAATCAGCGCAACATATGGGGATTATCAAACAAATATCGATGGCGTATTCGCCGCAGGGGATGCAAGAAGAGGCCAAAGCTTAATCGTATGGGCGATTAATGAAGGCCGTGAAGTGGCGCGTGAAGTGGATCGATACTTGATGGGGAGTTCAGTTCTTCCTTAAATAAAGGGGATTATGATATAAAGGAAACCGGTCTGATTGCCAGCCGGTTTCTTTTTTATTCCATTATGATTCCGATGTTTCCAAACTGTCTGCCTTCCTGCATTCTCGTATATGCTTCACATGCTTTTTCTAAAGGATATGTTCGGTCTATTACAGGTCGCAGCTTATGTTTTTCAATAAAAGCCAGCATATCGTGAAATTCTTCACAGCTCCCCATTGATGTTCCCAATATATTGATCTGAGGAAAGAATAAAGAACGTACTGGAAAACAGAGATCGTCACCTGAGCTTGCCCCGAAGCTGACAATACGGCCGTTCGGTTTTACATGGCGGAAGTATTCCGAAAAGAGGGCAGGGCCTATACTGTCAAGAACAACATCAGCCCTTTTTTCCTGCAACTGTTCATCCCAATTGCTGTAACTATCAAATGCATAATCAGCACCTAATTGCAGCGCCCTGTTTCTTTTCTCCTCACTGCGGGAGGTCACGCTTACGGTTGCTCCAATCGCTTTAGCCATGAACAAAGCGTAGGTTGCAACACCGCTGCCGATGCCGGGTATCAATAGATGCTCGCCTTTTTTTAATTGGGCTTTCGTAAACAGGGCTCGATATGCAGTTAAAGCTGATAAAGGTAAAACGCCTGCTTCTTCCCAGGATAAATAAGAAGGTTTTTTGATCGCATTTTGTGAAGGGATGATCACGTATTCAGCAAGCGTTCCGTCAGAAGGGCCTCCCAGAATCTCAGGTACAGCCGGTACGTTCTCTGTCAAATCCCAGTTCAATGTCGGGAAAATAATTACTTCTGTTTGAATAGCAACGTTTTTGACGCCTTCACCAACCTCTTCAATGATCCCGGCGCCGTCAGATCCCAGTATCACATGAGGATCTCGTTCTGACTTGTTTTTCATAAGAAACAGGTCACGGTGATTTAGACCTGCCGATTTTAATTTTACCTTTACCTCTCCGTATCCGGGCTTTTTTGATGGAACCTCTTGAAATGATAATCCCTGAAGTCCGGTTTTTCCGTTGTGAATTACAGCTTTCATGCTGTCTGCCTCCTCATTGAATTGTATTTTCATATCTTTACATATTTTACATAGCGGTTTTCTTCAAGTAAAATGAACAAAAATGATAGCCGATATCACTTTTAATCATAGCAAGAAGGTGAAAGCCCGTGGAAAGCGGAGATTTAAAGATTTTTCGGGCTGTTGCCCGCGAAGGAAGCATAACGAAAGCAGCCCAAATGCTGAATTATGTTCAGTCGAATGTGACAGCTAGAATACATAACCTTGAGGAAAATTTGAATATCAGGCTTTTTCATCGAACGAATCGGGGGATGAAGCTGACCGCTGCTGGAGAAAATCTTTTGCAATATGCTGATCAAGTATTATCGCTATTAGACGAAGCTGAAAAATCAGCACAGATGAGCCAGCATCCGAAAGGGCCTTTGCGGATCGGATCGTTGGAAACAACGGCGGTAACGCATCTGCCCGAGCATGCTGCCTCCTTCCTCAGGCGCTTTCCTGAAGTAGATTTATCAGTAAACACAGCTGATACACACAATTTGATTCAGCAGGTTCTTGATCATAAAGTTGATGGCGCTTTTGTATACGGGCCGGTTGAGCACCCTGATGTCAGACAAATCCATGTTTCCCATGATGAATTGGTATTGATTTCATCGCGGGAAGAAACGGCAGAAGACATGCTTCGCCAGCCGATGCTCTTTTTTGGAGCTGGCTGTTCTCATCGCGCCAGGGTCAAAAGATTGCTGGAGGAAGCAGGCATTCAAAATCAAAAAATCATAGAGTTTGGCACATTGGAAGCCATTATAAGAGGAGTATCCGCCGGGTTGGGCACGGCGCTGCTTCCTAAGTCCGCTGTAGACTGCTCCGAGCGTCCTACGAATGTATGGATTCATCAGCTGCCAGCAGCGTATCAAGACTTAGAGATCGTATTTATATACAGGAAAGACTTTTTTATTACAAGTGCGTTTCAGAGATTTATTGATGAGATAAGCGTAATAAAATGATGAAGAAAGATGCATTGGTTTCGGTCTGTTATGCTGAACAAAGAGCGTAGCCGATTGTCAAGAAAGCTGGCATACGGAATACCACACAAAAGCATATTAAATGGAAGTGGATATTGTTTCCGTTCTTATATAAAAAAGGACTGCATATAAAAAACTGTACTCATTTGAAGCGAGTACAGTTTTTATCTTTTATTTCCGTTTTAAATTAATGCCGATCGCCGCACCGTTTCTGCTTGAATCAGCTACGCCTTTAAAGGTGCCATTTTCATGGTCGATAGAAATGCTTTGTACGTTTCCGATTTCTACTGGGCTTTTGCCGAATTTATGGCCCATGCCGTTTAGTTTACTGAGGACGTCTTCAGGAACTCCGTCTTCGTAGCGGTAGGAGCTCATGCTGTTTGTGTAAATTCTCGGCTCTTCAACAGCAGCTTTTAATTCCATGCCGTATTCGATGTGATAGAGAATGGTTTGCAAAACGGATGAAATAATGGTGGCCCCGCCAGGAGATCCGACGGTGAGGACAGGCTTGTCATCCTTAAATAAAATGGTCGGGGTCATGCTGCTTAAAGGCCGTTTGTTCGGCTGTACTTCATTAGCTCCGCCAGGAACCGCATCAAAATCTGTTAATTCATTGTTTAAAATGACACCGTAATCAGGGACCATAATACCTGTTCCGAATAGCTGTTCAATTGTCGTCGTATAAGAAACAACATTTCCCCAGCGGTCGGCAACTGTAAAGTGGGTTGTTTGGCCTTCTACTTTGTCTTTCGGCTGTTCGACTTGCTTATAGTTTGCCGATCCTTCTTGGTATTTCCAAGGATCACCGGCTTTCGGTTTTTTATTGACTTGATCTAAATTGATTAATTGCTGGCGTTCTTTAATATAATCGGGGTGAAGCAGGCCTTTGAGAGGAACGTTTACAAATTCGGGATCACCTGCGTAAGACGCACGGTCGGCATAAGACAAATGCATCGTTTCAGCAAGCAGTTGATATTTTTCCCATGAGCGGACATCGTATTGTGAAAGGTTAAAATCATCAAGTATTTTCAGCATTTGCAATAAGAAAATACCGCCAGAGCTTGGAGGAGGAGTAGTGGCGATTTGATAGCCTTGATAGTCTCCCCAAATCGGTTCATCGATTGTGATGTCATAATTTTCTAAATCCTTTTCCGTCATTGATCCGCCGAAATCCTGTACAGTGTCAGAAAGTGCTTTGGCAAATTTTCCTTCATAGAAAGCATCAGTGCCTTTTGAGCGAATGAGCTTAAACGTTTTTGCCAAATCCTTTTGAATCAATGTATCGCCTTCTTTAAGCGGCTCGCCATTTGGCAAAAATACATCTTTTGCGGCAGTCCGTGACAGCTTTTCCTGATAATTAGAAATAGCATCTGCCAACACTGAATCAATCGGAAATCCTTTTTCAGCGAGTTTAATAGAAGGGGTGATTAATTTCTTCATCGATCGGGTTCCCCATTTATCCAGGGCTTCCTCCAGGCCTTTCAGCGTGCCTGGAACACCGACGGCAGTACCTTTTGTCACACGTTCAGAGAAAGGAATGGCTTTGCCGTTCTCATCGAGAAACATATCGGGGGTTGCGCCTGCTGGAGCACGTTCACGGCTGTCAATGATCGTTGTATCCTTTGTTTTTCCGTCATACACCATCATAAAACCGCCGCCGCCAATGCCTGACATCATCGGCTCTGTTACATTGAGTGCAAATTGAATGGCAACTGCCGCGTCAATCGCATTTCCTCCTTTTTTCAGCACATCAGCACCGATTTCCGAAGCGAGAGGATGCGCGGTGGCAACCATGCCGTCTTTCCCTACATCTACTTGTTTGTACTCATCGTAGCTTTTGGGCGGCTTTTTAGCTTCCGCGTGAAAAGGGACACTTCCAGCGACTAACAGAACACTAAGCAGAGCTGTTAAACAGACATTCCACGTTCTTTTCATGTTCTCCCTCCTATATGAAGCTGTTATGTTACAATCTTAGCGTAAAAAATTTACAGCGTTTTCACAAGTGACAAATGGTATATTATATAGAACATTAACCAGTTTTTCTGTGCAAAATTGATTATATTGATACGAGCCATGTGCTATATTAGAATCAGCTACGGATTAAGAAAGGACTGCTATATGTATTTAACGATTAAAGAAACAGCAGAATATGCAAATCTTTCAGAGGATTATATTAAAAGCATGGTGCTCGAAGGAAAAATCAGGGCCGTTCATGACGGTGAGCAATTTTTGATTTATAAGGGACAGTTCAAAACACATCTCGAACAGCTGGAAAATTACAAAACACTCGTGCAGGAAATATTAAATGAACCGATCCCGGAAGATATTGATGTAAAGGATGAGGATTAGGACACAATTTCAAATTGTGTCTTTTTTTGTATATCTTTTTAAAAACATCAGAAAAACCGAATCGTCAGATTTTGTTTTAAGAGGTTTTTTGATGATATCTAGAGGGATATGTATCGAATAGATCAAAAGCTTTATATGAAGCTTTAAAATGCATTTAAGAGGGAGAGGGTTTTTAGAAACTACTTCATTTCCTTATGTAACACTATGTATATTATGTTACATAAATGCCGCCGTACTTTGACATTCAACGTTTTTCAGCTATAATAGTAACATAGACCTCAAAACGTTACATAACGGTTTTTAAGGAGTTTTTTGATGCATATTGTACAGCCGATTCGCAGCTTAGAGAAAATTCAAGATGTAAAACAGTATTTGCTAAACAAAAACAAGCGGGATTATTTTCTGTTTATTTTCGGCATCAACAGCGCGCTCCGCATTTCTGATATTCTGCCGCTGCAAGTGAAGGACGTTAAAAACAAAGATCATTTATGGGCGACTGAAAGCAAAACGAAAAAGAAAAGGAAGATTCTCATTTTAGAATCACTGAAACAGGAAATATACGAGTATACAAAAGACATGAAAGAAAACGAATATCTTTTTAAGTCTGTCCGGACCAGGAAACCGATTTCCCGCATTCAGGCCTACAGGATTTTAAGAGAAGCCGCCGCGGCGTGCGGACTTGAGGAGATAGGGACGCATACGCTCCGGAAAACGTTCGGCTATCATTTTTATCAGCGGACAAAAGACATTGCCGAGCTGCAGAGAATACTGAATCATTCATCACCCTCGATTACAATGCGGTATATCGGTATTGATGAAGACACGACAAGGGCCGCGTATAAGGTTTTTGGAGGGCTTTAATACAAACCGCTTGAAAATTTTGTTCATCAGAGCTACTATATAAATACAAAAAGCTCTAGTAGCACAGCGGATAGTGCAGCAGTTTCCTAAACTGCAGGTCGGGAGTTCGAATCTCTCCTAGAGCGTTATATTTACAAAAAGACAACAGGCTTTTCGTCTGTTGTCTTTTTGTATGCCAAATAAAAAACGCCCGCTTATACCGGGCGTTTTTCTTATATAACTGCGTCAAATTGATTGACTTTCCATTTTTTATTTTCTTTTACAAATGTCACTTTCCGTTTCGCTGAAGGTGATCCGTCTAAAGTAGGAACGGTAAATTCGTATGTGACTGTGCCGCCTTTTTTAGAAATCAGTTTAGCGGTTGATTTTTTCCAATTTAATAGGTTGTCTCCATCACCGATTGGAACCGCAAGTTTTCCTTTTGAAACAGTGAAATGATAGTCTTTAAACCCTTTTTCGATTGCTGTTTTTGTGAAAATAGGAGTTAAGTAATTCACTGCTTTTGCTTTAGTGCCTAGATCACTGCACATATACACATATTGAAGATTTTGATACTCAAATGTGCCTGATGGACAAACTGCTTTTTTCGCTTTTGGATTGTGGCCGCTCATTGTGTTCCAAAAATGCTCTCTTGCTGATAATGCCAGCTGCAGTGCTTGTTTTTGTGATAAATCGCCTGAATTATTTTTCGCAAATGCATTTGTGCTTAATGACAGAATAAGTGCAATAGTTGTTAGAAATAGTAGATATTTTTTCATTGTGGTTCACTCCTTCAAAATCTCTTTCTCTTATGTTACAAATGTTACAATAATTACGGATAGATTACAATACTTTTGCATAAATTATTTTTTATTCTTTTCCTTACAAAGAAATAGGCTGTTACTTGCTAGTTTATTCTTCATAAGCTAAAAAGATGTGTAAAATTAGAAGAATCGGGAAGGGTTTCATATGTACAGTGATGAATAATAACATGTTGCATATCCTGTTTTTGTCAAAAGAATAGGGGCATGTTTACAAACGAATTCAAATAAAGGAGCTTTCAATATGGAAACATCACAAGAACAACTTGTCACTCAGAAGAAAAGCAATCCATCTGTCTGGCGGTCTATGTCACTCTTTTTAGTGCCGCTTCTGCTAAGCAATGTGCTGCAATCAGTCGGCCAGCTAGTCGGGATGATGGCTGTAGGCAGATGGCTTGGTGTTGATGCGGTTGCAGCTGTATCATCCTTTTTCCCGTTATTTTTTCTTTTAATCTCATTTACAATCGGGATCGGTTCAGGAAGTTCGATCCTGATCGGACAAGCCTACGGGGCGAAGAATGAGGAGCGGTTAAAGGCTGTTGTCGGAACGACGCTCACGTTTACGTTTTTATTAGGGGTTGTATTAGCCGTCATCGGCAGTATTTTCACTTTGGATATTCTTCGATTAATGGGCACGCCTGAAAATGTAATTCATGTCAGCGCCAGCTATGCACGTATCTTATTTTACGCTATGCCATTTATGTTTTTATATTTTGCATATACAACATTTTTGCGCGGAACAGGGGATTCTAAGACACCGTTTTATACGCTGATTGTGAGCACGGTCATCAACATAGCGCTTTTGCCCGTCTTAATCCTTGGCATGTTCGGTTTTCCGAAACTGGGCATATACGGCTCCGCATATGCAACCGTCTTTTCCACGATTGCGACATTTCTCGTGTTAATGGTGTATTTACGAAAACGAAACCATCCGCTGCAATTTGATAAAACGGTACGGCGTTATTTGAAAATGGATAAGGAACTGCTGGCTCTCCTGCTGCGCCTCGGGATTCCATCAAGCATCAATATGATTCTCGTCTCATTATCAGAGATAGCGGTTATTTCATTCGTCAACCATTACGGCTCTAATGCGACAGCTGCATACGGCGTGGTCAACCAGGTAGCCAGCTATGTGCAGATGCCGGCCGTCAGCCTTGGTATTGCGGTGTCTATTTTCGCCGCGCAATCGATCGGAGCGAACGAATCTGACCGCTTAAAGCAGGTCATCCGCGTCGGGATTTGGCTGAATTATATCATTGGCGGCGTGTTGATCATTCTGATCTATGTGTTTTCACAGCAGATTTTAGCGTTATTTTTAACCGAGAAAGACACACTTTACATCGCGCACCGTCTCTTGATGATTACATTGTGGAGCTATTTGCTGTTTGGAAATGCCCAAATTATTTCTGCGACGATGCGGGCAAGCGGAACGGTTTTATGGCCGACCGTTATCAGCATTTTTGCCATCTGGGGAGTAGAGGTGCCTGTCGCATTCGTACTATCCCACTACACAAAGCTTGAAATACTCGGCGTCTGGGTTGGCTATCCGGCTGCGTTTGCCGTCAGCTTGCTGTTGATTTATGGGTATTATCAATTCGTGTGGAAGAAGAAACAGATTACACGTCTCATCCAATAGACTCCCGAATCACACCGTTCATGATTTGAACGGTGTTTTTTTATTTGATAGGGAAAACATAAAATGGAGGAAATATGGCACAGTACATTGAATTCTTATACGAGCAATGAATCAAGGAGAGGTTGAGGACACATGGCTAACTATATTGAGAAGATTACGCATTTAGGAACACCTGCCATCAAAGCAGGTAACGAACATATAGAAATGATTGTCGTTCCCGAGTGGGGGAGCAACGTCATTTCTCTCATGGACAAAGCAACAAAGATCCAGCTTTTGCGTGAACCGGAAACAGCAGAAAGCTTTCATGACACACCAACATTGTATGGCATTCCGATCCTGTTTCCGCCTAACCGGATAAGTGACGGTACATTCAGTTTCCGGGGCAGAACATATCATTTTGATATCAACGAAAAGGATAAACACAACCATCTTCACGGGTTTCTTTATCAAGAAAAGTGGAACGTAGTGACCATGAAGCAAACTGATGAAGAAGTGATCGTTGAAACGGAAATTGATCTTTCAGAGCTTCCCCATGTGTATAAGCAATTTCCACATCATGCCGTCGTTCGGATGACATACACGCTAAAGGGGAATACTCTTCTTAAATATGCGACCGTCATGAACAAAGGAAAGGAAGCGTTTCCTTGGGGAATCGGTTATCATACTACATTTGTATTCCCAGAAGAAAGCTCATTATTCTCCCTGACAGCAGATCAGCAATGGGAGTTGGATGAACGCCTGCTGCCGACCGGGAAGCTGATGGATGTACCGAATAAAGAAGCTTTGCATGAAGGGATGGATTTACGCCACAAGCAGCTGGATGATGTCTTTTTATCTGCTTATCAGAAAAGAGGCGGAGAAAATCAGGCAGTCATTTATCATCAGCATGCACATGTAAGCATTATTTATAAGGCAGATGAACAATTTAAACATTGGGTTGTATACAATGCGGACGGAAAACAGGGGTATTTATGCCCTGAACCTTACACATGGGTGACAAACGCAGTGAATCTTGATTTGTCTTCATCACTCACTGGTTTACAAGTGCTTGAGCCGGGAGAAGAAACGACAGCCAAAAGCAGTATCACCATCGAATTGAATCATCAATAGCCAATGATGAGGCGCAGAGAGGCGGGGTAAAAAAATGAAAAAAAGCATAAAGCTTTATGTTGCTGTTTTGCTGCTTTTCGTCGTTGCTTCGGTACCTTATATGCATCAGGCTGCGCAAGCGGCTGAAAAACAAGATGCACTTGCCGGGCAGATCGATAAGATTTTAGCTGATCATCCTGCACTCGAGGGCGCAATGGCCGGCATCACTGTTCGCTCTGCGGATACAGGCGCTGTTCTATATGAGCATTCAGGAGATATCCGAATGAGGCCCGCCTCTTCTCTGAAGCTTTTGACAGCTGCCGCGGCACTTTCTATCCTTAGTGAGGACTATTCCTTTACAACCGAGGTCCGGACAGACGGCACACTTAAAGGGAAAAAGCTGAATGGAAACCTTTATCTGAAAGGAAAAGGAGATCCGACACTTTTACCATCCGATTTTGAAGAAATGGCTGAGAAATTGAAAAAGTCCGGCGTGAACGTGATTAAAGGCAATCTGATCGGTGATGAAACGTGGTATGATGACATCCGATTATCACCTGATATGCCATGGAGTGATGAATACACGTATTACGGCGCGCAAGTCTCTGCTTTAACAGCGTCTCCGAATGAAGACTATGATGCAGGCACTGTAATTGTAGAGGTCACCCCAGGTAAAAAAGAAGGGGAAAAGCCTGCAGTTTCTGTATCTCCAAAGACAGATTATGTAACGATTAAGAACAATGCAGAAACGACTTCGGCCGGCCAAAAGAAAGACCTCACGATCGAAAGAGAGCATGGGAAAAACACGATCACTATTGAAGGAAGCGTACCGGTTGGCGCAAGCAAGACAAAGGAATGGATTGCTGTCTGGGAGCCGGCCGGATACGCCTTGGATTTATTTAAGCAGGCACTACAAAAACAAGGAATTACTGTAAAAGGGAACGTCAAGACGGGCGCTGCACCCGATTCTTCAGACGTGTTAATCTCTCATCGTTCAATGCCTTTGTCAAAACTATTTGTTCTGTTTATGAAATTAAGCAATAACGGACATGCCGAGGTGCTCGTAAAAGAAATGGGGAAAGTGAAAAAAGAAGAGGGGAGCTGGAAAAAGGGACTCGAAGTATTAAACAGTACGCTTCCCGAATTCGGTGTTGATCCTAAATCACTTGTGTTAAGGGACGGTTCAGGAGTCTCTCATATTAATGCTGTATCCTCAGATCAAATCTCAAAGCTGTTATATGACATTCAAGATAAAAAATGGTTCTCAGCTTATCTAAAATCTCTGCCTGTTGCGGGCAATAGTGACAGAATGATAGGCGGAACGCTGAGGAACCGGATGAAAGACACTCCTGCACAAGGAAAAATAAGGGCGAAAACCGGATCGCTAAGCACGGTCAGCTCTCTATCCGGGTACGCAGAAACCAAGAGCGGAAAAACCCTTGTTTTTTCAATTCTTCTAAACGGATTAATTGATGACGAGGATGGAAAAGATATTGAGGATCAAATCGCTGTCATCTTGGCAAATCAATAATAGCGTCAGACCTGTTTTCCAAGCGAAAACAGGTTTTTTTATGTCCCCTATCACATTAATTATTCCTTAAAATTACATATAAACCAATAGTATACATATAACACATAACAGCATTTACACGTTTTAGAAAATTGTCACAACCGAAAAATTAGTTTAGAAGACCTGACAAAAAGCGATACTTTTATCACGTTATATTCAAAATTACGACAAAAAAAGAAGTAATAACTAAAGAAATAATACTATTTTTAAAAAAACGTTATAAAAATTTTACATTTTTCATTGTACTTTAAAAAATATACGTTAATATAGTGCATATATGGATTATATAGCCATATAATTTCTTTTTCTGTCATTATTTCACTTTCTTAACCTCTTATTATTAGAACTGGAGGGAATTATTGAGCCGAACATCCTTATTCTTTAACCTATGCCCAAAGGGAAAGTACAGTTTATCGACTCGCTGGTTTGTTTCAGTGTTTTTTGCAGGTGATTTCAGCATCCATAGTTGTAGATGTACTACCCAAGCCATAGTTAAACCTGTATCGCCTTAGCCGGTCTCATTTTAGCGTGGTAAGTTATAGGCCTCTCCCAAGACTAGCAGGACAAGCTTCCGCAAACAATAGCTTCTAAAGTAGATACTCCATATGTCGCGTGGCTCAATTCAGTAAAGTTTTTGGGCCGATTTGCAACGACATCTTTGTCCGCCCCTGGCAGTTTTATCTGCCGCGGGTTTTCACCCTTGCTTTTGTTTTCCTCCACCTAGAGCTATTCAACTATAATCAAACACAATCAAATCTTGAACACCCTCAGAGACATACAAACGCATCAACTAAAAAAAGACGTTTAATCGTTAGGCTTCCATTTAGCTGCAATTATGACAATGATCCCATATGCATGTTTTGTGATGATGATGCTATGACGGTACAAAAAGTATATGACGTATATCCGTTCGAAAAGATTGGAGGGAGCTAATGAATAATCTTGCCTTTTTATTTCCGGGACAAGGTTCTCAGTTTGTTGGGATGGGTAAAAGTTTTTGGAATGATTTTGTGCTGGCGAAGAGATTATTTGAAGAGGCAAGCGATGCCATCTCCATGGATGTAAAAAAGCTGTGCTTTGATGGCGATATGACTGAATTGACAAGGACAATGAATGCCCAGCCTGCCATTTTAACGGTTAGTGTCATCGCTTATCAAGTATATATGCAGGAAATAGGAATTAAACCGCACTTTTTGGCAGGTCACAGCTTGGGCGAATATTCAGCGCTTGTCTGTGCAGGTGTCCTTTCTTTTCAGGATGCCGTTAAGCTTGTAAGGCAGCGAGGGGTACTCATGCAAAATGCAGATCCTGAGCAACTGGGCACGATGGCCGCAATCACACAGATCAATATCCAACCACTGCAAGACCTGTGTACGGAAATTTCGACGGAAGACTTTCCAGTAGGCGTGGCATGTATGAACTCGGATCAACAGCATGTCATCTCAGGACATCGGCAGGCTGTGGAATTGGTCATTAAAAAAGCTGAGAGAATGGGGGCTAATCACACTTATTTGAACGTCAGCGCCCCTTTTCATAGTTCAATGATGAGATCAGCGTCTGAACAATTCCAGAATGCATTAAATCAATATTCTTTCCAAGATGCTGCATGGCCGATCATTTCGAATGTTACAGCGGTTCCGTATAACAATGGGCATTCGGTCAGGGAACATTTGCAATCGCACATGACTATGCCGGTAAGATGGGTGGAGTCGATGCACTACTTGCTTTTGCATGGAGTCACGGAAGTCATCGAAATGGGTCCCAAGAACGTCTTGATCGGTCTATTGAAAAAAATAACGAAGCATATTGCAGCTTACCCTTTTGGTCAAACATCTGACTTGCATTTGCTTTCCGATTCTGCAGAAAGAAATGAAAATATTGTTAATTTACGTAAGGAGCAATTGAATAAAATGATGCTTCAATCCATCGTTGCGCGAAATTATAACAAGGATGCAAAGACCTATTCCAACCTGACGACCCCATTATTTCCGCAAATACAACTGCTCAAAGAGAGAGTGGAAAGAAAAGAAGAGCTTTCAGCAGAAGAACTCGAACATTCGATCCATTTATGCCAATTAATTTGTGAGGCTAAACAACTTCCGACTTGGGAACAATTGCGGATTTTAAAATAAAGCTGCCCAGGAGGGGACCTATGTATACCAGTCAATTTCAAACCTTAGTCGATGTTATTCGGGAAAGAAGCAATATATCAGATCGCGGGATCCGTTTTATCGAATCCGATAAAATCGAGACATTTGTCTCTTATCGCCAATTGTTTGACGAGGCGCAAGGTTTTCTTGGCTACTTACAACATATCGGCATTCAGCCAAAGCAAGAAATTGTGTTTCAAATCCAAGAAAACAAATCATTTGTCGTCGCTTTTTGGGCTTGTTTATTAGGAGGAATGATTCCGGTACCCGTCAGTATCGGAGAAGATGATGACCACAAGTTAAAGGTATGGCGCATTTGGAATATCTTAAACAATCCATTCTTGATTGCCTCTGAAACAGTATTAGATAAAATGAAAAAATTTGCTGCTGATCACGATTTACAAGATTTCCATCATCAATTAATCGAGAAATCCGACATCATTCAGGATCGAATCTACGACCACCCCGCTTCGCTATATGAACCTGAGGCCGATGAATTGGCCTTTATTCAATTTTCTTCCGGATCGACAGGAGACCCGAAAGGAGTCATGTTAACCCATCATAACTTAATACATAATACATGTGCAATCCGGAATGCGCTGGCTATCGACTTAAAAGACACTCTTTTATCTTGGATGCCCTTAACCCATGACATGGGGCTCATTGCTTGCCACCTTGTTCCTGCCTTGGCCGGCATCAATCAAAATTTAATGCCGACAGAATTATTTATTCGAAGACCTATTCTCTGGATGAAAAAAGCTCATGAACATAAAGCCAGCATTCTATCGTCACCTAATTTTGGATACAATTACTTCCTTAAATTTTTGAAAGACAAAAAAAGTTACGATTGGGATTTATCCCATATCAGGGTCATTGCAAACGGAGCAGAACCTATATTGCCAGAGCTATGTGATGAATTTTTGAGCAGATGCGCAGCGTTCAATATGAAAAGATCTGCCATCTTAAATGTCTACGGTTTAGCTGAAGCATCGGTTGGCGCAACATTCTCTAAAATTGGAGAAGAATTTGTCCCTGTTTATTTGCATCGCGATCATCTAAATCTAGGTGAAAGAGCCGTTGAAGTAAGCAAAGAGGATCAAAATTGTGCTTCATTCGTCGAAGTGGGAAAGCCTATTGATTACTGCCAAATTCGAATCTGTAATGAAGCAAACGAGAGATTGGAAGACGGATTTATCGGTCATATCCATATTAAGGGTGAGAATGTAACCCAAGGGTATTATAACAACCCCGAAAGTACGAACAGAGCGCTGACTCCTGATGGATGGGTGAAAACGGGAGATCTTGGCTTCATTAGAAAAGGTAATTTAGTCGTAACTGGAAGGGAAAAAGACATTATTTTTGTGAACGGAAAAAATGTGTACCCCCACGATATTGAACGAGTCGCCTTTGAGATGAAAGACATTGATTTAGGAAGAGTTGCAGCCTGCGGTGTATATGATCAAGAGTCACGAAGCAGAGAAATCGTACTTTTTGCTGTTTACAAAAAATCAGCGGAGCAGTTTGCACCACTTGTTAAAGACATTAAAAAGCATTTGTACCAGCGAGGCGGATGGAGCATCAAAGAAGTCCTGCCGATCCGAAAGCTGCCAAAAACGACAAGCGGGAAAGTTAAACGCTATGAGCTGGCTGAGCAGTATGAGTCGGGGAAATTTGCGCTAGAGTCAACCAAAATCAAGGAATTTCTGGAGAGTCATTCGACGGAACCGGTACAGACTCCTATTCATGAAATCGAAACAGCATTGCTGTCTATCTTTTCCGAAGTGATGGATGGAAAAAAGATTCACCTAAATGATCAATATTTTGACATGGGTGCAACTTCAATACAGTTATCTCAAATTGCCGAACGCATTGAACAAAGGTTTGGTTGCGAGCTTACGGTTGCTGATCTCTTTACGTATCCTTCAATCGCTGATTTAGCGGCATTTCTTGTCGAAAGCCATTCCGAAATCAAACAAACTGATACAGCAAAGCCAAGCCGCTCCTCGTCAAAAGACATTGCCATTATTGGAATGTCTCTCAATGTTCCAGAAGCATCGGGTAAGAGTGATTTTTGGCACCTGCTCGAAAACGGCGAGCATGGCATTCGGGAATATCCTGCACCAAGAGTCAAAGATGCGATGGATTATTTACGATCCATTCAAAGCGAATTTAATGAAAAACAATTTGTAAAGGGCGGCTATTTAGATGAAATCGACCGTTTTGATTATTCGTTCTTTGGTTTAGCTCCCAAAACCGCAAAATTCATGGATCCCAATCAAAGGCTATTTTTGCAATCTGCATGGCATGCAATTGAAGATGCAGGCTATGCCGGCGACACCATTAGCGGGAGTCATGTCGGGGTATATGTAGGGTACTCGAAGGTGGGCTACGATTACGAACGTCTCCTTTCTGCGAATTATCCGGAGGAGCTTCATCATTATATTGTGGGCAATCTTCCCTCGGTGTTGGCGAGCCGAATTGCTTACTTTCTAAATTTGAAAGGGCCAGCGGTTACCGTGGATACAGCTTGCTCTTCATCACTTGTTGCTGTTCATATGGCATGTAAAGCATTGCTTACAGGCGATTGTGAAATGGCTCTTGCCGGGGGGATTCGAACTTCGCTATTACCGATGCGTATCGGTCTCGATATGGAATCTTCCGACGGGCTCACGAAAACGTTCAGCGAGGATTCGGACGGAACAGGCTCTGGCGAAGGCGTGGCAGCAGTCCTGTTGAAACCTTTGCAGGCTGCGATTCGCGATGGAGATCATATTTATGGTGTGATCAAGGGAAGCGCGATGAATCAAGACGGGACAACTGTTGGGATCACCGCACCGAGCCCGGCAGCTCAGACCGAGGTGATTGAGATGGCCTGGAAAGACGCTGGCATTACTCCTGAAACGCTGTCTTTCATCGAAGCGCACGGCACCGGAACCAAGCTCGGGGATCCTGTTGAATTTAACGGTCTTTGTAAAGCGTTTGAGAAGGTTACGGAAAAGAAACAGTTTTGTGCGATCGGCTCTGTTAAAGCAAACATTGGTCATTTGTTTGAAGCGGCAGGCATCGTTGGACTGATAAAATCTGTCCTTATGTTGAATCACAAAAAAATCCCTCCGCTGGCTCACTTTAATAAACCGAATCCATTAATTCCATTTCACTCTTCTCCATTTTATGTGAATCAAGAAGTGATGGATTTCACACCTGAAGACCGACCGCTGCGGGGTGGTATCAGTTCATTCGGTTTTAGCGGAACGAATGCACACGTAGTACTGGAAGAATATACTCCTGAAAGTGAGTATGCACCGGAGGAAGGGCATGATCCGCATTTATTTGTGTTATCCGCCCATACTGAAACTTCACTATATGAACTGGCTCATCAGTATCGGCAATATATTTCGGATGACAGTCAATCATCATTGAGGTCAATTTGCTATACGGCCAGTACAGGAAGGGCTCATTTAGATTATTGTTTAGCCCTGATTGTATCCAGCAAACAAGAATTAATAGATAAGCTGACCAGTTTGATTCAAGGCGAAAGAAATCTTCCCCAAGTACACTTTGGCTATAAAAACATCAAGGAAATGCAGCCTGCCGAAAAAGACGATCTGAGTAAACAAGTCTCTGATCTCATGCAGCATCGGGCCTGCACAAAGGATGAACGAATCATTTGGTTGAATCGTATTGCGGAATTATATGTGCAAAGAGCCGTGATCGACTGGCGAGCGGTTTATTCCAATGAAGTTGTACAAAAAACGCCATTGCCTTTGTATCCATTTGAACGGAATCGCTGTTGGGTTGAGGCTGTCCATGAAAGCGCCAAGGAAAGAAAAGAGAAAGGGGAAGTAGCATTGGATATAAATCATACGAAGACGCATATTGAATCCTTTCTGAAGACTGTCATCAGCAATGCATCGGGAATCAGAGCGGATGAGATCGATTCGAATGCCCATTTTATCGGGTTCGGATTGGATTCCATCATGCTGACACAGTTCAAAAAAGCGATCGCAGATGAATTTAATGTGGATATTCCGATGGAACGTTTTTTTGATACGATGAACAACATTCAAAATGTTGTCGATTATTTGGCAGAGGCTGTTCCATCAGCTGCATTCACTCCACCTCAAGAAAATGTTGCGGCGCAGGAAGAGCTTGTTATTTCAGAAGCACAGCCCGAGTTGGAACATCAAGAGCATATGTTGGACAAAATTATTGCTTCACAGAATCAATTAATCCAGCAAACTTTACAAGCTCAATTGGATAGCTTTAATTTGTTGAGAAACAACAGCCATTCTGTATCGAAAGAATACGAGATTTCGCAAGATAAGTCGAGCCTTTCTCCCAAACCTGTCACTGTAAAAAAGAATTCGGCTCAAGAAGCAAAACCTTATGTTCCTTTTCAGCGTCAGACCTTGAATGAACAGGTCAACTATACTCCGAAGCAAAGACAATATTTAGAATCATTTATAGAGAAATACGTAGACAAAACGAAAGGTTCCAAGCAATATACGGACGAAACCCGATTTGCTCATGCCAATAACCGCAACTTGTCCAGCTTCCGATCTTATTGGAAGGAAATGGTTTACCCGATCATCGCTGAACGTTCGGATGGTTCTAGAATGTGGGATATTGATGGAAACGAATATATCGATATCACCATGGGATTTGGGGTAAACCTTTTTGGACATCATCCGTCCTTTATTACTCAAACTGTCGTTGATTCAACACATTCTGCATTGCCGCCGCTTGGTCCGATGTCGAATGTTGCCGGAGAAGTTGCGGATCGAATTCGTGCATGTACAGGAGTTGAAAGGGTCGCTTTCTATAATTCCGGCACGGAAGCAGTCATGGTTGCCCTACGTTTGGCGAGAGCGGCAACAGGAAGAACGAAAGTGGTAGTGTTTGCGGGCTCTTATCACGGCACATTTGACGGCGTATTAGGTGTTGCCAACACAAAAGGCGGGTCTGCGCCTGCGAATCCGCTGGCTCCGGGCATACCGCAAAGCTTTATGAATGATTTGATTATTTTGCATTACAACAATCCTGATTCATTGGACGTGATTCGCAATTTGGGAAATGAATTGGCAGCCGTCCTGGTGGAACCGGTACAAAGCCGCAGGCCGGATTTGCAGCCGGAATCATTTTTGAAAGAACTACGGGCAATCACACAGCAATCCGGAACAGCCCTGATTATGGATGAAATTATTACAGGATTTCGGATCGGTCTCGGCGGCGCGCAGGAATGGTTCGACATTCAAGCCGATTTGGTCACTTATGGGAAAATCATCGGCGGCGGCCAGCCTCTAGGTATTGTTGCCGGAAAATCTGAGTTCATGAATACGATCGATGGCGGAACATGGCAGTATGGAGACGACTCCTATCCAACGGATGAGGCAAAACGCACGTTTGTAGCGGGCACCTTTAATACTCACCCGCTTACGATGAGAATGTCATTAGCCGTGCTTCGACATCTTCAAACCGAGGGAGAAACTTTGTATGAACGGTTAAATCAAAAGACAGCCTACTTGGTTGATCAATTGAATTCCTATTTTGAACAATCGCAAGTGCCCATTCGTATGGTTCAATTTGGTTCCTTATTCCGGTTTGTCTCTTCGGTTGATAATGATTTGTTCTTTTACCATCTCAATTATAAAGGAGTCTATGTTTGGGAAGGACGCAACTGCTTCTTGTCTACGGCTCATACTTCGGATGATATTGCTTATATCATTCAAGCCGTTCAAGAAACGGTGAAAGATCTTCGCCGTGGCGGATTTATTCCAGAAGGGCCGAATTCTCCTGATGAAGGAGGCCATAAAGAACCCGAAACATATGAGCTTTCTCCTGAACAAAAACAATTGGCTGTAGTATCCCAGTATAGGAATGATGCTTCTGCGGCATTGAATCAATCTATTATGCTCAAAGTGAAAGGGGCGGTGCAGCATACGCTGTTAGAACAAGCGGTGCGAAATATTGTAAAACGCCATGACGCTTTACGCACGGTCATTCATGTCGATGCCGAAGTACAGCAAGTGCAGGCTCGAATAAATGTTGAAATTCCTGTCATCGATTTTACCGGTTACCCCAATGAACAGCGAGAGTCGGAGGTTCAAAAATGGCTGACGGAAGATGCCAAGCGCCCGTTTCATTTCCAGGAACAGAAGCCCTTGTTTAGAGTTCATGTGCTTACGTCGAATCAAGACGAACATCTGATAGTGCTGACATTTCATCATATCATCGCCGATGGCTGGTCGATCGCTGTTTTTGTACAAGAGCTAGAGAGCACGTACGCTGCCATCGTACAAGGAAGCCCGCTTCCATCTCATGAGGTTGCTTCGTTTCGCCAATATTTAGATTGGCAGCAAGCTCAGATAGAGAATGGTCATTATGAAGAAGGAGTTCGTTATTGGCGGCAGCATCTCTCTGAACCAATACCGCAGGCATTCTTGCCCAGCATGAGTTCTTCCCGTTATCCGCATGGTTACGAGGGAGATCGCTATACAGTTACACTGGACCGTCCATTGAGCGAGGCGATAAAGTCATTAAGCATTCGGATGAAAAATAGCGTATTTGTAACTATTCTGGGAGCATTTCATCTTTTTTTGCAGCAGCTTACCAAGCAGGATGGCCTTGTAATTGGGATTCCAACCGCAGGCCAATTGCATATGAAACAACATATGCTGATTGGAAATTGTGTCAACATGGTTCCCGTGAAGAACACTGCTTCTTCAGAAAGCACATTAGCCGATTATCTGGGTCATATGAAGGAAACCATGGATCAAGTCATGCGACATCAAGATGTTCCGATGACATTAGTGGCCAGCCAGCTTCCGCACGATCAAATGCCGGATATGCGTATTATTTTTAATTTGGACAGACCTTTTCGAAAGCTTGACTTCGGACAGATGGAGGCTGAGCTCATTGCGTACCCTATAAAATGCATTTCATACGATTTATTTCTTAACGTAACGGAGTTGGATCAAGAGTATGTTCTTGATTTCGATTTTAATACGAACGTCATCAGTCCGGAAATCATGAACAAGTGGGGAGCGGGCTTTGTAAACTTGCTGAAAAAAATGGTTGAGGGAGACTCGGCTCCTCTTGATGCCTTAATCATGTTTTCCGAGGAAGATCAATTCGACTTGCTTGAGCTGTATGCCGATCATCAGCTGCGTATCTCTTCAACATTAGACCATAAGGGTGTTCGTGCCGTTTACGAAGAGCCGGAAAATGAAACAGAACGGCAAATTGCGCAGATTTGGGCGGAGCTTCTCGGCCTGGAGAAAGTGGGCAGATCTGACCACTTTCTGTCTCTGGGAGGAAACTCGCTAAAAGCGACGCTTATGCTTTCTAAGATTCAGCAAACATTTAATCAAAAGGTATCTATAGGGCAATTCTTCAGCCATCAGACTGTTAAGGAGTTGGCGAATGTCATCCGGGGTGAAAAGAATGTCAATTATCCCCCAATGAAGCCTGTTGAGCAGAAAGTCTTTTACCGGACATCTCCAGCTCAGCAAAGAGTATATTTCCTCCATCAAATGGAACCGAATCAAGTTTCACAAAACATGTTTGGCCAAATATCGATTATAGGGAAGTACGATGAAAAAGCCTTGATCGCATCCCTTCAACAGGTCATGAAGCGGCATGAAGCGTTTCGCACTTCTTTTCACATCATAGATGGTGAAATTGTGCAGCAGATTGCTGGCGAGCTTGGTTTTAACGTTCGTGTCCATTCGATGGACCGTGAAGAATTTGAAGCCTACGCAGATGGGTTTGTACAACCTTTCCGTCTGGAACTAGCTCCTTTGGTTCGTGCGGAGCTGATCAAGATCGATAATGAACAGGCTGAATTGCTCATCGATATGCATCATATCATTTCCGACGGCTATTCCATGAGCATACTTACAAATGAATTGTTCGCTTTTTATCATGGTAACCCATTACCGGAAATTAAATTTGAATATAAAGACTTCGCAGAGTGGCAAAACCAGCTGTTAATCGGAGAGGTCATGGAGCAGCAGGAAACATACTGGCTCGAGCAATTCAAGGAAGAAGTTCCTGTCCTTCAACTGCCGGCAGACGGTTCAAGAGCGATGGAATGGTCTTCCGAAGCACAGCGTGTGACCTGCTCCTTGCAGTCGAGTTTAATCCGTTCGCTTCAAGAAATGTCGCAACAGACGGGAACGACTCTTTATATGGTGCTTCTGGCTGCTTACAACGTGCTGCTTCACAAATATACGGGCCAAGAAGATATCGTCGTAGGCACGCCTGTTTCCGGAAGAAATCACCCGAATATCGAAAGCATGATCGGTATATTCATTCAAACCATGGGGATTCGCACGAAACCACAGGCTAATAAAAGGTTTACGGATTATTTGGAGGAAGTAAAACGGCAAACGCTTGATGCTTTCGAAAACCAGGATTATCCGTTTGACTGGCTAGTAGAAAAATTAAACGTACAACGGGAAACAACGGGTAAGTCACTGTTTAACACAATGTTCGTGTATCAAAATATTGAATTCCAAGAGATTCATCAAGATAGGTGTACATTTAGGGTAAAAGAACGTAATCCCGGAGTCTCTTTATATGATTTGATGTTAACGATCGAGGATGCAGGACAACAGTTAGATATTCATTTCGATTTTAACCCAAACCAGTTTGAACAAGAAACGGTGGAGCAAATCATAAGGCACTACACCCGTATTTTAGACAGCCTTGTTAAGGAGCCGGAGAAATCCTTGTCTTCCGTTCCTATGCTTTCTGACATCGAGAGGCACCAGCTTCTGATGGAGTGTAATGACACAGAGACGCCGCTTTCGCACAGCGACACAGTATGTCAATGGTTTGAAAAGCAAGCAGAACAGCGGCCTGATTATGAAGCCGTTATATTCGGCAATGAGCGGTGCACGTATAGACAGCTAAATGAGCGGGCAAACCAATTGGCGCGAACGTTAAGAACAAAGGGTGTCCAAGCGGATCAGTTCGTTGCTATCATCTGCCCGCAACGCATCGAGCTGATTGTTGGGATTTTGGCTGTTCTAAAAGCCGGCGGAGCATATGTGCCAATTGATCCGGAGTATCCTGAGGACCGGATACAATATATGCTGAAGGATTCAGAGGCTGAGATCGTTTTGACACAGCTCGATTTGCATAAACACTTAACGCTTGATGCTGACGTTGTGCTTTTGGATGAGGAAAGCTCATATCATGAGGATCGTTCCAATCTTGAACCGATCTGCGGTGCAAATGATTTGGCTTATATGATCTATACATCTGGCTCCACAGGGAACCCGAAAGGTGTACTCATTGAGCACCGAGGGTTAGCCAATTATATTGGATGGGCGAAAGAGGTTTATGTGAATGATGAGAAAACCAACTTCCCTTTATACTCGTCCGTCTCTTTTGACCTAACGGTGACGTCGATTTTCACACCGCTGATCACAGGTAATACCATTATTGTCTATGATGGCGAAGACAAAAGTGCGGTGCTATCAACAATTATGCAGGATCAGAGAATAGATATCATCAAATTGACGCCGGCGCATTTGCATGTGCTTAAAGAAATGAATATAGCAGATGGAACAACAACAACAATTCGGAAAATGATTGTCGGCGGAGAAAATTTAAGCACCCGGCTTGCCCAAAGTATCAGTGAGCAGTTTAAAGGCCAACTGGACATATTCAATGAATACGGGCCGACAGAAGCGGTCGTCGGATGTATGATTTATCGGTACGACGCTGAACGTGACAGGCGAGAATTTGTGCCAATAGGCACACCGGCCGCCAATACGAGCATTTATGTGTTGGATGCCAGCATGAACTTGGTTCCGATCGGCGTACCGGGTGAAATGTATATCAGTGGAGCCGGTGTAGCCAGAGGATACTGGAATCGTCCGGGTTTAACAGCAGAGAAGTTCGTTCACAACCCGTTTGCTCCGGGAACGATCATGTACAAAACGGGGGACTTGGCAAAACGATTACGTGATGGAAATCTCATATATTTAGGCCGAATCGATGAACAAGTCAAAATCCGAGGACATCGAATTGAACTTGGTGAAGTTGAAGCTGCCATGCATAAAGTGGAAGCGGTCCAAAAGGCTGTAGTTATAGCAATAGAAGAAGAGGATGGCTTACAACAATTGTGTGCGTATTATGTGAGCAATAAACCTATAACAATTGCGGAGATTAGAGAACAATTATCACAGGAGCTCCCGGACTACATGATTCCGTCCCATTATGTCCAACTTGAGCAATTACCGTTAACGTCCAACGGGAAAATAAATCGTAAAGCACTGCCTGCACCAGAGGTAAGTTTAGAGCAGATAGCTGAATATGTACCGCCAGGCATTGAGGTTGAATCTAAGCTTGCAGCCTTATGGCAAGAGGTGCTCGGAATACATCGTGTGGGGATCAAGCATAATTTCTTCGACCTTGGAGGAAATTCCATACGAGCGACGGCCTTAGCTGCCAGAATCCACAAAGAACTGGATGTCAATCTGTCTGTAAAAGACATATTTAAGTTTCCTACTATTGAACAGTTGGCTAACATGGCGTTACGCATGGAGAAAATTCGATATGTATCAATTCCGTCTGCACAGGAAATGTCCTATTATCCGGTTTCTTCGGCACAGAAACGGATGTATTTGTTAAGTCATGCAGAAGGAGGCGAGCTGACGTACAATATGACGGGCGCCATGAGTGTAGAAGGGGCTATTGATTTAGACCGATTGACGGCTGCTTTTCAAAAATTAATTGAACGTCATGAAGTTTTGCGGACCAGCTTTGAACTATACGAAGGCGAACCGGCACAGCGAATTCATCCAAGCGTTGAATTTACAATAGAACAGATTCAAGCGAGAGAAGAGGAAGTGGAAGACCGTGTGCTTGATTTTATCAAATCGTTTGATTTAACCAAGCCGCCGTTAATGCGAGTCGGACTGATTGAACTTACACCTGAAAAGCATGTGCTGCTGGTCGATATGCATCACATCATTTCCGATGGCGTGTCTATGAACATTCTGATGAAAGATTTAAACCAATTTTATGAGGGAAACGAACCGGATCCGCTTCCCATTCAATATAAGGACTATGCGGTTTGGCAGCAAACGGAAACTCAAAGGCAAAACATCAAAAAACAGGAAGCGTATTGGCTCAATCATTTTCATGATGAGATTCCTGTATTGGATATGCCAACGGATTACGAGAGACCTGCCATACGCAATTACGAAGGCGAATCATTTGAATTTCTTATACCGAAAGAATTAAAACAGCGCTTAAGTCAAATGGAAGAAGCTACAGGAACAACATTGTATATGATTTTAATGGCAGCTTATATGATTCTTTTATCCAAATACAGCGGACAGGAAGATATCGTCGTAGGTACCCCGGTCGCCGGCCGAAGTCATATGGATGTAGAGTCTGTTGTGGGAATGTTTGTCAATACCTTAGTCATTCGCAATCACCCAGCAGGCCGTAAAACATTCGAGGATTACTTAAACGAAGTGAAGGAAAACATGCTAAATGCCTATCAAAATCAAGACTATCCATTGGAAGAATTGATCCAACATGTACATCTTCCAAAAGATTCAAGCCGCAACCCTTTGTTCGATACGATGTTTGTGCTGCAAAATCTTGATCAGGCTGAATTAAACCTTGATTCCCTTCGATTTACGCCTTATAAGCTTCATCATACAGTTGCAAAATTCGATCTCACCTTGTCGATTCAGACAAATCAAGACAAACATCACGGTCTGTTCGAATATTCGAAGAAACTATTTAAGAAAAGCAGAATCGAAGCTTTGTCAAAAGACTATTTACACATCTTATCCGCTATCAGTCAACAGCCAAGTATTCAAATCGAACATATCGAATTAAACGGCAGCACCGCGGAAGATGATAACATGATCCATTCTATTGAACTGAACTTTTAAAAAGCATGGGAAAGCATACATTATTTTCTTTATACTCTAAAAAATGAGGTGCTCCAATGTCGGTGTTTAAAAATCAAGTAACGTACTGGGATAATCTGTTTGATGAAGAGGATAGCCTTAGTGTAATCCCGTATTTTAAAACAGCGGAAAACGCATCATTAACCCGTGTTGGCTATCAGGAAAAAAGCATCTATCGTTCCTTATCTCCAGAAGTATCTCAAAGAATATTGACAATGGCCAATCATTCCGAAATGGCAACCTATTTGATTTTATTGGCAGGCATTGAATGTTTGTTGTATAAATATACGGATCGAGCGAGCACGATTCTGGGTATTCCAACGGTATCTAAGCAAAAAAGCAGCTCTTCAGCTGTCAATACCATTGTCCTATTGAAAAATACGCTTAGCTGCCAAAGTACATTTAAAACTGTGTTCGAACAACTAAAAAAAGCGGTTAATGATTCGCTAAAAAATCAAAACCTGCCTTTTAGAAAAATCGTCCAGCATGTAAATGTGCAATATGACAATGAGAACATCCCGTTAATTCATACCGTTGTTTCGCTCAATGAAATTCATTCCTTGCAATTTAAGGAAGACATTGCAACTGATACGTTGTTTCATTTTGACTTGGAGAATAGCGAGATTCATTTGAAACTTATTTATAACGGAAATCTTTATGATGAGGACTATATGGACCAAATCGTGTCCCATCTCGATCAGCTGCTGTCCGTGATCTTGTTCCAGCCCCAAGCTGCAATCCATACAGCACAAGTCATACCCGAAGCGGTCAAACAGGAAATTTTGTTTGACTTTAATGACACCGCCGCAGATTATCCTGGAAACAAGACTGTAAGTCAATTATTTGAAGAGCAGGCGGAAAGAACGCCTGATTATGTAGCTGTTAAGTTCGATAACAACCATATGACATTCAGAGAATTGAATGAGAAATCTAATCGTTTGGCAAGAACGTTGCGAAACTACGGTGTTCAAGCCGATACATTGGTCGCCATCATGTCAGAGCGTTCATTAGAAATGATCGTGTCCATTATGGCCATTTGGAAGGCAGGGGGCGCTTATGTGCCTCTTGACCCTGAATATCCGGAAGAGCGGCTTCAATATGTGCTGAATGATGCGAATGCAGATGTGCTTGTTGTTCAGCGGCATTTCAAAAACAGCCTTGTCTTTGACGGCCCGATGATCGATCTAAATGACGAAACATCTTACCATGCTGATTGCTCACTGTTATTGCCGATTGCAGAACACAGCCATTTGGCCTATGTCATCTATACCTCAGGCACAACAGGGAAGCCGAAAGGGGTTATGGTCGAACACGGCGGGATTGTGAATTCGCTCCAGTGGAAAAAGGCGTTTTTTAAGCATTCTGCTGAGGATCGCGTCCTTGTTTTGTATCCCTATGTTTTCGATGCGTTTATTTTAAATTTCTTCGGTCCGCTAATCTCTGGCGCTGCTTTGTATCTTTTGCCTAATGAAGACAACAAAGATCTTTTTGCAATACAAAACGTTCTGAAGCAGGAGAGGATTACCCATTTCTCGACTTCTCCCCGGCTGTTACAAGCAATGACCGAACAGATGAGCGCAGAGGACTTCTTTCATGTTCAACATGTCGTTGTAGGCGGAGAGAAACTTGAACCCGACACGGTAGAGCGGCTGTTTTCTCTGCAGCCTCAGATTCGCATCAATAATGAATACGGCCCTACGGAAAATAGCGTGGTTTCTACGTTTCAACCTGTTTATTCTGCTGAGGAACAGATCACAATTGGCAAGCCGGTGGCCAATCACCAAGCCTATATTTTAGGAGCACACCGCCAAATCCAGCCGATAGGCGTACCCGGAGAACTGTATGTCGGAGGATCTGGAGTGGCCCGCGGATACCTTAATCAACCTGATTTAACTGAAGAAAAATTTGTTGACCATTTGCTTATCCCCGGCCGCAAGATGTATAAAACGGGGGATCTTGCTAGATGGCTACCCGATGGAAAAATCGAATATTTGGGACGAATCGACCATCAAGTGAAAATCCGCGGCTACCGTATCGAGCTTGGCGAGGTGGAGGCGGCCCTATCCAACCTGGAAGAGGTTCGTGAGACGGCAATCGTTGCGCGAGAGGGTCAAGACGGAACCAAGCAATTGTATGCCTATTATGTTGGAGAACCATCTTTGAGTACAGGGCAGTTCAGAGAGATATTATCACGAGAGCTGCCGGATTATATGATTCCTTCTTACTTTATCCATTTAGAACGAATACCACTCACTTCTAATGGAAAAATCGATCTGAAAGCTTTACCTGTTGCTGATGAAAAAACGCGGATGGAAAATGAATACATAGCACCGCAAAACTCAATAGAAGAACTGCTGGCGTCTATTTGGCAGGAGGTACTAGGCACTGAGCGTATAGGAATTCTAGATAATTTCTTTGATTTTGGCGGAGATTCAATTAAATCAATTCAGGTTTCTTCAAGATTGTATCAATCCGGATACAAGATTGACATGAAACACTTGTTTAAATATCCCACCATTGCTGAGCTAAGCCCATTTGTAGAGCCGGTTAGCAGAATGGCGGATCAAGGAGAAGTGAAGGGAAGGACAAGCCTGACCCCGATTCAGCATTGGTTTTTTGAACAAAATATGCCTCATGCGAACCATTATAATCAGGCCGTAATGTTATATTCAGCGCAAGGATTTAAAGAGACTCCGCTTCGCCGAGCGATAGAAAGTATTGCTGTGCATCACGATGCATTGCGGATGGTTTTTGAAGAATCGCCGAACGGATATGCAGCTCGAATTGCGGGCACAGAAGAAAGTAAATTGTACGAGCTGGAAGTGATGAATTGTAAAGAGGATGCCGATCCGGCTCATGCTGTTGCCAATAAAGCGAATCAGATTCAAAGCAGTATGGAATTGAGCCAAGGACCTTTGATGAAGCTTGGTTTGTTCAAATGTGCAGACGGAGATCATTTGCTTATTGCGATTCATCACTTAGTTATTGACGGGGTATCCTGGCGCATTTTACTTGAGGATTTCGCAAGCGGCTATGAGCAGGCAGAGCGCGGGCAAATGGTTCGGCTTCCGCAAAAAACAGACTCGTTTCCATTCTGGGCGGAGCAATTGTCCAAGTATGCACAGGAAACCGATATGGAGCGAGAGCTTGCCTATTGGAACGAGCTTACAAGGTTAGAGCTGGAACCATTGCCTAAGGATAACGCTGTTGAAGATTCATTATTGAAAGACAGCGATGACGTAACGATTCAATGGACAAGAGAAGAAACACAGCAATTATTAAAACAAGCGAATCGCGCTTATAACACAGAAATTATTGATCTTTTGCTGACTTCGCTAGGGCTGGCCGTTCACAGATGGACAGGCATGGAGGAAGTTGTCGTGAACTTAGAGGGTCACGGAAGAGAACCGGTTATTCCAGATGTGGATATCACTCGCACGGTAGGGTGGTTTACGAGCCAGTACCCTGTCGTACTGAAGATGGAAGCAGGAAAAGAGCTGTCGCAGCGCATTAAGACTGTGAAAGAAGGGCTGCGCCTGGTTCCCAATAAAGGAATGGATTATAGTGTCATTCAATATTTATCCGGCCGTGCGGAAGCTGACAGCCTGCAGCTTCATCCCGAAATTCGGTTTAATTACTTAGGGCAGTTTGACCAAGACCTGCAGCAGCATGCTTTACAGGTATCTCCTTATTCGACAGGTGTATCGATGAATGAAAACCAGCCGAGAACGGCCGTACTTGATTTGAATGGCATGATTGCAGAGGGGAAATTATCGCTGACACTCAGCTATAGCCATAAGCAATATGAAAGATCGACCATGGAGCAATTTGCCCGAAGTATAAAAGAAAGTCTGCAAGAAATCATTGTGCATTGCGTAAGCCAGCAGCAGACGTCACTGACGCCAAGTGATGTTTTGTTAAAGGATATCAAAATAGACGAATTGGAAGAGCTTTTGGACCAAACGCGTGAATTAGGCGAAGTGGAAAATATATATCCGTTAACGCCGATGCAAAAGGGCATGCTGTTTCACAGCTTGTTTGACTCAAGTTCCGGCGCCTATTTTCAGCAAACGACGTTTGATTTGCATGGAGATTTGGATATCGATTCATTTTCAAAAAGCTTGGATGATTTAACAAAACGATATGAAATTTTCCGCACGAACTTTCTCAAAGGGAAAGATCAGCCGCTGCAAATCATATGTAAAACGAAAAAGATTGGTTTCCAATTCATCGATTTGCGTGAGATGGATCAAGCGCAGCAAGATGACCGGATTTGTGCATACGCCAAAGAAGATAAGCTTCGGGGGTTCGACTTAGCGAAAGACGTGTTAATGCGCGTAATTGTCCTTCGCAAGGATGATACGACATATCGCTTTATATGGAGTTTTCATCATATCTTGATGGACGGATGGTGCTTGCCGCTTATCACGAAAGAAATATTTGATCATTACTTTGCTTTGCTCCAGCAAAAGCAGCCCGAACAATCAGCGATTACACCATATAGTCAATATATTGAATGGCTTGATCGTCAAGATGAAGAAGAGGCCAAGCGTTATTGGGATCAATATTTGGAAGGGTATGAAGAACAAACCGTCCTTCTCAAGGACAGTCACCAAGCAGAGGATGAGCATTATTTTCCGGAGAAAGTGTCATGTGCCATCGACACCGATCTCACTTTGAAAATGAAGCAAACGGCCAGCAAGCACCATGTCACACTGAACACACTGCTGCAAACGGCGTGGGGGATTTTGCTGCAGAAATACAGTCAAAGCCGTGACGTCGTTTTTGGAAGTGTTGTATCCGGAAGGCCTTCGGCGATTCCAAACGTGGAAACCATGATTGGCTTATTCATTAACACCATTCCTGTGCGAATCCAATGTGAAGCTGGAACCACTTTTGCTGAGCTCATGAAACGGACGCAGGAAAGGGCAGTAGCCTCTCAAAAGTATGAGACGTATCCGTTGTACGATATACAAGCTCTTACGACCCAAAAACAAAATTTAATTACACATTTAATGATATTTGAAAACTACCCTGTAGATCAGTACATGGAAAGTATCGGTCAACATAACGAATCGCCTATCGCAATTTCAAACGTTAAAATGGAAGAGCAAACCAACTACCATTTAAATTTAACTGTTATACCGGGTGATGTAATCAATATTAATTTTGAATATAACGCTAAGGTGTATGATCGCGAAAGCATGGAGCGGGTTCGCGGACACCTCTTGCAAATTTTGCATCAAGTCGTTGCTGATGCGGATATCCGGGTGGAACAATTGGAATTGTTGACGGAAGGCGAAAAAAGACAGCTTCTTCAGACCCTGAATGATACAGCCGCGCCATATCCGCAGACAACGGTTTATCAATGGTTTGAAGCGCAGTCGCAGCAAACACCAGATCAAGCTGCTGTTATTGATGAGGACAAGCAGATTACTTACCATCAGCTCAATGAGCGAGCAAACCGGCTGGCACGAACATTGAGAGCTAGGGGTGTGCAAGCGGACCAACCTGTGGCCATCATCAGCAGGAACAGCATCGAATTGGTGACTGGGATACTTGCCATTCTAAAAGCCGGGGGCGCCTACGTCCCAATAGATCCAGAATATCCTCAAGACCGAATTCAGTACATTCTGGAAGATTCAAAAGCCGGAATCATCTTGATGCCGCGTGACATCCTACAGCAGATTACCTATGAAGGCGTCGTGATTTTATTGGATGAGGAAAGCGCCTATCACGAAGAAGCCTCTAACCTTGAACCGCTCAGCAATGCGAACCATTTGGCTTATGTGATCTACACGTCTGGTTCCACAGGCAAGCCTAAAGGCGTATTAATCGAGCACCGGGGATTGAGCAATTATATTTGGTGGGCGAAAGAGGTCTATGTGAAGAGAGAGAAAACCAATTTCCCATTATACTCGTCCATCTCTTTTGATTTAACAGTGACTTCTATTTTTACACCTTTGGTCACAGGCAATACGATTATTGTCTATGACGGAGAGGACAAAACTGCTTTGCTTTCATCGATTGTGCAGGACCAAAGGGTGGATATCATTAAATTGACCCCGGCTCATTTGCACGTATTGAAAGCAATGAATATCGCCAATAAGACAGCGATCCGAAAAATGATCGTAGGAGGAGAGAATCTCAGCACTCAGTTAGCCCAAAGCATTCATGAGCAATTCGACGGCCAAATTGAAATATGCAATGAATATGGGCCGACGGAAACTGTTGTGGGATGCATGCTTTATCGTTACGATGCAGTCAAAGACTTGCGAGAATCGGTGCCAATCGGAACAGCAGCGGCAAACATGAGCATTTATGTGTTGGACGAGGATATGAAACCGGTGCCGATCGGCGTACCTGGAGAAATGTATATAAGTGGAGCCGGTGTTGCCAGAGGATATTTGAACCGGCCGGAATTAACAGCTGAGAAATTTGTTGAAAACCCGTTTGTAACCGGAGCCAGGATGTATAAAACCGGGGATTTGGCGATGTGGCTCCCGGATGGGAACATTGAATACTTGGGCCGAATGGATGAGCAAGTCAAAATCAGAGGCTATCGCATCGAATTAGGCGAGATTGAAACAGCGATGCTTCAAGCAGAAGAGATCAAAGAAGCCGTTGTCATAGCCAGAGAAGATGCACATGGATTGAAGCAGCTGTGTGGGTATTACGTGAGCGGCCAATCCATAACGGTATCCCAGATCCGGGAGCAATTGTCTCAATCCCTGCCTGGCTATATGATTCCAGCCTATTTTACCGAACTGGAGAAAATGCCTTTAACGCCGAATGGAAAAATAAACCGAAAAGAGCTGCCGGCCCCTGATTTACAGCTGCAGGACAGAGTAGCATATAAGCCTCCTCGCACTCAGGTGGAACAACTATTAGTTTCGACTTGGGAGTCAGTATTAGGCGCTGAAAAGATTGGCATTCTGGATAATTTCTTTGATCTTGGCGGGGATTCCATTAAGTCGATTCAAGTGTCTTCCAGACTAAATCAACTGGGATACAAAATGGAAATCAAACACTTGTTTCAATATGCGACGATTGCAGAATTGAGTCCGCATATCGAGCAGAACGTGCGCATTCCCGATCAAGATGAAGTCAAAGGAAAGGTAAGCCTGACTCCAATCCAGCACTGGTTCTTTGAGCAAACAACGACAGATCCGCATTATTATAATCAAGCTGTCATGCTGTATGCGCCGCAAGGCTTTCAGGAATCGCCGCTTCGCCAAACGCTGCAAAAGCTTGGAGAGCATCACGATGCGCTCCGCATGACGTTCCATGCGACAGAACACGGATACAAATCCTGGAATGCAGAGATCGCTCAAAGCGAGCTATATCATCTTGACGTCATCAATTTAAAAGCAGAAGCCGACCCAGGTCCGGCCATTGAAGCCAAGGCTAACCAGATACAGAGCAGCATGCAGTTAAGCGATGGGCCATTGATGAAAGCAGGATTGTTTCAATGTGTGGATGGGGATCATTTGCTCATTGCAATCCATCATTTAATTGTAGATGGGATTTCCTGGCGCATTTTAATGGAGGATATCGTTAGCGGCTACAAGCAAGCCGAGAACGGGCAAGACATTCAATTGCCGTACAAAACAGACTCTTTCCGGCTATGGGCCGAAAAGCTCTCGTCATATGCGCAAAGTGATGCCATAAAGCAAGAACAAGAGTATTGGGCACGGATTGAACAAACCGATGTGAAACCGTTGCCTAAAGATTTTCAGGAATCGCATACGTATTCAAAAGACAGTGAAACAGTAACTGTGGAATGGACCAAAGAGGAGACGGAGCAATTATTAAAACAAGCCAATCGCGCTTATAACACTGAAATAAACGATCTTCTGTTAAGCTCCTTAGGACTTTCCATATCACATTGGTCAGGACTTGAACAGATTGCATTTCATTTAGAAGGACACGGAAGAGAAGAAGTGATCCCGGATATGGATATCTCTCGCACGGTGGGCTGGTTTACAAGTCTGTTTCCGGTTGTGCTTCACATAGAACCAGGCAAAGAAATATCTTATTACATCAAGACGGCCAAAGAAGAGCTGCGCCAAATCCCGCATAAAGGGATCGGCTATGGAGTACTAAGGTATTTAAGCGGATCAACAGCGCCACTCCCAGCGAAAATGACTCCAGAGATCAGTTTTAATTACCTGGGGCAGTTTGATCAAGATTTTCAAAATCATGCGGTTCAATTATCTTCCTACTCCTGCGGTTCAGACTCGAGCGGAAATCAAATCAGACCATACGTATTGAATATGAACGGGATGATTGTCAATGATCGATTGATGGTGACGATTAGCTACAGCACCAAACAATACGCAAAAGAAACGATCGACCAGTTATCGGCAGTTATTCAAAACAACCTTCGAACAGTCATTGAGCATTGTGTTCATAAAGAACAAACGGAACTGACGCCAAGCGATATTTTGTTAAAAGGCATGACCATTGACGAATTAGACCAGCTTTTGATCCAACTGCCGAATTCAGGCGAGATCGAGAATGTGTATCCGTTAACTCCGATGCAGAAGGGGATGCTGTTTCACAGCTTGCTGGATGAGGATTCAAATTCTTATTTCGAACAAGCATCATTTGATTTACAGGGAGAATTAAAGATTGACAGGTTTGAAGCAAGCTTGGATCATTTATTTGCTAAGTATGCCGTGCTGCGAACCCGTTTTTATAGCGGCTGGAATGATATCCCCTTACAAATTGTCTATAAGACACAAAGAATGAAAGTTCATTTTACAGATTTACGTGACATAGATGAGAACCGGTGTAAGGATAAAATCGCATCCTACCAAAGTGAGGATAAAGCGAAAGGATTTGACTTGGCTAGGGATCCATTGATGCGCATCGCGATTTTCCGTATCGAAGAGCGCAAGTATCATTTGATTTGGAGTTTCCATCATATTGTTATGGACGGCTGGTGCCTGCCTCTTATTACGAAGGAAGTATTTGAACACTATATCGGTTTGCAAGAGGGCAGGGAAACAGACCTTGCGTATACTGATCCTTACAGTAAATATATCGAATGGCTTGATCAGCAGGATCAAAATGCGGCCAAACGGTACTGGAGTAAGTATCTTGAAGACTACAAAGGTGAAAACCGTATTCTTCACAAAAGACCGCAGCATGAACGAAAAGCGTATGCTTATGCCAATGAGATCAGCCGATTCGATCAAAAACAAACAAGACAATTGCAGCGGATCGCAAACCAGCATCATGTCACGGTAAATACGTTGATTCAAACACTTTGGGGAATTTTATTACAGAAATATAGTGGGACCGAAGACGTTGTCTTTGGCAGTGTCGTGTCGGGAAGGCCGGCAGAAATCTCTGAAGTGGAACAAATGATCGGTCTGTTCATTAATACAATTCCAGTTCGAATCTGCTGTGATAAGGGCAGCTCTTTCGTTGAAGCGATGAAAATGGTTCAAGACAAGGCACTGGCTTCGCAAGCATACGATACCTATCCGTTATATGAAATTCAGGCACAAACGGAGCAAAAGCAAAACTTAATTGATCATATTCTGATCTTTGAAAACTATCCGATAGGACAACAGGTGGAGCAAGGCCATGATGCTGCAGAGCTAAACATTATGAATTTTCATATGGAAGAGCATTCACATTACGATTTTAATATGGTTGTCATTCCTGGCGAACAACTGAACGTTCATTTTGGCTATAACCAAAACGTATATGAACAATCAGAAGTGAAGCGGATTAGCGGGCATTTTGAACAGCTAATGCATCAGGTATTAGAGCACCCAAACATCAAAATAGAAGAATTGGAGCTTTTGACTCAGCAAGAGAAGGAACAGCTGCTCAGCCGTTTTCAGACTAGAGAAATGCGCTACTCACGTGAACAAACAATTCATGAGCGATTCGAGGAACAAGCGCTCCGTACGCCAAATCGTGCAGCAGTTGTATTCGAGGGAGAATCGTTAACCTATGGCGAACTGAACAAACGAGCCAATCAGCTTGCGCAAGCCTTGCGAGTCGAAGGAATACAAGCGGGTCAACTCGTCGGCATTATGGCTGAACGTTCTCTGGAGATGATTGTAGGGATCTTCGGGATTTTAAAAGCGGGCGGGGCGTATTTGCCAATAGACCCTGATTCTCCTGTAGAACGAATTCATTATATCGCAAGAGACTCAGGCATTAACGTATTGCTTACACACGGCGAACTGCCTGAAAAACTCAACTTTTCCGGAACATGTATCAATATGAAAGAGGAACAAGCCTACCATGAAACAGATATCAATCTGGCGGTGCCATGCCAGTTCGATCAACTGGCCTATTGCATTTACACTTCTGGCACGACAGGTACGCCGAAAGGCACGTTGATTGAACATCGCCAGGTGATTCATCTCATCGAAGGACTGCGTAATGAGGTTTACTCCGCTTATGATGGGGTTTTGCATGTGGCCATGCTCGCTCCATATTATTTTGATGCTTCGGTCCAGCAAATGTATGCTTCCTTGTTGTTAGGACATACCTTGTTTATCGTTCCCAAAGAGGCTGTGTCTGATGGCGAGGCCTTATGCCAATACTATCGACAGCATCACATTGACGTAACCGACGGGACGCCTGCCCATTTGAAGCTGCTGGTAGCTGCAGATGATAGGGAAGGAGTACCGCTTCGTCATCTGTTAATCGGAGGAGAGGCACTTCCGAAAACGACGGTAACCAAGTTCATGCACTTATTTGGCGCTGATGGCGCAGTACCTGCCATCACAAATGTATATGGACCAACCGAAACCTGTGTCGATGCTTCCTTGTTCAACATCAAAGTTTCTGCGGACGCTTGGACTCGCAGTCAAGTTCATGTCCCTATAGGCAAGCCGCTGGGCAACAATCGCATGTACATTCTCGATTCGCAGCAGCGATTACAGCCAGTGGGCGTTCAAGGCGAGTTGTACATTGCTGGGGATAGCGTGGGGCGCGGATATTTGAACTTGCCGGAATTAACGAATGAAAAATTCGTTAACGATCCGTTTGTTCCTTCGGGTCGAATGTATAGAACCGGAGATCTGGCCCGTCTTTTGCCGGACGGCAATATAGAATTTATTGGGCGCGTCGATCATCAGGTGAAAATTCATGGTTTTAGGATTGAACTCGGTGAAATTGAATCGATAATGTTGAACATTCCTGAGATTCAAGAAGCCGTCGCTTCTGTCCTTGAAGATGCAGATGGCGAGCATTATATATGCGGGTACTATGTAGCGAACAAGCCATTCCCGACGAGTCAGCTTCGGGATCGCCTCACCCGGCATTTACCAGGATATATGATTCCGGCTTATTTTGTGCAAATGGATCAAATGCCATTAACGCCAAACGGAAAGCTGAATCGCAACTTATTACCAGAACCGGATGGAAAGCGATATGGGGGCTCGGAATATGTGCCGCCGCGAAATTCAATAGAAATGAAGCTCGCAAAGATTTGGCAGGATGTTCTCGGTTTAGAACAGGTGGGGATTCGAGATAACTTTTTTGATATCGGTGGACACTCCCTGCGAGCGACGACGCTCATTGCAAAAATTCAAAAGCAATTGCATGTTCAAATTCCATTGCGAAACATATTCCAGTTCCCAACAATTGAACAGCTCGCACAGGCAATCATGACGATGGAGGAAACCGGGTATGCTTCTATTCCTCTAATTGAAAAGAGGCCATATTATCCAGTTTCTTCTGCACAAAAAAGACTTTATATTCTCAACCATTTGGAAGGCGGAGAGCTGAGCTACAACATGCTGGGCCTGATGACTGTCAAAGGTGAGCTGGATCGGGATAAGCTGCAGCAGGCCTTTGCCAAATTGATTCATCGCCATGAATCTTTACGCACCGGCTTCAAAATGGTGGACGGAGAACCTGTTCAGTACGTCTTAGATCACGTTGAATTTGCAGTAGAGTCGTATTATGCCAAGGAAGATGAAATCGATCATTGTATCAGTCAATTTGTTCGTGCATTTCAACTGGAGGAGCCTCCGCTCCTTCGTGTCGGGCTGATTGAGCTTCAACCCAATCACGCAATACTGATGTTTGATATGCATCATATTATCTCTGACGGAACATCCATGAATGTACTGATCAAAGAATTTGTAAGAGCATATCAAGGAGCGGAATTACCGCCCCTGCGAATCCAATACAAAGACTACTCAGTATGGCAAACCGGAGAAGCGCGATTAGAACAAATCCAAAAGCAAGAAGACTATTGGTTTGAGCTGTACAGCGGCGATATCCCTGTCCTTCATTTGCCAACCGATTATATACGGCCTTCCACACGGGATTTTACCGGGGCGACGCTGCACTTTACGATTGATGAGAAAAGAAGCGAGGGAATAAAACAACTGGCACTCAAAACCGAATCCACTTTATATATGGTGCTTCTGGCGTCCTACACCTTATTGCTGTCCAAATACAGCGGCCAGGAAGACATTGTTGTGGGGAGTCCCATAGCAGGAAGACCGCATGCGGATTTGGATTCCATCATCGGGATGTTCGTCAACACACTGGCGATGCGAAATTATCCTGCCAAAGAGAAGACATTCTCTCAGTACCTCGCTGAAGTGAAGGAAAATGCATTAAAAGCTTATGAGCATCAAGATTATCCGTTTGAAGCGCTCGTCGACCAGCTGAACATCGCCAGGGATTTAAGCCGTAATCCGTTGTTCGACACGATGTTTGTGTTGCAAAACACAGAGCAAGAACAATTAGGGATGGATGGTTTGACGTTTAAACCTTATCCTAGCAAGCATACGATGGCTAAATTTGATTTAACCTTAACGGCTGTAGAAGAAGAGACACACATTCATTGCACAATGGAATACCTGACGACACTGTTCAAACCGGAAACGGTAGAACGCATGATGCGGCATTTTGTGCAGCTGATCGATGCGATCATCGAACATCCTGAGGCAAGGCTCGCTTCTTTGGAGATGATGAGACCGCGAGAAAAGAATGAAATTTGGAATCTTTTTAATGATACTGCAGTAATCGATGAACGTATGCCAACAACAATACATCAACAATTCGAGCAGCAGGCTGAGGATACTCCTGATCGTGTCGCCATTTTGTTTGAAAATCAAACCTTTACCTATCGTCAGTTGAATGAACGCTCCAACCAACTGGCGCGTGTGCTTCGGAATCAAGGCGTAGGTGCCGATCGGGTGGTTGCCATTCTCACGGAGCGCTCGGCAAATATGATGATCGGAATATTAGCGATATTAAAGGCCGGTGGGGCATTTCTTCCTATAGACCCGGAACTCCCTGATGAACGGCGTGCGTATTTAATGGAAGACAGCGGCGCCGATGTACTTGTGACTTGTGCAGGGCATACCGTTCCTCCTTCCTTCGAAGGATCTGTAGTTCTGCTTGACGATCCATTGGTATATCAGGGTGATGCAAGCAATCTTAACCTTTCCTATGCGGAAAATCATTTATTCTATGTCATTTACACATCAGGTACTACCGGAAAACCTAAAGGGGTTCAATTGGAGCATAAAACCATGTTGAATTTACTCGCTTATGAGCGGGAATATACACAGCTGCGCTTTGACAGAGTGCTGCAATTTGCCGCAATGAGTTTCGATGTTTGCTATCAAGAGATTTTCTCCACGATCTTAAGCGGAGGGACACTCTATATTATCGACAACGAGGCAAAACGGGAGATTCGTGAGCTCAACGAATTTGTCAAGACACACAGGATACAAACGGCATTTCTCCCGACTGCGTTCCTCAAGCTCCTTGCATCGGAGAAACAATATTTTGAACCGTTTGCCGAATGTGTGGATCATATTATCACAGCGGGAGAGCAGCTTATTATGACGAATACGCTGCGTGAAATGCTGATGCGTCACCAAGTTACGCTGCATAATCATTACGGTCCATCAGAAACGCATGTCGTGACCATGTGTACCGTCGATCCGGAAATTCATCAGGAGATGCCGCCAATCGGTAAACCGATTTCGAACACAGAAATTCTAATCCTGAATGAAGCCGGGACGTTACAGCCTATTGGTATCGTTGGTGAGCTTTGTATTGCGGGGGTCAGTTTGGCAAGAGGTTATCATAACCGGGAATCCTTAACACGCGAAAAATTTGTTCCGTATCCCTATGATGCAAATAAACGGATGTATAAAACTGGTGATCTTGCCCGCTACCTTCCTGATGGCAACATTGAATATGTGGGAAGAATGGACCATCAAGTCAAAATTCGCGGTTACCGTATCGAACTAAACGAGGTCGAGGCAGCTCTTCTCAACATTGAGCATGTACAGGAAGCAGTTGTTCTGGCCAGAGAAAACGCAGAAGGGCAAAGCGATTTGTATGCCTATTTTGTAGCGGAGCAAGCACTGCCAATCAGTCAACTCAAAGAAAAGCTTGCTCAGCAAATACCTGGCTACATGATACCTTCATACCTGATGCAGCTGGAGCAAATGCCGTTAACATCAAATGGAAAGGTGAATCGCAGTGCATTGCCGCTGCCCGTAGCAGGCATGCAAACCGGGATTGACTATGTTGCTCCAAGAACGAGACTGGAAGAACAGTTAGTTCTCATCTGGAAAGAAGTATTGAAGGTAGAACAAGTAGGCGTGAAAGATAACTTTTTCGATCTGGGCGGGCATTCGTTACGGGGGATGACGCTCGTTGGCAAAATCCATAAGCAATTCAACAAAACGATTTCGTTAAGAGAAGTGTTTCAAGGGCCGACCATTGAGGAAATAGCAAAAGTCATCGCAAACTCGGAAACCTGCGGACCGGATTATATCCCTGCTGTAGAAGTGAAGGATGTTTATCCTGTATCTTCCGTACAAAAGATGGTTTACCTATCCACACAAATTGAAGGCGGAGAACTAAGTTACAACATGCCGGGGATTTTGACGCTGGAGGGAAGGATCGACATGGATCGTTTACAAACTGCGTTTCATAGACTGATTCAGCGCCATGAATCGCTGCGAACCGGATTTGAAATGATCCGTGGAGAACCGATGCAGATGGTCAATCCGGAGGTGGAGTTCACTATCGAAAGGTACAAGGCAACGACTGAGGAGGTCGAGGAGCTGTTCCGCACCTTCGTACGTACATTCGATCTAAGCCAGGCCCCATTGCTTCGAGTTGGACTTATTGAATTGGAACAAGAAAAGCATATTTTCATGTTTGACATGCATCATATCGTTACGGACGGCGCTTCTATGAACATTTTTGTCGAAGAAATGATTCAATTGTATGACGGTAAAGAATTAGCACCGCTCCGGATTCAATACAAAGACTTCACTGCATGGCAGCAGCAAGCAGCGCAGAAAGAACGGATGAAGAAGCAGGAAGACTATTGGCTGGATGTATTTCACGAGGCGCTTCCGTCATTTGAGTTGCCGAAAGATTTTGCCAGACCGCAAGTTCGAAGCTTTGATGGGAAACGATACAACTTTGTTCTCGACGAGTCTGTTGTCCAAGGCGTTAAACAGCTGGAAGAATTGACGGGATCGACTACGTATATGATCTTGTTCGCAGCCTATACCATACTGCTGGCCAAATATAGCGGTCAAGAAGATATCGTTGTTGGTACACCTGTTGCGGGAAGAGTGCATGAAGATTTACAACATATCATCGGGATGTTTGTGAATACATTAGCCATTCGCACGGCTCCGGCTGGAGAAAAGACCTTTATAGATTATGTAACAGAAACCAAAGAAACAATGCTAAAAGCTTATGAAAATCAAGAGTATCCTTTTGAGGAATTGGTTGAGAAGCTGGGAGTGCAACGAGATTTAAGCCGTAATCCGCTATTCGATACGATGTTTGTTCTGCAAAATACAGAGCAAACGGATATTGAAATAGATTCTCTTGCCGTCAGACCTTATGAAGAAACACATACAGTGGCAAAATTTGATTTGCAGCTGACCTTCGAGATGAACCAGCACGAGATTCAAGGCAGCTTTGACTACTGTACGAAGCTATTTAAAAAGAGAACCATTGCTACGCTGGCACAGGATTACGTGATGATCCTGTCAGCAGTTATACAAAACTCATCAATTCCATTAAAAGAAATCCAATTAAGCGAGAAAGTAAACAAAAAGGAACACTTTGCAAGCGTAATCGAATTAGATTTCTAAAAACAGTCGGTAGCAGCTGTCTCCATCATGTTGATCATGCGGGGACAGCCGTCAGCCGCCTTCGAAGCAAGAATTTAAATTTACTGGAGGGATTTAAATGTCAGAATTTAAACAACAGGAACTGTTCTGGAGCAACATGTTCGACGCGGAAGATCGTCCCATTGCATTCCCTTCGTTTCACATGTCGGACTCATCAGCATTAGAGCACGATGCATTAAACACCTCTAACAGTATTCATACTTCATTGCGATCCGATGTATCCCTGCGCATCATGACGATGGCGAATCAATCACCAATGGCCGTTTATTTGGTTCTCCTGGTTGGTATCAAGTGCCTTTTGCACAAATATACAGGGGAAGAGAGTATTATTGTAGGTGTCCCAACCTTCGAAGACGAAACCGATGAAGACCTTCGTTTGGATCAAATCATGTTGCTCAAACAAAACATAAATGAGAACAGTACGTTTAAATCCATATTTAATGAATTCAAACATACGCTGAACGATGCCATCTTAAATCAGGATGTTCCTTTTGATAAAATGGTCGGTCCATTAAATCTAACCTACAATTCCAACCATTTGCCAATGATTCCTGCGATCGTATCATTAGATCAAATTCACCTCACCCATTTTAAAGAGACAGCTGCTTCAGATACATTATTTCAATTTGACATCAAGAATGACGCTATTCATTTAAAAGTAACTTACAACGAACAAGCTTATGATCATCAGTATATGATGCAAGTGATCGAACACTTAAATCGCCTTTATTCAATCATACTATTTCAACCTGACATCACCATTAGCCAACTCCATATTTTGAGTGACACGGAAATTAATACATTTCAGGACTATAATCAAACGGCGGCCGAGTATCCGCGAGAAAAAACGATTCACCAATTGTTTGAGGAACAAGCGAATCGTACGCCGGATCAAGTGGCTGTCGTGTACGAGGAAAGCCAGCTGACGTACAAGGAACTTAATGAAAAGGCGAATCGGATCGCTCGAACGCTGCAATCCGAAGGTGTGCATCCGGATCAGCCGGTTGGGATTATGGCCGAACGCTCCCTGGAAATGATCATAGGGCTCTTTGGGATTTTGAAAGCTGGTGGTGCGTATGTGCCGATTGATCCGAGCTATCCTGAGGAACGGATTCGATACATATTGGAAGATTCAGATACGAAGTTGCTATTAGTGCAAAGTCATCTGCGGGAGAAAGTGCCTTTTACGGGGAAAGTGCTGGATATGGAAGATCCGCAAACCTTCAGCGAAGACGGTTCAAACTTGGAATCGACTTCCGGCCCGAATCAGTTGGCATATGTCATCTATACATCAGGATCAACAGGTAAGCCGAAAGGGGTTATGGTGGAGCACCGCTCAGTGATCAATCGACTGGTGTGGATGCAGGAAAATTACCCGCTGGATAAACGGGATGCAATTCTGCAAAAAACCGCGATCACTTTTGATGTATCGGTATGGGAACTGTTCTGGTGGTCGATCGTAGGCTCTAAAGTGGTATTGTTGCCAAACGGAGGAGAAAAGAACCCTGAGTTGATATTGGATACAATTGCACAAAAAGGTGTCAGCACATTACATTTTGTACCAGCGATGCTGCATGCTTTTCTGGAATCAATGGAACAGAAGCCCGGCGAAAAGCTAAAGCGAAAGCTGGCGTCGTTAAGATATGTGTTTGCAAGCGGCGAAGCCTTAACGCCCAAACATGTGGACGGGTTTCAGCGCATTATAGCACCGGTGAGCCATGCTCAAATCATCAACCTGTATGGACCGACTGAGGCAACGATCGATGTATCGTACTTTGAATGCAAGGCGGACAAAAGGTATACCTCGGTTCCTATAGGCAAGCCGATTTCAAACATTCAATTGTATATATTACAGGCCGGACATATGCAGCCAGTTGGTGTGGCAGGAGAACTGTGCATAGCAGGAGATGGACTTGCGCGGGGCTATTTGAACCGCCCAGAGCTGACGGCGGAGAAATTTGTAGATAACCCGTTTTCAGCGGGAGAGCGGATGTACCGGACGGGAGATTTAGCAAGGTGGCTGCCGGATGGAAATATCGAGTATTTGGGCCGAATCGACCACCAGGTGAAAATTCGGGGTTATCGGATTGAAACTGGCGAAGTCGAGGCCGCTTTATTCCATATCCCGTCAATTCAGGAATCCATCGTTCTAGCACAAGAAATCAACGGGGAAACATCCCTGTGCGCCTTTTACACCGCAAACGATACTTTAACGGCAGGCGAGCTTCGGGAGCATCTATCCAGACAGCTGCCTTCCTATATGATACCTGCTTATTTCATTCAGCTGAAAGCGATGCCGCTAACTTTGAATGGAAAAATAGATCGCCGGGCACTGCCTTCTCCGAGAGAGAATCTCACAGGTATGAACTATACAGCTCCGCGGACAGAACTGGAAAAAATACTAGCCGCAACGTGGGAGTCAGTATTAGGCTTAGAGCGGGTCGGAGTCTCGGATCATTTCTTCGAATTAGGGGGGGACTCCATTAAGTCGATTCAAGTGTCCTCAAGATTATACCAAGCCGGATATAAGTTTGAAATCAAACACTTGTTTAAATATCCAACGATCTCTGAACTTGTTCCCTATGTAGAACCGGTCACCCGAGTTGCAGAACAAGGGGAAATCAAAGGTCCGGCTTTGCTGACGCCTATTCAACATTGGTTTTTTGACCAGCAACACCCCGATCTGCACCACTATAATCAAGCGGTCATGCTTTATTGGAAAGAGGGATTGAATGTACCGATGCTTCAGGAAGTCATGAGAAATATCGTCGAGCATCATGATGCTTTGCGCATGGTCTATGTTCCTGCAAAACATGGATACGAAGCTCGAAATCGGGGGATCGACGAAGGGGATCTATTCAGTCTTGAAGTGTTCTCGTTACTCGAAGAAAACAATGTTGCCCAAGCGATTGAAACATTATCCAATGAGATTCAGCAATCCATTCAATTAGCTGAAGGCCCGCTCATAAAACTGGGATTGTTTCAGTGTTGTGATGGAGATCATTTGCTGATTGTGGCCCATCATTTGGTCATCGATGGCGTTTCATGGAGAATATTAATCGAAGATATAGCGGCTGCTTACGAGCAGCTGCAAAACGGAGAAGCGATCCAGCTTCCAAAGAAAACGGATTCCTACCTGTTATGGGCGGAACAGTTGAAACGTTATGCAGGAAGTCCGGAGTTTGAAATGAAAAATCAATACTGGTTCCAGCATGAACATATTCCAGTACCTAAACTGCTAAAGGATAACGAGCAGGAAATCGGCCTAGCCGAAGACCGGGAAACGATCATCGTCCAATGGACGGCAGAGGAAACAGAGCGGTTATTAAAAAACGCTCATCGAGCTTATACGACTGAAATAAACGATTTATTGCTGACCGGGCTGGGAATTGCTATTCATCGTTGGACTGGACACGAAGACATTCTCATTCATCTTGAAGGACATGGCAGAGAGTCTATTATTCCAGACCTCGATATTTCACGTACAGTGGGCTGGTTTACGAGCCAATACCCGGTATTCCTTCCCATCAAGGCGGACCAAGATATCTCGCAGCGGATTAAAACCGTGAAAGAACATTTGCGTAAGATTCCCCAAAAAGGAATAGGTTACGGCATGATCAAGTATTTATCCGATCACCGAGAGGCTCGGGAATTTACCGGACAACCGGAAATTAGTTTTAATTTTCTGGGGCAATTTGATCAAGATATACAAAAAGGGGGTATCGAAGTATCACCTTACCCCAGCGGAAAAATAGCCAGCGACAAGCATCCCATCACCTATGCCCTTGATATTAACGGCATGATTTCAAACGGACAATTGTCACTGGCAATCAGCTACTGCGGTAAACAATATCATAAAGAAACAATGGAAACATGCGCCGATCTGTTAAAAAGCAGTTTGCGACAAGTCATCGAACATTGTACGGCCCAGAATCAAGTTCAGCTGACACCAAGCGATATTTCGTTAAAAGAAATATCTATCGATGAACTAGATCAATTTGTGCAACAAGCACAGCATCTTGGCGAAATTGAAAATATATATCCGTTAACCCCTATGCAAAAGGGAATGTTGTTCCATAGTTTAATTGATTCGGCTTCCGGAGCTTACTTTGAACAAGCGGCTTTTGATTTGAAGGGCCTCTTGGATATCGAGGCTTTTATGATGAGTTTGTCGCAGTTGGCCAAAAGATATGACATTCTGCGAACTCAATTTTATACCGAATGGAAAGAACAGCCCTTGCAAATTGTGCTCCGGCATAAGCCGATTGAAACTGTCGTTGAAGATATTCGCAATATGAATGTTGATCAACGCAGCGAGTTCATTTCCGCTTTTGCGAAAAAAGATAAGGAGCGGGGATTCAATCTTACCCGCGATGCTTTAATGCGCGTATCGATCCTGCGAACCGATGAAGACAAAGCGCGATTGATTTGGAGCTTTCATCATATTTTAATGGATGGCTGGTGCTTGCCGCTGATTACGAAAGAAGTGTTTGAAACCTATTATGCGATTATTGAGCGTAGGCAACCGAAGCGTGACGCCGTGACGCCGTACAGACGATATATCGAATGGCTGGATGAACAAGATCACGAGCAAGCTGCAGTCTATTGGCGGGATTATTTGGACGGTTATGAAGGGCAAACTGTTTTGTTGAAAGAACCATTTTCCGATCAGGCCAGAGGATATCAAAAACAAAAGCTTGCGTGCCGTCTCGGAAAGCAGCTCACAGAGGAAATCAAACGAGCCGCAAGCCAACATCATGTCACCGTTAATACATGGATGCAAACCGCATGGGGCTTGTTGCTGCAAAGATATAACGGTACTCAGGATGTCGTTTTCGGCACTGTCGTATCCGGCCGGCCGGCAGACATTCCGGGTATTGAATCAATGGTAGGCCTATTTATTAATACCATTCCCATACGTGTTTGTGCTCAACCAGAGATGACAGTTGCACAAGTATTGAAAATGAACCAGGAGCATGCACTGGCATCTCAACCATACGATACATTTCCATTGTATGAAATTCAGGCTCAAACCGAACAAAAGCAGCAGTTGATCAATCATATTATGGTTTTTGAGAATTACCCGGTCGAGAAACAAATGAAGCATATGAAGCGGGATCACGACGTCTTAGACATTAGTGATTTCCATTTGGAAGAACATACTCATTACGATTTTAATTTCATTGTAATGCCGGCTGAAGATATGGAAATGCATTTTGTATACAATGCCAATGTTTATGATCAAGCAACTGTTGAACGGATACAAGCGCATTTTATGGAAATCATCAAGCAAATGGTAAACGATACGGCGATGCATGTTCAAGAACTCGATATCCTTTCGGCAGATGAGCGATCGCTCCTTATCGAAAAATGTAACGATACAGCGACCGAGTATCCAAAGGAAAAAACAATTTATCAATTGTTTGAGGAACAAGCGGCGCGAACACCTGAGCAGGTCGCAATTGTTTTTGAGGATCAGAAACTGACCTACCGCCAATTAAATGAACAAGCAAATCAATTGGCACGAACCTTAAGGGCCAAGGGAGTGAGGCCGGACCGAACCGCAGCTATCGTCAGCGACCACAGCATTGAACTGGTTGTGGGAATTCTGGCCGTATTAAAAGCCGGCGGCGCCTACGTGCCTATTGATCCGGATTATCCAGAGCAGCGCATACAGTATATATTAGACGACTCCAAAACAGAAATTGTCTTGACACAGAGCCATCTTCAGCAGCGATTGGCTCTTGAAGGCACGATCGTTCTATTGGATGATGAAAATTCTTATCACGAAGAGCGCTCTAATCTTGAGCGGATAAGCAATATAAAAGATTTGGCGTATGTCATCTATACATCGGGCTCTACAGGAAAGCCTAAAGGGGTATTAATCGAGCATCAAGGCTTAACCAATTATATTTGGTGGGCTGACAGGGTGTATGTAAAAGGTGAGAAAACGACCTTTCCGCTATATTCATCCATTGCTTTCGACTTAACGGTAACATCTATTTTTACACCGCTCATCAGCGGCAATGCCATCATTGTCTACGGAGATAAAGACAGGACGACTTTGCTTTCATCCATTGTTGAGGATTCCAGGGTTGATATTATCAAGCTGACCCCGGCTCATTTGCAGTTATTGAAAGAAATGAACATCTCGCCTGAGTGCACGATCCGGAAAATGATTGTCGGCGGCGACAATTTAAGTACACGGCTGGCAAAAAGCATCAGCGCACAATTTCAAGATCAAATTGAAATCTTTAACGAATACGGGCCAACGGAAACTGTAGTCGGATGTATGATTTATCTCTACGATCCGAAGAAAGACAGACAGGAATCGGTGCCAATTGGTACACCTGCGGCCAATATGAACATTTATCTGCTGGATTCGGGTATGAAACCGGTGCCGATCGGTGTCCCCGGAGAAATGTATATTAGCGGAGCCGGAGTAGCCAGGGGATATTTGAACCGTCCTGACTTAACGGCTGAAAAATTTGTTGAACATCCGTTTGCCGCAGGCGAGAAAATGTACAAAACGGGCGATGCCGCCCGCTGGTTGCCGGATGGACATATAGAGTATTTGGGACGAATCGATCATCAGGTGAAAGTCCGAGGCTACCGTATTGAACTTGGCGAGGTCGAAGCGGCTTTATTGCAAGTGGAATCTGTTAAAGAAGCGGTCGTCCTCGCGGTCGAAGAAGAGAGCTCCAACCAGTTGTGTGCTTATGTGACAGGAGACGAATCATTAAAAACGCTCCAGCTCAAGCAGCAATTGCAGGACAAACTGCCCGCTTATATGATTCCAGCCTACTTTGTACGGGTAGATGAAATGCCTTTAACAGCCAATGGCAAAATCGATCGAAAAGCTTTGCCCGCTCCTGATGGAAATATGCTGGCCGGAACCGAGTATGCTGCTCCCCGAACGTTGATTGAAAAGCAGCTGGCTGAGATATGGAAAGACGTTTTGGCTCATTCTGAGCTGGGGATTAAAGATAACTTCTTTGACGTTGGCGGCCATTCACTCAAAGTATTACAATTAGTTGATCAAATTAAAGCCGTTATGGGAATCAAATTGCATTATCACGTCGTTTACGAAGCCTCTACCATCGAAACAATGGCACGGGCTATTCAAGCCGCGGCTTTACCGTCCAAGACGGAAAACGTATTCGTCAAGTTGAATCAAAACGGTTCGATCCCTGTGTTCTGTTTCCCTCCATTAATTGGATATGGGTTGGTTTATAATGAAATGGCGAACAGGCTTGATGGCGACTGCGTTGTCTATGCCGCTGATTTTACAGAAGACCCATCCTATGAGAAATCGATAATTGACCGGTATGCAGAAAGCATGATAGACATTCAAGAACAGGGACCATTTGTTTTGCTTGGATATTCTTCAGGATCGAATTTGGCTTTTGAAGTGGCCAAAGCCTTGGAGCAGCGAGGACGCACCGTATCTGATGTGATTATGCTGGACTCTCAAATCACCACTTCGTTGACTCATTTATCTGAAAAGGAAGTAGAAGAGATCGTCCATCTAAATCTGGATATTATTCCGATTTATTATAGAGAGATATTAACCATTCCTTCAATAAAAGAAAAAATTAGAGGCTATCTTGCATATCATAATCAACTGATCAATTCCGGCACCGTCAATGCCAACATTCATCACTTGTTATGCGACGATATGACCGAAAGAGGTTGGACGCACTCAACCGCTCACAATTACCAGGAATATGAATTAAAGGGAGGCCACGTTACAATATTTGATCCTCAATATATTGAAGAGAACGTGAATACGATTCGGTCTATCATGAAAAGTATTGAAGAACGGCATTTTGGTGAGCTTGTACCTCATGAACAATTGCCATATACGAGTCGCACAAAATCTGAGCGAAAATAAGGTGCTGGTTGAAGAACGCTTTAACTTCACCCATAAAGTTGAGGCAGCAGATTAGCGGACAGGGGCCATTCTCTGTCCGTCTTTCTTTTTGTATTAAGAATGGATAGCAGACACTTGGGAATGATAACATCATCCTTTTTCTTGGAGGCTTGTCATGGATCGTCTTTCTTTGCTTACTTTTATCATGTTGATTCTAGCCAGTTACAGGCTGACACATTTGATTGTCTTCGATAAAATCACGGAATTTATCCGAAAACCTTTTATGAAAAAGAAAAGGATCGTTGATCAAAACGGACATGTAGACGAAAAAAGCGTGCCGGCTTCTAACTTTGGGTACATGCTCAATTGCTACTGGTGTGCCGGCGTTTGGTGTGCAATCTTGATTGGACTGGGTTATCTCTTTTTGCCTCGTATTGCAGTTCCAGTCATCTTTATTTTAGCCATCGCAGGAGCACAGGCGATTCTTGAAACAGCTGTCGGTGTCGGCGTAAAACTCATTGATGTGTTAAAGAGCCTGCAAACCATGATAAATGATAAAAAGTCCTAAAGCAGCGGAACAAAATGCTTCAGGACTTTTTTCGTTTATCTGGTGATATAGACATAAATCCTGATTTCTTCAATCCGATTAAGCACCCTTTTACAGCCCGGGAATACCGTAATAGCGAATAGTGAAAGTGATGTAATGGGGGAGAAGAAACAGAATGAAGGTTTGTCAAAAGTCGATTGTCCGTTTCCTTGTCAGCTTGATCATCGGAACGTTTGTCATCTCCGTTCCGTTTATGGCCAATGCGCAGCCTGACAGGGAACTGAGAGCCGTATGGATTGCTTCCGTATTGAACATTGATTGGCCGTCAAAAAAAGGTTTATCGGTGGAAGAGCAAAAGCAGGAGTATATCAAACTGCTGGACGATGTACAAAAAATGGGGATGAATGCCGTTATTGTTCAGATTAAACCGACGGCAGATGCCTTTTATCCGTCCGCTTACGGACCTTGGTCTGAATACTTAACCGGTGTCCAAGGGAAAGACCCGGGCTATGATCCGCTTGCATTTATGATTGAAGAAACCCATAAACGAAATTTAGAATTTCACGCATGGTTTAATCCTTACCGCATTACAATGAATCATACGGACCTCAATAAATTGTCTAAGGATCACCCGGCAAGACAGCATCCAGACTGGGTTGCCGCTTATGGAAACCAGCTTTATTATCATCCGGGCATTCCTGAAGCGAGAGATTTTATCGTCAAAGGTATTGAAGAAGTGGTAAAACATTATGATATCGACGCCGTTCATATGGATGATTATTTTTACCCTTATAAAATAGCGGGACAGGAATTTCCTGATCAAACACAGTATGAACAATACGGAATAGGCACTTTTTCCAATATTGATGACTGGCGGCGGGATAATGTGAACCAGCTTGTCAAACAAATCAACCAAACAATTAAAGCTGCAAAGCCATATGTCAAATTCGGCATCAGTCCCTTTGGTGTATGGAGAAACGCGGCAGATGATCCAACCGGATCGAATACCAAAGCAGGCGTCAGGAACTATGACGACCTTTATGCAGATACGAGACATTGGATCCAAGAAGGCGACATCGATTATATTGCTCCGCAAATCTATTGGAGCATCGGCTTCAATGCAGCAGCTTACGACGTACTGGCTGATTGGTGGAGCAATGAAGTCAAAAATAGGCCTGTTCATTTATATATTGGCCAGGCAGCCTATAAAATCAATAATAACTTTGATCCGCCATGGTCCGACCCGGAGGAGTATGTAAGACAAATCACCTTGAACCGTCAGCTTGAGCTTGTGAAAGGAAGCATGCATTTCAGCCTCAAAGACCTCAACAAAAATCCGCTTGGCATCAAAGACAGGCTCATTATCGAGCTTTACAGCAAACCGGCACTGGTTCCGCAAATGCCTTGGCTTGACAGTACCGCCCCAAATAAACCGAAGCTTACGAAGGTCACCGAAGACAAAAACGGCAATCTTCTGCACATACAAGACCACCCATCAAATCAAGAAACGAAAGAAACAGCCTATTATGCGATATACAGAGCCGAAGGGAAAAAGCACAAAACATTGCTGGCAACCGCTAGAAAAACAAATGAGCAGCAAACCTTCTTAGATGAGACGGCAGAACCAAACAAGAAATATACGTATTATGTCACTTCAGCAGACCGGCTCCATAACGAAAGCAAGGCTTCCAAACGAAAGACAAAATAAGAAATGAGAAGGACGGCTTTCTAAGTCGTCTTTTTTTAAAAAGTTATTTTGGGAGATAAGATACTTATGATGAGCCGCTGAATTGGTTAAAGAAAAGAAGGGGAGAGACTCATATGAATTTGGAAGCGGTTTTTGGACATTTCCCAGTATTGGAATCTGAAAATCTAGTTTTAAGTAACATCGAAGAGGAGCACGCACAGGATGTATTTTCAATCTACGATCATGACAAAGTATTCGAATACTGCGGCATCATTCCGAAACATAACATAAAAACAGTAGAGAAAATGATTAGCCATTTTGATAGGGATTACAACAAAAAAAGCAGAATCAAGTGGGGAATTTTTCCGAAGAGTCAAGAGAATACATTGACGGGAATCATTGAAGCGATGGATTTTAACCAAAAAGTAAACATGGTATCGATTGGATACTACTTGGCTGAAGAAATACTGGGGGAAAGGCTTCGCCACTGAATCCGTCCGCATGCTTGTCTCATTTTTATTTGAGAAAGTCAATGTAAATAGAATTTAAGCTGAAGTCATGCCAGCAAACGAGAATTCAAAAAACGTCCTCTTAAAAAACAATTTTATGAAAGAAGGGTTAGTCAGACAAGCTTCCCATTGATGTTTTCACGTAAAAAATGACTCGGTTTTAATTTTCAGACTTCTTTTGTCAGGGAATGATTACAGAACTCGCCTAATAGGATGTTACAAAGATGTGAAGGAGGAAATCAAGTGAATTTTGAGCTGACAAAAGAACAACAAATGGTTCGTGAAATGGTAAAGGATTTTGCGAAAAAAGAAATCGCTCCTCACGCTGAACATATAGATCAAACGGGCGAGTTCCCGATACAAACATTTAAAAAAATGGGTGAGCTCGGGCTGATGGGTATTCCATTTCCCGAAGAATACGGCGGATCAGGCGGCGATACGATTTCATATGCCTTAGCGGTTGAAGAAATCGGCAAAGCCTGCGGAAGTACTGGATTAAGCTACGCTGCAGCGGTCTCGCTCGGCGCAAGTCCTCTTTATTACTTCGGAACAGAAGAACAAAAACGGGCGCATTTGACTCCGCTGGCTTCAGGCAAAGCACTCGGGTCATTCGGCCTGACGGAACCAAATGCCGGCTCAGATGCAGGAGGGACTCAAACGAAAGCCATTACAAATGGTGATGAGTATGTAATCAACGGCGAAAAGTGCTGGATCACGAATGCAAGTTACGCACGAACGGTGATTGTAACCGCAGTAACAGGCAAAAACAAAGAAGGAAAAAACATCATTTCCGCATTGATCGTGCCAACTGACACAGCCGGACTTACGATTACGAGCCCGTACGATAAAATGGGTGTCCGCGGTTCAAATACAGCGGAAATTTTGCTTGAGGATGTGAAAGTGCCTGCGGGCAACTTACTTGGCGATCCAACAAAAGGGTTTAAGCAGTTTCTATACACGCTGGACGGCGGACGAATCTCCATCGCTGCTCTTGCAGTCGGCATCGCCCAAGCGGCACTTGAAGCATCATTGGCATATGCGAAAGAACGAAAGCAGTTCGGACAGCCGATTTCTTCCTTTCAGGCCATCCAATTTAAGCTTGCTGACATGGCGATGGAAATTGATCTTGCACGGCAAATGGTGTTAAAAGCCGCTTGGCTGAAAGACCATAACCGTCCGTTCACAAAAGAAGCAGCATATGCCAAGCTGTTTGCATCTGAAATGGCGACAAGAGCTTGTAATCAAGCCATTCAAATCCATGGAGGTTCAGGCTACATGAAGGAATATGGGGTAGAACGGATGCTGCGGGACGCAAAATTAATGGAAATCGGTGAAGGCACCTCTGAAATTCAGCGTATCGTGATTGCCAGACAGCTATTGAAATAAAATGTAAACGCTTTCCAATTACTTAGAAAGGAGGAACAATGCATGGCTGAACTCATCCATTCCACAATCGGCAGACTGCTGGAACAAATCGCTGAAACCTATCCCGATCAAGAAGCGGTTGTTTATCCAGACAGAAAAATTCGCTATACGTACGCCCAATTTGACAGTCTGTGCCGTCAAACCGCTAAAGGACTCATGCGGATGGGGATTGGGAAAGGAGACCATGTAGCCATATGGGCTTCGAATATCCCCGAATGGCTTGCCGTTCAGTTCGCCACCGCAAAAATCGGAGCTGTGCTCGTGACCGTCAATACTAATTATCAAGCACACGAACTCGATTACTTGTTAAAGCAATCGGATGCTGCCGCTCTTATTGTCATGGATTCATACCGGGGCACTTCATACACAGACATCCTGAAGAGCCTCATTCCAGAGCTGCAAGAAACAGAGCCTGGCCAGCTGAAATCAGAACGATATCCCTTTTTAAAAACGCTGATCTATATTGGCGATAAACGTTTGCCGGGCATGTATCATTGGAACGATACAGAGATACTGGCGAAAACAGTGTCGGATGCTGAGCTGGAAGCCAGAATGAACAGCCTTGAAAAAGACGATGTGATTAACATGCAATACACATCAGGAACGACAGGGTTCCCTAAAGGGGTAATGCTGACCCATTTTAATGTCATCAATAATGCTGCCAATATCGCTGAATGTATGGCATTAACCTCGCAAGACCGCATGTGCATCCCGGTTCCGTTTTTCCATTGCTTCGGATGCGTGCTTGGGGTTTTAGCGTGTGTGTCCGTCGGGGCAGCCATGATACCTGTACAAGAATTTGATCCCGTTACCGTCCTTAAAACGGTAGAAAAAGAGAAATGCACAGCGCTCCACGGTGTGCCGACCATGTTTATCGCCGAGCTGCATCATCCGGATTTTGATGCATATGATCTATCGACGCTCCGAACAGGCATCATGGCCGGCTCTCCCTGCCCAAGTGAAGTGATGAAAGCTGTTATTGAAAAGATGGGCATGAAAGACATTACGATCGCCTATGGACAAACCGAAGCCTCACCGGTCATTACGCAAACGAGGGCGCATGATTCCTTCTTAAGGAGAGTCGAAACAACCGGCCGTGCCCTGCCTCATGCAGAAGTGAAAATTGTAGAACCCGGGACATGTCAAGAAGTTCAAAGAGGCGTGCAGGGAGAGCTTTGCACCCGCGGCTATCACGTTATGAAAGGCTATTATAAAGACGAAGAAGCGACCAGAAAAGCAATCAATCCCGTTGGATGGCTGTTTACCGGAGATCTTGCTGTCATGGATGAAGACGGGTACTGCCGCATCACCGGAAGATTAAAAGACATGCTCATTAGAGGCGGTGAGAACATTTACCCGCGGGAAATCGAAGAATTTTTATATCGGCATCCTGATATTTTAGATGTACAGGTCGTTGGTGTGCCTGACGCCAAATTCGGGGAGGAGGCCGCAGCCTGGATTAAACTGAAAGACGGAAAAACCGCTTCACCTGAAGAACTTAAGGACTATTGCAAAGGAAAAATCGCCCGCCACAAAATTCCGCGTTATGTTATTTTTACAGACGAGTACCCGATGACGGCTTCAGGCAAAATTCAAAAATATAAACTGCGTGAAAAAACGATTGAAATGTTCAACTTATCATCATGTCAATGAGGTGAAGTCATGTTTACAAAAGTACTGATCGCCAATCGTGGAGAAATCGCAATGAGAATTATCCGAACGTGCAGCCGTCTCGGCATCAAAACGGTCGCGGTTTATTCTGAAGCAGACAGAGATGCTCCCCATACAAAGGCGGCCACAGAGGCTTATTTGATCGGGGAATCAAGAGTCAGTGAAAGTTATTTAAATATAGAGAGAATCATAGAGACAGCGAAAAAAGCAAACGCCGACGCCATCCACCCGGGATACGGGTTATTATCAGAAAACAGCCGATTCGCTGAACGCTGCAAGCAAGAAAACATCGTGTTTATCGGCCCTGCACCCGATATCATCGCAAAGATGGGCAGCAAAATTGAAGCACGTAAAGCAATGGAAGCGGCAGGTGTCCCTGTGGTGCCCGGCGTTTCAGAATCCCTCGGAGACATAGAGGCAGCCTGCCGCACTGCAAGACAAATCGGCTATCCTGTCATGCTGAAAGCTTCAGCAGGCGGAGGCGGCATCGGTATGCAGCTTGTTCAAAACGAGGAAGCATTAAGAAAGGCGTACGAGGGGAACAAAAAGCGCGCAGCAGATTTTTTCGGTGACGGTTCAATGTATATAGAGAAAGTCATTGAACATGCCCGCCACATCGAAGTTCAGCTTTTGGCCGATCAGCATGGCCATACAATACACCTGTTTGAACGCGATTGCTCTGTTCAGAGGCGGCATCAAAAGGTCATTGAAGAAGCGCCGTCACCATTTTTAGACGATAAACTAAGAATGAAGATCGGGCAAACGGCCGTAAAAGCAGCGAAAGCGATCGGCTATACAAATGCAGGCACAATCGAATTTTTAGTTGACCCGAATCAAAACTTTTATTTCCTTGAAATGAATACGAGATTGCAAGTTGAACACCCCGTGACTGAAGAAATAACGGGCCTGGACTTAGTGGAGCATCAGTTACGGATTGCTGCGGGCCATACTCTCACATTCTCCCAGCAAGACATCAAACGAAATGGGCATGCGATAGAGGTTAGAATATACGCGGAAGATCCCAAGACCTTCTATCCGTCACCAGGTACAATCACTGCGTTTTCACTCCCAAAAGGGGTCAGACACGAATGTGCGGTAGCAAAAGACAGCACCGTTACCCCTTTTTATGACCCGATGATCGCCAAGATGATTGTCAAAGGCCAAACCAGAGCGGAGGCCATTGAAAAGCTGGAGACAGCGCTCCGCGACTATCGGATAGAGGGAATCAAAACAAATCTTCCGCTTCTCATACAGGCTGCGGCATCAAAAGCATTTAAAAAAGGGGATGTCACGACTGACTTTTTGAAACAACACCTATAAAGGAGGCAGTTGTCATGACGGTTATGATACAAATGGCGGGAAACCTGTGGAAAGTGCACGTCAAAGCCGGCGACCACATTGAAAAAGGCCAGGAAGTTGCCATTTTGGAATCAATGAAAATGGAAATCCCGATCGTTGCAGACAGAAGCGGAACCGTAAAAGAAGTCAAAAAAAATGAAGGCGATTTTGTAAATGAAGGAGACGTGTTGCTCGAATTGAGCGATTCCACTCAATAATTTGGAGGAAGACCATGTCATATCCTAAAAAAGTGAAAATCAAAGAGGTCGGCCCGCGTGACGGCTTACAAAACGAGCCCATATGGATACAAACAGAAGATAAAATCGCTTGGATCAACCAGCTATCCCGGACAGGGCTTTCGTATATTGAAATCACATCCTTTGTTCACCCAAAATGGATTCCGGCGCTTCGAGATGCTATAGACGTGGCAAAAGGCATCGACCGTGCAAAAGGGGTAACGTACGCGGCACTTGTCCCGAATCAAAAGGGGCTGGAGAATGCGCTTGAAGGAGGCATTGACGAAGCTTGCGTCTTTATGTCCGCCAGCGAGACGCACAACAGAAAGAACATCAACAAATCTACTACTGAAACCCTTCATATTCTAAAACAAGTAAACGATGACGCAAAAAAAGCAAACCTCTCAACAAGAGCCTACCTCTCAACCGTTTTCGGCTGTCCGTACGAGAAAGATGTCCCCATTGAACAAGTCATCCGCCTTTCTGAAGCCCTATTTGAATTCGGGATTTCTGAACTATCGCTTGGAGATACGATCGGAGCGGCAAATCCCGCCCAAGTTGAAACCGTGCTTGAAGCTCTTTTGGCACGATTCCCGGCCAATCAAATTGCCCTGCATTTTCATGATACGAGAGGAACGGCGCTGGCCAACATGGTCACAGCTCTCCAAATGGGCATCACTGTGTTCGACGGCTCGACAGGCGGACTCGGAGGCTGTCCATATGCCCCAGGTTCCTCCGGAAACGCTGCAACTGAGGATATCGTATACATGCTTGAACAGATGGACATCAAAACAAATGTAAATCTTGATAAACTGCTATCCGCAGCCAAATGGATAGAAGAAAAAATGGGCAAGCAGCTGCCAAGCCGAAATTTACAGGTATTTAAATCATCTTCATAAAAGAGAGGGCAAATACAATGGGAGAATCGGTTCTTTTTACTGTCCAAAATGAACATATTGCGTTGATCACCTTAAACAGGCCTCAGGCGGCAAATGCTCTTTCAGAGGAAATGCTTAGAAGCCTGCAATTGATTCTTCAGGAAATTGAATTCAACTCGAACATCCGCTGCGTCATCCTCACAGGCACCGGTGAAAAAGCGTTTTGCGCGGGCGCAGACCTGAAAGAACGGATAAAACTAAAAGAAGATCAGGTTCTGGAAAGTGTATCTCTCATTCAAAGAACGGCGGCTTTCCTTGAAGCCTTGCCGCAGCCGGTCATAGCCGCGATAAACGGAAGCGCATTAGGCGGCGGGCTAGAATTGGCATTGGCATGCGACCTTCGAATCGCAGCTGAATCAGCTGTTCTGGGCCTCCCGGAAACAGGGTTAGCTATTATCCCAGGCGCTGGTGGGACCCAAAGGCTGCCCCGGCTGATTGGCAGAGGAAAAGCAAAAGAATTAATTTATACAGGCAGACGCGTAACCGCACACGAAGCAAAAGAGATAGGCCTTGTAGAGCATGTCACGGCTCCTCGTGACCTCATGCCAAAAGCAGAGGAACTGGCCGCAGCTATTTCTGCCAACGGGCCGATTGCTGTCCGTCAGGCTAAATTCGCAATTAATAAAGGGTTGGAGACAGATCTTGCTACAGGCCTGGCAATTGAACAAAAAGCATATGAACATACCATTCCGACAAAAGACAGGAGAGAAGGACTTGAAGCGTTTCAAGAAAAAAGACGGGCCGTATATAAGGGAATATAAAAGGGAGGCAATGCTCATGGACTATGAAAAGGAACGAACAGAACGGGCCGAACAGATTCGAAAAGGCGGGGCGGAAAAGTATCATCAGAGCAACCAAGAAAAAGGCAAGCTCTTTGTCAGAGAGCGGCTTGCTCGTTTGTTTGACAATGATATCGAGCTTGAAGACGCTTTTTTTGCGGAATGTATGTCAGACGGGCTTCCCGCTGATGGAGTGGTGACGGCTATCGGCAAAATCGGTGGCCAAACCGTTTGCGTCATGGCCAATGATTCAACAGTGAAAGCAGGTTCATGGGGAGCCAAAACCGTTGAAAAAATCATCAGAATTCAAGAAACAGCCGAAAAGTTAAACTGTCCGCTCATTTATTTAGTCGATTCGGCTGGCGCCAGAATCACTGACCAAATCAATGTCTTTCCAGGGAGACGTGGAGCAGGACGAATTTTTTACAATCAAGTCAAATTATCGGGACGCATTCCGCAAATCTGCCTGCTTTTCGGACCGTCTGCGGCAGGGGGCGCTTATATTCCAGCCTTCTGTGACATTGTCGTTATGGTAGAGGGTAACGCCTCCATGTATTTAGGCTCGCCGAGGATGGCGGAAATGGTCATTGGCGAAAAAGTGTCTCTCGAAGAAATGGGTGGGGCACGTATGCATTGCTCAATCTCCGGCTGCGGAGATATTCTTGCAGAAACTGAAGAAGAAGCCATACGTCTGGCACGGGCTTATTTATCGTATTTTCCGGCTAATTATCAAGAAAAAGCGCCTATGCAAGAGAAACGCCCGCCAAAACACTTCGACATCCCGCTTGCCGACATCATTCCGCAAAATCAAAATGCGCCTTTTGATATGCATGAGCTGATTGAGCGGGTTATTGATGAAGATTCATTTTTTGAAATCAAAGCTTTATTCGCACCGGAATTAATAACGGGACTCGCACGAATTCACGGACAGCCTGTCGGCATTGTTGCTAATCAACCAAAGGTAAAAGGAGGCGTCTTATTTCACGATTCAGCAGACAAAGCGGCTAAATTTATTACCTTATGTGACGCGTTTCATATTCCATTGCTGTTCTTAGCGGATATCCCCGGCTTTATGATCGGCACAAAGGTAGAACAAGCGGGCATTATCAGGCACGGAGCAAAAATGATTTCAGCGATGTCGGAAGCAACTGTTCCAAAGCTCTCTGTCATTGTCCGCAAAGCGTACGGAGCGGGGTTGTACGCAATGGCAGGGCCTGCGTTTGAACCGGATTGCTGCTTAGCGCTCCCAACCGCCCAAATTGCCGTCATGGGCCCTGAAGCAGCTGTAAACGCCGTCTATGCAAAAAAAATCGCTGAGCTGCCGAAAGAAGAGAGGGCATCATTTATCAGCAGCAAACGGGAGGAATACAAAGAGGACATCAATATCTACCGCCTGGCTTCAGAAATGATCATTGATGCCGTGATCCCAGCCAATTCGCTGCGTGATGAGCTGGCCAAACGGCTCAAGGCATACATGACAAAGGAAATGACATTTACCAATCGAAAGCATCCGGTTTACCCTGTATAAAAAAGCAAGGACTTAAGGAGCGCAAAAAGCGCTCTTTTTTTATATTTGCAATAATAATATTATGTAAACCAATTAACTTTGCATAAAACACCATGGTTTTTAGAATAGTAAATAAAGGGTGCCGCACCTCTAGCGGCAATTGTCAGTTCATCATAAAAAGGGGCCTACATTATGTATCATTTATATTCACATAACGACTTGGACGGAGTAGGATGCGGAATCGTAGCAAAATTGGCATTCGGGAAAGATGTTGAGGTCCGGTATAACTCTGTCAACGGCTTAAACGCTCAAGTGCAGTACTTTTTAGAAAAAGCGAAGGAGAGCAACAGACAAGACGCATTATTCATCACCGATCTCGCCGTCAACGAAGAAAACGAAGAGAGATTAAATAAGTATGTTCATGCGGGCGGAAAAGTGAAGCTGATTGACCATCATAAAACAGCGCTTCATTTGAATGAGCATGAATGGGGATTTGTCCAAGTGGAGTACGATGATGGAAGGCTCTCATCGGCCACATCGCTTTTATATGGCTATCTCGTTGAAAATGGTTTTATGAAACCGACAAATGCCTTAGATCAATTTACAGAGCTCGTCCGCCAATATGATACATGGGAGTGGGAGCAGTATGATCAAAAACAGGCGAAGCGGCTTAATGATCTTTTCTTTCTGCTGTCAATCGATGAATTTGAAGAAAAAATGATTCAGCGTCTTTCTGCGCATGATGAATTTTTCTTTGATGATTTTGAAGAGAAACTGCTTGATTTAGAAGATGCAAAAATCGAGCGCTACCTCCGCAGAAAGAAAAGGGAGATGGTGCAAACCTTTGTTCATGAACATTGTGTGGGCATTGTCCACGCAGAATCGTATCATTCAGAGCTTGGAAACAGACTAGGAAAAGAAAATCCCCACCTCGATTACATTGCGATTTTAAGCATGGGGTCAAAACGAGTCAGCCTGCGCACCATTCATGATTACATCGATGTGTCAGAAATCGCCGGCCGATACGGAGGCGGGGGGCATGCAAAGGCATCTGGATGTTCAATCACCGACGAAGTATACGAATTGTTTGTTGCTGAAGCATTCCGGATTGAACCTGTCCGTCCAGATGCTTTCCGTAATATCTATAACCTAAAGGGATCGGCGAACGGATCATTATATGAAAATCGCGCACAAATGAGATTTTTTCTGTTTCCTTTAGACAACGAGTGGAATATCCAAATTAACGGAGAAACACAGGATGAAACATTCGCAGCTTTTGAAGAAGCAGAATGGTTTATTAAAAGAAATTATGCCGCATCGCTCGTGCGGGATGAAGTATTTGTCGCTTTTTTAGCGGAGCATTTGAAGCTGGCAAACCAGCATCGCAGATAAAAAAATATGCATAGGGATGAATCAATCATCCTTATGCATATCCGCTAGCTATCGTTTAAATATCGCTGTACGTTTTTTAATCACAAAATAAAGGGCGATAACGACAATAGCCAGTATCATTATCGGCGTTGTATAAGTGCCCGCAATGTTCTCAACGTCATCCCACTGGCTTCCGAGCTGAATACCTAAATAAACAAAGAGGATAGACCACGGAATGATAGCAAGTACAGTCAGTACCACAAATTTGAGAAACGGCATTTTGGCAATGCCTGCGGGAATGGATATCGCATGTCTGACAACTGGTATAAAACGTGCCGAGAAGACAACACCCGTGCCGTACTTTTGAAACCAGTTTTCTGACATGTCGATATGATGCTTTTTAATCAATAAGTACTTCCCGTATTTGTCCAAAAACGGTCTGCCACCATAGCGTCCGATCCAATAAATAAAGATCTGGGCAATGGTGCCCCCGATAACACCCGCAATGATGGCGCCAATAAACCCAATCGTGCCTTCCGATACCATATAGCCGCCATAGGCCAATACAATTTCACTCGGAATGATTTCAATCATCAAGCCAATCGCAATGCCCGCATATCCCATGTTCGTCAGCCATGTTAAAATTTCGCTTATCAAACTGCCCACATTCTTCACACCTGTCCTAATCTTTTTCTCTATTATATGACTGATTGACGAGCAAGATGGTTACAATTTTTTATCGCAGCATTTCTTTCGTTTCCCGTTTGATCACATCTTCTAAATAGGCCAAAAGCTGAGATCTCATTTCGGGGCGCATTAAGCCGATTTCAGTGCTTGCTTTAAAACAGCCCAGCTTATCGCCAATGTCATATCGATTTCCTTCCAGCAGCCGGGCATGGATAGGCTGCTTACGGCAAGCCTCACGAAGCGCATCTGTAAGCTGAATTTCGTTGCCCGCGCCTCTGCCAATGGACTTTAAAACGGGGAAGATCGATGAATTCAGCACATAACGTCCCATCACGGCGATTTCCGAAGGCGCTTCTTCAGGAGAAGGCTTTTCCACTAAATCGTTCACTTCGTATACATGCCCTTGAGACCCTGATGTATTGATAATACCATATTTGCTGACATCCTCAGGGAGAACTGACTGTACACCGACAACCTCTGTGCCATAAACGTCATATACATCCATTAATTGCCGAAGAGCCGGTGTTTCAGACACCATAATATCATCGCCTAAAAGGACGGCAAACGGTTCATCGCCAATGAAATGCTCCGCGCACAAAACGGCATGTCCCAAGCCAAGCGGCTCCTTCTGACGAATATAATGGATATTCGCAAGATTTGCAATGTCCTGCATTTCGCCTAAGATGTCTGTTTTCCCTTTTTCAATCAAATTCTGTTCAAGCTCAATGGAACGGTCAAAATGATCTTCAATCGCGTGCTTGTTTCGCCCTGTAATAATCAAAATATCTTCAATACCTGACTGAACCGCTTCCTCAACGATATATTGAATAGCAGGCTTATCAACGATAGGGAGCATTTCCTTAGGCTGAGCTTTCGTTGCAGGTAAAAAACGTGTTCCTAGACCTGCTGCAGGGATGACGGCTTTTCTGATTTTTTTCATTTCCTTCACTCCATTTCAGTTTTCTTACATTGATTCTGATTTTTTCAACGGATCGCGGAAGACCCAGAGGCGATTCCCGATAAAATTAATCACCATACCGCCGACAGTTGCAATCAATTTGCTGATCAGAAGAGACAATCCGGCTTTTTGAAGGCCGAATAGCAGCAAAAACGTCATACCGGACGCTGCGAGATTAACGGCGATAAACCGAATCATTTCCTGTTTGTCGGCTTTTTTCGCCACTTCAAACGTCCAAATCCGATTCCAAATATAACTGTTGGCGATTCCGGACGTATAAGAACAAACCTGGGCAATGAGATATGGCACCTGTAAAGCGGTTAAAAGGAAAAATACACAAAAGTCAATAAGCGTGTTGCCAACTCCGACGGTACAAAAACGTATAAGCGTAGTCATTTGTTTCTTCAGCATAACGGCATTCCATTTTACCTCCAATCGAAGAAATTCAGTAGTGGCCGCGGAAGCCATCTTATGTACAAATCACTTTAAAGAATAGAGTTGAATAAACAATTACTAAAATATGAACAAACCATTAAAAAAGAAGGGGAGGACGATAATGAAATACAACTGCTGCCTGTTTTCATTTTTTAGTTTACATAATATATATTCTAGGAAGTAAACAAAATAAATGAATTTCTGTCTCAATACAAAAGTATACTTAAGTTAGTGAGACAGAAATTGAAATTTTACTGTTGGAGGTCTAATCAAAAAATGGCGTTGTCAATCCATAATAAACTGCTTCCAAATCTTCCAGCGTCATATCGCCATATGCGCATTTGATAACCGAGTCAGCAAATACATCGTAGTCATAATCTGTAGAAAAACCTTGCTGCAGCTGTTTTTCGTAAGCTTCGATCTGTTCTTTTTGATGTTGGATGTCTTTTTCCTTACCAGGATAGTCCGGACCATTTATCGCATTATTCATTTCTTTGAACAGCATCATATACTGCTTCAGTGTTTCATCCACAACCTATACCTCCTTGTTTTGCTGTATAAGATGATGAAAACGGACATCATTGCTGATGCCCGCCAAAAGCTAAACTATTTGGGTTCTGTTCCCCAAATCAGTTTTCCGTGATTATATAATGTGATTTTTTTCGTTGTTTTAAACATATTTGATTGGAAAAAGGAATAATCCTCACCCTGTGCATAATTGCCCCAGTCATCATTGTGAAGACGAAGCTGAATATCCCCTGTGTTTGCTCCTGGTGACAGCGTTCCATTTTTAAACCCTAGTTCCAGATAGGTATCTGCACCCTGCTTAGGTTTATGTAACGCCACAAACTTGTGGGTCACATTGCCGCATCCAATCTGCGCGTAGTCACAGTCAAAGTTTTGAGGTTTGTTTTTTGCGTTATACCAGTAACGGATAGTGATATCTTTTAAATCATCCCTGGTGTTGCCGTTATTTTTTATGTGAAGCTGCGGGCGGATTTGGTTCCCGTTCACACTACCATAACCTGCCCTGTATTGCACAGAAATGCTGTTTTTCTGTGTGGGTTGATCTTGTGTTGGCGTTTCAGGAATGTCCTTCGTCGAATCTTTGGTACCGAGAATGTTTTCTCTTACGAATGCTCCTGAAGCGGATAAACCTGATAACGGCCAGCCGCCTGTTTTAGATGCTCCCGGCTTTAAAGCTGAAGATGATTCCTGCTTATCAGAAAGATTCCAGTTTACCCAGCTGATGTTCTTGCTGTTGAGATAATTCAGCCATTCCCTCGACTGGTCAAGAAATACTCCGCCATTTCCGGAAGCATCGCTTGTCCCCCACTCCGTCACAAAAATAGGTGCTCCTTTGCTAAGTGCATAGTTTGCTTTATCCCGTAAAAACTGGCCATGTGTGCCGGCATAAAAATGAAGTGCGTACATGACATTTGCATCCTTTAGCTGATCATCGGCAGCATCATTCACATCCTGGCTCCATGTACCGGTACCGACAATAATGATGTTGTCGGGATCGTTTTTGCGAATAACGGAAATCACTTCTTCCGCATACGGTTTAATATCACGCTTCCAGTTCACATCGCCGTTTGGTTCGTTCGCAATTTCATAAATGACGTTTGGCGTGCTTCCGTAAAGGCTTGACATTTCCTTGAAGAATTCTTTTGCCTTCTCTTTATTTTGATTTGGATTGCCGTCATTTAAGATATGCCAGTCAATGATGACATATATCCCAAGCTCTTTTGCCGCTTCAACCGCTTCTTTTACTTTGTTTTTCACAGACGGATTATCAATATAACCGCCGTCGGCCGTATACATCGCCGCGCGGAAAACCGTAATGCCCCAATCGTCTCTCAGCCATTTTAAGCTGTCTTTATTGACAAAATCGCCATACCATTGCAATCCGTGTGAACTGATCCCCTTCAGCTGCACCGCTTTGCCGTTTTGATTGACTAGCTGTGTACCTTTTATGCTAAGCTGGCCATTTATGGATACTGGCGTTTTTGTCACTGCTGCAGATGCTTCTGGAGCAGTCAAGCCGCTATTTGCTAGTAATGCAATAAATAAACATACAATTAAGATAGAGACTGAACGTTTCATATAGAATATTCTTTCCTCCTTCAAATGATTATGTAAAACATATGCCTAGTACCGTTCTCCTCCCTTTCGCTTTTTTAGCACGGACTCATTGTAAAAATCTTTCTCATGATTGTCTATCAACCTAATTTCTTGTTTTTAGGCGGTTTAAAAGCCTGCCAATTTGCTCTTTTTGTCTTGTTTCAGATACTGCTGATACATGTGGACCACATATAAAAGTATGTAACCAGGACTTTACACGTTATTTTTTTATGAAATCAAAACATTCCGCTTCTTTTCGCCAAATAAAAAGCTGCATTCAATTGATTGAATGCAGCCGTGTTCTTATGCTTCTTGTCTTTCATCTTCCCAAGTTTCAGTGTTTTTAAGACCCGGGATGTTTTTCGCTTTGAATACAGGATCAAGTCCTTGTTTACGCTGCTTCGCGTAATCTTTATACACTTTGTAAGCAACGTTCGACAGCAGTGTAATAACAATTAAGTTAATCAGCGCCATGATACCCATAAAGAGGTCCGCCATGTCCCACACAATCTGGAACCCTGCTACACATCCAAAGACAACCATAGCAATAACCGCGATGCGGTAAATATTCAGCCATGTTTTGCTTGTTTTAATAAATTCAATGTTTGTCTCACCATAATAGTAGTTTCCGACAACTGAACTAAAGGCAAACAAGAACATTGCAATTGCTATGAAACCAGGCGCCCAGCCTCCAATATGGTGGCTCAGAGCAGCTTGTGTAACCTGGATGCCGTCACCTTTTGGTGTTACACTGTATAGTAAGATGATAAACGCTGTAGACGTACATATGATAAATGTATCGAAAAACACGCCTAATGTTTGAATAAAGCCCTGCTTTGCCGGATGCGAAACATGAGCTGTCGCAGCAGCGTTAGGCGCGCTACCCATTCCCGCTTCGTTAGAGAAAAGCCCGCGCTGTGCACCGATGACGATGATAGCTCCCAGTCCGCCGCCGACAACTTGTTCAAATCCCAAAGCATTTTTGACAATTATCGCAATAACGCTTGGAAATGCAGAAATATTGGTGAATACAACATATAGTGCAATGAGAATATAAAGGCCAGCCATCACTGGAACAATCAATTGTGTCACTGCGACTACACGTTTTAAACCGCCGAAAATAATAAAAGCCGTTAAAGCAGCAAGAACAATAGCCACAACTGTTTTGTTCACATGAAATGCGCCTTCTAACGCTCCCGCAATGGTATTGGATTGAACAGCGTTAAAGATTAAACCGAATGACACGGTAATTAAGACAGCGAATACGATGCCGAGCCATCTGACTCCAAGACCTTTTTGAATATAGTAGGCCGGTCCGCCGCGGAAATCGTTTCCGTCCTTCACTTTATAAAGCTGTGCTAACGTACTCTCAACAAAGCTTGAAGCCATACCTACAGCAGCTACAACCCACATCCAAAATACAGCGCCTGGTCCGCCTGTCGCAATTGCTAAGGCAACACCAGTCAAATTCCCTGTACCGACTCGGGATGCAGCAGAAATAAAGAACGCCTGCATAGACGAAACACCTTTATTTCCTTCAGGCTTCTCACCTACTATTCTGAACATTTCAATAAAATAACGGAATTGGATAAAACCAAAACGAAGTGTAAAAAATAGTCCAAGTCCTATTAAAATATAAAATAAATATTTCCAGATAAAATCACTTGGAATATTGATCAAACTGTTGAAAAAAGACTCCATATTGACCTCCCGTTTTCATCAATTCATTGTGAATTCATATTTGATGTTAGATTTTTTAACATAACGAGTTTTATTATATCACAATATGTCGAATTAGGAAGTTTTTTCGTGAAGATTGTTGTCCTAGATTGATGCTTCACTCCTTTGGTCTCCCTCTCTATTATTTTCCTATGAATAAAAATATTTCTTATAAGCAAGATTTCTCTTTTAAAAGTAAGAATTTCTTTCCTGCCACCTTCCGTTTCCTTTGATAAATAAAATCATAATTCCTAAACAACAAACATATCTTTTAAAATGTGTTTTTATTCACATCTTAGACCGGGTATACATACACTAATAAAAGAAATTTCTCTTTCAAAAATAAGCAAAAAGATATATACTTAACAAAGTGAAATTTATTTTTAAATTTAATAAATCAGGTTTACTTTTAGGATGGATTAGGGTATTATTATAAAAATATTCAGTAATATTAAAGGAGGGGGAGATCATTTGAAAAAAGTAACGATACTAAAAGCGTCCATCTTATTTTTGGCGATTGCCAGCTTTCATTTGTTCTCAATTCCCCACGCCTTTGATATAGGCCATCATTATAAAGCCGTAGCCGACCAGCAGGAAATGCATGAGATGAAAGCCGGGCAAAATGCAGATGATGAGAAGAAATCCATCACAGGGGCATTTGCGCTGACTGCTCTATGGGCAATGGCTGTTCTGCTTCTGACCGCTGAAAGCAAAAGTACGGGATACTCCCGCAGGCGCCAGCGGAAAAAAAGCTTTATACTGGCCAAATTTTATCAATCGTCTTATTTCGGCAAACTTCATGTTCAACATCACCCGATTATATAACGAAAATATGAGGAGGCTGTTAAACATGTTGTTTATCTTAAGAATGGTGATTTTAGGCTTATTTTCTTTCACCGCGCTGAATTTATTTGTATGGCAAGGAATCGAATTTGTTCATGCCTTTACAGATCTTTTCACTAGCCATGAAAGCTAATTGAAATACAAACGAAACCCGCTCACATGATATGAGCGGGTTTTTTATTATTGTTCTGTATGAAGGCGCCAGACAGCTGTAACCTTGCCTGATTCCTCTTCATCAATAAAGAAAGAGCCATTGCTGTATCTGTCGTTTGTCCGAAAGTCTTTTGCCTGCAGTTCTTTTCTGTCGCCTTTTTCTGTTTCCACCATAAGCCGCTGTTCAAGACCGCAAGCGAACAGCGCTACGACCCGGTGAGGATTCTTCTTCAGTTCCCTTAGCATAACAACACCACGTTTTGCACGGGATGTTTTTTCAAACTCGGAAAGACTCATGCGTTTCACCGCTCCCCGCTGTGTGAACAATACAATTGAATCAGATTCTTGAAGGATTTCTCCAGAGACAACAAAGTCATCTTCTTTTAAGTTAATCCCTTTGACACCAGCGGCACGCGCGCCAACTACATTTACTTCGTCTTCTCCAAACCATAAGCCATACCCTAGGTGAGTGGCCATAAAGATCTGGCTTTCCCCATTTGTTACATGTACATCAATCAGTTCGTCTTCACCCTTCAGATTTAAGGCCACAAGCGCTTTAGAATAACGCTGTGCTTTATAATGGGTGAGCTCTGTCTTTTTCACCATTCCGTTTTTCGTAAAGAACAATAGATACGCCGACGGATCAAATTCTTTTATCGGTATGGCCTTTACAATCGTTTCATCACGGTCAATGGTGATTATATTTGAAAAATGCTGGCCCATGTCCTTCCATCTAATATCAGGCAGCTGGTGAACCGGACAATAAATGTAGCTTCCTTTGTTCGTAAAGAGCAGCAGCACATCCGTCGTATTCATTTCAAACTGATGGAGCATCCTGTCCGTATCTTTCATTCCGAAATCCTGGCCGTTGGAAGCGGCAAATGAACGCTGGCTCGTCCGTTTTAGGTAGCCATCCTTCGTAACGGTCACATATACATCCTCAGACGCAACCATGACTTCAAGGTTAATCTTAATTTCCTCAATTTTTTCTTCAATCACGGAGCGTCTCGTGTCTGCATATTTCTTTTTCAGTGCTTTTAAGCTGTTTGTGATCACTTTTAACAGCTTTTTATCATTGCTCAGAATGGATTCGAGCTCTTCAATTTTTTTGCCGAGCTCTTCTGCTTCTTCTTTCAGTGCTGTGATATCTGTATTGGTTAAACGATATAGCTGCAGTGACACGATGGCTTCAGCCTGAGGCTCTGTAAATTCATATTTCGCTATCAAGTTGTTTTTAGCGTCACGTTTATCGCTTGAAGAACGAATTGTTGCAATGACTTCATCCAAAATGGACAAAGCTTTCATGAGTCCTTCTACGATGTGATGTCTGTCTTTTGCTTTTTGAAGCTCATAAACGGACCGGTTTGTGACGACTTCCTTTTGGTGGCCGATATATGCATCCAAAATAGACGGCAGGCTCATCAACATCGGACGGCGATTATGAATAGCCACCATGTTAAAGTTATAGGTGATCTGCAAATCAGTATTTTTATATAAGAAATTCAAAATGCCTTTGGCATCCGCTTCTTTTTTCAGTTCAATGACCACTCTCAGCCCAGTTCGATCCGTTTCATCGCGAACCTCTGAGATGCCTTCAACCTTTTTATCAATGCGGTACTCGTCCATTTTTTTCACAAGGTTTGCTTTATTCACTTCAAATGGAATTTCCGTAATGACAATTTGTTCTCGTCCGCCTCTGATTGTTTCAATTTCAGCTTTTCCACGGATAATGATTTTTCCTTTTCCGGTTTCGTAAGCTTTTTTTATGCCGTCAACGCCTTGAATAATCCCGCCTGTCGGAAAATCAGGCCCTTTAATGACTTCCATGAGTTCATCAACAGAGCAAGATGGCATTTGAATGCGCTTGATGACAGCATCAATGACTTCTCCCAGATGATGAGGGGGAATGTCGGTTGCGTATCCTGCTGAAATCCCGGTAGATCCGTTGACCAATAGGTTAGGAAACATCGCCGGGAGTACAACAGGCTCCTTGCTTGTATCATCGAAGTTCGGCACAAATTCAACTGTATTTTTGTCAATATCCCGAAGAAGCTCAGAAGCGATCGGAGATAACCTCGCTTCTGTATAACGCATAGCTGCCGGGGGATCTCCGTCGATGCTTCCGTTGTTCCCATGCATTTCAATTAACACATTTCGCACTTTCCAATCCTGGCTCATCCGCACCATAGCTTCATAAACCGAACTGTCACCGTGCGGATGATAGTTACCGATGACGTTACCGACCGTTTTGGCCGCTTTTCTGAAGTTTTTATCAAACGTGTTTCCATCTGTATGCATCGCGTACAGAATTCTGCGCTGTACCGGCTTTAAGCCGTCTCTTGCATCAGGAAGCGCCCTGTCTTGAATAATATATTTACTATAGCGTCCAAAACGGTCGCCGATCACCTCTTCTAATGGTAAATCATGAAATAATTCTGGTTGTGACAACATTAAACCTCCTCAGCGACCGATAAGTTTTCATTTTCTAAAATATTGCTTTCTTCATCTAAGCCGAAAGCGACGTTTTTCTCAATCCACTTTCTGCGCGGCTCTACTTTGTCTCCCATTAACGTCGTGACACGTCTCTCTACACGTGCCGCATCGTCGATTTTGACCCTTACAAGCGTACGTGACTCGGGATTCATCGTCGTTTCCCACAGCTGGTCTGCGTTCATCTCTCCAAGACCCTTATATCGCTGAATGGTATAACCTTTGCCGACTTTTTTCAGGACATCACCCATCTCTTCATCAGACCATGCATATTCAATGATTTCCTTTTTTCCGCTTCCTTTGCTGACCTTATATAAAGGAGGCAGTGCAATGAACACTTTGCCATGTTCAATGAGCGGCTTCATATAGCGATAGAAAAAGGTAAGAAGCAGCACTTGAATATGAGCGCCGTCAGTATCCGCATCGGTCATAATGATGATTTTGTCGTAGTTGATATCATCGATTGAGAAATCAGCTCCGACACCCCCGCCGATCGCATGTATGATTGTATTGATCTCTTCATTTTTAAAGATATCAGCAAGCTTAGCTTTTTCCGTATTAATGACTTTACCGCGTAAAGGCAGAACTGCTTGGAATCTGCGGTCTCTTCCCTGCTTGGCTGATCCGCCTGCAGAATCCCCCTCAACGAGATACAATTCATTTTTTGCCGGGTTTCTCGAACCCGCAGGCGTCAGCTTCCCGCTTAATGTCGCTTCTGATTTTTTTCGTTTTTTGCCGCTTCTTGCTTCTTCACGGGCTTTGCGTGCCGCTTCGCGTGCCTGGCTCGCTTTGATAGCTTTTTTGACAAGAAGCGTTGCAGTATCCCGGTTTTCCTCTAAAAAGTAAGCAAGCTGCTCTGAAACAATCGCATCAACTGCTGATCTCGCTTCACTCGTACCCAGCTTTCCTTTTGTTTGTCCTTCAAATTGAAGAAGCTCCTCAGGAATCCGAACAGAAATAATGGCTGAAAGCCCTTCCCTTATATCAGTGCCTTCCAGGTTTTTATCCTTTTCTTTCAGCAAAGCCACTTTTCGTGCATATTCATTAAAAGCGCGTGTCATCGCTGTTTTTGCACCTGACTCATGAGTCCCGCCGTCTTTTGTTCTGACGTTGTTAACAAACGATAAAATGTTTTCAGAATAGCCGTCGTTAAACTGGAACGCAAAGTCCACTTCTATTGAATGATGCTCTCCCTCAAATGAGACCACTTCAGACAAGGCGTCTTTTTCCTCATTTAAGTAAGCGACAAATGCTTCTATGCCGTTCTCATAATAAAAGACCTCTTGCTGGTCATTGCGCTCGTCAATCAGCTCAATTTTTAATCCTTTTAACAAAAACGCAGATTCTCTTAAGCGTTCAGAAAGCGTTTCAAAATTATAAGTCGTTGTGCTGAACATCGTTGGATCTGGCTTAAAGTGTGTTAGCGTTCCTGTCTTTTTTGTTTTGCCGATCTTTTCGAGAGATGTGACTGGCTTTCCTCCGTGTTCAAAACGCTGCTGATAGACGAAACCGTCCCGCTCAATGGTAACCGTCAGCCATTCAGATAAAGCATTCACAACTGATGCACCAACTCCGTGCAGCCCTCCGCTTGTCTTATAGCCGCCTTGACCGAACTTTCCTCCGGCATGAAGCACCGTTAAAATCACTTCAGGGGTTGGTTTGCCGAGCTTATGCATTCCGGTTGGCATGCCGCGGCCTCTATCCTGTACAGATATACTGTTGTCTTTATGTATTTTGACGATTATGTGATCTCCATGGCCGGCAAGCACCTCGTCGACAGAGTTATCTACAATTTCATAAACCAAGTGGTGCAAGCCCCGTGCGTCAGTAGAGCCAATATACATACCCGGCCTTTTCCTGACAGCCTCAAGGCCTTCGAGCACCTGTATGGCATCTTCGTTGTAATCAAATTGCTGTTTTCTAGCCAAACGTACAAACCCCTTTCAAAAACTAACATTGTCTTTCTCTTTTTCAGTGTTACACCATCAATAGTATAAAGTATTTGTTATAAACCTCGCCTCGAGCCGGTACTGCCTTGGACTCCTCATTATAACCAATATGTTTGCAATCGCAACATAGAGCTAACGAATCAGTTCGCAAAACATCGGATAGTGCTGTTTTTACACTATGAGAACGTATGTTTGTTTATTATATATAAAGCAGCAGACCTTCGCAAATCGAACGGCCGAAACCCAGCTAGACAAGGTATTCAAAAAAAGCTGTTCAAGCTTTATTGTATCTGTTTCACCGTAATACGCAAACAATATCTTAAAATTAAAAAGCAAAAATCCTTGAATTCACAAGGATTTTTGCAGTTCTGCATCTATTTTGTTACAGCGTGCGCCACTTTTATGCACAGATCCATGATAACCGTTCTGTCTTTTTGCTTTAGCATCTGGTAAGCTTCTTCGTTTACCAGCCCTTGCTGTGCCCAAAATACTGGAGCGTCTGTCTCCAAAAACTCTTCCGCCACGCCTGGCAGCTGTTCTGAGCGCCGGAATACATTGACGATGTCAATCGGACCATCAATCTCCTGTAAAGATGAAACAGCTTTGACACCAAGTGCCTCATCAATTGTAGGATTGACGGGAATGATTTCATAGCCCGCATCCTGCATCGCTTTGGAAACCATATACGACGTTCTATCCGGGCGGTCAGAAAGCCCCACTACCGCGATTCGCTTGCTTTGATCAAGAATCTCTTTAATTTCCGCTTTGGAAGGGTTTTGCATCATGTACCACTCCTTTTTCATCTATTTTACACGATCAAAATGTAAGAAATCAAAATATGATGCATGTTTGATTGGATTTGTAAGCAAACTTTACAAAAAACTTATCATCAGATTATGATATCTCATGTTAAAATAGAAAGAAGGGATTTTGAAAAAGGAGAAATGTAGATGTTAATTGCTTTATTGATTATTTTGGCCTACTTGATAGGCAGCATTCCATCTGGCTTAATTGTTGGCAAGCTTGCCAAGGGAATTGATATCCGGGAGCACGGGAGCGGCAACTTAGGAGCTACCAATGCATTCCGTACGTTGGGCGTAAAAGCTGGTTCGATCGTGATAGCCGGAGATATTTTGAAAGGTACGCTGGCAACTGCATTGCCTTTTCTCATGCATGTTGATATTCACCCGCTTCTAGCAGGAGTCTTTGCAGTTTTGGGCCATGTGTTTCCCGTCTTCGCTAAATTTAAAGGCGGCAAAGCCGTGGCAACGTCCGGAGGCGTTTTGCTATTTTACGCACCTCTGTTATTTATCACGATGGTCGCGGTATTTTTCATCTTTTTATACTTAACTAAATTTGTTTCTCTGTCATCGATGTTAACAGGGATCTATACTGTTATATATAGTCTCTTTGTCCATGATAAGTATTTATTGATTGTCGTTACCCTGCTCACTATTTTTGTGATATACAGACACCGGGCGAACATTAAACGAATTATCAATAAAACAGAACCTAAAGTGAAATGGTTATAAACCTTCTCTTTTGACACAGAATAGCCTAATACGTTTATAATAGAGAAAATTCAAATGAAGAACAAAGGGGTGTTCTGTTATGAATATGACAATTAACGAAGACGCACTGAACTGGTATAAGGAAGAGCTCGATTTAGAAAGCGGAGACCAGGTTCGCTTTTTCGTCCGCTACGGCGGCTGCAGCAACGTTCAAAAGGGATTTTCCCTCGGAGTGGCGAAAGATGCCCCACAAGAGGCTGGAGCCACTGCAGAAGCCGGCGGCATCACCTTCTTTATTGAAGAAAGTGATCTTTGGTACTTCGATAACCACGACCTACTAGTCAGCTATTCAGCAGACGCTGATGAACCGGTTTTTGAATACCAATAAAAAAAGAACGCACATTATGTGCGCTCTTTTTTTATAAATGAAATCTGATAAGATGATCTGTCAGGTTTTCTTGCTCCAAAATATATTTTTGTGTCTCACCCAGCAGATCAAAGTGAGGAAATTCACTTTTTTTATGTATCCATTCTTTTTTTAAACCGTACGCCGCTCCCCACTGAATCAGCTTATCAATATCTGCACAGCCAGCTTTTGTCACAGTCTTTGCTTCCGGAAACCGGTCATCCAGCCAGTAATGTGTTAAAAATGCGATTTCTCCTCTTTTCACTGCTTGTTTCCACCGGTTGAGTTCCTCACGTTTCACACCAAACGCCATATCTCGTTCACTTCCCTATTTTTTGGCCTTTTCATATGCCTCGTGCCAATCAGGGAAAGCTTTACGAAACTGAATAGGCTTAAAGCTTTCTTTATCTACACAAATATGAGATGAGGTGGCTTTGATGGAAAGCTCACCGGCCGGATTATAAATGTGATAACCATAGACGGTTTTAAAACCGTTGTATTCCTCTATCCATGTTTGCACAACCGCGGTTTCTCCGTAATGAAGCGGCTTTTTATAGGAAATATTGATATCAACGACTGGAGACAGAACGCCTCTCTTTTCCATATCACTGTATAAAAAGCCTAAGTCCTTAATGAGGGCCGTTCTGCCGACCTCCATCCATACAAGATAATTTGCGTGATAAACAATCCCCATTTGATCTGTTTCTGCATAACGCACTTCTATTTCTTTTTTTGATACATGCAAGATTACTCTGCTCCCTTAACGTCAATTTAGCCCCATTTTACCATAATCAAATCAGAAAGAAAAAAACCAGGTTTCCCTGGTTTTTATGAACGGTATCCGTTTTGTCTCGCTGCAGATTCGTCTTGAATTTCATTACGAAACGCTTCGATACTCTGTTCGCGTCTTTCATTTTTTTCTTTGATACGCTGTTTATCTTCTCCTGAAGCAAACTCCATTGACTCCTCTGCTTCTTCTATGTTTTCAATTGTGTTTTGAACCATATCCTGCAATTTTTCTACGTTATCAGAACGATCATCAGGATTAGGCTGCTGGTATTGATTTTGGTTCTTTGTCATTCGGATGTACCCCCTAGAAATAAACTTGATGCGGCGCTACTCGCCTTTTGTCTGCATGATGATCGGCTGCTGCCCTGAAGTATCATGCATTTTTTCCCCTTTATTGGCTTTATATTTTACAGGCTTTGTACCCAAGTGGCTGGGAGCATATTGAGGCTGACCGTTTTTCTTGTTGTTTCCCATGTTTATCCCTCCTCAACAGATAGGATTCTCAAAAGGAGGGGTAAACATGAATACAAATTAAAGGTTATTTTTGCTTAAATCGCTGTTCAAGCTTTTCCTCAAGCTGATTTAAATACTCCGTATTGGTCATCAGCTCTTTTTTGTTTTCCATGACGAGCTCATGAAAAGAACGCTTTCTCATCTTCTTCACTCTTCTCACCTCCGCATATTCTTTTATTTTTTCCAATTCTGAAAACTTGTAAGCATATCTGAACATAAAAAAACTGAATCTAATCAAGATCCAGTTTTTGTTCCATTTCTTTTTTTGTCATGGTGCCAATGTGTATGTCTTGAATAACACCTTTTTCATTTAAGATATACGTCGTTGGATATGACATCACGTTATAGTCAGCATTGATCCCTTGTTTATCAATCAGAATGGGAAACGTTAAATCATACGTTTCAGCAAATGCCCGGACCTGTTTCTCGCTTTTCTCAGCTGAAGTGAAATTTACCGCAACAACCGCAAGTTCGTCAGCGTGTTCTTTTTGCAGCTGTTCCATCGCCGGCATTTCCTGACGGCACGGTTTACACCAAGTTGCCCAAAAATTGAGCAGCACCTTTTTGCCTTTTGTGTCCTGTAAGGAACTTTTCTCTCCCGATAGCGTTCTCAAAGCAAAATCAGGTGCTTGCTGTCCCTCTTCAATTCCGACTTCTTTTTTGCTGTATGTTTGATACAAATTCCATCCCATATAACCGGCAAGCATGATAAGCAGGATACCTGCGAGCCATTTTTTCAGCATATGCCACCTCCGCAGCACACTTTGTCATAAAAAGAAGAGAAAGCAGAAATGCCTTCTCTTCCTATAGATTCATCAGGACTGCTTCATTTTTTCACGAAGCACCATTTGCAGGATGCCGCCATGGCGATAGTAATCAATTTCCACTTCACTATCAAAGCGGACGACTGCTTCAAATGTTGTTACATTACCGTCTTCATTGATTGCTCTTACTGTCACAAGGTCACGAGGGCGAACTGTTTCATCCACATCAACCTCGATGACTTCTTTACCTGTTAAACCGAGTATTTCCGCATTTTCACCTTGTTTAAACTGAAGCGGCAGCACACCCATGAATACAAGGTTGCTTCTGTGAATTCTTTCAAAGCTTTCAGCAATTACCGTTCTGATGCCGAGAAGGTTTGTTCCTTTTGCAGCCCAGTCACGTGAAGATCCCATACCGTAGTCTTTTCCTGCTAATACGACAAGACCTGTTTTATCTTCTTTGTATCTCATGCACGCATCATAGATGGACGTTACTTCACCAGTCGGCCAGTACGTTGTAAATCCGCCTTCTGTACCCGGTGCGATTTGGTTTTTGATGCGGATGTTTGCAAATGTTCCTCTCATCATAACTTCATGGTTTCCGCGGCGGGAACCGTAGGAGTTAAAGTCACGAGGAGAAACGCCTTTTTCTTGCAAATACTTTCCGGCAGGCGTGTCTTTTCCGATTGCCCCCGCAGGAGAAATATGGTCAGTTGTGACTGAATCGCCGAATTTACCGACAACACGCAGACCTTTTAATGGCTCAACCTTACCTGGATCAACAGACATTTCTTCGAAGAATGGCGGGTTTTGAATGTAAGTTGACTCGTTATCCCATTTATATAGGGCTTCATCTGTTGTTTCAATCTCATTCCATCGCTTGTTGTCATCAAATACTGTTTCATACTCTTTGCGGAAGAGCTCAGGCGTAACAGTTTGCTTAACAAGTGAATTGATTTCGTCCATTGATGGCCAAATATCGTTAAAGTATACGTTTTGACCATCCTTGCCCACACCGATCGGATCAGTTTTCAGATTAATGTTTACCGTTCCAGCCAGCGCATATGCCACAACGAGCGGCGGAGAAGCAAGATAGTTACCTTTAACAAGCGGGTGAATACGCCCTTCAAAGTTACGGTTTCCGGAAAGGACAGATGTAATCAGAAGATCATTTTTTGCAACCGCTTCTTCGATTTCTGGTGAAAGCGGACCTGAGTTTCCGATACATGTTGTACATCCGTACCCAACGAGGTTAAAACCAAGCTCTTTCATGTATGGAAGAAGGCCTGAATTCACAAGATATCCTGTAACGACTTTAGAGCCAGGTGCAAGTGACGTTTTTACGTAATTAGGCACTTTAAGCCCTAACTCAACCGCTTTTTTCGCTACGAGTCCGGCGCCGATCAGAACGAACGGGTTGGATGTATTCGTACAGCTTGTGATCGCAGCAATGGCGATCGCACCCGTTTTCATAACTGTTTCTTCGCCATTAAGGAGTTTAAACTTAATTTCTTTTTCTTCTTCTTCTGCATGTAAACCGAATCCTTGGTTACCCGCAGGGCTGACTAAATGCTTTTTAAACGTTTCCTGCATAGCAGAAAGCGGGATCAAATCCTGAGGGCGTTTTGGACCTGATAAGTTTGCTTCAATTTGAGACAGGTCAATTTCAACCACATCAGTAAATTGAGGGTCTTCCGCATCTGGAGTGTAGAACAAGCCATTGCTTCTGCAGTATGCTTCGACAACATCAATATGTTCAGGGTCACGGCCTGTCAGGCGCAGATAGTTTAGCGCTTCTTCATCTACTGGGAAGAATCCGCATGTAGCACCGTATTCCGGAGCCATGTTCGCAATAGTTGCGCGATCTGCAAGAGGCAGTTCAGCAACTCCCGGTCCAAAGAATTCAACAAACTTGCCGACAACGCCTTTTTCACGCAGCACCTGTGTCACTTTTAACGCCAAGTCAGTAGCTGTTGTTCCGTTCGGAAGCTTGCCGACAAGTTTCGCGCCAATTACCTCAGGAACTGGGAAGTAAGAAGGCTGTCCAAGCATTCCCGCTTCAGCTTCAATTCCGCCGACACCCCAGCCAAGAACACCGATACCGTTAATCATTGTGGTATGTGAGTCTGTTCCGACAAGCGTATCAGGATACGTTACAAGTTCACCGTCTTCTTCAGTGGCATGGACGACACTTGCCAGGAACTCCAGGTTTACCTGGTGCACGATACCTGTTGCAGGCGGCACTGCCTGATAGTTATTAAACGCTTTCTTTGCCCAGCTTAAAAATTTGTAGCGTTCTGCATTTCTTTCGAATTCCAAGTCCATATTAATAGCTAACGCATCTTCTGTGCCCGCTTTATCAACCTGTACAGAGTGGTCGATAACGAGATCAACAGGAATTTCAGGGTTAATTTTATCAGGATCTCCGCCGACAGCTGCCATCGCTTTACGCAGTGAAGCAAGGTCTACTACTGCCGGAACCCCTGTGAAGTCTTGTAAAATAACACGAGACGGTTTAAACGGAACGTCGATTTCCTTTAATTCGGCAGTTCCCCACTTTGCCAAATTTTCTACGTGTTCTTTTTTGATGACGAATCCGTCAACTTGACGCAATACTGATTCTAAAAGAACTTTGATAGAATAAGGAAGCTTCGAAACCTTCCCGATTCCTGAATCTTCTAACGCCTTTAAAGAGTAGTAATGATATGTTTTCCCATTAGTAGTAAACGTTTTTCTCGCTTGGAAAACGTCTTTTGCTACAGTTTTTTGCTCGTTTGCCATTCTCCAAAATCCCCCTTCAGATCAGATCATTCTCAGATGAAGTAAATTCCATCACAATTTTCTCACAATTTCATATTAAAACAAAATCATACATAAGTAAATATCAATGTTTTTATTAAATACAATAAGTTCGGCTTATCGGACAAATGTACCGGTAATTATTACTGTTTATGCTCTCTCATATAACACAACAAAAGGAGCCATATTATGATTGAGGTGATAATGATGGTCAAAAGAAAAGCGAATCACGTCATTAACGGAATGAATGACGCGAAAAGCCAAGGCAAAGGCGCCGGCTACGTCGAAAACGACCAGCTTGTACTGACTGAAGCTGAACGCCAAAATAATAAAAAAAGAAAAACCAATCAATAGCACCGGACTCTTTTTAAGGAGGTTCTCATTTTATGACCAATAAAAATACAAGTAAAGATATGCATAAAAACGCCCCTAAAGGACACAATCCGGGTCAGCCGGAGCCTCTCAGCGGTAGCAAAAAAGTAAAAAACCGAAATCACACAAGACAGAAGCACAACTCAAGCCATGATATGTAAGAAAAGCAGACCTTAGTGTCTGTTTTTTTATGCGTTCACCCATTTCTGATATTCCGCATATGATGTAAAGCAAGGTTGATATGTGGAGGAATGCTTCCATGACCCATTCAAAACGTAATGACGCTAATGATTTCGATAGTATGGATGAATGGCTTCGGCAATTTTTTGAAGACCCCTTTGCCTGGTACGACGAAACATTGCCTATTGATTTATATGAAACAAGTCAGCAGTATATTATTGAAGCGGATCTGACTTTTTTACAGCCGACACAAGTAACGGTTACTCTGTCTGGCTGCGAGTTCACCTTAACAGTCAAATCGTCAGGGCAGACTTTTGAAAAACAAATGATGCTTCCTTTTTATTTTAATGACAAAACCATTCAAACCGAATGCGAAAATCAAATACTCACAGTTGCCGTCAATAAAGAAACAGAAGATGGTTCTTCTTTTTCTCTTCAATTTCCTCTCAGCTAACATAAAAAGTCACTTTCATCCCCTATTATGAAAGTGACTTTTTTCCGTCCATTTATCGTCAAATACCCTCTAGTGACTCTCCCATGGCCAAATAGCAGATTCACTATACAATAGAATATGATCTACTATCTCTTTTGACTAGACGTCTATCATTTCTTTCTATTCTTTTTTTACTGTGTTCTTCTAATCTCTCTTCGTATACAATATGGTTAGAATAAGGGGGGAATGGTTGATGCTGGAAGGCTGGTTTTTGTGGTTTATTCTGTTTTGGGTGATCATGATGGTTGCCTTATTATCAATCGGCGGTTTTTTTATGTTTCGAAAGTTTTTAAAGCGTTTACCGAAAGAAGACGGCAGGTCAGAGCTTGATTGGCAGGATTACTATATCGAAAACAGCATGCATTTGTGGAGCAATGAAAACAAACAATTTCTTAATGAATTGGTTTCGCCGGTTCCGGAGCTGTTCAGAGATGCAGCAAAAGCCAAAATCGCAGGTAAAATCGGTGAGCTTGCATTAGAAGAAAAGGTATCAAAGATTGATCAGCAACTGATGATCAGAGGCTATATTCTCGCAACTCCTAAAAGAGACCATACCTTCTTAAAAAGACATCTGCAGGACAAAAAAATCGATCTTGAACCTTATCAGGCCCTTCTCAAATAAAAAACCTTTCCTTCTATCAGGAAAGGTTTTTTAATTCATTTGAATATTAGCTGACTGCAGCTCGTTATGAAGTTTTCGATATGATAAATACATGGCGATTCTCCACGGCACAATCATACCGAAAGCCAGAATCCAAAACATTCCGCTCAATGCGCCGTAATCAATTGATGTGCTCAAAATCGATTTCATCGCGATTCTGATCACCAAAAGACCGACTAATATAAATACAAATGCTTTAGAGCGTTTCATGTAAATTTCATTATTTTTAATTTCAAACTTAGAAGTTTTGATGAGAAAAATAGAAAAAATCACGCCTAAAGTGATTGATTCTAAAAACTCTGCACCAGTGACCCAAAATACCGGAAATAAAAACATTAACGCTCCCGTACTCATAAAAATCGGCGGAAGAATGATTTTTTTCGGTGAAACGGGCTTGTCAGAGGACTTTATTCTGACCACCATCACAGCTACAGCCATTAACACAGCAATAATCGATGAAACTATAATCATCATACTTATCATTCCTTTGTTTCTAGGAGTGTTGTTACTATATACTATACTCCAAAACAATAAAAAAAACCATTTTGAAAAGAAATGACGTTAATATCCCATAACGCGGCTGACAGCCTCTAACACTTTTGTTTCTTCGAACGGCTTGACAATAAAGTCCTTTGCCCCCAGCTCAATCGCTTCCGTTACAATTCTTTGCTGGCGCATGGCGGTGCACATGATGACCTTCGCTTTAGGATCGAAGGTTAAAATATCACGAAGCGCCTTAATGCCGTTTTTCACTGGCATTGTAATATCCATTGTCACGATGTCCGGCCGCAGTTTTTTATACAGGTCCGCGGCTTGCTCACCGTCCGCGGCTTCGCCTGCGATTATGTAATTTGCCTCTTCCAAGATCTCTCTGATTTTCACCCTCATGAACTTGGCGTCGTCTACAACTAAAACTCTTGTCATATTCCCCTCCAACAATCGATTTCCACAGATAATAGTCTTATTGTACCAAAAACAAAAGGACTAGTAGTAGTACGAAAGTAATTTACCGTCAAAAACCAGTGAATCCTCCAAAAAGATCCGACAGCAAAATAATGATCAGGCTCATCCAATTAAAGAATAACAGCACACCAATCACAATCATCAAAACGCCGCCTGCTTTCATGATCAAAAGCTGGTTCTTTCTTATCCACTTCAGTTTTGTGATAAAGAAAGACAATAAAAGAAACGGAACAGCAAAACCGAGTACATATAACATCATGTACGGCACCGCTGAGCCTGGATTTGTGCTTGCAAGTGTGATAACAGCAGCTAATATCGGACCGGTACATGGCGTCCATCCCGCCGCAAATGCCATTCCAATTAAGACGGAACCTAAAAACCCGCTTGGTTTATGCTTAAAGTGGATTCTCCGCTCTTTCATCATAGCCTCAGGCCGGAACACGCCGAGCGTAATGAAACCGAACAAAATAATAAGCAACGCTCCAATTTGCCGAATTGCATCGTGATAATCCCTAAACAGGCTGCCAACAAAAGATGTTCCATAGCCTAAAGCGATAAAAATGACTGAAAAGCCAAGCAAAAAACACAAAGTATGAAACAAGCTTCTTTTCTGCAGCAGCAGCTTTTCTGTTTTCACATCATCCATGCTGACCCCTGTAATATATGACAAGAAAGCTGGGTAAAGCGGCAGGCAGCAAGGCGAAATAAAGGATAAAAATCCCGCTCCGAATGTCAAAAAATAATTCACGTCTCCCATGTCATCATCCCTTCATGATTTGACATTCCTTCAAGTTATGACAAAATCATTTCATTTTTTTAACACTTTCACTTGAAGGATTTCTATTTACAGAAAAAACTTATATAATTTAATTTGACATTGAGATATTGTACTCCTTCTCATTTGAAAATTAGTATAAATATGGATATAATATAAACATTCACTTTGAAGATCTAATGTATGAAAGGATACATCCCTGTGATTAGAGAGCATCTATTAAATGAAATTGAAAAAAAAAGAGCAGAGCTGCTGCAAATTGTCATGGCGAACGGAATGACATCTCATATTACGATAGAGCTCAGTCAGGAGCTTGACCATCTTCTCATACAATATCAAAAGCAGCGCCTTAGAGCAGTAGCGGGTGATGAATGATTGCAAAATAAAAAACCCGTATAAGGGTTTTTTATTTTATAACCATGTTTCTCTATATCATAATCTTTACGTATTATTTCGTTTGATTATTCATGGCTTTCATCATTTGATTGATTTTCTTTTGAGAAGGTTTCATTCCCATTTGCATCATCATCATGCGTAACATTTGTTCATTAATAGGCGGATTCTTTTTAAGGTAGCTCATCATATATTTACGAGCAATAAAAAACCCGAGTGCAACACCTATGAGCAATGCAACTACGCCCACTAGGATGCCAACCCATAAAGTCATTTTATTTCCTCCTTCATGTTGTCTAGTTTAAAGTGTACTAAACCAAAAGCTATTATACAACATTTACATCTCTTTTTCTTCGGTTTTAGACAAAATTTCTTTCTTTCACCGGATTTAGCCATCCATAACGCTTCGAATTAAAATCCATAGCCAGAAAGCAAGGGCTTACTTTTCTCAACACCTCAAAGAAGATCGTTTCTGCCTCGTAATCCCCCGAAGCCACTAATTCTATCATGTGCTCCTTCATCATAAACGTCGCGTGGCCTTTTGCTTTCGGCAAAGCTAATCTATAAATATAATCTAGCTGCCTGTAATCCGTATTGTGTAAATTCATTTTTAACCGCTGATGCATATGTAGAATCGGGATTGGCTGTGTAATATATTGAATCTGTTTCTCTGTCATTTCATACTGCTGCTTTGTCAGGCTTGTCCAATGATAGTCTTGAAACAGCTCAAACATAACCGATTCCCGCCCGAAATAGTGATTAGCAAACTCCTCTTTTATCAGGTACGTATAGTAGTGACGTTCCATCTTTTCATCCCCTTTTCCAGCAGCATTTCATTTGCTCTCTATTATACAAAAGAAGAAAAGAAAGAATTGTCTATTACTGTTAAACAGCTAATACTATTTTTGTCGGATAAACAAGAAAAAGAGGATGATTTGACTCATCCTCTTTAAAAGACTTTTACTTATTGAGTAATGCTTTAACTCGGTTCACTACGTTTGGAACTGAGAATCCGTATTCATTGATGACGGTTTCGCCAGGAGCAGATGCACCGAATCGGTCTATGCCGAGCACGTCTCCATCAAGCCCTGTGTATTTGCCCCATCCAAATGATGCGCCCATCTCAATCGCAAGACGTTTTTTCACATCTGCAGGAAGGACAGAGTTTTTGTATTCAACAGATTGTTTATCGAAACGGTCCATTGAAGGCATGCTGACAACAGAAACATCGATATTTTCTTTTGCCAATTCAGCTTGTGCTTCAATCGCAAGGCCTACTTCAGAGCCTGAAGCGATAAGAAGAGCGTCAGGTGTTTCGTTTTTAGATTTAGAAACGACATATGCTCCTTTTTCCACTCCTGCCAATGCTTCTTCAGCAGTTTGGTCAATCGTAGGAAGGTTTTGGCGTGTCAATATTAGCGCTGTTGGCTGATCAGTGCTTTGCACTGCAAGCTTCCATGCTGCCGCTGTCTCATTTCCGTCTGCAGGACGGATCAAGGAAAGATTAGGCATCGCACGGAGTGAAGCAAGCTGTTCAACAGGCTCGTGCGTCGGGCCGTCTTCACCTACCGCAATACTGTCATGTGTGAAGACATAAGTGACAGGGAGACCCATTAACGCTGCAAGGCGAATTGCCGGACGCAGGTAATCAGAGAAGACAAAGAAAGTTCCGCCGAATACACGCAGTCCGCCATGGAGCGCCATACCATTTAAGGCTGCACCCATCGCAAATTCACGAACACCGAACCAGAAGTTTTTGCCTGAGTAATCAACAGCTGTAAAATCACCGGCATTTTTAATTGTCGTTTTGTTTGATCCCGCTAGGTCAGCAGATCCTCCGACAAAGAATGGAATTTTTTTCGCAAGTCCGTTGAGAACTTCACCGGAAGAGGCACGGGATGCCAGGCTGCTTCCTTTTTCATAAACAGGAACCTCTTGATCCCAGTCCTTCGGAAGTTCTCCTTTGATTGCCAGCTCAAGCTGTTCAGCAAGTTCAGGATAAACTTCTTTATATTTAGCGAATTGAGCATTCCATTCTTGTTCTTTTTTCTCGCCTGATTCTTTAACCACTGCAGCAAAATGCTCATATACTTCTGACGGTACGTAGAAATCTTCTTCATACGTCCACGCGTAAGCTTCTTTTGTTAACTTGCTTTCCTCTTTACCAAGCGGAGCACCGTGAACACCGGATGTGCCAGCACGGTTAGGTGAACCGAAACCGATTGTCGTTTTCACTTCAATTAATGTAGGTTTCTTTTCATTTTGGCGTGCTTTTTCGATAGCCGCTGTTAATTCTTCGATGTTGTTTCCATCCTCAACATAAAGAACTTCCCAATTCATTGCTTCAAAACGCTGTTTCACGTTTTCTGAGAATGAACGGTCGAGATCTCCATCGAGAGAGATGTCATTAGAATCGTATAATACGATCAGACGGCCAAGCTGAAGATGGCCTGCGAGTGAAGCGGCTTCAGAAGAAATGCCTTCCATTAAATCACCATCACCGCAAATACTGTATGTATAATGATCGACTACGTTAAATGAATCGCGGTTGTAAGTTTCTGCTAAATGGCGTTCAGCGATAGCCATTCCGACCGCCATGGCAATTCCTTGGCCGAGTGGACCTGTTGTCGCATCAACACCTGCAGTATGTCCGAATTCAGGATGTCCAGGTGTTTTGCTGCCCCACTGGCGGAATCCCTTAAGATCTTCGATGCTAAGATCAAACCCGCTTAAATGAAGCATGCTGTATAAAAGTGCTGATCCGTGTCCAGCAGATAAAACAAAACGGTCACGGTTAAACCAGCCAGGGTTTGCCGGACTTACGTTCATAAATTTTGTCCACAGCGTGTATGCCATTGGAGCGGCCCCCATTGGCATCCCTGGGTGACCAGAATTTGCTTTTTCAATAGCGTCTATTGACAGTGTGCGAATGGTAGCAACTGATTTCTTTTCAATTGTATCCATAAAAATCCCCTTCCTTATGTGTTGTACCCTTACATCATAAATGTCTGACGACTTTTTCTCAACTGTTTCAGCTTAAATTTGAGAGAAACTTGTTGAATTTTGTCACATAAGAGTTTTGCTTATAGTATATGCAAAAGAGGAATACGATATTTCCGTATTCCTCTTATATTAGTGAAGTTTGTTATTTTGTTGTTCTTTTTTTAGCTTTTCTGGTGTTACATCATTGCCTTCTGGGTCAATGATTTTCACACTTTTTAACGTGTTTTTCATAGAAGAGCGAAAACCTTTCAAGTACTCTTGACGAAGCTTTTGCTGTTCGGCTTTTTCTTCTTCTGTCATAACGCCAGCTTTGGCTTTAGCAGCAAGTTCATTAATTCTGGCAATTTTAGCGTTTGAAATCATGTTAAACTCCTTTATTGCATTTTGTCTATATAGTACTAGATCAAAAAGAGTTTTACAACTGATTCACTCGGCTGTCTCGTCATTCTCTATGTATTCCTGATACCGCCGGTGGACGGTCGCTTTAGACACATCATAGCCAAACCCTCTTAGCGTTGCGGCAATTTCTGCGAACGTCAGTTTATTCGCTCTTAGGCGAACGATCTCTGAGATTGGGACCTCTATTCTTTCCTTTCCGCTGTTTTCATGTTGGTTTTTCAGGTTTTTTTGCGGTTTAAAACCGTTTTTTACTGCACGCTTCATTCCCCGCTTGATTTTCATATTGTGAATTTTCCTCTGGTACTCTTCCACAATGCTGACGATCTCCAGCACCATCGAGTCAGCCTCCGATAACTCCAGTTCACCTCTGTGAGCCGTTGTATAGACTTTCACATCTTCTCTGTAGATACAATGGAGCAGGGCGATTTTTGCATTTCCCCGACCGAGCCTAGTCTCATCCTGAACCAAAATAACATCAATTCCCGAATTCTTGATCTCATCAAGCAGCTCAAATACACCGTCACGATCCATTTCATATCCGCTGGCTTTTTCAGAAATCACTTTGACGACTTCCATGCCGTTCTCGGCTGCAATGGCCGTTAGCTCCTCCACCTGCCGCTTTAATGAAGTTTCCTGCTGTTCTTTATTTGTGCTTACGCGGGCATATATGAGTGCTTTCATTTTTTCTATCTTTCCTCTCTATCTTACAGTTGCCAATTTATATGCATCCTGATGCTTCTTTTTCAATGGAATCACCAACTCATCTCCCGGCTGGATATCAGACGTCTGAAGATGATTTTTATCAGCTACCCATTCAATAAAATCGTTTTTGTTTATCTTTTTTGTATCTGCTACCTGATCAGCAATTGACCAAAGTGTGTCGCCTTGCTGGACTTCTATTTTAGCATACTGATTAAGTTCCTGACCGCTGCTTGTATATGACAGCAAAAGGATAACCGCGCTCAAAATCACTGTGAATAGACCGACAAAAATAATAGATTCTTTACTCATGATCATAACCTCCAACAGGAATGTTCGTTCGCTTTTTTATAATTTCAGTATATACGAACAAACGTTTCTGTCAATTGTTTTTTCGAACCTATGTTTGTACTGTAAGGAAAATCATGCTATAATCTTCTTAAAATCGACGTTTTGAGGTGCGAAAAATGACGAAGCTATCAAAAAGGCAACTTGATATCCTCCGTTTTATTAAAGCAGAGGTTAAATCAAAAGGATATCCGCCTTCCGTGAGAGAAATCGGAGAGGCTGTTGGGCTTGCGTCCAGCTCAACTGTCCACGGCCATTTGGCCCGTTTGGAAACAAAAGGGCTGATCAGACGGGATCCGACAAAACCTAGAGCAATAGAAATACTTGATGAAGAAGTAGACATTCCGCAAAGTCAGGTCGTTAATGTACCGGTCATCGGGAAAGTCACGGCGGGATCTCCTATTACAGCAGTAGAAAATATTGAAGAATATTTTCCGCTTCCTGACCGTATGGTTCCTCCGGACGAGCATGTGTTTATGCTGGAGATTATGGGAGACAGTATGATTGATGCTGGTATTCTCGATAAGGATTATGTCATCGTTAAACAGCAAAATACAGCGAACAACGGGGAAATTGTAGTTGCGATGACAGAAGATGATGAAGCTACGGTAAAACGTTTCTATAAAGAGGATACTCACATTCGCTTACAGCCTGAAAACCCAACGATGGAACCTATCATCTTGCAGAATGTCAGCATTCTAGGGAAAGTGATTGGCGTGTTCAGAACCGTCCATTAACCTATTGATCTATCAAATGCATGAAATAACCCCCTCTTCCTTTATGGAGAGGGGGTTTATTGTACAAAAAAGCAGGCTCGCCCTGACTTATGGGTGCGAGCCTGAATAGGAGGAAAAAGAACATCATGTTTACACCATAATTATCCACCAAACAATTGTTGAAGTCAAGAAATTTTCTTTCCTTCAGGAAACTTTTATCTGAATATTGTCCGTTTAAAATATTAGACGTTATGTCCTTAAAAATGTTTCATTTTCTTAGGTCGTGGAATGACGTGGTTTCATGTTTATGTAAGGAGCGCGGCAGTAATTGAATTTTAATGAAAATTTAGTACATAGTGTAGTTGGTTCAACATTTTCTAAAAAACAGCTCACTTCTCTTGATCAACGTGAGCTTCAATCAAAATGAAAATATTGTATACCACAACTGCCCTTTACCCGAACACTCGTGCAGTTTTCTGAGTGTTCTTCTGCTAATATACGGTATCGGTGAAACGGATCGATAGAAACCTTATCCTGAGCACTAAAATCAAACCAGCTGCCGCTGAATTGCTTCGTGCTCAGTGTGGTATATTCTCCCGTAAGCCCCATTCGCTGAAGTTTAATCTCAACTGAACAAGTATTGGCTCCCAAGATCGTAAACTGATAGCCTAAAATATAGTCGATCGCCGGGACATCACTGATATTTTCCAGAACAAACGATTTTGTGCTGTCATTTAAAATAAAGTCTGTTTTGTGATCAAAATCTAAAGCTGACACATGGGTACTGCCAATGCCAAAAAAACACATCAAAACTGCTGTTAAGCCTAAGATACTTATTTTCAATTACACCCCTCCTTTACCACATTTTAACCCTACATGAGATTTATGTATATGTTCTGTGTAATATCAAGAGGTCGTTTCAATCATAAAAATCCATATGCGTTTTTTCCTGTTTATAATAACGAAGCCTGTCTTGAAGGGTTCCGGTATGAAATTCAAACTTGTGGCCGTCAGGGTCGGTAAAATAAATTGATTTTCGATCGCGTTCATCTCGTTCTCTGCCAGGCAGGATATTGACATGAAGCCTTTTTAATTTTGCTGACATTTCCTCAAACTCTTGATCTTCAATAGTAAATGCAATATGGGTATAAGACTCCTTAATGTCATTTCTCGGAATGTCAGGTTCTTCATTAAGCGCAAGCCAAATGCCATTTAAATCAAAATATGCTGTTGTTTTTCCCTTTACCAGAAGCTTGGCATCAAACACTTTTTGATAAAAATCAATCGATGTATACAGATGAGAAACTGAAAATAATAAGTGATTGATTCCTTTTACCTTCACAAATCATTCCCCCTTGAAAGCTGATCATCCATATGTACGACTTTTTTCCAAAAAAGTTTCATGCAGTCAGCAAAAAATACCAGTGTAAACAAAATCGGATTGTTTAAAATAATGATTGTCGAATTGAATTACTTATGTTTTTATAATTTGTTTACAGCCAAGGGTTTTCTTCAAAAATAACAATTTAGGTGGTCAAATGAAACATATCATTGCTCTTGCTTCAAAGGTTGCTTTCACTCTCGCCCTTTTATATGTGATTTTGGACAGAGTCTATCACGCGCCCTTTTTAAGTGTAATGTTTATTGCACTTTTCCTAGGTTTTGTTTCCTATCTATCCGGTGACATGCTCGTCCTTCCGCGAACAAACAATATTACAGCTTCATTGGCTGACTTTGGACTTTCATTCGTTATTCTTTGGGTCTTTGTTTTAACCCAAACAAGAAATGATTTCCCACCGTTTGCAGCTGCTCTACTTTCCGCCCTCTGTCTTACTGTTTTTGAATACTTTTTTCATCGGTATTTGCTAAAAAATGTGCTGGATGAAACCTTCCGAAATGAACTGTCAGCCAGGGATAACACACTGCAGTATCAAACAGAAGCCGCAGACGAGCTGTTTCCTGACGTTACGAATGAGAAGCATGAGGAATAGGAGGCTTAGCGCCTCCTATTTTTCAGTAGCTATTATTGATAAAACGGGACATCACTTCTGTGAAATCATAAAACCTCTCATTTTGAGTAACAGATCTGCTTTTTAAAGAAAAAACGCCGAACAAAGATCTTCTAAAACCTGTGCTCATTTCTAACTGGATACTCAAACCTGTTTTTGATTTATTTGCAATGTTATTCGGACTTACACCTGCATGCGGATGGTCCATACCGAGCAATACAGCAGGAAAACCGGCATTTTGCAGTTTTTCAACTAAATCTGACGCTCTTACACGATCTGTACCGCCGACTTCGATCTGCTGATCTTCTTCTGCATATCCGTGCAATGAAATGACATATTCATGACTTCCCGTCATTTTCAGAGCCCGAGGCTCATCAAAATGCGTGCTCGTAATATGCAGCACTGAGTTTCCTGACGATTTTAAGCCTTCAAATAAATACATCGAGTACTCTTTGCTGAGCTCTCTCGCTATTTCACTTGTCCCGCCTTCAATACCTCCTCCGTGAATGGCTAAAACAAGAACAGGACTGCCGGTTTCTTTCGTAACAATGCCGTAATCAGAAGGATCTTCATTGTTTTTTAATTCCTCAAAATTCTGATATACATCTTCAGCATATATTGAAGAAATCGGAGTAAATACCATAAAAATAAACAATAATTTTACAATTTTAAGAGTTGATGGAAAACGTTTGGCTATGTTACAATCAACATGCTTCAAGGAATGGAGCAAACGGCGGAGCAGGGATACTTTGGCCGGTTTCATCTACTCCGCCTCTAAGTCCAAATCAACAGGATGTCGGTTTCTTTGAGGCTTTAGCACGAATTTCTCGTCCTCCTTGTTAAATTTTTGTTAAATTCACAATATTATATACCATTGGCCCGGGCGCTGTTCTTCCCATTTCTGAATTTATGAAAAGTAAGTTGGCACCAACTACCTTTTTCCCAAATCGCATATCAAACAGAAAAAAAACGCACCTGCCCTTTGGCCTGTGCATTTTTATTTTCTTTTCATTCTTCGTTTATTTTCTTTATTCAGTTTCATGATGTTTTTTTCAATTTTTCTTATTTTTCGCCTTTGCGGGATTGTTTTCACTTCAAAATAAACAGCGATAAACCCGCTTAATGTCACTGCTGCAATGTAAAGGACACGCTGTTTGATCATCCGGTCAGCGTGGCCATGATCATCCGCTTCTTTTTCCAGTCTTTCGGTTACGTCTTTATTAAACAGCTGATCGACATACACTTGTTTCATTCCCACTGTAAATCCCGCAGCCAGCCAAAGAATCAGAAAACAACTGATATAAAACATCATTAATCCTTCCTTTCCCGTCTAGATGCGGCGCAGAATTGGAATGTAGCAGATCTAATCATTAAACAGCTGGCCGATGAATCCTCTTCTATGTATTAGGTTCTTTCATTTGGACGGACAATATGTAATGATGTAATGTACAGTTAGAAATTTTATTCCAAACAGCCACATGTGATGAACAGCAGTTAACTTGTTGTCATGTATAGCTTCTATCAGAAAGGTTTCAGATAAAGGCAGCGGACAAGTTCCCGCTCTTGTTTGCAGATAAATCCCCTCATCCCCGGCTCCGCTTTTTCTCCGCCGGCTTGTCAAAACCAGCTTCTCACGATGATGATAAGGCTTTAAAATGCCTGTCATACTGCTGAATGGAAGCGGTAGAGAAATGTTCATATACCCTTCTCCATTCGAACGATATACTGAATATAGAGCGGTAAAAATGGTTTCGTTTTTTTCATTTGTTCTGATCCAGGCACGCACTTTTTTTCTTCCGTCTTTTTTCGAATGAACACCCTTTATCGTGCTGTACATCCTATACCAGTCAGGGTTCGTCGACAAATGGATTTGGCCGGTTCTTCTGCTGAACCTTTCGTAAACCATTGCAAGCGGCCGAAACCACGTGCTCCACGTCACTTTTGCTTTTACATCATAATCAATGGTTTGTTCATAAAACGAAAGAATGAACGGCGCCAGTTTTTCAGGTGAAAAATCTTTTGATCGAAGGCTTCCCATATCATCCACGAGCCCTCTGTACTGAACGTTATTTTCAGCTTGAATGTTAGCTAAAAAGTCTTTTCCAATCCTTCTTTTTCCGTAGATACGGCTGAATGTCTTTACGCTGTCTGCATCAAAAGGTTTCGGATCTTCTATTCTCCATCCTATGAGAGCGGGCAATATAACAAAAAACGCGTTAACAAAACCGTGAATCCAAATCATCTGATTAATGGTCAGTGTAACGTCTTGCCGAAATACACCAAATGAATAAATCATCGAGAAAGAGATCGTTATCATTAGAACGGCAGAAGAGAACCGAACAAGAAATTTCCCCGTCTTGCTGCGAAAAGATGTGGTGAACACCAAAAATGCGTGAAGATAAAGCGCCGCCATATAGATGCCAACCGCAATGACATCTAGTGTTTTTGAATATGTGATGCCAAGCGCGATAAGAAGGGGCGAAAACAAAATCACCCATGTTATCCAACTGTACAACATCCGATTTTTTCTGGTGATTCTCCCGAGCAAGCCGTTAAAGATCGGGAGAAGAAAAGCTGAATAGTGAAAGTGGACAGCAGTCAGCAAAATGATGAGAGGGCCAAATTGCATTATCTGCAAATGTGCAGCATAAGCAAAAAACCAAAAATCTCCTCCCGCCAAATAGATAAGCCCGAACAGAACTGATGTCTCTTCGATTCTATGTATCTTTGTTTCCCAAAGACGAAGGATCGCATACAGCGCCATAAAAACTGTGTACATCCACCAGATCAGCGCGAAACCTCCGATGTCTGTCACAAGAGCCAGCACCGCAAATAAAGCGGCTGCCGGATAGCATTGGATTAACACAGATTCCAGAAATGGAGCAGCCCGAAGCTGCGATTGAAAGACAAAAAGAAAAATTCCCGGCACGAAAAAAAGAATGGATAACAAAACAAGTGCCTCTGCCACTGATATATGAGGTGCTTCCGCTGCAAGAAATCCTATAAAGCAAAGCGAACTGATCATGCCATTTCGTTTTATCATGATTCTCTCTCTTCTTCCTGAAACATTCCTTTATAAAAGAAAAGAGTGCCGAGAATTGTATTTTGGACATGCACTTGAATGGTGAAGCAATTCTTTCTTTCATCAAACGTTTCGCAAACAGCGGATGTACCGGTCAGCCATTTTGGAAGCGGTATTCTTTTTCCGCATATCAATAGCCATTGCTTTCCCGTTGTAATGGTTAGAGAGCCGTCAGGAGATGCCTCGAACGCTAAAACAGACAGCAGAAGATGAGGTTTGCCGAAGAAATCAAGTATTCTATCTTCTTTTTCGTCGTATACCATGATCGCGTCAAAGAAACGTTTTTTGCCTTTAAAGAAAAATGTACGATTCCATTCTATCCCAGTATGTTCCCGATTCAAAAGACAAGTTCTATTTTGAATGGTAAATGGGATGTTTTTGCCTCTTTCTGAAAAAAAGCACCTGAAAAAAACACCCAGCTTTAACAGCATTCTGACCAGAAAAGAGCCTCCGCTTATTTCTGACATCGTTCCTGTCCCGCTGAATGTATGAGATTCGTCTAATTGATACCGTTCTCGCAGCTTGGGATGCAGTAAATGATAGTTCTTGATCGTTTTTTCATAAATCGAACTCACAATGTCACTTCTTTCTCTTTCGTTTTGTGTGCCGGGCACTGGGGAGCTGCTGACTAAGAACGCCACTTGCCGCAGAAAACACACTCAATAGTATCCATAATATCTCGGAACCTCGAAAAGCGAATCCAGCAAAGATACAAGCCTGTACAGCATGAATGATCCATTTTCTATTTAATGGAAACAACCATAAAATTCCCATACCTATCTCTGCTGTCCCTGCAAAAATCCTTGTGTCAAAACCTGTAAAACCTTGGTAAAACCAAAACAGACTGAAAAACAGACACATTAACACATAGATGATAGCCGATCGAATTGTGTGTTTCGGATGTTTATTTTGCTCAATCCAAAGCCTTAATGCATCAAAGCTCCATGCAGTCGCCCAGCCAAGAAGCGGCCGAAATAATAAACGATCGATCCACCTTCCCGGCAGCCCGTATGCTGTTTTGTATTGGTACTGTGTTAAAAACATCATTTTCCCGTTGTCTCGCTGTATATACTTCCAGTACCCGCTGCCATGCTGAATCAGAGATAACGGATGGTCAGAGCCAAAAGCCAGTGAGGAAACTCTTTCAGATGAACATTTGTCGAAAACACCGACTGTTTCTCCTGTACCCGATACCTTTAATCCAAAGCCTATCCTTGTTTCGTAAAGAAACTTCTGCTTTTCGTATGGCTGCCTATGCAAATACGTGATATTTGAAAACCGGAGGTCCCATTCCTTATGCAGCGATGGGTTTTGTGTATATTCCCAAAGCTTATCCAGATCAGATCTCATTTCGATTTCTACATAAATCGGTTTCTGTCTCACAGCCCCTCCTCCCTTCGATTTAAAGCAATTCTATATTAGCATATTGACCATTCAAAAAAATCCATTACCTCCAAAAAAAGTATACTAATCCTAAAAACACATAAAAAAGAAGAGATATTTGCCTTCTCTTCTTTTTAAGCATCTACTTGATTCATCACTGTGTTTTAACCGTTCCATAATGAGTAATTGTGGCGTTTACGCTGTACGTGATGGCAACCTTACTGAATGTGTCACCCCAATTATTTTTCACCTTTTTCCATAAGTCCGGATGCTCAAGTCTTAAAGATTCATCAAAACCCGCAACATCTGCTTTATATTCATGCTGGATTTTTTTTAATACATTACCGACTATTTTCTTTACTTCGTTTTCAGTATTTGTTTCAATACGTTCTAAAAACTGAGTGTCCAACGTCTCTTTTGTGTTCCAGTTTTCAACCAAATCCCCTTCTGTTTCAATATCGACATGGAATGAAATTCTGTCTAATAGGATTATTTTCCCATATATCTATTTTTTATGTTCGTCTTTTTTCCCAATAAAAAAAGCATGATGAACGTCTTCATCACGCTTTAAAGAAGTCAAATGTAAAGAAGGTTCAGAAGAAAACCGCCAATGACACCGGTGACTACAATCACCCAAGGAGGCAGCTTCCAATAAGCAAGCATACTAAACAATACAGCCGCAAACGCAAAATCAATCGGATTCAAAATCGCACTTGTCCAAATCGGAAAATAAAAAGCTGAAATTAAAATTCCGACTACCGCTGCATTCACTCCTGCAAGAGCTCCCTTTAGGTTGGGATTCCTCCGCAAAATATCCCAATAGGGCAACGCTCCTAAAATCAGCAAAAACGCAGGCAGGAAAATGGCAATAGCAGCTAACATTCCGCCCTGCCAGCCGCCCATGACTGCACCAAGATAGGCGGCAAATGTAAATAACGGTCCCGGCACAGCTTGTCCTGCACCATATCCTGCTAAAAATGCTTCTTTGCTGACCATTCCAGTTGGTACAAATTCCTGTTCCAATAACGGCAATACAACATGTCCCCCGCCAAAAACCAAGGAACCTGCCCTGTAAAAACTGTCAAACATAGAAAGCCAGCGCAAATCCGCAGTTTCTCGCAGAACAGGCAGAAGAACAAGCAATCCGAAGAATAATGAAAGACACACTGTTCCGAATGTCTTAGAAATAGGAAAATGGAATGCTGATTCTTTTTTGTCGATAGACTCTTTAAACAGCAGAAAACCAATCGCTGCTGAGATGATTATAATACCTGCTTGGGTAAACACGGTTTGCCATAAAAGTGAAACAACCAATGCAAACAAAGCCATCGTTTTTCGCTTAACATCAGGCGTCAGTTTTTGAGCCATTCCTGTTATAGCATGTGCAACAACTGCAACCGCCACGATTTTTAAACCATGAATCCAGCCGGCTTGCTCTATATCGGTACTTTTTAACAAAAGGGCAAATATGATAAGTGCCAAAACAGAGGGCAGCGTAAAGCCGAGAAATGAAACGATACCGCCGAGTAACCCGCCACGCATAACACCAATCCCAATCCCAACTTGGCTGCTCGCCGGTCCTGGCAAGAACTGGCACAAAGCAACCAAATCAGCATAGCTTTTTTCATCCAGCCATTTTCTTTTGCGAACATATTCTTCATAAAAGTAGCCCAGATGAGCAATGGGACCTCCGAATGATGTAAACCCGAGTCTTGTCGAAACAATTAAAATTTCTATCAGAGTTTTAAAGCTGTTGCGCTTATGTTTGTGCATTGCTCCCTCCCATGTTCTCAGCATTCTAAAAAAGCTGAAATACTCCACTTAAGTATAAAAAACTGAAACATGTTTGCAAGCGCTTGTTTGAAATGATAACGAATCTTAACTTTATTATAATAAAAAGGCTCAAAATGAGCCTTTTTGCAGTTCGGAATAGATTAAAATTCCAGCTTGAAGCTTTCTGCCTGATCTGACACTTCCACAGGTATTCCCATTATCGTTTTCGGTTTGGAAACGTAAACAAAACGCATCTCTTTTTCTAGTTGCTGAAACGTTTTTTCACTGACTACAATTCTAGCCGGCTTTCCCGGACTATTATCAATGGCTGCTTTAATTTTTCCAAGCATAAAAAAACCTCCTGTTTTAGATTAAACCAGAGAAATAACCATAATGAGATTGATAACAGCTAAAACTCCTGAAACATATGCTATACGTTTGCTCCTTCTCCAGAAAAACAGCACATTGGTTAATAAAACAAAACTGATGAAGGCATCAAATCCGCGCAGAACGATTTGGCTGAACAAAATTTTCGGTTCAAAAATAACAAATGCAACTGCACAAACAATCATGAATGAAAAGACGAAAAGATACACTTTCCACTCTCTCACTGTATTTTCTTTCTCGTACACGCAGGAACTCCCCCCTTTAACAGATCAAACTGGATGGGACTGATACAATGTTTAACAACAGGCTGCAGCATAAATCATGCAAGATATGGACATGATCTTATTAGTTATTATATGATTTAATTGAAAAAAACATCATATGTTAGAGGTAAACGAAATGGATCAAAATCGTGAAAATCGCGAAAATACATTACCGGATATTACGAAAAATATTACCCTAGAGGCACCTATTCAGAAAGTCTGGGAAACGGTTTCCACTTCAGAAGGCATTGCCAAGTGGTTTATGCCCAATGATTTTCAGCTGAAAGAAGGACAAGAATTCCACTTACAATCACCGTTTGGGCCATCTCCTTGTAAAGTTTTGACTGTTCAAGTTCCCACTGAACTTTCATTTGAATGGGATACAGATGGATGGATCGTTACCTTTCAATTAGAAGACTTAGGAGAAAAGACGAGGTTTACCCTTATTCACGGCGGCTGGAAGGAGCCAAATGAAATGATTGGCAAAGCAAACGAGAAAAGCTCCATCATACGCGATAAGATGGATGGAGGCTGGACAAGCATTGTAAATGAACGGCTTCGTAAGACTGTCGAAGAATAGAAAAAGAGAGAGGTGTCTCTCTCTTTTGTTTTCAAAGGTTATACTTCACAGTTTGAGTCCATCAATCATAAAACGTAACTGTTTTAGATTTACCAGAGTAATCGGTAACAAAGAACTCGGCCTTGTTATTGCTCCCATCTACAAATTTTCCAATACTGCTAAAAGTGTGGCATTCTCCGGGAGAAAAATAGTTTGCCCCTACATAATCATCAGGATTGTCACCGGCATCATCCTCATATAAGTGCAGCGAGACAGAAAAAGGAGTGCTTCCTGAAAGGCAGACTCTAAAATCTCCTCCGCTCGAATATACCGTCGGACTTGAATAAGTATATGTGTAAGTCCCCAACTTATCCCACTCCCCAGCCCCAGCAGTTCCCGCTTGTTCTGCTTGTGCTGTTAATGGTAAAACCGCAGTGAATCCTAAAACAGACAGGAATCCAATTACCTTATTGAATCGTATCAACCAGATCTCTCCTCTCTTTCAATCATAGCAAGTCACAGTACTATCATTTCTTTGAATCTAATATGCCACCCATTATGGCCGATATGATCCCTATACCCCCGTGCCTTGTTCGCAAAAGCCATAGATACTGGCCAGCGTAAACAACATTGATCCAGATCGCCTCTCAGCTTTTTTTACAAATGGCATTGGACATTATATTCGGCTGCAGCCATTTTATGAATCAACTCTTGTTCAAAATAAGCGTATTTCCATTTGAATCGTCATCTCTTATCATTTGTTTCGCAGGTTGTACTTCAATCAGGAGGAAAAAAACATGAAGTAAGCTTCACAAAAATACTCGTTATTTATTTGTAGGTTTTTTCGTATTTGGACCTGTTGGCCGTGCTGCCGGAAAAGCCTTATCAAGATGTAAACAAGCGGCCAGCGGACTGACTCAGGATGTAAGAAAAAGTGATTCAGAAAACAAAGAAGACAAACTAATATAAGATAAATGATTTGGGACGATAAAAAATCGGCTTTTTATGTTGATTTGTTTCTGTGTCATCTGCCTCTTTTTCTATGATTTGGACAGCCCTTTTTTTCTTCTATGATAGTAACTGTCCAAGCCGCACAATCAATTCGCCATATAATAAAGCGTATCAATAATAAAGGAGGAGTAAATATGGGTTATTACAAAAAATATAAAGAAGAGTATTATACGGTCAAAAAAACGTATTATAAGAAGTATTACGAATATGATAAAAAATACTATGATCACCATGATAAAAAATATTATGACTGTGATTATGACAAAAAATATTACGACTATGATAAAAAATATTATGATCACGACAAAAAAGACTATGATTATGTTGTAGAGTATAAAAAGCATAAGAAACATTACTAAACTCCATTAACATCTCCTCGATTTCACTTTTTCCCCGGCTAATGCCGGGTTTTTTTGTTTGATCTACTGTTGGTATAATCTGAAGTTTTCCTTAATGACTGAATCTAAATTTATGTTGAATATTTAGTATATAGTTTAATTAGTTTATGGACGTGCGATTGGTTCTGCTTCCAAGTATTGCAGTGATAAAGGAACTTTTGTAAGCTCTTTAAGGGCCATACATAAAAGGAGAGATTCTTTGTCTAAAAACATCGTATTTTATCTTATTTTACTTTGTCTATTTATATCAATTGTCATGAAAAACTTTGATGTGGTAAAAACGATTGCCAATGTTAGCTGCTTTGTTTTCGTTTTGCTGTATGTTAAAGACGAATTGAAAACATATACACGTAAATCGTTGGCGATTCTAAGTATTTGTTTTCTTTTCTTAGTCGGTACCTGTACTTTTATGATTTTGAAAGGACAAGCAGTAATTAAAGATCACCCCTTTTTTACCGGCTGGGAAACAATAGCGGTCATTCTTTTGATTATCGTTTCTTTAAGCATTTGTGTTTTTATTTTGAGGAAGATTTCAAATCGGTTAAAACCATTGTGAGCTAACCCTCTCATCTAATAAATGTATATAGTTTTCAAATTGGAGGAGCCGTTTCGTCCCATAAACCATCCAACATGAAACTGATTGGCGAAATGAAATATTTTGTCGATTGATATACATAAATCCAGTTCCAAAATAAGGTATAATGAATGACGAAACCACTATTAAAAGGGGGAATTTTGATGAAAAAAGTATTGATTGCAGGTGCAGTAGGAACAGCAGTTCTTTTCGGAACACTTTCAGCGGGTATTCCAGGGTTGCCCGCGGCAGACACTCAGGTCGCAAAAGCAGCCACCCAGCTGCCTAAAGGCATCGGCGGCCGCGCCTATCTGAACAGTACTGGCGCCGTTTTCACAGCTAAAATCAAGCTTCCCGACACCGTAAAACATGATGACTCGGTCTCTACGCCTTATATTTATTCAGGCTTCAGGGCAACAAGCGGAACTGAGGCAGACATCGGGCTCCAGTACAGCAAACAATACAACGTCTGGAAGCCCCTCATGAAGGTTGGGGCCAAAAATGAAGAAACGTATATCGAAGGAAAAGACAAATTCACATACAATAAAGGCTTCCGCCCTGGAAGCACAGTCCAAATGATAATTTATAAAAATTTGAACGGCAATACACGCATGACTCTTTGGGGAACGAACAATGATGGTTATACCGGACGGATTATCACAGAAATCCAAGGAACCAACATCGGCACGATTTCAAAATGGAAAACACTTGCTACCGCGGCTGTTTCGTATGAAAGTCAGCGTAATGCCATCAAAGCAACCTTTTCGACATCTTTTAACAACATTACAATCGACAATAAAGCCGTCACTCCTGTGGTAGATACACAGGATTTCGCAAAGGTTTCTGTTTCAGGAAATAACGTTTCGATTTCTGTTAATAAATAAAGCAGCAAAAGGCCGCCGGCATTGCCAGGCGGTTTTATTAGGACAATTACACAAAAAATGGCACGTGTGTTCATAGCTCGCATTATTTTAGAAATAATCATCAGAATCTTCAGCTCATTTGTTTGTTATATCATATTTTAATATAGGGTGGAAATTGTATGAAATATGGAAAGACAGGTCCTTTTGGAATGCTTTTGGTTATTATAGCGCTTCTAATATCAATGTATTTTATGTTTAATACAAAAGCGTTGATACCTGCTGGATATGATCTGGCCATTCATGGAATTGTAATATCAAGAACCTTAATGATCGCTTTCACGTTGTATCTAGTTTCAAAATTAGGATATTTTCTTCTAAATAAAAAAGATTAACTTGTAAAGTTAATCTTTTTTATATGAGTCTTTAGAATAATATGTATTTATCTTTTTAACTTCTTCGATAATCCAAATTCATTCATCTTCCGGATGTCTTAAAAATAAAATTAGGATTGCCTACTACAATATAGTGATCAATAAAGAGGCAGCATTATACTGCTACCTCAAATAAAAGCTTGTCCCCATGCTTATAGTTAATTAACTTAAAATCATCAATCGTAAAGTCATAAAAATCTTTGACTTCAGGATTGATCCATAATTCAGGTGCTTCAAATTGCTCTCTTTCCATTTGGATTTTCAAATTGTCGATATGACGTGTGTACACATGGCAATCACCAATGTTAAAGATATAATCACCAAGCTCATAACCAGTCACTTGAGCAATCATGCGTTGCAACACATTATACTGAAATACATTGAATGGATTTCCCAACGCCATGTCATTGCTCCGTGCTCTTACCTCGAGGTGGAGCTTTCCTTGCTTAACATACCATTGAGTTTCGTATACACATGGCGTTAAGGCCATTGAATCTAATTCATCTGGATTCCATAGCATTGTAATGTGTCTGCGTGAAGATGGGTTGTTCTTCAATTGATGAAGAAGATAATCAACTTGATCCACTTTTTCTCCATTTAGATTTCTGTTTTTCTTGCTCAACTGAAATCCATAAGCATTTCCGATGGTGCCGTCTTCTTGTTTCCACTGATCCCAAATATGTACGCCCATCTTGTTTAATTCAGTAACATCGTTAGATTTTAGCTGCCAAATCCAGAGCAACTCTTTAATGGCTGTTTTCCAGGCAACCTTTTTTGTCGTTAAAATAGGAACCTCTGAGTTGTCAAACCTCATTTGCTTACTAATCACGCTTAGTGTATGAGCCGGTGTTCCATCAGAGTCCCACTTGGTTCTTACATTAAATTCTTCATCTGAGATTCCATTATTCATAATGTCCTTTATGATTGAATTGTATTGTTTATCGAATTGAGTCATAACTATTCATATCCTTCTTTCATTTTCAGTTACTTGGCATAATTTATTACGAAAACAATATTAACGCAAATACCAAGCACATGCAGATAAAATGAGATTTTTATTCTAATTACTGTAAAAGAGGAGTTAACCCCCTCTTTTACACCTGTATTTCACCATAACATAGTCTGTCACATTGCTCATAGTTACCGCCAGTTTGATACATACACCGTTGATAACATTGTTGAGGATTATAAGAAATGATTTGATATTGAGGCACATGAACATTCAAATAGTAAGGTGTTTGTGTATACCAAATTGGATATTGTCTAAACACATTAAACCCTCCAATCGCTCCCTCTGATTTAATGCATTGTATTTTACCTCAATATCAATTGTCATTTGTCCATGTGCAATTGGGCTTTCTTTAAAACAAATCCCCTCTAATTTTCATTCAGTTGATCATTGACACTTTCTTTTATGATATTTGGCAGCAGATCATTCCTTCTATAATCCGTTTCTGACCGGTTTGCTGTTTGTTAAGGTCTAACTTTAAATCCTTCAAAAAAAGCATCAGGAATCACAACATAGAGTTCTTGAATCTTAACCAAGACGTTCAAATATTCTTCAATTAGAGAAAGTCTCTCTTTACGTATATTAATCTTCTCCATACACTATATTATTTTATTCTTTTACAGTGATTGAGTCCTTCTCCCGCTCTTATTTTAATAAGCAGTTATCCATTTTGTTTTTCAGAAAGTTTTTTAAACAGCCTCTTTTTGCTATTCTTATTTCTTTTGACCATACCATATCATTTAAACTTCATAAATTAATTTCGAATCAAATAAAAGGAGGAATTTAATTGGGTTATTATAAAAAATATAAAGAAGAGTATTACACTTGGAAAAAAACGTATTACAAAAAGTATTATGACCATGATAAGAAGCATTATGATTGCGACAAAAAGTATTATGATCATGATAAAAAACATTATGATTACGACAAAAAGTATTATGACCATGATAAAAAGTATTACGATGATCACGATTATCATTACGAAAAAAAGTATTATGATGATGATGATCATTATTATGATTTTGTCGAATCATTTAAAAAACATCACTAAATCTCTTAAACATCTATTTATTCCCCGGCGACATACCGGGGGCTTTTTTATGATATTTGTCGACGATACTCAGATTTTTTTGTGAAGTCTTGTGTCTCATTTCATCTCATATTTTGAACTTGTCTCATGGCTGCCTTCCCCTACTTATAAAAATTTAGATAAAAGTATTCTTTTATAGAGATGCTTGTTTCATCGACATCTCAATCCTAAATGTGGTAAAATCGGTAAAAATGTAAAAACTGTAAATAAGAAAAGGAGCATCTATATGTATATAAGTATTATAGTTTTAGCATCCATACTTTTATGGGGTGCAGTTGTTCATGAACTAAGTAAACCTTCAAAAAAGCAAAGCACCCGAAAAATTGTTTCTTTGACATCTTTAGGTTCTTTATCTACTTTAGTTATTACTATTTCACTTTTCCAAAACCTCCCTTTTTAAAATTTGTTTATAATTAAATCCTTCGTATTAAAATATTCATTTTATACATATTATTATATGTACCTTGGCTGAAACTTCCATTGTTCAGATCACAGCATGAATACAGCCAAGGTTTTTATTATTTACTTCGTTCCCGTTGAACCGTGTCCGCCTCTATCTTCATTCCCTAAACGCTCGACTTCAATTAATTCAACTGCCGGCATCTTTTTCATGATTCTGAACTGGCAGATCCGATCCCCTTTGTTAATCTCTGTGTCACGTAACGCATAAGCAGGAAAGAACCAAAAATCGTTGTCTCCCTTATAAGACTCATCGATAACACCCATTGAGTTTGTTTGAATAACGCCAAAGTTCTTATATGTACTCGAACGAGGAACGACATGTGCTTCGTAACCTTCGGGCAATTCCATAGCTACACCTAATGGGACAAGTTTAAATTCACCTTTTTTAATTGCTACATCTTCAGCTGCTCGAAGATCAATCCAATCTCCTTGCTCAATTTTGCTGATTCTTGTTTGTGTTTCATCTAGATATTTGATTTTAATTTGCATTGTCATATGTATTACTCCTTTAACATTATTGAATTACCATACGGTAAGGCCTGTTCTTGTGTCGTTTTCATCAGTTATAAATAGAACTTCTTCAAAATCATTCTTTAAAGCATTGAAGTAAAGTTTTTCAATGGTATTTTTGTTCTTACAGTAAATCGAAACATAGCTATTATCTGCTATCAAAAGGACAAGTTCGCAATCACTGTCAACAAACTCTTCATATGTCTGGACTTCATTAACCGTTTTTCCAAATGGAAATGCTTTCAATTCAACGAAAATGGTGTAGTACTGATTTGTTTTTAATCGATTCGCAAAGTCAGTCCCTTCAACAATTGCGTAATCATTAAAGAGCTCCTCATTATCTAGCTCTCCGTCTACAACAAAATAAGATTCCCCACTCGTTTGCCACATATAATTAGCTATTTCTAACGGCTGCAGTATTCTCCATAGATAATTTCCATATTCATTCGGTATTTGAAAACTAACTCCCCTTTTCATTTATACTCCTCACTTAAACGATTTTCTGAACATGAATTTAATTATATACTCAGATGTTAGGTTTGTGGAACAGGAATCAAGTGCGGTTTGATACCCGCCTTCTTTTACACATTTTCTCAGCCTTCCCATTTAAAAAGTTCTTCCTATGTTCAGTAACAATAGGCGTTCCCCAGTTCTTTATCAAGAAGAGTTAGCCCGGCCAGTATCTTCAGTTTTACGTTTGGGTTATAGAACATTGAAAGCAAATATTTCGGCATCGATGACACCTTCTCATATATCATAGATTTGCTGTTGAATGATTTCAAATGAAGTTGAATAAAATAAGATCGAAACCATCCAACAATTAACATTTATTTTGCGGCTAAATGCGGTTTTTACTATTCCATAAGAAGGAAGGAAGCATTAATGACAAAGCTTTGCCGAGAAGTTTGGATTGAAGTCAATCTTGATGCCATAAAAAAAAATTTGCGAACAATTCGCCGTCATATTCCAAATAAAAGCAAAATTATGGCTGTCGTAAAAGCGAATGGTTATGGTCATGGGTCTGTAGAAGTGGCGCGCCATGCACTGGAACACGGGGCGAGTGAGCTCGCTGTTGCCAGCGTGGAGGAAGGAATCGTTTTACGAAAAGCGGGGATTACAGCACCTATCCTTGTGCTTGGTTTTACCTCCCTTAGTTGTGTGAAAAAGTCAGCAGCTTGGAATATAACATTATCAGCATTTCAGGTTGATTGGATGAAAGAAGCTAACGAGATATTGGAAAAAGAAGCGAGTACTGACCGGCTGGCTATTCATATTAACGTGGATACTGGGATGGGACGATTAGGTGTACGCACAAAGGAAGAACTTTTAGCAGTAGTGAAGGCACTAAAGGCAAGCAAATCCCTCAGGTGGACAGGGATATTTACACATTTTTCTACAGCTGATGAAGCTGACACCACACTAACCAAGCTGCAGCACGATAAATTCATTAGTTTTCTCAGCTTTTTAAAGAACCAGGGCATTGAACTGCCCACCGTGCACATGAGCAACACGGCTGCAGCTATTGCTTTTCCGGAATTTAGTGCTGATATGATTCGTTTAGGTATCGGCTTATATGGGTTATATCCTTCAACCTATATCAAACAACTAAACCTCGTGAAGCTTGTTCCTGCATTAAGTTTAAAGGCGCGTATCGCTTATGTGAAAACCATGCGGACAGAACCCCGAACCATTAGCTATGGTGCTACATACATTGCAGAACCCGACGAAGTCATTGCTACACTCCCGATCGGATATGCTGACGGTTATTCCCGTGCACTTTCAAATCGCGGGTTTGTTCTTCATCGCGGAAAACGAGTCCCAGTGGCGGGAAGAGTAACAATGGATATGATCATGGTCAGTTTAGGAGAGAACGGTGAAGGTAAACAAGGAGAAGAAGTCGTGATTTACGGCCAGCAAAAGGGAGCCGAGATTCCCGTGGATGAAGTTGCTGAAATGCTTAATACGATTAACTATGAAGTGGTGTCTACATTAAGCCGCCGCATCCCTCGTTTTTATATAAGAGATGGCGAGATTTTTAAAGTATCAACTCCAGTATTATACGTGTAGTTTTGCATTTGCGTTTTTTTGTAAATACCCCAAAATCTCTCTTTTATGCTGAATCAAGATTCCGCTACCGGAGGGGTTTTACTTTTCTGAAACCAAACAAAAAATCCCTCCTATAAGCAGAGAGATTTCATGCATCAGTATAATGATTTTATTATACCTCAATAGCTGATTTTTCAGGGGTATCTTTATCGTGTTGAGAACGGAAATGCTCTTCTAGTTCTTCAAGTGTACGCCCCTTTGTTTCCGGCATGAATTTGTAAACAAAACCGATTGCCAATATACCCAACGCCACGAATATAAAGAATGTAAAAGACAAACCTGCAGTGCTAAGCAATATCGGAAATGCAAAGCCGATCATAAAGTTTAATATCCAAAGGAAAAAAACACTTATTCCAGAACCAAGCCCTCTTAATCTTTGAGGGAATATTTCTGCTATGACCAGCCAAGTCACAGGCCCTACGCATCCTTGCATAAAGGCAAGAAATAAAACGGTCAAAGAAAGAACAGCATAAGGGAGTCCTGCAGATCCATCAAGCACTATTGAGAATATTGCTATTAATAGAAGTGCTGTCGTGGTCCCCGCCAAACCAATCAATAATATTGGTCGCCGGCTCACTTTTCCAACCAGCCAAATCCCAAATATAACTGCAATGACTGAAATCAAACCATTTCCAATATTAGCGATTAAAGCTGCTTTTGTACCAAAACCAGATTCTTTAAGGATTTGAGTGCCATAATACATAATCGAGTTCACGCCTGTAATTTGATTCACCATGGCAACACCGATTCCAATCAGTAAAAGACGGCGCAGCCATGGTGTAGAAAAGTCGCTGAGTGATGCCTTCTCCAGGGTATCTTTTTCTACCGCTGCTTGTATTTCTCTACATTCAGCCTCTGCACGTTTCTCTTCTCGAATTTGTTTAAGAACACGCAGCGCCTCACTTTTTTTGCCTTTGGAGATTAGCCATCTCGGGCTTTCTGGAACCTTGAGCATACTGGCAAATAACATTAAAGCCGGAACAGCACAAAGGACCAGCATGTATCTCCAAACATGTCCGGTATTTGCCATTGTAACACCAAGAATCGCATTAAAAACATATGCTAGAAATTGCCCGCCGACAATCATTAGCTCATTTTGAGTTACCATTCGTCCTCTCTTCTCATGCGGTGCCATTTCTGCCAAAAAAGCCGGTACCATCGCTGAAGCTCCCCCAACAGCCAGCCCGAGCAAAAAACGAAAGACCGCCATGATTGAAACATTAGGTGCTAATGCTGTTCCAAGTGATGCCAGGAAGAATAAAAAAGAAAGATTAAGGATCATTTTACGGCGGCCATAGCGATCAGCTAATCTGCCGCATAACAACGCTCCGAACGCCGCACCTAATAAAAGAATGCTTGTAACAAGCCCTTCTGTAACCGGTGTTAACTGAAGCTGATCTGGTCTTGCCATAAAAGGCAAAGCTCCATTTATAACTCCGGTGTCATATCCAAAGAGAAGCCCTCCAAATGTTGCTGAAATCATTATTAATTTCAAACTTCGATTTCGATGTTCATTCATATCCATTTCCCCTGCCTTTATTAAGAATACTTAATAAGTTCTTTCAGTGTGGATATTGATACAAAACTAAAGTCATCTCTATCTTAGACTTCTGCCCTTAAATTTGTAATCGCTTTCATATTTCATCGATAGAATACACATAAGTGATGAATTGTTATGTTGTAGTGATGTTTTTGTCACATTATTGTCATATCTGATTATTATCATAATTCCAAAAGCGTTTTCAGTCAATATCATTTTCAGAATTGTTTGTTTTCGTTATGTGATAGGTATGTTTTTGTCACTTCATTGTGAAGTTTACATTTTGACTGTAAGCAATTTCAATGTAATCTCCCTTAGCGTTATGGATATTTTTCATTCACAAAAAATGTACAAATCGTTATAATAATGATGTTTAACCGATCAAAAGGAGAGCATACAAGAACTTACATTCTAGAGAGGAAATCATATGAAGAAAGTTTTGGTCAGTATTATCGCATTCGTTTTAAGCATTACTTTGGCAGCTTGTGAATCAAATCACGCAGAAAAAAGCCATTCAGCTTCTAATGACACAGAGCAAGTCTCTCAAGATACTCAATCTAATGAAAATAAACAGCCAGAACAAAAGGCTGGCACATCTCATTCAAAAAATCATAAGAAATTGGTGAATGTTACATTAGATAGAGCAGTTGATGGAGATACGATTAAGGTTAGTTACAATGGAAATGTGGACACAGTTCGCTACTTGCTCGTTGATACACCTGAAACGAAGAAACCAGATTCATGTATTCAACCATATGGTGAAGATGCATCTAAACGAAACAAGGAACTGGTTAGCAGCGGTAAGCTGCAATTGGAGTTTGACAAAGGTGACCGCAGAGATAAGTATGGAAGACTGTTAGCTTACGTTTATGTCGATGGCAAATCTGTTCAAGAGACATTGTTGAAAGAAGGATTGGCCAGAGTAGCGTATGTATATGAGCCTAACACAAAATACATAGACCAATTTAGGAAGGATGAGCAAGAAGCGAAATCAGAAAAACTTTCAATCTGGAGCAGGAATGGTTATGTGACTAACAGAGGATTTAATGGTTGTGTGAAACAGACAAACACTAAGGGTAAAAAAGCAGCAACGTATCAGAATGCATCTTCCAAAGAAAGAATTGAGTGAAACTTCCAATACAAATGAAAATGAAACCTCTTCTGCTCCATCGTCAACTCGAGGAACAGAAACGTTTGCAAACTGAGTTAAGGAAGATGTAGCTGGCGTGTCTAGTTTCCATTCTGCTTACCAATCTAAAATAGACAGAGGTCTTGCAACTATGCCTGTGAAATTTTCTGCTGTATAGTAGTTCCAGGAGATACTATATTATCCTATATGTTTTTATCTGGTTTAGTAACTCCTACAAGATAGAGTTGATCGTGCTTTTTAAACATGAATCTTGTTGAATAATATAAAAATAGCTATTAGATCGTGTAGATAATAAAAAACACCCCTTCACGTTAATGTGAGGGGTTATTTGTGTGTGAATACACTTCCAATTTTCATCGTAAATCAAGAGTAAGGATTATTTACTTTTCCCTCCGATAGTCAGTACATTAGTAGTTACATTAGCACTGCCATTACTTTGATATCCCTCTACCGTTAGCGCGGTTTCATACATCTTACCCATTGGCATTCCTAAGCTTTCCCACTTCTTGAAGTGTTCGCTAACAGATACGGTTCCGCTCGTTCGTTTTGTCTGCCGGACACTCCAATACTGTTTAAAGGTTGCGATACCTATAATCGAAGGTTGATTGATTCGAGTGGTCTCATAAATATCATATGTCCCCCCATCAACAGTAAAAGTGCCCTTTGGCATTCCGGTCGGTCTATAGGTGCCCCAATTATCGACGATGTAATATTCTACGAGCGGGTCTTTCGTCCATCCATAAACACACAGATAGGAATTTCCTCCCGGATTGAAGGTTGCGTTGTAATTCATTGATATGTTTCCAAGTTGTGAGTGAGTCTTGGTTGTATCAAATTTCTTGCCTTTTCGGAATAAAGCATTCCCAATGTTACTCCACTGGGCACTAAATGCGCCGCCGCTATTGAGCGTCATACTGGTGTTTCCATAATCCTTCCACAATTCATAGTCGTAGCCATCTTGGGAGCCGGTTTGATTTGAGGTGATTGTAGTTGCCGCCTGAGCGGACCATGCAGGTAATGCCAGCACTAGACTAAATAAAACTGCTAACAAAAACTTCATTCTTTTTTGTTTCATTTGGTATACCTCCTGTTTGATTAGATTGTATTAAGGTCTTACCATAATGTTTTGTTTTTCCCACCACCTTTCATAAGAAGGCAGCCATAGTCGTTATATTATTGTTCCTGCTTTATAATGTAATAGCTTTGTGTTTTTTGTTTGGGAATAGAATTACATTACATGAGTTTTGATGCCGCTTTCAATTTTGTAATAGATATATAAAACTAACTTCTATAGTGCAGCAGTAATGTCTCAAAGGCCTTTGATGATGATTGTCGTTAATTGTTCTTTCGTTGATCTCCTGACAAAAAATACACTCTTTACGAGCCACACTTATGACTAGTTTTTTCGAAAGCTCTTCAAAGCTGCATTTAGATCCTTTGTGTGTGTGTAAATTTTCTTATACAACTCGAATAGTGTTTTATATTTTTGAACATTTTGTTGCTTTGGATAAAATGCAGCAGCCTCACGAATGAACTGCTCTGCACATTCTTCAAGGGATTCAAACCACCTACTCCCAAAGGCAGCTAGCATAGCAGCCCCCATGGCTGGGCCTTGTTCATTTTCTAACTGAATCACCCTTGCATTGAAAATATCAGCTTGCATTTGCAGCCACGTTTCATTTTTAGCTCCCCCACCAATTGAAACAACAGTATGAACTGATTTTCCTGCTTCGCGGAATAGCTCAACTGATTCATGTAAAGAGAATGTGATGCCTTCCATTATTGCCCTCGAAAAGTGCTCTCTTTTGTGGGATCCATCCATTCCGATCAAGCTTCCCCGAATAGAAGAATCTGCATGTGGCGTTCTTTCACCAACCAAATAAGGAGTGTATAGTAGTCCATTGGCTCCTATCGGAATAGATTCCACCCCCTGCAATAATTGCTCAAACGATTCGTTTGGTGCAAACGTTCTTTTAAACCAGTCCAAGCTGTATCCTGCAGCGAGCGTGACTCCCATCGTATAAAAAGAATCCTTTTTTCCATGATTAAAAAAGTGCACTTTCCCTTTAAAGTCTCTTTCTTTCCCCTCTTCGTAGGAAAGTATGACCCCTGACGTCCCAACACTGCATAATGTTTTGCCGGAAGAAAGAATCCCCGCTCCAATAGCACCGCAGGCATTATCTGCTCCCCCAGCGTACACTTTTGTTTTTTTCAATAGCCCTGTCTCCGCCGCAACGTTCGGAAGCAGCGATCCTACACATTCATGAGATTCAACAAGCGGAGGACAAATATCTGCAGAAATACCAAATTGATTGCAAATATCATCGCTCCACTCCTTGCGAGTAATATGTAAAAGTAAAGTTCCTGCTGCATCGGAGTATTCGGTGTGAATCGCACCAGTCATACGGAATCTCACATAGTCTTTCGGAAGCAAAAAAACAGCAGTTTTTTTAAAAAGTTCAGGTTCATGTTCCTTCACCCATAACATTTTAGGTAATGTAAACCCTTCTAGAACACGGTTTTTTGTGATGTCAAGCAGGTTATCGCCAAATTTCTCGGTTATCCTGATACATTGAGGCGTCGTTCTGGTATCATTCCAAAGAATGGCATTACGTAACACCTGACGATCTTTGTCAAGCAGTACTAACCCATGCATTTGTCCTGAATAGCTTATCCCGTCAATATCCTTGGCTTGAACATTGGATTTAGAAACCAATTCAGCCAATGCTTCAATTGTTTGCTGCACCCAGTCTTCAGGATTTTGCTCACTATATCCCACCTTCTCTTGGATGAGCGGATAACTTTTGGACGTTTCTGCACAAACCTTGCCGTTTTGATTGACTAGAATGGTTTTAACAGCACTCGTTCCAAGATCTATTCCAATGACATACTTCATTTTTTCACTCCTTAACCTTTTAAAAAACCATTCACTCTAAATAAATCCCAATTATAGAAATTACCCGTCATAACAATAAGAAATAGCAAAGGAATCATGACGGGTAGTTAGGTGACTTGGCTATCTTGCTATATCTTCTTATAGATGGATCTGGGGCTCCTCTTTCACCTGTTATACTTCTAAAATGTATTGGTTCAATATCGCTTTTAATCGCTCCTGTCTTCCAGATTCGTTTTTAATTGTTTTATTATTTAGCGCATATTGCTCAAGAGTATGGAAATTAGCTCTTCCTTCTGTAATTTCAAGACCAATTCCTTCAGTAAAACTGCGATAACGATGTTGAATCACATCTTCAAACACACGATCTTCGATTAATTTGTGGGCTACTTTCAATCCTCTTGCAAATGCATCCATCCCTGCAATATGGGCATATACTAAATCATCAGGCTCAAAAGAAGATCTTCTGACCTTCGCGTCAAAGTTTAATCCACCGCTTCCAAGGCCGCCATTTTGCAGGATTTCGTACATTGCTAAGGTCGTAGAATATAAATCTGTCGGAAATTCATCTGTGTCCCAGCCTAAAAGAGGATGCCCCTGGTTCGCGTCAACAGAGCCGAGAAGACCATGTACTCTTGCCATGCGTAATTCATGTTCGAATGTATGCCCGGCTAATGTGGCATGATTGGCTTCTAGATTTAATTTAAAATGATGGTCTAAGCCATATTGCTTCAAAAAGGCAATGGTTGTTGCTGCATCTGTATCATATTGATGGGTGGTCGGCTCTTTTGGTTTTGGTTCAATCAAAAACTGCCCTGTATACTCGATTTCCTTCGCATAATCTACTGCCATATGCATAAATCTTGCCAAATTTTCAAGCTCAAATTTTAAATCGGTATTTAACAATGTTTCGTATCCTTCACGGCCGCCCCAAAATACATAGTTCTCGGCGCCAAGCTCTTTTGCTGTTTCTAACCCTTTTTTTACTTGTGCTGCAGCATACGCAAACACATCTGCATTGCAAGAAGTCGCGGCACCATGGACGAAACGGGGATTTGTAAACATGTTCGCAGTATTCCATAATAACTTAACGTTGCTATTTCTCATGTAATCTTTAATCATGCCCACGATAATATCTAAATTTTGATTCGTCTCTTTTAACGTACTTCCTTCTGGTGCAATATCTCGGTCATGAAAAGCAAAAAATGGTGCATCTAGTTTTTCAAACATCTCAAATGCTGCTTCTACTCTCGCCCTAGCTAGATCCATGCCTTTATAGTGATCCCATGGTCTTTGCATTGTAGCTGCTCCAAAAACGTCTGTGCCATCAGCAGTAAATGTATGCCAATAGGCAATAGAAAATCGCAAATGCTCTTTCATCGTTTTTCCGCCGATTACTTCTTGAGGATTATAATATTTAAATGCTAAAGGATTAGTGGAAGCTTTCCCTTCGTAAACCACTTTGTTTACGCTTCCAAAATAGTTAACTGAACCAGAATGAGATTGAGCCATGTGATTTCCCCCTTAAAAATAAATTCAAAACATGATCATTTAAATACAGGCGCATTGTATGTCATATTGTAAGTAAGTTGTACATTAGTTTGTTGCCCAAACAAACTAACTTATTTTAATCTTATATAACCTCATCAGTATTTTCAATATTTTTTTAGTTATTTATGAACACATTCGATATAATAAAGGTAAGATTCGCTATGTACTATGTTTCATACTGAAAACACAAAAATTTCAACTTAATTTAAAGGTTATACAAATGGAGTGGATGAAGTGGATATCGCAGATCAAACCTTTGTCAAAAAAGTAAATCAAAAGTTATTATTAAAAGAAATACTTAAGAATTCACCTATTTCAAGAGCAAAATTATCTGAAATGACTGGATTAAATAAATCAACTGTTTCATCACAGGTTAACACGCTGATGAAAGAAAATCTTGTATTTGAGATAGGTCAGGGACAATCAAGCGGCGGAAGAAGACCTGTCATGCTTGTTTTTAATAAAAAGGCAGGATACTCCGTAGGAATAGATGTTGGTGTGGATTATATCAATGGCATTTTAACAGACCTTGAAGGAACGATCATTCTTGATCAACACCACCATTTGGAATGCAATTCTCCAGAAATAACGAAAGACATTTTAATTGATATGATTCATCACTTTATTACGCATATGCCACAATCTCCGTACGGGCTTATTGGTATAGGCATATGCGTGCCTGGACTAATTGATAAAAATCAAAAAATTGTTTTCACTCCGAACTCCAACTGGAGAGAAATTGACTTAAAATCTTTCATACAAGAGAAGTTCAATGTGCCTGTTTTTATTGAAAATGAGGCAAATGCTGGTGCATATGGAGAAAAAGTATTTGGTGCTGCAAAAAATCACGATAACATTATTTATGCAAGTATCAGTACAGGTATAGGGATCGGTGTTATTATCAACAATCAATTATATAGAGGGGTAAGCGGATTCTCTGGAGAAATGGGACATATGACAATAGACTTTAATGGCCCTAAATGCAGTTGCGGAAACCGAGGCTGCTGGGAATTGTATGCTTCAGAGAAGGCTTTATTAAAATCTCTTCAGACTAAAGAGAAAAAAGTGTCCTATCAAGATATCATAGACCTCGCCCATCTGAATGATATCGGCACCTTAAATGCATTACAGAATTTCGGATTCTATTTAGGAATAGGCCTTACCAATATTCTTAATACATTCAATCCACAAGCCATCATTTTAAGAAACAGCATAATTGAATTGCATCCTATGGTTTTAAATTCAATTAGAAGTGAAGTGTCGTCCAGGGTTTATCCCCAATTAGGCAATAGCTATGAATTATTACCATCTTCCTTAGGAAAGAATGCACCGGCATTAGGGATGTCTTCCATTGTTATTGAACATTTTCTAGATATCGTTAAAATGTAATTCATTATTAAAATGTACAAATCTCTATGTTCTACGCTCATCTTCAAAGATGAGTTTTTTGTTTTGTTATTTTAATGTTGAATAGGACAATTTTGTTAAGGAATATTTACGTATGATACCTTCTCATATGAAAAAGGAGTCCTAAAATAGAAGTCTCCTTTTTCACGTACAAATTATTTTTCTTTATAGCGAAAATATTTAAAGTCGGCCGGAATATGATTACCACTGGTATCTTGACATTGCATCCCTACAAAGGCTCCTGTAAAGAACCCTCCTCCCCGGATGTAATCATCAGATAATTTTTTCGATTCCAATGCAATGTTAATTTTGTGCCAATCTTCCTTGTTAAAAGAATAGAAATAATAATATTTTTCCTTTTCAATATTTACTCTTAAATATACATACTTTACTTCACGAGGAATAACAATTTTATTTTTTAATGGTTGTGAAAAAGAAAAGTTATCACATATTGTTAATTCAAGAATCCGGCCAAGTTCTTCATCATGCGTGACTTGAAGAGCCGTCCAGTTCTCTGTATTGTAATAGTTCACCAATCCAGCGGCTTGTTGAAAATTCTCCGGATAAAACTCAATAGCAGTTTCCGCTTCAAAATGGAGACTTTGCCAACGTCTTGCTACAAATGCCTGAGTAAATGTCGAGGTTAATGATTCATGACCGAATAATCGCAAATGACTTGGCACTTGAGTCAATGAACCTAATTCATTCGTAAACGGGATCCTTAAAGTTTGAAAATTAATATTTAATTTCGAATCCTCAAATTCATCAACTTCCGGGTACGTTGCTGGAAACATTTTTTCGGGTATAGAAGTCGCTTCTACCTCCAAGCTTCCTTCTTTTCCACCTACTACATAAGGCCATTCATCTTTCCAATAGAGTTTTTGAATAGCTGTTTCTCTGCCTAAAGGACAATATCCTCTTTGCTGAAAAATTGAATCATCGTCAGGATGAATAGGACGTCCCGTTAAATGAGCCAAATACCACTCACCTGTATGTGTTTGAACAATCGATGCATGTCCACATTTTTGCAGTGGATTTCCTGGATCATGCCATGACGTTAGGATTGGATTATCGGGATGAACTTCATATGGGCCTTCAATATTTGTAGAACGGGCAATTGTAGCAGCATGTTCGAACCGTGTTCCTCCTTCTGCAGTTAATAAATAATAATAGTTCCCGATATGATAAAGGTGCGGAGCTTCTGTTAGTTTTCTATCAGTTCCTTTAAATATAACTTTCGGTTTACCGATTAATTTTTGCTCCTTATCAGAATACTCCTGTATGACAATTCCTCCAAATGAGTGCCGATCAATACGCTGATCCCATAACATATTTAATAAATATTTTTTTCCATCCGTATCATGGAACAAAGAAGCATCAAACCCCGAACTATTTAATTTAATCGGCTCCCCCCAATCACCATTAATGGTTTCACAAGTAACTAAATAATTGTGACAATCTTTCCAAGCGCCATCTACTACCTTAACATCCGTATAGATCAGCCAAAACTTTCCGTCACTATAACTTAAACATGGTGCCCAAACCCCGCCTGAATTAGGGTTCCCTTTCATGTCTAATTGTGAAACTCTCTGTAATGGATGTGCGACTAAGTGCCAATTCACTAAATCTTTTGAATGGTGTATCTGGACACCTGGAAACCACTCAAATGTAGACACAGCGATATAATAATCCTCTCCTGCCCTACAAATACTTGGATCGGGATTGAATCCTTTAAGTACTGGATTGATAATCTTCATTTGGAACTCCTCCTCAGCTATTTTCTTTTGACTCATTATTTCTTAAGCCTTGAAATCATCAATATGATCCAAATAAACTTTATCTCTATTCTCTAATTCTCGTACCATGTTTTTATATTTTTTCTCGTCTAAATTATAGAAATTAATATCAATCATGGCTAGAACCAGCAAAAACACTGGAATAATGGTTGTTGTAATTAAAATTCCCGTTAATGCCTCCGGAGTTTGTGCCTGATTTGCCACATACCCAAATTTGTCTAGAACCAGCCCAGGAATAACTCCTCCCAGGGCCATACCAAACTTAAAGAAAAATCCGATGATAGCGTATATGAGCCCACCCATTCTTTTCCCAGTCCTGTACTCTCCATATTCTATTGTTTCAGGAATGAGCGCCCACATATATCCTCCGGCAGTGAGACTTCCAGCAGCAGCGATTAATCGAAAGAAAAGTATGAGGTATACATTACTTGGCGGAACAAACAGTAAAGCTAAGAGGCCGATAATATTCAGTAATAATGCATAGTTTAGTAATTTCTTCTTCCCCAATAATTGATGTAGCTTTGGAATAAACGGTAAAATGACCAAAGCGGGCAAACTTCCTATCAAACCGTACCACTTCACTAAATCCTCTCTTTCTAAGTTATACGTTACGTAATAAATGCCAACCGAATTACTGATTGAATTCACTCCAAAAATAATAATAAAGAAAATACTTAATACAACAAGTGGACGATTAACACGAAATTGCTCAAATATATCAGATAATTTAATTTTCTCTTCAGATTTTTGAAGAGTGACACGCTCTTTTGTGCTTTTAAAACAAAAGATTAAAAGGCCCCCGCCTATCATTCCCAAAATACCCATGGTTAGTTGCCAGCCAAGAGATTCGTTGCCGGAAGTATCGCTTAAATAGGCAGCCAGTAAGGGAACAAAAAATGCAACGACAAGTCCCCCAAGATTCGCAAATAACATACGGACAGATGTTATACTAACAACTTCTTGATTATTTCTAGTCATTGCAGAAGTTAACGCGCCATATGGAACGTTTATCATTGTGTATGTAAGCGACAAGCCAACATAGGTCATATAGGCATATATTAATTTCCCCATATCCGAAAAATCTGGGGTTGTAAAACAGAGTATTGCCAGTATGACAAATGGAAAAGCTCCGAATAAAAGATACGGTCTAAAGCGTCCAAACCTGCTATTCGTTCTGTCAACTATTGTTCCAATAAAAGGATCAGCAAGAGCGTCGATTATTCTAACCACCAAGAACATAGTACCGGCTGTTGCTGCCGATAAACCAAATACATCTGTATAGAAAAACAAAAGATAAGTAGACACTGTTGCATAAATTAAATTACATGCAAAATCTCCAGACGCATATCCAACTTTTTCAACCATGCTAATCTTCTTTACATTTTCATTGAGCATGATTTCTCCCCTTTTCGATCCTTTAATAAGGAACAGTATGAAATGGTATAACAATTCCCTTAAACTTATGGACAGGAAGTGTTTATAAAAGCGCTTTCAAAGAGAATTATAGTGATTTACGTTCACAGAGCATTTTCATCATCTAAATGGTGATCAACAAGCAGTAAACTCATCTTTTTTCGTCATACCTTATATGCCTAAAAAGGATAAAAGCCTCTTTCTTCCGCTTCTTATATTGTTAAGCTCCAAATAAATCGAGCCTCTCATCCCCCTTCCATCCATATTTAGCAAGAACTTTACCGATGGTCAATTAAAGTTCATCTCATTAGTTTGTTGACTGAACAAACTAACTTGATTTAATATTATAAAATCCTTTTGACTTTTTCAACATCTTTTTCAGAAAATTTAAATCAGCCTGCAAGAAATATGTCGGTAATTGCCTTCTTTTTATACATTCCTTTTCTCAAATATTTAAGAAATGTCACGTACCAATTAATGAAGCCAAGTCCTTCTTGATACAGTTCGCTTCTTACTCGCAAACACTCCTAAGACTAAGAAACCAGTGGCAAAGATGCACCTAAGCGAAACAAGGAATTGGTTAGCAGCGATAAGATTGCAATTGAAGTTTGATGAAGGTGATCGCAGAGATAAAAATGTGAAGAAGTCAGCTCACGCTTATGTTGATGGAAAATCTGTCCAAGAGACTGAATAAAGGGGCAAGAGTAGCGTATGTATACGAGCCTAACACCAAATACATAGATCAATTTAAGAAAAATGAACAAGAAGCAAATCAGAGAAGCTTTCAATTTAGAGTAAGAATGGAATGTAGCTGATCGGAGATGTAATGGCTGTGTGAAACACAAAAACACTGCTGTTAAAAAGCAACAACGTCACAGAATAAGACTCAAAAAAATGGAGTCACTTCCACTGAAAGTGACAATAAAGCCTCTTCCCCTCAGCATCAACTGGAGAAATAGACTAATGGGCATCGAATTTGAAATTTAAGACTGTCATAAAGAGGCCCTATTTGATCATCAACTTTTCTTGTGTTTATTCACACTTTTCATCATTTGATATCCACTTGTTAGCCCGTACATCCAATGACTAATAGTCATGATGAATAACAAAGCATGAAGGTACATTGTATAACTTCCAGCTTATTTCCAACATTATAAAACCACTCTGTAAAATGCTTTATGTTCTACCCTTTCTATTTCAACATCATTGTTTTCATAAAACTCATCAAAAATCTTTTTATTTTCCCTACATAGTTGAAAATATTTAATAATCAGATATTATTTCAGTGAAAATTGTTTTGCCTCCCCCTTCATAGAAAACTTCACTTGCTTACCTATTCATTGAAAACAGCTTAATTGAATTCAAAACCTTATTGGACCATTAAAGGTCAGGTCATATAATCCGGTATCAACATGAAATTTATATTAGTGTTTTTTTGCTTAATTTTATTTTAAGTAGGAGAGTTTCCTCTCCTACAATATGGCTGCTACTAATGTTCTTCAGTTCGTTTATGAAATACACGAACGATGATAGCCGCTATGAAGAATAATGCGAACAATCCAAAAGCCATTGATCCATTCTTAAAGACGATCCCAAAAATCAACAATGCACAACCAGACAAAATAAATAGTATTTTACTTAAGATATTGATCATTTACACTTCTCCATACAGTCAAAGAATGCATTAACACCAATGATTCCTGCAGTATTTACACAAGCATAGCAAGCAGTTCCTGCTGTTGCTGGGACACCAGCTGTACATGCAGCACCACATAATATAGCTAAGCCCGTGATTGCCCATTGGCTAATATTTTTATCACCTAAACAATCAGATACACACCCAGTCCAACTCTGGGTACTCATCATGTTTGTTGACCCTGTTTCATTGTCTGAAGATTTTTCTGTTTCAAAGACTCCTGACTTGTCTTCGTCTATTACTCCATTAACCCAATATGTCATTTCGTTTTGTGTGCTGCTGATCTTCTTCATATCAACTTCATAGTATTCTTCAATATTCATATCGCTATCAAATGAAACATTGAATGAACTAACTCTATCAACTTTTTCAGTGTCCACGTATAGATAAGAAACTGAATAAGTGACTGTGCCATCATCATAGTTAATAGCTCTAACTGATTCATTATCAAATACTTTTTCATTTGACTTGTGATATGTAATGTCTCCATTTTCAATTGCTTTTTCAGCTTTTAAAAGAAGCTTTTCCTTATTATCATCGCTTACATCAATCGTATGGTCTGCAATAAATTCCGCCTCTGTTTTTACCTTATCCTTGTCGATATTATCTGTTGAAATTGTACTCTTTGCATCACTGTTTTGCGGAAATGTTGCAAAAGCCAGTACAAATACGGCAACTAATGCTAGGATCGTTCGAAAAAAAGACTTGTTCATTAAAATAACCCCTTTGTAAAAAAACTCTCACCTTGCATACATACTTATCAAACAGACAATCTCATAAATCACCTTCTTTCTTTAATAAATGCTACCAATCATATAAATATTTGTTAAGAAACAAAGGCGATTTTAATTAATAAGTATCACAGGTTTCGTTAAATCAAAGGGATAATTACTCACCTTTATAAACAACTTATGTAATATTGTAATTCATTTGATTTAGTAAAAATCTCATCGAATCTCTTTTCAAAAGTTTTTCATTGTCCTACTGTTATTGTAGTCAGCTCATTTTCCAAGTAAATCAACGTTAATTCGTTTAATGGTCAGAAGTCCTACTCAATATGTAGGCCTTTCTTTAGTTTTCATCTTTATTTCTTTATATTCCGGTTCTGTTCAGTCCAATTTTACAAGAGAGTATCTTTAGCCTATGGAATAAAAAATCAAATTGTTGCAAACTTGTGGGAGGTCATTCTTTATTGGAGTGATAACATGATAAGCGAAGAAATGAAAGGTTATATCATTGCCGGTTTAGTGTTATTAGGAATTGCTGTTGCCGCAATTTTAATGTCATTACTTTGTATTCTTAAAATAATTAAGATCGTCAAAAAGAATATACACAACATCGATTAGTTTACAATATTTGTATACCTATTCAGAATTGAAATGAAGAAAATTACAAACAGGAGAACCGAATAAAGAAATGAAGATTTGCAACTATCATTTTTGCTATCTCTGTTTGAGCTCTTGTTGTTGCAAACCATATTCATGGAAACTAACGCTCCTGCCGCTTCCGAAAAGAAGTAAGTCCCAATTGGAAATATCTTTGTCAATTGAACTAGGAAAAGTTTGAACCATGATGACGTAGTCGGTCGTCCTAAAAAATGACGGCTATAATGAAAAATCAAATTACAGGTATAGCCACTCCATCAAAGCCAATTAAAATAGGCAGTATGAATTTTTATATTGCCGAAGGTGATATTCTAGAAGTTCAGTCAAATGACGATGCATAATCACTTTACTTTAATAAGCAGGATAAAGTTCGCGCTGTTGTACTCAATATGAAAGCACTTAAGATGTAACGTTTTAATCCTAATCAGGCTGTTATTATTACAGATACAGAAGAACATCTAGTATCACAAATGCGAAACTAGGGGGGAGACTTTTTGGGAAAGGTTAAAAGACTTTCTAGTTACTTAAAAATAATACAGCAAATGTTAGCTATTCACTAAAAACTGAACTTACATTGAAGTTTCCTTTTTATTTCGCGGATTGTTTGTCATATTGTAAATATATTAGCATCTCTTCAATTTCTTTCTCTAGCTCATTGTTCTTTACATCAAATAATGTTCCCCTACCAGTTCCTTTAAATCCACCGTAGTAATACCATAAATCAATTGTAAAAGCGTCTAAATCTTCATCATGGGCTGCCACAGTTCCATAATTAATTGTTATCTGGGAACGGTATTCTTTTTCCAAGCACCTCTCAGCTGTTAAATCACTTAACACATCTCCATCTATGTCTCTACAAATTTTGATACTAAGGTTACGTTTGCCCTGACTTCCAAAAACATCTGTGTATTTACGTTGCAGTTTTTCTGCAACTACTTCTCCTAAGCCTTCCAACGCATATATTTTTTGTTTTAATTCTAGATTTATATCCTTCTCTAAAATATGCAAATAGCCATCAGTGTTTGGACTTTGATTTTTCTGTTTCTTGAATAAACGTCTTAATAGCTTTCCACACAGTGTTGTCCTCCTTACAGTTTAAACGCCAGAAAGAATGTGAGGGAAGTCTCTGGCCTATGGTGGCTGATATACCAACTATGATATATACAGGATATTTTATATTCGGGATGTTATCAAAACTGCTTAGATAGCGAGTTTTCAGGAGGGCCAATACATAAAATCATTTTATGAAGATTAGGCTGGCATTGCTGACCAATCGATTGATCGAATTGTTAAAATTGCTTTTTTAACGAGTGTATTCCTGATATCTCGGGTGAAGGCGACTTATCAGATGCCTACATGGAAGAATCTTAGAACATTGCTACAAACTTATGTTTGTTGTTGGAACAAAAGAGAATAAGAGAAATTAATTCTGTATTAGTTTTTTCAATATGTTAATTTTACTTTGGTCTTTATGATTCTTCTTTGTTCTTCTATACCCATCTAAAAAAGACTTATTATAAACCTTGAGGTAATCATCAATAGTTAACAAATGATATTTCGCTCCGTCATCTTCAAAAACCTCTAGGTTATTATAGTCTACATCTGCAAATGGTTTTAAATCCTCAATGTAAGCAATGCCTATTTTAGTATTAGTTTTCCTAAATTCATGCTCATGTAAATCAACCATTTTGTATCCTTGCAGTTCCATAACTTTTTTTAGTTTTTCCCACTTTTCCTCTAAAAAAAATAAAGGAATAAGGATATCAATATCTTCTGGGGAAAAGTCCAACCCAGTTACCTTTTCAAGACCTAAAGAGCCATATAATAATGGAATTATGTCTAACTCTTTATTAAAAGTTTTAGCTATATTTATAAATTCATTATACAATTTCATTTTATGTAACACCTCTATTTAAGAATCAATTGTCCCTTGAAGTTTCTTAAGCCCTCAAATTCTTCCTTATGGTAATTATCTTATCTCAAAAACTCATTTGAACCCTTTGGAATTTTTTCTCACAAAAAAATTAAGCATTAGTACATTCACCATTTTCCGCTGATATGAAATATAATCAAGAACGTTTAGATCATAAAAGCATGATGGTGACTGCCTATGTTTATTCACTTATTAGTAAGAAGCTCGACCAAAATCGAATTAATTTACGAGAAATACGTGTCCTCAATTGTGGATTTAGATTCATAACTTCAAATATTTTTGGTCATATTTTGGTCAATGACCAAAAATGCTAATTTTCCTTCTATCGATCAAATCAAAAAAATCCCCTGACACTAATAGTGCCAAGGGATTGAAAGATTAATACTGAGACATATACTGTTCGCGTTCCCAAGGATGTACTTGCGTGCGGAACATATCCCACTCGATTTCTTTTGCTTCGATGAAGTGTTCGAAGAGGTGCTCGCCCAGTGCTTTGACCATGACTTCGTTTGATTTGAATTCTTCTAGCGCTTCCGCAAGTGTTGCTGGAAGGTCAACGATTCCGTTTTCCATGCGCTCTTCTTTGCTCATCACATAGATGTTGCGGTCGATTGGAGCTGGCGCTTCCAGTTTGTTTTTGATTCCATCTAAGCCTGCAGCAAGCAATACGCTAAGTGCAAGGTACGGGTTAGCAGCTGGATCTACGCTGCGGACTTCAACGCGTGTACTGATGCCGCGGGAAGCCGGGATACGGATAAGCGGGCTTCTGTTTTGCGCGCTCCATGCAACGTAGCAAGGTGCTTCATAGCCAGGAACAAGACGTTTGTAAGAGTTTACTGTCGGGTTTGTTACTGCTGTAAAGCTTGTTGCGTGCTTCACAATACCTGCAATGAAGTGTTTCGCTGTTTCACTTAACTGAAGATCTGCGTTTTCGTCATAGAATGCGTTAACACCATTTTTGAAGAGTGATAGATTGCAGTGCATACCGGAACCGTTCACACCGAATAATGGTTTTGGCATAAATGTCGCATGCAGGCCGTGTTTGCGGGCAATTGTTTTGACAACAAGTTTAAACGTTTGGATGTCGTCACAAGAGCGGACTGCACCAGCATATTTAAAGTCGATTTCGTGCTGGCCAGGTGCTACTTCGTGGTGAGACGCTTCGATTTCAAAGCCCATCTCTTCAAGCTCAAGAACGATATCGCGGCGGCAGTTTTCTCCCAAGTCAGTTGGAGCCAAGTCGAAATATCCGCCTTTGTCGTTTAGTTCAAGCGTCGGCTCGCCTTTTTCGTCTAATTTGAATAAGAAGAATTCAGGCTCAGGCCCGAGGTTGAAATCACTGAAGCCGAGGTCTTCCATTTCTTTCAGAATCCGTTTTAAGTTGTTTCGCGGGTCACCTTCGAAAGGTGTGCCATCCGGATTGTAGATATCACAGATGAAACGTGCTACTTTACCTTTTTCAGCTGTCCATGGGAAGATAACAAATGTATTCAGATCTGGATACAGGTACATGTCTGACTCTTCGATGCGAACGAATCCTTCAATAGAAGAACCGTCAAACATGACTTTATTATCAAGCGCTTTTTCAAGCTGGCTTACAGGAATCTCAACATTCTTGATTGTCCCAAGAATGTCAGTAAATTGAAGACGGATATACTTCACGTTTTCTTCTTTTACTAATTTTACGATATCTTCTCTAGTGTACTTTGCCATTTCGTAAAACTCCTCCTCTTAAAAGGTAAATGTATATAGCAAAACAGTTGCTAACGGATTAATGAAAGAAGCGGGACATGTCGCCTTGGCGGAATGTATTCCCTCTTTGAAAACGGCCGGCTTGCATGAGCTCGTTTTTCAGGAGCTGTCTCAGTTCGTCATCGGACAGATCATGTTTCATTGGTCTTTTCGTCTTCTCGTTTTGTTTTTGCTCCGGCTCGGCTTCCGCTTTCGCCAGAATCTGTTTAATTCCTGCCATGTTTACACCTTGTTCTATCAGGTGCTTGATTTCTAACAGTTTATCTACATCATGAAATGAAAATAATCGTCTATTCCCTTCACTTCTGGCTGGAAATATCAATCCATTTTCCTCATAATATCGAATTTGTCTTGCTGATAACTCCGTTAACTGCATGACAATTCCTATTGGAAATAAAGGCATTGAGCGGCGAATATTATCACTCATCTCAATTTCCTCCTTTTCTTAACTTAGTTTCATTATAGGTGATGTTATATTATGTGTCAATACGATGTAAGGATTCTTAACATGAATTCAGTGAAATTTTTAAAAAATTTAAATTAATTGCTTTTCCATGAGTGAATCCACTGCACTGCATATGGCATTCTTCACATGCGAATAGGTTAATCCACCCTGAACATACGCTACATACGGCGGGCGGATAGGGCCATCTGCTGATAATTCGATGCTTGCTCCTTGAATAAATGTGCCTGCTGCCATAATGACATCATCTTCGTATCCCGGCATGTAGGCTGGATAAGGCGTCACGTGGGCATTGATCGGCGATGCATATTGAATGGCCTGGCAAAAGGCAATCATCTTTTCTCTGTCAGAAAACTCAACGGATTGTATCAAATCTGTTCTTTTCGCATCCCATTTCGGGTTTGAAGTGAAGCCCAGTTTTTCAAGGAATCTCGCTGTAAACACCGCTCCCTTTAAGCTTTGTGATACAACGTGAGGCGCCAAAAAGAAGCCTTGATACATTTCTTGGAGCGAGTAGAGAGATGCTCCTGCTTCTCTGCCGATACCAGGTGACGTCATACGGTAAGAGCAAGCTTCAATCCATTTCGCTTTTCCGACGAGATAGCCCCCTGTTTTCGCAAGACCGCCGCCGGGATTTTTAATGAGAGATCCCGCCATCAGATCGGCTCCGACATGGCAAGGCTCAAGCTCTTCCACAAATTCTCCGTAACAGTTGTCCACAAAGACGATCAGGTTTTCATTGATTTCTTTTACAAAACGGATCATCTCTTTTATTTCACTAATTAAGAAAGAAGGACGATTTGCATATCCTTTTGAGCGCTGAATGCCGATTACTTTCGTCTTCGGATTGATCGCAGCGGCGACTGCATCATAGTCAATTTTTCCGTCTTCCGTCAGATCAACCGCATTGTAGCCGATTTGAAAATCCTTTAACGATCCAGCGTTTTCTCCGCCTCTGACGCCTACAATTTCTTCTAGCGTATCATATGGCTTGCCCGTTATATAAAGAAGCTCGTCCCCCGGCCTGAGAACACCGAACAAAGCAATCGAGATGGCATGCGTGCCTGAGATAATTTGCGGCCTTACAAGTCCCGCTTCTCCGCCAAACACATCCGCATAAATGCTTTCAAGCGTGTCTCTTCCGATATCATCATAGCCGTATCCAGTAGACGGCGTGAAATGAGTGTCGCTTACTTTGTGTTTTCTATAGCTTTGAAGCACTCTCCATTCATTGCGCTCGCTAATTTCTTCTATTTGTTTATGAACACCGGCAATGTCCGCTTCCACTTCCATTGCCGTTTTTTTCAATAACTCTCCGTGTGTTAATGTGTCAAACATGTTTTTGAATTTCCTTCCTACATATACTTCTTTAATTCACCAATGATGCTTTGCTCTTCTTGTACATAGCCTGATATGTCGTACCGTTCATTTTCTTCATTAAAATAGAAGCGGTCAACCATCGTTTCCGATTTGATTCTCGAAAGGAGCTTGCCTTCACTTGCCGGCACATGCGCTTCAAAATACGTTAACAGCTCTTGGCGCAAATAGCGTTGAATCGTTTCTTTAAACGTTTCAGCGTCTTCCTCAAATTTCGCACTGACCATAATGTGATCCTTTCCGGCGGACGGAATAAAATCAGGCAGCTTTTGATCTCGCTTATTGTAAGCCGTCAGCATCGGGATGTCATCGGCTTTAAGCTCCTCAAGCAACCGAAGCACCGTTTTTTCGTGTCCCGGGTAATCCTCATTTGAGGAATCAATTAAATGCAGAATCAAATCCGCTTCTTTGACTTCCTCAAGCGTTGACCGGAATGCAGCAATCAATGTCGTCGGAAGATCCTGAATAAATCCTACTGTATCTGACAGAAGCACGCTGTACCCGCTTGGCAGGACCATTTTTCTGGTCATCGGGTCCAGTGTGGCAAACAAGAGATCTTCTTCATAGCTGTCAGCACTTGTCAGGCGATTGAACCATGTTGATTTCCCCGCGTTTGTATATCCGACAAGCGCAATTTGAAGCACACCGTTTTTCTTTCTTCTTTCACGGTATCGGCTTCTATGGCGAATAACAGTTGAAAGCTGTGTGTTGATTTCGTGAATGCGATTTCTGATATGGCGGCGGTCAGTTTCTAGTTTCGTTTCCCCGGGACCTCTCGCCCCAATTCCACCGCCTTGCCGGGAAAGATTGATCCCTTGCCCCGTCAGGCGCGGAAGTGCATATTGCAGCTGAGCCAGCTCAATTTGAAGTTTGCCTTCTCTCGTTCTCGCCCGCTTAGCGAAAATATCTAATATCAATTGTGTACGGTCAATCATCTTCACTTCAATTGCTGTTGCTAATGACTTCAGCTGACTTGGCGACAGCTCATCATTAAAGATGAGGAGATCAGCTTCAAGCTCTTCCACCAGTGCCTTCAGCTCTTCTACCTTCCCTTTTCCTATATATGTAGCGGCGTCAGCCCTGTTCCGTTTTTGTGTGACGCTGGTCAATACTTTTCCGTCTGCTGTTTTTGTCAGAGATGCAAGCTCTTCCATAGAATTTTCAAAATGCTCATCCGTGATATGCGGCAGCTGACATCCGACTAAAATAGCTTTTTCCTGTCTTGTTTCCTGTTCGTTCAAATGGATGTTCCTTTCTTTTGCATATTGGGCAGTAGTATTATCATACCAAACCCTGCATGTGTATACCACAAATCGATTGCTTTGAAAAGCAAGAAATACAAGCAAAAAACAGACCTCTCGAAAACCGAGAGGTCTATGCAGAGCCAGATGCTTCTTCTTTAATGGAAAGATCTTGGCTTTTAATGGTCATTAAATCACTTTTTAAGTATTGATCGCCCATTAAAAGCCTCATGGCTTGCGCTCTGATTGATTTTTCGATCACATTTCTGACAAAACGGCCATTGCTGAATTTAATGGGACTTGTCGTACTTTTGACTGTCATTAAGTAATCTTTCAATTTCCATTCTGCTTCTTGGCTGAGCTGGTATTCCCTATCAGCGATCATGCGTTTCGCAATCTCCATGAGCTGTGTGACAGAATAATCCGGAAAATCAATGGAGATAGGAAATCTTGATTGGAGACCGGGATTTAATGAGAGAAAATGATCCATTTCACGAGAATATCCGGCAAGGATCAAAATAAACTCATGCTGTTTGTCTTCCATATGCTTTACGAGCGTGTCGATCGCTTCTTTTCCAAAGTCCTTTTCGCCTCCTCTTGCCAGCGAGTAGGCTTCGTCTATAAACAAAATGCCGCCTAATGACTTTTTGATTAAATCTCTCGTCTTTTGGGCGGTGTGGCCGATATATTCCCCGACCAGATCAGCCCGCTCCGCTTCTATCAGGTGACCTTTTGACAGGACATTCATTTCAAAGAACAGCTTGCCGATCAGCCGTGCAACCGTCGTTTTTCCTGTTCCCGGATTTCCTTTAAACATCATGTGCAGCGCTTGCTTCCCCACCTTCAAGCCTTGCTCCGCGCGTTTCTGGTTCACAAAAATCCAGGCGTATATTTCCTTGATGTTGCGTTTCATTTCCTCCATCCCAACCAGTGCGCTCATCTCTTTTTCGATTTCCTTCAAAATGCCGTGCTTTGCTTCGTTTTTTTGCAATGCAGCTTGATATTCCGCCTCTGCCTCAGCATTCGTCAGCACCTGCTTTTGCCCGTTAAGAATAATGTTGATCTGTCCGTTGTTTTTATATGTCACAGCGCGCTCCAACATTTTCACCTCTCTGTTCTCTCTATATGATATTCAAGCGGATGCCGTTTGTGACAAACGCCTATCATGTGTCGAAACAATTGCTTTTTTCGGGAATGATAAGGAATTTTGCGCTTTCCCGAGAAATACTTTATTTCTTATTGTATTCACGGACATGGGGTGGACAAACCAAGAGATTTTGTTTTTAACAATTTTGTAAGGAACACTGAGCGATGAATATGGTGATATGCCTTTGACATATAAATCTCTTTATCACGGACACTTCCTATATCGCTTTTAACAGCTCAAACGAATCTCTCAGCGGAAGATCCCCTCCTAAGCTGTGTTCTTTGTCCGTTGCTCACCCTGTTTGGCATGACACTTCGGTTTTGAACAGGGAGCGAGCCAAAAATACGAATCGATCACACCTGTCAGCATATGGATCGCGGTTAATTTGCTGTTCTCATTCGCTTAAGATACCTGAGACATTTCTTTTTCTTCTATTAATAAAGAGATGTCTTCAGCGACACGTTTTCCCTCCCTTTTTCTTCTCAGCATATGAAAGGAGCTTTGCGTATGAATTTACGTTCCGAATGCCTGACGCAAAACCGAAGACCAGACGGAATCAGTTGAAATAAAGCCGAACCCATAATTCTCACAAACAAATAACATATTCACATTTTTCATTCAGATAGAATCTGCTGTCGCTTCATGTTGAATTGTGCGCTTTCCCGAGAAATAATTTCCTCATTTGAAAGGGTTATTTCCTCATTTTTCAGACGAATGATAATCGTACAAGCAGGAGCCGTGCTTTTTCATATCCTGTAATGAGGTGATGAAGAATGGTTAAGATTTTTATTGATCCTGGCCATGGCGGGTCTGATCCAGGCGCAACAGGAAATGGCCTTCAAGAAAAAACGTTAACCCTGCAAATCGCTTTAGCTTTACGTACGATATTGACAAATGAGTATGAAAGCGTTTCTTTGCTGCTGAGCCGGACAAGCGACCAATATGTCAGCTTAAGCGACCGGACAAACGCTGCAAATAACTGGGGAGCAGACTTCTTTTTGTCCATTCACATTAATTCCGGGGGCGGCACAGGTTTTGAAAGCTATATTTACCCGGGTGTCGGTGCCCCGACGACGACTTACCAATCGGCAATTCACTCTAATGTGATACAAGCTGTCGACTTTGCAGACCGCGGCAGAAAAACAGCAAACTTCCACGTTCTAAGGGAGTCGGCAATGCCTGCCCTATTAACCGAGAACGGCTTCATTGATACCGTTGCGGATGCAAATAAGCTGAAAACAAACAGCTTTATTCAAAGCTTAGCGAGAGGCCATGCAAACGGGCTGGAGCAAGCCTTTAGCCTTAAAAAGACATCCAGCTCAGGGTTATATAAGGTTCAAATTGGCGCATTTAAAGTCAAAGCGAATGCGGACTCACTTGCAAGCAGAGCCGAAGCTAAAGGCTTTGACACGATTGTCCTTTTAAAGGATGGATTATACAAAGTACAAATTGGCGCATTTTCATCCAAAGACAATGCAGGCGCTCTTGCTGCCAGAGCAAGAAATGCCGGCTTTGACGCTATTGTGATTCTAGAATCATAGTCTAAACGCGGACGAACGTCTCATAAAAAAACCCGGCTCCTCATCACGAGAAACCGGGTTTTTTTATTCAAGGATATCAACAACAAATTGTGACCATGCTTCCAAACGGTTATAGATGTCGTCCTGTTTTAATTCAGAGACTTTCATCCATTTTCCAGCAATTTGTTCTTTCTCCTTCACTTCCACTTGTGAGCCTGGCTGTAATTGAAGCGCAGAAAGAATACCGATATGCACTTTGCCGACACTGTTTTCATCATCATTGATAAGTCCCAGTGTGACAATCGCCTGTTTATCCTCTTCATTTATTTGCAGTTCTTCGTCAAGCTCACGGTCTGTGTTCAGTTTTAAGACTTCAGCAAATGAGGCTGCTCCTTCGATGGAGTTCATATGGCCTCCAAAGCCGAGAGAAAGCTTATTGTGCAGACGTGATTCCCCTCCGCCAGCCAGCCGCTCGTAAAGGAAAACTTCATCTTCGCGCTTAATGACGACATAAGGAATCGGCTGCTTGAAATGCGGATCTTCTTCTGCGTCTCCCCTTCTCATTTCACGATAGCCTGCTTCGATCTGAGCCATGATTTCTGCTACTTTGCTATCTTCACTGTTCACACCCTGGAAGGTTAAGCTTTCTTTCTTAAACACGTCATCGCGCGGGGCTACTAAAATCATTTCGTCCATTTTTCCCATGGTTACTGCGTCCTCCTCATTTGAACCTTCAAGCCGAAAAGAGCAGATATTATATCTGCTCTTTTTCATCTCCAAAATAAAAGTCATCGTCTTTGAGCGGCTCAACTGTCGCCTTTTTATAACCGTTCCCCTTCATAGAGAAGAAGTCATGTGATTTTGTTTTTGTATTTAATCCGTTTAAAACGATCGGATTAATATCTTCTTCTTCAAAATATGGATCAAATCCAAGGTTCATCAGCGCTTTATTGGCATTATAGCGGATGAATTTCTTTACATCGTGTGAGAGTCCAACTTGATCGTACAAGTCTTCTGTATACTCAAGCTCATTTTCATATAACTCATTCAGAAGGTCGATCGCAAATTCGCGAAGCTCTGCTTTTTTCTCTTCTGTCTGCTTATTGTAGATTTCCTGAGCAAGGAGACCCACATAGACGCCGTGAATCGCTTCATCACGAAGGATCAAGTTAATGATTTCCCCGCTTTGCATTAGTTTTCCTTGTCCATAGAAATATAACGGATAATAGAAACCGCTGTAGAAAAGGAAGCTTTCCAGATAGACGGAAGCAACCATCGCTTTGAACAGTGAAATCTCGTCATCTTTTTGAATCGCTTTGTAAAGTCCGACGATGATTTGCGCTTTTTTCTGCAAATATTTATTTTGTTTAACCCATTCGAATACTTCATTAATCGTTTCAGTCGGTGCCAGGGTCATGAAAATATTAGAGTACGACTTCGCATGGACAGCGTTCTCCATCATCGCCATAAAGTTCAGCACCGCTTTCCGCTGGTGGCCGTCAACGTGTTCAGCCACGATCGGCATCCCCGTATTCCCCTGCTCTGTATCAAGAAGAGTCAGTCCGGCCAGTACCTTCATATAAGTGTCCTGCTCGTTTTTTCCGAGATACTTCCATGTGAGGAGATCGCCGTTTAAAGCAATCTCTTCCGGAAGCCAGAACTGTTTCACGTTTTGGTTATAGAACATTTGGGTAAAATCGTCTTCATGCTTTGACCAGTTTGCTGCGTCATAAATTTTCGTCACTATAAACTCTCCTTTAATCAAACAACACAAGAAAGGCAGCTGTCTTGCCCAGTATCTTTCGTTCTTGCATAGTAAATGGTTTTAATTCCTCTGTGATGTGCATACAGATCGATTCGGTTTAAATCACGAGTCGTCATTGTGTCTTTTAAGAACAATGTGAAGCTGATTCCCTGATCAATGTGCTGCTGGATAGTCGCGATCATATCTACAACCTTGAACATGTCCATATCGTAGGCTTCTTTATAGAAGAACCAGTTATTAGATGCAAGCCCAGGCATTGGGTAGTACGTTTTTGAGTTGCCGTATGTTCTTTCTTCAATCCGTTCCATAATCGGCATAACAGACGCCGTGCTTGATTGAACGTATGAGATCGAGCCTGTCGGCGCAATGCATAATCTGTAGCTGTGATACATGCCGTGTTCAGCTACAAATGCTTTTAGCTTTTCCCAGTCTTCTCTCGTCGGGATATGCATACCTTCAAACAGGTTAGCAATTTTTTCGTATTTCGGTGAGAAATCAGTTGAAACATATTTGTCGAAGTATTCACCTGTCGCATAGGTTGATCCTTCATATTGATCAAACGTTTCGCCCTTCTCTTTTGCGATTTCCGCAGAACGCTGGATAGAGTAGAAGTTCACCATCATAAAGAACGTGTTTGCAAAGTCACGCGCTTCCGGACTTTCATACGCAATACCGTTTTGCGCAAGGTAGCCGTGAAGGTTCATAGCGCCGAGACCGATTGATTTCATCGCTTTGTTTGCCCGTCTTACAGCAGGCGCATTGCGGATATCAGTCGTTTCAGACACGTGTGTTAAAGAGTCTGTCGCAAGCTTAACTGTCTTTTCGATTGATTTGTGCTCCATGACGTTGAGAATGTTAAGCGAACCCAGGTTGCAGGAAATATCCAAACCGATTTCATCTTCTACATCATAGTCTGTGTATGAAGAAACCTGAGATGCCTGCAGCACTTCAGAGCAAAGGTTAGAAAATTTCACCTTGGAAATATGGTTATTTGCATGCACTTTATTCACGTTATCTTGGAACATGATGTATGGATAGCCTGATTCAGAGCGAAGCATCGCCAGTTTTTCAAGCAATTTCCGCGGGTTGATCTTTTCCTTTTTCACCCGAGGGTTGTCGACAAACTTGTCGTACATTTCGTTCATATCCATCTCATCCATGTGCTGGCCGTACTCTTTATAAATCGTGTGCGGATAAAATACGTAAGCCGCTTTGTCTTCACGTGCAAGCTCAACGAACTTATCCGGAATGACAACACCGATAGATAGCGTTTTGACACGCACATCTTCATCCGCTGAAATCTTTTTCGTATCGAGAAAATCATTGATATCGCGGTGGAAAATGTTTAAGTACGCCGCGCCAGATCCTTGTCTTTGCCCCATTTGGTCAGCATAACGGAACGCGTTATCTAGAAGCTTCATGACGCCTACAACGCCTTTTGTGGCGTTTTCAACATCTTTAATGGCTTCACCTTTCGCGCGAAGCTTGGACAGGTTAAGAGAAACCCCGCCGCCCAGTTTAGAAAGCTGCATAGAGATATCGATCGCTCTTGAAATATCGTTTAATGAATCATTGACTTCGAGCAGGAAGCAGCTCACAAGTTCTCCGCGGCGTTTTCTGCCGGCGTTCAAAAATGTCGGTGTGCTCGGCTGGTATTCCTGATTGATCATCAGGTTCACATATTCTTTTGCTTTCTCAGTGTCGCCGTTTGCGAAGAACAGCGCAACAATTGAGATCCGGTCCTCATAACGCTCGAGGATTCTTTTTTTGTCATTCGTTTTCAAAGCATAGTCATTATAGAATTTAAACGCACTCATGAAGGAAGGAAAACGAAACTTCTTAGCGTAAGCTGTCTTAAACACTTCTTTAATGTCTTCAAAAGAATAAAGGCTTAAGAATTCCTCTTCGTAGTATTGGTTTTCAATCAAATAATCCAGCTTCTCTTTTAAATCGTGAAAGTAAACTGTGTTTTGATTGATATAGTCTACAAAATAGCTATGTACAGCCTCTTTATCCTTATCAAACTGGAATTTTCCATCTTTTTGGATCATGATTTCGTTATTTAACTGGATCCATTTTGGCACTTGATTTTGTGACAACTCTTTCTACCTCCTGAGTAAACAATTCAACGTCTTTAGATGTGCCGCTGAGTTCAAATTTGTGCAAGATCGGCACCTGATATTGTCTTGAAATGGTATCGGCGCTTTTTGCAAAGTTATCGCCCCATACTTTATTGCCGCTCGCAGCGACTCCTAATAAAAGATGGGCGTATTTTTCGAGAAATGATTGTGTTGATGCCGGTACCTGACCGAAGTTTGTCGTGTAGGTGACCAAAACAAACGGAGTGTCCAAGTGATCAATTTCGTCCACCTTGCGTATCTGCTGAAAGCCTGTTTTATTCACAAACCGCTGAACATTCCCTGTTTTCGAATCAAATATGATTTGTACCACGTTTATCACGACCTATCAAAAAATATGAATCTCTCATCACTAACACTATATATAGTATACTATCCTCTATCAAAAACACAATATATAGATTTGTTTTTATGAAAAATTCATATTTTGATCAAATCAGGCAAATGGGCAGACTCATTAGGGCCCAAAAAAGAGAGCAGAACGAGAATCATCTCTCGTCCTACTCGGGGTGTCGTTTTTAAGCCGATGTATATCATAACATGAAAAAAAACTGCTTAGTAGTCTAGATTTTTTTTTCTTAAGCTATCACAGCATTTTTCGCTCTCAACTGTTTCTTCTATTTCAACATCCGCACCGATCTCTTCTAAAACCGCCTTCAAAGCGCTGATAATTGACGCTTCTCTGACTAATTCTTTTCCGTTCACAATGATGCTTGTTCCGTATTCATAGCAAGAATCATCTTCGCAAATTTCTTCCCAATGATTCACGATCACTTTATGCTTCATTTTTTCACCCTCTGTTTGATCTGTGTCTGTATTTAGTTTAGCGGGTAGCATCCGCTTTGTAAATTCGGATGCTTGTGAATTTTATTCAAGCTCATCATCCGCGTATTCTTTCTTCAGCTTTACCTCATTGCGGGACTCATTATACTCATAAATTTTGATATAGCCGTCCTCCACAACGCCAAAATGATTATGTTCAAGCGGGAACGAGGTTGGCTGAGGCGTTTCATAGTCTGAATTGCCGCTGTCTGTTTCAATGATGGTTTCTTGGTTCCCGCACGCCCCGAACAGTAAAAACACAGCTATCCACACAAGCGCAATCCTGATTCGTCTCAGTTCTGCTTCACTTTCAAACAAGGTCGCGTCACTCCCAGATTGTGATTTTTACATGATATTCAAGTTAGTCTTGCATATGTTGATTTCATAAAAAAAGACCGTGCCTTGGCATGGTCTGCTTACAAAAAAGCTTGGAACGGAAGTGGATCAATTTTAAAAAATGGCTGCCGGGATTCCCCCGACAGCCTCCCCATGCCTTGACATGGTATGTTTTGATCTATTCGAGTTCAAGCTGGACGTTTTTTTGCGGCGCAAACGTTGAGATCGCATGTTTATATATAAGCTGCTGCTTACCTTCCGATTCCAGCAATACGGTAAAGTTATCAAAGCCTTTCACCTGGCCACGCAACTGAAAGCCATTCAGCAAAAAAACAGTGACATACGTATTTTCTTTCCGGATTTGATTCAAAAACTGATCCTGAATATTAATCGGTTTCATGTTTCGTCCTCCTTGATTCTCTATATCATACAGTTTCGATTAAAGTTCGAGTTTTCCTGCTATATGTGTGAAAATTTCCTTTTTTTTCAGCTCCATATCAACGGGCGGTGTCATATCGAACCAGGTAACCTGCATTTTGTTGCGAAACCACGTCAGCTGGCGTTTCGCATACCGCCTTGAGTTCTGCTTTAGCTGATCGACGGCATCAGAAAGTGTCACAAAACCGTCAAAATATGCATATAGCTCCTTATAGCCTATCGCCTGTATCGATTGACAGTCTCTCACGTTCCTGTCGTAGAGGCGTTTCACTTCTGGAAGAAGACCTGCCTCCATCATCATATCGACCCGCTGATTAATTCTTGCGTAAAGCGTGTCTCTATCCATTGTCAGTCCGATTAACACTGCATTGTACAGAAGTTCTCGTTTTTGTTCCTTCAAATGCTGAGACATCGTTTTTCCAGACGTATGTAAAATTTCCAGCGCGCGAATGACTCTTCTTGTATTATTGGGATGAATCGCAGCTGCTGCCTCGGGATCTGCTTCTGCAAGTTTGGCATGAAGAAAGTCAGCGCCTTCCCGCTCGGCAGCGACTTGCAGGCTCTGTCGAAACGCAGGATCGTTCGCCTCTTCCGTAAATGTATAATCGTAAAGCACAGACTGTATATAAAGCCCTGTACCGCCGACAATCATCGGAAGCTTTCCTCTTTTTGCAATCTCACTTATTTTGTTTCTCACTAAGCCTTGGTAATCGGCGGTGGAGAAGGAATCTTGGGGATCTAAAATGTCAATCAGATGATGGGGCACTCCCTCCATCTCCTGTTCAGTAATTTTAGCTGTTCCAATATCCATCCCTTTATAAACCTGCATCGAATCTCCGCTGATAATTTCCGCGTTCAAAGATTTGGCTAGCTGAATACTTAAATTTGTTTTCCCCACTGCCGTCGGTCCGACTAAAATGACAACGGGCTGCTTCGTATTATTCAATGTGTATCACTCTCTTTTATAAATCTCCCCCCATTATAGCATTCATCATGTACAACCACCTATCCATTTTGCCCTTTTTTTGCACCGGTAAACATTCTTCTACCACCCGAGCGGCTCATTGCCGATGATTTCTCTCGTCTTTCCTTTCAGGGCATGCCGATGCGTTTTTCTTCCGTCATCTTTCGGATCATACACCACGCCTCCGTACCGGATCTCAATAGGTTCATTATAGGCCAGATACGTCGTTTCCTCGATTTCGTGATAATGGGTGCCGTCCGCTAAGGGAATCGCAGGCCCTGAGATTCCGTAATACCGGTGAAAATGGCCGCTTTCAAAAGAAGTGATCCCTGTAAAGTAATGTGTATGCTGATCGCTATTCGATCCATTAGCCGGCTGAGTAAATCCTTCAATGAGATGATAATGTTCCTGTTCTCTCGTCGTTTTGACATGATAAGCATGTGCGTGAGGCGGCGCTTTTGACCAGTCAGACGGATACAGGCCCAATGTGATCACATCCCTTCTTTTTCATCAAACGCCCAATCAAATCTGGGTAGGCTGAATACACTGCATCATCTACACTTTATTACAGGAGGCAAGAAAAAATGAACGAGATAGAACATTTCACTGCTGAAGATACAAGAATATTTGGAAGACCTTTCGGATTTGGAAGACCTGGATTCGGCTACGGGTTTGGAAGACCTGGATTTGGGTTTGGCCGGCCATTCGGTTTTTACGGGGGACCTTTTTTCGGCGGCCTAGTTGGCGGGCTTGTAGGAAGCGCTTTATTTAATCCTTATTTTTATGGCGGATATCCCTATTATCCGTACGCCCCATTCCCTTACTACTATTAAACACAAAAGGCCTCTTCAAAAGGGGTCTTTTTATGTGATTGAAAATGAATCTCTTGACTCATACATAGGCATACACTAATATTTTTCTAGCTGAAGATCTTTTCAAATCTAAAAATGTAGTTGAAGTGAGGAGAATTTACGATGTTGGTAGGATATATATTCCTCACGATTGCCATATGCTCGGAATCGATAGGAGCGGCCATGTTGAAAGTATCTGACGGTTTCAAAAAGTGGAAGCCAAGCGTTTTAGTCGTGATTGGCTATTCCCTCGCCTTTTATATGCTGTCGCTGACCTTAAACCATATCCCCCTCAGCCTCTCGTATGCGACTTGGAGCGGTGTAGGCACGGTGCTGACGGCAGTGATCGGAGTGAAATGGTTTAAGGAAGAATTGAATGTCAAAGGGCTTATCGGGATTCTTTTATTAATATCAGGGGTCGTGTTACTTAACTGGCAGTAAAGGAGTGATAATGATGAAAGGATTGCTTTATTTGGCTCTTGCCATTGTATCTGAGGTTTTCGGGAGCACAATGCTGAAGCTTTCAGAAGGATTTACACAAGCCTGGCCCATTGTCGGAGTCATTGCCGGATTTCTTTCTGCTTTTACCTTTCTAAGCTTTTCTTTAAAAACAATTGACTTATCAAGCGCGTATGCGACATGGTCTGGCGTTGGAACGGCGCTTACAGCCATTGTCGGGTTTTTGCTTTTTGGCGAAACCATCAGCTTAAAGGGAGTGTTCGGGCTCACGCTTGTCATTGCAGGCGTCGTCGTGTTAAATCAGTCGAAAGCCCCTGCTAAAGATAAAAAACAGACGGTCTGTGAGTGACCGTCTGTTTCTTATTCTCCAGCCCGTTTTACGGAGGCTTCAAGCTGCAGCTCGACATTTCCTTGAATTGCGCGTGAAATCATGCATGACGATTCCGCCTTTTCACAAAGCTTGTGCGCCAATGTGACATCTTCTTGTGAGGCATCATGTTTGAGCACGACAGAGGGACGATGAATGATCTTTTTATATGTAAAAACTCCTTTTGTGACGTCGACAATACCTTCTGACTCCATCTGCAAGTCTTCCTTTTCCAGCCCGCTTCTTTCCATCATTGCAGCAAGTGTAATAATGTAACAGGTCGCTGCCGCCCCGAGAAGCATTTCATCTGGGTTGGTCCCCTCTCCCGGTCCATCCATTTCTTTAGGAATGGAAATAGATGTGATTAAGTTCCCGCTTTCGATTGTACCGACATCATTGCGGTTGCCTGGCCAGTTCGCTTTTAAATAAAAATGATGATCTGCCATCGTATGTTTTGCCTCCTTTTATAATCCTATTTCAGTCTACTGATCTTCTCTTATTTTGTCTTCTGATCTGCTTATTACGAATACTCTTTTTCAAGGACACTTTTGATCGCACTCACATAAGCATAAAATTCACTGTTCTTTGTGTATTTCCTATTTTTATAATAAAAATCATCGAAAAATGCTTCTCTCTGCTCGCGGCTGATTTCCAGCTGGATACTCAGCCCCGTTTCCCCTTGGTTGTTAATGTTTTCGGCACTCAACCCAGCAAGACCGCTTTTAGACGACGCTAACTCAGCGGAAAACCCTCTTCTCTCAAGGGCTCTTACGATCATTTTCGCCCGCTTTCGATCTGTGCCTCCAACAAGTGTATTCTTGTTCTCTCCTTTATATCCGTGAAAAGCCACAACATATTGATGCTCCTTGATTTTCTTTTCGGCCAATGGCTCATCAAAGTTGGTGCTTGTAATGTGAAGCGTTTGGTTATCGTGTGACTTCAACCCTTCAAACAGGTATGTAGAGAATTCATTATTGAAATACCGCACAAGCTCGCTTACTCCGCCTTCAATTCTTCCGCCGTGTGGAGACATAATTAACACTTTGCTTCCTTTTTTCTCACTATAAGAAATATCATAATCGGCTGGGCTCTCATTTTCTGCCAAGCTGCTGAAATTTGAATATGTATCTGGCTGATTAGATGGTTCAGGTTCTAATGAGTAATGAACATATCTCAGGAATAAGACAATGGCTAAGACTAATATGACATTTAGTATAAATCTTCTCATGTTTAACTCCTTTCATAAGAATGGCACGGTTCATTATATGAGGTTTAGCCAATAGGTTTTATCTTACCATTGTATACGCTATATCATCAGTGAAAAAGTTCCCGGTTTCAAAAAATCAATTGATTGTCACGGTTAATAGCGGTTCATTTGAAATATGAGTGAAAAAAGATTGAGAGGAAAGATAAAAAAGGTAGGAATAACCTCACTTGGCAATTACATGTATAGAGGTTTAAGGAGGGTTTTATTGCGGCTGCCCAGTTGCTGAGACGGACAGCCTGTTATCTGTCTGCCAAATAGAGGTTTTGTTTATTTGTTCTCACAAAGTCACAGGAGAGGATCGAATCCAACAAAAACGTTCTGATCTGTTGTTTCGAAAAACAAAATGCTTTGATTTGCGTTTGGCTTTTCTGTCTTACAATAATTGTTCTTTTACTAATCGTTCCGTCTTTCTTCATATATATAATGCTAATTGGTATTTGGCTTTCCAAAGACCGATGAAAGAAGAAATTCATACAGCTGCTCTCCCTTTGCCAGTTTAATATGACAATATTATAATACGAACAAACGTTCCTTTTCAATCCCCAATGATTGCCACAACTCCTGAATCTAATTCGAAAGATTCATAAAAACCAACTCTTGTCCGCCTCTTATAAAGGACAAACAAACTTACCAAAACTATCATCTGTTCATAGAGTATACAGTGAACCTTATAATAGGAGGAAAATACATGTTTGGGTACTCTATGGTACAAATGGTGAGAGCAAATGCTCATAAGCTAGATTGGCCGTTACGGGAAAGCGTCTTGCAGCTTTACAAGCCCTTCAAATGGACTCCTTGCTTCTTGCATCAGTTTTTCGAAACCAAATTGAAAAACAGAAAAAAAATGTCAGTCATTATTGAATTTGAAGAAGGCTGTCACGAGACCGGCTGTCAAATGGCTGGAGAGGTACTGCAAAAAGAAAAACGCAGCAAGTTAAAAAGCCGATTCAATAAAATCAATTGCTGCAGCGCCGAGGTGACCCCTTCAGCGTTACATTCCCTTCTTTCTGAATGCAGTGATATCCGCAAAGTGTATTTAAACCGCGAAGTCAAAGCGCTACTGGACACGGCAACCGAAGCAAGCCACGCGAAGGAAGTCGTCAGAAACGGGCAGACCCTGACTGGAAAAGGTGTTACTGTCGCTGTTGTCGATACAGGAATCTACCCGCATCCTGATTTAGAAGGCAGAATTATCGGATTCGCGGACATGGTCAATCAAAAAACAGAACCGTATGATGATAATGGTCATGGCACACACTGTGCAGGTGATGTTGCAAGCAGCGGCGCATCCTCTTCTGGCCAATACCGCGGGCCTGCACCGGAAGCCAATCTAATCGGTGTGAAGGTTTTGAACAAGCAAGGTTCGGGAACGTTAGCTGATATTATTGAAGGTGTAGAGTGGTGTATTCAATACAATGAGGACAACCCGAATGAACCGATTGATATTATCAGTATGTCGCTCGGTGGCGATGCGCTTCGATATGATAATGAACAAGAAGACCCGTTAGTCAGAGCGGTTGAAGAAGCGTGGAACGCAGGGATTGTCGTCTGTGTCGCTGCCGGAAACTCAGGGCCTGATCCACAAACCATTGCAAGCCCGGGCGTGAGCGAAAAGGTGATTACAGTAGGTGCCCTTGACGATAACAATACCGCAAACAGCGATGATGATACGGTCGCTTCCTTCTCAAGCCGCGGGCCGACAGTATACGGGAAAGAAAAGCCCGATATTTTAGCGCCGGGTGTTAATATTATTTCCCTGCGCTCTCCCAATTCTTATATCGATAAGCTTCAAAAATCAAGCCGTGTAGGATCTCAGTATTTTACAATGTCAGGAACATCGATGGCAACACCGATCTGTGCAGGAATTGCAGCTTTAATCCTTCAGCAAAATCCGGATCTTACACCTGATGAAGTGAAAGAGCTTTTGAAAAACGGCACGGACAAATGGAAAGATGAAGATCCGAATGTTTACGGAGCGGGCGCCGTCAACGCAGAAAATTCCGTTCCTGGCCAATAGACAGTACCATAAAGCCGGCAATTCTCTCTGCAGAACTGCCGGCTTTATGTTTTGAATTTCCATAATAATGGGATAAAATAATAGAAAATGGATGAAGGAAGTGAAAAAGTGCCATATTATATCTGCAAAACATGCGGAGTACAACATGCGCAGACTGTAAATCCGCCGAACTCATGTCTGATTTGCGATGACGAAAGGCAGTATATTCATCCGGATGGACAATCTTGGACAACCCTTGAAGACATGCGTGAGAAAGAAAACCTTCAAAACATCCTCAAAAAGGAAGAAGAGCATCTTTACAGCATCAAAACTGAACCAGAGTTTGCGATCGGACAAACAGCACATTTGATCCAGCATAAGGGCTTCAATGTGCTGTGGGATTGCATTACATATCTTGACCAAAAGACAATTGACCAAATCAACGAATTAGGCGGTATTCAAGCCATCGCTTTGTCTCATCCACATTATTACTCTGCTCAGGTTGAGTGGGCTGAAGCGTTTCAGGCTCCGATGTATATTCACGAGGATGACAAAGACTGGGTGACAAGACCAAGCAATCACATTCATTTCTGGACTGGGGAAACTCTCAAACTGAAGCCGGGACTGGACCTTTACCGCCTGGGCGGACATTTTAAGGGCGGTGCTGTTCTCCATTGGAGCAACGGCAATGAAGGGAGAGGCTGTCTGTTGACCGGGGATGTCATTACGGTTGCGGCCGACCGGAACTGGGTCAGCTTTATGTACAGCTATCCAAATCTCATTCCCCTCCCCGCCTCCAAAGTTGAAGAAATAGCAGCCAAAGTCAAACCGCTTCAATTTAACCGGATTTATAATGCTTTTTCTAAAGTTGTCAGAGAGAATGCCGGCGAAGCAGTCCAGCGTTCGGCCGTACGTTATATCAAGGCTCTGAACAGCGAATTGTTTCATACATAGAGAGTGAGGCGGCTCTTTTCCGTGTAAAAGATGCAGCAATTGGGAATAGTATCGTGTAGATCAAAAGGAGGAATATTGATGGCACACACGAATACACAGCTTTCTCAATGGCTGGAATCAAAAGTCGGCCAAACGCTTGATATTAGAAAAGGTGAATTGACCCATGATGAAGAGATTTCAGACCTGGATCAGATTGTTCTCCATCTTCAAAAAGTGGGTATACGCAGCACGAATCATCCTGATGACTATGTTGCAAAAGAAGAACTCGTTTTAGAAGGCGAAGGAACAACATTCACTGAGGACGGCGACGTACCGCTTCCGCAAAATGCCTATGAGATTCCTTTATTAGGCGATATTCATATTCACCAAGAAAATGAAGGATTGAAGGTTGTAACAGATCGTGCAGTATATACATTTGATGTCCAGCACAGCTGATAGTCACTTTCATCAAAATAATACAGCTTAGCGTCTTTGAGCTTTCATTCAAAGGCGCTGCTTTACATGGCGCCACTTTTTCATTTTTTCGTTCTTCACCCTATTGAATGCCGCCTAGAATAGATATATAGTTTTAGAGACAGGATTAAGTTTCAAACAATTCTGTTTTTTGCAAACTGCAACTTGTATAATAAAATGAAATTACCAATTTACCCTATTTTAGGCGAGGAGAATGCACATGGAAAAATTGATGTTTCATCCGCATGGTAAAGAATTTCATCAAAATCCTTTTTCAGTATTGGGCCGATTTAGAGAGGAAGATCCCATTCACCGATTTGAATTAAAACGATTCGGAGGCACATATCCGGCTTGGTTAATCACCCGATATGATGATTGTATGGCCTTTTTAAAAGACAATCGAATTACAAGAGACGTTAAAAACGTGATGAGCCAAGAACAAATCAAAATGCTCAACGTCAGCGAGGATATCGATTTCGTATCCGATCATATGCTGGCAAAAGACACACCTGACCATACCCGCTTAAGATCACTTGTTCATCAAGCATTTACTCCCCGCACCATTGAAAATCTGCGCGGCAGCGTCGAACAAATTTCTGAACAGCTTTTAGATGAAATGGAAAAAGAAAATAAAGCGGACATCATGAAATCCTTCGCATCCCCTTTGCCTTTTATTGTTATATCTGAATTGATGGGAATTCCTAAAGAGGATCGGGCACAATTTCAAATCTGGACCAATGCGATGGTTGATACCTCTGAAAGTAACAGAGAGCTGACAAATCAAGCCCTTCGTGAATTTAAAGACTATATCGCCAAGCTGATCCATGACAGAAGGATACAGCCAAGAGACGATTTAATCAGTAAGCTTGTGCATGCTGAAGAAAACGGCAGCAAGTTAAGTGAAAAAGAGCTTTATTCGATGCTGTTTTTGCTGGTTGTAGCTGGCCTTGAAACGACCGTTAACTTACTCGGATCAGGCACCCTCGCATTGCTTCAGCACAAGGAGGAGTTCGAAAAACTGAAGCAGCATCCTGAAATGATCGCTACAGCAGTTGAAGAATTGCTGCGATACACCTCGCCTGTCGTTATGATGGCAAATCGGTGGGCCATCGAGGACTTTACATACAAGGGGCATTCGATCAAAAGAGGAGACATGATCTTTATAGGCATCGGATCTGCCAATCGCGATCCAAACTTTTTTGAGAACCCGGAAACATTAAATCTAAATCGATCGCCTAACAGACATATTTCTTTCGGCTTTGGCATTCATTTCTGCTTAGGTGCGCCGCTTGCCAGACTGGAAGGCCACATTGCGTTCAACGCGCTTCTAAAGAGATTTCCGGATATTGAACTCGCGGCAGCGCCTAATGACATTCAATGGAGAAAAAATGTCTTTTTAAGAGGGTTAGAATGTCTCCCTGTTTCACTTTCAAAATAACATATTCAAAACGCCCCCTTAAATAGGGGGCGTTTGTGTTTCTCAGCGCTTCACCAATTCATCTTCTTTTTCTTCTTTCGCTTCATGTTTTTTCCGGAAAGCCTTAAGGAAATTCGCGTTTACTACTCCCTTATTTGAATAGAGTTTTTCGCAAAATTCTAACATGGCTTTGGACGCTTTAGGTTCCGTTAATATCATGAAGTGGTTGCTTGAATCGATATCTATCAGGTTGAAATGGGGAATTTGCCGCTCCCATTCCTCCCAGTAGGCAGCTTGATCGAACGATGTTTTTTCATTTGAGAAAGTGAAATAAATGTCTAAATCACCAAAGAAAGACCTGCTTTTGTTGCGGAAGTAATAACATTTTACCGCCTCAGGGTTAGGCAGAGGCTGTACAGTATACGATTCAACATCATAGGCACACTGTGTTTTCATCATTTGCTTCGTCTGCACACGTATTTGCTTCTCCGGTTTATTTAATCCCCGTTTTTTTGCCAAATCAATCAGCTCAGACAGGAATTCTTCATCCTCTGTGCTGGTGTCTACCTCTTCACGGCTGATGAGAACGTCAGTAAGCTTATCCGGATTTGCAATCGATGCCAGCATCGTATTGATTGTTTGCAGCATTGACGCTTTCATAGAAGCCTCATACTCTTTCGTCTCAGAACTGTATGGAGAGTCAATCATCACCATGCTTTTGACCGCGAGGCCTTTATTTTGCAGCTGGCGTGTGACTTCATATGCAATCATTCCGCCTAAGGAATATCCGCCTACATCATAAGGGCCTTCCGGCTGTATAGCTCGAATGATCTCTATATAATAGGAAGCCATTTGTTCAATTCCATGTAAAGGATCATGATCAGTCATAAATCCCCTGGCTTGAATACCATAAAAAGGGCGCTGGCTTTTTTGTGCAAATTGCTGATAGATTTCAACGCCTCCCACCCCGCCATGAAACCAAAATACAGGGCGCCCCCGCTTACCGTCATTTAACGGTATCAATTCCGCAAACGTGCGAGCATGATCATTTTGTAAAGATGCATCCTCCTGTTTCTTTGCGATCAAGTCCGTCATGTCCTGTACAGTTTGGCATGCTTGCAGCTCCGCCAAGGTGATGAGAGGGTCAACCTTTGATTGCAATTGCTGTAATAACTGTATGCAAGAAATCGAATCAAATCCGTAATGTTGCAATTGCTTATGAGGATGCAATTCTTCTGGAGCCATCCCTAATACATCAGCTAACATGTGATGATCGCGGATGTTGATATGCTCATCATGTGAAACAGAAGGCGTATTCTCTATTGCTTGAAAGCCATTCCAGCAACTTCTCTTTTCAAATGGATAGGTTGGCAACGGTATTCTGCAAGCATCTTTTCCTTGATAAAGCTGCTCCCACGGGATTTGCACCCCTTTTGTCCAGCAAAATGCAATCTTTTCAAGGTTGTTTTCAGACAACAAAGTCTCTATCACCATTTCTCTTAATGGACCATCCAGCAAGGCTTCGATATCTGACGAGCCCTCTTCCGCATTTCCCCTAAAGACAGGTACAGAACTTTTCGGCTTTTCGCCTTTTTCCGCGGCTGTTAAGCAGTCTTGCAAGCCGGTTACCAGCTCTTCTTTATTGCGGACGACCAGCGCCAGCCGGTCTCCCATCTCCTCTCGTCCGGTTTGAAGTGTAAAAGCATAATGTTGTAATGACAGTTCTTGTTGTTTGTTCACATAATCAAGCTGCTGTTGAATAACTGCTTTTAGCCTGTCTTGATTCTTTGCAGAAAGAACCGCAATGTGAGCTTCATTCTCATTCATATGAATCGGTGCTTTTGGTGAAGGAATGTATTCTTCTAAAATGACGTGCGCATTTACGCCTCCAAAGCCATAGCTGTTGATACTCGCTCTGCGCGGGATTTTTCTGCCTGAGCCGTCCTTTACATCCTCCCACTGCTGGTTCTCCGCAGTCATTTGGAAACGGGTGCCCTTTATTGACACCTGATCATTCAATGAATCAAATCCGGATATGCCTGGTATTGTTTGATGCTTCATTGCCATGCTGACCTTCATGAGAGCAGCCATGCCGGAGACCAGTTCACCGTGTCCGATGCTTGGCTTTAAGCTGCTGATATAACATGGCGCTTCCTCCTGTACTTCCTGTGGAAGTTCCAATTCAAGCTGGCTTAAGCCTGAAGTTAATGCCCCCATTTCTATCGCGTCTGCTAATGGAGAGGCAATCCCGTGCGCTTCTATATAGGTCACCGTTTTTGGATCAATTTGCGCTCCTTGATAAGCCTTCAGCAGTGCATCCTTCATACCAACCGGATTTGGCGCGTGAAGTGACATTCCCCTGCCGCCATGTGATACACCTGTCCCTTTAATGACCGAATAAATATGATCTGAATCCTCAATGGCTTTTTGCAAAGGTTTAATGATAAGAAACCCTGCTCCTTCACTTCTGACAAAGCCATTCGCATCTGCTTGAAAGGATTTGGCCTGTCCTTCTGCACTCAAATATCCCATTGAGTCGAAGCCAATGAAACCTTTTGGTGAAAGCAGCAAATTCACAGCCCCAACAATGGCTTGCTCACATTCGCCGTATCGAATTGATTGTATGGCTCTGTGCAAAGCCACAAGAGCTGAGGAGCAGGCAGCTTCGTAATATTCGCTTGGCCCTTTTACATCCAGTGCATAGGAGATACGGTTAGGAATTAAGGAAGGAATCACAGCTGTATCTGTATTGCCGGCCGCGACAAACACTCCTGTCGGACGGCTAGATAAGGCCTGTCCTGTTAAGCCTGCGTCTTCCATCGCCTTCCATGCATGTATCAAGAGCAGAAACTCCTGCGGATCCATATGTGCCGCTTCTTTAGGTGATATGCCAAAAAACAGCGGATCAAACTCACCTATCCCTTCTATAAATCCGCCCCATTGAAGGCTAGATTGTTCCTCTTTATCAGCTGAAGCAAATTTACGCCAGTCCCAGCGTTCTTTCGGCACTTCAGAGATACAGTTCTTTCCGTGAATGATGTTATCCCAAAATTCCGTGACGCTGTTTGCTTTCGGAAACTGCCCCGACATGCCGATAATGGCTATTCCGTCTGTCGCATGTTCAATTGTTTTATCCGTCTTCACCTCATGTGCCGGGATCTGTTTCATTTTGTTATCGATTTTAGCCGGGCGTTCCTGCAGCTGATCAGCTTCACCAAACAGCCGGACAAATGATTCTTCATGTTTGTCCGCAAAAAAGTCGATAAGCTCTTGAACAGTTGGATATTCAAAAAACAACGTCGGATTTAATTCGATTTTTGTTTCTGATTCCATCTCCCTTGTCAGCGCAACCAACTGAGAGGAATCAACCCCCAAATCCATAATATGCGCTTTTGAAAGAGACAGTTTTGACGGGTCGGCCATGTTTACTGCCAGTTTATCTGTTACATAGCTTCTGATACGGTCTTTTAGATTGCTGACTTTGATGGGCTGATTTTCATTTTCTCTGTGATTTGAAATACGTAGTTGCTTTAACGAGTAGCCCGAATAGCGCAGCACTGTTTCTGACGATTCATTGATTACATCTACATCGAACAGCAGCATGTCACCTGTATTTTTAACCAATGTAATCAGAAGCCAGAAATCCTCTTGTATCGTATGTTTTGTAAATTGGATATCATTGATTCCAAATGGCAGGAAGCTGCCCTCAATGTCAAATTGCTCTAAGAAACTGAGGATAGCCAAGTAGGCGCTGTTTGTTACCAATGGGCTTACAGTGTACAGATGCCTGTTTGCCAGACCGCTTTGAGGAAGGCGAATTTTTGCCAGTATCGACCTATTGTCTCTGTAAAGATGAGTAATCGTCTTAAATAGCTCTCCCCACTCAGGCCCGTTTCCGGCTTTATACATCTGATCGATGTGATGAAGCTCGGTTAATGACTGCTTTAAGCTCTCGATATTGACTTTTTTTGTTTCAAATAAACTTTTTTGGCATTGCCCGATGGCGGCAGGCTTCCATGTATCAGAGGCCAGCTCACGGTACATGATTTGTAATTCTATGACTTGATCTTTTTGAAGCGGGTTTGCCTGTAGTTCAATGGTCTCGCCTTGTTTGATGACAACTGGATTGATATAGCTTAATTTGCTGATACGGCCGCTGGTTTCCTCAGGAAACAAGTTAAAAAATGCATCAATGGCCAGACTGCTGTATGTTGCACCGACAAGCACCCGTTCATTGTTGAAGACGTGGCCTCGCACGTAAGGCTCATCATATGTGAATTGATCTTGTATGACCGGATGATTGATATTGCTTTCGACAGCCGGTGGTTTCCCCTGACCCGATGGAACATCGAAATGAAATGCTGTATGATGATCAAATGCATAGTGTGGCAGGTGAACCCAGCCGGATCGGTTCCCTTGAGCTGCTTCTTTAAAAGCAATGGATGCCCCTTGTGCCCATTGCTTTGCTGGGTTTGTTTCTTTATCCTTATGGGCTGATCCCGCACATGGCTGTAAATCGAATGATGTATAAATACCTTGCTGGAGTGAGCTTTCTATTGATGTTCGGAACATCTTTAGTTTTTCGATCAGTTCCTGAGTCGATGTTACTGTAAATGCAGCCCTATGCTCTAAATTGTGATTTCTCCTGTGTAAAGCCTGTACAATTGGTTCAATACCCAGAGCAGCTTCCTTCTCTAAAAACAATTGCATGTTTTCAAGATAGCTGAGCAGGCTCCATTTTGTTTTTGCTGAAAAAACGGCTGTAAATTCCTGTTGGCGGAAAGCAATCTGTCTCTCAGGAGCCGTCTCTATATATTCTTCTATAATGAGATTGGCATAGGCTCCCCCCGCTCCGAAGGAATTGATCATGCTTCTGCGAGGCAATTGTTTTCCGGTTTCAGGATCATTCAAGCGATGCCATGGCTCCGTTTGTTCCTGAAGATAAAAAGCCGTATTTTCCAGTTTAATATTTGGATTGACAGGTGTTGCGTTGATTGTCGGCACCAGCGTGCCCTTCTTCATCTGTAGCAGCACTTTTGTCAGCTGAGAAATGCCGGAAGCCGCCTCCAAATGCCCCAAGTTGGATTTGACAGAGCCTATCGCACAAAACTGTTTCTTATTTGTGTATTGTTGAAACGCGTTTGTCAATGCAATTACTTCAATGGGATCGCCGAGTGCTGAACCGTTTGCCGCTGATTCAATATAGCCGATAGTTTCCGGATCAATGCCCGACTTTTCAATCGACTTGGCAATTAATTTTGCTTGCTGCTTCGGGTCTGGAGCTGTATACATCTGTCTTCCTCCGCTATGATTGGCAAAACTGCTTTTGATCACAGCATAAATATGATCCTGATCCTCAATTGCCTTCGATAGTGGTTTTAACAGAACAGCTCCGACGCCTTCCCCGGGAACAAGCCCGGTTCCTGTGCCAAAACTTTTGCTTTGATTTCCGCTTTCCAGCAGATTGGCTCGCTCCAAAGAATCATACTTTGAGAGATCAAGTGTTAAATTGACCCCTCCAGCAATTGCCATAGAGCAGCTATTCAATTTCAAGCTTTCACAGGCAAGATGAATGGCGTTTAATGAACTGGAGCATGCAGAGCTGACAGCGATACTCGGTCCGGTCAGATTGAAAAAATGGGAAACGCGGTTCGCGATATGCCAGTCTCCTCCATTTGAACTGAGGACTGCCTGCTCTATTGATGGGATATTCCAAAAATACTGGTTATACATATTCCCGATAAAGACACCCACTCCGGTGTCGCCATCCCGCAGTTCATCCAGCCGGGTGCGGGTATAGCCGCCGTCCTCAAATGTTTCCCAGACGGTTTCTAAACATAAGCGGAGTTCCGGTGTCATTTCCATCACTCGGCTTTTCTCCACTTCAAAAAGCTGATGGTCAAATGCTTCAATGTCTTGTAAAAATCCGCCATAACGCTTCTTATCTGCAGGCTTTATTGAATCTTTTGATAATGTTTTCAATAACGATGTGCGCCATCTGGATTCCGGAGCCTCTGAAATACAATTGTCTCCAGCGATTAAATGCACCCATAGCTCTTCTAAACTATCAGACATCGGATAGCGTCCGCTGATCCCGATAATTGCGATATCTTCTGTACCAGAATCTTTCGTCTGGGCCTCTTGGACATTGCTTGTCGTTTCCTTTTTTACCTCGCTATTTGATGCTTGCTGCTTTTCTTTAACCTGCTGCTCTCCAGCAAAACGGCGTGTAGTAAAAGAAAACGGCTTACTAGCAGTTGCACGCTCCATTTGAACAAGAGCTTCGTTTTTGGCAGGCTGTGGTGTTTCTTTTAACAGTACTGTCCGGAGCTTGCTTTCGTGCTCCTTTACTAAATAATCAACGAGTTCTTTTGTGTTGTTATGTTCAAATAAAATGGTTTTTGGAAGATCCCCCGTCACTTTTTCTAATTCACGAATGAAATTCACCTGCAAAATCGAATCAATTCCATACTTCTCGAATGTTGTATCTTCATGAATACGCTCTGGTGATAGTTTGATTGATTTTGCCAGCGTCTGCATGACAAATTGTGCAGTTTGTTCAATGAGAGAATCGCTTTCCTGTGAATGAGCTTTTACAGCATTCATTTGTGTAGGTCCTGTATCTTCTGCCGACTCAGTTCTCTTCTTTTGACGGACGACTCCGTCACTTTCAGCAGCAATGATCTGCTGGCCAAGCTGATGTGATTGTTCAGCCATAAAGGAAACATAGCGATATCCCTCACTTTCAAGCGCCATTTTCCAAGTGTCCGGATACAGGCCCGGGCAGCCCGGTATACGGAGATCAGGGTCCTCATACAGCCACCAGCCCTCCAAAAGGCCGAACGTCAAATGCGAGTATATATTATGATCACTTATTTCATTTAAGAGAAGCAGCCCATTCTTTTTCAGAACTGCTTTTGCATTTCGCAATGTCTGCCGGATATTTTTCGTGGCATGCAGCACATTCGCTGCAATGACCACGTCATAGCTCCCCGCATCAATATGCTGTTCAGATGCCGGCTCCTCCACATTAAATCGTTTATATGTCAAATATGGATTGTCCGGACCGTACTTATTTTCTGCATGCATCAAAAATGCTTTCGACAGATCTGTATAGCAATATTCTTTTATATGTGTCTGCCAGGCTTTCAATTTTTGAAAAACCGCCGCGCTTGTACCGCCGGTTCCGGCCCCGATTTCTAATATTCGAATCTTCGCCTCAGGCTCTTGCTTCAGGCGTTCTTGCAGATAGGCTGTTAATGTGTCGGCTAACACATCATTAAAATAGTCTGCGACTTGGTTGTTTTTATAGACCCCTTCTACTAAATCCATAGATGAATCCGGAAACAGGATATCGGTGGCAGACGCCTTGCCGGTCAGGATATCCGGCAAGGCTTTAAGTGCTGTTTCCACCAATGTCACCATGGCTTTCATATTATTGTCTTGAAGCAGGTCTGACTTTTGTTCATTCCATTCCTTCCACAGCTCACCAACGGTCCCTATTGAGCGCGTTGGAATATGTCCATTCTTCGTTCGCTTGAGAAATTGATGCCGTTCTAAAATCGATTGGCTTTCTTCAAACCATCTGCCATAGAAATTCTCCAATACCGGCTGGGATTTACGTTCTGTGAAAAAACCTATGGACTGCAATTGTGCGAAAAGCATTTTACAGAGAATGTCTTCTGTGTTCAGCATTGGCGTTTCCCCTCCTATAACAGTTGTTGAATCTTTGTGCTGTCACCCGGGTGATAGCTTCGCAGCTTTTGAATGGCGGAGCTATGAGTTTCCGGGTACACTTCAATTGTTTCTTCTATCTGTTCCGCTTCATCATTCGTTTCGTTTGCCATTTTCATCATCACTAGCTGCTTCAGCGGTCCCCCAAGCAGCAATTCCAATGCCTCCATCGCTTCAGGGGCTTCAATCGAACCAATGCCTGCCTGAGCCATTCTCTTCTGATATTCCGGTGAGGAAACAACACCGACGCTTCCCCAATAACTCCAATTCATCACGGCTACTGTACAAGGCCATACTTGAGAAAGCCGCTGTGCAAAAGCATCCTTAAAACTGCAGCCGGCAGCGTAATTGCTTTGTCCGGAAGCTCTCGCAAACGATTGTACGGAAGAGAAAAACAAAACAAAGTCCAGTGGTTCATGCCGGAAAACTTGTGCCATTCGCACACTTACATCAACTTTTGCAGCAAGAACGTTTCTGAAGCAGTCCTCACTCATATTCATCAGGCTTCGGTCTTGCAAGACAATCGCAGAATGTATAATGCCGTTGATTTCTCGATGCGTTTGTTTGATTGTTTCATAAGCATGCTCTAATTCCTCGCGGTTAGCCGCATCAGCTTGAATGTAAAATGGGGCTGACCCTAGACGCGCAAGTCTGTCCAGCTTACTTTGAATCGCTGTATCCATTTTCCTTCTGCCAATCCAAACAATCTGTGCCTGGTATGTTCTGATCATATATTCGCTCCAAGCTTCGCCAATACCGCCTGCGCCGCCTATGACGACATAAACGCCTCCGTGCTTATACTTCGTATGCACTGGTTGATTGTTGTGCACTGGAATCAAACGCAGTTTATGCCAGTGCTGATTTCGATAGGCCCAAGTATTCCCTTCTTGATCAATTGGCAAGGAAACGATCTCAGACACCGGCAAATCCTCATGCTTCCTGACATCGATCAGCTTTGTCTGCCAATTTGGATATTCTTTTGCCATCGAACCAATCAGACCGTGTACACCGGCGTCGACCGGGTCGACAATATCATACTGATCAACACATTGCGTATCTGCCGTCACGACCGTCCAACTCATCTTCTTCTCTCCATAGCCTAAAGAGAGCATTGCCTTAATGAGCCTGAACATTTGATTCACGCCTTGATCTTGGGCTTCAATCATTTCGTCGCCGGCTTCACTTTCTGTCACACGGGAAGGGGACAGCCACACAATATGGTCAAACGATCCGAGTGTTTCAAACTGGCTCCCAATCTCATGAATCGATGCGCTCGGCTCAATATACAGCTCCTCGGCAAACGGGAACTGCCTTTGAACAGCTGTTCTGCTGTTGTGATCCCCTCCAAGGATGACAACACGCTCATCAGCAGGCGGAATGCTGTTCTTCTCCAGTTGTACTTGATCCCATACCGGCGCCATAAGAAGCGCTCCATCAAGAGATGCCTTGATATCTATTGACTTCGGCTCATCTTGCGGTTGTATTTCTTCCAGTACCCTTGAGGAAATACCCTTGATTCGTACACACACTCGGCCTTGTTCATCACATAGATCCATATCCAGTTTCTGTATTCTGTCCTCATTTGGACGAGATGTGACAGACACCCACATTTTATCTGTACACGGACTGAATATTTCTAGCTCTTGCAGCGCAAAAGGCAGAGAAAGCTGTTCGTCGCCGGAATTCAACTTCAACCCGATTGACGCTTGTAAAGCAGAGTCTGCCATACTTGGATGAAGAACGAATTCGTCCAGCGTGTGAGATATACCAGGAGGCAGGGAAAGCTCTGCCAGGGCTTGATTGCGGCCGATATAAAGCCGATCTATTCCTTGAAAACCAGGTCCGTATTTAATGCCGATCGCCTTAAATAATTCATAACATTGCTCGTGTGAGAGTGTGCTTAGGCAGCATTGATCTTGAAGCTCGCTGATATCCTGAACTGGAATGTCTCCTGCCCCGCTGATTGCAGCACTGCCTTGACAGTGTATTTTCCGCCCATTGTGCGCATCCTCTGTAAAGATGTTAAAAGCAATCTCACCGTCCTGCTGGGGATCCAGACTGATATCGACTTGAACAGGCTGGCCATCCGCCACAATTGGCTGCACCCACACAACATTTTTGATGTGAACAACAGATTGTGTCTCTATGATTCCTCTCACTGATCTCGTAACGGCAGCATGAACCATCTCAATATATGCCACACCCGGCATGACCGGGCTTCCCTTCACCTTATGATCGGTGAAAAAGAACTCAGCACCTGTAAAGGTCGAGCTGAAACGCTGCTCTGATAGATCGGATGTGTTGGACTGTACTAATGGGTGCAAAGCTACTGTTTCGACACTAGGTGCTGCATGATGTGTGACTGCTTCCTCTTTCATATCCGTTATCCAGTAGCGTTCTTTTGCAAATGGATAGGTTGGGAGACTGATGCGTTTCGGCTGTTTGCCGCCATACAGTTTACTCCAATCTATTTCCATGCCTTTTATCCATAATTCAAGCAGTCTTTCATATATCACGGGCTCCCAGCTGTTATTGAGGATTTTCTGTATTTCATCATCTGATCTCAATGTCTGTACGATCCCTTTGTCTGCTCTGCCTGACATGTACTTCGCACTTGCATGTCCAGTGATAAAGAGGTTCAGTTTTTTCAGCAAGTCCCCTGCCGAGACAGCGATGATCCCTAATCTCTCCTCCATTGCATCACGCCCCACTTGGAGTGTGTAGGCAATATCAGTGAGATCACGAGATGTAATAGATTGACTGCTGATAAAGTCTGCTAATTGCCGGGCTTGGTCTTTTAGACGATCTTCATCCTTTGCCGACAAGATAAAGATGCCCGGATGTTGTGCTGTCACAGCTGGCGCTTGTGCAGAATGAGTTGCTTCTTTTGGAATATATTCCTCAATGACCACGTGGGCATTGACGCCGCCTATGCCAAATGAACTGACGCCGGCGCGGCGCGGCAGCTCTCGGCCGGCTTCATCCTGCAGCGCCTGCCACTCTCTGGATTCCTGCACAATATAAAACGGGCTGTCCTCCAGTCTGATATACGGATTTATCGTTTCACTGTACAAACTCTTTACAAGCGTCTTATGTTTCAGCTGCAATAACACTTTAATGACACCCGCCACACCGGCGGCGAGCGATAAGTGACCGATGTTTGTCTTTGCAGATCCAAGTCCGCAATGACCGCTACGAACTGCCGGGTCTCCCGTTTTTTCATACAGCTCTTTAAATGCCGCTTTTAAGCCGTTGATTTCTACTGGATCACCAAGCTCTGTTCCAGTTCCATGCGCTTCAATATAGGTCACGGTTCTTGGATCAATTCCCGCTTTTTCATATGCTGTTTTCACGACATCCGCCTGAGCCTTCGGATTAGGAGTCGTCAGAGAATTTGCGCGGCCTCCGTGGTTTACCGCACTTCCTTTGATGACACCGTAAATATGATCACCGTCTCGTTCAGCCGCTGTCAGCTTTTTCAGGAAGAGAATGCCGGCACCTTCACTGACTGCGAATCCATCGGCTCTATCAGAAAATGTTTTGCATCTTCCTTCTTTGCTCAGCGCCCCGGCCTTATCATAGGCGATATGGCCTTGAGGTGTTACAACTGTGTTGACACCTCCTGCAATCGCCATTTCACAGTTTCCGTTTTCAATTGCGCAAACCGCATGATGAATGGCGACCAAAGAGCTTGAGCATGCAGTGTCGATCGGTTCGCTCGGTCCATGAATGTTCAGAAAATAACTGACTCTATTCGGTCCTGCAGAAGGACTCATGTTCGCAGCTGCCGAGCCTTCGATGTCTACATTTGACAAAAGCGAACTGTACCCCGTGTTTCCAGTCCCGATATAGATACCCGTTTTGGTTCCTGACAGGCTTCGCGCTGAGTATCCCGCTTCTTCTATCGCCTTCCACGCATAGGTCATTAACAGGCGCTGCTGAGGCTCCATCTGTTCCGCCTCAAGCGGAGATATGCCGAAGAACAATGGATCAAAGTCAGCTACTTCATCTATAAAACCGCCACATTTGACGTTTGTTTTATTCGCTTCTTTTAGAGGGTCTCCGTAATACTCCTGCCAATCCCAGCGGTCTTTTGGAACCTCTGTAATACAATCTACGCCCGCTTTCAGATTCTTCCAGTATTCCTCGATGTCCTTTGCCTTCGGAAAAACGCCGCTCAGCCCCACAATCGCAATAGGCTCAGGCCCGTGATCAGCTGCCTTTTGCACTGGCGTTACCGAAGGTTTTGCAAAGCGGTTTTCAGCTGAAAATGTCATGTTTTTTATGTTTTTTTCTACAGGCTGTAAAGGCTGATCAGCTTTGACAGGCGTTTGAACTGTAAAGGCATTTGGATATTCTTCTGACAGATACGCTGCAAATGCATAAACAGTTGCATGTTCGAAGAAGATCGTAGGCGTGAGATCCAGCTTGTACTGCTCATTCAGTGTATTTGCAAATTCAGTCAACGTTATCGAATCAAATCCATATTGATTAAATTCCATATCCGGGTCAATCTCTTCAGGTTTGATTTTGAGCAATTGAGAGATTGCTTGCTTTAAAGCTTCTTGAATATGGTCAAACAAACTGTCTTGGTCGATTCTTGCTTCCGATGTCACCGGTACCTGCACTGTTTTCATTGGAACATCATCAGAAGACGGTTTTTGAGTCAACTTTTCCCTCATCATGTCTCTGAACCCTTCCATGACGATGACGTGATCTTTGCCAAATGCCAAACCTTTATACAGCGCCTGAATGCCGGTCTCGGTCCGCATTGGAGTCACACCTGTGTTTTTCAAAGTCATGTTTTCAATTTCTTTATTCGCGCGCATGCCGCCTTCTTTCCAGAGCGGCCAATTGATCGACAACGTTTGCCCGTGCCTGTACATGGCGGTCACAAGCGCATTTCGATAAGCTGCATAGCTGTCCATAAACGCGTTAGCCATCGCATAATCCGCCTGCCCTACGCTGCCGGCAACACTTGATATTGAAGAAAAGAGGATAAAGAAATCTAATGCGAGATGCTCGGTTGCCTCATCCACATTCACAAGTCCTTTTACCTTAGGTGCAAGAACTTGTGTCAGCTCTTCATTGGTTTTGTTCACGAGATAGTTATCTTTAATCAGCCCTGCGCTGTGAATGACGCCATTCAAGTCCCCGTAATCAGATGTGATGCTTGTGATGAGCTCGGAGGCTTCCTCTGCTTGTGTCACATCAATCCGTCTGTATTCTGCGCGAGCCCCTAAGCGCTGAAGTTCGTTTAGCTGTACCTGCTGATCCGGATTCAACGCAGATCTGCCTGTCAGAATGAGCACAGGCTGTTCGGCTTGACGAGCAACCTCTTTTGCAAAAATAAACCCGAGTCCTCCTGCACCGCCGGTGATGAGGTATACACCCTTATCTCTCCACGGCAGGCTTATGTCCTGATCAGCCATTTGCAATTCACGTAATTCATTGATGTACCGTTTGCCAGTTTCATATTTGATGTGCTGATCTCCTGCGTGTCTTTTATTCTCTTTCAGTTTTTCTATCACACTTTCAATGTTTTCGTTTGAATCGATCTCAATCGTCTGGCCGATCAATTTTTTGTTCTCCAGGCTGGCGGTTTTAAGGAGCGCCGATAGCCCTGAGAATGAGTACTGTTTTCTTTGGGCAGAAGTTAGAAGCTGGATCAGGACATTGCCCTGCGGCTTGCTTTTGAGAAGGCTCTGTACTGTCTCAAGCGCTTGTTCGGCATAATCTTGGAATCTCTCTGCCAGTCCTTCGCGGAAAGACTCCAAAACGATGCATTCCGCTCCTATCATTCTTGATTCAATGCTGTCTTTTGAGAGGCCATTCATGTCACAAAGCATGACAATGTGCCGTTCGTAATGAGGCTCAGGATTTTCTTTTTCACAAGCCTTAGGCACCCATTGTTCTTCAAACATCAGGGTTTCCAGCGTTTGATCAGGTTTTGCCGATCCAGAGCCGCCTTCAGCTGCCCTGAAAGACAATCCTTTCATCCGTACGCAAACATTGCCGTTCTCATCTAACATATCAATATCCCGTTTTTGTACTTTATCAGTTGCCTTACTGCCTTGACTGTATCTTGCATATACCCACATTTCTGAAGAGCATGCTCCGAAGACTTCAAGCTCTTGGACCGCAAAAGGCAGTGTCAGCTGGTTATCCCCCGCGCCTGTTAAAATGCTCGATGCCTGCAAAGCAGAGTCCATCAACCCCGGATGCATGTTGTATTGGCTGAGCGTATCTAAAGCAGACGGATGCAATGACAATCTTGCTAAAACAAAATGTTCAGCTGTATAGATTTTTTTCATCCCGCGGTAAGCAGGACCATATTCAAAACCGATCATTTGATAGGTGTCATATACTTCAGTAACGCTGAAATCGCTTTGCTGACACTGCTCCCGCAAGGATTGCAAGTCAACCACCGGCAGGTTTTCAGCAGGACTTATTACAGCACTGCCTTGGCTATAGACGATTGACTGTTCGCCTGCAGCGTCTGGATTACCGTAGATTTCATAAGAGATTTCACCATTTTCTCCCGGTAAAAGCCTGATGTGTACGTGCTGCGGCTGATCCTCTACAACAATAGGCCGCACCCAAACCGCATTCTTTAGCTTCATGGTGCACGGAACACCTTGTACCTCTGCTGCCTGTTCGACAGCCGCTCGCGCCAATTCAAGATGTGCCACTCCCGGCAAGATCCGTTGGCCTTTGACAACATGATCGGCAAGGAAAAATTCTTCTCCCGTATAGATGGAGCTAAATCTTTGTTCCGAGAGGTTCGATGTGTTTTGATGCATTAATGGATGGAGCACAGCTCCGCCAAGGCGGGAGGCTGCTTTGTTTGCTTCAGGGCTGCCGCTTTTTTGAATATGATCAGAGATCCAATAACGGTCTTTTGCAAAAGGATATGTCGGCAAGCTGATGCGCTTTGGTAGATTCTCGCCATACAGTTTCGTCCAGTCTACATCAAGCCCCTTTACCCATAACTCAAGCAGTTTTGCGTACTTTCCCCGTTCCATCCATTTTTCAACGGCTTCTTGAATCTCTTCGTCCTCTGTCAGCATTTGCAACGTGCCTTTATCAATCCTGCCTCTAAATAAATCCTCCACATCGCTTTTGCCTGCTGCAAAGTCTTTTAACTTTTGCTGTAAATCCTCAATGGAACCAGAAATAATCCCGAGACGTTCTTCCATCGCATCCCGTCCGGCTTGCAGTGTATAAGCGATGCGGGTGAGATTTACGTCACTATATGTTTCCTTATCAATCGCATCTGCCAGCTGCTGTGCATATTCTTTTAGCCGCGCTTCGTTTTTAGCCGATAAAACGAAGATACCCGGATGTTCAGGTGTGATGGACGGTATAATCTCATCGGCTGCTTCTGGAATATATTCCTCAATAATCATGTGGGCGTTTACGCCGCCGATCCCAAATGAACTGACACCTGCTCGGCGAGGCAGCTCTTCTCCCCGTTCATTTTTCATCGCTTTCCATTCTTCCGTTTCCCGTACGATATAGAACGGACTGTCTTTCAGCTGAATGTACGGATTCACGGTTTCGCAGTGAAGACTTTTCACTAAGGTTTTGTGCTTAAGCTGCAATAATATTTTAATGATCCCTGCTGCACCGGCTGCCAGCGATAAGTGGCCGATGTTTGTCTTCACAGACCCTAATCCGCAATAAGGATTGGCTGATGGATCTCCTTCATTCACACCCAGTGCTTTAAAAGCTGATTTCAATCCGTTAATTTCAACCGGATCTCCAAGCTCCGTCCCGGTTCCGTGCGCTTCAATGTAGGTTACGGTTTTCGGATCGATTCCCGCTTTTTCATATGCCGACTGAATGACATCCGACTGCGCCTTCGGATTAGGCGTCGTTAAAGATGCTGCACGGCCGCCGTGATTGATTGCGCTGCCTTTTATGACTCCGTAAATGTGGTCTCCCGCTTCTTCAGCCGCTTTTAATTTTTTCAAGAACAGGATGCCGGCCCCTTCTCCATGGGCAAAACCATCGGCTTGATTCGAAAACGTTTTGCATTTTCCTTCTTTACTCAGTGCCCCCGCTTTATCAAAGCTGATATACACCTCAGGAAGGATAATTGTATTCACGCCGCCGGCCAATGCCATGTCACAAGTGCCTTCCTCAATTGAGGAGATGGCGTGATGGATAGCCACCAATGAGCTGGAGCAAGCTGTATCAATCGGTTCGCTCGGCCCATGCAGATTAAGAAAATAACTGACCCGGTTCGGACCGACTGAAGGGCTTGTATTGGCCGCCGCTGAGCCTTCTACTGCCGAGTTGGCTTTTGACAAAAGGGAGCTGTATCCTGTATTTCCCGTTCCGATGAAGACGCCTGTTTTTGTGCCAGACAGACGTTTCGCCGAATATCCTGCATCTTCGATCGCTTTCCAGGCGTAAGTCAACAGTAAGCGCTGCTGAGGTTCCATTTGTTCCGCTTCACGCGGGGAAATGCCGAAGAATAATGGATCAAAATCTGCAATTCCGTCAATAAAACCGCCCCATTTTACGTTCGTTTTATTGACTTCCTTCGCCGGGTCACCTTCATATTCCCGCCAATCCCAGCGGTCTTTCGGAATTTCCGTCATGCAGTCTTTGCCCTCTTTTAAGATCTTCCAGTATGCATCAACATCTTTCGCCATAGGGAAAATCCCGCTAATGCCCACAATGGCAATAGGCTCATGCCCAGCATCACTCTGTGCGGCGTTTGGCAGCGTGACTTGCTGCTTCCGGCGTCTTTTAGCTTTGACATGTAAGGCTTGCTCCTGTTTGGCAGCAGGCTGAACCTGGGCCGATGCTGCGCGCACAGCAAATGTCTTCGCAAACACCGCTTGATATTCTTCTGACAAATGCTTGCCAAACGCATGAATCGTCGGGTGGTCAAAAAAGACGGTTGGCGTCAGCTCTAATTTATAGGCGCGATTGATATGGTTGGTGAATTCCGTCATTGAGATAGAATCAAATCCATACACCGTCATCTCGGCATGATCATCAATCGTTTCAAGCTTAACCTTTAACAGCTTGGCGACCTCCCGCTTTAACATCGCCTTTACTTTATCCAGCAAATTGTCTGTATCAATGTTCTTTGCTTGTTCAGTCATGCTCTCTGTTTCCTTCTTTTCCATAGGTGCCGAGGCGGTTTTTGCCAGCATGTTTTGTTTTATCTTCTGCACATCGCCTTCGATCACCATTACTTGGTTTGCTTCGGAATGAAACGCTTGATATAATGCCTGAATTCCTTTTTCTGCTCTCATAGGAACAATCCCGGCCATTTGCACAAGTCTTTTCTCTGTTTCTTGATCGACCTTCATGCCGCCCTCGCTCCATAACGGCCAGTTTACAGAAAGTGTCTTCCCGTGCCGCTGGCTGAGGTCGGCAAGTCTATTTCGATAGCTTGCATACATATCCATAAATACATTGGCAGCCGCATAGTCAGACTGACCGATGCTTCCTAAACTTCCAGAAAGTGATGAAAAGAGAATAAAGAAGTCCAACGGCAAATCCTTGCTTGCTTCGTCTAGGTAAACAAGTCCTTTTACTTTAGGCGCCAGTACGTCGTGCAGGTCTTCGGCTGATTTATTGACCATGTAGCTGTCTTTGATGATTCCCGCGCTGTGAAGAATGCCGTCCAGACGGCCGTATATTTTCTGAATTCTGTCAATAAGCTGGTAGACTTCAATCTTATCGGTAACATCTGTTTGCTGATAGGTGACCTCAGCCCCCTTGCCGTGAAGCTCTTTAAGCTTATTGCTTTTACTTTCGCTAAGAGGCGAGCGGCCTGTCAGAATCACTGTCGCATTCTTCGTTTGTTCCGTGATTTCTTTTGCAAAAATAAGGCCTAAGCCTCCGGCACCACCTGTAATGAGATAAACGCCATCATCTTTCCACGGCTTGCTGATGTCTTGGTTTGCCGTTTTGATGTCACGCCAATCAGCAATGTATCGTGTACCGTTGTGATATTTGATATATGAATCGCTGCTCATTTGATTTTCTATCAGTTTGCCAGCTATGCCTTCTCCACTTTCTTCACTGCTGACTTCAATCATTTGGCCGGTTAGTTTGGCATTTTCCTGCTCGGCCGTTTTTAGCAGTCCAGTCAACCCTGAAAACAATTGCTGTTCTCCTTCGGCAAAGGTTACGATCTGAATGAGAATGCCGCCTATCGGTTTCGTGCGAGTGATCTCTTGTACCTTCTTAAACACTTGTTCCGTATAAGAATGGAAACGCCCATCCACTGAAGAAGGCCTTGCTTCCAAGCTATATACATGGACATCCTCGATCGCTGCTTCAATCTGTTTTCTCGTCTCATTGTCACTTTCACATAGGAACACGAGATGATCTGCATATTTTTTTGCCGCCGCGCCTTCAGCTGCCTTTTGTTCTTGCCAAACGGGCTGAAGCAATAAAGTTTCAGCGTTTATTTTTGATGGTTCGGTTTGTATATCAGCCTCCATCACTCTCGTCGAAAATCCTTTCATCCGCACGTAAATCGTGCCATGCTCATCGCATAGATCAATATCGACTTTCTGTATCAGATCCCCTGGTTTATTTTTCGCGTTGAATTGAACATAAACCCACATGTCAGTGACACTTTGATGAAAGACCTCAAGCTCCTCCAGGGCAAACGGCAGTGCTGCCTTAAAGTCTTTACTATCTGACAGCTCCGCTCTGACGACGTTTTGCAAATATTCAGCCGCCTGTAACGCCCCGTCCATTACACTTGGATGAAGAACATAATCGGCCAACGTATGCATGACAGATTCCGGCAGTGATAATTTAGCAAGCAGCTGGCCGTCGCCTTTATATACGGTCTCTACACACTTGTAACCGGGACCGTAATCGGCGCCGATCATTCCTTCATAAAACAAGGCAGCGTCCATTCTGCTTTGATCACATCGGGTCTTGATCTCAGCAAGATCCAGCGCTTTTTCTTGCTTTACCTGCATCAATTCCGCTATACCCTGGTTATATACAACTGGTCCTGCATCAACAGATTCCGGCTCACCATACATCCGATAAAGAATGTGTCCGCCGTCTTCATCATAAAGTCCGATGTTTACGTGAACCGGCTCATCTCCTGCTACAACCGGACGAACCCACACGACATTTTTCAGCCTGATTCCGGTTTCATGATCCTCCAATTCGCCAATTCCTTGTTCTATAGCGGCTCTTGCCATTTCAAGCGTGACCGCCGCCGGCAAAATCGCCATGCCTTTAATGATATGCTCGGCAATAAAATACTCTTGTCCTGTGAAGGTGGAGCTGAACCGCTGCTCTGACAGAATCGATGTATTATGGTGCACCAAAGGATGCAAACGCGATGGTTCAATTGTTGTGATAGCGCCGGTGCCGCTTTCAGGCCAGTACCGTTCTTCAGCAAAAGGGTATGTCGGCAAGCTGATGCGGCGCGGCGTCGTATTTTGGTAAAGCCTCCGCCATTCAACGTGAAAGCCTTTTGCCCACATCTCGGCAAGCTTTTTCAATTCTTCTTTTGATATCCGTGATGCAGCCAGTTCTTCCGCTTCAGCGTTTCCAAGCAACTGTTCAGCGGATGTCATTCTCGTTTTTTCTCCTTGAATATAGCCTTCTGCGAGCGGCTTTCCATTCACAAAAGCTTCCAGCTGCTGTTTCCATTCTTCCAGATCGTTCGCTATAAAAACGACCCTGCTGTCCATTGCTTCCCGTCCGACCTGGAAGGTGTATGCAAAATCTCTTAGAGAGATATGCGTTTGCTTGTTTTGACTGATATAGGTCAGCAGCTCCTTTACGTATGCTTGGAGCCGTTCACTATTTTTTGCTGATACAGGAATGATATAGGGCTGATCGCCTTCGTTCCCTGCCCATGCAGAAAGGTTTTCATATTGCTCAAATATAGCATGGGCGTTAGTGCCGCCAAGACCGAATGAACTCAGAGCCGCCCGGTGGACACCTTCACTTTTCTTTAACGGCTCTCGTTCGCGGACAACATAAAAGGGAGAGCTTTCAAAGTTTATATTCGGATTCGGCTCCGTACAGTTGATAGTCGGTGCAAGTTCATTATGGTATAAGCTCATCGCAACTTTAATGCATCCGGCTAACCCAGCAGCCGTATCTAAATGGCCGATATTCGTTTTCACTGAACCAATTCCGCAAAATTGTGTTTTGTCGGTGTATTGCTTGTACACTTTATTTAAAGCAGACAATTCAATAGGATCGCCTAATTTCGTTCCCGTTCCGTGCGCTTCAATATAACTGACCGTTTCAGGATGGATGTTGGTTTGATCCAATACATGCTGTATCACTTCTGTTTGGCCTTTTACACTTGGCGCGTAGAAGCCTGCCTTATCTGCCCCATCATTATTAATGCCTATTCCGCGCATAATGGCATAAATATGGTCTCCGTCTTTTATGGCATCCACAGCTTTTTTCAGCAGGATAACCGCTACGCCTTCACCTCCGGCCATTCCATCCGCTGAAGCATCAAACGCCTTAACATGACCGTCGCTTGAAAAATTCAATCCGTTTTGGTGTACGTAGCCGATCGCTGATTGAGCGTGCAATGTCGCGCCTCCGACAAGCGCATATTGAGATTCGCCTGATGTCAGGCTTTTGTATGCCTGATACAAGCCGACTAGTGATGAAGAGCAATTAGAATGAACAAAGTAGCTTGGCCCTTTTAATCCGAGCTTATGTGAGATCATCGTCGGGATGGTTCCGCTTTGAGCTAAAACCCATGAGACATAGCCATCCGGTGATTCATGCCCTTCTGTTGCCTCCTTCGGCAATAACGTTCTGTATGAATTGTTGCTCGCAGACATATATACACTTGTGCCCGGAATCTCCTTTGCCACATATCCTGCATCCTCAATCGCTTTCCAGGAATGCAGTAATAAGAGGCGGAGCTGAGGGTCCATATACTCAGCATCTTTCGGAGAAATTTGAAAGAAACCAGGGTCGAATAAGTCTTTACCCTCGATCGCAGATTGCACAGGCACATAGTCAGGATGTTGAATCAATTCTTCCGGAACTCCGTTTTCGCGAAGCTCTTCTTCAGAGAAGAACTGAATGCTTTCTTTGCCTTCCTTGATGTGATTCCAAAAATCATGATGATGTTTCGCACCCGGAAATTGGCAGGATATCCCCACAATCGCAACACTATCGTCAAAATAAGGAGGGATCGTCTGCTGCTGGTATTTTCCATCTCTTTTGAGATCACCTTCGTCTTCATTTCGAGTTATGGCTTTTTCTGAGTTTTTCATCTCCAAAATGTATTGGCTTACTGCACGGATCGTGGAATATTCGAATAGCTCGGTAACACTAAATTCACAATCCAATTCTTTTTTGATTCGTTCAGCCACAGCTACAGCCAGAAGCGAATCACCGCCCGCATCGAAAAATCCGTCTTCCGGTCCAAATCCGCTGACCTTGAGCGTTTCCTCCCAAATGCGAAGCACCTGATCCTCTATTTCCGTTAACCGCAAGCGATTTGGTTTCTTTTTATTGAAAACGATCTCGCGTTTTTCCAGTTCTTTACGGTTCACTTTCCCGCTAGGCGATAACGGCAGCTCATCTAAGCGGATAAAGTGTGAAGGTATCATATATTCCGGCAGACTGGATTTTAGATGACGGCGCAACTCTTTTGGATCTGCAGAGGAATGGCCGCTTTCCTCTGTATAATAAGCAGCGAGCTGTTGATGGCCTTCCAGCTGCTTCACCACGACCGCCTGATCTAAAATGCCCGGATATTCACTCAGCTTTGTTTCTATTGCGCCCAGTTCGACGCGAAAACCGCGTATTTTGACCTGGCTGTCAATCCGACCTAAATATTCTATGTTGCCGTCAGGAAGCCATCTTGCTGAATCACCTGATTTATAAAGCTTGGTCCCTGGTTCAAATGGATTGTCAATAAATTTTTCAGCCGTGAGGCCAGGCTTATTATAGTAGCCTCTTGCCAAGCCGGCTCCCGCGATGCAAAGCTCACCAGGCTTTCCAATCGACACAGGCATCAAATGCTGGTCCACAATATAAAGTTTCACATTGGAGACAGGTTTTCCAATCGGCGTATGGTGACTTGCAATATCCCCGTTTCCACATCCGAAATACGCAGCATAAATGGAGGCTTCCGTAGGTCCGTAAATATTTTCAACACGGCAGTTTTTAAAGATTGATACCGCCTTTTTCACTAATTCTTTAGGGAAAGCTTCACCTGCAACCATCATATACTTGAGCGGTCCATCCTCTGTGAACTGCTTGTTGTCTTTCGCCGTTTCTAAAAAAACATGGAGCATAGCCGGTACAAAATTAATATGGCTCACTTTGTATTTTTCAATATAATCCATGCACTGCTGCGGTGATTTCTCTCCATTAGGCGGAAGAATCACAAGGCGGCCGTTTCCGATAAACCATCCAAATAATTCCGAGATCGATACATCGAACACATAGTTCGTCTTCAGTAAATATGCATCCTCAGCAGTCACGGGATAGTGAGATTCAAGAAAATTTAGGGTATTCATAATGCTCCTATGCTCGACCATAACCCCTTTAGGCTGTCCAGTGCTTCCCGATGTGTAAATGATATAAGCGAGATGCTCCGGTTTTACTTCCCGTTTTAAACCGCTGCTTTGCTGATCTGTATAATCATTCCGGCAAGCCAACTCGATATTGATAGCTTTTACATGGCTGCCAATTAATCCGCTGATCGTATGATGAACGTTAGGTTGGGTCAGGACAATGGATGCCTGACTGTCTTTGAGCATGTACTTCAACCGTTCTTGCGGGAAGCTTGGATCTAACGGCACATACGCTCCGCCGGCTTTCAGTATTCCTAAAATCCCGATGATCATATCAAACGAACGCTCTGCACAAATTCCAACAGGGTGTTCAGGTCCAACCCCCTGATGTTGAAGATAGATTGCCAAAGATGTGCTTTTTTCATCTACTTCTTTATATGTAAGAGACCTGTCTTCGAAAATCACAGCAACCGCATCCGGGGTTTGTTTCGCTTTTTCCTCAAACACTTCATGTATACACTTGTCATTTGGCGTGTTTGTGCTTGTCGCATTCCATTGTTCCAGTAAACTGTTTTGTTCTTGATGTAACTGTAAAGAGTAGGTTTCAAGCGGCAAAGACGGATCCTCCATTATGTGTTGCGCGAGCTTCATATAGTTCTCCATCATGCTTTCAATGAAGGACAATTCATATAGATCAGGGTTGTACAAAAGGTGAAGCACTGTTTCATTTTCTTGCTCATATATCTCGAGTGCCAGCTCAAATTCTCCCTCTTGCCGAATATCCTCAATATATTCAATGCCAAGCGTTTGATATGGTTCAAGCGCTTTTTGCAAGCCTGTTGTCTGAAAGAAGTTTTGGTACAGAAAGGCTGTTTGAAAAACCGGCGAATCCGTGGCCGAGCGGTCTACATTCAGCTCTCTTACCAATGCTGGGAACGGATATGCCGCATGGTCCAGACCGTCAGCCATTGTCAGCTGCAGTTCCCGAATAAATGCTGTAAATGGCATAGATCCGATATTCTTGCTTCGAACAGCCATCATGTTGATAAAGTAACCGATAAGGGTTTCAAAGCTATCTTCATGCCGCCCCATTGTCGGAACGCCGACAATGATATCTTTTTGTTTTGTATAGTGATGCAGCAGGACCTTGTAAATGGAGAAAAACACAACCGATTCATTCACATGATTGGTGCGGGCACACGATTTGATTTGATTTCTCAGGTGATGAGGGAGCAAGCTTTTATATGCTTGCCCCTTGAATTTTCGTGCTGAAGACCGCGGGCGGTCAGCTTGAAGATCAAGAACTGGCAGATTCCCAGACAACTGTTCTTTCCAGTAAGCGAGATGCTCTTCCCCTTCTCTGCTATTCAGCATCCGGGTTTCCCAATCGACAAAATCGTAATAATCAGCTGTTAGCGGCTGCGGCACGGGCTCAGTCCCATTCACTAATTCTTGATACGCCTTAAAAAGTTCCGATATCAATGTCAGCATCGACACACCGTCAAATATGATATGGTGAATCGTTATGAGCACAATGCATTCTTCTTTTGATCGATGAAAAAGATGTGTGCGCAATAACGGACCAGTTTCCAAATGAAAAGGTTCTTTTGCTTTTTCTTTTAGAAAAGGCAATATCTCTGCTGATTTGATCGCTGAAATATCCTCTTCCTCAAAACAAAGAGCTTCTGACGACTGAACCGATTGAAATGGAATGCCATTCTCCTCTTGAATCACACTGGTTAAAACAGGATATTGTCTCTGCACAAACAGAAGGGCTTTCTTGAACGTCTCTGCATGTATTCGTTTGCTGATGCGAAAGCATAAAGGAATATTATATGCACTCATATCAGGAGACATTTTCTGAAGCATCCACAGTCCTTTTTGTCCTTCTGAAAGCGGGCTTTTCAACTGCCGCTTCTTGCCTTGAAGATGTTCTTCTACCTCAGAAATGGTTAATTCTCCTGATCTGAAGGCATCGAGAATTTCTTTATGATTCATACGATTTACTCCCTTCTATGATGTTTTGCACACTCTTAAAATCCAATTTTCCTTGCGCCACCCCTTGCATCAATCCGATGATTTGCTCGTCTGTATACGTGCCCTTTGTTTGATGTGCTGCCGCGCTTTGATTCTGTCTTTCTGCTTTTAATGCCAAATGAGCGGATAGAGTTTGGACTGTCTGACATTCAAGGATTTCCCGGCCGGTCATCTTCATCTGCGTGGTTTTTTCGATATGACGCATCAATTTTCGGCCAAGAATTGAATCCATCCCATAATCCAGAAAGTTTCTTTTGAAATTGATGCGATCCTCAGATATGCCCAACTCTCGTGCTAAAAATTGAACAATGATCTTTTGCATGTGCGTTTCCCCATTAGGCTCGTCAACCTTTTTTTTCATGTCTTGTGTATGCGGTTTAGCGGCCTCTGATTGATGATTGCCTGACGAAACCCAATACCGCTCCCTTGCAAATGGATAGCCAGGTAAAGGGAGCATCCGAACGTCATCACCTTCATGAAGGAGCTCCCAAGGAATCTGATATCCTTTCACCCAACATTCCGCAATGTTTTCCAAATTTCTTTCTTTTGCGAGAATTTGCAGGACTGCTTCATCCTGTTCTTCTATCATCCCTTCCGTATGTCCTGTATAAAGAGATGCCTGTTGGCCTGATACCCCACCATTCTTCATTGCTTCCGCATATTCCTTCAATATTCGCACCAATTGCTCCTGATTGTTCACAACAATCGCGAGCCTTGCTTCCATGGCTTTTCTCCCCGCCTGAAGTGTATATGCAACATCAGGTAAAGAAAGGTTTTGATTCTGGTCTAGATACGCAATCATGCTGCTGACAGCATCCTGAAGCCGATCGTCATTTTGGGCTGAAAGCACGATGACCTGCGGGGATTCAGCTGACTCTTTATGCCGTTGTGTGATCGGCTGCTCATCCGGGATGTATTCTTCAATGACTGCATGCGCATTGGTGCCGCTGATTCCTGTCGTGCTGATTGTTCCCATCCTCGGCTTCTGATTTTTCCTGATCCATGGACGGTTCTCTTTGCATAGCACAAACGGGCTTTCTTTAAACTGAATATACGGGTTGTCCGATTCACAATGATGAGTAGCCGGAATGGTCTTGTTTTTCATTGCCATCAGCATACTGATTAAAGCAACCACCCCTGACGCTGCAAATGTGTGTCCGATTAACGGTTTAATCGAGCTGATCATGCAGAATTGCTTCTGCTTCGTATATTTGTTGAACACGCTCGTTAACGCTTGGACCTCAAGCGGATCTCCAAGATTTGAGCCGGTACTGTGCGCCATCACATATTGAATATCGAGTGGGTTGATTTCATTTTTTTCATAAATGTTTTCGATCAATTCTGCCTGGCTAAAAGGATTTGGTGCAGTAATGCCATTGGTTTTGCCATCGTAATTCACACCGCTGGCCTTTATGCAGCCATAAATGTGATCTTTATCTTCAATGGCCTTTGATAATGGTTTCAGGAGAACAGCAGCTACCGCTTCACCTGGCACCAGACCATTGGCATCCTGGTCAAACACTTTACATTGTCCATTTGGAGAAAGCATTTCAGCTCTTGTCAGCGCTTCAAAAGACATTTGAGAAATATTCAGGCTGACGCCGCCGGCTAAAGCCATTTCACAATCTCCTTGACGCAGGGCTGAACACGCCTGATGAATCGCCACAAGTCCAGATGAACATGCTGCTGTCAACGCCATATTAGGCCCTTTTAAATCTAATGCGTATGCGATTCGCGCAGATAATGTGGCGTTTTGCGTACCATTAATGTAATCCGTATCCCCGGTTAAATGCGCATATTCTCCTTCTTCCACACCTACATAAACACCGCAGGATTTTCCTTTTATCCGATGTCCCATATAGCCAGCGTCTTCAAACGTGTGCCATGCTTCCTCTAGAAAAATGCGCTGGCGCGGGTCCATGCTTTCGGCTTCTTTAGGCGATATTTGAAAAAACAGTGGATCAAATCGGTCTATGTTCTTCAAAAATGCACCCCATTTTGGGACTGCTTTTTCTGGATCTCCGTCAGCACCACCCCAGTCGCGGCGTTCTTTCGGGATGTCAGAGATACAATGTTTGCCGTTTTTCAGATTGTCCCATAGCTCATGGATCGAGTCAGCTTGAGGAAACCTGCCACTCATTCCGATAATGGCGATAGGCTCGGCGTGAGACTGCCTGTCGCTCTTATGATTGCTTTCTGGTACGGGAGCTGCAGGAATTTCCACTTCAGCTTCAGGGGGCTTTTGTGCCTCAGATGCATCATCCCGGTAAAGTGCTTCGATCAGCTCTTTGTGATCCGTTAAGAAGAAGCCGATCAATTCTTGTAAAGTCGAATAGCCAAAAAATAAAGCCGGTGTCACTTCGATGTTGAAATGCTTTGATAGCACATTCGAGAATTTAGCCAAATAGATCGAATCAAATCCGAAGTCGGCCCAATTTTTGTTCAAATTCAGCTTGTCCTTTGAGATTTTAAGCAATGCGTGAATATGTTCTTTCAGATCGTGTTCTAAACGCTTTTCAATGCTTAGCGTTTTTATCTCTTCCCTTTTTTCTTGTGCTGCAGGTGCTTGAATGGCCGGTTCCGGAACAGCTGGTTCAGTCATTCCTAAAAAGCGGCTGACCCGGCTGGACTGGCCAGCGATCACGAGATGCTGAGCATCCTGCTGAGACAGGATGTGTTCAAATAGACGGATGCCTTCATCGGCTTCTAAGAAGCGCTGACCGCTTGATTTCAGGTACATATCGGTTGTTCCTTCATCACCGATCTTCATTCCGCCATCCTTCCATACAGGCCAGTTGATGACAAACGTTTTTCCGCTATGAAGCTCATTTCTGTATTGTGCATAAGCCATTTGGAACCGATTCCCGATTGCATAATCACAACAGCCAAAATCTCCTAAAATAGCAGCAGACGAAGAAAAATAACAAATAAAATCAAGGGCTTCATTTTTAAGCCATTCATCAAGCGCTATCGTGCCGTTGACTTTCGGTTCAATGATGCGCCGGAAGCTTTCGATCTCTTTGTCAAAAATAGTAGAATCGCTTTCGATCCCGGCTGCATGAATAACACCATTGATGGTACCAAATCGATCTTTCCCTCTTTTTACGCAGTCTCCCATCGCGATAGGATCTGAAACATCTGCTTCTGCATACATGGCTTCGCCGCCTAGATCCTTTAATTCTTTTAATTTCTTTTGCTTTTCGTCATTGAAAGGCGACCTCCCTGTCAAAATCAGGTTTGCGGCATAGTGTTTAGCCAAATGCTTGGCGAATAAATAACCGAGCCCTCCTAAACCGCCTGTCATTAGGTAAGTACCGCCAAATTTCAATTTGCTGTTGTTCGGTTGTATCGTGGTCTGTTCAATGTGACACACACATCGTTTCCCATTTTGATACAAAACGGTTTGTTCAGTTGAAGCCTGTAATTCCGTCCAGATTTTTCGCGCCCAATCCTCCATCGATTCTTGATCTGCCGGCTGAAAGATCCCAGTCACTTTTGTGTGTGGAAGGACAAGCACGAGTGAACGTTCGAAGCCAATCCATGATTCCAGATAGCTCCGGTCAAGACCATTTTCAAAACGTCCTGCCAGCAGCAGCCGTGAAGGGTGAAGCTTTGCTGCAGTCATACTTTGTAATAGATAGACAATACAGGAATGGTCCTTTATACAGCTCGCGTCTTCCGCAGGCCACATATAGAGGATTGCATCTGGCTCTCCATGTTCCGCCTGAATGCTCTGGAAGGCTTTTTCAAAAGTGACGGGTTCTTGCCGCACAATCTGATAGCTGTTTTGAGATTGTTTGCTGTACACCTCGCCCTGTGAAATAAAAATGATCTTGGTGTCCTGATCAACATTTTTCACAGATGCAGCGAATGCGTTTTGCTTTTCTCTATCCGTCAGAAAACAGATGAGCGTTTTGAAACGTTTCGATGTGAGAGTTGCCGGCTCTTCTTTCCACACTTCTTGAAAAGTCATAACCTCGAAATGCTCTTCTGGTTGCTGTTCATGATTCTGTTCTATAGGCGCCCGAGCCTTTGCCGGGCTTGGTGCCCAGTAACGTTCTTTTGCAAATGGATATGCCGGAAGACTGATCCGGACAGGCGTTTGGCTTCCGTACAGCTTGCCCCAGTCAAAAGACAAGCCTTTCACCCAAAGATCCAGCAGTTTCGTGTATTTTCCTTTGCTCATCCATGCCTCTATGATTTTTTCCGTATCTTCATCAGCTGATAAGACGGCTAATGCTTTTTTGTTGTCATCGATGCGATCCAGGTACAGGCTGTCTGCTTTGTTTTCGATAAAATCGTTCAGCTTTCTCTCAAGATCCTCTAATGATTCCGCTATAAAGCCCAGCCGTTCCTCCATTGCTTCACGGCCCGTTTGCAAAGTATAGGCGATCCTGATCAGATCTGTTTCGCTGTACCTTTTTTCTTGAATGGCTGTGAGCAGCTGTTCCGCTTTTTCTTGCAGCCGTTCCCTGTTTTTCGCTGACAGCACAATCAACGCAGGAGAATGAGCTTCAGGAGTCTGCGCTTCTGTTCTCGGAATATATTCTTCTAGAATCATATGTGCATTGGACCCTCCGGCGCCAAAACTGCTCAATCCGGCACGTCTCGGCACCTCTTGCCCGTCAATCACCGGGCGTTTCCATTCACCAAGATGCTGCTGAACGACAAACGGAGTATGGCTGAATTCAATGTTTGGATTCAATCGCTGAGAATGCAAAGATGGCGCAATTTGGCCGTATTTAAACTGAAAAAGAATTTTTGTCAGCCCGGCGATGCCGGCTGCACTTTCACAATGGCCGATATTTGATTTGCTGGAGCCAATCGCGCAAAACTGTTTTTCTTGCGTATCTTCCTCAAATGCTTTTGTTAATCCCGCTATCTCAATCGGATCTCCTAATGCGGTGCCTGTTCCGTGCGCCTCCAGATAACTGATGGTCCGGGCAGGAATGTTGGCGCGCTCAATCGCTTCTTTGATCAGCTGTGCCTGTGCATGAGGATTTGGAACCGTATATCCATTTGTTTTTCCTCCGCTGTTAATCGCACTGGCCTTTATCACCCCGTAAATATGGTCGCCGTCTGCTATTGCTTGCTGCAGCGGCTTTAACACAATGGCTCCTACGCCTTCACCGTCGACAAATCCATCTGCATCATCGCCGAATGATTTACATGTATCACTTGTAGAGAGCATATTCATGACAGATAAGTTCTGATAATGGACCGGGTCGACAACTACATTGACACCGCCGGCAATGGCGCAATCACTTGATCCGCTATAAATGCTTTCCAGCGCTAAATGAATCGCTGTCAGAGAAGAGGAGCAGGCAGTATCGACTGCAAGGCTCGGACCTTGGAAATTCAGCAAATAGGATATTCTGTTGGCGATAGACCAATAGCCGTAGCCGGTCGGATAATTTTTGTTCATGACTCCGGCAAAGACGCCGATTTTTCTGCTTGTACAGAGCGTGTCAGGCGTGTATCCCGCATCTTCAATACTTGCATAAGCGGTTTGCAGAAATAATCGCTCCTGAGGGTCCATTCTTTCTGCTTCGAGCGGAGAAATCTGAAAGAATAATGGATCAAACTTGTCCATATCCTTGATAAACCCGCCCCATTTCGTATAAATCGACCCTTCTTTTCCTTTTTCTTTATCGTAATAGGCTCTCCAATCCCAGCGTTCTTTCGGAATTTCCTCAATACAGTTTCTTCCTTCTTTTAGGTTATTCCAAAAGTCTTCTGCTGTCTCCGCCTGAGGATAACGTCCGGATATGCCAATAATGGCAACGTCACGGCTGTCAAGAGCGTGTGTTGGCGTTTCTTTCTCCCTGCTGAAGCCAAGCTTGCGATAGCGCTGCGATCTTTTAACGGCGTGTCCAGACTTCTGTGAAGATTCATTCTCGCTTGCGGCCGGTGGCTGTTGGTGAACTTGACGGTCAAGACCTGTCAGTTTCATCAGTGCTTCTGTTTTTGTTTTGATTAAATGTTCTACTAACGCGTCGATGGTCTGGTACTCGAAAAATAAAGTGCTGCTTACATGGTCTAATTCTTTACGCAATGTATTCGTCAGCTGGACAACGACGATAGAATCGATACCGTACTTTTCAAGCGGTTCAGATGACTCAATTTTGCTTGCAGGAATTTTCAATGTTTCTCCGATTAGTTTTTTCATATATTCTGTGCTTTTTTCTCTAAGAGCATCAGTATTGGATTGTCCCGCTTTCTCCGAAGCTATGTTTTGTGTATTGGCTGGCTCGTTAAATGATGTCTGAGACATATCTTTCTCTGGCACGATCACACTTTCCATCATCATACGGCGAACCAGCCCATTGCTTGAGGCTGCGACAATTTGGTGACTGAGATCATGGACAGCTTCGGCCGGGAAGAAGACAGATTCAAAGCCTTCGCTTTCTAGTGCCTCTTTCCAGCTGTTAGGATATAAGCCTGGACAGCCGGGAATCCGCACTGCAGGATCTTCATACAGCCACCAGCCTTCCAAGAGACCAAAGGTGATGTGGGGGAACAGGCTGTTTCCCGCCATTTCATTCAGCAGCAGCATTCCGTTGTTTTTCATCACTGCTTTTGTATGCCGCAGGGTTTGACGGATATTTTTTGTCGCGTGAAGGACATTAGCGGCAATGACGACATCATAGCCGCCAGCCTCGATTTCCTGCTGGTCAATTGGTTTTTCCACGTCAAAAAGCTGATACGTCAGGTACGGATTTTCCGCCCCATATTCCTTTTCAGCATGCAGCAAAAATGCTTTCGACAGATCTGTATAACAGTATTCTTTGATATGGTTTTGATAGGCTTTCAGTTTTTGAAAGATTCCGGCACTCGTGCCGCCTGTGCCTGCGCCTATTTCCATAATGCGAATCGATGCCTCAGGATCGTGCTTCAGCCGTTCATCCACGTAAGCGATTAACGTATCGGCAAGCACTTTATTAAAATAGTCTGCCACTTGGTTATGCTTATAAATGCCTTCCACCAATTCCATCGAGGAATGCGGGAACATGATATCCGTGGCAGGCACTTTTCCTGTCAAAATATCCGGTAATCCTTTCAGCATGGTCTCTGCTAAAACAACCATCGCCTTTGTATTGCTGTCATTGAGCCACTTTTCTTTTTTCGCATTCCATTCTTGCCAAAGGAGCCCAATATCCTCTGCTTGATCCTTCCTCACCAATGAATCTCCATGTTTCTTAAGATAATCATGCTGCAGAAGGAATTCACTGCTTTGCTGAAGCCATTTTTCATAAAATTCACGAGTCTTGTATTGTTGAAGGCGTTCAACTGATAATCTATGACCATCAAACAGTCCGGCCGTTTGCAGCTGCCCTAACAACAACCTGTAAAGAAGATCGTCCAGCTCTTCATGTGTGACTCTTTGTAATTGTCCTGTTTTCGGCAGGCGCTCCTTCAGGCTTTCAGCGTTAGCTGAAGGGTGCTCGGGATAAAGGGTGATGAATTCATTCTGATTCACGCCTTCGACTGCGACAGGTTTTGTCGTATGAATGAAAGCCGTTTGGCTGACTGGCCCAGAAAGCAGTGCTTCCAGCGCCTTCATGCCTTCCGCAGGCTTAATTAAGCCTAAGCCAATTTGATTCATGAGCTGTACATATTGTTCATCCTCAGCCGCTTCACTGTTCCCCCAATATCCCCAGTTCATGACTTTTACAGGGCAAGCCCAGCTTTGGGAAAGACGGTGAGCAAAAGCATCTGCAAATGCGCAGCCAGAGGCATAATGGCTTTGTTTCACATTTTTGATATGGGCTACAAGCGAAGAGAAAAATAAAACAAAATCCAAATTCTCCTGACGGAACACTTGGGCCGTTTGAACACTGACATCCACCTTGGCCGCCAGTCCGGCTCTACATTCTTCCAGCGTCATTTTTTCCAGGCTTTGTTCAGATAAAACCATGGCAGAGTGAACGATCCCGTGAATGTGAGGATAACGCTTTTTCACTTGATCATAAGCCTGCTGCAATGAATTCATATCCGCTGCATCGGCAGCAATATAGTAAGGCTCAGGGCCAAGAGCGGAAAGACGGTCTACTTTTGCCTTGATGGCATCATTGATTTGACTGCGTCCAATCCAAACGATTTGCGCCTGATAGCGGCGGATCATGTACTCACTCCATGCCGCCCCGATGTACCCAGCGCCTCCGATGACCACATAGACTCCGCCTTTTCGATATAGCGTGTCATTTGACGGTGAGTGCCGATATGGGATCAATTGCTGCTGATGCCATTGCTGATTCCGATAGGCCCAAGCATTGCCGAGACGATCAGCAGGAAGGGTAAACATTTGTTTTACCGGCCATGTGCAGCCTTCTTCAAGATCAAGAAGACGGATTATCCAATGCGGATATTCCTTAGCGATTGTGCCGGCGAGTCCGTGAATGCTTGCATGAGCGGGTTGTACTGCCTCATGTTGCGTAACCGGCTGCGCTTGGACGGTCACAAGAGACCATTCTAGCTGTTTCTCACCATAGCCTAATTGAAGACATGCCTTCACAAGCTTAAACGCCTGAATAACAGCCTCTTCTTGTCCCTCACTAAACATATTCTCCGAGTATGACGGAGCAATCCACAATACATGGTCAATGCTGCCGTACAGTTGCAGTTTGTCTGCTATTGCATCAATGTCATCTGCAGGCCGAAAATCGATAAAGGAAACCTGAGGATAATGCTGCTTTATTAATGCCCGTTCACCTTCAGTACCGCCGCATAAAACAGCACGCGTACCGATAAACGAAGCATCGCCCTCCTTATCTGGAGAAACCGGTTCCCAGGCAGGGATCATCATCGTATGCCCTGTCAGCGGGGAATCAGCTGCTGTTTGAGGCTTGGCCTGCTCTCCATCAAGTGCTCGCATCGAAGCACCCTTCATTCGAACACAAACGTTCCCGTTCTCATCGCATAAATCAATATCATATTTTCTGACTTTGTCCTCCGCTTTGCTATCTGAACTGTATCGAATATAAGACCATATCTCTTCTGGACACGGGCTGAAAATGTCAAGCTCCTGCAATGCAAACGGGAGAGAAAGCTGATGAGCTTGTCTGTCAGCATTGACTGAGCTAACGATAAAACCGACTGTGGAGTGGAAGGCGGAATCCATCAAACTCGGGTGAAGCGTAAATTGCTGCTTACCGTCTTTTAGAGAATCGGGCAATGAGATTTTGGCAAGCAATTGATCTTGTCCGACAAGCACTTTTTCTATCCCTTGATAGCCCTCGCCATAGTCAAGCCCAATCTTTCGAAACGCCGTATAGCATTGTTCTGACGTTACTGTGTCCAGACTGCATTCTGTCTGGATTGATGCAAGGTCTAAAACTGGGGTGTCCGCTTCAGCTGAAATGACTGCACGGCCTTGACTGTGTACCATTGGGGTTTCTTCTTTAGTTTCAGAAATGCTGTAAATGTCAAAGGAAATGTCCCCGTTATCTTCAGGATAAAGGCCAATATGTATTTCTTTTGGTTCACTTCCTATCGTGATAGGACGGACCCAGACGATGTCTTTAAGCGACACAACTCTTTGTTCATCTTCCAGATCGCCCGCAGCTTTTTCCGCTGCTTCTCTTGCTATTTCTAAATAGGCAACACCCGGCAAGATTTTCTGTCCCTGCACAACATGATCAGAAAGGAAAAATTCCTTACCTGTAAAAACAGAGCTAAAGCGCTGCTCAGTAAAGTCTGACGTATTGCGGTGCACAAGCGGATGTAAGGTATGATTCACAGTGCTGGTTTTCGTTTCAGGAGCCGGTATCCAGTAGCGCTCCTTAGCAAACGGGTAGGTCGGAACGCTGATTTTAAGCGGCTTGCGATCGCCGTATAAGCCGTCCCAGATGACCCGCTTTCCTTGAACCCATGATTCCGCCATTTTCTTCAACTCGCTGTTTGTTGATGTTGGTTCTGCAGCCTCCTGATCCTCCATGGCTTGCCCAGTCCAGCAACCATCGATCTCTTCTTCACCATTTGTAAACGCCCGAAGCTTAGCAGTTAAATCCTTTATGTCCTTCACGATGAAGGCTGCCCGCTCCTCCATTTCCACCCGGCCCGTCTGTAATGTATAAGCTAACGCTACAAGATTGACGTCCTCGCTCAGAAAAGCAAGGAGTTTAACAGCGTAAGCCTGCAGACGGTCTTTGTTTCTCGCGGACAATGGAATCATTACTTCTTCATTTTTCGATAAAACCGGCTCTGAAAAGCTCTCTGCCGGAATATACTCCTCCAAAATAAGATGCGCATTGGACCCTGAGGCCCCAAACGAACTTAAACCGGCGCGGCGGGGATATGTGACGTCCATCCCGTTTTCTGCCATTGAAGGCTGCTCCCATTTTTTCGTTTCATGCTGGACAAAAAACGGGGTTTGATCGAGCTGCAAATATGGATTCAGCTCTTCTGAGTGTAATGATGGCACCAATGTTTTATGATGCAGCTGCAGGACAGTCTTTGTTAAGCCGCTGATGCCGGCTGCAGATTCGGCATGGCCAATGTTTGATTTCACAGAACCGATTGAGCAGAATTGCTTGTCTTGTGTATTGCGGCTGAAAGCCTTCACCAATCCTTGTATTTCAATCGGATCCCCTAATGAGGTTCCAGTGCCATGGGCTTCAACATAGCTGATGGTGCGTGGATCAATTCCCGTTTTCTCTAAACACGCTTCGATAACATCAGCTTGAGCGACAGGGCTCGGAACTGTAATTCCGCTTACTTTTCCTACGTGATTAATGACACTGCCTTTGATGACAGCATAAATCCGGTCACCGTCCTGTTCAGCTTTTCGGAGCGGCTTTAACAATACTGTTCCGACACCTTCTCCAGATACGTAGCCGTCCCCGCCTTTGCCGAATGTATGGCAATAGCCGTCACTCGAATGCATCCCCACACTGCCGTAGCTGATATATTTGGCCGGATGCAGTGATAAATTGACGCCTCCTGCAAGCGCGGCCTCGCATTCTCCATTCCGGATGCTCTCTATAGCCAGATGAACCGCAGTTAATGAAGAAGAGCAGACCGTGTCCACCGCCATGCTTGGGCCGTGGAAATTACAATAGTAAGAGACCCTGTTGGCAATTTGCGCATAATTCAGCGATAAAGGAAATGGATTGTGTTCTGATAGAGCCTCCGCTCCTATAAGGGAGTAGTCCTTATGCATAACACCGGCAAATACGCCGACATGCTGCCTTTTATTTTCTCCCTGCTGTGAAGCAATTGTTTCTGGTGTATACCCCGCATCTTCAATAGCTTCCCAGCACGTCTCTAAAAATAAGCGTTCCTGAGGGTCCATGGTTTCCGCTTCACGGGGTGAGATCCTGAAAAATTGAGGATCAAAGCAATCAGCATCCTCGATAAACCCGCCCCATTTCGAGAATGGCTTGCCTGAAGGTGAATCCAGCCCATTGTTTTCCTTCCATTCCCAGCGCGAGTTGGGGATCTCTGTGATGCAGTCGGTACCTGCCTTAAGATGTTCCCAAAATTCCTGTATGTTTTTTGCCTTAGGATAACGGCCTGCCATTCCGATAATCGCAATATCCTCCCCGATTTCTCGTGAAGAGATAGCGGCTGCTGAAGAATCCTGCATTGGTACAGGAGACTGGCGGACTATATCGCCCGCCTCTCCAATTGAATAGTAATCAGCAAGATGCGCAGCTAGTTCTGCAATCGTTGTATATTCAAACAGCAGTGTTGGAGAGAGGTCCGCTCCAATCTTAGCCCCTATCTCCTGAACCACATTAAGCAAAGATGGTGAATCCAGCCCAAGCTCATAGTATCCGGCATGGATATCCATTTGTTCTGCCGGCCTTTCAAGCTGTTCAGCAAGCAATTGACGCAAATACGTTTCAATTGCGGTATAGTCCTGACCAGGGTTTTGAGAGACAGCTTGTCTTTCTTCTTGACTTTCTTTTGCAGAAGGAAAGACTGCCGCATCCCGTACAGACTTGCCTGCAAACTGTTTCAGCTCGGCCACTTTTTGTCCTGATGAATTAAAATATTCAATCGTCATATATGTGAGTTCTTTCTTCTGGCGCACAGATGAAGAAAGTATCCGGGCTGTACATCCTTTTTGCAATCGTTCCGAAGCTGAAAACGATTCATAACACAATGGCAAATACATCGTTTGATCTGAGAGCAGGCAGCTTGAACCTATGCCGCTGCCGTCAATGAGAGTCGGATGAAACAGAAACGCTTCAGAATGAAGCAACGCTTCCTGTCCGACTGATAAATCTATCAAAGCACCTTCTTTGGTTTCAAAAATCTGCCCTTCCGCTTTCATCATGCCAGTATGCACTAATTGTTGAGAGCAGCATTGTTCATATATTTCAGCCAAATTCAGAATCCTGTCAGCTGTATGTTTCCACTGATTAAGGTCTATTGATTCGGCAAAAGCAGTTCGCTCTTTACGATGCATGTCAGCCGTCACATATTGTCTTTTGTCCGATAGCGACTCACCACGCTGTTTTTGTCCGTCGATGATGATGGACCATTTCCCTTTCTTGCTTTCAGACACGTGAATGGTCAAAGCAATGTCATACGATTCGTCTGCGATCAAAGGGTAAAAAATGGTCAGGTTTTTCAATTCAAGCTCTTGATATGCATAACCATGTTCTTGGAATACTTGGTAGATCAAATCTATATAAGCAAGGCCGGGTAATAACGCTTGTCCATATACCTTGTGGTTGGACATAATAGGATTATTTATTGAAATGGTCAGTTGTTCAGTTATCATTTTCCCACTCCTCTCTTATTTGAAAGTTTTCCAAAACATATCTTTAGGAGCCCCCGTGTCTGAAAGCACTTTTTTCTGCACAGTTTGAGCTGATGGTTCTGTTAAAACGGGCTGACGATGCAATTCCGGCAGAGGCAAAGGTTTTCTTCTGATTGGACGCCCAGCCGAGTCTTTCCAAGCTTCTACAATCAGATGGACATTCGTTCCGCCATCGGCAAAGCAATTGATTGCCGCAGCTGGCGTTGTTTCGCTCCACTCGGTTTGCGATTTACAAAAATACAAATCTGTCTCTTCTATATCAAAATACGGCATGTTTTCGTCACCTGACAGGAATGGAACCAATTGTCTATGTTTCAGCATTAAAGCAACTTTAATCAGGCTCGCTATTCCTTCAGCACATAAAGGGTGGCCGATGTTAGGTTTCACTGATCCAAGCCCTAATGGCGCCTTTGACCCAGAGCGGTAAATGGCTTGAATCGCCTTCAGTTCAAGTAAGTCTGTTACTGCTGATCCCGAACCATTCGCTTCGAGATAACTGATCTCTTCAGGCTTTTTGCCGCTTTTTTCAAGCGCTGTCTGCATGACATCCTTTTGCGCCTCGAGATTCGGTGAAGATGGGCCTGCCGTTCTTCCGTCATTGTTAATAGCAGCGGCTTTAATGACTGCGTATATGGAATCTCCGTCTTCGAGTGCTTGGCTGACGGTTTTGACGAGAACCATACCCACGCCTTCTCCTAAAATGACACCGTCTGCCCGCTTATCAAAAATATGGAATGACGGTTTGTCACATAAAAGTCCGCGCTCCTGAAACATTTGATGCGCATCAGCATCAAGCAAACTGACGCCGCCCACAACCGCTGCCTCAATATCTCCGCTTCGGAGAGCCTGAATGGCCATATTCAGCCCGACCAGCGCAGAGGAACAAGCGGTATCCAAGACAATACTTGGGCCCCTTAAGTCAAAAAATTGTGAAATGTTAGCTGCTAAATAGTTTTGTCCGCCAGCCACAATCGGATTTCTTGCTTTTGAAAGACTGGACGGATCAGGCTTGTGCTGGCTGCGGCCTCCTATATAAACACCAGTCCTCATGCCTTTCACTTCTTTCTCTGTATAACCGGCGTGATACCACAGTTTCAGGCTTTCCTCCAATACAGCCAAAGCTTGAGGATCCATCGCTCTGACATCATTCTCGGACATCATGAAGAAATCATGATCAAATCGGTTCATTTCATCAATGAGACCCCCGTAATTCGAGCTGGAATGCCCGAATCGTTCAGGCGGTACAGGTTTAATCGCAGACCGTCCATCACGTATTAAATCCCAGTATGCCTCAAGCGTTTCCGATTCAGGGAACCTGCAAGTAAGACCGATGATGGCGATATCTTCTGTAAGACCCGCCGTTTTTACATGACTTATCTGTTGCGGCTGCTGTTCTGGCAGTGGCGTCTGTTTCATTGCTGGTTGTGCCTTGACAGGTGTCTGTTTCTCAGGAACAGATCGATGCAAAATAGCTGATACATCATATTTCGATATGAGCCAGTTTGCAAAGGATTCTATTGTCGGATATTCAAACAAAATCGACGGATCAATATCTCCATTTAATGTTTGATTCATCTGCTGTACCAGCTGAGCCAATATAATCGAGTCGATTCCGTATTCTTGGAAAGGCTCATCCGTTTCAAAATCTTCAGCTGCTATCTTCAATTCATCTGAAAATAGAGTTACAAGCCAGTCGACTGTTTCAAGGAACAGGTTTTGAGTGTCAGCTTGCTTTTTCGTCTCAGGATGTGAGAGAGCTTCAACAGGCCGTGACGGCTGTATAAGCTTGTCCGGCTTACATACATTTGTATCTTGGATTACCGGCAGCACGACAGCATGCTGTGTATCGGATAGAATCTGATCCAGCAGCTGTAATCCCTCATCGTTTCTCAAGCTTACCAATCCCGTTTGTTCTAAAGCTTTGCTGCGAACCTCACCTAAACCGGTTTCCTTCCAGTTAGGCCACTGAATGCTGACAATTGGACATTCATCTCTATGCGCCTCTGCAAAATAATCCATAAATGCATTCGCCATCGCGTAATCAGCTTGTCCGGCTGCAAGAATAGGAATGGCCGCTGATACTGATGAAAACAAGGCAACAAACGCCAACGGTTCACCTTTGAGCAGATCAAACAACGTTTGCAGGCCTTCGACTTTCGGTTCAAGCACCTGTTCGATCTCTTCTAGTGATTTTCTGATAAATGCCGGATTATGTTTGTTCACCTTCCCGGCACAATGGATGACTCCGCCAATCGGCCCCATTGTTTCGTGTATGGTCTTCAGGCTCTGTGCGACAGCAAATGAATCGGCCAGGTCCAGAGACAGCACTTGAACATCCGCACCCATGGCTTCTAGCTCTTGAATCGCATTTATTTTCTCAGCAATCGAGGCACTTTTTACTGAATTCCACTGGTCACGCGGCGGCAGCTCTTCACGGCCGATGAGCACCAGGTGCTTAACACCGTATGTTTTCACAAAATGCCGCGCACACAACGAACCGAGACCTCTTGTCCCGCCTGTAATGAGCAGGACTTTTTCTGCTGGAAAGGATACTTGCTTCTGATAAAGGCCGGCAGCGTCTGCTGGCTGCTCTGCCAAATGTGCGCGATAACGCTTGCCGTCTCGATAACAGACTTCTGATTCTGTGCTATTGGCATAAAACTCGTCTGCAATCTGTTTGGCCAGCTCCTCATGAGAGGCTGCGCAATCCATATCTGCGTGTCTTGATGTAAGGTGGCTGTACTCGCTTTGAAGCATGCGATATAAACCGGCCCGTGAAGCACCAGACAAATGAACAGCTTTATTTTCGAAAGACTCCAGCCCTTTCGTTACACCCAAGATCGTCAAACGATACTTACTTGTACGTCCTTGCTCGATCAGCTTTTGGAGCCAGTTTATCCAGCTTATCGACTGCTCATGGCTCGTACCGCACCCGATCAGATCGATTGCTCCAGAGATATGTTCAAAGCCTGCAGCAGATACATGACCGAGCTCTTGACTGTCAAATATACGGTAATTCGAGAAATACTTCGAAAGCTCTGCCGCTAATGCCGTTGTCTCCTCGTTTGCTAAAATGGCAACGGTTTGATTCGTACGTTCTACTGATTCAATCGGACAATGCTGCCACTGTTTGCGCAGAAAGCAGTGCTTAGTAATCGGTTCGGAGTAAGGCTGTGCTGAACCACTGTTTTCGGGCTTGTCTTCTTGATGTGGCAGCCAGTAATACTCTTTTGCAAACGGATAAGCAGGCAGACTGATTCGGCGAGGCATGTGAGCTCCATAAAGTCCGTTCCAATCGATCTGCAGCCCTTTCACCCATAATTCCGCTACTTTCTCCAGCCTTTTCTTCTCTATCCATGTTTGCAGCAATGCTTTGGCATCATGATCTGTTTCAAATAGCTTGATTTCACTTTTCTTCGCTTTCACGTGAGCGGCAAATATGCTGTTGTTTGGCACATCCGCTAAATAATCACCTAAAGCTTTGATAACCGCTTCTTTCGAATCCGCCAAAAACGCCATCCGATAATCCATCGCTTCCCGGCCGGTTTGTAGCGTATATGCCATATCCTCCAAATCAATTTCTTCTATTGAATTTGCGTAATCTTTCATTACTTTTGCATAGGCCTTCAATTGCTGCTCTTTTTTCGCTGAGAGTACAAATAATGTTGAATGATGCTGCTTTGTTAATTGATCATTCCTCTGTTCAGGCTGATATTCTTCTATCACGATGTGGGCATTCGTCCCGCTATATCCGAAAGAGCTGACACAGGCTCTCCTCGGTTTTCCATCGGCCGATTCCCAAGGCTTAAGCTCCGTGTTTACATATAAAGGAGAATGCTCAAATTGAAAATGCTCATTCGGTGTCGTGAAGTTCAATGTCGGCACCAGGGTTTTGTGGTTCATACACAATAACACTTTTTGAACACTAGCTACTCCGGCCGCCGCGGATGTATGGCCAATGTTACTTTTGACTGAGCCGATTGCACAAAACTGTTTTTTGTCTGTTTTTTCTTGAAATACGGTGGACAAAGCCTCTAATTCAATTGGATCCCCTTGTTTCGTTCCGGTACCATGCATTTCTACATAACTGATACTCTCAGGATCTATGCCATATGTTTCATATATATCTCTTTCCAGATCCATTTGGCTTTTCGCACTCGGTGCCGTGATTCCGTTTGTTTTCCCGTCCTGATTAATACCTGAGCCAATGATGATGCCATAAATATGGTCACGGTCTGCTTCTGCATCTTTCAGCCTTTTCAGAACCAGCGCACCCGCACCCTCGCCGGGCACAAAACCATTCGCACCATTATCAAATGCTTTACATTGTCCATCAGGTGAAAGCATGCCGGCCTCACACATACTGATGTAAGATTCCGGCGTCAGGTATAAGCTGACACCGCCAACCAGCGCCATATCAATTTCTTTGTTTATGAGTGCCTGTCGCGCTAAATGTGTGCCGACCAAAGAAGATGAGCATGCGGTGTCAATAGGAATAGCAGGCCCTTTTAAATTAAGAAAATACGGAATACGCGCCGCGGCGATCGCAAAGCTGTTCCCGGTGGCGTTTGCTCTTGCCTGCCGATTCAGCATGACCCCATACTCATTGCTCATAATGCCAAGATAAACGCCGCATCTTTTCTCATTTAATGTTCGGGCGTTATATCCAGCGTCCTCAAAGGCTTTATAGCCTTCCTGCAAAAATATTCGGTGCTGCGGATCCATCAGTTCAGCTTCTGACGGCGGGATATTAAAAAACAACGGATCAAAATCTTCAATATCATCAAGCATCCCCATTGATTTGCAATAGACTTTCCCTTTTTTGTTCAAGGCAGGATCATAGTACTGATCAACATCCCACCGTGATGTTGGAATGTCCCGAATGGCATTTCTCGCATGAACCAGGTTATCCCAATACTCTCTTACATTACTTGCGCCCGGGTACCTTCCCGACATCCCGACAATGGCTATCGCATCCTCCCGGTGATCTTGATGAATAGGGGCAGGTTTCTTCTCATGTTCTTCCTTTATTGGATATTGAACAGACTGAAGCGGACGCTCTGACGGCTCTGCCTTAGGCAGTGCCGCCGGCTGTTTAACAGCTTCAGAGGGATCATTCTGTTCTGTCAATTCTTGTTTTCTATCGAGATGAGTTCCAAGCTCAGACTTTAGCATCTCGGCAAAATTGTGTATCGTTGGATAATCATACACTTTGGTGACTGAAAAGGACGTGCCATACTGCTTATTCACAGCTTTTATCCATTCGAGCCCGGTAATCGAGTCCATTCCGATATCAATGAATGCTTCGTCAATATCCACCTCATGCGGCTCCATGAATAACACGTCTGCTATGCTTACCCTCAATTCTTCATACAGCGTTTCAATTGCCCCAGTATTTTGGCTTGATGCGGATATTTGAGCTGCTGCATATTGAATAGTTGCTGCAGGTTCTTCCTGCAACGGCTGATGATGCTCTAACGGCTGCAGGGAGATATTGTCCGGTTTAGCAGCAGGTGCTGCTGTTTTCTGTTTCATCGGTGCGTACGTCCCCGTTTGCTTCGGGGCTTCGCTTTCTTCTGTTTTCTCTCTGGCTTGTGCGCTTAACTCATGTGCTAAGTAAACAGCGAAATCACGTGTTGTCGGATAATCATAAACCTTGGTGACATTTAGTGATGTCCCATACTGTCTATTTATTGCTTTTATCCATTCGAGTCCTGTAATCGAATCCATTCCGATGTCTATGAATGCGTCGTCTGGGTCAACCTCGTTTTGTTCCATGTACAGCACTTCCGCTAAGCTCGCCGTTAGTGCATCGCACAATTCTTCCGCCGAGATCGTCTCTGATTCTGTATCTGATGGAACCAGAGATGCTGTACGCTGCAAACGATCCTGATTGGCCATTAAAGGCTGTAACGTGATATTGGCAGGCTTGCCGCTGGCTTCTCTCACTTTAGACGGATTTTGTATGACCGGCTGTACCTCAGCAGCTGGGTCCACCGTTCTTTTTTCCTCAGCCTTTGTTGCATTAACTTCTATCCAATAGCGATCTCTTGCAAAAGGATAGGCAGGTAGACTGATGCGCCGCGGTTTCTGATCCTGATAAAGCGTGTCCCAGTCGATACGCAAGCCTCTTACCCAAAGGTCTAAAACCTTCGCGTACTTTCCTTTTTTCATCCATGCCTCGATTGTTTTTGACATATCTTCATCAGCGGCAAAAGCGGCAATGGATTCTTTGTTGCGTTTCACTTGTCCTCGATAGACAGATTCACGATCTTCTGTTCCTGAGACACATTCATTCAACTTTTCTTCAAGCTCCTGCATCGTTTCCACAACGAACGCCAGGCGATCATTCATCGCTTCACGCCCGACTTGCAGCGTATAGGCGATTCGGTGCAAATCAGCTTCATCATATCGTTGTTCACGAATGGCATGCAGCAATCGTTCCGCCCGTTTCTGAAGTTTTTCCTCATTTTTTGCTGAGAGCACAATGACAGCTGGCTGTTTCCCTGCTAGGGAACGTTCCTGCCCAGATTCCGGAACATACTCTTCTATTAAAATATGGGCGTTAACTCCCCCAGCGCCAAATGAAGAGATGCCTGCGATTCTCGGATATTCGATGTCTTTACCATTGACAGAAATGATTGGCCTCTTCCATTCTTCTAGCTCTTGCTGTACTTTAAACGGTGAGTTATGGAAATCAATATTCGGGTTCAACACGTTTGAATGTAGGGAAGGCGCCAGTTGCCTGTTTTTCATTTGGAGCAATACCTTCGTTAATCCTGCGATACCTGCTGCACTCTCACAGTGCCCGATATTTGATTTGGCTGAGCCTATTGCACAAAATTGTTTGTCATTCGTTTGTTGCGTAAACACTTTGGACAGCCCTGTCATTTCAATAGGATCTCCGAGAGACGTTCCCGTGCCGTGCGCTTCGATATAACTGACTGCCCGCGGGTCAACCTTTGCTTCCACAAATGCCTTTTTGATCACATCTGCTTGGGCGTTCGGGTTGGGAACTGAGTAACCGTTTGTTTTTCCTCCGTGGTTAATGGCTGTCCCCTTAATGATTCCATATATGTGATCGCCATCTTCAACGGCTTTAGACAATGGCTTAAGAAGAACTGCTCCAACACCTTCACCCGGCACATAGCCGTCTCCACCCTCTCCGAAGCTTTCACATCGGCCTTTGCTGGACATAAATTTGTTCTGCCCAAGCATCAAATACTTATTGGGGTGGATTGAAACATTCACGCCGCCCGCGAATGCCGCCTCACACTCTCCGCGCTGCAAGCTTTGGCAGGCCAAATGAATAGCAGTTAAGGAAGAAGAACACATGGTATCCAAAGCAATACTCGGCCCATGAAAATCAAAATAATAAGATACCCGGTTCGCGATGGATGATGGATTCCCTGTTAACGCCAGAGACCTGCCGCGCACCTGCTCTTGCGCTCCGTAGAGCTGGTATTCTTCGTACATGACCCCGACGTACACCCCGACGCTTCCGCCAAGCTCCGAATTACGCTTACGGCCAAGATGATCCCTTGTATATCCTGCGTCTTCCATCGTTTCATACACACACTGCAAAAATAAACGCTCTTGAGGGTCCATTAATTTTGCTTCACGGGGCGAAATATGGAAAAACTGCGGATCAAACTTGTCTACATCCTTCATGAAGCCGCCCCACTTGCTGTAGGTTTTTCCAGGCTTGTCCTTATCTTCATCATAATAGAGACTATGATCCCAGCGATCTTCAGGAATTTCCGTAATACAGTCTCGTCCGTCCCTCAGGTTTTCCCACAATTCATAGATGTTGTCTGCCTGAGGATAGCGCCCTGAGATACCAATGATTGCAATTTCCTCTGTTTCCTTTTTTCTCGGCTGCTTCTGCCCTTTTTCTTGCAAAGGAAAGAATCCGGACTTTCTTGGGGCAACAGAGATTTCTCTCCTTTCAGGCTCTGAATCTGTTTTTCTATTCTCCGCAGCAGAAGGTTTGTCTGTTTCAATTTTCAAGATGTCCAGCAGCTTTTCTCGGTGGGAATCAGTAAAATACCGGGTTAATGACCGAATATCCTGGTACTCAAAGAACAATGTCTTAGACAAAGATCCAAATACTTTTTCTAATTGACCCGTTACATGCATGATCATAATAGAATCGATCCCGTAATCCTCGAGAGGAGCTTCAGCATCAATCTGGCCGGCCGGCAGCTTGATAACCGAAGAAAGCACTTGTTTCACATAATTCTCAGCTTTTTCTCTCAATGTCTCTTCATCGACTCCCAGGACAATGTCCGCTCTTTCCGTATTCTGATTGACATTTCTATTCTTCATATTGTGAGATGGATCTTGACCATGTCCCGTTTCATATAAAAATGCACGTATCCGATTGGCAACACCGGAAGCCACTAATACTTGCGGCTTTCCTAACACCCAGCTATGATATAGCGCCTGAATCCCTCGCCTTGTTTCCATGGCTACCATGCCTGTTTCTTTTGTCAGCATCCTCGCAGTTTCAGCATCAATACGCATGCCCCCGTCTTTCCACAGCGGCCAGCATACCGAAAGTGTTTTTCCGTAACGTTTGTCCAGCGCTGCTTGACCATTTCGATATTCGCTGAATGCATTCATAAATGCATTCGCCATTGCATAATCAGCCTGTCCCGCACTTCCCACTGCTCCTGCACCTGAAGAAAAAAGGATAAAGAAATCAAGCGGAATATCTTTCGTTGCTTCATCAAGATGAATCAGACCGGCTACTTTTGGAGCGAGCACGGTTTGAACTTCTTCTTTCTTTTTCTTAATAATGAAATTATCTTTTATCATACCGGCGCTATGAATGATGCCGTCCAGGCCGCCGTAAGTGTTTTGGATCTCTATTATTAAGGCATCAACAGCTTGTTTCTCTGTCAGATCCGCCTGTCTGTAAACCGCTCGGACGCCAAGTTTCTGCAGCTCTTGAAGCATCACCTGCTTCCTTTCATCGAGAGGAGAGCGACCAGTCAGGATCATAACAGCATCATTCGTTTGGTTTGCGATTTCATTTGCAAAGATGAAGCCAAGGCCGCCTGCACCGCCTGTCATCAGATAAACCCCTTTATCTTTCCATGGCATGTCAGCACTTAGGTGCTCACCAGACGTTTCTTTCCATTTGCTTACAATACGTTTTCCTTGCCAGTAGCGGATATGTGTGTCAAGAGGACAGCGTCTGTTTTCTTCCAATATTTCGTATAGGCCACTAGCAGATATCCCGGTATCTAATTCAATCAGCTGTCCCGTCAGTTTGGGATTTTCCAGTTCAGCCGTTTTGAGCAGTCCGGTTAAGCCGCTTAATAGCTGCGGCTCGTTCAACGCAGGCACCGCCACTTGAATGAATGTATGTCCCCCGGTTTTCGAGTGCAGCAGCTGTTTGATTTCTTCAAATAATTGTACGGCGTATGCTTCAAACCTTTCATCAATTGCCGCTGTATGATGATGCAGGACTATACAGTCAAGATCGTTTCGGATGTTTTCCATTTGTTCTCCAAAATCACAGATAACGACTTTATGTGTCTCGTACGCTATAAACTCTTTCTTCTCGTCAGGAGCATTTTCTTCCCAAACGTGTTCAAACAGCAGCGTGTCAATTGTCTCAGAAGGATTTTCTGTATCTGTTTCTAGCACTCTTGCAGAATAGCCCTTCATCTGCACGCAAACCTGCCCCTCTTCATTGCACAAATCGATATCAAGCTTCTGCATGCGATCCCCAGCTCCACTGCCCTCGCTGTATGTGATCCGCGCCCACATAGACGCCTCACAGCCTTTGAAGATTTGGACATCCTGCAATGCAAAAGGCAGCATGGCCTTTCTGTCTGCTAAACGCGTATCGTTTCCCAGCCTCAAACCGATAGATGCTTGAAATGCCGAATCTATCATGCTTGGATGCAGGACATAATGGTCTTCCGTGTCGGTGATCACAGGAGGCATCGTCAATTTCGCGAGAACTCCGTTTTTGCCGATATATATGCTGTCAATCGCTCTGTGGCTGTCACCATAATGAATGCCCATTTCTGCATAAGCCTCGTAGCAATCAGAAGGTGACAGAATCCGCTCATTATCATTTGCCTTCAGTTCTTCAATGTTGATTACCCGAGGTTCATCAGCCTCACAAAGCACTGCGACCCCTTGTCCATATACAACCGGCGCCTTCTCTGCGCTTTCAGGCTCTTGGCAGATTTCGAATGCAATCTCACCATTGTCCTCAGGATATAAACGTATGTGTATGTCTGCTTGCTGTTCTGTGACGGCAAACGGCCGAACCCAGACGATATTCCGGAGTCGGAATCCTGTCGGGAACTGATCTGCAGCTGCCTTTTCCACAGCCGCCCGTACCATTTCCAATAAAGCTGCACCGGGTAAAACCCGCTCGCCATTAATGACATGGTCCTTTAAGAAAAATTCACGTCCGGTGAACGCTGAACGAAAGCGGACTCCCGACATGTCGGACACATTTTGATGCAGAAGAGGATGTAGGATGTGTCCTTCCTGCTTAGAACGATTAGTCGCCGCCTCAGCTTTTGGCACCCAATAACGCACCTTCTCAAAAGGGTATGTCGGCAAGCTGATCCGTTTTGGTTTCTTTTCCTCATATAGAAGCTTCCAGTCAACCGCAGATCCGTTCGCCCACTGCTCCGCAATCTGATCGAGTTTTCTTTGCTCCAGCAATTTATGTACCGTTTCGGCAGAAAGCGATAAATCGCTTCCTCTTGATATTCGGCCCATCCAGCAATGCTGAATGGATTCGTGCCCTTCTGCAAAAGCCTTCAATTGACCTGATAATTCTTGAATTCCGGTTGCTACAAAAGCCACCCGCTCTTCCATAGGTTCACGACCTACCTGCAATGTATAAGCCAAATCTCTAATCTGAATCCCGTCGTGAAGAAACTCCAAGAGACGTTTTGCATATACACGAAGACGTTCTTGATTACGGGCAGAAAGCGGGATAACAGCGGCCATGTCAGAATCTGACGGCAATGAAACGTCCTGCTCCGCTGTTTGAGGAATGTATTCCTCAAGGATAATATGTGCGTTTGAACCGGTTGCCCCGAAGGAACTAATACCCGCCCGGCGCGGATAAAGGATGTCTTCCTCTTTCTCCTTGATAACAGGCTGTTTCCACGTTTCTGTTTCATGTTGTACATAAAATGGAGACTTTTCAAAATCCACGTACGGATTCAGTTCTTCTGAATGTAAAGAAGGCACGAGTGTTTGATGGTGAAGCTGAAGGGCAACCTTGCTTAAACCGCTGATACCCGCGGCGGATTCAGCATGCCCGATGTTCGATTTAACAGAACCGATTGAACAGAACTGCCGATCCTGTGTATATTGGCGGAATGCTTTCATCAACCCCTGTAATTCGATCGGATCTCCTAAGGACGTACCGGTTCCGTGTGCTTCTACATAACTGATCGTCCGCGGGTCAATTCCCGTTTTCTCTAAGCATGCCTCAATCAGATCAGCTTGAGAAACTGGACTCGGCACTGAAATGCCGCTTACAGTGCCCACATGATTCACAGCACTTCCTTTAATCACTGCATAAATGCGATCTCCATCTTTCTCTGCCTGGTGCAATGGCTTTAATAAAACCGCACCGATTCCTTCAGCCGGCACATAACCGTCTCCATCCTTGCCAAATGTACGGCAGTGCCCGTCAGTGGAAAACATTTCCCAGACCCCGTATGTCATATATTTATTAGGATGCAGGGACAGGTTCACTCCGCCTGCTAACGCGACATCACACTCACCGTGGCGAATGCTTTCCAACGCTAGATGTACAGCAGTCAGAGATGAGGAGCATACCGTATCGACCGCCATGCTCGGGCCGTGGAAATTACAAAAGTAAGATACACGGTTGGCGATTTGCGCATAGTTGAGCGAGAGAGGAAACACATTTTCCGCTGATGCTTCTTCAGCGCCGACTAATGTATAATCCTTATGCATGACGCCTGCAAAAACGCCTACATGCTGCCTTTTGTTCCGTCCTTTAGGCTTGGCCAAAGTCTTCGGCGTGTAGCCTGCATCCTCAATCGTTTCCCAGCAGGTTTCTAAAAACAGTCGCTCCTGAGGGTCCATGGTCTCTGCTTCTCTCGGCGTGATTCTGAAAAATTGAGGATCGAAGCAGTCTGGATCATCAATAAATCCGCCCCATTTGGAAATGTCCTTACCCGAAGGAGATGTGATTCCTTCAAGGCGCCGCAAGTCCCAGCGCGACTCTGGAATCTCGCTAATGCAATCCTTGCCCTCTTTCAGATTGTTCCAAAATTCATGAATATTGTTTGCCTTCGGATACCTGCCCGCCAAGCCGATAATCGCAATGTCGCCTGCTGTCTCAGAAGGTGCAATATGAGAAAAGTCAGCAGGTCCGCTTGTCTTTCGGCCTTCGGCAGCCTTATCGCCGATTATGCTATCGGAGACGTGCTCTCTTTCATTTTGATCAAGGGAACCAGCGGCACAAAAATGCTCAGCATATTCCTCGGCAAGAAACGCTGACAATTCGGCAATGGTGGTATGCTCAAACAAGAGAGTCGGCGAAAGGCTCTCACCGATCTTGTCACTGATGGTTTCTACCACTTCAAGCAAGCCTGATGAATTCAGTCCCATTTGGTAATAGCCGACCTGCTTTTCAATCTGTTCGATCGGCTTATTTATTTTGCCTGCAATTAATTGGCTTACGAACTGTTCAGCCTCGCCATAGGACCCCATACTGCCGGATGAAGATACGGTGTCAGCAGCTTGAGTATGCTCGACTGTGCCCTTTCCCGTCTCTTGTTTCTCCTCTACATCCTGTTGCTTTCCGCTAATCAGCTCTGCTTCCCGCACTAGTTTGCTTGTGAAGTTTTTCAGTTCAGCCACTTTTTCTCCCGAAGCGTTGAAAAATTCAAGTGTTACATAAATCAGCTCTTTTTCCTGCCGGACGGAGGAGCGCTTAATTCTCGTCATGCAATGTGTCTGCAAAAGTGCTGAAGCGGAAAAGGATTCATAGAACAGAGGCAAATACAGCCTCTGTTCTCCTTTAAGCAAAGATGTGAGCAAATTGTTGGCACCCACCCCGCTCCCGTCTATGAGAGTCGGATGAAACATAAAGCCTTCTGCGTGATGCATGGCTTCAGAACCGAGAGAAAGATCAAGAAGGACGCCGTTTTCGTCTTCATAAATGTGACCGCTGGCTTTCATATATTCGCTGTGCACTAACTCCTGACGTCTGCATTGTTCATATACATCATCAAGCTGAATAACGTTTTGCGCAGCTGCTTTAATCTGATTAAGATCCAGTGTTTCTTCAAATACAGCCGGGGAGTGGGCGTGCATGTCAGCCTTCATATAGACCTTTTCTTCTGAAGCTTTATTCCCGCCACGTTTTTCAAAGCCTTTAGCTGTGATTTGCCACTTTCCTTCTTTTTTCTCCGTACACTGGACATCGAGAACGATCACCGCATTCTGTTCCACAATCAGCGGCTGATAGATGGATAAATTCCGCAGCTGAAGCTCTGAGCAGGCGTAGCCGTGTTCTCTGAATATCTGGTAGATCATATCAATATAGGCTAATCCCGGCAGGACATTTTGTCCGTAAACCACATGGTGATAAATAAACGGATTTTTTAACGATAATGTGAGTTGTTTCGTTATATTTTTCACGTTAGACCTCCACCTCATAAGTATCCCATATGTTTGCCGCATCCACTTTTAAGGTCTCCGCTATCGGCTTTGACTCGCCGGGCGAAAACGCCCGTTTCTTTAATGGCGGAGGCGATATTGGACTGCGCTTGCTGGCGCGTTTTTCATCTTCTTCCCACGCCTCTACGATGACATGAGCATTCGTCCCCCCATCGGCAAAACAGTTGATGGCCGCCGCAGGCCGCGAATCTGTCCATTTTTCCAGCGTTCGGGCAAACGTAATATTCGCTTTCCGTTGATCGAAATGCGCCATCTCTTTTTCACCTGATAAAAATGGGACAAAGCGGTGCTCTTTCAGCATCAGTACAACTTTAATAAAGCTGGCGATCCCTTCAGCACATAGCGGATGCCCGATGTTCGGCTTGATGGAGCCGAGAGAAAGAGGCGATGAGTGATTGGAACGGTACACCGATTGGATCGCTTTCAGTTCAAGCAGATCGGTTACCATTGAACCTGACCCGTTTGCTTCAAGATAGCTGATGTCCTCTGGTTTTTTTCCGCTTTTGACAAGCGCGTCTTTCATGACTTCCTTTTGCGCTTCCAGATTAGGCGTGGCCGGGCCTGCCGTTCTTCCGTCGTTATTGACCGAGGCTGCTTTCACGACAGCATATATGGTATCTCCGTCTTCCAGCGCCTGTTTTACTGTTTTTAACATGACCATTCCGACGCCTTCACCCAACACAACTCCATCGGCACGCTCATCAAACACATGGAAGGATGAATGTTTGCTTAAAATGCCGCGCCGGTCGAATAGTCTGTGAGAGGCATCTGAGCTCAGCAAGCTGACACCGCCGACTAAGGCAGATTGAATATCACCGCTACGCAGAGCTTGAATGGCCATATTCATGCCGACCAAAGCTGACGAACAGGCTGTATCTACTACAACACTCGGGCCGCGGACATCAAAAAACTGTGAAATATTGGCCGCTAAATAATTTTGGCCGACTGTCACGATCGGATTCTTAGCATGATGAAGACTCTCTTCATCAGGTTTGTGCTGGCTTCTGCCTCCAATATAAACGCCGACTGGCTTCCCGTTTATTTCCTCAGGTGTATATCCGGCGTGATACAAGAGCTTCAGACACTCTTCCAATACAAGTAATGCTTGCGGGTCCATCGCCCTTACATCTTCTTCATGAAGCAGAAAGAAATCAGGGTCAAAATGGCTGACGTCATCAATCATGCCGGCATAATATGGCGTTTTACAGCCCCAGCGCTCTGCCGGAACCGGAGCGATTGATGAACGTCCATCAGATAATAACGACCAATAGGTTTCTAGCGTATCTGCTCCCGGAAAGCGGCAAGACAGCCCGACAACAGCAATATCTTCTGCATGAGGACCCGGCGAAAGAGTCGTCGGCGCTTGTATCTGGGCGGCAGGAGCACGCTCATTCGCACGGGCAGATACGCCTGCTTCCATTTTGTTCTCCAAAGTTGCTGATGTACCCGATATCCCGCCTCCGAATAGAGCAGACAGCGTTTCGGAATAAGAGCCGATCAGCCAATCTGCGAATCTTTGAATTGTCGGGTATTCATATAGAATAGATGGATCGAGCGCTGCTTCTAATTTGCGGTTTATACGCTGAAGCACCTGTGCCAAAATGATCGAATCCACCCCATAATCTTGAAATAATCCGTCAATCTCAAAGTCTTCACGATCAATTCTCAGCTCTTCGGAAAACAAATCAACAAGCCAGGACTGTGTTTCAGATAATAGCCCCTCACTTTTAGAAATTGCATCGATCCCTTCGTTATCTTTGGCCAGCGGGCTCTGCAAAGTCGATTCCCGCAAACCGTCCTCATGCCGTTTCCTCCGCTTCATCAGTAGCTCCGGCTCCCAATTTGTTTGATTCGCCAGCGCAGGGAGAACAACCGGTTCGAGCGTTTTTGATAAGATTTGATCTAGAAAACGTAAGCCCTCTGAATTCGTAATGCTCAGCAAGCCGCTTTCTCGATATGCATCATTTGTCACTTCGCCCATACCGGTTTCTTTCCAATTCGGCCACTGAACACTGATGATCGGCGCATTTTTCCGATGTGCTTCCGCAAAATAATCCATATAGCTATTGGCCATAGCGTAGTCAGCTTGTCCCGCCGAAAGCTGCGGAATAATGGCTGAAACAGAAGAAAATAATACAAAAAACTGTAATGGCTCGTTACACACGTGGCGATATAGCGTTGTCAGCCCAGCAACTTTAGGCTCCAGCACCCGCTGAATATCATCAGAAGTTTTTCGAATAAACGCCAGAGTGTCCATATCCGTCAGACCTGCACAATGAATGACACCGCCGATCGGTCCTAATGTTCGCTTGATATGTTGCAGCGTTTGCTCAACATGAGCATCATCAGATAACGTAAGCGACAGCATTTGCACTTGCACACCCTGCGCTTCCAGCTCCCGCACTGCCTGAATTTTCTCTGCCGCGGATGTGTTTGATGTCTCAAAACGAGCCCACTCCTCTCGCGGTGGAAGCTGCTCTCGCCCGGTCAGCACCAGCTTTTTCACTCCATAGTGCTCCGCAAAATGCCGGGCACATAATAGTCCGATGCCTCGTGTCCCGCCTGTAATGAAAAGCACATGATCTTTAGGGAAGGTCTTCCTTTGTTCGGCTCCCTCACCTGTTTCAGCATACGCTTTTAGAAAAGCCTGATACCGCAAACCGTCTCTGTAGCAAACCTCCGTATCATGAGAATCTGAATAAAACTCATCAGCGATCTGCTTCGCGAGATGATGATCAATAACCTCCTCTGCGTCCATATGCCTTGATGTAAGGTGGCTGTACTCGCTTTGAAGCATTCGATACAAACCAGCTCGTGAGGCGCCTGCCATTTGGACGGATGTGTTTTGAAACGATTCGAGCCCCTTCGTCACACAAAGCAGCCTGAGCCCCTCTTTATGCCCGAATTCAACCAGTCTTTGCACCCATTCAATCCAATCCAGCTGGTCTTCATCATCTTCACCGCAGCCGATGACATCCACTAGGCCGTCAAACTCTTTCCAATCAATGTCTGGCTGGTACCAGTCTATCCGGCTCACATCTAATATAAGATGGTTCGGAAAATACGTAGACACTTCAGCTGCCAAATCTGCTGTCTCTTGATTGCTCAGGATGGCAACCATTCGTGTCACTGGCACTGTTGAGCCAACCGGGCTCAAACTCCATTGTTTTGTCAAAATACATGCGGTGCGCTTTTCTCTAGCATCAACTAGTTCTTTCTTGTCCGATTCTGAATGTTCCTTTACCGGTACCCAATAGCGATCCTTTGCAAATGGATATGAAGGGAGACTGATCAGGCGCGGTTTGGTCTTGCCGTATAATGTATTCCACTGGATCGTCACGCCTTTGACCCATAAATCAGCAAGTTTAGCGTATTTTCTTTTTCTGATCCAAGCATCAATTGCTATCGCCATATCCTCATCTTCTGTAAAAATGGCCTGGGTTTCTTTATTTCGATTCGACCGTCCCCGGAAGAATGCTTCAGTTTCTTCCTTACCGTCAACAAACGCCTGCAGTTTTTCTTCAAGTTCCTGCACCGTCCCCGCAATACACGCCAGACGCTCATCCATTTCTTCTCGCCCAACTTGCAGGGTGTAAGCGATGCGGTGCAAATCTTTATCTGTATATTTTTGCTTGCGAATCGCCTCCAGAAATTGCGAAACACGATCCATTAGCCTGTTTTTATTTTTAGCCGACAGCACAATCATGTTTGGCTGTTCTGGTGCCGTTTGTTTTGAATTGGCTTTTGGCGTATATTCTTCAATCACAATATGTGCGTTTACTCCGCCAATTCCAAACGAACTGACTCCGGCGCGGCGCGGAAGCTCGTTTCCGTCACGATCTGTGACAGCCTTCCATTCCTGTTTTTCCTGAACGATGTAAAACGGACTGTCAGCCAGCTGAAGATAAGGATTAAGCGTCTCGCAATGCAGGCTTTTCACTAACGTTTTATGCTTCATTTGCAGCAGCACTTTGATCAGACCTGAGATACCTGCGGCAAGCTCCAAATGGCCGATATTGCTTTTAACTGAGCCGATGCCGCAACGGTGATCCGGAATGTCCGGCTGGCTGCCGCCTCTCTTATTGGATAATTCCTTAAACGCGGCTTTCAGCCCGTTTATTTCAATTGGATCACCCAATTCCGTCCCCGTTCCATGCGCTTCGATATATGTGACCGTGCTTGGATCTATGCCTGCTTGGCGATATGCACGCACTAACAAATCAGCTTGTGCTTTCGGATTAGGTGATGTGAGGGTATTGGCTCTTCCGCCGTGATTTTCCGCCGTCCCCCGAATAACACCGTAAATGTGATTCCCGTCGCGCTCGGCGTCTGCCAGCTTTTTCAGCATGACCATTCCGACACCTTCACCTCTGACATAACCATTCGCATCGGCGGAGAAGGTTTTACACCTGCCGTCTTTGCTTAGCATGCCGGCCTTGCTGTAGCTAATGTGCGCCTCCTCGGTTAGGATCGTATTCACGCCTCCTGCGATCGCCATTTCACAATTGCCGCTTTGCATCGCGGTCACAGCACGGTGTATGGCTACAAGAGAGCTGGAACAAGCTGTTTCGACTGGCTCGCTCGGACCGTGAATATTTAAAAAATAACTCATTCTATTCGGGCCAACCGAAGGGATCATATGACCTGTAGCGGCATGGCCTTCAATTGGAAGATTCGCTCTATGGAATAGGTCTTTGTAACCTGTGTTTCCAGTACCGATAAAGATACCCGTCCCTGTACCCGAAAGGCTTTGCGGCGAGCAGCCCGCATCTTCCAGCGCCTTCCACACATACGTCATTAACAGACGTTGCTGAGGGTCTACATAATTGGCTTCTCGCGGCGAAACACCAAAAAACAATGGATCAAACTCTGCGACACCATCAATAAACCCGCCCCATTTGATGTCGGTTTTATTGACTTCAGTGTCAGGATTTCCATAATGCTCCCGCCAATCCCATCGATCTTTTGGAACTTCTGTGATGCTGTCTTTGCCTTCCTCTAGGTTTTTCCAAAATTCATCTATATCCATAGCGCCAGGGAATCGGCCGCTGATACCCACAATTGCAATCGGCTCAAAATCGGCAGTCTGCTTTTTGCTGCTTTCTTCTTTTGCAATAACAGGCTGTTGGAAGCGGTGCTTTCTACGCGCTGTCATTTTCGGAACTTCAGATGATATATTAGTCTGTAACTCTTCTTGCCCCTCTGATTTTTTGCTCTCCTGAACAAAAGTTTCCTCAAATTCATCTATCAAATATCCAGCCAAGCTTTGAATGCTTCCATATTCAAAGAAAATGGTCGGCGTAAGCTCCAATTGATATGCTTCGTTGATCTTGTTTGTAAAGACCGTAAATGTAACCGAATCAAATCCGTATTCACTTAGCTCTGTATTGACATCAATATCTTCACTATCCACTTTTAAAATCGCACTGACCATGTTGCCTAATGATGAACTCAGGCTGTTTAAACTGTGCAATGAGCTTGATCTTTCATCTGTGTCATTAACAGCAGCATCTTGATTCAATTCTCCCGGATGCGCCGCCATTACATATTCAGCCAAGCTTTGGATGCTCCCGTATTCAAAGAAAATGGTCGGCGTTAGTTCCAATTGGTATGCTTCGTTGATCTTGTTTGTAAAGACAGTGAATGTAACCGAATCGAATCCGTACTCACTCAGCTCTGTATTGACATCGATATCGCCAGTGTTTACCTTTAAAATCTCGCCAACCATTTGAATCAAAGACGACTCCAATTTTCGGGTTTGTCCGTGATCCTGATTCGCGTTTCTCTGATCGTTCCGTTTGGCTTTCTCTCCTGCAGAAAGCAGTTTTTGCTTCATTTTCTGAAGCTGCCCTTCCATCACAAAAACTTGCGATTTTTCAGATGCTATTCCTTGATAAAATGCTTTCAAGGCGCTATCTGTTGGCATCGGGACCATTCCCATCGTTTTCAGCATTCTCTGCTCAACTTCAGCGCCGACTTGCATACCGCCTTCTTCCCATAACGGCCAGTTAAAGGAAATGGTTGAGCCGAATCGCTTCTTGGATGCCACAAGAGAACTGCGGTATGCAGCAAATGCATCCATAAACGTATTGGCTGCGGCATAATCGGCTTGTCCAGCGTTTCCTAAACATCCGGAAACAGATGAGAATAAAATGAAAAAGTCCAATGGAAAATCCTTGCTGTATTCGTCTACATGTAACAACCCGCTCACTTTTGGCTGTAACACTTCTAGAAACTCTTCATTCGTTTTATGAACGATGAAGTGATCTTTAATGCTGCCTGCACCGTGAATAATTCCGTTAAGAGTGCCATGCTTTTCTTTGATTTCCTCCATGAGACGCCGAACCGCCCTCTGATCACTTACATCAGCCTCTCGATAGACGACCTCTGCTCCCATGCTTCGCAGAGCCTCCAGTTCATGTTCCTTACGCTCACTCAAAACAGAGCGTCCCGTCAGCACAATAGTGGATCGAACGGTTCGATTAGCAATTTCCTTTGCAAACAGCAGGCCTAATCTTCCTGCTCCGCCTGTAATTAGATAAACACCCTCGTCTCTCCACGGCATATGAAGCTCTTCAGCGGAAGGCAGCGCCATTTCCCGCCAACCTTTCACAAAACGGTTTCCAGCCTCATATCGAATCTTTTTATCCGCAGGCCTCCGACTGTCGTCTTTCAGCTTGAGATGAAGATCATTCATCTCTTCAGGTTTCTCGATTTCGATGACCTGAGCTGTCAGTTTGCTGAACTCTAATTCAGCTGTTTTAAGCAGACCGGAAACACCGGCAAACAATTGTTTCTCTTTTTTTAGTGGAACGATGGCTTGAATCATAATACGGCCGGCAGAATGCTCACGGATCTTTCTTTGCACTAGCTCAAACACGTTCTGCGCGTAAATCTGATAACGTTCAGCAATATGCCCTTCAGCTTCATTCAGAGTTATGACATGGGCATCCTTCAAGTTTGATGCAAGGCTGTCTGTGACACTTCGTTCAGTTTCAAAGAGAACAACAATTTGCTCTGCGAATGAAAGGTCTTCGTCCTCAAATCCGCCCTTCTGTTCTCCCCATACCGGCTCGAGCATTAAGCGTTCATGCTGTGATGAAGGCTTTGATGAATGAACCTCTCCCTCCAATACTCTCGTGGAGAATCCTTTAATCCTGACACATACGTCTCCGCTCTCGCCAATGACATCGATATCCGCTTTCTGAACCATATCTCCGGCGTGATCACCGTCACTTAAGCGGGCATAAGCCCACATAGAAGAAGAACATCCTTTAATCACCTCAAGCTGTTCAAGCGCAAATGGCAAAATCAGCTTTTGATCCGTCAATTCCTGCATGATGCATATTGTTGCCGTCTGCAAGGCGGAGTCCATGATACTCGGGTGCAGCACAAACTGTTCTCTCGTTTCAGAAACGTTTTCTGGAAGCTGCAGCTGCGCCAAAACCTCTCTGTTTCCTATATCCACATTCTTAATTCCTTGGAAGGCCGAACCATGGAACATCCCTCTGCTTCTGCCTTCTTCATAAAATTGATCAGGTGACATCTTTCCTTTGCCGCAGCGGCTTGAAATTTCAGTGAGATCTGCGACCGGCGTTTCGGCGGCAGATACCAGCTCCGCACTGCCTTGACTATGAATAATCGGGTCGGCCCCGTCTTCCTGTGTACTGTAAATGTCAAAAGTGATTTTCCCACCTTCTTCAGGAAAGAGACCGATATCCACTTGAGCCGAATGTTCGTCAACCACAACAGGCTGAACCCAGACTGTATGATTCAATCTGATTCTGATCCCTTGACCATTATTGCTTCCTGTCGCCTGCTCGACAGCCGCGTGCGCCATTTCAAGGTACGCAACACCAGGGAGCACCGGTTTTCCTCTTACCACATGGTCTCTCAGAAAGAATTCCTCACCAGTGAAAACCGAACTGAATTTCTGTTCAGAAAAATCAGATGTATTCTGATGGAGCAGCGGATGAATGAAACCGGTCTCTGTCTGATTGGATGATATTTGACCCGACGGCTTGCGGTCATCCTGCGATGGCCAGTATCGTTCCTTTGCAAATGGATATGTCGGCAGGCTCATTCTGTATGGACGCTCACCTTTGTAAAGCTGCATCCAATCCATATGCGCTCCCTTGCTCCAAATTTCCGCGAGCTTGCTCACTTTTCCTTTGGCCATCCACTTACGGATCAGGTCCGCGCTGTCCTCATCCTCCGTCAGCCATGAAATCTCCCTGGCATTGTGCTTACTTCCTTGAAAACAGCCTTCAATCGCTTTTTTTCCATTGATAAAATCTGTGAGCTTCTGTTTTAACTCATTCACATGATCGGCAGTAAAGGCGACGCGATACTCCATCGCTTCCCGTCCGACCTGAAGGGTATACGCAAAATCAGGGAGCTGGCTAGGCTCAAGCCCTTTTCTTTCCAAATAGGCCAGAATGTCTTCTACATACTCTTGCAGCCTCTCTTTATTTTTCGCCGAGATCGGTATGATGCAGGTCCCGTCTATCTTTTTCTTATCTGAATCCCTTTTGTACTGTTCGAAAATCGCATGAGTGTTTGTCCCGCCAAGCCCGAACGAGCTAAGTGCAGCCCTGTGCGTTTTGATATCACGGCTTAACGTTTTCTTTTGATCAACGATGTAAAAAGGAGAGCTGGCCAAGTCTGTATTTGGATTCGGTTCCTTATAATTGATGCTCGGTGCAAGCTCCTGATGATAAAGACTCATCATGACCTTAATGCAGCCCGCCAGACCGGCGGCCGTATCTAAATGTCCGATATTGGTTTTCACCGACCCAATGCCACAAAATTGCGTTTTATTTGTATATTGCCTGTAAACGTTCGTTAAAGCCGCCAGCTCGATTGGATCTCCCAGCTTCGTTCCAGTTCCGTGCGCTTCCACATAGCAGATGGATTCAGGCTGTATCTTCGTTTGATTCATGACCTTTTGCACCACGTCAGCCTGTCCTTTGACACTAGGAGCATAAAAACCGACTTTGTCGGCGCCATCGTTATTTACACCTATGCCTCTCAGCAAAGCATAGATATGATCCCCGTCTTTTACAGCATCAGCCGCTTTTTTCAGCAATACTACGGCAACACCCTCACCGCCTATCATTCCGTCAGCTGAAGCGTCAAAAGCTTTAATATGTCCGTCGCTCGAAAAGTTAAGACCCGGCTGATGCATATATCCGATATTTGACTCGGTATGCAGCGTTGCACCACCAACTAAAGCATGAGCAGATTCACCTGACAGCAGGCTTTTATAGGCAGAATGCAATCCAATCAGGGACGATGAGCAATTGGCATGGACGAAATAGCTTGGCCCTTTCAGCCCGAGCTTATGGGAAATCATTGTCGGAATCGACCCGCTCTGCGCAAGCACCCACGAGACATAGCCATCCGGCGTTTCCAGACTCTCTGTTGTATCTGACGGCAGCAGCGCGCGATAAGAATTATTGCTTGCCGACATAAAAACACTGGTTTGCGGAATCTGCTTCGCAGCATAACCGGCATCTTCTATTGCTTTCCATGAGTGAGTCAGCAGCATTCGAAGCTGCGGGTCCATAAATTCAGCGTCTTTAGGAGAGATTTGAAAGAAGCCTGGGTCAAATTTGTCTTTCCCATCAATTGAAGATTTAGCCGGGACATAGCTGGCATTCTCCGCTATCTCCTCTGAAATGCCAAAACGCTGAAGCTCTTCTTTACTAAAAAACGTAATGCTTTCCTTGCCGTCTCTGAGGTTCTCCCAAAACTCAGCATGGTTTTTCGCCCCTGGGAATTCACACGATATGCCAATAACCGCCACACTATCCTCATAATAATCTGGGAGTTCGCTCATCTGGGTGGACTGATCTATATGAACTGCCGGTTCTGTCGGCATCGAGGCACTTGTATCGGCCATCCGTTGTTCAGTAATGTATTGGCTGATATTTTTGATCGTTGAGTACTCAAACAGGTCTGTGACAGAAAACTCACAGGATAGTTCATGTTTGATGCGGTCAGCGACAGTAACCGCTAGAAGCGAATCCCCGCCCACATCGAAAAATCCGTCTTCCCATTCAATGTCAGTCATTTTCAGCACATCCTGCCAAATGGTGAAAACCGCATCCTGAATGTTCTTAGGAGAGATCTCCCTTTGCTTTGGCTGCTTCGCTGTAAGTTCTTTATTTTTAAGACTGTTTCTGTCTATTTTTCCGTTCGGTGTTAACGGCATATGGTCAAGCTGAATAAAATAAGAAGGCACCATATAGGCAGGCAAAACGTCTTTTACATAATGACGCAGCTCCCTTGCCCCAAGAGAAGCATTTACATGTTGAGCTGTATAATAGGCAGCAAGCTTATCCATTCCATTCTCTTCAGTTGCAACCACGACGCATTCCTGAATGCCAGGATGCTCACTGAGCCTGCTTTCAATATCGCCAAGTTCAATACGGAATCCGCGTATTTTCACTTGATTATCGATACGGCCTATATATTCAATTCGTCCTCCCGGAAGCCAGCGCGCCATATCTCCTGTTCTATAAAGCTTCGATCCAGGCTCAAAAGGGCTGTCAATGAATTTCGAATTCGTTAATTCTTGCTTTTTGTAATAGCCCTTCGCCACGCCGTCCCCTGCAATGCAAAGCTCACCCGGGACTCCAGCCGGTACTGGAACAAGCTGAGAATCCGTAATATACATTTGTGTATTGGCGATTGGCCTTCCTATCGTGGCATGAGAGCATTCCTCGTTAATACGCTGAACCGCTGACCAGATTGTTGTTTCGGTTGGTCCGAACATATTCCAGGCTTCGCTGCCTGTATGTAAGAAATATCGTTTTAACGTCTCAGGCAAAGCTTCGCCTCCGCATAGAATTTTCACTCTCTCTTCATTTTCCCAGCCTGAATAAAAGAGCATCTTCCATGTAGCGGGGGTTGCCTGCATCACTGTCGGTTTGATCGTTTGGATGTCCTGTTTCAGTTTTTCAACGTCTTTTGTATGCTCCGTTTGACAAATATGGCAGTGTGCGCCCTTTATCAAAGGCAAATATAACTCCAGAGCTGCGATATCAAAACAATAGGTTGTGACAGCGAGCATTTTATCCTCTGGCGAAAGACCCGGTGTTTCTCCCATTGAAACAAGAAAATTTGTCAAAGCTTTATGCGGTATCATGACGCCTTTTGGCTTTCCTGTACTGCCGGATGTATAAATGACATATGCCAAATGCTCCGGCGTGACAGTGCGTGTAAGCACTTTTCGATCAGAGGCTGTTTGTGCGATCTCATCCCAGTCTTGATCTAACAGAGCAGTCTTGATGCCGTTCCAATTCAACGTATTTACTAATTCTGATGTCGTCAGCGTCATGGATACTTCACTGTCCTCCAGCATGTATTCCAGTCGCTCAGCCGGATAGGACGGGTCTAACGGCACATATGCTCCTCCAGCCTTAAGAATCGCCAATAATCCCACCAGCATGTCAAGCGATCGATCCACATAGATTCCCGCCAGACGGTCAGGTCCCACTCCATGCGCCTGCAAATAAATGGCCAGCTGTGTACTTCTTTCATCGAGCTCCCGATACGTCAATGTTTGATCTTCATAGCTGACAGCTGCCCTATCAGGTGTCTTTTTCGCCTGCTGCTCAAATAATTCATGAAAACATGTATATGGATACGTTTTGTCAGTGGCGTTCCATGTTTTGAGAATCATCTGCTCCTCTGCTTCAGGTAATAAAGAATACTCTTTTAAAGGTTGAGAAGGATTCAACATCGCCTGTTCTGTTACATAAACAAAATGATCGAACATCGCGGATATAGAAGCCGCATCAAACAGCGTAGTTACGTACTTGATGTTCAGCTCCATTTTTTCTTCTGTTTCCCACAGTTCAAATACTAGTTCGTATTCGCCCTCTTGATGAATACGATCAATGAAATCGACAGAAAAGAAGTCAGCATAGCGGCTCAACAAGTTTTGATAGCTTCCGGATTGAAGAAAATTTTGATAGAAAAAAGCGGTTTGAAATATTGGTGAACCCGTTTGGCTGCGAGGAGCATTCAAATCCCTCACCATTTTCGGAAAAGGATAAGCTGCATGATCAAGCCCATCCAGCATCGTTAATTGCAATTTTGAAATAAATTCAGAAAAAGTGTCTGCCGGGTTCAGCTCACTGCGAATCGGGAGCATATTGAGAAAGTGTCCAATGGAAGTATCAAATCTTTCTTCCGGTCTCACCATTGCCGGCATGCCGACAATCTGTTCCTTTTGGCCGGTATAACGGCCAAGCAGCACCATATAGCAGCTCAAGAATACCGTCGAAACATTCACGGAATGCTCTTTCGCAAACGCCCTCACTCGATTCATGAAGCCGCTGGGCAGCTGCCGGGTGTATGTATCCTCTTCAAACTCAGAATCAGCTGAACTCGTGCTGACCTTAGGCAACTGCAGATTCGGCAAAGTTCCCGATAGCTGTTTCTGCCAGTATGAACGATGCTTCGCGCCGTCTTCTCCGGCTAGCATGTTCTGCTCCCATGCCGCAAAATCATGATTCATGGCAGGAGAAACTGACACTTCCGGCTGTCGTCCTTCTAAAAGAAGCTTATAGCTGTCAAACAGACAGCGTATAAATGTTACAGATGAAACCCCGTCAAAAATCATATGGTGAATGACAATAAGCAAAAAATGCTCTTGTTCAGATCTGGAAAAACTCATGACACGCACTAATGGGCTGTTTTCCTTTACATACGGTTCCTTTGCTTTCTTTCTAAGAAAAGAAGGAATGGCAGACTCTTTCATACCAGAAATGTCTTCTGTCTTGATTTCAAGCGAAATCCCTGGCTCATTTTTTAGAAATGGTACTCCATCTTTCTCTTGGATGATGTGCTTTAAGATCGGGTGCTGATTCAATACAAGGCCGAAAGCCTGCTGTAATGTTTCAAGGTGAAGCCCTGACGAAAATCGAAAACAGAGAGGTACGTGATATGCACTTTTTTCAGGTGACATTTTTTGCAATGTCCATAATCCTTTTTGAACCTCAGATAGGGGCTGAAAAGATGCCTGACTCTTTTCCGGTTCCGTTTTAAATGTGTCAGTACCCTCCCTGTCAGCAGACAAGCTGCTAATGTCTTCATGATCAGATACATAATGAGCCAAGCGTTCAATCGTAGGATACTTATGTATCTCTCTGGCTGTGAGTTTGATACTGTATTTTTTCTCGATCGACCGAATGAGCTTCATCATCTTGATAGAATTCACTCCAAGGCTCTGGATAGTTGCATTTGGCTCTACCCAATCACGGGAAACATGCAACTCCTCAGTCAAACAGCTGAGCAGATGCTCCTGTACCTCTTCCCTTATTCTTTTCGCATGATCTGCTTGCTGCGTCTCCCCGTCCTGAACCGCACCGTTCATCCGGTTGGATTTATGAAGCAAGGAGTCGAACTCTCCATTTTCAAATGAAGTTTTCAGCTGAGTGCGCTGAATCTTTCCGATAGCCGTTTTCGGAATCTCTTCTTTTTGGACCGGCAGCAAATATTCTGGGGTGACTCCGATCACCTGTGAGACATGGGATTGTATGTTTCTAAGAAGCTGAGACATTTGCTCATCATTCATTTTTGCGGAAGCAACAAAGAAGATAGCCAGCTGATCTGTTGAATTCTGATCCACGCGGACTGCGCAGGCAGCAGTATAAGAAGTTTCGATGTCCGGTAATTCTTCAACAGCAGACTCAATCGCATGACTGTAATAATTAATGCCGTTAATGATAATTGCATCTTTCGTGCGCCCCGTTATGGTTAAGCGCCCGTTTCGCAAAAAGCCAAGATCTCCGGTTTCAAACCATCCATCTTCTGTAAACACACTCTCATTTAAATCCGGGCGCCGGTAATAACCGCTTGTAACGGAAAGACCAGAGACTTGAAAACGGCCAATCTCGCCTTCTTCAACCACTTCATTATGGTCATTCACTATTCTCATAGAGAATCCAGGAATTGGAGAACCTATCTCAACAAAATGATCATCATCACTTGTTGCAGCCCGGGTAAACTCATGAGAAAAAATAACGCCCGATGAAGTTTCGGACATTCCCCATGCAGGTCGGATGGCATCAGCAGGCAGTCCATAAGGTTCTAAAAGCTCAAGCATTCTGCGCCCTACCTTGGCTACCATTGCTTCACCGCCATTGAGCATGTAACGCATTGAGGATAGATCCCATTTCCGATCTTTCATTTCTTCTGCAAAATCAGTGACAAGACCGAACGCAAAATTCGGCGCCCACGTAACAGAAGCACGGTAATGATCAATCCAATCCAGCCATTTCAGCGGCTCCATTAAGATCGTTTCACTTGAGACGTTAATTTCTTGGCAGCCGAGATAGACATCCCGCAAATGCAGCATCCCAATGCCTCCGACATGATCAAACGGCATCCAGTTAAACGTGATATCTTCTCTGGTGAAGCCTTGCATTTGAATAATCCCTTTCACCATACTCATAATGTTTCGATGATTCAGCATAACTGCTTTGGGCGTTCCCGTACTGCCTGAAGTCAGCAATAAAAGCGCTAAGTCTTCAGGACTGGATTGATGCCAATCCGTCTCCGCTTCAGCACTGAGCAGATCCTCTACAGCAATTGCACGGAATTCTTCAAGGTCTTGCTCTTTTGCCCAATTGAGCATTTCCTGGTGCATGTCCCGATCCGTAAGCACCACCGGCTTATCAAGAAGCGTCCATGCGTCTTTCAGCTTTTGAGTCCCGCTGCTCGATTCAGCATATGTTGGCGGAACGGCTAACGGAGCCGGAACAATTCCTGCTAAAACACACCCCCAGAATGCAGGGAGAAGCTGTGAATTGTCGCCAAGCTGCAAAATCACATTTTGTTTTGCTTTCAGGCCTGATTGGCGGAGACCCTTCACGATACGCAACGCATCATTCCACAATCGTCCATATGATTGGTACACTTCAGTTCCATCCGGCTGCAAATAAATGATTCCCTTTGTATCCCCCAGCTCCGCAGCCGTTCTGTATAAAACCTCAGGTATAGTTGCCGGCTGCTCTTCAGATATATGTAAAGTCTCACCATAGCTGACAGAAGGATTAGCTAAATTGCGGGTATTATCATTATTTCTCATCGCGCTGCCTCCATTTCACCTGCGAATTTTTATGTAGATTCTCAGTTAATTTCCATACAAACCTTTGATTCTCGTTTTGACTTCGTCATGATGAAATGTTTTCTCATGCATTATCACTTCCTGTTCTATGACGCGCGGCAGCTGCTCACGAAGCGGGGCCACCAAATGATCTTTTAATGTAATCAATGAGTTTCTCGGCTTTTCCGCCAGTTCATGCGCCAGCTCCACCGCATAATCTACTACTTCCGCCCGGGGCAGAACTTTAAAAGGAACCCCTCTTTTTTCAAGATCAGCTCCGCGATAGCTGCCCGCATTCATTAATATTTCCTGGGCCAGGCTGAATCCCAGTTTTTCAGGCACGATAAAGGTAGCGCCCATTCCAGGCGTAAATCCGTATTTCATAAAATTAGCCGTATACACACTCTCTCTGCTTAAAATGACAATGTCAGCAAAGAGCCCCATGACAAAGCCGCCTCCAATTCCGTGGCCCTGCATGGCCGCAATGACCGGAATCTCGCAATCCAGCGCCAGAGAATAAAGATTGTCATCCGTGAACTTGGTTAATCCTTGCTGAATTCGAAGCAGACCTTCTTGCGTTCCTCCTGAAGCAAAATAATTATCATATCCTGTCAAAATGACCGCTTTATAATTGGGTTGCTGACGAATGAATTCAAACGCTTGAATTAAACCATCTGTAAGTTCTTGTGAAAACGCGTTTTTATGAGTGCGGTCATGCATCTTTACCTGAATAATGGCGGGCTCGATTTCGATGAGCTCTACAACAGAATGCGTCATGATGTCCTCCTAACGGTTCTGATTGTCAACGTTTCAAATGATTACTGATCCTCCCATGGAAATTGCCCTGTTTCAACATACCTGATGAGTCCCATTTGGTTTTGAGGATCAGAAAACATGTCTTGATTTGCAGTTAAAGCGAGGGGTTTCGAATGGCTGACCTGATGATCAAGTGAGCTCATATACTGTTTATAACGCGCGATTCCCTTTTTATTCAGCCTCCGCAAACGCAATAAATGCTTTCTCAGCAGAACCTCACTTTGAGCATCAAACGCATCTATTAATCCCCATTCACTGGCTTCCTGAACGGAAACCGGCTTTGTCATCAGGGTCATATAATGTGCTTTCTGTCTGCCGATCCGGCGTACCAGAAACGGTAAAACACAAGCCGGATACAGACCGAACAACAGCTCAGAGAGACTGAATGACGCCGTTTCATCAGCAATGGCAATATCTGTGGCCGATACGAATCCAAGGCCGCCGGCATTCACTTTTCCCCTGACATGCGAAATCGTGACATAAGGTCCGGTCTGTAATTTCAGCCACAAATCATAGAGAGGCTCTTGGGACCTTGCCTGTTTTCTGCCACTTTTCATTTCCTGATAGATTTCTTGAAAATCCGCGCCGAAGCAAAATACCTCGGGAAGCCCTTCTAAAACAACAACCGTAACTGATGATGTTTCACATTGGTTTAACACTTGTAAACATTCTTCAATAAGTGTGTCATTAATCGTATTATTCGCTTCAGGACGGTGAAATGTGATATAACAAACCGACTCTTGAATGCGGACCTTTATCGTTTGATAGGTCACGAGATCCACCTGTATTTCCGATGAAACTCAGAAATTTCTTCTAAAAACAAGCGCGGCTTCTTTTTTGTAAACTGCATGATGCCCGGTATCATCTCAAAATCCAGCTTTACATTGCGTGTCCCGAACCGCACCATCCCGCTCCCCTTAAACAGCAGCTCATACTCATCCATAGAGAGCTGATACCGGCGATCTAAATGATTCTCAATGCCAAATGAGCGCTGGCGCTCCTGGCCTTGCGGAGTTGTAATTCCGCTGTAAAATTCAGAACAGCAGCCTGATCCGTAGGAAAAACAGCCGATTCGTTTAGGCGAATCAAACCGCCCTTGGTCTATCGTGCTTGCCAATGCCAGAAACAAGGCAGCTCCCATAATATTTCCAACCCGTTGGCAGTAGTTTAAACCTGGCATAACCCGATTTAAAAAATCCGTTTCAATCTCAGCTGTTTTCATCTTCGCCACCTTGCGCATCATTGTTCGGTGCGCACCTTTCACCATCCCGCCAAATGGTGTATGGTAAGCAAGGTATTGAAACGTGTCCTGATAACTCGCACCCGGTACACGTTTTTGGTATTCCAGAAAGGTTTGTTCGCAGCAATCCAGATATGACATTAAAGACAGGTCAGAATCTCCCGCTTCACTGTCGGGAATGGGACGGCAGGTATCCATCACTTCATAGCCGTAATAGCCATTTGCTCCTGGATCTATTTGAAACACCTCGGGATTTTCGCCTACTAAAACAGCCACCGCTCCCGCTCCGGCGCTCGGTTCGGCATAAGACCAGTCTTCACTTAAAGCGTCTCCGCCCTCAGCGATTAAAAAACGTGAAATATCACTGGCGATAACCAGTGCTTTGGCACCCGGAGAAGTCTGGGATAATATAAAATTCACCGCCATCTGAAATCCCGCGGTTCCTGAATAACATGCTTGTTTAATCTCAAACAAACGGCAGTTGCGGTTAAGTCCTAAATATTCATGGATATATGTACTTAACGATTTCCCAAAGTCGATCCCGGATTCAGAGCAAGTGATCAGCAATTCAATCCGTTCTTTTTCTGCTTCGGATAAAGCATCAATAATCGGCTTAGCTGCATTGACTCCAAAGGTTACTGGATCTTCATAAGGCAGTGCTACCGCTTTTTCTTTCATTAATAAATTTTCAAATCTGGCAGTATCTAAGTGTCTGTATTTGGCCAGTTCCATGACATCAAGGTATGCCGTTCCGCCAAAGACATTCATCGCTTCTATTCCGGCTGAAACCATTTATGATTCGCCTCCACATTTCTCAATGTTTTGTATACAAACCGCGGTGTTCATTCCGCCAAACCCCATACTTAAGCTCAGCGCATTTTTGATGCGGTATGAAATCGATTTCTCATTTACCCAATGAAAGGAATCATCGATCGGATGATCCAAATTCCGGCTCGGGTGCAGGGCAAATTCTCTCATTTGCAGCAGAACAGAAATAATCTCTACAATGCCCGCAGCACTAAGGCCGTGCCCGGTTATCGATTTAGTTGCATTTATATAAGCATGGGAAAGCCGGCATGCATGCAGTGCCTTTAATTCAATTTCATCTCCAATAAAAGAACCTGTTCCATGGGGATTAATATAATCAATCTCTTCTGGTGAAAGACCTGCACGCTCCAGCGCCTCCTGGATGACATGAATCTCTCCTTCTAAAGAAGGATCGGGATTCCGGTTCCCGTCTAGTTTGATTGACCATCCAGACAATGCTGCATAAGGTTTAACACCTCGGCGTACAGCCGTCTCCTTTCGTTCTATCACCAATGCGCCGCATGATTCTCCATAAATAAACCCGTCTCTGTTCTGATCGAAGGGACGGCACGCTTTTTCAGGCTCATCAGCATATTTGTCTGTTCCCATAGCGCCTAAAGCCCTGAGCGCTTCGCATTCCATGTAAGAAAGATCCATTAATGCACCCAGTGCTATGCAAACATCAACCTCACCTGATAAGACTTGCTGAATCGCATGAATGACTGCTAATTGGCCGCTGGCGGAGGCTCCTCCCACCGTATAAGCTAAGCCCGTGATACCAAACTGATCTGTGCATAGCCCGCAAAGGTCGCTATCCATAAAAGACAGGCCATACGACGGCGAAATAAAGCCAGGGCGATCTTGATAACTTTCATAAAGCTGTAAGGTTTCTCTCTGCTGAAAATTTGATCCACCGACTACAAGTCCGATACGTGCAGAATCGGTATCGTCTAATTCAGCCTCCTCCCAAGCCTCTGAGAGAGTTACCAATGCAGCACGGCTGGAAAATGACGCTTTTCGCAACAATTTTTTAGAGAGTCGGTCGGGATAGGACAATGACGCAATTTCAGCTCCGATAAACTGGCTGTCTTTTTGTCTGCCTGGACGCTTCATGACATCAAAGGCATGCCTGCCAGACAGCAGCGAGGAAGCAAAGTCCTCTTTCCCTTGACCAATGGCGGCAGTGACGCCTACACCGGTCACCACCACCTCAGACAGATTGCACTTTGTCATAAAGCACCTCAGCTAATTCGCCGATGTTTTTCACCCCGGACAGCTCAATACGGGGAATTTTTAATGATAGATCCTCGAGCACCATTGTGATAATTTCTGCTCTGTCTACAGAGTCAGCTCCTAACTCAACTAACTGATCATCAGGCGCAAAACTGTGTCCGTCTAATTCAGGAAGTACCTCGCAAATATTGGTGACTAACACTTCAAAGATTCTCTGTTTATCCATAACGCGCTCTCTCCTTCAAGGGATCATTTTAGCCCTTTTTATGGGTATATTTACGCAATATTCTAACTATTGATCTTCTGCTATCTGATTAATACGAAGGTTGATACATTGATTGCATCCGTTCATGAAGCAATGCTGCCGTTTCTGTCATTAATGTTTTTCCGATCTCATCCACATGGCGATTGCGCCAGTTTTCTAATTCCGATCCTTTGACCCATTGATTAAAAGCTCCTAAAGCCGGACCGCAGTGAATTTGATAATCGACCTTCGAATGTTCGCTTCCGCTGATTGCCAAGTTGGAGCTGTATCTGAAGTACCACCTGAAAATCAGAGCCATTTTATGTTTCGGATTTCGTTCAGCCTTCTCAATTTCTGCCGCGGGATAATGTAATGTAATATCTTCATATATATCTTCTATACTGCGTTTGAAGTATTTCTCCTCAAGCTGAGTCAACGTCTTTGCATCCAGCTCACGTATTGACCCATATCGCTGGTACAGTTCATATAATTTGCTTGCCCGCGCCGGAAAGAACACGCCTTTCTTCAGCACTTGCACTTTGCTGCCCGATTCAAACATATCACCCGCAGGCGCATAGGCTGTATCTTGTACATTCATCTGCTGAAGCAAATCCTTTACTTTATCACTTGTTTTCGCCTCAACCGTACATTGATTGATTGAGCCTGTAACAATAAAATCCGCACCAAGCATAAAAGCTGCCACCGCTGCATCAGGCGTTCCAATTCCTCCAGCTGCACCAACTCTAATTTTTTTCGGATATTGATATTTTTTCATCATTTCATCTCTTAATGATGTCATCGCCGGCATCAGGCTGTATGCTACACCGCCATCTGTATGACCGCCTGAATCAGCTTCCACACAAATATCGTCAGCCATCGGAATGCACCGCAATAATTCAGCTTCATTCACTGTGATTTTATTTTCTCCTAAAAGCTTTTGCAGCATATTCTCAGGCGCAGGACTCAGAAATGATTCTGCAACTTCCGGCCGTGATATTTTCGCAATGATACGATTTGAGCATATAATTTCACCATTGTGGTTTCGTTTCACTCCTTTTGCGCGATACCTTATCAATGCGGGAGTGACACTTAAAAATGCTGAAGCTTCTACATTTCTCACTTGATGCTTTAATAATAGATCGATCATTTTTTCTTCTGATTCAGTATGTTTCATATTGTGGACGAGATTGATGCCATAGGCTTGTCCTTCCCCTAACTCCCCTTGAATGGTGAGGATGGCATCTTCAACCTCATTCAGGCTCAGGCCGCCTGTGCCAAAGAACCCCATCATTCCCGCTCTTGACAGCTTTACTACCATTTCTTTCGAAGCAATGCCGCGGTACATTCCTCCTGCAAGATAAGCATATGTAAGATGATAATCCCGCTTAAACTCATCACTTCCTAATGACTCTGCCGTAATCCCAGCTTGAACATTAGGTCGATGGTCAGCAGCTTCTGGATGACTTGAAGCATGTTTCTTATCGGGTGCATGTGTTAATGGTTCTGCTTCATTTTTAATCCGATGGATGAGGCCGGTTAACACAGTTCCAGGCCCGATCTCTTCAAACTCCATTTCTCCTCTTCCCATCAGAAAACGTATGCTGCCCGTCCATTTCACTGTGCTGTCCATTTGTTCAGATAACGTCTCTTTTAACCTGTCCTGACGATACGGCTCTGCATAGACATTCGAGATAACCGGGATAGCCAAAGGCCTAAAATGGAATGAGTCAATAAATTGCTTAAATTCCTGTTTTGCTTCATTCATATATCTGGAATGAAAAGCTCCGCTTACGTTTAAAGGATGAAACAGCTTTACATCCTTGGTGTTTTCAAAAACCGTTCGGGCTTTTTCAATCTCTTTTTTTTGGCCGGAAATCACAATTTGCCGGGGCGTATTTTCATTTGCCACATCAATGTCATGGAGACGGTGCTCTTCTAAAACGGCTGTAACTTGTTCCCTATTCAAGCCGATCACAGCAGCCATTCCGCCTCCTGTAATTCGTCCCATCAGTTCGCCTCTTTTTTTGACAAGTCTTAATCCTGTTTCAAAATCAAATGCACCCGCTGCAAACAGCGCATTGTATTCTCCTAAGCTATGTCCGGCCACAAAATCAGGTTTTCTGCCGGTCTCCTCTACCCTCTTCAAATAATTGAGTGCATTGACGACGTACAAAGCCGGCTGCGTGTACTGGGTATGGTTTAAATCCAAATAGGATTTTTCGGTACAGAGCTTTTCTATTGAATAGCCCAATATTTGATCTGCTTGGTCAGTCAAATCCTGATAGTGTTCAAATAGCCCTTGTCCCATCCCCTTTTGCTGGGAGCCTTGCCCTGGAAAAACATATGTAATCATCTTGTAAACTTCCTTTCTGGTTTACGGAAACACTCAACCGTATTCAGATTTTTCAGCTCCTGATGAAATGGTGTCATAATCGAGCAGCAGCGGTTAGTTGAATCTCCCGGGATCAGCTGTTTCACAAAAGCAGTTAAGGTGCCGGACGGACCTAAATCGATAAACCGGCATGTATGCTGGCTTTCCAAATATCGAATCGCTTCGCGAAATTTCATTGGCTCTCTGACCGCATTCCAAAAGAAATGCTTGTCCATTTCGTGAAGGCAGCTTCCCGTTAAACTCGATATAACCGGTATTGAAGGTTTTTTAAAAGAGATTGATCTTAAAAATTCTGCATAGGCGCTTTCTGCCGGATCAATAAGCGAAGAATGAAAGGCATAAGACACAGGCAACAGCTGGCAAAGAATCTGTTTCTCTTTTAAAGCCTCCATGATCTGCTTTATGTTTTCTTCTTCACCAGAAATGACGAAGTGCGAATCGTAATTGAGAGAAATGAGTTCACTATTTCCAAACAGCTGCGGATAATCATTCAGTAATTGCGGTTTATCAAGAATGGCAAGCATTTTCCCTTTATCGCAAGATTTTTGGATGACTATAGCCTGTTCAAGTATGCAATCCAGTATATTCTCTGCGTCTGACACACCTGAAACAGCGGCCGATGCGAATTCTCCCAGACTTGATCCCAATACGTAATCAGGATAGATTCCCCTATCTTCTAAAACTTTGTATAAAGAATACTCAACCATAAAGATTGCAGGGTGGGAAAAAAGAAGGCTGTCAAACGGTTCCGCCACACGTTTAGCCGGATGATAAATTTCTTCAACAATGGATGTTCCGATTCGCCGCGCTGCAATGGCATCCATTTCAAGCATCGATTGACGAAACACGATATTTTCCTTAAATAATTCCTTCCCCATATGATAGTACTGGGAACCTTGTCCGGAAAACATAAAAACGAGCGGTTCATTCATATGCATAACCTACTTTTTTTATATTTATGACGGCTATTTAGATTTCTCTCAATGTATACAATACACAGCAGCGAGTGAAATGTGATATTTAATTGAAAAGACATAATGTAAAAAATAAGAAGAATCAACTTTTAGGAGGATTGCTTTTGGTGCTCTGGATGCGGCTCTATTATGAAGTGGTCTAGGCGTATGTTGATATCTCAAAATTGATATAACATAATGACAGGATCAGCAAAGAACATCGACTCTATGATTTGGGTGCGGTTAAATAGAAGGCCATCTTGATGTGAGAGCGATGGTCTGTCATGATATGCCGGCTGACTGGACATAGTTCAAATATCGTGCGGATATGTTTTATCAGCCTCTTTATGTAACAGTATATAAACTTATTCATTCAGAAACAGTGTCTTTAGAACGATTACATCTCCAAAACTTTATACCTTAATAAAAGAAAATCTGTCCTTAGCCTGTTCATACGGTGCATGGGTCTCAGGAACAATTCGTTTTAGCGGGGCATTGGCTCTGCATCTTTTTTTATGCGATGAATTAACCCTGTTAAAACATTTCCAGGTCCTATTTCCTCAAACTCCATTTGGCCTTTTTTCATTAAGTAGCTTATGCTCTTAGTCCATTTCACTGAATGATTGATTTGATCAGCCAGCGTTTGCTTCATTAATTCGTATGTATACGGTTTGGCATACACATTCGAAATAACCGGGATAGACAGAGGTGAAAAATGAAAGGTTTGAAGGAACTGTTCGAATTCTTCTTTTGCTTTATTCATGTATCTGGAATGAAACGCGCCGCTTACGTTTAAGGGGAGTACCATTGTAACTTCAGTCATCGTTTCAAAAAGAGATGCGGCTTTTTCAATCTCATCTTTTTTTCCTGAAATCACAATTTGATATGGGGCGTTCACATTGGCGATATCAACATCGTGTAAATGATATTCTTTCAGAGCCTTTGCAACCTGCTCTTCATTTAATCCCATAATAGCGGCCATACCGCCGTTGCTCACCATACTCATCAGCTCGCCTCTTTTTCTGACAAGCTTTAAACCTGTCTCAAAATCAAAGGCTCCAGCTGCAAATAACGCATTGTACTCACCCAAGCTGTGCCCGGCGACAAAGTAAGGCTTAGCTTCTGCTTCCCTGATTTTTTTCAGATAGCTTAATGCGTTTACCACATATAATGCCGGCTGGGTAAATTGCGTTTTGTTTAAATTGGAATAAGGATTTTCCATGCAAAGACGTTTGATTGAATATCCTAAGATCTCATCTGCCTGAGCCGTCAGTTCTTTAAATTCATCAAATAGATCGCTGCCCATTCCCTGTTTCTGTGAACCCTGGCCCGGAAAAACATATGTGATCATTCTCTCAAAGCCACCTTTCCGATTAGTAGATGTGTTTCACTTCTGTATCATTTTATAAAAAATAGTGATGACCGGATAAATAGTAGCATGTTCATGTTGATGGTAACCTCTGTAAATATTATCCGTCAAGTTAATTTTTCCTACAGTTTACTCGATTGTTTTCCTGATTTTTTCAATTGAGGCATAAAGGATCAGGGGATATAGCAGAACATAAGAAAAATGACCTGTATCACGTATAGGGCGCGGATATGATGAGAATACGCTTTATCTTATCTCCTGAGCCTTGTTCGAAATAAATAAAATCGTTCTATATAATCATTTTAAAAATGACCAATCATTTAGATATTCGAAGGAAAATAGGATAATAGATTCAGAAGGCTTATTTAAAATCAAAAATACCTTTTTGGTTTTTACGAGTGCGAAATTTCACAAAATATTCTTTTTTATCAATTTGAAAGTAAATATTATACTGAAAAAGATCCTCTATCGTATGGCCGGGTGTTTTGCCAAATGAGTGACCAGGATAAACCCGTACATAGGGAGAAACCTCCGACTTAATCCTTTGAATGCTTCTGAACATCTCTTCTGCAGAACTTCCATCATCCTCACATATGCCGCACCCTTCTGTAAATACCGTATCTCCGGTAAACATACTTTCAGAAAACAAATAACACATTCCGCCGGCTGTATGCCCCGGTGTGAGAAGGCATTGCGCTCTTGTGTTGCCTATGCTGATCGTCTGATGATCATGCAAGCCAATTAAATTTCGGCAGCTGAATTGATAATAATCAATTTCTTTTTTCGACATATAAACTTGAACGTTAAACATCTTCGTCAGCGGCTCTACCAGGTTAACGTGATCATAATGAGAGTGTGTTAATGCGATTGCTGTTAATTCAACTTCCAGCTCGGAAAGTTTAGTTGTTATTTTACTCAGTTCCCATGAGGGATCAACAACAATTGCAGATCTGCTTACAATATCTTCAATGATATAGCAATAATTCGTCCAGCCCTGATAGCTAGTTTTAATTGGATGTACCTTATACGTAAGATTCATTTACACCATTCCTATCATGTAAAGTTCTTAAATGATGGGCAAACTGTTCAACCCTCAGTCGTCTTTCATTCCACTTTACCAAACAGCATGATTGTTTTCCATTTTTTTTCAGAGACCCTTGTTCCTTCTGCATATAAAAAAGCTATTCTTCTGGAAGCATGTCCAACGAGAATAGCTTTTTCGCACTATATCTTAGGGATTTCTTTCTTCTGTCTCATTTGTTTCTTTCACGCAAATTGATTCTACATGCTGCATAATGACACGTTTGATCCTGTCTTTATTCACTCTCACAGGGTCAAGCATCGCATGTAAAGCCAAGCCATCAATAAGCGCGTAAAGTCTCTCAGCTTCAATATCTTTATCAGCATCCTGCCTCAGTAAATCGAATTCATCTAAATAGGCAATCAGATTCCGCATGCCGCTGTAAATTCCGTCATGATTCGCATCAAACATATCCTTTTTATGTCTGGCGTAAACCGTAAAAGCGAACCACACCTCCATCTCTCTTACCGTTTCTTCATTCGTTGGGACAATTTCAAGCAAAATATGTAACACTTTTTCCTTAGGGGGCACATTCCTCATTGTAATGTCCTTAATTCGGGCCATCACCTTTTCTTGAACGAGTTTCATTGCAAAAACAAGCAGTTCATCCTGAGTAGAAAAATAATGGCGCAGCGCACCTAATGACAATCCTGCTTCCTTTGCAATGTTCCTGGCTGAGGCTCCCTCCATCCCCCGTTCTAAAATCACCCGCCACGTTGCTTCTGCAATTTCTTTTCTTCTTTTCTCATGGTCAATTTGTTTTGGCATAGCTTTATTGTAACAAGAAAAAAATAAGAGAGCAATTTTATAATACAGTTGTATTGCAAAAACAAAGATGGTAACATATTATTTAAATAATACAACTGTACTGAAAAGAGGGGAATGGATTGAACGGTATCGCATGGATGATTGTCTTCTGTGAAATTGCGTTTTGGGTTGTGATTGTTTTAGGGCTTGCTGTACGCTACCTATTCAAACAGCATACATTAGGACTGCTATTCCTTGCCTTAACTCCAGTTATCGATTTGATCTTATTAGCGGCAACTGGTGTGGACCTTTACCGCGGAGCCTCAGCGACTGCTGCCCATGGGATTGCTGCTGTTTACATCGGGATATCGATCGCCTATGGGAAACAAATGATTCAATGGGCAGATGAAAAATTTCAATATTATGTAACAAAAAAAGGCGCAAAACCGCTGAAACGTTTTGGAATGGATTATGCCAAGCACTATGCGAAAGGCTGGATAAGACATGTGCTGGCCTACCTAATTGGTGCAGGACTATTAGCAGGGATGATCTATTTTATCAATGATTCCGCCCGAACCGAGGCATTGAGCGGCATTCTTAAACTGTGGACTGTCATCATAGGCATTGACTTTCTCATTACTGCCAGCTATTTTATTTGGCCAAAAAAAGAGAAAGCTTCGGCGAATCTCAGGAGTTAACATGATGAAAAAGGTCCTTCCCCAGCGGAAAGGACCTTTTTTGGTTTTGTCAAAATATGTTATACTATTTTCATTAGAAAACAGACTTATAGATATTTTGGGCTAATTCAAGAGTAACTGTTTGTATGAGTAAGCAGGTGAAGGGAGTGTTATACTTGAGCCAAAAAGAACAGAACGAACACTCTAAAGATTTTAATCTAAGATCAAAATTAATCGAAATTGTCTCTATCACTTTTATCGTTGCTATTGCACTTGTAGTAATCTTCGGCGGCTATTTTTTTGGGATCAAAGGATTATTCTCTATACTGGGCGTCACATATGATTCAAATCAAACATTAGTTTTATTTATTTTAGTCTGTTTTGCTGTCGGCTTGATCATAGACCCGCTTACAAAGATTATCTCTATGATTTTGGCAAGATCACTTTCATTGAAAAAAACTGCACTTTTTGCTTTTATACTGTACTTTGTGAGCAATTTCATAACGATCTGTTTTGCAGATTACTATATGCAGTCTATATATATTCCAGATGTCTTGCTTGTTGTGATATCAGCTTTGATGGCTTTCATTGAACTTGCATTTGACCAGCCAAATGGGGAAGCAGCTTAAAATTGCCTGTGATAAATTAAGCGTTTTTGTTTTATATCATTCTCATCATCTAATTTGGAAGATAGTCCACAATAAAATGTAAAATGATGAGTGGAATCATAGAATCGATAATGATAGATATGGCAGAAAACAGAGTACAATTCCACAACTCCTTATATTTTGACATTACCAGTTATAAAAGCGGATAAAACAAGTATTTTCCTTTCATAATTCAAAATAAAACTCCCTGTTCACATGAACAGGAAGCAAACCACAATGATTTAATTTAAATTCTGCATTCTACAATTATTCTTACATTCGGATCATCGAGTTCATTCAAAACGATAATCATATTTGGACCACATGCCATGTTCCCACCCCCCCTTGTCCAAAATATACATTAATTTCAATTACTTGTAAATTACAATTTTGTTATGCAGAGGAATGTATCCATGAACTATTATGCATTAACACTGTTCACACGTTTACAATAGTTTCTTTTAATTGATTACTTCAAATCAGTACAAAAAAAGCATTGATCCATTCAAAGAATGTCTCAATGCTAAATTTTCCTCTTCGCCCAATCCCGCTACATCACGCGTTTGAACATCTTTTCCATCTCATAAGTGGAATGGTGAATGATGATCGGACGGCCGTGCGGGCATGTAAATGGGTCTGATGTGCTTCGGAGATCGTCTAGAAGCGCCTTGATTTCGTCGTTTCTAAGGTGGCGGTTTGCTTTGATGGAGCCCTTGCAGCTCATCATAATCGCCGCTTCCTCGCGCAGTTTTTTAATATCAATATGTTTGGAATCGAGCACCTGCTGAATGATTTCTTCTATCAGCTCGGCTTCTTCTCCCTTTGGAAACCAAGCCGGGTGGCAGCGGACGATGTAGCTGTTTGAGCCGAATGACTCTAAAAAGACACCGACGCTTTCCAGTTCTTGTTTGTGCTGTTCAATAATCAGCGCCTCGTTCGTGGAGTAATGGAACGTCAGCGGCACGATCATATCCTGCACCTCAGGCTCAACCTCTCCCACCTTTTCGCGGAAATATTCGTACTTAATACGCTCTTGGGCGGCGTGCTGGTCGATAATATACAGGCCGTTTTCGTTTTGTGCCAATATATAAGTCCCATGCATCTGGCCGATCGGGTACATAATCGGAACCCGCTCAGACGTTGGCTCAGGATGTTCTTCTTGATGGTGTTCCTGCTCAAAAGCCACAGGCTGATCTTCTGAAACATCAGGCACTTCAATCCTATGTTCCTGATCAAAGCTAGGTGGAGTATCAAATTGAGCAGAGGGCAATTCTTCCTCCGTATTAACCGGCTCTTTCACGACTGAGCTGAGCTTCATTGGTGAATAAGATGGCGCAGGCGCTTTTTCCGGTACTTTTCTTTCCGCAGGCTTTTCATCAAAGGTTATGAACTGCTGCTCATTTTTGATGGCAGGTGCCGATTTTTTCGGGAGCTGGGCACTTGGAATCAGCTGCTGCTGTTTAAATACATCTTTTATTCCGTCACGAATTAAGTCATGAAGCTCTGTTTCCTTGCTGAGACGGACCTCAAGCTTCGATGGGTGCACGTTGACATCAACTAAAATCGGGTCCATCGTAATTTCTATAAAGGTTATTGGATGGCGTCCAATCGGCAGAAGCGTATGATATCCTTCGTGCACCGCTTTGACAAGCGGGAAATTTTTAATATAACGGCCATTGATGACAGACGACATATAGTTTCTCGACGCCCGTGTAATCTCTGGGAGGGCGATATATCCCTTAACTTCAAAATCCAATGAGCTCACATGTAGCGGAAGCATTTTTTTGGCGACAGCCGTGCCGTAAATCGCTGCCAGGACATGGCGCACATCTCCGTTTCCGTTCGTTTGAAGCAGGTTTTTCCCATGATGGCGCAGGCGGATTGATACCTCTGGATGGGCCAGAGCAATACGGTTGACCACATCTGTAATGTTCCCAAGCTCTGTATGAACGGTTTTCATATATTTCAAACGGGCCGGTGTGTTAAAAAACAGATTGGAAACGACAATTTCAGTTCCCTTTCTGCTTGAGGAACGCGATTCAGAAATCATGTTTCCTCCTTGGAGTACGAGCTTCGTCCCTGCTCCTTCACCGGTGCTTGTCGTAATCTCTAGATGAGAGACTGACGCGATACTCGGCAGTGCCTCTCCCCTAAAACCAAGCGTTCTCACCCTGAATAAATCATTTTCATCTTTTATTTTACTCGTTGCGTGGCGGCGGAAAGCACGCTTGCAATCTTCATTTTCCATTCCTTCGCCGTTATCCAGTACCCGAATGGATGCAAGGCCTGCTTCCTCAATATCGATTTCAATGACTGTGCTGTCAGCGTCAATCGCATTTTCCACCAACTCTTTGACGACTGAGGCGGGCCGCTCCACAACCTCGCCTGCCGCTATTTTATTTGAAAGCTCATCTGACAGCTGGATGACTTTTGCCACATTCATCACCCCGTTTTAATGTAATTTCTTTTGCAGCTTATACATTTCATTCATCGCTTCAAGCGGTGTCATATCCAATATATTAAGTGATTTGAAAGCATCGAGCACTTGCTTTTCTTTTTTTGAAAGCTTTGGCGCTTCCACCCGCTTTTCCGCTTCGGCAAAAAAGGACAGCTGTGCCGGCTCTTCTTTCACCTGAGGTTTCTGCACCGGCACTTCCGGTTTGTTCCCTGAATGCTCAAGCTCTTTTAAAATATCTTGAGCGCGCGAAATAAGATCTTCCGGCAGTTCAGCAAGCTGGGCTACATGGATACCGTAGCTTTTGTCAGCGGCCCCTTCTTTAATTTGATGAAGAAAGACAACCGTTCCATTATATTCCTCAGCCCGAACATGAACGTTTTTCAGCTGCGGCAGCTTGTCCTCAAGAACGGTCAGCTCATGATAGTGCGTGCTGAACAGCGTCTTGGCGCCGATATGATCGTGAACGTATTCGATAATCGCCTGTGCCAGCGCCATACCGTCATAAGTGGACGTTCCCCGCCCGATTTCGTCAAACAAAATCAGACTGTTTTTCGTCGCATTTACAATCGCATTTTTAGCTTCAAGCATTTCCACCATAAATGTACTTTGTCCGGAAATCAAATCATCCGCAGCGCCGATTCGCGTAAAAATTTGATCAAAAATCGGAAGCACCGCTTTTTTCGCAGGTACAAAGCAGCCGATTTGCGCCATGATGGAAATGAGCGCAATTTGTCTCATATACGTGCTCTTCCCTGACATGTTTGGACCGGTAATGAGAAGCATTTGTCTGTTATCGCCCATCATACAATTGTTCGGGACGTATTCCTGGCTGTCCATGACTTTTTCAACAACCGGGTGTCTGCCTTCTACCACTTCGACTTCATCTTTAGAAAACTCAGGTTTCGTGTAGTGACGATTTTCACTGATTGTCGCAAAGCATTGCAGTGCGTCCAGCTCGCTCATCTGTTTGGCAAGCTGCTGCAGCCGCGGAATATACTGCTTCACTTTCTCGCGCAGCTCGGTAAACAGCTCATACTCCAGTTCACAGATGTTATTTTCTGCTTCTAAAATGAGCGCTTCTTTTTCTTTTAATTCAGGTGTAATGTAGCGCTCTGCATTCGTTAACGTTTGCTTCCGCTCATATCGCCCTTCCTCAAGCAAATGCAAATTCGCTCTTGTCACTTCAATATAATAACCGAAAACTTTATTGAAGCCGACCTTTAAAGAGCGAATGCCCGTATATTCGCGCTCCTGCTGTTCCAAGCGGGCAATCCAGTCTTTTCCGTTTCTGCTTGCGTCACGGTATTCATCAAGCTTTTGATTGTATCCGTCTTTAATCAGGTTCCCTTCTTTTAACGATAAAGGAGGGTTTGCGTACAGCGCTTCTTCCAGCAATTCAAGCACATCCCCGCAAGGATCAATCCGTTCCGCACGTTCCTTGGCCTTGTCATGAGCCAGTGAAGCAACCAGCTGTTTAATGCCAGGCACTTGCTTTAACGATTCCTTCAGTTGAATCAAATCCCTTGCATTGACATTTCCAAATGCAACGCGGCCTGCAAGGCGTTCTAGGTCATATACTTCTTTTAACCGTTCACGCAGGTCTTCCCGTTCGAAGAAATGGGACATCAATGTTTCCACCATTTCTTGGCGCTCTTCGATTTGATTGACTCTGATAAGCGGCCGGTCAATCCACTGTTTAAGCAGCCGGCCTCCCATTGCAGTTTTTGTTTCATCCAGCAGCCACAAAAGGGAACCTTTTTTATTTTTCGAACGGATCGTTTCAGTCAGCTCCAGATTTCGCTTTGAGTACAAATCAATTTTCATCGCTTCCTCAAGCTCATACACCTGTACGGGCTGAAGATGATCAAGACTGCGCTTTTGGGTTCTTTTCAGATACGTATACAAGCGTAAAAATGTTTTTGTTACATCTTCATTATCTAAATGCTCAATGATCATTACGTGTTCGTCTGTTTCACCATCTTCAATTGAGATCGTTGCACCGCACCGCTCTTTCAGCTGTGCGACCGTATCGGCATCCAAGCTGCCTGAAACGACGATTTCCCGTGCGCCGACTGAATAAATTTCTGATATGACATCTTCGAGCCGTTCAATCAAGACAGCCAAATTTTCTCCCGTTGTTAAATCAGACAGCGCCAGCCCGTATCCATTCGAGCAGACGGAAACAGACGCGATAAAGTTGTTTTCTGATTCATGGATGCCTTTGCCGTCCATTACAGTTCCGGGTGTAATAAGCTGAACCACTTCTCGTTTCACAACGCCCTTTGCGGCTTTCGGATCTTCCGTCTGTTCACAGATAGCCACTTTATACCCTTTTTTAATCAGCTGCTCAATATACGCGGAAGCAGAATGATACGGCACACCGCACATCGGTATTTTTTCAGCCGCACCGCCGTCTCTGCTTGTTAACGTAATTTCCAGCTCTTGTGACGCTTTTTTGGCGTCCTCAAAAAACATTTCGTAAAAATCACCAAGGCGAAAAAATAAAAAGGCATCCTGGTGCTCTGCCTTTATTTTTAAATATTGCTGTATCATAGGCGTATAACCGGCCATTGTTTAATCCCTCACTATGTATCAACGTTTCTATTTTCCAACCTTCATTATAACATAAACAAAAAGTGATAAAAGAATGATATATCAATATAAAAAAGAGACTTGGGGGTACTGTCTCCCCTAGTCCCTTTTTTATTCTTCAGGATCTCCCACTAAAAATTCCGGGTTGATGTCTTCCAGCTCTTCATCAAGCTCATCTTCCCAATCTTCTTCGTCTTCCTCTTCCCAATCAGGATTGACCTCAACCACTACCTTTGTTTCTCCTACCACTTCAGCCAAAAACTCCCTTTCTGCCTGCACAACAATTTTATTTCCATTCGGTGAAATGGTCACTTCTAGACAGTTAGGCTGCTGAAGGACTTTCGCAATTACTTCATGTTCATCATCTAAGTAATTGTTGTCTCTGTATCTGAGTTTAATGACATCTACGTATTTCACCCGTTCTGTGACAACCTCTGTTTTTGTGTTGTCCGCGTAAGAGTACCATACGTTTATATCATAATACCCTTCAATTTCTACTGTTTTTCCGATTTTTTCAGCGTCATACTTGTGGTTAATGATCCAACCACCCAAAATGCTGCTCGGTTTTTTCTCAGGGGAGATGGTATTGGTGCATTGGGTGAATTTTCTGCCTTTCGCTACTACCGCCTTCGTAATAATTTCCCTGTATTCAGACATTCCGGCATGCCTCCTTGTTCTTCTTCGTGTTATCTTATGCTGGGCATTTGTCTAGTGTGCATTTTTATAAATAAAATATAAAAATACAAAGTTTCTGTTCCATTGTATGCAGGCGTGCCTAGAAACTTTACTTTTAAGTGCGATAAAGTTTACTCGCGGCTGAGCACAGAAAAACAAATTGAACATTTGGTACATAGATTATTTAGTTCATTTTTAGCCGCTTGAATAAAAAAACACGGGCCAGTAAAGGCACCGTGTTTAGAGAGAACAGCTGTTATTTGAATGTTTCACCTTCGAACCGGTTTCCCCTTTCAGCAGGTCGCCTCCGGTTGACGTGATGATTTCATTTGTGACTTGATTGGAAATGGTGTGTGCAACGAGCTGCAGAAGGTCATTTACCTCCATCTGCGAGTCTCTGAATTCCTGGATGACAGGAATCTCTTCAAGCTCTTCTTGCAGCGCGTCAATTTTTGCTTCTACTTGTTTGAGCGCCTCATGCTTTTCATAATGCTTCAGATTGACAGCTTGCTTTTGCAGGGCTTTAATCTGATTAACAATTGTAGACACTTTGTCATTCTCATTGATTTGCGCCTCAGCCCGTTTGAAAAAATCAACCTCTTCTGTTTCAGAGATCATTTTTGCAAGGTTTCGTGCCTGCTGCACAATGTCTTTTTTTGAGTAGAGCGTCATCTTATTTCACCTCGATTGCTTCTCCTACCATTTCTCCGTCAAGCGACCATGTTTTCGCTTGCTGGATTTTCACGCGGACGATTTTGCCGATGGCTTCCTTCGGCCCTTTGAAATTGACAAGCTTGCTTTTTTCAGTGTAGCCGGCAAGAATATCAGGATTATTTTTGCTTTCACCTTCAACTAATACTTCGACAACCTTGCCTTCGTATTCCTTCATTTTTTTAGCAGAAATTTCATTCACCAGTGCGTTCAGACGCTGCAGACGTTCTTTTTTCACGCGCATCGGTACATTATCCTTCATTTTGGCAGCCGGAGTGCCCTCACGCGGAGAGTAAATGAACGTATAGGCGCTGTCAAACTCTACTTCACGGTATAGAGAAAGCGTTTCTTCAAACTGTTCGTCCGTTTCGTTCGGGAATCCGACGATAATGTCCGTTGTCAAAGATGCGTTCGGCATTGCTGCCTTAATTTTTCCCACGAGCTCCATGTAACGCTCTCTGTCATATTTGCGGGCCATCAGCTTCAGAACCTCTGAGCTTCCTGATTGAACCGGAAGATGAATGTGATCAAGCAGGTTTCCGCCTTTTGCCAGCACTTCAATGAGACGGTCGTCAAAGTCACGCGGATGACTCGTTGTAAAACGGATTCTCGGGATATCGATTTTTCTCAACTCATCCATCAAATCACCGAGGCCGTACGTCATATCTTCAAAGTCTTTTCCGTACGCGTTTACGTTTTGACCTAATAGTGTAATTTCCTTGTAGCCTTCACTTGCGAGCCTTCTCACTTCCTGAATGATCTCTTCAGGGCGGCGGCTTCTTTCTTTTCCGCGTGTGTAAGGCACAATGCAATACGTACAGAATTTGTCACAGCCGTACATGATATTGACCCAGCCCTTAATTTTTCCGTTCCGGACTTTCGGAAGGTTTTCAATAACGTCCCCTTCCTTGGACCAAACTTCTATGACCATTTCTTTTGAAAGGTATGCTTCTGACAAAAGCTCTGGCAGGCGATGGATGTTATGCGTTCCGAAAATCATATCGACAAACGGATGCTTTTTCAAAATCCGGTTCACGACTGATTCCTCTTGGGACATACAGCCACACACGCCTAAAATCAGATCGGGATTGTTTTTTTTCAGCGCTTTTAAGTGCCCCAGCTCACCAAACACCTTGTTCTCGGCATTTTCACGGATCGCACATGTGTTTAACAAAATGACATTGGCATCATCAACAGAGTTTGTCGCTTCGTAACCGAGCGCCATAAAGATCCCTGCCATAACCTCTGTATCGTGTTCATTCATTTGGCAGCCGTACGTACGGATATAGAACTTTCTTCCGTCTCCCAATCCTTTAAATTGTTCAGAAATTTTAAAGTCATTATGATAAGTAACGGCTTCCTTGCCTCGTTTTTTCGCATCTTTTAAGGAAGGCGGAATATAAACAGCTTCAAAGTACTTGCTGTAATCCTTCTCGGATTTTTTGTCCGATGGATTAACTTGTCCGCTCTCTAATTTTTGCTTTTCATTCATGTCATGATTTCTCCTTTCAAACCAAACTTCCACCCTTCAGTATAAAGGTTATTGAAGCTCTGCACAACTGGCAACCTATCATTGTACACTCATTGAGAATAATAATCAATAAGGAATCAAAAGAGGAAGAGTATACTCTTCCTCTTACAATAGCTGGAGCTCCTTAGCCGTCTTTTCGATGACGGCAAGCGCCTCATCCAGTTCTTCTTTAGTGTGCTCAGCGGTAATAATCGTGCGAATTCTGGCTTTTCCCTTTGCTACAGTCGGGAAAACGATGCTTTGGGCAAAAACGCCGCGAGAAAGGAGCTGATCAGAAAATTGCTTTGCCACTCCTTCGTCACCTATTAAAATAGGAAGAATTGGCGTCTCACTCTGCGTGAGCGTCAGACCCATTTTCACCAGCATGGATTTAAAATAGGCCGTATTCTCCCACAAGCGCTCCATATGCTCCGGCTCTTCCAGCAAGACATCAATCGCTTCCATACAAGCTGCAGTGACAGCCGGCGGATGGGATGTGCTGAATAAAAACGGACGGCCTTTATGGCGCAAATAATCGATCAGCACCTTTGAACCTGCGGCGTAGCCGCCGAGCACTCCGATTGCCTTGCTTAACGTTCCGACCTGAATATGGACTCTGCCGTCCAGACCGAAGTGATTCACCGTTCCCCTGCCGTTTTCACCCAGCACTCCCGATGCATGGGCGTCATCTACCATTACAAATGCGTCATATTTCTCAGCGAGTTCTACAATATCAGGCAAAGGAGCTATGTTGCCATCCATGGAAAATACGCCGTCTGTCACAATCAGACGCATCCGATAATTCATTGACTTTCTCAGCACCCTCTCTAAATCACTCATATCGACGTGCTGATACACCTTTTTATCCGCCTTTGTCAGTCGGATTCCATCAATAATAGAGGCATGGTTCAATTCATCTGAGATGACAATATCCTCTTTTGAAAGAATACTTGAAAGTACGCCTTGGTTTGTTGTGAAGCCTGATTGGAAAACAAGTGCCGCCTCCGTTTTTTTAAAGGCTGCCAGCTTTTTCTCAAGCTCTTGATGCATTGTAAATGTACCGGCAATCGTTCTCACTGATCCGGTGCCTGCCCCAAATTGCTGAACGGCCTCCTGCGCGGCTTTGATGAGTCTTGGGTGTGAAGTAAAACCGAGGTAATTATTAGAAGAAAGCTGAATGACGTTTTTGTGATTCACTGTGACAGCTGGGCCCTGCATTGATTCAAGCTGTTTGATCTCTTGCCATGTATGGTTTTCTTTCATTTTATCAAGCTCTGTTTTTAAAAACTCAAATTCCTTCATCATGTTTATCCCCCTTATGGAAGTAATATCACTTTTCCGCACTGGCCGCTTCTCATCAGTTCAAATCCTTTCTCAAACTCCTCTAACGGAAACTGATGGGTAATAACAGGTGAAAGATCGAGCACGTTTGAGCTGAGCAATTGAGACACCTGCCGCCATGTCGAAAACATTTTTCTTCCTGTGATTCCTTGAATCGTAAGTCCTTTAAATACTACTTTATTCGTTAAATCAATTGTCACCGGATGTTCCGGCAAGCTGAGAATATGAAATCTTCCGCCATTCGCAGCCATCGCAAGACCTTGGGCAATCGCTGAGGGATGACCCGACATCTCACAAACGAGATCCACTCCTTCCCCATTCGTTAAAGCGCTTACAATTTTGAGCGGATCTTCTTTTTCAATAGAAACAGTACGTGTAGCTCCCATTTGTTTGGCAAGCGCCAACCTGTATTCATTTTTATCAATCGCTATCACTTGAGAAGCACCTGCTGCTTTTGCAACCGCAACAGCCATAAGACCAATCGGTCCGCATCCGATGACTGCAGTTGTTCCTCCTGCGGGCTGGCTCTCGAGTACTGTGTGAACCGCATTTCCTAAAGGTTCTTGAATGGAAGCAATCGCCGGGTCCATATCGGCGGGATTCTTCCAAACGTTATCAGCGGGGACTTTCACATACTCCGCAAAACAGCCTGCCGTGTCCACCCCAATAATAGCTGTATTGGTGCAAACATGAGATTTTCCGGTTACGCAAGGGACACATTCACCGCAGACAATATGCGTTTCAGCAGACACATACTCCCCTACTTTTACATTGCCGGCATTCTCTCCTACAGCTTCAACAATGCCGCTGAACTCATGGCCGAAAACATAGGGAGTTTTGATTCTCTGGCGTGCCCATTGATCCCAATTATAAATGTGCACATCCGTGCCGCATATGGAAGCAGCTTTCACTTTTATGAGGACTTCATGTTTATCGATCTCAGGAATGGGAACTTCAGTCAGTACAGCACCGAACGACCCCTCCTTTTTCATTAGAGCTTTCATCTTTCCACTCCGCATGTACAATCCCCCTTGAAAAATTCTTATTACATTCGGATTGTACCATGATATGGAATAAGCGTAAACAGCACTGTCTTTCTGAGAAAGACAAAAGTATCTGTCTTGAAAAATGGGCGGAATTTTTTTCTGAAACGTTCTAAAACATTTCTGACTTGTGTATATCCGTCATTTATATGCTGAAAATACTATTGGAAGAAAATATCACAACAAATGAAAAACAACCTGTTTGCTCACGCAAACAGGTTGAGAATGCTTTATTTGTTTTTAGCGAGGCTCCACGATTAATTTAATCGCCGTTCTTTCTTCCCCATCGATCTGAATATCAGTAAAAGCCGGAATACAAATCAAATCAACGCCGCTTGGCGCCACAAATCCCCTGGCAATCGCCACAGCTTTTACAGCCTGGTTTAATGCACCCGCTCCAATCGCTTGAATCTCGGCGGCCCCTCGCTCTCTTAACACACCTGCAAGTGCACCTGCCACTGAATTTGGACTCGATTTTGCTGAAACTTTTAAGATTTCCATTTCTGCTCCCCCTTAGTTTTACAATGGATAAGTGAGTGTTCATTAGAACAATCATTATTAGATGTTGCTATCCAAAAAGCCATCCCCACAATGCTTTTCAAAAATAGCGGGCTACCTTCCATTTTTACTATATTCACTAAGAAGTTGCTATATTCCTGCTTTTCTTTTTAATATTTTTATAAAATAACCCTATGCTAATTATTCAAAGAACATGTGATCATCATTGATCAGAATACGTTCAATTTTGACAGCCTTTTTCGTTTGATCGTCGATGTCAATGACAACTCCGCTCAGCGTTGTTTTTCCTTCAGCGACAGTAAAGCGGACTGGAAGGTTCGTTTTGAATCGCTTAATAATCGTCTCTCTGTCCATCCCCAGTATACCGTCATATGGGCCAGTCATTCCTACATCAGTAATATATGCCGTCCCCTTCGGCAAAATGCGGTTATCCGCTGTTTGCACGTGTGTATGAGTTCCGACGACAGCTGATGCCCGACCGTCTGTGTACCAGCCGAGTGCAAGCTTTTCACTTGTCGCTTCGGCATGGAAGTCGATAAAAATGTACGGTGTTCTTTTCGAAGCTTCGGCAATCAATTCATCCGCTTTTAAAAACGGATCATCAAGCGGCGGTAAAAACGTACGTCCTTGCAAATTAATGACGGCAAGCTCTTTGCCGTTTGCTTTCACATATGTGATCCCTTTTCCCGGTGTTCCTTCAGGAAAGTTTGCCGGGCGAACCAAGTTCGGAACGTCATCTATAAAATCGAAAATTTCTTTTTTATCCCATGTGTGGTTCCCCATCGTGATTGCATCTGCGCCGGACTGGATTAAGCTGTGATAAATTTTTTCCGTCAGGCCTTTTCCATGTGCGGCGTTTTCACCATTAATAATGGTAAAGTGAGGCTTATATTTTGTTTTTAGCTTTGGTACATATTCTTTTACCATGTCACGGCCCGGTGAACCGACAACATCTCCGATAAATAAAATTCTCATTTTGTAAATCCTTTCTTCTTAAAAATTCCTTGACCATCAAAAAAATAAAGTGATGCTTAGCGCATCACTTTATTTTGCATACTCTACGGCTCGAGTTTCTCTGATTACTGTCACTTTAATATGACCTGGATAATCGAGCTCGTCCTCAATTCGCTTACGGATATCTCGCGCCAGTCGATGAGCTTCAAGATCATTAATTGAATCCGGCTTCACCATAATACGCACTTCGCGTCCAGCCTGAATGGCAAATGATTTTTCAACACCTTCGTAGGACTCAGAAATTTCTTCGAGCTTTTCAAGTCTTCGAATATAATTCTCGAGCGTCTCACTTCGCGCGCCAGGTCTTGCAGCGGAAAGCGCATCTGCTGCAGCTACCAGCACAGCGATAATGGAAGTCGGCTCCTCATCCCCGTGGTGTGATGCAATACTGTTAATCACGACTGGGTGCTCTTTATATTTGGTCGCAAGCTCTACCCCGATTTCAACGTGGCTTCCTTCTACTTCATGGTCAATTGCTTTCCCGATGTCGTGAAGAAGGCCCGCACGTTTAGCAAGCTTTGCGTCTTCTCCAAGCTCCGATGCCATTAGACCGGCCAAGAATGCGACTTCCATGGAATGCTTAAGCACATTTTGACCGTAGCTTGTACGGAACTTTAAGCGGCCGAGGATCTTGATGAGATCTGGGTGGAGGCCGTGAACGCCAACCTCAAATGTCGTTTGCTCACCCATCTCACGAATATAGTCATCGACCTCGCGGCGAGATTTTTCAACCATTTCTTCAATCCGTGCCGGATGAATACGGCCATCCTGAACGAGTTTATCAAGAGCAATCCTTGCTGTCTCACGTCTGATCGGATCAAATCCGGAAAGAATGACAGCTTCAGGCGTATCATCAATAATCAGGTCGATACCTGTCAGCGTTTCAAGCGTACGAATGTTACGCCCTTCCCGTCCGATGATACGTCCTTTCATCTCATCATTTGGAAGATTGACAACTGATACCGTTGTTTCGGCAACGTGGTCCGCTGCGCAGCGCTGTAAGGCGAGTGAAAGAATGTTTTTCGCTTTCTTATCCGCCTCTTCTTTCGCGCGGTTTTCAGTTTCTTTTGTCATGATGGCGATGTCATGTGAAAGCTCGTTTTCAACCCGCTCAAGAATGATTTGTTTTGCTTCATCACGAGTCAGACTCGAAATTCGTTCCAACTCTGACTGCTGCATACGAATCATCTCATCCACTTTGCTTTCCATCTCTTCAATATGTTGTTGTCGTTCATTCAGAGAATGATCTTTCTTCTCCAACATCGCTTCCCGTTTATCAATTCCCTCATGTTTGCGATCAAGGTTTTCCTCCTTTTGGAGTAAACGGTTTTCTTGTTTTTGAAGCTCATTTCGTCTTTCACGAACTTCCTGTTCAGCATCTATTCGAAGTTTGTGGATTTCATCCTTTGCTTCAAGCAGAGCTTCTTTTTTCAGTGCTTCAGCATCACGCTTTGCATCTTCAAGAATTTGCTCGGCTGCACCGCGTGCGCCCGCAATTTTCGCTTCGGCAATGGTTTTACGAACAAAGTAGCCAACAACTAAACCGAGTAGAATCAGCAAAATGGAGATGAGAACCATCATAATTGGGGTCATACTTTCACCTCCTCTTGCTATGAACTTGGTTGTTGCTTAAATAAGTGTCGGCATGTACATTGTCTAGTTTTCTCAACATACAGAACCTTCACAGGGAATGAGTATTTTCATCGCCCTTGTCAAGTTTAAAATGGTTTAACAATCATGTTAAAAAAACAAATGTTACAACTTCATTGTAAATGTGTCGGAAATACTTGTCAAGCTTGCCATCTTAACGTTTGCCGACTGCCGTCTTTTAACGTGCCGAATGCAATCCTTCCAAAGAAGATCATAAATCATTCTTGATTCAGAAGCTGGTATATTTTATTGTTCACTTGGCCTAATTTAGCGTTATTTTGAATGTTTGACAACAAAACAACAATGGTTTGCCCAGATTTGCTAAAGCTGTTCAAGATGTTGAAGCCCGGCATGACACCATGGTTTGAATAGCTTCCGGGAGCGACATAAAATCCCATACCATATGTAGAGCTGCTCCCTGGCGTAAACATCTTTTCGTAGCTTTTTGGCGAATACAGTTTGCCATCTATCAGCGCTTGGTCAAATTTGTACATATCTATAGCACTCATATAAATATCACCGGCTCCATACAACTGAGATAGATCAGGCATATACGGTGTAACCATTCTGCTGCCCTTCAGCTTATACCCGACAGCAGGATAAGGTTCTTTATTATATGTTTTATAAAAGCCTGCATGCGTCATTCCCGTCGGTTTAAAAATATGATTCGTTATGTATTGTTCATAAGACTCACCGCTTACCTCAGCAATAATATAAGCGAGAACAGAATAATTGGAATCCTTATAGTCCCATACGCCCGGCTGACGTTTGATTCCTTGACGTTCTATGTCTTTTATTAAATCGTCCGGAGTGATTGCGCCATTGCCTTCAATATGTCCATTTATTCCCGATGTATGTGTAAGCAGGTTCTTCAAAGTAATTGTTTGTCCATTGGGAAAATGAGGTAAATACGTGCTTACAGGATCACTTGTTTGAAGTTTCCCTTTTTCCTCAAGCTGCAAAATAGCGGTTGCAATCAACGCTTTTTGTGACGAACCGACATAAAAAGATGTCAATGGATTATTTTGAATGTGATGTTTACGGTCTGCATAACCAAAACCTTTACTTGTTACGATTTCTCCATTTCTGACAATCATGGCTGTTCCGCTGAAACCGATCTCTTTTAAATAATTGCTGATTTTTTGATTACGGTCGACTATTTTGATTTGTTCGTCTGTTTTTTTGGTGGTTTTCTTTTTGACTTCTTTTTTCTGGCTGGTATCTGAAACTGCTGCAGTTTCTTGTGATGGCTCGTTCTCTTCACTATTTCGTTGAAGCGCATTCCAAATCGTGAAGCAAATCATCACTGCTAAAAGACCAAGCAAAAGTTTGCCTCTTTTATTTAGTTTTCTCCGTCTGCGTTTCGCAGTTCTTCTGCGGGTTGGGCTTGTCATTCATTTTTTCCTCCCGAAATAAATTCCATTTTGCACACGTTTTGTTAGACGAATAAAGCACTAAAAAAGTTGTCAAAAAAAGCAATATATTTATCATTTTTTTGTAAAAATACAAAAAGGCTGAGTTTTTCACTCAGCCTTTTGTATCATTTCAAACTTATTTTATTTTTATTCTTCAAATTCGAGTTCTTCTTGTGCCTCTCCAGCTTGCTGCTGCACTGCTCCGTGATTATCCAAGCCGTAATGTTCGCGAATTTGCTCCTGAATCATCAGCATGATATCTTTATTTTCTTTCAAGAATTGTTTTGCATTTTCACGGCCTTGGCCAAGACGCTCCTCTTCATAGGAATACCATGAACCGCTTTTTTGCACGATATCAAGTTCAGTTCCAAGATCAATGATTTCGCCTTCTTTTGAGATGCCTTCTCCGTACATAATGTCAACCTCGGCTGTACGGAACGGCGGAGCTACCTTGTTTTTCACGACTTTGATTTTCGTTTTGTTCCCCATTACGTCGTTTCCTTGTTTCAGCTGTTCAGCACGGCGCACTTCAAGACGCACGGAAGAGTAGAATTTCAGCGCACGGCCGCCAGGAGTTGTTTCCGGGTTTCCAAACATAACGCCGACTTTTTCACGAATTTGGTTAATGAAAATCGCAATTGTCTTCGATTTGTTAATGGCCCCTGAAAGCTTACGAAGCGCTTGAGACATTAAGCGTGCTTGTAAACCGACATGCGAATCTCCCATGTCGCCTTCAATTTCCGCTTTCGGCACGAGAGCTGCTACAGAATCGACAACAACAATGTCAACTGCACCGCTTCGAACCAGCGCTTCCGCAATTTCAAGCGCCTGCTCGCCTGTATCAGGCTGAGACAGTAAAAGCTCTTCGATATTGACTCCGAGCTTTTGCGCGTATACCGGATCTAGCGCATGCTCCGCATCGATAAACGCGGCTTGTCCGCCCTGCTGCTGAACCTCAGCAATCGCATGAAGCGCCACAGTTGTTTTACCTGAGCTTTCAGGACCATATACTTCAATAATCCGCCCGCGCGGATATCCACCAATTCCTAATGCCGTATCAAGAGCGAGGGAGCCGCTTGGGACAGTAGAAATTCTTGTATCTGTCTTTTCTCCCAGTTTCATAATGGAACCTTTGCCGAACTGTTTTTCTATTTGTTTAAGAGCCATATCTAAGGCTGCCTGACGATCACTCATTCTATTTTTTCCTCCTTTATGTTACCACTACATATACTATACCCTGTTTGAAGGGATTTGCCAAGAAAAAAGCGAACGCATATTCGGATTTTTTCTTGGCGTGATTTCTATCAAAATATCATAATGTATCAGAGAAATCATGTTTTTTTAGGAGGATAATGTGCTGAAAATATTATTTTTGCTCTAAAAGCTTCAAGATTAAATGGCAGCCGTATTTGGCACCGCGTTTTCTGATTCCCGTTCTGGAGCCCGCAAAGTGAAACTCGTGAACCTCTTCTTTTCCATTAGCTGAAATACCGATAAACACATGTCCAGGCTCATGCCCTTCTTGAGTATCAGGTCCTGCTACACCGGTAAAGCTGATGCCGATGTCGCTACCAGTGAGCTTTTGAACACCCTTTGCCAGCTCTGATGCGCACTCCTTGCTGACCGCGCCAAATTGATCTAATGTTTCCTTCTTGACGCCAAGCACATTCTGTTTCATGTCGTTTGTATAGCAAACGACGCCGCCGGCAAATCGTTTTGAAGCACCGCTAAGATCCGTCAGCCATTCAGAAAACAGCCCGCCGGTAAAACTTTCCGCCGCGGAAATCGTAATGCTTTTTTCCTTACATGCTTTAGAAAGCTCTTTTACAAGGGAAGTATCATCGTAACCATAGAAAAATTCACCGACACGTTCTAAAATAACAGCCTCTGTTTCTTTTAACAGACGCTCTGTTTCCTTTTCGTCAGCATGCTTGGCTGTCAGACGCAGCGTCACCTCTCCATCTGCCGCCAAAGGAGCGATTGTCGGGTTGGTTTGTGCATCAATAATATCTTCCAAATCGGCTTCAAGCTGAGATTCACCAATACCGAAAAAGCGAAGAACGGTTGACACAATTTTTTCATTTGAACCCATCTTTTTCAGCAGAAGAGGCTTTGCCTCGTTTTCAAACATGGGACGCAATTCGCTTGGCGGTCCAGGAAGAAGCATATAAAAGCGCGATTCATGTTCTGTGAGCATTCCCGGTGCCATTCCAAAGTGATTTGCCAGTACGTCAGATCCTTCGATTACAAGCGCCTGTTTTCGATTATTAGGTGACATCGTCCGTTTTGTTCGTTTGAAATAGTCCTCAATGGATTGGAACGCCTCATCATTTAACACAAGCGGACGTCCCAGCGCATTTGCAATCGTTTCTTTCGTCAGATCATCTTTTGTCGGTCCGAGACCTCCTGAAAAAATAATGAAGTCAGAGCGTTCTTCAGCAATGCGGATGACCTGCTTCAGCCGCTCCGGGTTATCTCCGACTGCTGTATGATAAAATACGTTCACTCCGATTTCAGCGAGCTGTTTGCTGATAAATTGAGCATTTGTATTGGCGATCTGGCCAAGCAATAGCTCTGAACCGACTGCAATAATTTCTGCTTTTTTTGGAAATTCCATGACGAAGTCCTTCTTTCTTAGTTAGATGTTTTTAACGCTTCCCAGTTTTTAGCGAAATATTCCCAGCCTGAGACGACAGTAAAGAAGACGGCTACCCACAGCGCTAAGTCAGCGAACGGGAATGACACAAGTTCAAACGGAAGATTATGAAGAAGCAATGCGGAAACCGCAATGATTTGTGCCCAGGTTTTAATTTTACCAAGCATGTTAGCAGCTACGACTTCTCCTGTTCCGGCTAAGACAAGCCTTAAACCTGTCACGGCAAACTCTCGGCTGATAATCACAATGACCATCCAGGCTGGAGCAAGATCAAATTGAACAAGGATAATTAACGCTGCGGATACAAGCAGTTTGTCCGCAAGCGGATCTAGAAATTTTCCGAAGTTTGTAACGAGATTCAGTTTTCGGGCATAATATCCGTCTATCCAGTCTGTTGTGGATGCAATAATAAATAGAATAGCCCCCGCCAAGTGTGCGACCGGAATCGATTCGTCTCCAAATTCGAGCCTGCCCCAGTCAAACGGTGCCAGCATGATAATCATGAAGATTGGGATTAATGCGATTCTAGCAAGTGTGATTTTATTTGGTAAGTTAAACATAAAGCCCCTCCAATTTCATACTCGGACGTGAAGAAAAGTCATCTGGTAATTAAGATGACTTTTCTTCCTTTTTATTTACAATCTTTATGGTTTGTGCCATCACTTTTTTCGGGTCAAGTTCATATGAAAGAACCTCACCGTTGATTTTTATTTTCAGATTAGGTGCATATCCGGTGCGGATTTCAACTTGTTTCTGATCAGTTATGTCTTTTTTATAGGTTTCGCCTTTTTTCAGCGTTCCCTCTTTTAACGAGCTGCTGTTTTCATCGCGTACTCGAATCCAAGAACTGTCTGATGCCTTCAGTTCGAGCTCGATTTTATCAGCGCCGGACACTTCATAAGTTGTTAATGATCCTTCAGTGCCAGTTGCTTTAATCTCCAGTTTATCACTGTCGCTTTCTTCTTTTTTATCTTCTTTTTCTTTCGTTTCTTTTTTAGTGTCTGTCTCTTTTTCAGAGCTGTTGCTTTGATTCTCTTTTAGTGATGAATCTTTTGGGATTTCGTACTTGCTTTCACTTTGCGTAATTGATTTTTCAGATGCGGCATTGTTATCATCGCTGTTTTTATGATTCGCAAACTGAATGATCGCGTACACAATCGCAATCACGACAATCACGCCAAGAATGACAAGTATCGTTGGCAGCAGCTCCAGCGCCTTAGATGCTGGCTTTGGCATTTCCTTTTGAAGATTCATGCCGGAGATCTTTTCAGACACATCGTCATGATACGTATTTGGGATATCTTTTTTATGCTCCTCAAACAGCTGATCCGCATCAAGCCCGACAGCTTCCGCATATTGCTTGATGAATGCCCGAACATAAAACTTCCCCGGAATAATGTCATAGTTTCCTTCCTCCAAGGCGGTTAAGTACCTTTTTTGAATCTTTGTTGCCGCTTGGAGATCATCCAATGACATTGCTTTTTCCTCTCTGGCTTCTTTGAGCCGGATTCCTAGTTCAGTCACAACAAACACCTTCCAATTTTAAAAATCAAAGCTTGAAAACCCGGATTGGTCAAACATTTGGGGTTCTTCGGCATGTTCATATGTAATAACCTCATCAGGGTCATTTCTAAGTTCAATAATATAATCAAAGTCATCTAGTGTATACTCTGTATTTTGAACGAATATGTCCGGATGCTCCACCACTTTTGTTGCAGGCAGCCTCATGATTTCTCTGACCAGCTGGAGGTGGCGTTCTGATCCTCTTCGTGTTGACACAATTCCGTCCACGATAAAGACATTTTCAGTGCTGTATTCATCGGCAATCAGCTGGCTTCTTATCGTCTGCTTCAGCAAGGTTGATGACACAAACAGCCACCTTTTGCTTGCACACACGCTGGAGGCCACAATCGATTCCGTTTTTCCGACACGCGGCATCCCCCTGATCCCGATTAATTTATGGCCTTCTTTTTTGAACAGTTCGGCCATAAAATCGACTAATAAGCCTAGCTCGTCCCGTTCAAAGCGGAACGTTTTCTTGTCATCGGCATCCCTTTGAATGTAACGGCCGTGACGTACGGCAAGACGGTCGCGAAGCCTCGGTTCTCTCAGCTTCGTTACTTTAATTGTTTCCATCGTTTTTAAGATTGATTCTAATCGTTTAATTTGATCTATATGGCGGCACCTGAGGAGCATTCCCCTTCTGGAAAGATCGACGCCGTTTATCGTTACGATGTTAATAGAAAGCATCCCAAGAAGAGATGAAATATCCCCGAGCAGTCCGGGGCGGTTCACTTGAATTTCATATTCAAAATACCATTCGAGCTTTGCCAAATGATATACCCCCTTCATTGTGGCAAAATTTTACCTTCCTTTATCATAAAGCATTTTTCTCTAATTAGAAAGAAGAATGTTGCTGTGATGAGGAAAACATAAAAAAGAGAGGAAAAATCCCCTCTCTTCTTAGTGAGTGCTGTTATTTTCAACAAGCTTAACCATCATATTGGCAATTGCGTGCTGTTCATCTTTTGATGCTACGCTCCAAAGATCTGCCAGCACTTTTTCCTGCTCGTTCTTAGATTCCACTTCATTAGCCAAGTAACTGCCGATTTCTGTCGCAAGATCTGTAATAGTATCCTGGCTCATACCTTTATCTTGCGCATAGTTCAGACGGTCGCCAAGGAAGTTTTTCCAGTTATCCCAGTTTTCTAATACTGACATGCTCGTTTCCTCCATTTCATGTGAAGTTACAAGATTATTGTGTCCTTCGCAAAAGAAACTATACACCGAATATTTTCGAATCAGCAGTGCCAGCCGCCATTCACCGACAGAATTTGGCCGGTAATATATGACGCTTTTTCAGACAGGAGAAATGCTGTTGCATCGGCAATTTCTTGCGGCCGGGCAAGCCGGCCAATTGGGATCTCATCAGCAATCTCTTCTTTTTCAGACAGGGTAAATTGATTCATCATATTTGTATCAACCGCGCCCGGCGCTACGGCGTTTACTCTTATTCCGCTTGGCGCCAGCTCCTTAGCCAGTCCTTTTACAAACGAGTGCTGAGCTCCCTTTGCCATGCTGTACAGCACTTCACAAGATGCTCCAGTCTCGCCCCAAATAGAGCTGACAGCCACAATCGCTCCTGATTTATTCCGGATCATGCCTGGAAGAAGGTTTCTCGTCAACATATACGGACTCGCCACATGGAGCTGAACCATTTCCTGAACTGTTGCATTATCCACATCCGTAATCAGTCCAAAATGGCTTCTTCCGCTATTTAAAACAATCGCATCAACCGGCTGAACAATTGAACTTGTCAGCTTATCTGCTCCTTCTGGCGCGGACAGATCGGCTTGCAAAGTTTCAGCATGCACGCCAAACGTCTCTCTTAGTTTTTCAGCAAGCTCCGCTGCCGCGTTTTGATTTGTATTATAATGCAGAAGAAGATTGTATCCCTCTGCCGCAAGGGTTTCACTTATGCTTTTGCCGATGCCGCCGCTTGCTCCGGTGATTAGTGCTGTTTTGTTCATCCTCTTTCCTTCTTTCCGCAGAAAAACACCCCTCACACTGGAGGGATGTTTGTTTATGATTTAGGAACAACCTTGCAGACAGTCAGTCTGTCTGCAGCAATTTCCTCTTGTATGACTTTCTGGACATCCTCGAGGGTAATTTGCTCGAGAACCGTTACGACGTCAAACAGGCTCATATCCAAGAAAGCATAACGGGTAAATTGATTGGCAATGTATTCAGGTGAATTCAGCGCTTTTAAGAATGTACCGATCTTTTTCTTTCTGGCAAGTTCAATCTTTTCAGCAGTAATCAGTTCACCGGCGCGCAGAAGCATGCTTGAAATGTCTTCTGCCAATTGATCAGGCTCCGGCGTATCGCCGCCGATCGCCGCAAAACCGAACCCATATTCAGCAGTAAAATCAAAGCTGAACGTTTCGTCAATATACCCTTTTTCATAAAGTGATTCGTACTGGGCAGAGCTTTTGCCGAAAAGAGATTCAAGCAATAAGTTCATTGAAAGTTCATGCTTTAACAGCTCTTTGCCTAATTTAAACGGATTCTTTGATTTCAGCCCGACAAGGCATTTCGGTCCCTGCACATTCATTTTGATCTCTTTTTCTTTTCGGAAAACAGCTTCTTGCTCTTTCACTTCTTCCCGTTTGATCTCCGGCTGGTCAGTATACGGCTTTCTCTCCTGATTTTCTCTTACCTGAGAAATGATCGCTTCAGGATCTACAGGCCCGACAATAAAGAGGAGCATGTTGCTCGGGTGATAAAACGTTTCATAGCATTCATAAAGAAAGTCTTTTGTAATATGTGAAATGCTTTCCACTGTTCCTGCTATGTCAATTCTGACAGGATGTTCTTTGTACATGTTTTCAATGACCCCGAAGTAAAGCCTCCAATCGGGGTTGTCGTCATACATGTTAATCTCCTGCCCGATAATCCCTTTTTCTTTTTCAACCGTTTTTTCAGTAAAATACGGGTCCTGTACGAAATCGATGAGCGTCTCTAAATTGCGTTCAACATTTGATGTGCTTGAGAAAAGATAAGCCGTTCTTGTAAATGACGTAAACGCATTTGCAGAAGCGCCCTGTTTGCTGAAATCTTGAAAAACATCTCCGTCCGCTTTTTCAAACAGCTTGTGCTCAAGAAAATGGGCAATGCCGTCCGGCACGTGAACCATCTCATTTTTATCTAAAGGGACAAACCGGTTATCTATAGAGCCGTACTTTGTTGTAAAGACCGCATATGTTTTGTTGAAGCCTTTTTTCGGCAAAACGTAAACGTCAAGTCCGTTCGGCATTTTTTCATGGTACAGCGTCTCCTGAAGCTGTTCGTATTCGATTGGTTTGATCAAGATGCACCCTCCGTCCCTTTTAAGAAATAAGTCGTATCAAGCTGAATCTTTTCGCCGACTTTCACGATATCCTCTTTTGTGACCTGCTCAATATTGGCAAGAAATTCTTCGATAGGAATATCGACTTGGGCAGCGGCCTGCTGATATAAAAATTCAGATAAACCGTACGCTGTATCAATGGTTTCCAGCACTTGATTTCGAATGACAGCCTTTGTCTGAGCGATGTCCTGCTCGCTGAAGTCGCCGTTTTTCATTGCCTGAAATTGCTCAGCAATAATAGAAACAGCCTGTTCGTAATTTTTCATTTCAATGCCCGACATCACCATTAACAAGCCTTTAAAACTTTCTATACGCGAAGCGGCGTAGTATGCAAGACTGGCTTTTTCCCGAACATTGATGAAAAGCTTGGAATGAGAGAATCCGCCGAACAATCCGTTAAACACTTGCAGAGCAGGATATTCCTGATCCGTATAAGTGATGCTGGTGCGGTAGCCGATATTCAGCTTTCCTTGTTTGACGTCTTCTTCATCAATTACTTCTTTAGGCTGGGCTTTTTGCTCAGCGTGATTGTTTTCAGGCGTGCCGAGGTTGCGCTCTTTTGCTTGGAAATACTTATCAATTGCCGCTTGCACTTGGTTACTGTCCACATCGCCAACGACATAAAGATCGAGCTGGTCTTTTTGGATAGCGCTTTGATATGCTTCATATAATTGATCGGCCGTAATGGCATCGACATCGTCGATTTCCCCATTGACATGGAGCGCGTAAGGCTCATTTTTGCACATTTCCTGTATCAGCCTTAAATTCGAGTAGCGCATTTTATCGTCATAGACGGCTTGGATTCTTTGCTTGAGCGTCCGTTTTTCCTGAGCCACATATTGTGATTGAAAAGCGCCTCCTTCTAAAGCAGGTGAAAAGACGATTTCTGCAAGAAGCTGCAGTCCTTTTTCAAGAAGCGGCGTTTGATCTTTTAAATATTTTTCATTCGGGACTTCAAGCCTGAACGTAATGACGTGCCGCTCTCCTTTTTTCGAAAGATCCGCCGAAACGGACGTGCCGTATAGTTCATCCAAATAAGAACGCAACTCTGCGGTTTTCGGATGGCTTTTTGTTCCGCGAAGAAGCACATGCGGAAGCAGCGCTCTTTTGGTGACTTGGTCCTTTGTCAGCGGTGCAAGCATTTTAAAAATAAGCGAGACGGTTTTGAATTTTTCTGTTTTTACAATGTGTGCGGTTAAACCGCCGTGCTTTGTTTTGATTTCATTTACATATGACATATGGAACCTCCTTCGTTCATTTCTTATTAGTATGTATTATGACCAATTTTCAGCATCCGCAGAAACACTCTTTCATGTAATTATAGCAACTGTAGGATTTATAAGGAAACAATAACCTCCGCACGACAGGACGGAGGCTGTATAGGTTAATCCATTTTCTATCTGAAAGACCTCTGTTTGCGCCTGCAGAACGACAGTTGTAAACTGCAAGAGAGAAAGATTTTTCGCTATCACAGCAAAAAAGACGGTTGGCTAGACCGTCCCTAAGTTTTTTTCTTCCTCTTCACTTTTTTTAGCATCCACAGTAAAAAGCACTAAGAATAAAGCAATGATGCTGCAAAACGCCGATAGAATGAAAATCAGCCAGTTTGCATTAGACATTAATGCCGCAAACACAGGTGGACCGAGAGCTACTCCTATAAAGCGCATGCTATTGTAAAAGGAGGAAATGGTTCCGCATTGCTCACTTTCAATTCCTTCGGTTATCAGTGCATCTAAAGCAGGAAGCGCCATTCCAATCCCAATCCCGCCAAAGCTTAAAAAGACAAATAAAAAATAAAAACTGTGGTTCCACCACAAGGCAATAAACGACAGGGTTAACAGAATCATTCCCGTAACAACGCAAAATTTCATTCGGACTTTATCTTTGCCAATCTTTTTGCCTGCTATAAATGAACTGGTTGACAAAAATAAAAGTGGGATTGCCAGTAATCCGCCTTTAGCCACTCCGTCAATGGCATACTTGTTCTCCAGCGTATCTGACAAATAAAATAATACGCCAAATAACAAAAACATAATCACACACCCGATAATAAAGACCGTATAAAGCCAGCGCCCATCCTGTTTAAAGATTTTCCGCACACTCTTGATAAATTCAGAAACTGCTGGCGCATCTTCATCTTCTTCAGGCTTGGCCACCAGAAACAACACGAGCAAAAAGCTGATCAAACAGAAAAACGGAATAAACCAAAATGGGACAAACCAGTACCAGGAAGCCAGTAAGGCGCCAAGTATCGGACTCAATACCTTCCCTGACGTGTTGGCAGTTTCAATATCACCAAGGCCGGCGCTGACCTTTTCATCGTCTCCTTGAAACAAATCGCCGATAAACGGCATAACGATAGGAGCTGCCCCTGCAGAGCCGATACCTTGAAGAACCCGACCCGCCAAAATCATAGCATAAGGATTTTTCATATAGGTTGAGGCAAAAGCAGCCACCAACCCACCTAATCCTGCAATGAGGAGGCATGGAAGCAATATTTTTTTTCTCCCGAATCGATCCGACAAATATCCGGCAATCGGAATGCAAATAATCGCTACTACTGAATATACAGTAATGATTAAAGACACTTGAAATGAAGTCACAGACAGCTTTTTCTCCATCATCGGAAGAACAGGAATCAGCATGGAGTTCCCTAGTGTCATCACAAGCGGTACGGAAGACAATGCAATAATATTTTTCATTCCATTTTTCTCTCTCAACATTTTCACCCATTCACTTTCTTGTCATCCCTTATATGTTGCGTTAATCGGAGTGAAAGTATGTACAAAGAAACATGAATCAGTGCAAATAAAAAAACAGACACATCACAGCGCCCGTTTTAGAATCGTTTACGCAAAACATGAAATCTGAATTTGTCCGCTCTAAAATAGTTTAATGAGTAAAGCACCGGTTTATCGTGCTGATCGTAATGGGTTTGTTTTAACAGCAAAAGAGCTGTTTCCGGATCGCATTCCAGCACTGGAGAAATGGTATCATGATAGCCGATCGGTTCAATATCAGTCACGGCATAGCTGATCACGGAGCCTGAATTTTTCTCAAGCAGGTCAAACATGGATTCTTGCTGATGAGAGAAAGAATTCGGCAAAATATCCATCGGAATTTTGTCTATACAATACACAATCGGCTGTCCGTTAGCTGTTCTGACTCGTTCGAGGTAAAAAAGTTCTTGCTCATCTTCCAAATGAAATCTCTTAATATCATCTTCAGACGGCATAAGCACTTGGGATGATAGAAAAATCGTACCAGGCGTCATATTTGCCTGTTCTATCATCTTCGTTACACTGTTCAGCTGTTCAATGCCCGAAAGAAATAACGGCTTAGAATGGACAAAAGTGCCTACACCATGTCTTCTGATAATGACATGCTCTTCTTCCAGTATCCGCAAGGCTTCTCTAAGCGTCGCTCTGCTGACACCAAGCTTTTTGGAAAGCTCAAATTCAGAAGGCAGCTTTTCCTTCTCAGTGTAAATGCCATTTTTTATATCCTCTTTAATTCGTTCAATTACTTTCAAATACAAGTGCCGATTATCAGCTTTTGTAGACATGTTTCCCCTCCGTAAACCACTTTCGATAAAAATTATTGAACAATTGGGACAACTATATCATGTTTTGTCGAAAAAATAAATAGCAAGGTTATTAGTTTACATAATGTTATTATTGATAACTAGAGAAAGCTGAACTCCCTTCATTAAGAAGAGAGCTCATCATATTTCTCTTTTGATAATAAGACTTCCCTAGGTTTGCTGCCTTCATACGGCCCGACAACGCCCCGTTCCTCCATGGCGTCAATCAGGCGCGCCGCTCTCGTATAACCGATCCTGAATCTTCTTTGCAGCATTGAAACAGATGCCGTCTGCATGCCGACGATTAATTCAACAGCTTCATCATAAAGATCATCGGTAACTTCGGAATGAGTTTCCGTTGTCTCATCAGGAATCATTTCTTCCTGATATTGCGCTTTCTGCTGCGTAATCACATGGTCGACGACCTTTTCCACTTCGTCATCCGACAAAAATGCTCCCTGCACACGGACAGGTTTATTAGCCCCGACAGGCAAAAACAGCATATCGCCGCGGCCGAGCAGCTTCTCAGCGCCACCCATGTCAAGAATCGTCCTTGAATCCGTCTGTGAAGATACGCTGAACGCGATTCGTGACGGAATATTCGCTTTGATGACCCCTGTGATAACGTCAACCGACGGCCGCTGTGTCGCAATAATGAGATGGATGCCGGCAGCCCGCGCCATTTGGGACAATCTCGTAATTGAATCCTCCACATCAGATGAAGCGACCATCATGAGATCGGCAAGCTCGTCCACAATCACAACGATATACGGCAGCTCCGGCTGTTTCGCTCCTTCTTCGTTGGCACGTTTTATATAATCATTGTATCCTTCAATATTTCTTGTACCCGTATGAGAAAATAATTCGTACCGCCGCTCCATTTCATTGACAACCTTTTTCAAAGCCTGTGACGCTTTCTTCGGATCAGTTACAACCGGAGCAAGCAAATGCGGAATCCCGTTGTAGACATTCAGCTCTACCATTTTAGGATCGATCATCATCATTTTCACTTCATGCGGTTTCGCGCGCATCAAAATACTCGTAATAATGCCGTTGACACAGACGCTCTTCCCGCTTCCTGTTGCGCCTGCGACTAAAAGATGGGGCATCTTGTTTAACTCAGCCAGCACAGCTTCACCTGAAATATTGCGGCCGAGTCCAATTAGCAGCTTTGCGTCCGGTCTGTCATTCAATTTAGAATCCAGCACTTCCTTCAGCGATACCATCGCCACTTCTGCGTTCGGAACCTCAATTCCGATTGCTGATTTGCCTGGTATTGGCGCTTCGATCCTGATATCCTTTGCAGCAAGTGCAAGCGCTAAATCATCGCTTAAATTGACGATTTTGCTAACCTTCACTCCGACATCAGGATACACTTCATATTTTGTTACGGCCGGCCCGAGATGAACCTGTGTGACTTTCGCCTTTACGCCAAAGCTTTGGAAGGTGCGTTCGAGCTTTCTCGCATTTTCATAAATATTCTTTTTATCTGCCTGCTGGCCAGTATGCTTCGGATCTGCCAGTAAATCAAGTGACGGCATCTCATAATCCTTATTTTCAAGCTCCGTAAAGGTCATAGGCGGAGCAGAAACAGTTTCCTGATCACCTGTCTCAGTCTGGATGTCCTGAATCGGCTCTGGTACAGGTTCAGCACGTTTTTCTATGACTGGAGGCTCTTCATCTTCATTACGATCTGAAAAGCTTGAGATAATCGGCTCTGAATGAATAAGAGGCGATATCGTTTCCAAATCCCCCTCTTCATCAGAAGGCTCCGGTTCCATTTGCTGTTTTTTGCGGGCCGGTTTTTGTTTTTTGCTCGGCACTTTCGTTTTTTTCGATGACTTCATATTGGTTTTGACGGATTTCATATCATCAATAAATGCAAACCATTGTTCTTTTATAAAACGGCCAATCGGGCTCATCCACTTTTTCAGCGTTTCTTGAAGAGAGCGCCCTGTGACTAAAATCATTCCGATCAAAATCATAACAATCGCCATGATCTGAGAACCAGTTGACGCAAATAAAAAGTGTGAAGCCGCAAATAGCAACGCACCGATCATCCCTCCGCCTAAATCAGGTGAAGCGGAGCTGCCCTTCATGTCCATCAAAAACAATTCCCATGTGTTGCGCACCACGCTTGCGGACTCAATAGACCCTTTGTGCGTCAAATTTTTAAACAGCTGCACGTGAGAAAGCAGCAATATGCTTGCGATAATACAGTACAATCCGGCCTTTCGTCTCGTTAATAGGCTTGGCGTTTTCTTCTTCCAAAACAGCGAGACTCCTAACACTAATAAACCTAACAAGCATAAAATAAACCACTCTCCAGCAAAAAAGCGGAACAAGTAAATAAAGGTTTGCCCGACTACCCCCAGCTGCAGAATCGCAATAATTGAAATGGCTATACACAGCAATCCGTTGAGTTCGTATTTTATATTGAGCTGTTTCGCCTGTTTTTTTCTTGATTTTCGTTTTTTCTTTGCCACACTCATCACCTTACTGCGTTAAAAAATGTAAGTTCATACATAATGAAGAAAGCAGCCGATTACAGGCTGCGTTTTTTCTGTAGGATTCCCCTATTATAGCATATTTTGCCCTTAAAAAAGGGATGGATCTTATACGTTTAATTTCAGCTTTTGTCCCGGTGAAATGTCCGGGTGCAGAAAATGCATTGGATTTGTGCTCATGATTTGAATAACTTCCGCTTCATTGCCTTTCATCTCGACAAGAAGCGGCACACCTCTATATTCAATTTGCTCATGTGCGCTTGTCTGTTGGTTCTGTTCAGCAAAAACAATTTCCTGCGGCATCATAGTATACAGAATCATTGAATCATCCGTCCTTCTTCTGCTCTTGCTTCCTCGATCAGCTCGTTCAGTTTATTGATCGCTTGTCCGACTCCTCCGACGTGATCGATCAATCCGTACTCGACAGCATCCTTACCAACGACATTTGTTCCGATGTCGCGTGTTAAGTTTCCTTTTGAAAACATCAGCTCTTTGAACTTATCTTCGTTTACATTTGAGTGGCTTGTTACAAATTTAACAACTCTTTCTTGCATCTTATCCAGGTATTCAAACGTTTGCGGCACACCAATTACCAGTCCTGTCAGCCGAACGGGATGAATCGTCATCGTTGCTGTTTCAGCAATATAGCTGTAATCACAGGATACCGCAATCGGAACGCCGATGGAATGCCCTCCGCCAAGCACGATGGAAACGGTCGGTTTTGATAATGATGCCAGCATTTCCGCTATTGCGAGACCCGCCTCAACATCTCCTCCGACAGTATTTAATATAATCAGCAGGCCTTCAATTTTGGGATTCTGTTCAATTGCCACAATCTGCGGGATGACATGCTCATATTTTGTTGTTTTGTTTTGCGGAGGAAGCTGAACATGGCCTTCTATTTGTCCGATAATGGTCAGACAATGAATATTTGTATCTTGGGGCAGCTGCGGAAGCGTCGTTTCACCAAGCTGCTGTATTTTATTCATAATGCTGTCTTTCGCGTCATTTTTTTCAGGACGCTCTTCTTCTGCGTTTTCCATACGATGATCCATTTCGCTTTCACCCTTTCCGAATTTCTCTTTGTATTATGAACAAAGATACTCAATTCAATCCCGGCTTGAAAGGCAAAAAAATAAAGACCGGAGCAGCTCCGGTCTTTATTCAGACATTATACTTCCATAATAATTGGGATGATCATCGGTTTGCGTTTCGTTTTTTCGTATAGGAATTGGTTCAAAGCATCTCGCATTGCCTGCTTCAGCGTTGACCATTCAACATTTGATGTTTCAGTCGCTTCTGTCACGATGGAACGGACAAGCTCAGTAGCCTGTACGATAAGGCCTTCAGACTCTCTTACATAAACAAAACCGCGAGTGATAATTTCTGGTCCTGATACAAGATGTTTCTTTTGTTTATCAAGTGTAATGACAACGATTAAAATTCCGTCTTGTGAAAGCAAGCGGCGGTCTCTTAATACGATATTGCCGATATCACCGACACCCAAACCATCAATTAAAATATTGCCGTACGGAACTTTATCCCCAATTTTTACGTTTTGGCCGCGGAATTCAACGACGTCTCCTTTTTCAATTAAGAAGATATCACTGCGCTTCATGCCGATTTCTTCAGCGATTTTTGAATGAGCTTTTTGCATTCTGTATTCGCCGTTTACAGGAATTAAATATTTTGGTTTAAGCAGATTGATCATCAGCTTTAACTCTTCTTGTGAGCCGTGGCCAGATACATGGACACGCTTTTGTGCAAAGATGACTTGTGCACCGGCTCTCGCAAGAAGATCTACTGTTTTAGAATAAATGAGTTCCTGCCCAGGGATTGGAGTTGACGCAATGACAACCGTATCCCCTTCTTCAATGTTCAGCTGTTTATGAGCTTTGTTTGCCATTCTTGTCAGTGCAGCTAACGGTTCACCTTGGCTGCCGGCTGTAATAATGGCCACTTCGCGCTTCGGATATTTCTTGACATCCTGTACAGAAATAAACAATTCATCATCTGCTTCAATATATCCAAGCTTTCTTGCCAGCTGCAGGACAGATTGAAGATTTTTTCCGGCAACGGCAATCTTTCTGCCATTTTGAGCCGCTGCATGAATGACTTGCTGAATCCGGTTAATATTGGATGCAAAAACAGCAATAATCACCCGGTTCACTGAATTATACAGCGCGTCCGAAATTTCTCCGCTGACAGCAGCTTCCGAAGGTGTATAGCCCGGGCGCTCCGCATTTGCACTGTCGGAAAGCAGGGCAAGTACGCCGCTATTGCCGATCTTGGCGATCTCGCCAATGTCGCACGTTTGGTTAAGTGCAGGCGTTTGGTCAAATTTGAAGTCTCCCGTGCATACAATAGATCCAAGTGATGTTTTAAGACTCACACCTACAGAATCAGGGATGCTGTGAATCGTTCTAAAGAACGATACTTTAGTCGATTCAAATGTAATGACAGATTTGGAGTGAATTTCTCTTAAATCAGTTTTTCGGTTATGTCCGTATTGTTTTAATTTTTCTCTTAATAGCGCAAGCGTCAGCTTTGTTCCGTACACTGGAACGGACAGCTTGTTCAATAAGTAAAAAACGCCGCCGATATTTTCATCGTGCCCGTGCGTTAAAAAGATTGCCTTGACGCGGTCAGCCCGTTCAATCAAATATGATATGTCAGGAATCACCACATCAATACCGAGCATTTCGTTTTCTGGATGCATAAGGCCGGCATCTACAACAAATATGTCTGCGTCAATTTCGATGACATAAAGGTTCTTCCCAATTTCTCCGACACCGCCAAGGGCGATAATTCTAACGTTTTCTGTATTTTTCTTTTTCAAAATCTATATCCTCCTAGTCTCATACCCGTCCATCATCACTTGTTCCTATTATAACTGAAAGTAAATTTAGAAAACAAGATAAAGCAGAAGGTTTAGGGAAAACCAATATGTATAAGAAACGGTCAAACTCAGCTGAATGTGAGAATGACCGCGTTTGTTTCACTGTATGAAATTTTTCTTACAGTTCGCTGATCGTGCTGCTTAAGCTCAGACGTTCATCCTCGGTTAACGGAACAAGAGGAAGACGCACTGAACCGACATCAAGGCCTCTCAGCTGAAGCGCTGTTTTGACAGGAGCAGGATTAGGCGCTTTAAACAGTTCCTTCATAATCGGCAGCAGTTTCTGATGAATCAGTGCCGCATTAGCTGTTTGCCCATTCGTATAATTTTTGATCATTTGCTGCATATCAGAGCCTGCGATATGGCTCGCCACTGACACAACTCCTCTTCCTCCAACTGAGAGAATAGGAAGCGTCAGGGCGTCATCCCCTGAATAGACAGAGAAGTCTTCCGGCGTTTCTGCAACAATTTTTGTAATCGCTTCGAGGTCTCCGCTCGCTTCTTTAATCGCAACAACATTCGGAATGTCTGCCGCCAAACGGATCGTCGTTTCAGGAGCAAGAGAAGCAACCGTACGGCCCGGCACATTATAAAGCATAACCGGAAGAGACGTTTCAGCCGCAATTGCTTTAAAATGCTGGTACATTCCTTCTTGAGAAGGCTTATTGTAATAAGGCGTAACAAGCATGACTGCGTCTACGCCCGCTTCCTCAGCTTTTTTTGTCAGCTTAATGGAATCTTTCGTGTTGTTGCTTCCAGTACCCGCAATAACCGGCACCCGACCGTTCACTTCTTTTACCGTATATTCAAAAAGCGCAATTTTTTCTTCAGTTGAAAGGGTCGGAGATTCTCCAGTTGTTCCCGCTACTACTAAAGAATCCGTTCCGTTTTTCAACAAGTAATCAATCAGTGTAGACAGTTTTTGAAAGTCTACGTTCCCTTTATTGTCAAAGGGTGTAATCATCGCTGTAGACACATTTCCGAAATTCATTTTATTCACCTCATCATGATTCAATCACATTTACTTGGAAAGTTCAAACACTTCATGCAAAGCGTTTACAGCAGGTCCCATATCGGCTTCATGGACAAGCACCCATATCGTCGTATGGCTGTCAGCCGACTGAAGGATCGGAATTTCTTTTTCTGATAGAGCAGAAACGATTTTCGATGTGACACCAGGAACACCCATAATGCCCGCTCCGACCGCCGATACTTTCGCGCAATTTCTGGTTACCATCGGATCATAGCCCATATCCATTAAAATACGCTGAGCTGTTTCTGTTTTATTCCCAGCCACCGTATATACGATTTCACTAGGTGTAATGTTAAAGAAATCGACACTGATTCCCGCATTCGCCATCGCCTTGAACACTTCAGTCTGAACGTTATACTGGCCAATTTTGGCAGGCACTTTGAACTGAGTGACATCTTTGACATGGGCAATTCCCGTAATCAGCCTTTCAAAAACATCGCTTCCGACTTTGGAAGAGTGATGCGATGTCACCAATGTGCCCTTATCTTTCGAATAAGTCGAACGGACACGGATCGGAACCTTGGCCTGCATCGCAATTTCCACAGCCCGCGGATGAATGACCTTCGCCCCTTGATACGCCAGGTTGCAAATTTCTGTATATGTCACGACAGGAAGCGGTTTCGCATTTTCCACCACTCTCGGGTCAGCAGTCATCACACCTTCTACATCGGTGAAAATATCGATGTATTCCGCGTCAACAGCTGCTCCGAGTGCGGCTGCGGACGTGTCGCTGCCCCCTCTGCCGATCGTTGTTGTATCACCCTTTTCAGTTGCGCCCTGGAATCCTGCGACGACTACAGCGTCATGATTCGCGAGCACACCGAATAAACGCTCCGGTCTCATTTCAATGATTTTCGCATTGGTATGCTGATCATTCGTTAAAAAGCCAGCCTGAGCCCCTGTCAGCGCAGCTGCTTTCACACCGTTATCAAGCAGCATGCTTGTAAAGACGACAGAGGAAATGGTCTCTCCGCAAGATAAAAGCAAATCCTGCTCCCGTGGAGAAATCGCTGACTGATCGCCGTAAAGCAGTCCCAGCAAAGAATCTGTAGCGTACGGGTCTCCTTTCCGGCCCATCGCTGAAACGACAACGACAACCTTATATCCTTCACTGATTGCTTCTTTAATATGCTCTAAAGCCAGTTTGCGGCCTTTATCATCTTTTACAGATGTTCCGCCGAACTTTTGAACAATTATCTTCACTGTTTTCACTCCAAATTATTCGGACGTAACAGAAGAGAGCAGGCTGATAGTGCCTTACTCTCTTCTATTCGTCTTTAGGAAATTCTCTCTATTATACGAGGTTTAGTTTTTTCAGGCTTTCTGCAATTTGAACAGAGTTCCATGCCGCGCCTTTTAATAGGTTATCAGAAACAACCCATAAATGAAAACCGTTTGCTCCGTCCAAGTCTTTGCGGATGCGGCCTACAAACACATCGTTTTTGCCGACGGCATCAGCAGGCATCGGATAAAGCTGTTGGCTTGGGTCATCCTGAAGTGTCACGCCCGGAGCTTCTTTTAATAGATTTTTAATATCTTCAACTGTAGCGTCGTCACGGTCTACCTCAATGTAGACTGACTCTGAGTGCCCAGTTTGAATTGGCAGTCTCACACATGTAGCCGCTACTTGAAGGTCTGGCATGTGCATGATTTTTTTCGTTTCATTTATCATTTTCATTTCCTCAAACGTATAGCCGTTATCTTGGAATTTATCAATTTGCGGAATCGCGTTGAAGGCGATTTGATAGTGTTTTTTGTCACCTTTTACAGGCATGATCGCAGGCTCAATTTCTTCTTGATCTAAAATCGCCTGTGTTTGGCTGTAAAGCTCTTTTACAGCTTCATTTCCCGCTCCTGATACCGCCTGGTACGTTGATACGATGACTTTGTTTAAGCCGTATGCTTTGCGGATCGGTTCAAGAGCCGCAACCATTTGGATTGTAGAGCAGTTAGGATTGGCAATGATGCCGTTGTGTTCATGTAAATCTGCCTCATTCACTTCAGGCACAACAAGCGGTGTATTTTCGTCCATACGGAACGCACTCGTATTATCTATAACAATAGCGCCGCGTTTTACAGCTTCTGGTGCCAATGCTTGTGATACGCTTCCGCCGGCGCTGAACAAAGCAATATTTACCCCTTCAAAGCTCTCAGGAGAAGCTTCCTGAACAGTCAGCTCTTCGCCTTTAAACGTGACTTTTGTCCCCGCAGAGCGTTTTGAAGATAGCAATGTAAGTGTGTCCATTTCAAAGTTTCTGTCTTCAAGTGTTTTAAGCATTTGTTGTCCTACAGCTCCTGTCGCTCCGACAACAGCTACGTGTAAACCTCTTCCCATCTGTAAAACTCCTTCCGCCAATCAGCCTCATTGAATTGATTTGACTATGATTTTACGTTTTATTTTACCATAGAATATGCGGGTGATGACCGAATTTTTTAGTTTGGGAAAGATTTTCTGTAAATTTAGTCATTTCCCTGATAATTCTCAACCAGAACCGGCTGAAGCTGCTGATGCATTAGTGCCTTTTCAATGGTTTGCGGAAGCAGATCCATTTTGGCTACCATTGAATTCGGTTTTTTAAATGGATCGTCTTGCCCGAATGGAATAAAAAAGATATTTTTTGTTGACATGAGCCTCATTAAATTTGTTCCGTTTAAACCGAGAGCATCATTTGTCGAGATGCCAAGAACGACCGGCCTATTGTTTCGGATTGTCGCTTTTGCCGCCATCAGCACCGGACTGTCCGTCATGGCATTTGCCAGCTTGCTCATTGAATTGCCGGTTAAAGGAGCAATGACCATGCAGTCAAGGGGAAGCTTTGGCCCAAGGGGCTCTGCTTTTACAATTGAATCAATTGCCTCATATCCAGTCAAGTCTTCAATTTTTTTAACCCATTCTGCTCCCTCTCCAAATCGGGTATTTGTGGATTTCATGTTAAATGTGACAACCGGACGCACTTCCGCTCCTTCGTTGACCAGCGCCTCAATTTGCGGGAAAACCGCTTCATATGTGCAATGCGATCCGGTCAGTCCAAACCCGATTCTTTTTCCTTTTAATGACGACATCCTTATTTCCCCTCCTCAGCTTGTATTTCAGCCAAAAGCTTGCTCAAGACGTTTGCGAGGATTTGCCCGGCTGTTTTAGGTGCGACAATCCCTGGAAGGCCAGGGGCAAGAAGTGCTTTAATCCCCTGTTTTTCGGCATATTTAAAATCCGTTCCCCCGGGACGTGAGGCCAGATCCAATATTAAGGTTTTTGGTGTCATGCTAGAAAGAACCGATTGATTTAAAATCATACTCGGTATGGTATTAATACAAATATCTATATCTTTTACATGCTCTTTCAGCTCATCGGTGTGAAAAGGAACGAGCCCCATTTCAGTGATACGTGCCAGATGCGCTGAACTTCTTGCCCCCACTTTTACATTCGCTCCAAGCGCGGCAAATGTACGGGCAATCGTCATCCCGGTGCGTCCTAGACCAAGAACGGCCACCTGAGATCCGTGTATCGTATAATCCGTGTGCTGAATAGCCAGCATGATCGTTCCTTCTACTGTCGGAATAGAATTGTATATCGCAATGTCATCCCGCTCAAACAGCTTAACAAGTTTTCTGTTTGCTTGAGCTGCAATGTTTTCTAAATAGGCGTTAGAAATTCCTGAGAAAATGACACAGTGTGCAGGCGTTTTGTCGAGATGCTCCTGTTTTAACACAACCTCTTCATTCGAAAATACCGTCGATACGACACCTTCTCCTGTTGTCGCAGACACTGGAAGAATAATGCTGTCTATTTGCTGAAAAGGAATTTCATCAATGTTGCATTTTACTGCTCCGGTAAAACCGTGATCCAATTGGTCAAAACCGACAAGGTAGATGTCAGCCTGCTGTTCAGTGAGCTTTCTAATAATTTCGAGCTGTCTTGCGTCACCGCCGATAACTGCAATTTTCAATCCGGTTAACATTCTAAACGTTCACCTTCTTTGTATATACTGGATCTCTAGTTGTTAAGCTCCCCTTCATCTTATGATCAAAAGGAAATACCGGTGAATTAAAACATGCGGTTTTTTCATATAAAAAAACATCGGCTGCCAAAAGCCGATGTTTCAGATGTTTACTTTAGAGCCCGCACCACAGTCATTTTGGGCTTTTTCATTTACTCTTGTCGAGGAGACATTTCCTCAGGTACATCTAATATGATCATATCTGATCCGATCTTTTGAATATGATGCCAGGGGACACGAATGTCTTGACCGTGTTTTCTCAAACCAAACCACTTAACTGTCGGAATGAGGAGTGCTGTAATCTGGCCATCCTGTTCATTGATTTCTAAATCGGTCTGGCCAAGCACTCCCAGCCGTTCAGCTCTTTTGATGTCTACAATTTCCTTTCCTGATAATTCACTGAGCCGCATGTCTGTCACCCCCTTGTACTATGTATGATCAAAGGGATAAAAAAATGCCTGCTCCGTTAAGGGGCAGGCTTTTCCTTTTTAAGACGGCATATTGCCGGAAGGGCTGATGAGTGCCAGTGCATAATCATCAGTAAACAATTGTCTGGCAAGGCCGTTGACACGCTCTAAGTTCACGGCGTTTAATTCATTGATGATCTCATCTAATGTTTTATGTCTACCGAGCAGCAGTTCATTTTTCCCGTTTCGGCTCATTTTACTGTTTGTGCTTTCTAAGCTCAGCATTAAGCTTCCCTTCATTTGCTCCTTGCTATTTTCCAGCTCTTTTGAGGTAATGCCGTCGCGTTTTAATGTAGCAAGGGTTTCTTGAATGGTTTCTGACAGCTGCTGAAGCTGATTGGCACCCGTTCCTCCGTAAATGGTAAGCATTCCGCTGTCCTCATAAGAGCTATGATAGCTGTAAACAGAATAAGCGAGGCCTTTGTCTTCTCGGACATCTTGGAACAGCCGGCTGCTCATGCTGCCTCCGAGCACATTATTCAGGACAATTAAATCATAAATGCGTTCATGGCCAACCTGAAGGCCCTTAAATCCAAGGCACAGATGAGCCTGCTCTGTTTCTTTTTTTCTCGTCAGTTTTTCTGTGTAGAAATCGGGTTTCTCAAGGCCTGTCGCTTTGCCTTTCGCCTCGTATGACCCGAACCATTTTTCTACATCTTTGATAAAACTGTCAGATATATTGCCCGCTACCGAAATGACCACTCGGTCCGGCGTATAATAATCATGCATGTATTGTCTGAGATAGTCACCATTGAAAGAAGCAAGCGTTTCTTCCGTGCCTAGAATTGGGTAGCCTAAAGAATGATTGCCGTAAGTGGCTTTGCTCAGTAAATCATGCACAATGTCGTCTGGCGCATCTTCGTACATTTTAATTTCTTCATATACTACATTTTTTTCTTTTTTCAGCTCGTTTTCATCAAACGTTGAATGAAAGAACATATCTGCTAATACGTCAAGCGCGTAATTCGCATGCTCGTCAAGCACCTTTGCATAGTAGCAGGTATATTCCTTTGAAGTAAACGCATTGACCTGACCGCCAATACGATCAAAAGATTCTGCTATCTCGCGTGCAGATCTTGTGCTCGTCCCTTTAAAGAACATGTGCTCTAAAAAGTGAGAAATCCCGTTTATCTCCGGCGTTTCGTGCCGCGAACCTGTGCCGATCCATACGCCGATCGCAACAGAACGGACTGTCGGGTTATTTTCCAGCACAACTCTTACACCATTTTGACACGTATATCGTTTAATCAAATTTGTTCCTCCTATTCAAAGACAAGCTGCCTGCATCTGTTACTTCAACAGTCTTGTTTCATCCATTAGTTCAGTGACTGTTCCAAGCGCGTATCCTTTATCTTTTATCTTTGTAATCAGCACTTCAAGACTTTCCGCCGTGGAGTCAGTCGGATGCATTAAAATCATGGCACCATTATGTATCTTGCTTAACACTCTCGTTTGAAGTACAGACGGAGCCGGTTTTTGCCAATCGATCGTATCAACTGTCCACATTATTGTTCCCATCTGTTTCTCAGCTGCAATGTCGACAACCGCTTTTCGTAAACTTCCGCTCGGCGGAGCGAACCACTTCGGCTTAACGCCAATCGTTTGTTCTATTTGCTCATTTGTCTTGTCGAGCTGCTCGGAAATTCTTCCTGTAGTCAGTTTGCTCATATCTGGATGATTGTATGAATGATTTCCGATTTCATGTCCGTCTTCCGCAATCTTCTTAGCGAGCTGTTTATTGTTCCTCACCCAATTGCCTTCTAAAAAGAACGTAGCCTTGACTTGGTGCTTTTGCAGGATAGGGAGCATTTTTTCCAAATACTCATTTCCCCATGCCACATTGATTAAAAAAGCCACCATCGGTTTGTCAGGATTTCCTTTATAAATAGGCTCAGGCTGAAGAGACTCAAGATGAACGTTTGGTTTTACTTGGCTGTACACCAGATCGTTTTCCCGAAACTCGCCGTGCTTTTTCATTTTTTTATATGATTGTTCAATATTGACCTTCAGTCCATTATAGCCGGGAATGCTTTTCCACACTTTATCGACTCTGGCATCTTGGGGCTTGACTTCATACTCCGGCGCTTTTTGAAGCAATTCTTCATATAACGGGTCTTTGGACGCCGTGACAGTCACCGTATCTTTTTTCATTGCCCCTATATAATCAAGTGTGTGCGGATTTTTCATCATCTCAAATGAGACAAAAAAAAGAAATAGAAAAACGGCAAACGGCACAAATTTTTTGTACATGTTCTGTCCCCCCTCACCTCACATTATGAAGGAGAAGGACAAGGTAGAACCCGCCTGCTTTTTAAAAGCTTCAAAATAAAGAAGCCGGGTCTCCCAGGCTCCTTTTTATGTTTTCATTTAAGATTGTTGTTCTTCTTTTTCTTTCTCTTCACGGAGCACCGCTTTACGAGACAAATTGACTCGTCCTTGTTTATCAATTTCAGTGACCTTGACAAGAATCTCGTCTCCGATTTTCACAACATCTTCAACTTTTCCTACGCGTTCAAGCGCAAGCTCTGAAATGTGCACCAAACCGTCTTTTCCGCTGAAAATTTCAACGAAAGCCCCGAATTTTTCGATTCGTTTCACTTTACCTAGGTAAAGCTGGCCGACTTCAACCTCTCTGACAAGGTCTTCGATGATTTTTTGCGCTTTTTGGTTGCTGCTTTCATCTGTTGAAGAAATAAAGATTGTGCCGTCCTGCTCAATATCAATTTTAACACCGGTTTCTTCGATGATCTTATTGATTTGTTTTCCGCTTGGCCCAATGACATCGCGGATTTTATCAGGATTAATGGCCATTGTTAAAATCTTAGGCGCATATTGAGAAAGCTCTTTTCTTGATTCGCTTAATGTCGCAAGCATGCTGTTGAGGATTTCCATTCTTCCTTTTTTCGCCTGCTGAAGCGCTTCTTCAAGAATCTCTCTGGAAAGGCCTTCGATTTTAATGTCCATTTGCAGCGCTGTTACGCCTTTTTCCGTTCCTGCTACTTTAAAGTCCATATCTCCAAGCGCGTCTTCCATGCCTTGAATGTCAGTCAGAACGGTGTAATGTTCGCCTGATTTGACAAGACCCATCGCAATACCCGCAACTGGGGCTTTGATTGGTACACCGGCATCCATCATTGCAAGTGTGCTTGCGCAAATACTTGCTTGAGACGTAGAACCGTTTGATTCAAGCACTTCTGATACAAGACGGACAGTGTAAGGGAAGTCTTTTTCAGACGGAATAACTGGCTCAAGCGCACGCTCACCCAGTGCTCCGTGTCCGATTTCACGGCGTCCCGGCCCACGCATTGGTCCTGTTTCCCCAACGCTGAATTGCGGGAAGTTGTAGTGATGCATAAACCGTTTTGACTCTTCAACACCTAAGCCGTCAAGGATTTGCACATCTCCTAGAGCACCTAGCGTACATACGCTGAGGGCTTGTGTTTGTCCCCTTGTAAACAGACCTGATCCGTGCGTTCTTGGCAAGAGGCCGACCTCAGAAGAAAGCGGGCGAATTTGATCGACACCGCGGCCGTCCGGTCTTACTTTCTCTTCAGTAATCAGGCGGCGCACTTCATTTTTCACCAGCTTGGATAAAATCTGCTTCACTTGCTTGATTGTGTCTTCATCATGCTCTTCATCCTCGAATTTTGCCACAACTGTGTTTTTCACTTCATTAATGGCATCTTCGCGGGCATGCTTTTCATGAACTTGAATAGCTTTCAGCAGATCTTTTTCTGCTAAAGCTTTTACTTTTTCACTAAGCTCTTCATCAATTTCATAAAGCGCAATTTCTGATTTCTCTTTGCCAACTGCTGCTACAATTTCTTCTTGGAATGCAATCAGGCGTTTAATCTCTTCATGGCCGAACATAATGGCTTCAAGCATGGTTTCCTCAGGAACCTCGTCCGCTCCCGCTTCTACCATGTTAATGGCATCTTTCGTGCCGGCAACAACAAGATTGATGTCGCTTTTCTCAAGCTGATCGACTGTCGGGTTAATAATAAATTGATCATCAATGCGTCCGACAGTAACCCCTGCAATCGGTCCTTCAAACGGAATGTCCGATACAGAAAGAGCAAGAGATGAACCGAACATGGCAGCCATTTCAGAAGAGCAGTCTTGGTCAACACTCATGACAATGCTGATGACTTGTACTTCATTACGGAATCCATCGGCAAACAAAGGACGGATCGGACGGTCGATTAAACGGCTGGCAAGAACCGCTTTTTCACTTGGACGTCCTTCTCTTTTAATAAATCCGCCCGGAATTTTTCCTACCGCATATAATCTTTCCTCATAGTTTACAGTAAGCGGGAAGAAATCAAGCGGTTTTGGTTCTTTTGAAGCGGTTGCTGTACTAAGTACTGCTGTATCACCGTAGCGGATCATCACAGCACCGTTTGCCTGTTTGGCAAGCTGGCCGGTTTCAACGGTAAGCGTTCTTCCGGCCCAATCTATGGTAAAGACATGTTTTTCTTGTCCCATACGATTACGAACTCCTCTCTTCGTTGTGTGAAATAATCAATTACTCCTATTATGAACGAAATGAATTGAACATATCAATGTCAAAGTAGTATGTAAAAGGATTTCAATGATTTGTTATAAGTAATTTCGCTTTAATACGATAAAAAAGCGGGAATCCTCCCGCTTTTTACGATTATCGACGTAAGCCTAGTTTGTTAATTAACTCACGATAACGAGTTACGTCTTTATTACGTAGATACGTAAGAAGATTACGACGCTTACCTACCATTTTAAGAAGACCGCGACGTGAGTGGTGGTCTTTCTTATGAGTACGTAAATGCTCGTTCAAGTTGTTAATTGAGTCAGTTAGGATAGCGATCTGAACTTCTGGAGATCCAGTATCAGATTCGTGTGTTTTGAACTCACTGATGAGTTGGTTTTTACGCTCTTGAGTAATTGCCATCCTGTTTCACCTCCAAATCATATTTAGCCCCAGTTACCTAGCAACCGTCGGTGACTTCGGATTGCCAAGCAATGGTTTTAAGACTACGAAAACTATCATACTAAAAATCGTGCCCATATGCAAATATTTTAGAATAAAATTTGTGTGCGTTGCATGTTATTTCCGCAAATTGCTGAAATAACGGATGGCTTCCTGCTTATCCTTCTCAATTTGCTCTGTTAATTCTTTGATGCCATTGAATTTCCGCTCGCTCCGAATCCGTTTATACCATTCGATTTTTATAGCGGCTCCGTATACTTCCTGATCGAAATCAAACAGATTGACCTCGATTGAAGGCTGCTCCGGACGTTTTTCATAAAACGTCGGCTTATAGCCGATATTGCAAACGCCATTGTAAACTTCGCCGTTCACTTCCGCTTTCACGGCATATACACCCGTCGGCGGAACGATATAGCTGTTATTTAAACCGACATTTGCTGTCGGAAACCCGATGGTCCGCCCTCTTTTATCACCGTGAATGACAATTCCTTTTATAAAATAAGGCTGTCCGAGCAAGATATTCGCCAATTCAACGTCTCCGTTTTGAAGCGCGGTACGGATATATGAGGAGCTGATTTTTTTATCCTGCTCCGTTAATTTTTCTACCATTGTGCACTCTGCTTTTCCGTCTAAATCATGCGGCATGGTTTCCATTGTTCCCTTGCCATATTTGCCATACGTAAAGTCAAAGCCCGCCACTGCGTGCTGTACATTAAGGCCGATAATATACTGGTCTGCAAACTGCTTAGGAGAAAGAGAAGCAAATACTTCATTAAATTTAACGACATACAGAATCTCTGTGCCTAATTGTTCAATTTGGTTTATTTTGTCTTCCAGAGGCGTAATCAGATCCTTTGGCTCCTGATCCCTGCCCAATACATGAGAAGGATGAGGATGAAAGGTCATCACAGCTAATGCCAGACCCTTTTCTTCGGCTATTTGCTTCGCTGTCCCGATTACCTTTTGATGCCCAAGATGAACGCCGTCAAAATACCCTAACGCCATCACAGACTTTGCCTGCTCCTCTTGGATTAAATGATGAGGATGTGTAATATGTATCGTCTTCACAGAACGGTCACCTTTTTTCTATTGTTCGCTTTTTTGCATCAATACTTTTGCCGGCTTTAACAGCCCTTTTTTCGCAGGATGGGGGAAATAGATCGCCAAACAGCTTCCGGATTCAGTAAAGACGGCAATGCGGTCTTCGCTTGTCATTTCAGAAAACTGCTCGGGCGTCTCAAGCAAAGCCCCATTTTCTACTTTCTTAGCTAATGTATCACTTATGATCCATTTCGGCAAATGATTGAGCGCACGTTCAATAGGAACTGTATGCTCTCCCACGGTTCCGGACTGGACCTGTGCTTCCAGTTCTTCAAAGGTAAAGCATTCGTCGAGAGAAAAATCTCCGGATGCCGTACGAATTAAATGAGACATATGAGCCGGGTATCCGAGTTTTTCGCCGATCATGACCGCCAGCGTCCTTACATAGGTCCCTTTGGAGCATGTCACTGTAAGTCGGAAGCTTGCGGTTTCTTCATTATGTGTAATCTCTGTCGTCAGGGCGATGTCTTCAATGGTAATCATGCGTTTCGGACGTTCTACTTCAATCCCTGCTCTAGCGTACTCGTATAATTTTTTGCCGTTTACTTTTACAGCGGAATACATGGGAGGAATTTGTTCTTGTTTACCCTTTAAATTGTTTAACACCTTTTCTACTTCCGCTTTATCAATGTCTTGATTGACAGGCTTTGTTTCAACCGTTTCGCCCGTTTGATCCTCAGTTGTCGTTGAAAAGCCAAGCGTTATTTCCGCATCATACGTTTTAGACTTTTCAGTTAAGTATTCGACAATTTTTGTCGCCCTTCCCACACAAATCGGAAGCACGCCTGATACTTCTGGATCGAGCGTTCCCGTATGTCCTACTTTTTTTGTTTTTAACAGTTTTCGGATTTTCATGACACAGTCATGTGATGTCATGCCAACTGGTTTATGTAAAAGGAGAACTCCGTTAACCATTTGTCTTTCACTCCTTCTTTTGAGTTTTTCTCTTTAAAACATAGAAAAGAGGACAGACGATATACGCCTATCCTCTCCATTTTTTATTCAGATGGTTTCTCTGAATGTATTTCGTGAATCAGTGTTTCGATACGATTTCCGTAATCGATTGATTCATCGAATTCAAATTCAATTTCAGGCGTTTTTCGAAGTCTGATGCGGCTGCCGATTTCGGATCGGATAAATCCTTTCGCTTTTGCCAGCCCTTTCAGCGCTTCCTCCCGTTTTTTCTCGTCACCGAGAACCGAGATATACACCTTTGCAATTTGCAAATCACCTGATACACGCACATCCGTTACTGTCAGAAAACCAATTCTCGGATCTTTCAGCTTGCGGCTGATAATGTCACCGAGTTCTTTTTTCATTTGCTCGCCAACACGGTTTGCTCTCATACTCAATTCAATCACCTCTAAGTTAAAACCACTCTGTTCTAGTGATCGTCCGTTCAATTTCAGGAAAAGAATCGATAAACGCCAGAACGCGCTGCAGTTCTTTTTCTGTTTGAACGCGAGAGGAAGAAACAGCGGCGATTCCGAAGCTGGTCCTTTGCCATGTGTCCTGATAGCCAATCTCCGAAATCGAAACATTGAACTTGTTTTGAACCCTGGTTAAAATCCGCTTCAGAACGGCACGCTTTTCTTTTAGCGATCCTGCATCATAAATGATGCATTCACACTCCGCAAATCCGATCACGTTCTTTCAATTTCTTGCATGACAAACGCTTCAAGGATGTCACCTTCACGAATGTCATTGTATTTCTTAATTGTAATACCACATTCATAGCCTTGTGAAACTTCTTTCACATCGTCTTTAAAGCGTTTCAGAACGTCTACTTCGCCTTCGAAGATAACGACGCCGTCACGAATTAAACGGAGGCCGCTGTCGCGCGTAATGGTTCCTTCAGTAACATATCCGCCGGCAATTGTACCGATTTTAGATACTTTGAATGTTTGGCGTACCTCTACTTGACCAATTACTTTTTCTTCATATTCAGGATCAAGCATACCTTTCATGGCAGCTTCAATCTCGTCGATTACTTTGTAAATGATACGGTGAAGTCGAATATCTACATTTTCAGCTTCAGCCGTACTCTTAGCATTTCCGTCCGGTCTCACATTAAACCCGATAACAATTGCATTGGAAGCAGATGCCAAGATAATGTCAGATTCGGTAATTGCACCAACGCCTGTATGGATGATTTTCACTTTAACGCCTTCTACTTCAATTTTTTGAAGTGCGGCTGTTAAAGCTTCAGCAGATCCTTGAACGTCAGCTTTTACGATGATGTTGATGTCTTTTACATCACCTTGTTTAATTTGCTCGAATAAGTCATCAAGACTAAGCTTCGCTTTATCGCTGCGCTGCTCTTCAAGCTGTTTCGAAGCACGGGCTTCCCCGACAGAACGAGCTGTTTTTTCATCTTTAAAGACAAGGAATTGGTCTCCCGCTTGAGGGACATCATTCAAACCGGTAATTTCAACCGGAGTTGACGGGCCGGCAGTTTTCACACGGCGTCCAATGTCGTTAACCATTGCACGGACACGGCCAAATGTGTTGCCGACTACGATCGGATCACCGACATGCAGTGTTCCAGTCTGTACGAGCAATGTCGCAACTGACCCTCTGCCTTTATCGAGTTCTGCTTCAATAACCGTTCCTTTTGCCTGGCGGTTCGGATTCGCTTTCAGTTCTTCTACTTCACTGACAAGCAAAATCATTTCAACGAGTTCATCAATGCCTTTTCCAGTTAAAGCGGAAAGCGGAACAAAAATGGTTTCTCCACCCCAAGCTTCAGGGACAAGACCGTATTCCGTCAGTTCTTGCATCACACGGTCAGGATTTGCGGATTCTTTATCAATTTTATTCACTGCAACGATAATAGGAACCTCAGCTGCTTTTGCATGGTTAATCGCTTCTACTGTTTGCGGCATTACACCGTCATCGGCAGCAACAACTAGAATTGTAATATCAGTTACTTCTGCACCGCGTGCACGCATCGTTGTAAATGCGGCGTGGCCCGGAGTATCCAAGAACGTAATTTTCTTGCCGTTCTCTTCAATTTGGTAAGCACCAATATGCTGAGTGATTCCGCCTGCTTCTCCTTCAACAACCTTCGTTTTACGGATGCTGTCAAGAAGCGTCGTTTTCCCGTGGTCAACGTGACCCATGATCGTAACGACAGGAGGACGAATTTCAAGATCCTCTTCATTATCAGGCTCTTCGTATTTTTCCAGCTCTGTTTCTTCAAGCACAATAACTTCTTCTGTTTCAACACCATATTCTGATGCAATGAGTTCAATTGTGTCTTTATCAAGCTCTTGGTTAATGGTTGCCATTACGCCAAGAAGCATCAGCTTTTTAATGAGTTCTGAAGGCTCTTTGCCAAGCTCTTCAGCCAGTGCGCCGACTGTTAATGTTCCAGAGAATGTAATTTTCTCAGGAAGCTCTTTTTTCGGCTTTACAGGCTTTTGCTGATGTTGGTTTTTATTGTTGTGGTTGCGTTTATTTTTTTTGTTGTTGTTATTCTTCTTGTTTTTGTTAAATTGATTATTCTGCACGTCATTCTTCTTTCCGTCTCGAATTTTATTTGGTTGATTTCCAGCTGATTGCTGATTGATCCCTTGCGGCTGTTTGTTTTTGTTCGTTTCTGCTGGCTTTTGAGATTTAGCGGCTGCGCCGCCTTTTTTATATTTGGCATCAAGCTGTTTAATGGCCTTTTCCTCAAGCATGGCCATGTGATTATTCACTTCTAAATCCATGTTTTTCAGTGCGGTCAAAATTTCCTTACTTGAAACATTTAACGCTTTTGCATATTCGTATACTCTCATTTTAGCCATTCGTTCACCCCCAAAAATATTAATCGAGCAAGCTGATCAGCTTATTCGCAAAACCTTGGTCAGTGACGGCGACAACGACACGGGCTTCTTTACCGATAGAGCGTCCAAGAACCGCGCGACTCTCGACTTTTTTATAAGGGACTTTATAATAATTGCACTTGTCGGTTACTTTTTTCGCTGTGTTAAATGATGCATCCTCTGTAAGCAGGACAAGCTTTGCACGCGCATTCCTGATTTCTTTTATTACCAAGTCTTCGCCTGACACGACCTTACGAGCTCGATTGGCCAGACCCAGCAAGGGAAACCATTCCATTCCAGACATTTTATTTTTTCACCTTTTCCGCCAGTTCCAGCAATTCTTCGAAAATCTGGTCATCGATTTGTGATTGAAATTGATTTTGCAAAGTGTTTTTCTTTTTTGCTGTTAAGATGCACTCTTTATCCAGCGTTAAATAAGCACCCCGCCCGTTCTTTTTTCCGGTCGGGTCTACTGAGACTTCGCCTTCTTTTGAACGTACAACTCGGATCAGTTCCTTTTTAGGCTTCATTTCACCAGTCACTACACATTTGCGTAACGGGATCTTTTTGTGTTTATTCACCTAAGGTCACCTCTTATTCATCCGATTCAGCAGTTTCAGGCTCCGTAAAGAGCGGCTCATCATCTTCTTCAAGTTCTCTCGGATAGATTCCAAGTTCTCTTGCGTCCGTTTCGCTCTTAATATCAATCTTCCAGCCTGTCAGTTTAGCAGCTAAGCGTGCGTTTTGTCCTCTTTTGCCAATCGCCAGAGACAGCTGGTAATCAGGAACAATAACAGTTGTCGCTTTTTCTTCTTCATTAACGATGACATCCAGCACTTTCGAAGGGCTGAGCGCATTCGCGACAAATTCTACAGGATCACTGGACCAGTTGACAATGTCAATTTTTTCACCTTTTAATTCATTGACGATTGCCTGAACACGCTGGCCTTTAGGACCTACGCATGAGCCAACAGGATCCACGTCAGGATCGTCTGTGCGAACAGAAATTTTTGAACGGTCGCCAGCTTCTCTGGCAACAGATTTCAGCTCGACAGTTCCATCATAAATCTCAGGCACTTCGATTTCAAACAAACGCTTTAACAGGCCTGGATGTGTTCTTGACACATAAATCTGCGGGCCCTTCGTCGTTTTTTCTACTTTTGTGATATATACCTTAATGCGATCATGAGGCTTGTAGCTTTCATTCGGCATTTGCTCATTAACCGGCAGCAAGGCTTCAATTTTGCCTAAAGACACGTAGATAAACTTATTGTCTAGGCGCTGAACGATACCTGTCATGATGTCTTCTTCACGGTCGATAAATTCAGAATATATCACACCGCGCTCAGCTTCGCGCACACGCTGTGTGACGACCTGCTTCGCTGTTTGAGCAGCTATGCGCCCGAAATCCTTAGGCGTTACTTCGATTTCAACGACATCGCCGACCATATATTCAGGATGGATGCTCTGCGCCTCTTCAATAGAGATCTCCAGCCTTTGGTCGTAAACTTCGTCAACGACATCTTTTCTTGCAAATACACGGATGGAGCCTGTTTCACGGTTTAAATCCACCCGTACATTTTGCGCTTGATTAAAATTCCGCTTATAAGCAGAAATTAACGCAGCTTCGATTGCTTCAATGATAATTTCTTTGCTGATGCCTTTTTCTTTTTCAAGAATCGTGAGAGCATCTAATAATTCACTGCTCATTTAACGGTCTCCCCCCTTAAAACATTTGTATTCATTAGAATGTAACAGCTAATCTTGCATTAGCTATCTTTTCATACGGAATATTGATCCGTTTCTTTCTTGTTTTGATCGTGATCTCAACTGTCACTGTTTGTCCATCAAATTCAGCCAGCTCACCTTCAAACACTTTTACGCCCTCAATAGGCTCATAAGTTTTAATATACACATTTTTTCCAAGTGATTTTTCGAAATCGGCTTTTTTCTTTAGCGGACGCTCAGCTCCCGGAGATGAGACTTCAAGAAAGTAATTTTGGCTGATTGGATCTGCCTCATCAAGCTTTTCGCTTAAAGCTTCGCTTACTTTGGCACATTCCTCAATATCCACACCGTCATCGGAATCAATAAACACGCGAAGGAACCAGCTTTGACCCTCTTTGACAAATTCAATGTCAACGAGTTCCAGCTGAAGGCTGTCTACGATTGGCTGAGCCATTTCTTGAACGGTGTCAGTCACTTTTTTGCTCATGTTCTTCCTCCTTGTGCTGTCGATATCATATTCGTCTCGTCACTCTGCATAAAAACCCTGCTTCAAGAGAGCAGGGGCTAAAAAGTAAACGATGAACATGTCGAGACAAAATTCTCTTGTTCAATACAAAAGAGCGGGTTTCCCCACTCTTTGCCTCGGTAATCGTTAGCATTTCCAATAAAACTATACCATAACCATATTTTTATTGCAAATGGATATACGCTACTTTCATACCTAAGCAAATGACAGAAACTCTAATGTTACAATGGCACTTTTTGCGGTTATATATGCATAGAAGCAGAATTTCGAGAGAAATTCTGCTTCTATGTTAGAACAATGACAATTGGTTTTGATCAGGCAGTGATTCGAGACAGCCATGACGATCTAAATACTCTAGAATCGTTTTTGACACTTTCCCTCTCTTTTGCAAATCTTCTTTTGAGAGGAATTCGCCTTCTTCACGAGCCTTTACAATGTTCAGAGCGGCGTTCGTCCCTAATCCAGGAATGGAGTTAAACGGCGGGATAAGACTGTTGCCATCAATAATAAACTCTGTAGCGCTGGAGCGATATAAATCGACTTTTTGGAATGAATAGCCTCTCTCACACATTTCAAGCGCTAATTCTAATACAGTCAGAAGGTTTTTTTCCTTCGGTGAAGCATCAAGTCCTTTAGAGTTAATATCCTCCATTACCGCCTTGATTGCTGTAGAGCCCTTGATCATTGTATCGATATCAAAGTCGTCTGCACGAACGGTAAAATAAGCCGCATAATACAGAAGCGCATGATGTACTTTAAAGTAAGCAATGCGGACTGCCATTAATACATAAGCCGCGGCGTGGGCTTTCGGGAACATGTATTTAATCTTTTTACAAGAATCAATATACCAGTCTGGGACATTGTTATTTTTCATTTCTTCTTCCCATTCAGGCGTTAATCCTTTTCCTTTACGCACAAATTCCATGATTTTAAAGGCAAGGGACGGTTCAAGGCCTTGATAGATTAGATAAACCATAATGTCGTCACGGCAGCCGATAACCTCACTCAGCTCACAAATATTATTGTGGATGAGCTCTTGCGCATTGCCGAGCCATACATCAGTTCCGTGAGACAAGCCTGAAATCTGAACGAGCTCGGAAAAAGTTGTCGGCTTTGTATCTTCAAGCATCTGCCGAACAAATCGTGTTCCGAATTCAGGGATTCCAAGAGTTCCTGTTTTACAGCCGATCTGTTCTTCTGTAACACCGAGTGATTCGGTTCCCTGGAAAATCTTCATCACTTCTGGATCATCGGTTGGAATTGTTTTCGGATCAATGCCGCTTAAGTCTTGAAGCATCCGAATGACGGTCGGGTCATCGTGTCCGAGAATATCCAGTTTTAACAGGTTGTCATGGATGGAGTGGAAATCAAAATGAGTCGTTTTCCACTCTGAACCTGTGGCATCTGCCGGGAACTGAATCGGTGAAAAATCATAGATATCCATATAATCCGGAACTACGATAATACCCCCAGGGTGCTGTCCAGTTGTACGTTTTACACCTGTACATCCCTGTACGAGCCGATCTACTTCGGCCCCGCGCATGTGGAGGTTATTGTCTCCGGCATAGCCTTTTACATAACCGTAGGCTGTTTTTTCTGCAACTGTGCCTATTGTTCCTGCTCGATATACATTGTCTTCTCCGAACAATACTTTTGTGTAATTGTGTGCGTGCGGTTGATATTCCCCTGAGAAGTTCAAATCGATATCAGGTACTTTGTCCCCTTTAAATCCTAAGAACGTTTCAAACGGAATATCATGGCCATCTTTTTTCAAAGGTGTTCCGCAATGAGGACACATCTTGTCGGGCAAGTCAAAACCGGAACCGACAGAACCGTCATTAAAGAACTCAGAATGCTGGCACTCAGAGCAGACATAGTGTGGCGGCAGCGGGTTGACCTCAGTAATCTCAGTAAGCGTCGCAACTAATGAAGATCCTACGGAACCACGGGAACCTACGAGATACCCGTCATCTAGTGAACGTTTTACAAGTTTGTGAGAGATCAAGTAAATAACAGCGAAGCCGTGGCCAATGATACTCTTTAACTCTTTTTCAATCCGCGCTTCGACAATTTCAGGCAGCTGTTCGCCGTAAATGCTTCTTGCACGCTGATAGCTCATTTCTCTGATTTCTTCATCGGCGCCTTCGATTTTCGGTGTATACAAATCATCTTTAATCGGCTTGATGTCATCGATTAAAGAAGCAACCTTTTGGGTATTGGTAACAACAATTTCCTTCGCTTTTTCTTCGCCTAAAAAAGAAAATGCTTCAAGCATTTCGTCTGTCGTTCTGAAATGCACTTTCGGCAGTTCATGTCTGTTCAGCGGATTGGCCCCGCCTTGAGAGGATATTAAAATCTTTCTGTAAATTTTATCCTCATCATTCAAGTAATGAACATTTCCCGTAGCAACAACCGGTTTATTTAGCTTTTCACCCAATTTCGTGATATTCGCAATAATTTCTTTCAGCGATTTTTCATCGCGGACCAGTTCAAGCTCTAGCAAGTGACGGTACACTTCAGGCGGCTGAACCTCAAGATAATCATAGAATGCTGCGACATCTTCAACCTCTTCAGGCGATTTTTGCATCATCCCTTCAAAAACCTCTCCCCTGTCACAGGCTGAACCGATCAGAAGCCCTTCTCTGTATTTCTCAAGCTGAGATCTCGGGATACGAGGCACTCTGTAAAAATAATGAATATGAGAAAGTGACACAAGCTTAAATAAATTTTTAAGCCCCGTGCTGTTCACAGCGAGTAATGTTGCATGATACGGTCTAGATCTTTGATAAGCGTTGGACTGACCCATATTTTCATTCAGCTCATCATGGTACTGAATGCCTTTTTCAGCTGCGTCCTTCAGCATTTTCAGAAGCAAATAAGCAGTCGCCTCAGTATCGTAGATCGCACGGTGATGCTGTGTGAGTTCGATATCAAACTTTTTACAAAGTGTGTTCAAACGGTGGTTCTTAAATTCCGGATAGAGAAAACGGCCAAGCTCAAGCGTATCAATGACTGGGTTTTTAGCTTTTTCGACTTCAAGAAGCTTTTTATAAGCTACATTTAAGAATCCCATATCAAAGCTCGCATTATGAGCGACAAGGATATCATCGCCAATCCATTCTCTGAAATCTCTTATCACATCTACGACATCCGGAGCGTCGCGAAGCATATCATCGGTGATGCCAGTCAGCTCTATGATTGTGGCTGAGAGCGGACGATGTGGGTTCGCAAACGCCTCAAATTTATCAATAATTTCTCCGCCTTTTACTTTTACTGCAGCCAGCTCAATAATGGTATCGTATACAGCAGACAGTCCCGTCGTCTCGACGTCAAAAACAACATATGTTTCTTCCTCAAGCAGACGGTGTGCAGCGTTATAAGCAATTGGCACGCCATCATCAACGAGATTCGCTTCCATCCCATAAATCATTTTAATTCCATGCTTTTTGGCGGCAGAATACGCATCAGGGAAAGATTGAACAACAGCATGGTCCGTCAAAGCGATGGCCTCATGCCCCCATTTTTTCGCCTGTTCGACAAGCTTTCCAATACCCGTAACAGCATCCATTTGGCTCATTGGGGAATGCAAATGCAATTCCACTCTTTTTTCTCCTTCAGGAGCCGAATCTTCCCGGGTTTTTGCTTTTATTTCGTTTACGTCATTTGCGATCATGACGAGATCTCTGACGAAAGTGTCATTTTGAATGCTTCCGCGTGCTTTTACCCACATTCCTTTTTTCAGAGACTTCATTAGTGCCGCATCTTCTTTTTCACGTGCAAACATTTTGATTAAAATACTATTTGTGTAATCTGTAATTTTGAAGATACATAGCGTACGCCCGCTTTTCAGCTCGCGGGTCTCCACATCAAACACGTAACCTTGGACTGTAATTCTCCGTTCTTCGTCCATGATGCTGTCAAGCGTCCGGATTTCTTCGTTATCTTTAATTTGGTAACCGATGACAAGAGGCCCAGATGGCACTTGATCTTCATCATTTTCTTTATCTTTCTTCTCCATTTCAATCAGCGCTTGCATGGCCCGCTCTTGGTCTTCTGCAAGCTTTTGCTCCCGAAACTTTTGAACTTCTTGCTCGGATACAAATATTTCGGCATCAAGCTGAAGGTCTGGGAAACCAAATTGACGGTAGCCAGCTTGAATCATGGAACTGTATTTGTTCTTAAGAGCAGCCGCTTCTGTGTCTGTTTTTGTTTTGACAATCAGTTTATTGCCCTTCAGTTTCGGTTTTTGCTGGTTTAAGAGACTGATAATCGGCGGCGAAATGCCTTGCAATTCTTCAATGCATCGTGACCAGTAGTCTTGAACGATACTTTCACTGACCTCGGCATCCTGCACTTCAATTGAAGATGTCACTTTTGCTATGTGGGCAAACGATTGCGTCAGCCTCGTTGTTAATGTGTCATATATTTGAAAAGGCAGCAAAGATTTAAATTGAAAATGAAAATGCCAAGACTTAGAAGCTTTGTGTATTGTCAGCTTTTTAATCTCGCCATCTTCAAAATATGTCATGAAGGTATCATCTGTCATATTAATCTGCTGCAGAAGAATTTGAAACTGCCTTCTGTTTACTGATAACTGTTCCATTAAGACAGTATCCCTCCCTAAAAACATCATAAGTGAAGGTACCTCAGGCAATGAGGTACCTTCTATTATTTCTATTTTAACATGTTTTTTGCTAAATCGTTATGGTGATTACTGCTTGCTGATAAAAGCAGATAATTCATCTACTGAAACCTCAGTTGACTCACCCGTTTGACGGATTTTCACTTCGACAATTCCTTCGTCCGCACGTTTTCCGACAGTGATGCGGATTGGAAGGCCGATTAGATCTGAATCAGCGAATTTTACGCCTGCGCGTTCAGCACGATCGTCATAGAGCACTTCATAGCCCTCTGCTTTTAAATTGGCATACAGCTTTTCAGCAAGCTCTCTTTGCGAATCGTTTTTCATGTTCAAAGCAAGAATATGAAGATCATACGGTGCAACACTTTTTGGCCATATTAATCCTTTTTCGTCGTGATGCTGTTCAGCAATAGCAGAAAGCGTTCTTGACACACCTACTCCGTAACAGCCCATCAGCATTGGCTGCGCGCGTCCGTTTTCGTCTAAGTATGTCGCATTCATCGCTTCTGAATAGCGTGTTCCGAGCTTAAAGACTTGTCCGACCTCGATTCCTTCCGCGAAACGGATCGTGCCTTTACCGTCTGGTGAAGGGTCGCCTTCTTTAATAAAACGAAGATCTGCAAATTCTTTAATTTGCGCGTCACGGTTCACGTTGACATTTTTATAATGATGATCTTCTTCGTTCGCACCGGCAACAGCATTGACCATTGCTTTCACAGCATGATCGGCATATACTTCAACATCTTGATAGACACCGACAGGGCCGACAAATCCTGGCTCTGTTCCGAGCTGCTGAATGACCTCTTCATGTGTGGCAAGCTCCACAACTTCTGCATGAAGCAAGTTTTTCACTTTAATATCGTTGACTTCATGGTCGCCTCTTACAAGCACTAAGACAAAACGGTCATCTGCTTTAAACAAAACCGATTTAATGCAGGTTTCAGCGGAAACCTGTAAAAACGCAGTCAGTTCTTCAATTGTTTTCACGTTAGGCGTGTGGACTTTCTCTAAAGCTTTAGGCTCTTCATCAGAAGGGACTTCTTGATAAAGAACTTCAGCCATTTCGATATTAGCCGCATATTGTGATTCATCAGAATACGCAATTGTATCCTCACCGATTGCAGAAAGTGCCATAAACTCGTGCGTATCCTTTCCTCCCATTGCGCCTGAATCGGCGATGACAGGTCTTACATTAATGCCGCAGCGGGCAAAAATATTAGAATAGGCCTCGTACATTTTTTGATACGTTTCATCGAGGCTCTCTTCAGATGCATGGAAAGAATACGCATCCTTCATAATAAATTCGCGCCCTCTTAACAAACCGAAGCGAGGACGTTTTTCATCTCTGAACTTAGACTGGATTTGATACAGAGTCAGAGGGAGACGCTTATAAGATTTAACCTCATCGCGAACAAGTGAAGTGATGACTTCTTCATGCGTTGCCCCTAAAGCAAATTCACGGCCATGACGGTCTTTTAGTCTCATCAGTTCAGGACCATACGTATACCATCTGCCTGATTCCTGCCATGTCTCAGCCTGCTGCAATGCGGGCATAAGCATTTCTACGGCATCTATTTTCTCCATTTCTTCACGAACAATCTGCTGAATGTTTTGAATCACCTTATACGCAAGAGGCATATAGCTGTATACCCCGCTCGTATTCTGTCTGATAAATCCTGCTCTCAGAAGAAGCTGATGACTTTTTGCTTCGGCATCAGCTGGAACTTCACGGAGCGTAGGAATAAGCGTCAAGCTTTGTCTCATTTCTTCGCACCTCTGATTGATTTACTTTTCGTTTACAAGAACAGCCGCTGGATATCGTTCCATGTGACGACCAGCATAAGTAGCATTAAGAAAGCTACCCCGATAAACACAACAAATGCTTCTTTTTCCCTGTTAATCGGTTTGCCCCGAATCGCTTCAATAAATAGAAATAGCAGTCTTCCTCCGTCAAGTGCCGGAATTGGAAGCAGGTTGACAATCCCAAGGTTAATGCTTAGAAACGCAGCAAACTGGAATAAGTTCACTAACCCTGTTTTCGCCACTTGGTCTGTCATGTCATATATGCCGACAGGACCTGACAGCATATCAAGTTTAAATTGGCCTGTTACTAATTTGCTTAAGTTGGTTAAAATCGCTTTGGTGACATCAACTGTTGATGTCGCGCCGTAAGCAACTGCTGAGAGAACACCTTTTTCAGTCGGCGCATAGGAACCGAAACGTCCGATTGTTTTTTTGTTCTCATCTTTCACAGCTTCCGGAGTCACTGCAATATGAAGCGTTTTGTTATCTCTTTTTACCGCAACATCCATTTCTTTTTCCGGATTTTCTTTTACAGCGGAGACAATGTCAGTCCAAGACCTCATTTTCTCTCCGTTAATGCTTTGGATATAATCCCCTTCTTTTAGCCCTGCTTCGGCCGCCCGTCCATTGTCTGTCAGCTGCCCGAGCATAGGCTCATTAGACGGTACACCTTGAATCAGCCCAAGCATCACTAAAATGACGTAAGCTAAAATAAAGTTCATAATCGGCCCTGCAGCAATCGCTTTAATCCGCTGCCACACTGGTTTGGAACCAAATTGGCGATTATACGGCGCAATCTGCACTTCTTCTCCGTCTACAATGAAAAAGGATGTTTCGCTGACAGTAAAGCTGGAAAGCTCATCCTCTTTGCCCTGTTCATAGCCGGTGATCTTCATGTCATGCTCTAAATCCGCTGTTTCCACTTCGATGACTAAAGCATCCGGGTATTTTTCCTTTTGATTGATGATGACTTTCTCAACTTGATCTTCTTTATTAAACAGAAGCCCAACCGTGTAACCAGGTTTCACCTCAATCATTTCCGGATCTTCGCCGGCCATACGGACAAATCCGCCGACTGGAAGGAGCCTGATCGTATAAACTGTTTCATTTTTTTTGAAAGAAAAAATCTTTGGACCGAATCCGATCGCAAATTCACGGCAGAGAATTCCCGCTCTTTGGGCTAGCAACAAATGGCCCAGTTCATGGAAGAAAACGAGCGTTCCAAAAATAATGATAAACGCTATAACTGTATTCACGAACATACCACCTTATGTGAGTATTGAATTGACGTATCCCCGGGTATCTTTGTCCACTTCTTGAATGTCCGCCAGGCTCGGTTTTTTCATTAACTGATGGCGGGATAATGCCTTTTCGATACAGTCTTCAATAGCCAAAAACGATATCTTGCCGGCTAAAAAGGCAGCGACAGCTACTTCATTTGCCGCATTTAGCACTGTCGGCATTGTTCCTCCTATTTTACCTGATTCAAAAGCAAATTGTAAGCATCGGAACCTGTCAAAATCAGCTTTCTCAAAATGGAGGCTGCCGATTTCCCATAATTCAAGCCTTTTCGCATCTGGTAATGGCAACCGGTCAGGGTAAGTGAGCGCATATTGAATTGGAACCCTCATATCCGGAGTTCCGAGCTGTGCGATCACACTTTTGTCATGAAACTCAACCATTGAATGGATGATGCTCTCCTTATGTAAAACCACATCAATTTGTTCATATGGTATATCGAAAAGCCAATGCGCCTCGATCACCTCTAACCCCTTATTCATCATTGTAGCCGAATCAATCGTAATTTTTGCACCCATTGACCAATTTGGATGTTTTAATGCGTCCTCAACCGTTACTGATTCGAGCTCCTCCCGCGTCTTGTCCCGAAAACTTCCGCCGGATGCCGTAATAATGAGGCGTTCAATGTTTTTAGCCTGTTCGCCTTGTAGCGCTTGAAAAATGGCCGAGTGCTCACTGTCAACAGGCAGCAGCGGAACATCGTATTTCTTAGCGTGTTCTTTTACTATATGCCCTGCAGTGACAAGAGTTTCCTTATTTGCAAGCGCGATTGTTTTTTTCTGTTCAATTGCCTTTAACGTCGGGATAAGACCGACACTTCCGAGCAAGGCGTTGACAACGATGTCAACCTCCTCCATCACTGCTGCTTCTATCAGTCCCTCTTCTCCCAGCCCAATTTGGCATTCAAAAGAAAAAGACATTTGTTTTAATTTATGATATGTATCCAGATCACCGACAGAGACAAACTTCGGCTGAAAGGCCTCTATCATTGGAACGGCCTTATCAATATTTCTGCCAAACGACATAGATACCAGCTGAAATTGATCTTGATGTGTACGAAGTACGTCAAGTGTCTGTTCGCCGATTGATCCTGTTGCTCCTAAAAGACAAATATTTTTCAAAGTTGCCACTACTCCTATTCTTTTTGCTGCATGATCAGTCTTATATTCATATTAGACTTTTTTATGAAAAAAGGGCAAGCAGAAAGTACAAGAAAGGCATGACAAACAAGAAACTGTCAAAACGGTCTAAGATACCGCCATGCCCGGGAAGAATCTTCCCAGAATCCTTTACATCGTAATGTCTTTTTAAGGCGGATTCCACTAAATCTCCAAGTTGTCCGAAAACAGACAAAAACAGCGTGATCAACAGCAGATAGATATACGGGACCGGAAGATGTGCAACAAGCTGAAAAATCGTCGCCAATACAAGCGCGATAACAATTCCACCTACAAATCCTTCCACTGTTTTATTCGGACTGATTTCAGGCCACAGTTTTCGCTTACCAAGCGCTTTCCCGACAAAATATGCACCGGAATCAGTGGACCAAATCACAACACACGCGTAAAAAATGTATGTTAATCCGTATTGGTCAATATTTCTGATTTCTATAAAATAATGAAAACACATTCCGATGTAAATTACTGCCAGCGTAATAAAACCGACTTCATCAAAAGTAAAGGTGTTTTTCACCAACACTGTGTAAGTCAGCAAAAGTAGTACCGCAAACAAAGCGATTTCCATTTTTGAAATACCGTTCGCTTCAAAAAACGAATACTGGCTTGGCAATAAGAACATCCACAATAATAAAAGACCGATCAAACCCGGCAGTGAAACCAGCTTCAGCTTTTTCATCCGTAAAAGTTCAAAAAGCGCCACACTGCCCATAGCATAAATTAATATGGTGAACGGCAATTTCCCGACAATAACCAACAATAAAAATACAATTGCTGCCAGAACACCTGTCAAAATTCTTTGTTTCATGTCCACCATCCTCTAAATTCCGCCAAACCTCCGGCCTCTCTGCTGATATTCTCCTAAAGCCTGTAAGAAGTGATCTTCTTTAAAGTCAGGCCACAAGACGTCAGTAAAGACAAATTCACTGTAGGCAACCTGCCATAGCATAAAATTGCTCAGTCTAATCTCGCCGCTCGTTCGAATTAAAAGCTCAGGATCCTGCAAAGATTCAGTCATTAAATAATTAGAAAAAAGCGATTCATCAATGTCTTCAATATTCAAAGAGCCATCCTTCACTTTTTCCGCGAGTGTTTTTGCAGCAGCGACAATTTCAGTACGGCCTCCATAATTGAGAGCAAAATTAAGAATCATTCCGTCGTTTTGTGCCGTATCCTGTACTGCCTTTTCAATCGCACGTAATGTGTGTGCCGGCAAAGCCGTTTCATCTCCAATGATCCGAACCTGTACATTTTCCTCAACAAGCTCTGGAAGATACGTATTCAAAAATTCTTCCGGAAGCTTCATTAAAAAATCGACTTCCATTTTCGGCCTCTTCCAGTTTTCTGTTGAAAATGCATACAATGTCAGTACTTTTACACCTAATTCATTTGCAAGCTTCGTTGTCCTTTTTACCACCTTCATCCCTTCATGGTGGCCTGCAATTCGGGGAAGAGAGCGTTTTTTAGCCCAACGGCCATTTCCATCCATGATAATGGCGATGTGTTCGGGAATTTCTCCCTTAAGTATGTCTTCTTTTGTATAACGTTCTAAGTTGGAAGCCGCAGTTTGCTGATTCTTCCAATTTTTGAGTATGTTGAGCATGAGATTCCTCCGTCACCCAAAAAGGTTGCATTCCCTGCTGATAATCAATGTAATCAACAGTATTAACAAAAAAACCCCCTGTAAACATGAGAGGGTCTTTTCACTATTATCTATTGTACATAGTTTTTCATTAAACTTCCATGATTTCTTTTTCTTTGTCTTTTGTGACACTGTCAATTTTTGACACATATTCATCTGTCAGTTTCTGAACGTCTTCAGTTGAAGCACGCAGTTCATCCTCAGTAATGTCTCCGTTTTTCTCAAGTTTTTTGAGATCATCGTTAGCATCACGGCGAACGTTACGGACAGCTACTTTCGCGTCTTCAGCATATTTTTTTACAACTTTCACTAATTCTTTCCGTCTTTCTTCCGTTAACGCCGGAATCGCAATTCGAATCATATTGCCGTCACTTGTTGGCGTAATACCTAAATCAGCTTTTAAAATCGCTTTTTCGATATCGCCGATTGCTGATTTGTCGTATGGCGTTACAACGAGCATACGAGCTTCAGGCACGTTAATAGAAGACAGCTGATTTAAAGGTGTCTGTGCTCCGTAATATTCAACCGTTACTTTATCTAATAGAGATGGATTTGCACGCCCTGCGCGTACAGTAGCCAATTCACGTTGATAAGCAGTAATTGCTTTTTCCATTTTTTCTTTTGTTTGAGTTAATACTTCTTTTGACACGTTATTTCCCCCTCACGATCGTTCCGATTGATTCACCGATAACGGCACGTTTGATGTTTCCTTCTTCCATAATAGAAAAGACGATAAGCGGAATGTCATTATCCATGCATAAAGATGATGCTGTTGAATCCATGACTTCCAGGCCGTCTTTAAGAACGTCAAGATAAGAAAGTGATTCATACTTAACAGCTGATTCATCTTTTCTAGGATCAGCATTATACACACCGTCAACATTATTTTTAGCCATTAAAATAACGTCTGCTTCAATTTCAGCAGCCCGCAGTGCAGCTGTCGTATCAGTTGAGAAATATGGGTTTCCTGTACCCGCAGCGAAAATAACGACACGTTTTTTCTCTAAGTGGCGTATCGCTTTTCTTCTTATGTACGGTTCAGCAACTTGTCTCATTTCAATGGATGTTTGCACTCTGGACTGGATTCCGAGTGTTTCCAAGCTGTCTTGAAGAGCAAGCGAATTCATAACTGTCGCCAGCATTCCCATATAGTCAGCAGTTGCACGGTCCATGCCCAGGTCACTTCCTGTTTTTCCGCGCCATAAGTTGCCGCCGCCTACTACAACAGCCACTTCGACTTCAAGCTCAGCGATTTCTTTCACTTGCTTTGCAATGGATTGAATGACAGTTGGGTTAATTCCGTTTCCCTGTTCTCCTGCCAATGCTTCCCCGCTAAGCTTTAATACGATACGTTTGTATTTTGGTTTTTCCATGATAACCTCCAAGTGTAAACATTGCCGTTTTCTATTATGCAAGAGAAAAAAAGGTTTGTAAATATAGTTTTAAAAATAGGGAACACAAAGTGTGTCCCCTATACTGCCTGAAAAGACGCGACTTGGCCGCGAAATCTTTTCGCCATTATTTTTTCACTTGGTTCATTACTTCTTCAGCAAAGTTTTCTTGACGTTTTTCGATGCCTTCTCCAACTTCATAGCGTACATAAGTTTGAACAGTTGCGTTTTTCGCTGCAACCACTTGTTTCACTTTTTCATCTGGGTTTTTAACGAACGCTTGGTCTAAAAGACAAATTTCTTCGAAGAATTTGTTCAGACGGCCTTCAACCATTTTCGCTACGATGTTTTCAGGTTTACCTTCTTGAAGGGCTTGCTGAGTTAAGATTTGACGCTCATGATTTCTTTCTTCTTCAGATACTTGATCACGAGAAATGTAACGAGGGTTAACCGCAGCAACGTGCATTGCGATATCTTTCGCAGTTTCTTCGTCAGTTGTACCGTTTAGAACAGTTAATACGCCGATGCGGCCGCCCATGTGAAGGTAAGCACCGAATGCAGAGCTGTCGTCTTTTGTAAGAACTGTAAAGCGGCGAAGAGTGATTTTCTCACCAATTTTAGCAACTGCACTTGTGATGTACTCTTCAACAGTAGAGCCATTTTCCATTTTTTGACCCATAGCTTCTTCAACATCTGCTGGAGCATTTGCAAGAAGGTGGTCAGCTAAAGTGTTAAGAAGCTCTTTGAAGCCTTCGTTTTTCGCAACGAAGTCAGTTTCAGAGTTTACTTCTAAGATAACGCCTTTGTTGCCGTCAGTTTTAATAAGAGTAGAACCTTCTGCCGCGATACGGTCAGCTTTTTTCGCTGCTTTCGCAATCCCTTTTTCTCTTAAAAGGTCAATTGCTTTGTCCATATCTCCGTCAGTTTCAGTTAACGCTTTTTTACAATCCATCATGCCCGCGCCAGTTTTTTCACGCAGTTCTTTTACTTGCTGTGCAGTAATTGCCATTTGTATTCCTCCTTATATGTTAAAACAAGAGTATGTATATTACACATTTTTCTTGAAAAAAGGTGATAAAAGGCAGTCCCTCTTATCACCTTTTGAATAGGTTACGCAGTTGTTGTTTCTGTTTCTGGTGCAGTTTCTTCAGCAACTTCCGCTTCTTCTTCGCCTTGCTTCGCTTCTAAGATTGCATCTGCCATTTTAGAAGTTAGAAGTTTAACAGCGCGGATAGCGTCATCGTTCGCTGGGATTACAACATCGATTTCATCTGGATCACAGTTAGTATCTACGATACCGATGATAGGGATGTTTAATTTGCGAGCTTCCGCAACAGCGATGCGCTCTTTACGAGGATCGATGATGAATAATGCATCAGGAAGATCCTTCATATCTTTAATTCCGCCTAGGAATTTTTCAAGACGCTCTAATTCTTTTTTCAATTGAACGACTTCTTTTTTAGGAAGTACATCAAACGTACCGTTTTCTTGCATTTTTTCAATGTCTTTAAGACGTTTAATACGTTTTTGGATTGTTTCAAAGTTTGTTAATGTACCGCCCAACCAGCGTTGGTTGACATAGTACATGCCAGAGCGCTGAGCTTCTTCTTTAACAGAATCTTGAGCTTGTTTTTTTGTTCCGACGAAAAGGATTTTCCCGCCTTCAGCAGCAAGGTTTTTAGTGAAGTTGTAAGCTTCCTCTACTTTTTTGACTGTTTTTTGAAGGTCAATGATGTAGATTCCGTTACGCTCCGTGAAAATGTAACGCTTCATTTTTGGGTTCCAACGGCGTGTTTGGTGACCGAAGTGAACACCAGCTTCAAGCAATTGCTTCATAGAAATGACTGACATGTTATTTCCTCCTAATATAATGGTTTTTTTCCTCCGCTTAGGTCATTTTTGTGCAGAACTGCCGCCTGCAGCACCCTCTGCATAAATCGTTAAGCGTGTGTATTTAACACCAAGACATAATATAACACAGCTTTATCCGACAATCAAGAATCCTTTACACCTTTGGAGCGAAATTTTAAAAACAGCTCGATTTCTGTCTTTCCGCTCTTCAGTTTCTGAGCAATTTGATTGGCCGAATACCCCTGCTCATATAATGCTATGACCTGGTCTTCAAATGATTGGGCATTGCTGTTTATGCTCTCTTCCTGACGCTCAACCTCAGTAATCAGACCTTCGATATGTTCAAGAAGATTTTCTTCTTCTTGAACTGCACCCCGCTCTGAATCTTTTTCAGAGTGCCGAAGGTCTGGCTTTTGGGTTTCTTCTTCCGCTTGACTTGAAGGTGAACCGGTATTTTCTATCAGTTTCTCATTTTCTTCTTTTAATTCAAGAAGAAATGCTGCCAAGGTGTTTTCCGTCTCTTCAAGTAATTTCTTTTGCTGTTTTTCTGTTTCTTTCACAGCTGCGAGTCTCATATACAGGATAATGACAGCGTACAGAAGAACGCCGTGGAGCGTAAAGCTTAAAAGCCATAATAGTGTTGACATGTTTTTCACTCGCTAACCATTGAAATTCATTATTGAATCACTTTTTCCAGCAGATTCTTTAATTTAAAAAGTGCCTTTGAATGAATCTGTGATATGCGGGACGTAGAAAGATTTAATACTTGTCCGATTTCTGTCAATGTCAACTCCTCTTTGTAGAACAAACTGACAACCAGCTGTTCTTTTTCAGAGAGTTCGTGAATTTTTTCAGCAAGCTGTGCAATCAGTTCATCCTTCATAATCTTTTCTTCAGGCGGAACATTTTTGTCATCTCTGATCATAACCTGAATGTTTTCACCGTCATCTTGATCATGGAGCTTTTCATCAATTGACAGCAGATTTGCAAAAAAACCTTCATTCATTGTTGACACGACATCCTGTACCGTCATTCCGAGTTCCTCTGCAATTTCTGCGGGCGATACGTTCCGAAGATAGCGCTGTTCAAGCTTTTCAATTGCTGCTTCAACCTTCTTTGTTTTTTCACGTGAGGTTCTGGGCAGCCAATCTTCTTTACGAAGCCCGTCTATGATTGCGCCGCGAATTCTAAACGAGGCGTAGGTATCAAATTTTAAGTCCCGACTAGGGTCAAATTTTTCAAGGGCATCATATAAACCAAGCATACCAAGGCTCATAAGATCGTCTTTATGCACTGATTTCGGCAGTCCGACAGAAATTCTGCCTACATGATATGTAACAAGCGGCATGTAACGGCGCATTAAATCGTCACCGGCTTTAGGATCTTTCCACTCTTTCCAGCGCGTCCAAAGCACCTGATCTTCATAATTCAAGGATTGCATTGTTATCCCCCTAATACCTTAATTAAATCGTTTTTTCACCTTGTTTAACAGTTCGAATATGCAGCATGCAGGACTTCGGTTCAAATTCTATCGTCCGGCCGCTTGAGCCGCCCGTATCTTCACTAATAATAGGAATATTATATAAAGACAGCTGTTCCTTTATCGCTAATACATTTCTCGGTCCTATCTTCATCAAATCATTTGTTGATTTAAATTTAAACATCTCTGATCCGCCGGCCAGCTTTGCTTTTAATGCAAATTTCCGGCATCCCGCTTCTATCAACATATCAATCGTGGTCTTTACGGCTGTATCAGCATACTTAGCCCGATTGAGTTCGGCAGTTTTCGATAACGTCGAATCCGGAAGCATGACATGGACAAGCCCCGCCGTCTGCTTTTCTTTATCATAAAGCACCAGTCCCACACATGATCCCAACCCAGAGGTCCTGATGGTGTCCGGGAAGCGGGCGATCTTCACGTCAGCAATTCCAACCTTTACAACGACAGCCTCAGTTGTACTCATAATGATGCACCCAAGGCGACAAAGAGCTTTTCAAATGAATCATAGTCCGGCAGCATAAACATATGCGCTTTCAGCTCCTGCTGATGGCTTTGGTCAAAAATTGACGTGTCCACAACAATGGCGTGTTCTCCAACCTGGCTTAGCTCCATCAGCCCTTCGCTGATCACAGCGCCGAACATGTCCAAAGAAACTTCAGGAACACTTGGATAAAGCTGGAGTTTCGTCAAATCCGCCAAAGCTGTTAAATATGATCCTGCTAAAATATTGCCCAGTTCATGCAAAGCGGATGAGCTCATATGATCTTCACCTAAGTCCTCTATATCAAAATCGGGGTTTCCAATCAGCTCTCTGATAAACTGCTCCGCCTGATAAAAAGGCATTATAAAGAACATCGAGCCCGTTAAATCGCCTTCCATTCTTAAAAAGATGCTGGCAACCGGGATATCGGCGCCGCCGAAAAAATCGACAAGCTCATCGAAAGACAACAGCTTTGCAAACGGGACTTCCATATCTATCTTTCTATTTAACAGCTGGGCCATTGCAGAGGCGGAGTGGCCGGCGCCTATATTGCCGACTTCCCGCAAAATGTCCATCTGCTCTTCTTTGATTCCATTAAAAATACTCATGTCATAACCCCTTTAAGATTAAGCTTGATCGGGCACAGCGGACTGAGATGATTCTTTATCCAAAACCGCGTTCGCATCAATAATATTTAAGAGCCTGTTCTCTTGTTTCACAATCTGTTCGATCGACACATCCGTATCTTTCTGGATGCTTTCTGGAGCGGATTCGATTTCACTTTCGTGTACGGTAATCACATCATTAGCTTCATCCACTATCCAGCCGATTTCAGTATCACGATAAGCAATAATGATAATCCGTGTTTCATCGGTAATTTCATACTCTGGCAAATTCAGGCGCTTTCTTAAATCAATAACCGGAGTCACTACCCCGCGCAAATTGATTACCCCGCAAATATATGGTTCGACGCCAGGCACTCTCGTTGGTTTTTGCCATTTTTCAATTGATTTCACCTGAGTGACGGAAATGGCATATTCTTTGCCATTTACCATAAAGACAATCATTTTTTCGCCTGTTTTAATTTCTGCAGTCATGTGGGACACCTCCTCGAATGGTTAAATAATCAGTGCATTACAATCAATAATGAGCGCTACTTCTCCGTCTCCTAAAATAGTAGCTCCGGAAATTGCAAAGACGTTTGTTAAATAATCTCCGAGTGATTTCAGCACAACTTCCTGCTGGCCAATAAAGGAGTCCACCACAAATGCAGTAGGTTTATCGCCTTTTTTCACGATAATGATATGGAGCTGTTCCGCATCTTGTCTTGTATCTTCTATTTTAAACTCTTCTTTTAAATAAACGACAGGGACAATGTGCCCTCTAAAGTCAATCACTTCACGGTCATGCGTTTGCAAAATGTCTTTTCTGTCAATAACTGCCGTTTCAATGATTGAAGAAATTGGAATGGCAAATGTCTCTTCTTCCAATTTGATTAGGAGAACTGAAATAATGGACAAGGTAAGTGGAAGCTGGATGCTGAATAGAGAGCCTTGACCTTCTGCAGATTTCACACTGACTGAACCGCCCAGAGACTCCAGTTTGTTTTTTACAACATCAAGTCCAACACCGCGGCCGGAAATATCAGAAATTTGATCAGCAGTTGAGAACCCTGGAGCAAAGATCAATTCGTAAATTTCATTGTCTTCTAAGGTTTCAGCTTCTTTTTCCGTAATGACCCCGCGCTCAAGCGCTTTTTCGAGAATTTTTTTGCGATTAAGGCCTGCACCGTCATCCTCTACTTCGATAAAGACATGGTTGCCGCTGTGATAAGCTTTAAGCACAACCTTTCCTGATTCCGGTTTTCCCTTTTGCAAACGTGTTTCCGGCGACTCGATACCATGATCAATACTGTTTCTGATCAAGTGAACGAGAGGATCTCCGATTTCATCAATCACTGTTCGATCCAGTTCAGTTTCCGCACCGATGATCGAGAGTTCGATTTTTTTATTCAGCTCTTTTTGAAGCTGGCGAATCATTCTCGGGAACCGATTAAAAACAGTTTCAACTGGAACCATTCTCATATTAAGAATAATCGATTGCAAATCTCCGGAAATTCTCGTCATTCGTTCAACCGTTTCAGTCAGTTCATTGTGCTCAAGCTCTTTTGCAATCTGCTCGAGTCGCCCGCGGTCAATGACAAGCTCTTCAAATAAGTTCATTAAAGAATCAAGTCTGTCAATGTTGACACGAATTGTTTTAGATCCACCGGCTGTGTGCTTCGCCTGCTCTTCGTTTTTAGCAGACTGTTTTTGTTTCTCCTGCTTCACAGGTACCGGTGCTGGCAAATCTGCCGGCTTAGATTCTGCCGGCTTTTCAGCTGATGTTAAAGGAGCCCCTTGAATGACTTCAACATGCTCAATTTCTGAAACGCCATTGATTAATTGTTCAATCTCTTCCGCTGATTGATGTGTTAAGAAACAAACTTGAAAGTCAGTGCCGAAATCTTCTGTTTCAAGCACTTCCGCACTTGGAATTGTTTTGGCTACTTCTCCGACTTCATTAAGCTTTTCAAACACCATATAGACACGAACTGCTTTTAACATACAGTTTTCGTTCAGAGAAATCTTGATTTCATATCGTTTGAAACCTTGCTCCTCCGCTTCTTGTATGACAGTCCGTTCAAACTCGTCATATTCCCAATCAGATATTGAATTCTGTGCTTCTGCAGGTTCCGCAGAGGCAGCCATTTCAGCGTGTGCACCATTCACATCAAGCTTGGCACTCACTTCTGAGATATCTCTTTTACCATCCCCGCCGTCAATAATAGACTGAACCATAGCTTCCAGGTGATCCAGGGCTTCAAACAAAATATCCAGCCATTCTGAGGTAACTGCCATGTCTCCGTTTCGGATTGCATCCAGCACATTTTCAAGCAGATGGGTTAGATGTGCTAAGTCGGTATAGCCCATCGTTGCGCTCATTCCTTTTAATGTATGGGCAGCCCTGAATATATCATGAACGAGCTGAAGGTCAGTCGGGTCTTTTTCTAAAAGGAGAAGCTTTTCATTACATGTTTGTAAATGTTCTTTACTCTCATCAATAAAGACATCTAAATACTGATTCATATCCATTTGAATCACATCCTCTCTTTTTTCACACAGCTTGTGATGGATGCTGCGATATCTTCCACATGTTTAATCTCATGGATGAGGCCCGCTTTAACAGCTGCTTTCGGCATCCCATATACGACACAAGATTCTTCAGACTCCGCAATGGCTTTCACATTGCCGGCCATAAGCATGTCCTTTAAGCCGGCAGTGCCGTCACTGCCCATACCGGTCATGATAACGGCTACTTTTTCATAGTCTGCCAGTTTACCGACAGAACGGAATAAATAATCAGCTGATGGTTTATGACGGCTTGGCGTATCGAGATTATCAAGCACGATCTGGAGTCCTCCGCTGTTTTTAATAACGGATATGTTTTTTCCTCCCGGTGCTATGTAAACACAGCCGTTAAGAGCTGCTTCACCATCTTTTGCTTCTTTTACTTGAATGTCGGATAAATGATTCAGCCGCTCAGCCAAAGAAGCAGTAAAACCTTCAGGCATGTGCTGAACAACAACCACTGGTGCGTTCAAATCCTTAGGGAGCTTCGGTATCACCTTTTGTAACGCCCTTGGACCGCCTGTTGATGTGCCGATACATACAATTTGTCTGCCTGTGCCGGGTTTCGGCTTGCTTAATTCAGGCTTTACAGCACGCACTATAGGTTCAGGCCGAACTGCCTGTGAAACAGGATGTTTCCGCTTGCCGGAAAGCCCAGCCGCGATGACACGCTCAACTAATTGTTCTTTAATTTTGTACAAATCCAGAGATATGGAGCCTGATGGCTTTGTGATAAAGTCAAAGGCGCCGATCTCTAAACAATTAATTGTGCACTCTTTGCCTTTCTCTGTCTGGCTTGACACCATGATGACCGGCAAGTTATAAATTTCGATAATTTTGCGCAGTGTGTCTGTCCCGTTCATGACCGGCATTTCAACATCAAGAGTAATAACATCTGGCTTTAGTAATTCAATCTTCTTAAGCGCTTCTTCTCCGTTTCTCGCAGTTCCGATTACGTCTATCTGCTTTTCCTCGGTTAAAAAATCACTTATCATTTTTCTCATGAAAGCTGAATCATCAACTACAAGCACACGAATCAAATTAAGCCCTCCTCATTAAAAAAGAAGATAATTTCTCAATAAATGTCTGTTTGTCTTCTTTGTGTCTTGTTTCTTCTCTTTCAAACAAGGCGTCCGCTAAAACACGGACTGACCGGCTGGCTTTTGCCTGAGGACTTTTTATGAAAAAAGGAACCTGTTCGACAACTGCTTTGCTCACGATCGCATCGTCAGAAACGGAACCGGCAAACTGAACCTGAGCATCCAAAAACATATGAATCGTGCGGGAAAGGCGGGTAAAGGCGTCTAGCCCTTCCTTTTGATCACGGCACCGATTGACAGCCACCTTCATCGAAAGTTTATTTTCTGTCAAAACCAAGTGCTTGACAGCGCTGTATGCATCCATGATGGCCGTCGGTTCGGGAGTTGTTATGATCAAAATATCTTCTGCCGATAAAATAAAAGGCAGCTGATCTTTTGATAAGCCCGCTCCCATGTCAAACAGCACATAGTCGAACTGGCTTAACGCATGAGAAAGCTCATTAGCAAAAAACGCCCATTTTCTCTGATCCAGCTGAAACATTACATCCAGACCGGTTCCCCCTGATATATACCGCAAACCCTTTGGCCCAGTGGATAATGACTGCATCAAAGGCTTGCGATCGGTTAATACATCGATAATCGTGGCGGAAGATGAGTTTCCCATTAATATATCAATGTTTCCCATCCCAATATCAAGATCAATAAGCAGTACCTTCTTACCTTTATCCTGCAGCGCAAGGGCCATGTTTAAAGTAATATTGGATTTGCCGACACCGCCCTTGCCGCTGATGACAGCAAGTGTCTTGGCTTTTTGTGAATAAACCATTGACAGAACACGCTGACGCTTTTCCATTTTCGCCCGTAAAGTTGCTGCTTGGTCAAATCTGTTCATCTGCACAGCATCCTTACAAAATCAAGTGGAGCTACAGTCTGTATATCCTCCGGCACATTCTGGCCATTCGTTATAAACCCGGCACCTATTTTTGATTCTGCCAGTATATTAAATACAGAACCTAAGGAAGTAGTCTCATCTATTTTCGTAAAAATAAACTGATTGACAGGGACGGATGAAAACCGTTTGACAATATGGTTCATATCTTCATATTTTGCAGTCGCGGATAAAACGAGAAATGACTGAATGCTACTCTCAAAAGGAATCGTTTCTTTCAATTCATCAATGTATTGCTGCTCCTTGAAGTTTCTTCCGGCTGTATCAATAAACACATGATCATACTCAGAAAATAACTCCTTCGCCTGCTGGAATTCTTCTTTTGTATAGCAAACTTCCAGAGGAGCCTGCAGCAGTTCGGCGTATGTTTTCAACTGTTCAACAGCTGCTATCCGATACGTATCTGTTGTGATAAAAGCGATTTTTTTCTGTTTTTCAAGCATAGATATGGCTGCAAGCTTAGCCAGTGTTGTTGTTTTTCCTGCCCCTGTTGAACCAAACAGCACGATATACTTTGAGTGAATATGCTCCTGCCACTTGTCTCCTGAAGGCAGCGTATCGCATAGTATATCCTGAAGTTTGCCAACCACGTTTTCTTCCGTCAGACCGCCCGCTTCCACAGAGCATCGAAGCAATTTTTTCAGTGCGCTCGTCTTCGTTGACTCTTTAATACCCGTTTCTTGCAAAAGCTTTTCTGCTTTTTGCAGCGGCTCAGGAAGTACAGATTGATACACTGAAAAATCACCGGGCTCATGTTGCGCCGGAGTTTGAGGGGGATATATCCTCTCCTCTATTTTCGGACTGCTGACCGGAGTTTTTAATGTTTGTTTCGGCTCAGCTGCTTTCTGAGGTGTTTTGTTTTCAAGAAAGTCCTGATCCAATACGGCAATTACTTCAACAGCAGGCTTGTTGATGAGTCCAAACCATTTTCGCTTTTTAATTTTTTTCGAATTTAATATGACCGCTTCATTACCTAACTCTTTTCTGATGAGAAGTGCCGCTTCTTGCATTGAAGCAGCAGTAAATTTTTTTATTTTCATTAAATATCCACCACTCCAATGCTTTGTACCTCAACATTCGCCTCAAGTTCGTTATAAGAAAGTACCGGAAGATCAGGGAAGTATCGTTCCAGAAGCTGTTTCACATACATTCTGACAGGCGGCGAGCAGAGAAGAATCGCAGTTTCCTGACGTAATGACAGCTGTTCGGCTTCTTTAGCGACAGAGCGTACAATACTTTCTGAAACATCTGGTTCAAGCGACAAATAATTCCCGTGTTCCGTTTGCTGTACGCCATCTGCAATTGCCTTTTCTACACGACCCGAACAAGTAACAACCTTCAACACTTCATTTTCTTTGGCAAACTGGGCTGTAATTTGTTTTGCCAGTGCCTGTCTTGTATACTCTGTCAAAAGATCAGAATCTGTTGTTAATTTTCCATAGTCAGCAAGCGTTTCAAAAATCGTTACTAAGTTTCGGATTGAAACTTTTTCTTTTAAAAGCTTGGCCAGCACCTTTTGAATATCACCGACAGACAACGGATTTGGCGTAACCTCTTCAACAAGGACTGGATACGATTCTTTCAAGTGATCGATCAGCTGTTTCGTCTCCTGTCTTCCGATTAATTCGTGGGCATACTGCTTAATTTTCTCCGTAATATGAGTCGAAACGACTGAAGCAGGGTCGACAACTGTATAACCAAGCATGTCAGCTTCATCTTTTACCGATTCGCTAATCCATTTGGCCGGCAGTCCGAATGACGGTTCCACTGTTTCAATCCCTTCGATGAGATCGTCTTCAGGTGTAGGCGACATCGCTAAATAATGATCAAGCAACAGCTCGCCTTTTGCTACTTCGTTGCCTTTAATTTTCAATCGGTATTCATTAGGCTGCAACGCTATATTGTCTCTGATTCGCACGACAGGAATGACAAGCCCAAGTTCCAGAGCCAACTGACGGCGTATCATGACAATTCGGTCTAATAAATCACCGCCTTGATTGGCATCAGCAAGCGGTATCAGGCCATATCCAAACTCAAATTCTATCGGATCGATGTGCAGAAGCTGAACAACGCTTTCAGGGCTTTTAAGGTCGTCAACCTCAGCCTCTTCTTCGAGAATCTCATCCACTTCTTCTTTTTCCTTACCTGATTTAGATAGCATATAAGCGCCGAAAGCAAGCAGACCTGCAAGCGGCCCCGTCAGAAAAATGCCAATCGGAGTGAAAATACCAAGAAGCAGAATCGTAGATGCTGCGACGTATAAAAGCTTTGGATAAGCAAACAGCTGACCTGTAATGTCATGCCCTAAGTTTCCTTCAGAGGCAGCTCTTGTCACGACAATACCCGTAGCTGTAGAAATTAACAGCGCCGGAATTTGCGAAACAATTCCATCCCCGACAGTCAGCATCGTAAATTGTGAAGCGGCCTCTTGAATGGACATTCCCTGCTGAAGCATTCCGATCACGATACCAAAAATAATATTGATCATCACAATGATGATTCCGGCAATCGCGTCGCCTTTTACAAATTTACTGGCACCGTCCATTGCTCCATAAAAGTCAGCTTCTCTTGCCACTTTTTCGCGGCGGTGCTTCGCTTCCTGTTCGGTAATCATCCCTGCGTTTAAGTCAGCATCAATACTCATCTGCTTCCCCGGCATTGCGTCCAGCGTAAACCTTGCTGCAACCTCGGAAACACGTTCAGCACCTTTCGTAATGACGATAAACTGAATAATAATAAGGATGATAAATACAACGAGTCCAACTAATACATTTCCGCCGACAACGAAATTTCCGAAAGTCTCGACGACTTTTCCTCCTTCACCATGTGAAAGAATTGAACGGGTAGTTGAGACGTTCAAGCCCAAACGAAATAAGGTTAAAAGCAGCAACAGTGACGGGAAAATCGAAAACTGAAGCGCTTCTTGCATATTCATTGTGGTAAGAAGCACGATCAACGCAAGAGAAATATTAATAATGATCAAAATACTTAACAGCCATGGAGGAAATGGAATCACCAGCATCGCCACAATGAGGACAACACTTATTAAAACGGATAAATCTCTTGTTGACATGCTGTTTTTTCTCTCCTTTTAACTCGAAAAATTCAATATACTTTTTGTTTTGTTTTATATACGTAAGCCAGAATTTCTGCCAAGACTTTAAAAAATTCTTCCGGCACCGCCTGGTCAATTTCTACCTGATCATATAACGCACGGGCAAGCGGTCTGTTTTCTACCATCATGACATCATGCTCTTTAGCAATTTTCCTGATTTTTAACGCTAGGTGGTCGACACCTTTTGCAACAATATAAGGAGCATCCATTTTTTCATCATCATATTTCAGGGCAATCGCATAGTGGGTCGGGTTTGTGATAATGACATCTGCTTTGGGAACTTCTTGCATCATCCGCCTCATCGCCATTTCCCGCTGTCTTTGTTTAATTTTTGACTTGATAATCGGGTCTCCTTCAGATTTTTTGTACTCATCTTTTATATCCTGCTTTGACATTTTGATATTTTTCTCATAGTCAAATCTCTGATATAAATAGTCGAGACCAGCAAGTATCAACAAAGCTCCTGCACCGCTCAGCCCCATCCACAAGGTAAGTTTTGAAACAAAAGAAAGTGCCTCTTCGGGTGTCAAGAGCGGGAGCCGGAGAATTTCCCCATAATGCAGCCAAAGCACAGCGAAAGCCGCAAAACCAACAACAGTAATTTTCAATATGGATTTAATTAGCTCTACAATCGCCCTCATACTGTATATTCGTTTAAAGCCTTTGATCGGGTCCAGCTTTTCAAGCTTAGGCTGTATCACTTCAGCAGAAAACAAGAACCCAACCTGCATATAGTTGCTGACGACCCCTGCAACAAGAGCGACAAGCAAAATCGGTGCAAGTATCATGCCCATATCCTTTAATAAGCTGATCAACAGTATATGAACATTTGATTCTGAGAGCTTCATTGTGAGCGATTCGGTATAAAATGTTTCTATAAATGACAGCAGCCTGTCTCTCATATACGGACCAATCGCAATAAACGAAAGGAATACTACTAGTAAAGAAATGGCTGTATTGACATCCGAACTTTTGGCTACCTGCCCTTTTTTTCGTGTATCCTTCCGTTTTTTCGGAGTAGCTTTCTCTGTCTTCTCTCCCGCAAAAAACTGCAGGTCAATTCTAAGCTTCATTAAGAAACACCGACCAATGCTAAAAGATTCCGCATCGTTTCAATCGTTAAACTGAAGACATTCCGCACAACGACAAACATAACGGACATACACACAATGAGCATGATGAAACTGACAGCGATCTTTAAAGGCAGACCGACCACAAATACATTTAATTGTGGAACAGTTCGAGCCACGATACCTAATGCTAAATCAACAAGAAACAAACTGGCCACAACCGGCACTGACATTTGAAAAGCGATAATAAACATCGCATTAAAGCTTTTCGCGATCAAATAAGCAAACTTTTCATCGCCGAAATTTGGAAATGCCTGATCAACTGAAATATACTGAAAACTGTAGTAAATACCGTCCAGCAGCAAATGGTGGGCATTGACACTCAGCATAAACAAAAGTGCCATTGTATAGATAAACTGGCCGATTAACGGACTTTGTGCACCTGTTTGGGGATCAATAACGTTCGCAATTGAAAATCCCATTTGAAAATCAATAAACGAGCCGGCAATCTGTACTGCAGCAATCATCATATAAGCAATTAAGCCTAGACAAAGGCCAACCAAAGCTTCTTTAAATGTCAAGAGCATATATTGCCCATCTATCTCCAAAGAGGGAGGTTTATCAATGGTACTGAAACAAATGACCGCGAGAAAAAAAGCAAATCCAATACGATGAACAGCTGGCACATTCCGGTGTCCGAAAAGCGGAATCGTTACAAAAAAAGCAGAGATTCTAATAAAAACCAATAAAAAAGCAGGAAATAAATCAATAATCGAATTCATCTCTACATTACCCTGCAAAACGATTTAAGTTAGAAAACAGCTCTGTTGTAAATGAAAGAATGGTCGATAGCATCCATGGACCAAAAAAAATCAGAGCTAGGAGAACCGCCACGATTTTTGGAATAAACGCCAAAGTCTGTTCCTGGATTTGAGTTGTCGCCTGAAAGATACTTACGATTAAACCGACCAGTAAAGCAATAGCCAGTAATGGCGCGCTGATCATCAGCGTTACGTATACGGCTTTTTCCGCCATAGAAATTACAAATTCTGAACTCACGTTTAGCACCTACCCTAAAAGCTCTGAAGCAAAGATTTCACAATTAAATACCAGCCGTCTACTAAAACAAAAAGTAATATTTTAAAGGGCAGAGAAATCATAACTGGAGGGAGCATCATCATTCCCATTGACATTAGGACGCTTGCTACTACCATATCTATAATTAAAAATGGAATAAAAATCATAAAACCTATTTGAAACGCTGTTTTAAGCTCCGATATGGCAAAAGCGGGAACCATTGTTGTAAGCGGAATATCCTTTAATGATTCGGGTTTATCCATTTTCGCGTAATTCATAAACAGCGCCAGGTCCTTCTGCCTTGTGTGTTTACTCATAAATTCTTTAATCGGTTCTTCAGCTTTCGAATACGCTTCGTCCAAGCTGATTTTGTTGTCCATCAATGGGGTCAGCGCTTCTTTATTAATCTCTGAAAAAGTAGGAGCCATAATAAAAAACGTTAAAAACAGCGCAAGTCCGATAAGAACCTGGTTTGGCGGCATAGATTGCGTCGCCAGTGAAGTCCTGACAAATGACAGAACAATGACGATGCGAGTAAAACAAGTCATAAGAATCAATATTCCAGGCGCCACTGAAAATACAGTTAACAATAATAGTAATTTAACAGTTGAACTTACGTTTTCCGGATCGCTTGAACTGAAAATATTTATAAACTCATTCATGATGACGTGGGCCTTTCTTCTTTCCTTCAGAACGGTTTTGTTTTAACTCTTCAAGCTGCTCTTTTAATGCTTTTGAAAATGAAGGCAGTTTTTGCTGCGACTGATGTTCAGAACCCTTCAGCGGCTTCACAAACTTTTGCCACTCTATTTTGCTTGACATTGCCTCTTCATGCTGGCTGAGAATGACTTCAATCTCTTTTTCATCCTCAATTTCTTTCAGCAGCTGGATCGTCTCTCCTACACCGACGACGAGCACACTTTTTCCGACTTTGATCAATTGGATGGATCTGTTTTGGCCGACCGATGTGCCGCCAATATTTTCAACATATTGAAAAGGCTTTAGGAGCCGATTTCTTTTGTTCATGAGCTTAACCAGCCCGTAAATCAGCACGATAACAAACAATAAAGCGAAAATCATCTTCACAAAATCAAAAGCTGAGACAGAAGGAGCAGCCGCTCCCTCCGTCTCATCAGCAGTTTGTGTTGTTTTTTCTTCCTTTTGCTCTGACTTATCTGCAGTTTTTTCGTCTTTCTTTTGAAACCATTCGTTTACAGTTGAATTATCAGAGTCTGCCGCGGCAGCAGCAATCGGATGTACACTGAATAAAACGAAAAAACAAATAAAAGCAATGAAATATTGACTCTTTTTCAACAGTCGTACACCCTTTAACTTAATGTTTTGTTGATTGCTTCAAGCACACGGTCTGCCTGGAAAGGTTTTACGATAAAATCCTTAGCGCCTGCCTGAATAGCATCGATAACCATTGATTGCTGTCCCATAGCAGAACACATAATGATTCTTGCCTGTGCATCAATTTGTTTAATTTCTTTTAATGCTGAAATACCGTCCATTTCTGGCATCGTGATATCCATAGTAACGAGGTCAGGAGAATGCTCTTTATATTTTTCTACTGCCTGTGCTCCGTTTTCAGCTTCCGCTACTACTTCAAAACCGTTTTTCACCAAAATATCTTTAATCATCATTCGCATAAATGCTGCGTCATCTACAATTAAAATTCTGTGTGCCATAATCTATCTCTCTCCTTGTGTTTCGTTATTTTAAATTATTAATGCGCTCTGCCTGGCTTAAAATGTCAGTGACTCTTACTCCGAAGTTTTCTTCAATGACAACGACCTCGCCTTTGGCAACAATACGCTGATTAACTAAAATATCTACCGGCTCACCGGCTAATTTATCAAGCTCAATAATACTTCCGGCAGAAAGCTCCAAAATTTCTTTTACGCTTCTCTTCGTTCTGCCAAGCTCAACAGTGATCGAAAGCGGGATATCCAAAAGCATATCCAGATTGTTAATAGGGGCTTGCGAAGCCTCGTTTGGATCAAACGCGGAAAATTCAACCGGCGAAACCTGAACCGGCGCTGCTTTTTTCGGTGTTCCCTGCCTTTTTGGTGGCTGCTGCTGTTGCTGTGGTTCAATACGCGGCTCTGGCGTCACAGGCTCTTTCGGCTGCTCATATGTAACATCAGGCTGCGACGTTGTTTCTTCCTCTGCATTTCCTGTATTCATAAGGCTTGAAATTAAATCTTTCGCAAATGTCAGCGGGTAAAGCTGCATAATGCTGGAGTCTATTAATTCCCCCACCTTTAAGTTAAAAGAAACTTTCACCAGCATTTCATCATCAGGAATACGGTCAGTTCCCTTTTCTTCAGTAACATCGAGCAATTCAACCCGAGGCGGTGAAATATCAATTTTTTTACTGAATACAGTAGACATTGATGTAGCTGCCGACCCCATCATTTGGTTCATCGCTTCTTGAACCGCACTTAAATGGATTTCACCCAGTGAAGGGTCGGCGCCTTTTCCGTCTCCCCCGATCATTAAGTCAGCAATGATGGCCGCGTCATTTTGTTCCACGACCAGCAGGTTGCTGCCGCTGAAGCCCTCCGTATAATTCACTTCAATCGCTACATACGGTTCAGGAAACGCATCGCTGATTTTACTTTTAGGAATGACAGTTACACTTGGAGTCGTAATATCGACCTTTTGATTTAAAAGCGTTGATAGTGCTGTCGCAGAACTGCCGAATGAAATATTTCCGATTTCACCGATCGCATCACGCTCCATTTCCGATAAGTCATGTACTTCCGGAACCTCTGGCTCATCCGGCGTGCTGCCTGTGCCGTTAAGAAGCGCGTCAATCTCATCTTGAGATAATCTATTATTCTCCATCTTGTTCACCTCTTATGTCGTGATCTAAAATTTGCACTGCCTGTTTTCGATTCACCCGGCCGGCTTGTCCTAAAAATTTCGGCTTATCTCCGACCAATACAGTAAGAGGATCCGTGACTGATTTGTCCAAAGTTATGCAGTCTCCGACTTCTAAACTTAAAAACTCTTCTATTGTCAGTTCAGATGTGCCGAGCTCGGCCACGACAGGTATTTGTGCTGTCATGATACGTTTTTCAAGCGACTTTGTTTCCTCAGGCTTTGGCTCATTTCTATCTGATTGCATCCAATAGTGGACTGAAAGCTTCGGTATGAGCGGCTCGAGGACGATATGCGGGATACAAAGATTTATAACACCGCTGATTTCACCGATTTGGGTATTGAGTGAGATTACCACGACTGTTTCATTAGGTGATACCATCTGAACGAATTGCGGATTCACTTCAAACTCAGTCATTTCCGGTTCAATATCAGCAATTGACTGCCAAGCTTCTTTATAATTTCCCAGTGCATTTTCAAATAAATTAGAAATGATTTTTGTTTCAATTTCTGTCAAGCTGTCAACCTTATTATGACTGATTCCAATTCCGCCCATTACCCGATCCATCATCGTATATGCAATTGTCGGATTAACCTCCATCATAATTCTGCCTTCCATCGGATGGACATCAAATAGATTCAGTATCGTCATGTTCGGGATGGATCTGATAAATTCCTCATACGGGACCTGGTCAACAGAGCTGACAGATATGTGAATATAGGTCCTTAGCTGAGCAGAAAAGTGAGTAGTAAGAAGTCTTGCAAAATTGTCATGAATTCTCGTTAAACTGCGGATCTGATCCTTTGAAAACCGCAGTGCACGTTTGAAATCATAAACTTTCACTTTCTTCTCTTTTTCTTCTTTTTTCAGCTCTTCAGCGTCCATTTCACCGGTTGATATTGCAGAAAGTAGTGCATCTATTTCATTTTGGGAGAGAACTTCTCCTGACATTTTCCTCACCTCCGTATTCTGTCAAATGATTGTTTATTGCAGATTAAAGGAGGTAATATACACTTTTTCTACTTTTCCTTCTTGGAGGTAGCTATTTAATTTATCTTTTAGTTCCTTCTTAAAGGCTTCTTTTCCCTTGTCTCCCTCAATCTCATTAGCATTCGTATCAGCTAGCAGTGATATCACAGCGTCCTTCACTTGAAAATCACGTTTTTCAAGTTCTTCTTTTGATTTATCAGAGTCAGTTTCAAGTTTAATAGCAAGCCGGATAATGTTATCAGACTTTAAATTTGTTGTGATCTCTTCTACATCAACAGAAGATGCAACGATTTCATCAATACTTTTTTTCGCTTCACTTTTTTCTTCGGACTTTCCGCCTAAAACAAAATAAGCCGCCGCCCCGAGAGCACCAATTACGATAAGAATAATTAGTAAAATGACCATTAATTTTTTCTTCATTCCGGTTCCTCTATTCCTTGATCCATTGAAAATATTTGTATTTTTCGGTAGAAAGATGCGATCTTTTCCAGAACAGCTTCTTCATCTTCTTTTACTACAAACTTCTTACCATTTGACAGAGTGATTGTAGTATCCGGAAAGCATTCAATCTGTTCAATAAACAGCGCATTCAGTGTAAAGGGCTGCCCATTCAAACGGGTTACTTTAATCATAAAACAGCGGAGAAGCGATTACTCGCCTCCCCTCCCTCCTTAACGTTTAAGGTTAACCAGTTCTTGAAGGATTTCATCAGATGTTGTAATAATTTTTGAGTTTGATTGGAATCCGCGCTGGGCAACGATCATTTCAGTAAATTCGTCAGTTAAATCAACGTTAGACATTTCGAGAAATCCTGATTTAAGTGAACCTGTACCTCCATCACCAGGCTGGTTGGCTGCACTGGCAGTCCCAGAGTTTAAAGACTCACGGTATAAGTTGCTTCCGATTTTATCCAAACCGTCACTGTTTGCAAAAGTGACAATCCCGATTTGTCCTCCGTCTTGCGTTTGACCGCCTGCATCAACAATTGACACCTTTCCATCAGAACCAATACTAAAACTTTGTGCATCTGTAGGTATTTGAATTGTTCCACCATTCATATTTAATACATGGTAGCCATCACCTGTAACCAGTGTTCCGGTATTATCTAAATAGAAGTTTCCTGCTCTTGTATAAGCTGTTCCGTCGCCTGTATCAATTCTAAAGTACCCATCGCCGTCAATCGCTAAATCAAGTGTTCTTCCTGTACTTTGTGTTGCGCTTGTTGAATGAATTGTATCAATTGTGCCAGAAGATGAACCTAAACCGATCTGTTTAGAGTTCGTACCGCCGATAGTTGCACCAGCCGCAGAACCGCCGGCAATCGTTTGGCTTACCATATCTTTAAAGGTAACACGGCTCTTTTTGAATCCTACTGTATTCACGTTGGCAATGTTGTTGCCGATAACGTCAAGCTTTGTTTGAAAGTTTTTCATACCGCTAATTCCAGAATAAAGTGAACGTAACATAATAAATTCCCCCAGATTTTTTTATTTAGAAGACTGTGCTACAGACATTACATTCCACGGATTAATCTCGGTCCCATCATCCAGAATGAGATAATAGTTTCCTTTAGAATGCTTAACAGAGCTAACTGTGCCAGTTTTATCTGTAGTACTTTGACCATCAGTCCAAGATACTTCTTTTCCCAGCAAATCAACATACGAAGTAAACGGATCTTGATTTTCAACGAATTGAGTCATGGTCTTATTCATGTTCATCATTTGCTCCAGGCTTGAAAAAGTCGCCATCTGACTGATAAATTCTTTGTCATCAACCGGGTTGAGCGGATCTTGGTTTTGGACTTGGGTCATTAATATTTTTAAGAACTCATCTTTCCCCAAGCTGCTATTGCTAGTCGTCACAGTGCTTGTTTTTTCAGGCAGTTTATATTCTGAACTTATAGAAGTCATTCTTCTTCCTCCATTTCAACCGTCGACACTTCATCGAGGAGATCGCCGAAATCATTTGATTGCTTTTTCTGTTTTTGCTGTCTCTGCCCCTCTTGCTGCTGTTTCTGTTCATCAGCAAGCTGGCCGTATATCGGCTGATCCCCGCTTTGGACAGGGAGAGTAAAACGGTCAATTTGGACGGCCATATTCGGCAATGATTGCTTCAGCTGAGGAAGATGCTGTTCAAGCAGTTCTTTTGCTGATTGGCTCGATGCAATGATTTTACTCTGAAACATCCCATTTTCATTTGTCAGCTTGATTGTGACAAATCCTAAATGTTCAGGGTTCAGCCGAATGGTGAAACTTCCCGTCGATCTGCCGAATGGCGTATATTTCATTTGCTTCCACGCATTGATCACTTGATCAGCCACCGTTTTTGTTTCGGCAGCCGGTAAATCAGATGAGAGCTGGTGCAGATCAAGTGTTTGAACTCCTCCAGTGCTCCGGTATCCTGAAAACAGCATTTGTTGGAGTCCTGATTTACTATCTACAGGCTGAATACTTCCAGAAACATCGGATGCACTTTTGCTGGATGAATGTTGCGAGAGCGGTGCGAGGACACGCTTTCCAAAGTCTTGCGATGATTCGGATGATTTCGATAACAAGAAAGCTTTCAGCTGACTTTCAGCTAAATTCCATTCTTTAGTCCCTTTTTGAGGAAGCATAGACATTTGTTCCATTAAGCTTTGAAAACTTTTCAGCTCTGACGCTGTCATCGAATAAAGTTTTGAACTTGACTCATCTTTAGTGAATATTTGCTGTTTAAGATCTTGAATCAGCTGTTGAGATACGCCCTTTTTTTCTAATGCAGAAAGAAATTGATCTCCATTCTGATAAATGACATGAGCTTCATTGCTATTCCCACGGTCAGACAGCTTATTTCCTTCTAGCAGCTGACTAATGAACATCTGGATAAGGACAAGTTCTTTATCATCCTCAGATACTTCATTTTCCTGATTGGGTTGCTCTGTATCAAACTTCAGTTCTCCATTAATGTCTGCAGCAGAATCATTGGCAGCAAGAGCCGTTTTACCTTCTGAAATGATTTTCTCCGCTTCAGCGAGTAATTGATCCATCCCGCCGGACATTTTTGATTCAACTGCTTGCAACAGATGCTGCAGCATTTGCAGAGCGGTTTCATCCAACTGCTTCCCTGTTAGTTTGCTTAATGTTTGCAGAAGTTCCGCTTTTTGTTTGTCTTGATCTTCAGGACTTGCCTTTAGCCAATCACTGATTTTTTTAAGCGCATCTGCTAAAAGCTGATCACTGAAATCAGGAGCTCCCTTTCCTTGTTCTGAGAGTTCCTTCAATCCGGTCTCAGACATAAGCCAGTTTTGAAAAACTCCCTGGTTGCTTTTCATGGTTTTAGCCGCAGTACCCGCTGTGGTTTGCAGCAAAGGTCCTGCCAATTCAAGCAGCTTCACCTTTAATTCCCCCTATTCTTGGCTGGCAGCAATTTTTTCTGTATAAGTTGCTGCTTGCTCAGGAGTCATCTTCGCCAATATGTCAGCAAGCTGCTTTTTGCTTAGGCCATTCAATATTTTCAGCGCTTCTTGCTCCTTTAATTGGGCAATAATTTTAGCGGCCTTTCCGCTGTCCATGCTTTTATATACATTGATCACTTTGTCATTTTCAGAAGAAGAATTCGAGCCTGATGCATTTTCAGTATTATCTTTTGATGACTTTTTTTGATCCTCCGCCGTCTTTTCAAGTGAACGGATCTTTTGATTGAGTCTGTCGATTTCAGATTTACTCGTTTCTAAATCTTTATTCAATATACTGATTTCACTTTTTTGATCCTTAATGGTCTTTTCCAGAGCTGCCGTATTACTGCTATCCTTACTTGATGCTGTGTCTTTTTTATTTTCGGTTTCAGGAACCAATTCTTTTAGAACCGGCGTTTTTGCCGCCGCTTCCTGTATCGGCTTTAAAACATTGACACCAGCAGCCCAAAGAACAATCCCCCCTGCGATTAGAAGAAACATCAGCGGAAGGATAATGATAAGCAAAACCGAACGGAACTTACCTGATTCTTTCTTTTTGCCGGACATTACATTCGCTCCTAATGGCCTTGAATCATAAACTGCTTAATCGAAATATCATCCATTTCTTTCATCTCTGCAGCTTTGTCTTCAATAGCAAACATTTTAAACTGTTTTTCACGCATTTTTTCAAACTTTTTCACTTCAATATTTTTCTCTGTCAAAATTTCTTGTTTTTGATTCATTTGATTTCTTTTCATAATAACTAGCTTTTGGTAGTGATAAATCGTATTTTCAAGATTTGAGACAAATTGCTGGTAATGCCTCATTTCTTGTACACTCATGCCGCTTTTCAATTTCTTTTCCTTATCTTGTTCAAGCAATTCCTTTTTGCTCATATTCTCATATAATTTTTCAGCAACGTTTTCAAATTCAGAAACGGATTGCTGATATTCGGATAAGGATTGATCTTTCTCATTTTCTTTTAGTTCCAGCAGCTTCTGGAATCTAAATTGATAAGCCACGTTTATTCCTCATTTCCTGTCAAACTAGTTAATGCAGCAATACTTTCTTCTAATAATGCTGATTCATCTGTTCCCTGTTTTAAAAATTGAATAAGTTGCGGATAAAATTGTATCGCTTCATCAATTTCTCTTGAGGATCCTCTTTTGTAAGCTCCGATATTAATGAGATCTTCCGAATTTTGATATGTCGATAAAAGTTCACGGAATTTATTTGCTGCATCTAGGTGTTGCCTTGTCGATATGTTTGACATCACCCTGCTGATGCTTTTTAGTATATTAACTGCAGGAAACTGGCCTTTATTGGCAAGCGCCCTGTCCAATACAATATGTCCGTCTAAAATTCCGCGAACAGTGTCAGCAATCGGCTCATTCATGTCATCCCCGTCTACCAATACTGTATAAAACGCGGTAATGGTTCCGTGCTCATTTGCACCCGTTCGTTCTAATAAACGAGGTAAAATAGCGAACACAGAAGGTGTATAGCCTTTTGTCGTCGGAGGCTCTCCGGCGGCCAGTCCAATCTCACGCTGCGCCATTGCCACCCTTGTAACAGAATCCATCATAAACATGACATTTTGGCCTTTATCGCGGAAATACTCAGCAATTGCCGTTGCTGTATATGCCGCTTTCAATCTCATTAATGCTGGCTGATCTGAGGTGGCAACGACTACAATCGATCGTTTCAGACCCTCATCCCCAAGATCTTTTTCAATAAACTCCCTAACCTCTCGCCCGCGTTCCCCAACAAGTGCAATGACGTTTAAGTCAGCCTCTGTCTGCTTGGCGATCATCCCCATTAGTGTGCTTTTTCCGACACCGCTTCCTGCAAAAATGCCAATCCGCTGGCCTTTACCGACTGTCAGCAAGCTGTCAATTGATCTGACTCCGACACCCATCTTTTCACGGATAGGCGGCCGTTTCATCGGATTGGGCGGTGATTGCTCCGTCGATACAGGCGAAAGCCCTTTCGGCAAAAGCTTGCCGTCAAGCGGCTCTCCAAAAGCATCGATGACTTGTCCGATCAGCCCGGCTCCGACTTTAACCCGAAGAGATTCACCGGTGGCTTCTACAATGCTGCCGGGTGCAATGCTTGCAGCCTCTAAATAAGGCATAAGCAAAATATTTTCTTCCTGGAAGCCGACAACCTCAGCTTTTATGACGTTCCCAGATTGCCCTTTTGCATAAATCAGGCACACGTCGCCAATTGAGCTTGCAGGCCCTTTTGATTCAATCATCAGGCCGATCACCCGCTTGACTTTTCCGTACCGTTTATACGAGTCCGTCATTTCTATGCAATCTATCAGACTCTGTGTCTTCATTCAGCTGCACCCGCTTCCAGCGCTGTCAGAAGTTTATCTTTCAATTGCATCAATTGTGTGTCAACACTCGCATCTACCCTGCCAAAAGGTGTTTCAATATAACAGGATCCTTTTTGAGCTTTTTCATCAGCATATATGCCAAGCCGGCATTCTTTATAAAGCAGTTGCTGAATTTCATCCTTTTGCTGAAAGACTGTCTCATAGTAATATGGATCCACATATATTGAGATATCGTCATATTCCTTTACTTCGTTTATGACCTGTTTCACTAGCAGGAGAAAAGCCTCTTTATCATCAGATTTTTGCTGCCAAACTTTTTTAGCTAGTGCAACGGCAAGCTCAACAATTTCTTCATTAGCGTCTTCAAGCTTATCCTCAACAGCTTTTCTGGACATTTCAGTTATGCTGTTTGCTTGGTTGATCAGCTCGCCATACTGTTGAAGCGCCTCAGCTTTTCCTAATGCCACACCTTGTTCAAAGCCCTCGGCTTTTGCTTCCTCAATAAGCTTCTGTTTTTCATCCGACCAATCATTTTTTTCCTGCTCAATTTGACGGCGAATATTTTCTATATGGCTGTTTGCCTGCTCAGAAATCCGGTCAGCTTCCTCTTTCACTCGAGCCATAAGCGCTTCTGGGTTCTCTTCAGCCTGCAAAAGATGAGAATGATCGATACGCACCTCTTGTACAGAGAGTTTTCTTCTTTCCTTTTGTGGAGAAAAAGATGATTCTTGTTTAATGATATTAGACAATAATATCGTCCCCTCCGCCTCTTGCTATCACAATTTCTCCGGCTTCTTCAAGCTTTCTGACGATGCTTACAATTCTTGATTGAGCTTCTTCTACATCTTTCAAACGTACAGGGCCCATAAATTCCATTTCTTCTTTAAAGGTTTCAACCATACGCTGTGACATATTGTTGAATACAATTTCTTTGACTTCTTCGCTTGCAACCTTTAATGAAAGGAGCAGATCGTCGTTCTCAACATCGCGAATGACTCTCTGAATTGCGCGGTTATCAAGTGTAACAATATCTTCGAAGACAAACATCCGCTTTTTAATTTCTTCAGCAAGATCAGGATCCTGAATTTCCAATGAATCCAAGATCGTCTTCTCTGTTCCTCTGTCTACCCCGTTTAACACTTCAACAACAGCTTCAATTCCGCCTGTTTGTGTATAATCCTGAGTAAATGCAGAAGATAATTTTTGTTCCAGAATCCGTTCTACCTCATTAATAATTTCAGGTGACGTTCTGTCCATGACCGCGATTCTTCTCGCAACCTCAGCCTGTACTTCAGGATTCAGCTCGGATAAAATTTGCCCAGCTTGTACAGGATCTAAATAAGACAAGATTAAAGCCATCGTCTGCGGATGCTCTTGCTGTATAAAATTCAAAATTTGTTCGGGCTCCGCTTTTCTGGCAAAATCAAATGGTTTAACTTGTAAAGAAGAAGTCAGCCTGTTTAGAATGTTTTCCGCCTTATTCTCACCAAGCGCCTTTTCAAGAACTTGTCTCGCATAGCTTAGGCCGCCTTGAGAAATATAATCTTGCGCAATGGCTATATTATGAAATTCTTCTATTATTTCATCCTTTTTTTGATGATCGACACTTCGAACACCTGATATTTCCAGGGTAAGCCTTTCAATTTCTTCATCGGTTAAGTGCTTATATACAGAAGCTGACACATCTAACCCCAAGGAAATCATGAGAATGGCTGCTTTTTGTTTTCCTGTAAGCTTATCTTGATCACGTCTCGCCATTTCTAATTCCTCCTAATCCTCGGCCAGCCAGCTTCTCAGCAGTTTTGCAAAATCTTCCGGCTTGTCTTTCGCCATCTTTTCAAGCTGTTTTCGTCTGACTGTTTCCGCTGTTTCATTTTCCTCTTCATTGATATCAGGCAAATTGATTGGTTCTTGAGGAACCTCATACTCATATTCCTCAAATTCATCCTCTTGCGCCCGTTTCTTTCTGACAAGCATAATGATCAGAACAATGATCGCTGCGATTAAAACACCGCCTACGATATATGCCCACAGCGGGATACCTGAAGACTTTTCCGTATTTGTATCCAAGTTGACTTTCCCGTCAAATGGCTGAACGGAGACCACAATTTTATTATTAATATCTTCATCAGAAAGATTCTGGTTTTGTGTTGCATCCTTATCTAATGATGTTCTGACTACAGTTGAGAGGATTTTTTGTATATCATCCTGTCTTTCAGTTGATAGCGACGCTGTATTTTTGGCATCAGGCGGCTCAACCATTACTTGAATCCCTAAATCTCTGACCTTATAAGGGCTTTCAGCGATTTCTTTATGGATTCGGTTAACCTCGTAATTGATTTTATTGCTGCTTTTTTCATAGTTCCCGCTTTCGGCATTTTCACCGTCAGCTTTATAATTTGTTACATCTTCGTCGCCGGTTCCGGCAGTTCCGCCATTGGCTGCACTGTCACCCTGGTATGTTTCAGATACCTTTTCAGCGCTGACTGCAATGCCTTCCATGTTTTCTTTATCAACAGGCTCGACAATGTCTTCTGTACGATTTTCTTTTGTGAAATCAATGTCTGCTGTAACAGAGACAACAACTTTATCTTGGCCCATCATCGTACCAAGCAGTGACTGAACATGTTTTTGAATGTCTTTTTCAACTTGGGACTTAATTCCTTGCTGAGAAGAATAACTATCCGCGTAGGACCCTGCATCGCTGTCTGATTTGTCGTAGTATGTAGAATTTTGGTCCATGATCACGATGTTATCTTCTTTTAAGTTCGGCACACTTTTCGATACCAGATGATACAATCCGTTGATCTGGCTTTGCTCAAGTGTATAGCCCGGCTGAATCTGCAGAACGATTGATGCGGATGCTGCAGATTGCTCCTCACCGACAAACACTGCGTCTTTCGGGAGGTTAATCATTACTTTTGAATTTTTGATACCGTCCATTTCATTGATCAAATTTGACAGTTCTGTCTGTGTGGCTTTCACTTTCACCATATCAAACTCATTGTCTGTCAAACCAAAGCCGGCATTCTGCCCAAAAAATGAATAGTCAATTGATCCAGTTTTGGGAAGTCCTTCTGCAGCCAGCTGCACTTTCAAAGAATCAACCTGATCCTCTGGAACACTAATCACTGTACCGCCATTCGAAAGTTCATTTGGCACTTTTTTCGCATCCAGTTCTTCTTTGATTTGCCCTGCTTCTTCGGCAGACAAATCCTTGTACAGCGGCGCCATTTTAGAACTTGAAGCAAAAACACTAATAATAATTCCAATAATAATAATTGCCGCTAAAGCACTAATCATTAAAATCTTTTGTAATTTAGATCTATTTTTCCAAAACTCACTCGTTTTGTTTTTCATTTGCATTAGAGTACGATTCATGTTAACCCCCGGTCATTCCACTCTTTCTCTTAATCGTCAGACCCCCTACATTTGCATTCTCATAATCTCCTGATAAGCTTCCACAGCTTTATTGCGGAACTCTGTTGCTGCAGTTAGAGAGATGCTTGCTTTTTGAGCGGCGATCATGACCTCATCAAGATTTACATCTATTCCTGCAGCCAAGGCATTAGTCATGTTGTCAGAAGCTACTTGGGACTCATTTAACGAACTAATAGAGTTTTTTAAAAGCTCCGAAAAGCTTGTTTGATTTGAAGAATCTGTTTTTTGGCTATTGTTTACTTGATTTGTTGCATTTTGAGTGTTTTGAGTATTTTGAACCTGAAAAGGAGAAATTGCATTAATCACTTTCATTCACCTTACTTTCCGATTTCTAACGCCTTCATCAGCATTCCCTTTGTGGCATTCATCGCTGTGACATTCGCCTCATATGATCTTGTGCTGCTGACAAGGTCAACCATTTCTTTCAACGGATCAACATTAGGCTTTTGTACATATCCTTCAGCGTTTGCATCAGGGTCTGTCGGATCATAGACAAGATTAAATTCTGAATCATCTTCCGTAATTTTAGAAACCTTTACACCGTTTCCAGCATTGCCGCTTCCGCTCATTTGAGAATTGAGAATAGAAGAGAACGATTCACCTTTTGACTGAAGGGAAACCATTTTTCTTTTGTAAGGCACCCACTCTCCGTTCACCTGCTTAGCTCTTGTCGTATCCATATTTGCCAAATTAGACGATACAACGTCCATTCTGACTCGCTGAGCTGTTAAAGCAGATGCTGAAACATTTAAGCTATGAAAAGCTGTCATCATTTTCCTCCTGTTAATACGGTCTTTAGCGAATTAAATTTACCGTTCATTCTTTCAACTAAAGCTTGATAATTGATTTGATTTTGTGCCAATTCTGTCATCTCTTTGTCAACGTCAACATTGTTTCCGTTTTGCTGATACGATGTATCTCCGCTCGTTACAATTGAATAATTCGAATCAGTACCAGAAAAATCAATATGACGATAGTCTGTTTTTATCGCTTCAAGACGAGAGGATTCTTGATCTAATAAATTTTGGAAAGAGACTTTTTTTGCCTTATAGTTCGGTGTATCTATATTGGCAATATTATTAGTTATGACTTTTTGCTTAATATTCGCTCTGCCCAAGGCATTTTCAAGATTTTGTATCGTTCCAGAAAATAAGCTCAAATCCACTTACCTCCATTTCAGTTTTTTTCACCCTCAATATCCTTGTCGAGAATTGTAAAACTATATGCTTATTGTAAGAAATAACAGGCATAAAGTCTATGAAGATCGTGTAAAAAAATGTCCTCACAATTATCTATTTTACAACTAGGTATATAGTCCTAGATTGTTAGAACTACATTTCCCGCCTTAATATAAGCCTGAAAATAGCAGAATTTCTGTTTTTTCTATATTCTTTTCGTCATTTTTGAGTCTTTTTGAAGAAATTTATGAGATTTATTAAAATTATTACAAAGAAAGACTTTCAACCCAGGAAATAAAGCTTATTGATTTCCTTTATTTGAAATAAAAAAAGAACCCCTTAAGAGGGGGTTCTTTGCGTGATTAATGAGATTTTAGATTTTCTAATTCGATTAGGAATTTATTGTTTAGGACTTTGATATAAGTACCTTTCATTCCTAATGATCTTGACTCGATAACACCCGCGCTTTCCAGCTTTCTGAGTGCGTTCACAATAACAGAACGGGTAATGCCGACGCGGTCAGCGATTTTACTTGCAACGAGGAGACCTTCGTTTCCGTCAAGCTCTTCAAAAATGTGCTCAATTGCTTCAAGCTCACTGTAAGAAAGAGAACTGATAGCCATTTGAACGACAGCTTTGCTTCTTGCTTCCTCTTCGATTTCTTCTGCTTTTTCTCTCAGGATCTCCATACCGACAACTGTAGCGCCGTATTCAGCGAGAATTAAGTCATCGTCATTAAATTGATCCTGTAAACGTGAAAGAATGAGTGTTCCTAATCTTTCTCCGCCTCCGATGATCGGTACAATTGTTGTTAAACCAGCTTGGAACAGGTCTCTGTTTTCAACAGGAAAAGCAGTATATTCACTATTAATGTCCAAGTTAGAAGATGTTTCAGGGACATTAAACAGATTTTTCGTATATTCTTCAGGGAATTGACGATCCTCAAGCATTTTTTTCATGCGATCATTTTCAATTTGCTGGTTAATAGAATATCCAAGGAGCTTGCCTCTGCGGCTTACAACGAAAATATTGGAATCAATTACATCCCGCAGCGTCTCCGCCATTTCCTTGAAGTTTACCGGTTTCCCTGCCGCAGCTTGCAGCATGGAGTTAATAATTCGTGTTTTTTGTAATAAAGCCATGATAAATAATCCTCCTAAACGTTCCTCTTATTAAATTTTTCACAAAATAAATTGACTTAAATCTTTGTTTTTTGCTATCGTTCCGAGCTTTTCTTCGACATACTGTGGTGTAATCGTTATTTTCTCCATTGTTACATCAGGAGCTTCAAACGACAGATCTTCTAATAAGCGTTCAAGTATTGTATGGAGGCGTCTCGCACCGATATTATCTGTGTCCTGGTTCACATGATAAGCAACTTCAGCAATCTTATGAATAGCTTCGTCAGAAAATTCAAGAGATATACCTTCTGTCTGCAATAATGCCTGATATTGTTTCAGCAGTGCATTATCAGGCTCAATCAAAATTCTCACGAAGTCGTCTACCGTGAGTTTGCTCAGTTCTACACGAATCGGGAAACGCCCTTGCAGTTCAGGAATCAAATCTGACGGTTTGGCCATATGAAACGCTCCTGCTGCAATAAATAACACATGGTCTGTTTTTACCGAACCATATTTAGTGACAACGGTTGAACCCTCAACGATTGGGAGGATGTCCCGCTGAACGCCTTCTCTAGATACATCGGCAGAAGATGACGCGCCGCCGTTTTTTGCAATTTTATCAATCTCGTCGATAAAGATAATTCCGCTCTCTTCTGCTCTCTGAACAGCTTCCTGGCTGACTTCATCCATATCGATGAGTTTGCTCGCTTCTTCATTCGTCAGGACTTTTCTGGCTTCTCTGACTGTCATTTTGCGCCGTTTCTTTTTCTTTGGCATTAATCCGCTCAGCGCATCTTGCATATTCATGCCCATCTGCTCCATACCCGAGCCTTGCAGCATGTCAAACATAGAAGGCTGCTGCTCTTCGACTTCTACTGTTACATAGTAGTCTTCGAGCTCTCCTAAAGCCAGCTGATGCGCCATGCGTTTTCTTTTTTCTTCAATGTTTGCTTCTTCCTGGCTCTCCGCCTCATCTTCACCGTTCGGCTGGCTGCCGCCAAAAAACATTTCAAACGGATTTTTAACGCCTGATTGTTTTTTCTTCCCAGGAACCAACAGACGAACAATGCGTTTGTTTGCATTTTCTTCTGCCTGCTCCTTTACTTCATTCATTTTCTCTTCTTTTATAAGCCGAACAGAAGTTTCCACAAGGTCTCTGACCATTGATTCAACATCTCTGCCTACATAGCCGACTTCAGTAAATTTTGTTGCTTCAATTTTGATAAATGGCGCACCTGAAAGCTTGGCGATTCGTCTTGCAATTTCAGTTTTCCCAACGCCGGTAGGCCCCATCATTAAAATGTTTTTCGGAACGACCTCGTCCTTCAGCTTTTCATCCAGAAGACTTCTTCTATAGCGGTTTCTTAATGCCACGGCGACAGCTTTTTTCGCGTTTTGCTGACCGACAATATATTGGTCTAACCGATCTACAATCTGTCTTGGTGTTAACGGTTGTTTTTCCATGCGCCTCAAGTCCTTTCTATTCAAGCTCTTCCAGTATGATTTGATCGTTCGTGTAAACACAAATTTCGCCTGCTGTTTCTAACGCGGCTCTAGCAATCTCACTTGCAGACATGCTTTCACCGGCATGCTTTTTCAAAGCTCTTCCGGCTGCCAGAGCGTAATTGCCTCCTGATCCAATCGCGAGAATGCCGTCATCTGGTTCGATCACCTCGCCTGTTCCCGATACGAGAAGCAAAGTATCCTGATTCATAACAATCAGCATGGCTTCAAGCTTTCTAAGCACTTTATCGCTACGCCATTCCTTCGCAAGCTCAACAGCTGCCCGTTTTAAGTTGCCGTTATATTCTTCAAGCTTAGCTTCAAACTTTTCGAATAATGTGAAAGCGTCTGCAACAGATCCTGCAAACCCGGCAAGAACCTTACCGTTAAACAGTTTCCTTACTTTTCTTGCAGTGTGTTTCATGACAACAGCCTGACCAAATGTCACTTGGCCGTCTCCGGACATAGCGCTTCGTCCCTTATGCTGTACGGCAAATATTGTGGTCGCATGAAAAGATGACATAAAGGGCCTCCTTTAATTTTTCTTAAAAGCTCTTGGATGGTGAGACATATATGTGTTTCTCAACATTTCCTTCGAAACGTGCGTGTATATCTGTGTCGAAGACAGATTGGAATGCCCGAGCAGTTCCTGAACGCTTCTCAAATCTGCCCCTTCGTTTAACAGATGAGTGGCGAACGTATGTCGAAGCATATGCGGATGGATATGTAAAGTGCCGGACGCTTTTTGAACAAGCCCGCTTAAAATATGCCTGATGCCTCGGGCTGTAAGCGGTCCGCCTCTTTGATTTACGAATAATAGATCATGAGGTTCTTTTGCTTTCATCAGCAAGCACTGTCTTCCGCTATTCATATAAACCTTCAACGCTTCGCGGGCGTAAGACCCAAAGGGGATATAGCGCTGCTTCTTGCCTTTACCGTGAACAAGCACAGTGTCCATAAACAAGTCAACGTCGTTAACAGTTATGGAACAGCATTCACTGACCCTCATTCCGGTGGCATAGAGAAGCTCTAACAGCGCTTGATCCCTCATTCCGGTCGGCTGGCTTATATCTGAAACTTCAAACAGCTCCTCAAGCTCTTTTTGATATAGAAACTTTGGTATTCGTTTCTCTTGTTTCGGCAGATGAACAAGCTGAAACGGATTTTCTTCAACAAGTTTTTCCCGCATCAGAAACTTATAAAAGCTTCTTAATGCAGATATCTTTTTGCTTATTGTTCTTCTCGATAAACCTTTTTCATAGGCTTCTGTCAAAAAAATCCTAGTATCTTGATATGCAGCTTTTTCAAATCCATTTATACCTTGAACGCGCAGGAAAGTCTCGAATTCTTCAATTGAATCCACATAATTCACAATAGTATATTGTGAATAATTTTTTTCAATTTGTAAATATTCAACGAATAACTTTACGAAATTCTTAACATTCTCCATGCCTAATACCTCCCCAGGAAGGGCTTTTAAATGGTATCACAAATCGCGTTCAGGTTGCAATCAATACCTATATTGTTTTCGAAATTGTTTGAATTGTCTCGATTGCACGGTTCGCGTATTGTTCATTACGCTCTTTTTTATTTTTAATTTTAACAGGCAGTTCTTTTAAAAGCCCAAAGTTTGCATTCATCGGCTGGAAGTTCTTCTGGTTTGTTGTTGTAATATAGTGTGCCATACTGCCTATTGTTGTTTCCTGAGGGAAAGTGACAAGCTCTTCTCCTAAAACAAGTTTAGCCGCATTAATACCTGCTACCAGTCCTGAGGCAGCGGATTCCACATATCCTTCTACTCCCGTCATTTGGCCTGCAAAGAACAAATCACTGCGATTTTTAAATTGATATGTCGGCTTTAACAGGCTTGGAGAGTTAATGAATGTATTTCTGTGCATCACGCCGTATCTGACGATTTCTACATTTTCAAGCCCTGGAATCAATTTGAGAACTTCCTTTTGGTCTCCCCATTTTAAATGAGTCTGGAATCCTACAATATTATAGAGTGTTCCCGCTGCATCATCCTGTCTGAGCTGAACGACAGCATGGGGACGTTTTCCTGTAACAGGATGCTCTAATCCAACAGGTTTCATCGGTCCGAAAAGCATTGTTTTCTTTCCCCGTTTTGCCATGACCTCAATCGGCATGCAGCCTTCAAAGAAAATCTCTTTTTCAAATTCTTTTAATGGGACTGTTTCTGCTGATGTTAATGCTTCATGAAAACGGTCAAACTCTTCTTCTGTCATCGGGCAGTTCAAATATGCCGCTTCACCTTTATCATAACGAGATTTCAAGTACACTTTATCCATATCAAGGCTGTCTTTTTCTACAATTGGCGCCGCTGCGTCATAAAAATACAGATAGTCCTCGCCAGTTAGCTCCTTCAGTTGGGCAGACAGTGATTCAGATGTTAACGGACCCGTTGCGATAATGGTAGGACCTTCAGGAATTCCAGTCACTTCTTCATTAATAACGGTTACGTTCGGATGGTTTTTCACCCGATTTGTCACACTTGCGGCAAATTCATGACGGTCTACTGCGAGAGCGCCGCCAGCAGGCACCGAACATTCGTCAGCAGCCGCGATGATGGCTGAATCAAGCGCTCGCATTTCTTCCTTTAATACACCGACAGCGTTAGCAAGCGTATTGGAACGCAGAGAGTTGCTGCACACAAGCTCGGCAAATTTATCTGTATGGTGCGCAGGCGTTTGTTTAACAGGGCGCATTTCATATAATCTGACTTGAATCCCCCGTTTGGCAAGCTGCCACGCCGCTTCACTTCCTGCGAGTCCGGCTCCGATTACATTCACTGTTTGTTGGTTCATCTTTCACATCTCCTAGTTTATTATTCAAGGCCTTCTTTTAACACACAAAGAAGGTGAGCAAGACCCTGCTCACCGCTACTTCTGTGGTTCTTCCTTATAATCGCATTCCACGCATTGGACTTGTATGCCTTTTTTGAGTTTTTTCTCGACGAGCATTTTTCCGCATTTCGGGCATTTTCGTTCAATTGGTTTGTCCCAGGAAACGAATTCACAGTCCGGATAACGGTCACAGCCGTAAAAAACCCGTTTCTTTTTCGATTTTCGTTCAACAATATTTCCTTCACCGCAGCTCGGGCACTTCACACCGATTTGTTTCACAATCGGTTTTGTGTTCCGGCAGTCCGGGAAGTTGGAGCAAGCTAAGAATTTACCGTATCGGCCCATTTTATATACCATTGGAGAACTGCACAATTCACAATCTTCTCCGGCATATTCTGGTTCAATTTCAACTTCCTTCATTTCTGATTCGGCTTTTTTCACGCGCTTTTCAAAATCGGTATAGAAGTTATCAATAATCTGTACCCATTCTATATTGCCTTCCTCAACATTATCTAGGTCTTTTTCCATTTTTGCCGTAAACTCAACGTTAATGATTTCAGGGAAAAATTCCATGATCAGCTCAAGCACGATCTGCCCTAATTCTGTGGGAACAAACCGTTTATTATCCAGTCCTACGTAGCCGCGCCGCTGAATAGTATCAAGCGTCGGAGCATATGTGGAAGGACGGCCGATACCGAGTTCTTCAAGAGTTTTCACGAGCCGTGCCTCAGTATAACGCGGAGGCGGCTGGGTAAAATGCTGCTCCGGTTCTATATCTTTTGATAATACCGTGTCGCCTTCTTGCAGGTCAGGCAGCATCCGGTCTTTTTCTTCCATTTGATCGTCTTTTCCTTCAACATACACCTTCATAAACCCGGAAAACTTGACTTTACTTCCATTTGCACGAAATGTCAAACCATTGTTTGTCAGGTCGACACTCATTGTATCGAGAACAGCAGGTGCCATTTGGCTGGCAACAAAGCGCTCCCAAATTAATTTATACAATCTCATTTGATCTCTGCCAAGTACTGCTTTTAATTCACTTGGTTTTCTGAGAACTGATGTCGGGCGAATTGCTTCGTGAGCGTCCTGAGCATTTTCATTCTTTTTCGCAGGCTTTCGTTTGCCGCCTAAGAACTCTTTGCCGTATGCCTGATCAATAAATGCAGCGGCTTCATCCACCGCCGTATTTGAAATACGGGTTGAATCCGTTCTCATATACGTGATCAGACCGACTGTTCCTTCTCTTCCAAGATCAATTCCTTCATATAATTGCTGTGCAATCATCATCGTTTTCTTCGCTCTGAAATTGAGCTTGCGAGCCGCTTCCTGTTGCAGGGTGGAAGTGGTAAAAGGCAAAGCTGGATTACGTTTGCGTTCCTTTTTCGTTACTTTTTCAACTGTATATTTATTGCCTTTGAGCTGAGAAAGAATGTCTTTTACATCGGCTTCACTTTTTAAAGGAAGTTTTTTGCCGTTTTTTCCGAAAAAGCTCGCTTCGAACGTTCCCTGTCCTTTCAAAAACGTACCGTCAATTGTCCAATATTCCTCCGGCTTAAAGTCGTTAATTTCTTTTTCGCGGTCAATAATTAAACGGAGGGCAACGGATTGAACGCGGCCTGCGCTAAGCCCTTTCTTGACTTTTTTCCATAGGATAGGACTGATTTTATATCCGACAAGCCGGTCTAAAATACGTCTCGCCTGCTGTGCATCCACTAAATCCATATTGATCATGCGAGGATGCTTAAACGATTCCTTAATGGCGTCTTTTGTAATTTCATTAAACACCACACGGCAGTCTGAATTAAGATCTAAATCAAGGCTGTGTGCCAAGTGCCATGCAATCGCTTCCCCTTCTCTGTCGGGGTCGGCTGCGAGATACACTTTTTTGGCTTTTTTCGCAGCCGTTTTCAGCTCTTTTAATACCGGCCCTTTACCTCGAATGGTAATATATTTCGGTTCAAAATTCTGTTCTATGTCAACTCCCATTTGACTTTTTGGAAGATCCCGGACATGTCCCATTGATGCTTTTACTTTATATTTTTTACCTAAGTAACGTTCAATCGTTTTCGCCTTAGCGGGCGATTCCACGATGACTAGATAATCAGACATTTTCATCCCCCTCAAGAGGTGTTCTCTCTCTTTTCAAGTATTTCAATTTTGTTTTTGCAGCTGTCTTTATTTGGCTTTCAACATTTCATTCTTTATGATGAACGTCATTATTTAAATAGAAAACAATATGCAACTTTAAATCCTCACTATTATTAAATATTACGATACCGTTTGTCAAACGATAATTCAAAAGGGTTCCGTATATTGAACGTTTCTCTCAGGAAGCTCCTCGAAAATATCCTCTGCTGACCATATAGCTTTAGCCCCCTGCTGGATCAGTTTTATAGGACCTCCGGCGTAAGGATCAAATAATGAGCCGGGTACGGCAAATACTTCTCTTCCTTGTTCCAGTGCTTGATATGCAGTAATCAGCGAACCACTTTTTTCTTTGCCCTGCACGACAATAACGCCTTCACTTAATCCGCTGATAATACGGTTTCTCATAGGGAAATGCCATTTTTGGGGTTTGGTTTCAGGTGGGTGCTCTGACAGAAGGATATGGTGTTTAGCCATATGATCTGCTAACTGAAGGTTTTCCCGGGGATATATGTGTTGAAATCCGCCTGCAATGACGCCGATTGTCCGCCCCTTCGCCTTAATACTTGCAGCATGGGACATTCCGTCTATCCCAGACGCCAGTCCGCTGACAATCACCCAATTTTTACGGCAGAGCTCTTCTGTAAGATGATTGACAATTTGTATCCCATAAGCTGTTGGATTTCTTGTCCCTACAATTCCAATTTTCCTCCCTTTAGAAAGAAGGGTCATATCACCCTTTGCAAACAGGACAGCGGGGGGATCATAAATGGTTTTCAGCCAGAAAGGATATTGCTTTGAAGAAATCGGGATGGGGTTAATTCCTTGCTCATGGTAAGCAGCAAGTACACGCTGAAGCTTTGGATATTGTTCTTCTATTTTATTTTTTAATGCAGCTGCCTTTATTTTACCTCGAGTAACAGTTTCTAACACGGGTGACGTCAGCGACATAGACGGATCAGCTTTCCACCATTTTAATAGAAGGGATGGGGATAATAATTGATTGATTCTGCAAATCATTAAACAGGCAGCGGCCTGATCCAATATATTGACCTCCTTTTGACAGAAAAAGCAGGAACAGCCTTGACGGCTGTCCCTTCTTTATTAATGCGTTTTGCAAGTTTCGAACAAGTTCTTCTCTTTCAGCACCTTAATTAAGGTTTCACCCATTACAGAAGGTGTCTCTGCAACTTCGATTCCGCATGCATTTAGCGTTTTGATTTTTTCATCAGCTGTCCCTTTTCCACCGGAAATAATGGCGCCTGCATGCCCCATGCGCTTCCCTGGAGGTGCTGTTTTCCCGCCGATAAAACCGACTACCGGTTTTGTCATGTTGGCTTTTACCCACTCTGCCGCTTCCTCTTCGGCAGTACCGCCGATTTCGCCAATCATGATGACAGCGTGTGTGTCAGGATCTTCGTTAAACGCTTTTAAAACATCAATAAAGTTTGTTCCATTTACAGGATCGCCGCCGATTCCAACAGCTGTAGATTGTCCTACACCCGCTTCTGACAGCTGGTGCACCGCTTCGTATGTTAATGTTCCTGAACGCGATACAACGCCTACATGACCCTTTTTATGGATATATCCAGGCATAATGCCGATTTTACATTCTTCAGGCGTGATGACACCAGGGCAGTTTGGCCCTATCAGTCTCGTTTTCTTGCCTTCCATGAAGCGTTTGACCTTTACCATATCCAAAACCGGAATATGCTCCGTGATACAAATCACGAGATCAAGCTCCGCATCTACCGCTTCCATAATGGCATCAGCTGCAAACGGTGCCGGCACATATATAACAGACGCGTTAGCGCCAGTCGTTTGAACTGCTTCAGCCACTGTATTAAATACAGGAACACCTTCCGCTTCAGTTCCGCCTTTTCCAGGTGTTACACCGCCTACGATATTTGTGCCGTATTCGAGCATCTGCTTCGTATGAAATAAAGCGGTAGAACCTGTAATCCCTTGCACAATAACTCTTGTATCTTTATTAATAAAAACACTCATTATCTGGTCCCCTGCCTTTCATTCTTTCCTAAACTAAGGATACGATTTTCTGCGCGCCGTCAGCCATTGATTCCGCAGATGTAATATTTAATCCTGATTCACTAAGGATTTTCTTCCCTAGATCCACGTTTGTGCCTTCAAGACGGACGACAAGCGGCAATGTCAAACCGACTTGTCTTGTCGCTTCAACAACCCCTTCTGCGATGACATCACATTTCATAATGCCGCCGAAAATGTTGACAAAAATCCCTTTAACGTTTTGATCAGAAAGAATGATTTTAAATGCTTCCGTGACTTTTTCTGCGGTTGCACCGCCGCCCACATCAAGGAAGTTGGCGGGTTCTCCTCCATAATGCTTGATAATATCCATTGTGGACATTGCAAGTCCCGCGCCGTTTACCATACAGCCGATATTTCCATCAAGAGAAATGTAGCTTAAGTCATATTTGGACGCTTCGATTTCTTTCGGATCTTCTTCATCCAAATCTCTGTATTCCATAATGTCCTTTTGTCTGTACAACGCGTTGCTGTCGAAATTCAATTTCGCATCAAGCGCCATCACATTTCCGTCGCCAGTAACAACGAGCGGGTTGATTTCGGCGATTGAGCAGTCTTTCTCAACAAATGCTTTGTATAGTCCAAGCATAAATTTAGCAGCTTTTCCCACAAGCTCCTTTGGAATATTAATAGCGAATGCGATTTCTCTAGCTTGATAGCCTTGGAGGCCGACAGCCGGATCAATGACAGCTTTCTTGATTTTTTCCGGTGTTTTCTCCGCTACTTCTTCAATTTCCGTTCCGCCTTCTTCAGAAGCCATCAGAACGATCCTAGAAGTGGCGCGGTCAAGCACAAGCCCCACGTAGTATTCTTTTTTAATATCGCAGCCTTCTTCAATAAGTAAGCGTTTTATTACTTGGCCGTCCGGACCCGTCTGATGTGTAACTAGGGTCTTCCCTAAGAGTTCTTCGGCATACGCTTTCACTTCGTCTAACGATTTTGCTATTTTTACCCCACCAGCTTTGCCTCGACCGCCAGCATGAATTTGAGCCTTTACGACATAAACCGAGCTGGATAAGTTCTTTGCTTTCTCAACTGCTTCTTCTTCTGTAAAAGCCACTTTACCTTCAGGAACAGATACCCCATATTTTCTGAGGACTTCTTTTCCCTGGTACTCATGGATATTCATTTCCCATCCTCCTAACTTATGTAACAAAACTAAAATAGACTGCGCTTTCATTCTATAATAATACTGGAAGAATTGTCTAGAGTTCGATGCAAAATCTTTAAATCCTTCTAAACATTCAAACTTTTATTTTATTAAAAACATAAATTTCAAACGGAGGATGGGGAATATTTTAGCTATTTTTTATTTTTTACACTCTCGTCCAATCTGTAAATGAACGAAAAAATCTCGGCTACTGTTTCATAAAGAGCTTCCGGGATTTGATCATCTACAGTCAAATGGCGCATTAATTCGACAAGGGTCCGATCTTCTTGAATCGGGACCCCTGCCTTTTTCGCTTCTTTGATAATGTTGTCGGCTACATGGCCCTTTCCTGTCGCAATCACTTTCGGCGCCTTGTCTTTTTGTTCGTTATAATGGAGAGCCACAGCTTTTCTGATCGGCGTCTGCTCTTTCATACTTTCACGTCCACTTCCTGATCACTGATGCTTGTTACATATTGATCGATTGCGGCCTTCTCTTCGGAGTGAATCCTTTTTTTAGCGTTTACCCCTGAAAGGCTGTATCCCATGTCCTTCAGACCCTGTTTAAGTGCGGGCACCATCGGATCGATTGCAGCCTGAAGCTCGAAATCAGTCTCAATTGTAATGGTCATGACTTTTTGCTGTATCAAACAATCAACGACAGTTTCTTTTAACGTATCCAGCTGCAGCAAAAATAAAAGGCGGCAATGAGAAGGATCAAGCTTTCCATCTGCTTCCTTCTTTCCTTTAAACAGAACAGTCATGTCGTGAACCCCTGACTTCGAAAACAGCGGAAATGACATTACAATTTGGCTGTATGACGGATGGTCCTGCTGCATGAAAAGCTGGCCGTTTAATTTATGAAAGAGCTGGTCGGCTTCCTGTTTGACAGGATCTGCTACATCATGCGACGCTCTTGCGGCATGAAGGGCCAGCTTGATGGATTGTATATCGTCAGGTGTGATTGAGCTTCCTTGTTCAAACGCTTTAATGAATGCAAGCTCGTCCCTTGCACCGATTGCCATTTTCACTTTGGATAAGAAAGAAAGAACATCTGCTTTATCGGCCAAACTAGGTGCCGTCTGCTGAACAGCTTTTAAAAAGACTTCAGCTTCCTGATCTGTTACATGTGCCGCCTGTAGAATTGCTGAAGCAACAGGTGACTTACGGTCACCCGACGAGGCAGCCGCTTTAATCCAATTTGCTGCTTCTTTTACAATGTCAAGACTGTTTTTTTCAGCAGATTCCGTCAGCTTTGTCAGCAGCTGGCTAGCTTCTTTGATTGGAATGTCTGGTGAAGTTTTAACAGGCTCTCTCTGGCTTCTCTGTTCCGCCGTGTGGTTTACAGGCGGCAAATTGGCCTCTCTAGGGGAGCCGGCTGGTGCGCTAAGCTCCTTGTTTCCAACTGTATTGCCTAAAGAAGATGCTTTGTTATTGTCCGTTAGAGAGCTGAGCTTATCAATCAGACGTTCTGCATGGACATCGATCTCACTATTAAGAAGTACCGTAACAGCTTCCTTTAGCTTTGCCATCATTTGGCTCTGCTGAGGGCTTTGATTGATTGCCTGAAGCAGCTGGGATACGTGCTGATGCAGAGGAACAGGCGATTTTACAGCATGAACACCGCTCAAAACCTCGGGGTGAATGGGAAGGTCACGCTTCAAAGCGAACAGAACCGTTTCAATCGCTTTTTTTGTGTCTTGTGCAGGCAGCGTATCCATCCAGCGGACAGCTGTTTTGATATCATTTTCTGTTACGGGTGATTTGCTCTTCAGCATTGCTTCTGTCATCATGAGAGCCGTATTTGACGGTCTCAATGATATGGCATGTAAAAGCTTGCCAGCTGCATCCTGAATGGTTTTCGGATTTTGGTCAAAGCTTTGAACGACCTGAAGACGTCCTATCTGTTCTGCCGTATTTTTTTCGTAGAAAAACCAATAATACGCCTGAGGACGAAGCTGGGTTTCAAGTTTTCCCTGAACAGTTTGATTGCCGACTTGGATCAGCGCATGCTGGTCCCCTAATAAACGAAGCACTTTTCCTAAAAGGAGACGCTTCTCCCCATTTAACGCATCGCTGACATTTGCTGTTTCCTGCGGGACTGCTGTATTTCCAAAAAGGTGCTGCAGCGCCTTTTGCACATCATTTCGTATATTCATTTAAAAAAAGGTGCCTCCTTGTCCATTGGTTTATCTGAAAGTTTGAACAGGAGCGAAAGTTTTGCGGTGCAATTCAGTTGGGCCGTATGCGGCGAGAGCTTCGAGATGCTCTTTTGTCCCATAGCCTTTATTTTTTTCAAACCCATACATCGGATATGTTTTGGCATAGGCGCTCATCATTCGGTCCCTCGTTACTTTCGCAATACACGCACCTGCCGCAATTGACACGCTTTTGGCATCACCTTTTATAATGGATGACTGAGCCGTGTCGAGCGGCAGCGTCATTGCGTCAATAAGCAAATAATCAGGTGTTTCTGACATATCGTGTATCGCTTTCATCATTGCCATCTTTGAAGCTTCATATATATTGATTTCATCAATCACAGAGGCCTCTACAATTCCTATTCCGACCGCTAATGCTTCCTTCATAATAAGCTCGTAGTATTCCTCACGCTTTTTTTCTGAAAGCTTTTTGGAGTCTGTCAGCCCAAGGATTTCACATTCCTCTGGAAGGATGACTGCGCTGGCGACAACGGGTCCTGCCAAGGGCCCCCGGCCGACCTCGTCAACACCTGCAATCAAGCGAAATCCTTTGTTTCTTGCCAGCCTTTCATAGGAAGTCATGCTCACCCATTGTTCCTTCAGCGCTTTTTCTTTCGCCTGCTTTTTAAGCCATTGCTCTACAAGCGTTTGAACGCTTTTTCTCGGGTCTTTTTCGCATTGGGCAATAAAAGGGTCTTGTTCATCTTTCACTTCCTGCAAACGGTCTTTAATGTCCTTTACGGTTAATGTATTCACTTTCTCTTCTCCCTTACTGTATGTATCGGTTCGGCCAGGAAAAAATAAAGACCCGCATTTCTGCGCGCCTTTACATAGTTGGCTGTTCAAATGACAGCCTGCCGAACTTTTCAGTGCGGATATCGCGAATAATGACTTCAGTCGTCTTATCGTAGTTAATGAGCCCTCCGCTCATGAGACAGCCGCGCTTTTCACCTATTGCATCAAACAGCTCTGCAATGTCCTCTGGGATCTCATCAAGGCCGTAACGCTCTTTCAGCCGTTCAGGATAGTGTTCTTCAAGAAAACGAAGACCAAACACAGCCACGTCCTGCAGATTGATAATCGAGTCTTTAATAGCCCCGGTGACGGCCAGCCTCAAGCCGACAAGCTCATCCTCAAATTTAGGCCATAAAATCCCCGGTGTATCTAATAGTTCTAATTCTTTCCCGACTTTGACCCACTGCTGAGATGTCGTAATACCAGGTCTGTCCCCTGTTTTTGCTATATTTTTCTTTGCCAGCCGGTTGATAAGCGTTGATTTCCCGACATTTGGAATGCCGATAATCAAAGCGCGAATTGCTCTCGGCTTCACACCTTTTGCCTTCATCCGGTCAAATTTTTCTTGAAGGATCTCTTTTGATGCCGGCACAATTTGATTTAAGCCTTGTCCGTTTACAGAATTAATGGACAAGGAGCGGATCCCCTGGTTCTCAAAGTGCTCTTTCCACTGCTGTGTAACTGCCGCATCTGCTTTGTCCGCCTTGTTTAACAGCATAATTCGCGGCTTATTTTTTAGAATATCTTCAATCATTGGGTTTCTTGACGACATTGGAATTCTGGCATCTACCAATTCATATACTATATCGATTAATTTTAATTTTTCGGTTACTTCCCTTCTTGCCTTTGCCATATGGCCCGGGAACCATTGAATTGTCATGTGACACGAACACCGCCTTTATCTCTTCAGTATGTATGATTCTTTGTTGTCCTTTATGTATTTTACGATGCCTGTCCGGCATTTTCAAATTCTGTATAAAAAAAGAGCTTGTTACAGGTAACAAGCTCTTTTCGTTCGTTATCATTATCGTCTGATCTCTTTAATACGAGCCGCTTTTCCGCGAAGTTCACGCAGGTAGTAAAGCTTAGCACGGCGTACTTTACCGTAACGTACAACTTCGATTTTCGCGATTTTTGGTGTGTGTACAGGGAAAGTACGTTCAACGCCAACACCGTAAGAAATCTTACGAACTGTGAACGTTTCGCTGATTCCACCACCACGACGCTTAATCACAACACCTTCAAAGATCTGGATACGCTCACGGTTACCCTCAACAACTTTAACGTGTACACGTAAAGTGTCACCAGGACGGAACGCAGGAAGATCAGTACGAAGCTGTTCTTTTGTGATATCTTCAATTAGTTTTTGCATCGTTTTCAACTCCTTCCAACAGATGCTCTTGGCCACAAAACCCGGCACAGCGGAACATCGTTTTCAAGCTTGCAGCGGATAAGCCCGCTTAAGCCACAAGTAGTATCTTATCACAATTTCATAGCGTATGCAATAAAATCTATTCTTTTTCCCATTCAGAAATCCATTTTCTTTGCTGCTCTGTAAGCGGGTAGTCTTTCAAAAGATCCGGACGTCTTACATAGGTCCTTCTAATCGATTCTTTATTCCGCCATTCTTTGATTTTTGCATGGTTTCCTGACAGGAGTGTTTCAGGCACTTTTAAACCTTTGTAATCTGCCGGTCTTGTATAATGCGGGTGTTCTAAAAGGCCGGTGCTGAATGAATCCTCAATATGGGAAGCTTCTTTGCCCAGCACACCCGGAAGCAGTCTGACCACACTGTCTGCAATCATCATTGCAGGAAGCTCACCGCCCGTCAGAACAAAATCGCCAATGGATATTTCATCTGTCACCAGATGCTCACGAATGCGTTCATCATAACCTTCATAGTGGCCGCAAATAAACAGCAAATGCTCTTCCTTCGCTAATTGTTCTGCTTTTTTTTGGGTAAAACGCTCACCTTGCGGACAGACGAGGATAATACGCGGAGCAGCAGCTGCCTTTGATGTCAGGTCCTCGACCGCGTCAAAAACAGGCTGAGGCTTGAGAACCATGCCTGCGCCGCCGCCATAAGGATAATCATCAACAGTATTGTGCTTGTTATCAGAATACTCCCGGAAATTTACGACCTGAAACTGTACCGCATCTTTGTCCTGGGCTTTTTGAAGAATCGATGAACCGAGCACACCTTCGAACATTTCGGGAAACAGCGTCAAAAAGTCGATTTTCATTCGTCTATTAATCCTTCCATGAGTTCAATCTCAATTTTCTTTTCGCTGACATCGATATGTTTGACCACTGATTCAATGTAAGGAATCAGCGCGTCTTTTTTCCCTTTTCGCCCGATAACCCAAACGTCATTAGCTCCAGGCGTCAAAATTTCCTTAATCTTTCCAATGAGTTCGCCGTCTTCGGTAAATACTTCGCACCCAATGATTTCGTGGAAATAAAATTCTCCCTCATTCAGCTCTCCTAAATCTTCTTCAGGCACTTTAATGATTGCGTTTTTCAGTTCCTCTACTTCATTCAGGCCTTGTCTTTCTTTAAACTGCAGCAGATGAAATTGCTTATGCAGTCTGTGCGTGTTTACTGTTACTTCCACTGGTTCGTTACGTCCGTCCATAAACAAATACAGCGTGTTGCCCGGCTTATACCGTTCTTCGGCAAAATCTGTTTTCGAAATCACCCGCACTTCGCCTTTAATTCCGTGGGTATTTACGATTTTACCTACATTAAACCATCGCTTTGTCATATGATCACCTCTGGCGAATTTCAATTACTTTTCCGTCTTTTATGACGATGGTGTTTGCTGCTGTTTTCTCATGCCAGTCATCCCCGGCTTCAATCGTCAGCAGCGCATCGACTTCCTTTTCTTTCATCTCACTGCCAAGCGGCAATGTATGTACTTGAGCAATTTGAAAATCGATTATTTTTATGTTATCTTTTCGCTTTTCTATTGCCTTTTTAAATTGTTCAATCATATCTGGTTTTTGCTGTTCTTTCTCATGTTTTCTAAGCTGAAAATAGAGCTGGCTGCATTCTCGTTCAAGCATTTGTTTCTTTTCGGCAAAAGAAGCTAAAAGCTTTTCTTTGCTGCGCTCGGTTAAGACTTGCATAACGGCTACACGGTGAATAATTTGCATCGCACCAAGCTCCCCGCTTTTAAAACTTTTTTGGCTCAGGGCTTTTCTATTTTGCCTAAGCTTCTATCAGTTTACCCTTTTTTTGCGTGTAAAAAAAGGGGAGGTGCCGGCCCTCTCCCTTTTAGTCAAATATCTCAAATTGAACTTTCTTAGAAGACTGTGCGCCAGCTGCAAATACAGCTGTTCGAATCGCTTTTGCAGTCCGGCCTTGCTTTCCGATAACTTTACCGGTATCTGACTTATGGACAGATAAGCGCAGCGCAATCTTTTGATCGGTTTCTTCTCTTATGACGCGAATGTCATCTGGATGATCAACAAGCGGCGTCACAATTCGGACAATCAAATCTTCCAAGTGTTGATCAGTCATTACTTGCCTTGTTTAGCGTTGTGGAATTTTTCCATGATTCCTTGGCTAGAGAACAAGTTGCGAACTGTATCAGATGGTTTCGCTCCAGTTTGAAGCCATTTAAGAGCAAGCTCTTCGTCGATTTTTACTTCCGCTGGTTTTGCAACCGGGTTGTAAGTTCCGACTGTTTCGATGAAACGGCCGTCACGTGGTGAACGAGAATCTGCTACAACAATACGATAGAAAGGAGATTTTTTTGCTCCCATACGTTTTAAACGAATTTTTACTGCCATTTTACTAGCACCTCCGAAAATATTTCAACAAGATAGTATATTAACAATGATAAAAGTGTTTGTAAAGTGTTTTTTCTTAACAACGGTTTTATCATGTATAACCGATTACATAAAAGGTAGCTTAAACCCTTTTTTCTTACCTTTTGACATGTTTGTCATCTGCTTCATCATTTTTTTCATTTCGTCAAACTGCTTAAGCAGACGGTTGACTTCCTGCACGGATGTCCCGCTTCCTTTCGCAATCCGCTTCCGCCGGCTGGCATTGATGATATCCGGCTGTTCTTTTTCAAGAACAGTCATTGATTTGATGATTGCTTCCACATGATTCAGCTGCTTTTCATCAACTTGGATGTTTTTCAGGCCTTTCATTTTACCTGCACCCGGCATCATTTGCAGAAGCTCATCAAGCGGTCCCATGTTTCTGACCTGCCCGAGCTGCTCCAGAAAATCGTCCAATGTGAAGCTCATTGTTCTCATTTTTTGTTCCAGCTCTTTGGCTTTGTCTTCATCAACGCTGGCCTGTGCTTTTTCAATCAATGTCAGCACGTCGCCCATGCCGAGAATCCTTGATGCCATGCGTTCAGGATGGAACGGTTCTAATGCGTCAAGCTTTTCGCCTAAACCAGCGAACTTAATCGGCGTGTTTGTGACTGCGCGAATAGAAAGCGCTGCACCGCCGCGTGTGTCTCCATCAAGCTTAGTTAACACAACACCGGTTAAACCGAGCTGTTCATTAAAGCTTTTGGCAACATTTACAGCGTCCTGACCGGTCATTGAATCGACGACCAGGAAGATTTCTTCCGGATTCGCGATTTCTTTCACATTGGTCAGTTCATCCATCAGTTCATGGTCAATATGCAAGCGGCCTGCCGTATCCAAAATGACATAGTCATAATGTTCTTCCTTGGCTTTTTCAATAGCCTGTTTAGCTATTTCTACAGGGCTGACCTGATCACCAAGAGAGAAAACAGGCATGTCAAGCTGTTTGCCGAGCGTTTCCAGCTGTTTAATTGCGGCTGGGCGGTAAATATCGGCAGCAACCAGCATCGGTTTGCGATTATGCTTTTTGCGCAGCAGATTCGCAAGCTTACCGCTTGTTGTCGTTTTACCGGCACCTTGGAGACCGACCATCATAATAACAGTCGGCGGCCTTTTTGCGACGGCGATTTTGCTCTCTTCGCCGCCCATCAGCTCAGTCAGTTCCTCTTTAACAACTTTAATGACCTGCTGGCCGGGCGTCAGACTTTTCATGACGTCTTGGCCTACAGCGCGTTCACTTACTTTTTTGACAAAATCCTTGACTACTTTAAAGTTAACGTCAGCCTCAAGCAGCGCAAGACGAACCTCACGCATCATATCTTTTACATCTTGTTCGCTGACTTTCCCTTTTCCGCGGATTTTAGAAATCGTCTGCTGCAGTCGGTCGGCTAATCCTTCAAATGCCATAGTTTGCCGCCTCCTAATCTAATTTCTCAAGCGCTTCAATCAGAGCTGTAATTTCTTCCTCTTCTTTTGAACCGGAAGCAAGCTCCTTCAGCTTATTAAACATCTCTTTACGCTCCTGAAACTTTTTCAAAAGGAGCAGCTTTTCTTCATATTGTTCAAGCATCGCTTCTGTTCGTTTGATGTTATCATAAACAGCTTGTCTTGAAACCTCATATTCTTCGGCTATTTCGCCTAGGGAGAAATCGTCCAAATAATAAAGCGACATATAGCTCTTCTGTTTTGAAGTCAACAACGACTGATAAAAATCAAACAGATAGTTCATTCTCGTTGTCTTTTCGAGTGACATTTGAGCTCTCCCCTTTGTTAAGTCAAATCCCTTTACGATAACTTAGTTTACACGGTTTTATTGAGACTGTCAAGTTTTTATCTTGTCAAAGCAGTGATTACCTTTTTCCAAAATAAGCTAAATATAATCCAACTTATTCCGATATTGTATATGATCCCCATTTTAAAGGAGGATTTTTTATGAAAAAAATCAGTTTTTTGTTTATGTTGTGCTTGGCAGCCGTGTTTACAATCCTTGTCCCGGTACATCAAGCAGACGCTGCTGAGGCGCCTTATAAGGCTTCGATCACAAATATCAGCACAGATGGAGGGGTTTACGGTAAAATCAATTACGGCCAAGGTCAATTTTGGCGAGTCAAGTACAATATTACAATAAGCGGCAAATTACTCGACCAAAACGGGCAGCCGGTGCCGAACGCTCCAGTACGATTTGAGCAGATACGAAAGTCGGAAATACAATACAAACAGCATCAGGAACAACCGATGGAAACGGAGCGTTTGAAGTTCCAATGTATTTGGGGCCAGCTGCTGGGTACTACACATATTACACATCTGTTTCCGTCCATTACTATGACATCATCCCATTCAGAGTTTATTCAGGAGATTCAAGACTGGTATCCACTGATAATAGCCTTTATCATTTCGCCTATCAAGTGAGAAGATAAAAAAAGAAAAAGGCCCCAAAATGTGAGGGCCTTTTTCTTAATCGTCGGCTTTTTCCACTAAATCTGAAAAGAGTCCGTACACATACGATTCAGGATCAAATTCCTGGAGATCATCAACTTTTTCACCTAACCCGACTAGTTTAACCGGGATTTGAAGCTCGTTGCGGATCGCGAGGACGATACCGCCTTTAGCCGTACCGTCAAGCTTTGTTAATGCAATGCCGGTAACATTTGTTGCTTTAGAGAACTCTTTTGCCTGAGCCATTGCATTTTGGCCAGTTGTGGCATCAAGGGCAAGCAGCACCTCATGCGGCGCTTCAGGCACTTCTCTTTCGATGACGCGCTTCACTTTTTCAAGCTCTTTCATCAGGTTTACTTTGTTTTGGAGACGCCCTGCCGTATCACAGATTAATACATCGGCATTTCTTGCTTTCGCAGCATGTACAGCATCGTAGATGACAGCCGCAGGATCGCTTCCGGCCGTCTGCTTAATGACTGGCACTCCCGTACGCTCTCCCCATACTTCCAGCTGTTCAATGGCTCCTGCTCTAAATGTGTCTCCGGCAGCAAGTACAACAGATTTTCCTTCTTGCTTCAGTTTATGGGCAAGCTTTCCGATTGTTGTCGTTTTGCCGACTCCATTTACACCTACCAGAAGGATTACATTTAAACGCCCATCCTCTATGTTCAACTCAGAAATTTGCTCATCTCCGCTGTTATAAATCTCGACCAGTTTCTCAGAAATAACAGATTGGACTTCCATCGGATCTTGAATATTTCTGCGTTTCACTTCTTTTTTTAGCTCATCTATTAATTCCATAACGGTTGTAAAACCGACATCCGCGCTGATGAGAACCTCTTCTAGCTCTTCGAAGAAATCCTCATCCACTTTACGGTAACGGGATACAAGATCATTCACTTTGTTTTGAAAGGAGTTTCTTGTTTTTTCAAGGCCATCCTTAAACTTTTCAGATACGGAATCTGTCTGTTTGGTGATTTTCTCTTTTAATTTTTTAAAAAAGCTCATCTTTTAACCTCTTTCCTCGTTACTGAACGAATTCTTTTGTTTCTTCCAGCTTAACTGAGATTACCTTGGAAACACCGGATTCCTGCATTGTTACGCCGTATAGCACATCCGCTTCCTCCATCGTTCCTTTTCTGTGGGTAATCACGATAAACTGGGTATCTCTGCTGTATTTTTTTAAATACTGCGCAAATCGGAACACATTCGCTTCGTCAAGCGCAGCCTCTACTTCGTCAAGGACGCAAAACGGCACAGGACGAACCTTTAAGATTGAGAATAAGAGCGCTATTGCAGTAAGCGCACGCTCTCCGCCTGACAGAAGGTTTAAGTTTTGCAGTTTTTTCCCCGGCGGCTGCGCGATAATCTCGACTCCTGAGTGAAGCAGATCGTTAGGATCAGTGAGCCTAAGTTCAGCGCGCCCTCCTCCGAATAAGGAGCGGAAGACTTGATCAAAGTGTGAGCGGATTTGGACGAATGTGTCGTTAAAGCGTTTCGTCATTTCTTCATCCATTTCTTCAATCACTTGGAACAGGGTATTTTTCGCTTCTGTCAAATCTTCTTTTTGTTCTGACAGAAACTTATACCGTTCGTTGACTCTCTCAAACTCGTCTATGCTTCCGAGGTTTACGGTACCCAGCTCTTCGATTGCGAGTTTAATCAGCTTCACGCGCTTTCTTGCTTCCTCTGGATCAGTTTCAAGCTGATATTTCTCTTTTGCCCCCTCAAAGGACAGGCTGTATTCCTCCCGTAAGTACTGGAGTAAATTATCAAGCTCAACTTCCATTCGGCCGAGTTTGACTTCTTCGTCTTTTAAGAGCGTTGTTTTTTGTTTGTACAGGCGTTTCATTTCTTTCAGCTCACGCTCATATGTATCAAGCCCATGCTGAAGCTTGATACGCTGATCGCGTCTTAACGCAATGAGTTCGATCGTTTTCGTTTTGTCATTCAATTTATGTTTTGCGGCCTCTTCAAGCTTTTCTTCACCGCTGGTGCTTGATGACATCTCTGACGTTAAGAAGCTTAAGTCCTCTTTCGCTTCTTTTAACGCAAACTCTGTTTCTGTGAGCTCTTTCTTTAATCTGGCAAGGTTGTCCTCTTCACCCTTACATGCCTGCTCTTTTTTGGCAGCTGTGATTTTCAGCTCAGTCAGCTCGTTGGAGAGAGACTCTTTTGTTGAGGATTGTGTTTGTTTTTGTTTCGTTAGTCTGTCAATATCCTCTTCAAGCTGTTTCATCTTTTCTGACACGGCAGAAAGCTCTTCTTCCAGCTTGCGTTTGCGCGTTTTCTTCTCTTCATCACTTTCTGACAGAGCAGATTTTTCTTGATCATAGAGCTCTAAATGGGTGTTGATATTTTTCTCAGCAACTTGAAGCTCGTACAGCTGCCCTTTTACATCCTGCTGCTTTAATCTTAAGCCTTCCCCGGTCTCTCTTAAGTCAGCCAGTTTTTTCTCCATATCCTGAATGGATTGCTTAAGGGTTTTGACTTCTTGTTCAAGCAGTGCTGTTTTCTCTTCCATTTCAGCGAGCCGTTTGCTCACATCTTCAAGCTCCCTGCTTCTTCCTAGCAGCGAGTTATTTTTCTTTTTAACCGCGCCGCCCGTCATTGATCCACCCGGATTCACGACATCTCCCTCAAGGGTTACGATACGGTACCGGTGCCCGAGAAGCTTCGCTAGTTCGTTTGCTCCCTTTAAATCCTCTGCGATCAGAACGGTTCCAAGAAGGTTCTGGATGATACGCCGATACGCAGAATCAAATGTGACAAGTTCACTGGCGACTCCGAGAAATGACGAATGCTGGGCTGCTGTTTCCGCATCCCGGCTTTGAAGCTGGCGGTCTCTAATAACAGAAAGAGGCAGAAACGTCGCCCGGCCAAAGGAATTCTGTTTTAAATATTGAATCGCTTTGCGGGCAGCCTGTTCATCGTCGGTCACGACATGCTGGGCAGAAGCGCCGAGCGCAATTTCAATGGCCGTTTCATACTTCTGTTCTGTTGAGATCAGCTCAAGGACCGCTCCGCGAATTCCGCCAAGGCGCTCTTTCGCTTTCAGCACTTCTTTAACACCTTGATAAAAGCCGGAGAAATCACCCTGCATCGTCTCAAGCATGTCCTTTTTCGATCTCGCTTGCTGAACGTATTGGTACGCCTGATACAGAGCAGATTCATTTTTTTCGTATTGGCGCTTTTTCTGCTCATATTTTGCCTGCATATCACGATATTCACCGACTTGGCTGTGAATCTCCTGCTCTAGTCGGGCAAACTCCGTTTCACATGCGGCTTTTCGCGCAGAAATATCGCGCCGTTCCTGAAGATGCTTTTCATTGTTGTCCGCAAGCCTTTGCAATACAACAGCCGATTGGGACATCTGGTCATCCAGAAGCTGGAGCTCATTGCGAATCGAAGCCTGGCTGTTCAACAGTTCAAAGTAATCGCTTTTCAGCTGTTCGATTTTCTCTTCGACATTTTCATTGTGAAGACTGAGAGCCTGCTGCTTTTCTTTTACCTGAGCCCTTAACTGTTTCACCTCTGCCTGAAGTGTTTCGAAGACAGCTTCCTGCTTCGCAAGCTCTTCTTTCAGCACCGTTTCTTTTTGCTGAAACTGTACAATAGCTTCTTCAAGCTGTTCTTGGTTTTGCACAGCGTTTTTCTTGCGTTCTTTCAGGACTTCTTTACGGCCTTCAAGCTTTTCCAGCTCTTCACTCGTCACCAATAAGACCTGCTGGAGCTCATTTACTGATTCATCAAGCGCTTGAATTTTGTCGCGCGTATCCTCAATCTTTGCTTCTTTGGCAGAAATCGCAGATGATTCAGCGAGCTCTTCTTCCTTCGCGAGCTGCACTTTCTCTTTAAGAGTTGACCATTTGCCATGCAGCTCTTCGATATCATAAGCAGTCAGCGCGATTTCAACATGCTCCAGCTCTTTCTTTTTTTCCAAGTAGTCTTTCGCTATTGATGCTTGAATTTTAAGAGGTTCAACCTGTCCTTCAAGTTCATGTAATATATCTTCTACCCGGTTTAAATTGTCCTGTGTCTCAAACAGTTTATTTTCTGCTTTTTTCTTTCTTGTTTTATATTTAAGCACCCCGGCCGCTTCTTCAAAGATACTGCGGCGATCCTCCGCTTTGCTGCTCAGGATCTCTTCCACTTTCCCTTGGCTGATAATAGAAAATGCTTCTTTACCCAGACCAGAGTCCATAAATAAATCAATAATATCTTTTAAGCGGCACGGCTGATTGTTAATCAGAAACTCACTCTCGCCTGATCTGTATACACGTCTTGTGACACTGACCTCATGGAAGTCAATCGGCAAGAAATGATCATCATTATCAAGAGTAAGCGTAACTTCAGCTAGATTTAATCGCTTTCTCGAATCACTGCCGGCAAAAATGATGTCTTCCATTTTTCCGCCGCGAAGAGACCGTGCCGATTGTTCACCGAGAACCCAGCGAATGGCATCTGTGATGTTGCTTTTTCCGCTTCCATTTGGGCCGACAACCGCTGTCACGCCTTTTACAAAATCTACGGAAATCCGTTCTGCAAATGATTTAAATCCTATAACGTCTAAACGTTTGAGGAACATAGCGATCCTCCTTATGTAATAAGTATTTCAATTCTATCATAAAACATGGATAAAATAAGACGGCATACATACTGAAATCCCCCTTATGATTCAGGGGGATTTTATTGTCTCGTATGGTGTTTTTGCAATTTAGCTAAAGCTTCCTGAGCAGCGTGCTGTTCGGCTTCTTTCTTTGAACGGCCGTTTCCGACTCCGAGTGGTTCACCTTTTAGAGATACGATGGCTTCAAATTCACGGTTGTGCGCAGGTCCTTTCTCGTTGGAGATTTTATACTCCAAAGAGCCTTTGCCGTCCCGCTGCACATATTCCTGCAGCTGGCTTTTGAAATCCATCACATGAGAAAAAGCACCATCGTTAATTTTAGGGAACACATAGACTTTTAAGAAACTTTCGACCGGCTCTAATCCCTGGTCAAGATACAAGGCTCCGATAAATGCCTCAAAAACATCCGCCAATAGTGCGGGACGCTTTCTTCCGCCAGTCATCTCCTCACCTTTCCCCAACAGGACAAGGTCGCCGAATGACAATTCGTGAGCCAATGAAACGAGAGACGGTTCGCATACAATCGCAGCTCTCAGCTTCGTCAAATCTCCTTCACTCATAGCCGGGTACTTGGCAAATAAGAATCTGGAGATCGTCAGTTCCAAAACAGCGTCACCTAAAAATTCAAGCCTTTCATTATCCTCATACGGCTTTTTCCGATGCTCATTCACATAAGATGAATGTGTAAATGCTTGATACAAAAGCTTTTCATTTTGAAAGTGAACCGAAATCCGTTCTTGAAACTCTTTAAACTGTTCTACTTTTTTATAGAACTTTTTTTTATCTTTATAATGTGAGTGTTTTGACATAGTAACCTCCATAGGCACATCAGGTTCACCGCGCTTCTCTGACTAAACCGGATACAGCGCGCGTAAAAGCGGCATGCTGTAATAACTGCACGAATAAAGGGCTAAAGCCCCGCGTTTCGGCGGGACTTTTAGCATCAGCTTATTGCTGGTTTTGTATGTAGTTCACAGCGTCGCCGACTGTTGCAATCTTTTCAGCATCTTCGTCAGAAATCTCCATATCAAACTCGTCTTCAAGTTCCATAACAAGCTCAACTACATCTAGGGAATCAGCACCTAAGTCTTCCTTGAAAGAAGCTTCAAGTTTGACGTCTGCTTCATCAACGCCAAGGCGATCTACGATGATTTTCGTTACACGCTCTAATGTGTCTGCCATAGCAATTCACCTCCCCTCAAGTATTATAGTGGATTCGTTTTTAAAAAACTAGAGAAACTATGATGAAATTTTTGAGAAAAAAACTTACATCACCATTCCGCCGTCAATATGAAGCGTTTGGCCAGTCATGTAACGAGCTCCCTCTGAAGCAAGGAACGTGACAACGCTGCTGACGTCACCAGGTTCGCCAAAGCGTGCGAGCGGAATTTGTTTCAGCATTTCGTCTTGAACGTCTTTTGCAAGCTTATCTGTCATATCAGTTGAGATAAATCCAGGCGCAATCGCATTTACCGTAATATTGCGGCTTGCGAGCTCTTTAGCAGAAGATTTTGTTAAACCGATCACGCCGGCTTTTGCAGCCACGTAGTTGGCTTGTCCAGGATTTCCGCTGACGCCGACGATAGACGATACGTTAATAATCCGGCCTGAACGCTGTTTCATCATTTGTCTTGTAACAGCTTTCGTGCAGTTGAAAACACCCTTCAGGTTAATGTTAATGACATCATCCCATTCATCTTCTTTCATTCTCATGATAAGATTGTCTCTTGTGATTCCCGCATTATTAACTAGAATATCAATCGTAGAAAAAACAGAAAGCGTTTCTTTTATCATGTTTTGTACATCTTCGGGATTTGATACATCCGCTTTGACAGCAATTGCTTTTCTGCCCATTGATTTGATTTCATCTACCACTTCATTTGCTTTCGCTTCATTGCCGGAGTAGTTGACGACAACGTTCGCGCCGCTTTTTGCCAGGTCAAGGGCGATTGAGCGGCCGATTCCGCGGGATGCGCCAGTGACAATAGCTGTTTTGTCATTAAGCATTTTCATTCTCCTCCTTAAGCGTTTGAATTGCCAGCTCGATCGTTTCCGGATCTGATACAGCAATTGTTTTTAAGCGTCTGTTTACTTTTTTCACAAGGCCTGAAAGCACTTTTCCGGGACCGATTTCAACAAAAGTCGTCACACCCTCTGCAATCAGCTTGTTAATGCTTTCCTCAAAACGAACCGGAGAGTAAAGCTGCTCAATGAGTTTCTCTTTGATTTCTGCTTTTTCAGTCATGACATCAGCAGAAACATTTGAGATGACCGGAACGCCAGCGTCTTTTATATCACAGAATTCCAATACTTCTTTCAGCTTTTCAGCAGCAGGCTTCATCAGTTCGGAATGGAACGGACCGCTTACTTCAAGCGGAATGGCGCGTTTTGCACCGTTCTCTTTTGCCTGTTCAGATGCAAGCTCTACACCTTTAGCTGTTCCGGAAATAACGATTTGTCCAGGACAGTTGAGATTTGCAAGCTGTACAAGGTGGCCTTCCTCCGTGACTTTACCGGTTACTTGCTTTAATGCTTCGGCATCCATGCCAAGAATCGCAGCCATAGCTCCTTCGCCAGCCGGCACTGCTTCATTCATAAACTCTCCGCGTTTTCTGACGGTATAAACAGCATCTTTGAAAGATAGTGCGCCAGATGCAACCAGTGCGGAATATTCACCAAGGCTGTGTCCTGCTGTGAAATCAGGTGTAATGCCTGATTCTTTAAATTTCTCAAGAACAGCAATGCTTGTCGTCAGTAAAGCAGGCTGCGCATTGTATGTAAGTGTTAACTCTTTAGCATCACCTTCAAAAATCAGTGAGCTGAGTTTTGTTTCCAATGTTTCATCCGCTTCATCGAACAGACGCTTTGCAGCAGGCACCTGCTCATAAAGCTCTTTTCCCATGCCGATAAATTGTGATCCTTGACCCGGGAATAAAAATGCAATCTTACTCATGATGTAAAAACCTCCAGACTACTCATCTGTTTTTTCTTCTTTAACTTCTTCCTGAATGAGCGCAGCCACATTTTGGGTGACCATCTCTCTTGCTTGACGAATCGCATGAAATACAGCATTCGAATCTGAAGAGCCGTGCGCCTTGATCACAGGCGCTTTTAAGCCGAAAAGACTTGCTCCGCCATAATTCGAATACTCCATTTTCATTTTCATTTCTTTCAACTTTGGCTTCAGCACAGCTGCTGCAAGCTTTGATGTGAGATTAGACGTCATTACTTCTCTCATCATTTTAAAAATAGATAACGCAGAACCTTCCAGCGTTTTGAGTGTAACATTCCCGGTAAAGCCGTCTGTTACTACAACATCCGCCACATCATCTAAAAGGTCTCGCGCTTCCACATTTCCGATAAAATTGATGTTTGCTGTTTCTTTTAACATTTGAAACGTCTGCTTCGTCAGTTCGTTTCCTTTTTTATCTTCTGTTCCGACATTTAAAAGCCCGACTCTCGGTGAATTGACACCGCGCACTTGCTGAGAATAAACAGAACCCATGATGGCGTATTGAACAAGGTGCTCCGGTTTGGCATCGACATTGGCGCCGACATCAAGGAGAAGAAATCCGTCTCCTGAAACGGTCGGAAGTGTCGGGGCAAGCGCCGGGCGGTCAATCCCTTTAATTCTTCCGACGATAAACAGACCGGCTGTCATTAACGCACCGGTATTCCCTGCTGAGATGCAGGCGTCAGCTCTGTTTTCGGCAACTTCCTGCGCCATAAGGACCATAGATGAGTTCTTTTTTCTTCGCACGGCGCGGACCGGTTCATCCGTAGGCTCAATCACTTCATCTGCGTGCAGCACCGTGATGCGATCTGATGTTGTTGTTAAATGTGATTCTATCGTTGTTTTGTCACCGACAAGTGTGATATGGAGATCATCAAATGCCTCTATACCCTTTATAACTCCGTCAATAACGGCTTTGGGAGCGTGGTCTCCTCCCATTGCATCTACAGATATTCTCATGCATGCTCCACCTTTATGAATGTTTTGAACGGTACATGTCAAAATGTCCAGAAAAAACAATTTCTTCGCCGACATAGCTGTTCACTTCGACAACTGTTCTTCCTTTTTCTTTTTCGACCGCCGTCACTTTCGCTTTCGCTACGACACGTTCACCCTGCTTTACCTGTCTTGTAAAGCGGATGTCTGCACTTGCAGTCAGCGCCAGCTCGTCATCAATGACTGCAACAGCCAAGGAATTCGCCTGCGCAAATAAATGGTGGCCTCTCGCAATCTGATTCCGGCTGAACACATGCTCCTGTTTTATTTCTAAAATGGATATCGCCTGATCATCCAGCTCAAGGTCAATAATCTCTCCGATAACTTCATCAAGTGACAGGGATTTCACTTCATCTTCAAGTGTTTTCTCTGCCACGTTCTTAATTCTTTCTCTCAGCTCCGGTATGGAAAGCTCTAAGCGGTCCAAACGTATCGTCTGGATACTCACCCCAAATTTACCCGCTAATTCTTCATCTGTAATAAAGGGGGTTACTTGAATCGTCTGCTGAAGTAATTCCTGGCGTTCTCTCTTATTTCTTCTCATATCTAAACACCATCCGGACAATTAAGACTAGGTACTAATAGTAGTATATAATTTCATAGATTGGAATGCAACGATTGTTTCTGACTGAACACCAAAAACTTCTGGTGCTCAGCTTAATTTTTCCCCATCCATTACTCCGCTCTTCAGCAATTGCTCTCTCAGCGCACCATATTCCGGCTCCTTCCAAAACGAATCAGAAGCCACAAGATTCGCAGCATCCTGCCTTGCCGTTTCAAGTGCTCTGTAATCATGAACCATGTCCGCCACCTTGAATTCAGGCATTCCGCTTTGTTTTTTCCCGAAGAAATCTCCAGGGCCTCTCAGTTCCAGATCCTTTTCAGACAACTCGAAGCCGTCATTGGTCTCGGACATGATTCTCATCCGTTCTTTCCCTGTTTCTGATTTAGGATCGGCCATCAGAATGCAGAAAGATTGGTGCTCGCCCCGTCCGACACGGCCGCGCAGCTGGTGAAGCTGTGACAGCCCGAAACGGTCGGCGTCATAAATCACCATGATGGTTGCATTCGGAACATTCACGCCAACCTCCACCACAGTGGTTGATACGAGAATTTGACAGTGATTTGCGCTGAATTCTCTCATGACCTGATCTTTTTCATCGGAATGCAGCTTTCCGTGCATAAGGCCGACGTTCCATTTCCCCCGGAAAATGTCAGAAAGCATATTGTACACATCAATGGCGTTTTGCACATCAAGCTTGTCTGATTCTTCAATCAGCGGGCAGATGATATAAGCCTGTCTGCCCTGCTTTAATTCTTTTTCAACGAATGCCAAAATACGGTCCAGCATATCATGCTTTACCCAATAGGTTTCGATTTGTTTTCGTCCCGCCGGCATTTCATCTATGACAGATACATCCATTTCTCCGAACACTGTGATGGCTAACGTTCTTGGGATTGGAGTGGCTGTCATAAAGAGAACATCGGGATCCTGCCCTTTGTTTCGAAGCTTTTTACGCTGCTCAACTCCAAATCGATGCTGCTCATCTGTAATGACAAGACTTAACGCCTTAAACTCCACCTCATCCTGAATTAAAGCGTGGGTTCCTACAAGAATATCAATCTCTCCCGCCTCAAGACGTTCAAGCAGTTCTTTTCGCCGCTTCCCTTTAACAGAGCTTGTCAAAAGGGCGACGCTGACATCCCACTTTTCAAATAGTGAAACGAGCGAATCCGCATGCTGTTCCGCCAGAATTTCTGTCGGCACCATGAGCGCTCCCTGGTATCCGGAGAGGATCGCGGCATACAGCGCAATGGCGGCGACTGCCGTTTTTCCTGATCCAACGTCCCCTTGAAGAAGACGGTTCATTCTGTATGGAGAAGACATGTCTGCTGTTATTTCGCGAAGCACGCGCGACTGGGCGTTTGTGAGGGGAAACGGGAGGCTTTTTATAAATCTCATGAGTTCTTCGTTTGAAAAACGCTGCCGTATCCCTTGTGTCTGCTCTCTTTCCGCCTTTCGGAACGCCTGCATTTTCAACTGAAACAACAAAAATTCTTCGTAAACAAACCGACGTCTGGCAAGCTTTAACGCTTCTCTTGTTTCAGGCTGGTGCATTGCTTTTAACGCCTGCTGATAATCCGGCAGCTTATAGCGTGTTTTTAGCTTTTCCGGAAGAGGATCTAAAAGTGAATCTGCATATTGAGTCAGCGCCTGCTGAATAAAGCGTCTCATCATTTTGACGGTAACATTTTCTTTCACAGAATACACTGGTTCAATGCTCTTATCCTCTTGGTGCGGACCGTTCTTCAACTCCTGAACAGAGATGGTTTGGCGGTGCTTGTCCCATTTACCGGAGACCGTCACGACAGAACCCAGAGAAAGCTTTTTCTTCAAATAAGGCCGGTTGAAACATACGGCTGTAACTAAATAGTGGCCGACGAGAACCCTAAATGTCAGCCTGTTTCGTTTCTTTCCGTAATAGGTAAGAGAAGGCTCTGAATGAACCTTCCCTTCGACTGTAACTCTTTCATCATGCTTTACTTCTTCTAAATCCCTCAGCTCGTAGTCATCATAGCGATAAGGGAAATAATTCAGAAGATCAGAAATGTCATAAATACCGAGTTCATTCAATGTTTTTTCTGTTTCCGGCCCAATACCCTTAATGTTAGCTATACTAGTTTGCTGATGTTGTTTCACTTGAACCTAGCGCTCCTCCGAAAATTTTTTTCTCTAATTCTCTTCCTGTCGGTGTTGCTGCCAAACCGCCCTGGCCTGTTTCTCTAAGTGCAGTAGGCATCGTCTGGCCAATTTTATACATGGCATCGATAACCTCATCACATGGAATGCGGCTTGTAATGCCTGCCAATGCCATATCAGCAGCAATCATCGCATTTGACGCGCCCATTGCATTCCGTTTCACGCAAGGTACTTCAACAAGCCCCGCAACAGGATCGCACACTAGGCCGAGCATATTTTTTAATGTAATGGCCATGGCCTCCGCGCTTTGTTCGGGTGTTCCCCCTGCCATTTCAACAATCGCCGCAGCTGCCATGCCTGAGGCTGATCCAACCTCTGCCTGACATCCCCCGGCGGCGCCGGAAATACTTGCGTTATTAGCCACGACAAATCCGAAAGCACCGGCTGTAAATAAAAAGCGGATCATTTGTTCTCTTGTTGGGTTCAGCTTTTCTTTTACAGCAAATAACGTGCCAGGCACCACACCGGCAGAACCTGCAGTCGGTGTCGCACAAATCGTTCCCATGGCTGCATTTACTTCATTTGTTGCAACAGCTTTCGATACAGCATCCAAAATCAGCGGGCCAGACAGGCTTTTACCTGATCGAATGTAGGCCTGTAATTTAACGGCGTCACCGCCTGTTAAGCCCGTTTGGCTCGTAACTCCCTCGAGTCCTTTCTGAACCGCAGCTTCCATAACAGTCAGATTGTGATCCATTTGCTGAAAAATTTCTTCTTTTGTTTTTTCTGTTACTTCCATCTCTTGCGCGATCATTACATCAGAGATGGATATTTGCTTTTCTTTAGTAATCTCAATTAATTCCTTTACATTACGAAACATAACTGGCTCCTCCTGACCTTTCGCTAGTCAGCAATCTTTGTCACTTGAATAATATTCGGCAGTTTCGACAGCTCGTCGAGAACGTGGTCGTCAATATTTTGATCGACCTCTATTGTCATCAGCGCGAGCTGGCCGATATCCTTTCGGGCTACTTCCATATGTCCTACGTTGATTGAAAATTTCGCCAGAACATTGGCAACACCGGCAATTGTGCCAAACTTGTCATTATGAACAACTAATATGGCCGGATGATTTCCTGACAGCCGGAGTTCAAAACCATTTAATTCTGTGATTTCAATCTTTCCTCCGCCAATCGAAATACCCGTCAGCTCAAGCTCTCCCTTTTCATCAGAAATGGTGATTTTGGCTGTGTTCGGATGGACTGGGACAGCGTCTTCAACCCTAAACTCTATATCAATTCCTTTATCTTCTGCAATTTGTATAGCGGTTTTAATCCGTTCGTCGAATGTATCAAAATCAAGCAATCCGCCAATAATCGCGACATCTGTGCCGTGGCCTTTATACGTTTCCGCAAAAGAGCCATAAAAGGATACAATGATGCGCTCAGGCTCTCTGCCAAATAAACTTCTGGCCACTCTCCCGATTCTCGCTGCTCCCGCGGTATGCGAGCTGGACGGACCGATCATCACCGGGCCGATAATATCAAAAACGCTTCTGTATTTCATGCTATTCCTCCTTATGAACCAGAGCTTATAAGCGCTTTGCTTCTAGACTAATTGATCAGATATAAAATGGCAAGCGGGCGCGTTACAGCGCTGCCGCACTTAAAAGCAGACATAAGAATAGAAGGGCAAATTGCCCTTCTATTCTGCAGAAACTATATATGAATACAGCGGCTGTTTTCCGTTGTGGATCTCAACCTCAATCTCCTCGTACTTTTCACTGAGAAACGCTTCAAGCTCCTCAGCTTCTTCCTGAGACGCATCCTCACCATATAAGATGGTGACAATTTCGTCGTCTTCTCCGATCATTTCTGACAACAGCATTTTCGCGGCTGACAGCTGATCTTCAGCAGTGCCGATAATCGTTCCATTCAGAATCCCCATAAAGTCGCCTTTTTTAATGTCTTTGCCGTCAATGTGAGTATCTCTGACTGAATACGTCACCTGCCCGCTTTTTACTTGCTGAATAGCGCTGAGCATATTGCCTTCGTTCGCTTCAGCTTCTTGATCCGGATTAAATGCCAGCAGGGCTGACATCCCTTGCGGAACCGTTTTGGACGGTATGACAAAAACCTGTTCATCCATTACGCTGGCCGCTTGATTAGCCGCCATGATAATGTTGGAGTTATTTGGTAAGATAAACACCGTTTCTGCATTTAGAGATTTCACAGCCTCGACAATATCCTCAGTGCTCGGGTTCATAGTCTGTCCGCCTTCAATTACAACAGAAGCGCCGATGCTTTTGAATAAGTCAGAAATGCCTTCTCCCATCGCCACAGTTACAATGCCATACGGCTGCTTTGCCGGCGGTTTTTCGTTGTCAGCAGGCTTGCTTTCTTGGCTGATGATGGAGGTATGCTGTTCTCTCATATTTTCTATTTTAATTTTGATTAATTCACCGTAATGCTGGGCATAGTTTAATACATTTCCCGGCTCTTCAGCATGAATATGCACCTTCGCCAGTGATTCATCCGCAATAACTAACAGAGAATCACCAAACTGGCTGAGGTCTTGTCTGAACGTACCTTCGTCGAATTCTCGTTTTGTCTGATCGAGCCTTACCATCACTTCGGTACAAAAACCAAATTCAATATCTTCGGTATTCATCAGGCTTTGCGCGCTCTTATGATGCTCTGCGCTGACCATGTCATCAAGTGATGGAAGAACAGCTTTCTGAGGCACAGTTTCACCTTTTAATGAAGCAAGGAAACCTTCATACACACAAAGCAGGCCTTTGCCGCCGCTGTCGACGACTCCTACTTCCTTCAGGACAGGAAGCAATTCAGGGGTCCGGTTTAAAGACGCCTCTGCTTCTTCTGTCACTGCAGTCATTAGCATTGTGATATCGGTTTCTTTTTCTGCAAGGGTTATCGCTTTTTTCGCAGCGTCTTTTGCAACTGTTAAAATGGTGCCCTCTACAGGTTTCATGACAGCTTTATACGCCATATCAACACCTGCTTGCAGCGCAGCGGCAAACTCCAGTGCATTAATTTCTTTTTTGGTTTCAATGCTTTTACTAAATCCGCGGAACAATTGGGACAGGATCACTCCTGAATTTCCGCGTGCTCCCATGAGCAGTCCTTTAGATAACGCGGAGCCCACCTTCCCGATATCATCCGTATTCATTTGCTCCACTTCTCTAGCTCCGGAAGTCATCGACAGATTCATGTTTGTTCCAGTATCGCCGTCCGGCACCGGAAACACGTTCAGCGCATCAACCGCACTCGCATTTTGAGACAGATTCTGCGCTCCCGCAAGAATCATCTCGGCAAAGGTTCTGCCGTCTAATGTTCTGATAGACAATCCTACTCCTCCTAACTACGGGTTCGTCACTCGGACACCTTGGACATAAATATTAACAGAGTCCACTTCCAGTCCGATGGTTTGATTTACTGTGTACTTTACTTTTGTTTGGACATTATGTGCCACTTCAGAAATTTTCGTGCCATAGCTGACAATGATATACATGTCAATATGTATCTGTTCTCCTTCTTGGCGAACCTGGACACCCCTGCTGAAATTCTCTTTCCGAAGGATTTCAGTCAGTCCGTCTTTAATCTGGTTTTTAGAGGCCATGCCGACAATGCCGTAACAATCAATCGCCGCGCCACCTGCAACCATCGCAATGACTTCATTAGATATATCAATCTGTCCGTACTTCGTTCTTAATTCAATGGACACACTAGTTCCTCCTTCGAATGCAATAGAGTTACAGCTATTCTACTATATGGTTTCCATTATGAAAAGAAAAGACCTGGCTATTGCTGCCCGTCCCTCTACATATACTATAGCGCCGCTGTTTCTGCAAGATGTCAAGTGAATTTTCTTGAAAGATGATGAAACAATAGTTGCAAACGTTTTTTAGCTGTGGTAAATTATTTAAAGTATCCATATCGAAAGCATCTAAGACCATATGAATGTTAAAAAGTAGATGTTTTGTGCAAGTGAGGAGGGAAACAAATGGCACGTAAATGCGTTATCACAGGTAAAAAAACAACAGCTGGGAATAACCGTTCTCACGCAATGAACGCTTCTAAGCGCACTTGGGGCGCGAATCTTCAAAAGGTTCGTATCCTTGTGAACGGAAAACCTAAAAAAGTATATGTATCTGCTCGAGCTTTGAAATCCGGTAAAGTTGAGCGTGTATAACAAAATGAACGCCTGCCTCGATAAGTGGCAGGCGTTTTTATGTGGTGAAAGAGGGCTTTGAACCCCTGGGCATTAATCTTTTCTAAATGAGCCCAGCATCGCCCGGACAATTCCTCCTAAAAACTTCGGCAATTTAATGGTGTAAAATTTCATTTTTGTCCCCTCCTATAACGTCCCGTAACCGCCTGTTCATTGATTTCAGCAAATGAATGAAAGCACATGCTAATCCGTGCTTCTTATCATTATTAATATGCCTTTTGCAAACGAAAAAGTACCTCGTGAATGAATGAGTTCGTTACTAATACATAGTGTTGAACCGAGCATAATATGACACTTATTTAGCGGATATTTAAAACCAGTCAGGGTCAGCTCATGTATTTCTTCGGAAAACGGTATGAAGGAGATATATCGCTTGTTTTCATCCTTCTCAATATCATATTCACCGGGAGGGAACATTTGAATATGATTTTGTTTATCTATCAGCCTAATTTTTATATTCGTTTTTACACCTCTGTACAGAAGCTGAATGTTGCCTAAAAAATGATCAGCTCTGCCGCCTGTAATGCCGAAGATCTGAATGATATCCGGCTGTTTTTCCAGCGCCCAATCAAGGGCGAGGTCTAAATCTGTTTGATCTTTTTCTGCTTGATACACATGGAGTGCGGGAGCGGCTTTTTGAATTCGGAGACGTTCTTGCTCTGTTATGCTGTCAAAATCTCCAAAGGCTTCATCAGGAATGATCCCGGCATCTAAAAGAGTGACGGTGCCTTTGTCAACACCGATCCAAAGGATGTGCTCAGCCATATAGCCGGTTAGATCAGGAATGAGATCTTTAGGGCCTCCCGCAACGATATTGATTGTTTTCATCTCTGATTCCTTTCTCTGCATACAGGAAAAAGAGCTTAGGCTCTGTACGCCCAGCTCTTTTTTTGCTGCTTATTTACTTCCTCTGATTTCAGAAATTGCTTTTTTGCGGTCGGACTGGCCATAAACAGCTGAACCGGCAACGAGTAAATTTGCACCCGCTTCAATAACTAACGGAGCAGTTTCCTTGTTGACGCCGCCGTCTACTTCAATTAACAGATCTTTTTTTCCTCTTTCATCCGCCATTCGCTTAACCTCTATGATTTTAGGAAGGACGGAATGAATAAATTTCTGCCCCCCAAATCCTGGGTTCACCGTCATTAAAAGAACAAGATCAAGGTCGTCGAAAACATGCTCGATGACTTGTACAGGCGTATGCGGGTTTAGAACAACACCGGCCTTTACACCCTGCTCTTTAATAAGCTGGATGGTACGGTGCAGGTGCGGACATGCCTCAGCATGCACAGACAGGATATCTGCGCCCGCTTTTGCGAAAGCTGGGATGTAACGATCCGGCTCTTCTATCATTAAATGAACATCAAGCGGCAGATCTGTTACCGGACGGACAGCTTCTACAATCAGCGCACCGATCGTGATATTCGGGACAAAATGGCCGTCCATGACATCAATATGAATACAATCGGCTCCGCCCTTTTCTACATCTTTAATCTCATTGCCTAAAGCGGCAAAATCAGCGGAAAGAATAGATGGTGCAACCTTTATCATTATGCTAATACCTCGGCTTTCTGTCTTTAATCTCCGTCATAAATTCAACATAATGGTCATAGCGGTACTGCTTTAATTCCCCGTCTTCAACGGCTTGTTTCACCGCACATTTCGGCTCTTTTAGGTGTAAACAGCCTCTAAATTTGCATGAAGAGCTTTTTTCTCTAATATCAGGGAAGGTATAGCCAAGCTCTTCTTCCTCAATGTCTGTAAATTCAAGCGAGCTGAATCCCGGAGTATCCGCAACCAAGCCTCCGGACGTGTGAATCAGCTCCACGTGGCGAGTTGTGTGTTTCCCGCGGCCCAAATGCTCAGAAATCTCGTTTGTTTTTAAACCGAGCTCCGGACTAATCGCGTTCAGGAGCGAGGATTTTCCAACACCGGACTGACCGGCAAATACCGTTGTTTTGTCCTGAAAATGCGGGATGATATCCGCTAAACTGTCTTGGTCCTTAGAGGAGGTGAGATACACGTCATAACCAATATTCCTGTAGTCTTCTGCATAGGCTTGAATCGCATCTTGTGTATCTTGATCTTCAATCAGATCCATTTTTGTAATGCATATAATCGGCTGAATATCATTGGCCTCAACGAGAACCAAGAAGCGGTCGAGCAATGCCGTGCTGAAAGAAGGCTGAACCGCTGAGAAAACAAGGACCGCTTGATCAACGTTGCAAATTGGCGGCCTGATCAGCTCATTGGTTCTTTCTTTAATTTCTAATAGATATCCCTCTTTGTCATTTTCAGCTTGATACACAACGTAATCACCGACAAGAGGGGTAATTTTGTTCTTTCTGAAAATGCCTCTTCCTCTGCATTGTATTACTTTATCTGAATCCTCTGATTCATCGAGTACATAGTAAAAGCCGCTTAGCGCCTTAATAATTTTGCCCTCAGGCATATTTTCCCTCCTTGTTATTCATCTTTCGGATATTCAATGGTTTTGTAGCTGACGACTTTATTGTTTACCATCACTTGATAATACCCTTTTTGGCCAGGTTCAATCTTTAGTTCGATCGTCCGTTCAGTCGGCTCTTTTATCTTAAATTCTTCGTAAGAGTCAGAGATACTGTGATCTGCATCGTCAATCGCGATTTGCACTTCAAGCTCGTCCCCTTCATTTTCTGGCTCGTAGGGGATCTCGACCTTTTCTTTCACTGTTTTCGCAGGTTTTTTCTCAGGTCCCAGAGAGAATGTCACTTCAACTTCGTTTCCCGGCTTTACTGCCGTTCCTGCTGCTGGTTTTTGTTTGACAACCTGTCCTTCTGGAACGTCATCTGAGTATGCTTCTTTTTCGATCAGCTTCAGTCCGTTGTCTTCCAGATATCCAGACGCTGCTTCTTTACTGTAAGTTTTCAAGTCTCTAAGCGTAATGTCTTCGGGCCCGATACTGACTGTGAGTTTGATTGGATCTTCACTCGGTACAAGTTCAGTCCCTGCTGACGGATTCTGTTCAATGACAGTGCCAGCGCTTTTCTCGTCATTCACTTCATTCACCGTTACATGTTTAAACCCTTGGTCCTTTAAGGCTTTTTTTGCCTGATCGACCGTTTGGCCTGTTACATCACCGATCTCTGTTTTAGCTTTTCCGGTGCTCTTATAAAGCGTGACCGTTGCGCCTTCTTTCACTGTCGAATCCGCTTTAGGATCCGTTTTTACCATCAGGCCTTCTTCAATTTTCTCATCTGAGATTTCCAAAACCTCTGAATCAACCTGCAAACCGTCTTTTTCCAAGAGGTCTGCCGCCTTTTCGTATTCCATTCCGGAGACATCAGGTATTTTGACATCTTCAGGCATAAAAAGCGACGGAAAAACGGTGACAGCGAGAATTCCAGCTGTGATGAAAACGATGCATATCGTGAGCAAAACCCACGGCCACTTTTTTCTTTTGCCGTTTTTCTTTGTTTTGTTGTCTTGGGCGGATGTCAATTCAGCTTCTTTTTCGCCAGCAGCTTTAGCGAGCTCTTCATCTTTAATGATAGGAATCGCTTTTGTCATTTCTTCATCTTCTTGAACCGTAAATCTCTTTTCATTGAGTCTGTCGGCATCAAAAGCTGTTTGGATATCTGCTTCCATGTCTTCAGCCGTTTCGTAGCGATGAAAAGGATCTTTGGCAGTTGCCTTTAGTATGATGTTTTCAACACTTTGGGGTACTGACGGATTCCACCTTCTCGCCGAAGGGGTTTCCGCCTGTAGATGCTTTAAGGCGATGCTGACTGCTGATTCTCCATCAAACGGGATACGGCCGGTTAAGAGCTCGAATAGAACGATTCCAATCGCATAAATATCCGATTTTTTTGTTGCCAAACCGCCCCGCGCCTGTTCAGGTGATAGGTAATGGACTGAGCCCAGCACAGAATTTGTATGGGTGATTGTAGTCGAGCTTAGTGCTGTCGCAATTCCGAAATCCGTCACTTTGATATTTCCCATGTGGTCAATCAAAATGTTATGCGGCTTAATGTCTCTGTGAACAATCTGATTTTGATGGGCATGAGCAATGGCTGAGACAATTTGCTCCATGATGTTCAGCGCTTCTTTAGGGTGAAGCGGCCCGTTTGCTGTTATGTATTCTTTAAGCGTCATGCCCTCAACGTATTCCATGACAATATAATAAATATCATCTTCCTCGCCCAAATCGTAAATGCTGACAATATTCGGGTGATCGAGGCTTGATGCGGATTGGGCTTCTCTGCGGAAACGCCTGACAAACTCATTGTCGTTCACATAGTCAAACCGCAGGATTTTGATTGCGACTTCACGGTCTAGAATGATATCCTCAGCTAAATACACGTTGGCCATTCCCCCGCCGCCTATAACGCGGAGAATTTGGTAACGCCCGCTGATCCGCTTGCCGATTAGCACTGATCTTCACCCTCTTCAACATGTAAAGCAAGCTCAAGCAAAACTGCTGTAATGTTGTCTTCCCCGCCATTCTGATTGGCTTTGTCCACAAGCAGGTTTACTTTTTCCTGAGGAGCTGAATCGCTTTGCAGGATGTCTTTTAACTCAGTGCCTTCCACTTTATTCGTCAGTCCGTCAGAACATAGAAGCAGTTTGTCCCCGGCTTCAATGTCAAAGGAACGTGTGTCAATGCTGACTGACCGGTCTGTTCCGAGTGCCTTCGTCAACACATTTTTTCGCGGATGATGTTCGGCGTCTTCTCTGGAAATCTCTCCAGTGCGAACCAGTTCATTTACAAGCGAATGATCTTCTGTCACCTGAATGAAATCATCGTCCTGAAGCAAATAGCATCTGCTGTCACCTATATGAGCAACAGAAACCGTTTTCCCCGTAAAAAGCGCACATACAATCGTCGTCCCCATGCCTTGGCATTCTTCATGGGCTTGGGCGTGATCGTATATTTTGCTGTTTACCGCAAGAATCTGTTCAATGAGCCATTCTTCACATTCTGAAGGCGCAACTGGAATCGCCTCTGCTTCATTCCATTTCTCCCCCATGGCTTTCACAGCCATCTTGCTTGCAACATCTCCAGCAAGATGGCCGCCCATGCCATCAGCGACAACCGCTAATACAAATTGATCTTTCCCCTTGAATATCCCCGCATCATCTTCATTATGCTGGCGGATTTTTCCTGTATCTGTTTTTAAGGCTGTTAACAACCCTCATCACCTCGTCTCGTCTTGACGCTCCTTCGCGCGAAGCTGACCGCAGGCTGCGTCAATGTCATGGCCTTGCTCTCTTCGGATTGTGACATTTACTCCGCGGGATTTCAGCGTTTTCTCAAAAGCAAAAATCTGATCACGCGGTGTGCGCACATAGTCCCGTTCAGGCACGTAGTTTACCGGAATCAAGTTCACGTGGCATTTAATTCCTTCCAATAAGTCGGCAAGCTCTTCAGCGTGCTCAACCTGGTCGTTTACGCCTCCGAACAGCCCGTATTCAAAACTGATACGGCGTCCCGTTTTGTTAATATAATATTTAACGGCTTCCATTAACTCAGGCAGCTTGTACGCTCTGTTAATCGGCATCAAACGGCTTCTGATTTCTGTATTCGGGGCGTGCAGAGAAATCGCAAAGTTAATCTGCATTTGCTGATCAGCGAATTCGTAAATTTTCGGGATGATTCCACTTGTAGAAACCGTAATATGGCGAGCGCCAATATTCAGGCCCTTGTCATGGTTAATGATTTTCAAGAAAGCGAGCATTTCATTAAAGTTATCAAAAGGTTCACCGATTCCCATGATCACGACAGAGCTGACGCGTTCATCCGTTTCATCCAGAGCTTTTTGAACTTTGAGTACTTGAGCGACAATTTCACCCGCTTCAAGGTTTCGTTTCAAACCCCCGAGCGTTGACGCGCAGAATGTACAGCCAATACGGCAGCCGACTTGTGTCGTTACACATACAGAATTGCCATACTCGTGTCTCATTAAAACGGTTTCGATTGTATAACCGTCATGAAGCTCGAACAAAAACTTCATCGTACCGTCTTGGGAGGTTTGCTTAACAGCCGTTTTCAGCGTTGTTAACACAAAATGAGTGCTTAATTTCTCACGCAGATCCTTTGACAGGTTTGTCATTTCTTCAAAAGAAGTTACGCGTTTTTCATATAGCCATTCAAAGATCTGTGCCGCGCGGAACGGTTTCTCTCCGTTGTCTGTCAGCCATTGTTTGATTTCATCTAATTCAAAAGAATAAATAGACGGACGCTCTGTCCGCAATTCTTTTCTTGCTTTTGTTTTTTTAAGTTCTGCCATTGTTATCCCTTCTTTCTCATGCTGCAAATAAAGAAACCATCTGTTCCGAAATAATGAGGAAGGATTTGCAGCCTTCCATCCCGAACAAAGGGTCTCGCCTTTTCGGGCAGCCGCTTTTCAAGAGACAAATCGGGTTCAAAATCAGGATGTTCTTGTATAAACGCATGTATTACTTCATCATTTTCTGTCCGGTCCATTGTACACGTACTGTAGACAAGAGTGCCACCTTTTTTTACTAATGGTGCGATTTCCCTCAAGATCGACAGTTGGATTTCAGCAAGCCGTGCGCTGTCGTCAGGCTTTTTCGTGTATTTCATGTCCGGCTTTCTTCGGATCACTCCAAAACCTGAGCACGGGGCATCGACCAATATCCTGTCAAACTGTCCATTTTCAAACGTTTCTCCTGCTTGTCTCGCATCCATTGTTTTCGCGTCAATGATTGTAAGGCCAAGCCGGTCTGCCGCTTCTTTAATCAGCTTCACTTTATGTTTGTGAAGATCAAGCGATGTAACGCTTCCCTTGTTCTCCATTAATTCTCCGATATGAGCTGACTTTCCGCCGGGCGCAGCACACGCGTCAAGCACCGTTTCACCGGGCTTAGGATCAAGGGCACGGGCGACGAGCATGGAGCTCTCATCCTGGATGGAAACTTCACCGTTTTGGAAGAAATGAGTTCCAGCGATTGACCCCTTTAAGAGCTTCACCGCGTCTTCTGCGAGGTCGCCATTTTCAACTTCGATTCCCTCAGCAGCCATTTGATCAAGCAAATCCGCTCTATCTGCTTTCATTTGATTGACACGCAGTGTCTGCCTCGGCGGAATGAGATGGATGCGGCAAATCTTTTCAGCCGCATCAAATCCATACGCATCCGTCCACTCTTTTACGAGCCATTCCGGATGACTTGTCTCTGTCGCCAACCGGCGGACAGGATCTTCGATGGCGTCAAAGGTTGGAACACCTTCGCGCTGTATGGAACGAAGCACACCGTTGACAAATGAAGCAATGCCCTTGTGTCCGCGGATTTTAGCAATCTCGACCGCTTCATGAATAGCAGCCCTGTCTGGAATTTTTTCCAGATACTCCATTTGATATAAGGATAGGCGAAGAAGCTGAATCACCCACGGCTTTACTTTTTGAGGCTTATTAATAAACGGTTTGAGCATATAATCAAGCGCGATTTTGTTTTGCAATGTCCCGTAGACAAGTTCAGTCAAAAGCCCTCTGTCCTGATCACTCAGTTCATTTGATTTAATGACCGATTTCAGGAGCAGGTTGCTGTATGCCTGGTTTTGTTCTAGTTTGATCAGCGCCTCAAGGGCGATATCACGAACACTATTTTTTTTCATTGTTTACTCCTAACTTTTCACCAGCTTCAACATGAGCGCCGCGCACAAAATCCTCGCCTTTCATGCGTTTTTTGCCGGCTGGCTGAAGTTCGGTTAATAACAGGGCCGTATCGTTACCTGTGGCAACGATAATCCCTTCCTTTTCAACCGCAACGACTGTGCCGGGCTCAGCTTTTGTTGGTGCGGGTGTTTTTTTCGACGCCCACACTTTTAAGTTTTGGCCATTTAGAGTCGTATAGGCAACAGGCCAAGGATTTAACCCGCGGACCTGGTTGTAAAGCTCTTCACCCGTTCTTGACCAGTCGAGCAGCTCTTGCTCTCTTTTGATGTTAGGCGCATATGTCGCTTTCTCTTCATCCTGCTTTTCAGGTGATATGCTGCCGGCAATGACGTTTGGAACCGTTTCAGATAATAGCTTCGCGCCAGCTACGCTTAATTTATCATGCAGCGTTCCGACATTGTCGGTTTCTTCAATGTCCACTTCCACTTTTGAGATCATATCGCCAGCATCCAATTTTTCTACCATATACATAATAGTAACCCCGGTTTTTTTCTTTCCCTGCAGAATGGAGTAATGGATCGGAGCACCGCCGCGCAATTCCGGCAAAAGAGACGCGTGAACGTTAATGCAGCCGTATTTCGGACTGTCGAGAAGCTCCTTAGGCAAAATTTGTCCAAATGCTGCTGTTACAATAAGGTCAGGCTTTAATGCCAGCACTTTCTCAATTTCTTCTTTCAATCTCACTTTTTCCGGCTGAAGAACCGGGATGCCGTGACGCATTGCCTCTTCTTTTACCGGAGGAGGAGTCAGCACTTTTTTTCTGCCCTTCGGACGGTCCGGCTGTGTGACGACCCCCACTACTTCATAACCATCCTCTATCAGGGTTCTTAAAACAGGAACTGAAAAATCCGGCGTCCCCATAAATACGATTCTCGTCATCAAATCATCCTTCCATATCCGCTAGTTCATCTTCTGTATAGTATTTACTTATTTTAGATGTAAACAGCACACCGTCTAAGTGGTCCATTTCGTGCTGCACGGCTCTCGCTAAAAAGCCTCGCGCTTCCAGAATGAACGGTTTTCCCTGACGGTTAAACGCACGTACTTTGACATAATCAGCACGTGTGACATCACCATAGACGCCAGGAAAGCTCAGGCATCCTTCAATTCCGGTTTGCTCACCGCTTTTCTCTAAAATCTCGGGATTAACGAGATCAATTCTGCCGCTGTCATCCCCGATATCTACGACAGCCACTCTTTTTAAGATGCCGATTTGCGGCGCTGCCAGTCCGACACCATCCATTTCAAGCATGGTGTCGTACATATCATCCAACAGTTTTTTTAGCTTTTTATCAAAAACAGTCACGCTTTCCGTCGGTGTTTCCAAAACCTCCGCTGGATGTGTGACGATCTTTTTTACTGCCAATTTGTTACCCTCCAAGACGTGAGATCTTACATCATCATATAAGGATTCATATCAATTGAAATCATTACATGCTTTTGTTCAATTTCTCGTTTATAATGTTCCAGTATCTTCTTCAATAAAGCGGATAACTGGGTTTCCTGTTTGTATTTTATCACGCATTGATAGCGATATCTATCTTTGATCCTGGCTATCGGCGACGCGCTTGGCCCAAGAATTTTCGTGTCAGCTCCGCAGTTTGCTTTCAAAAAGTGAGCGATTTTTTCAGCCGTAACAGCTGCTTTCGCTACTTCTTCATGAGAAACAGTCACAAGAGCCAAATAGTAATAAGGCGGATAGGATTGCTCTCTCCTGTGAGCCATTTCATGCTGATAGAACGTTTCATAATCGTGCGTCTTCGTCAGCTGGATGCTGTAATGGGACGGTGTGTACGTTTGAATGATGACATGGCCGGGTTTTTCATGCCTGCCTGCCCGGCCGCTGACTTGCGTTAACAGCTGAAATGTTTTTTCGGCCGATCTGAAATCAGGAATATGGAGTGTTGTATCAGCACTTAACACTCCGACAAGTGTGACATTCGGAAAATCAAGCCCTTTCGCAATCATTTGCGTTCCGAGAAGAATATCCGCTTTTCCTTCTCCGAAAGCTGACAATAATTTTTCATGGGCGCCTTTCCTTGAAGTCGTATCAACATCCATTCGAATCACTCTCGCATTTGGCAGCACTTTTGTCAGCTCTTCCTCCACACGCTGTGTCCCCGTCCCGAAAAAGCGGATATGCTCGCTTGCACATTCTGGACAAGTATGCGGGACAGGCTCTTCATGTCCGCAATAATGGCATTTCAGCCTTTGGCCATAACGATGATACGTCATGGAAATGTCGCAGTGCGGGCATTGCGGGACATATCCGCAATCCCTGCACATCACAAAGGAAGAATAGCCCCTTTTATTTAAAAACAGCACAGCCTGCTCGCCCTTGGCAATCGTTTCTTCAAGCTTTTCCATCAATTCAACTGAAAACATTGAGCGATTGCCGCTTCTGAGCTCCTCTCTCATATCAACAAGCGAAACCTCAGGCATCACCTGATGATTAACGCGGTGCTTCAGCGAAAGAAGCTCGTACACACCCTTTTGCGCCCGTGCATATGACTCTAATGTCGGCGTAGCGCTGCCCAGCACAACAGGACAGCTGTGATGCTCAGCCCGCTTGATCGCCACCTCTTTCGCATGATAGCGCGGCATTTCTTCTTGTTTATAAGAGGACTCATGCTCTTCATCGATGATAATCATTCCGAGATTTTCAAACGGTGCAAAAATAGCCGATCTGGCGCCGACGACAAGCCGTACTTCCTTCCGGTGGATTTTACGCCACTCATCATATTTTTCCCCTATGGATAATCCGCTGTGCATGACTGCCACCTGAGAGCCGAAACGGCCCTTGAAGCGATTGACCATCTGTGGCGTCAGCGAGATTTCCGGCACGAGTACGATGGCTTCTTTTCCTTTCGCCAGTACTTTCTCAATTGATTGCAGATAAATCTCTGTTTTTCCGCTGCCTGTTACGCCGTGAAGAAGGAACACTTTATGTTCATCGTTGTCCAACGTCTGGCGTATAGGCTGAAAGGCAGCGCTCTGTTCGTCTGTCAGCGGGAGCGGCTCTGTTTTTTTGAACATTTTGTCCTGATAGGGATCTCTGTAAACCTCTTCATAGCTTTCCTTCAAAAGCCCCTTTTGAATAAGGGTTTTGATGGTCGCAGAGCTCGCGTCCGTTTTTTTGCACAAATCCGCTGCAGGGATTTTCACCCCTTCCGGCTCAGCGGTGAAAAAGTGAAGAATCGCCTGCTGCTTGGCTGCTTGGCGAGATAATCCCTCAGCCTGCTTGCTAAGCTCTTCTTTACTGGCATTTGCCTGAATATGCCTGACCATTTTTTTATTGGTTTTTTGCGCAACTTTATACGTCACATCAATGCTGCCTTTTTGAACATGCTTTTGAATCAGTTTCAGCGTATCGTGATCGGGTATATCCGAATACAGAAGAGTCTTTGTTTCAGAAAACAGCCGTTCCACTTGCGGTGGTAGATCGGCACCGTGTGCGATCTTTAATTCTTTTTCATATTTCGCCTTTAATGCGGCAGGCAGCATCGCTTGAAGCGCCGTTATTTTAAAAGACAGCGTTTTGTCGGACAGCCATGATGACAAATTCATAAGCTCCTCTGTCAAAACAGGTGTAAGATCTAATAAATCCTCTACCTCCTTGACAGATTTCCCCGAGAGATCAGATGCTTCTTTCACAGCTGTCACAAACCCTTGAATTTTACGGGGACCAAACGGGACAATGACTCGCATGCCCGTTTTGATCATGCCTTTGAGATGGTCTGGGATTTTGTAATCAAAAGGCCTGTCTATATTTTTGGTGCTGACATCAACGATGACTTCGGCAAAATTCATGAGCGCTCTCCGGTTTGTTTTGAGAGGGCTGCGATTTCCTGAAGGATTTCAAAAGAAACATCAAGCTTCGACATGATCGGAAGCTTGCGTTTGCGCCCGTCTTTGAAAAAAATTGTTACGATATTCGTATCAGCACCAAAACCGGCCCCATTTGCTTTCACATCATTTGCCACTATCATATCAAGATTTTTGGCAGCGAGCTTTTTACGGGCATAGTGTTCAACGTCTTGTGTTTCAGCTGCAAATCCGATCAACAGCTGCTGCTTCTTTCTCTCGCCTAATTCTTTTAAAATATCGACCGTTCTTTCCAGTTCCAAGGTCATACCGCCGTCTTGTTTTTTCATTTTATGGTCAAATACTGTTTTCGGCGTAAAATCTGCTACCGCAGCTGTTTTGATGACAATATCACTCGAGTCATACACGGAGAGCACCGCTTCGCGCATATCCGCAGCCGATTGAACAGGGATAAACTGAGCAAGGCCTTTCGGCTGATCCAGTGAAACAGGGCCAGAGATTAAAGTTACCCGTGCGCCGAGCTGGACAGCCGCCTCCGCTAATGCGTATCCCATCTTGCCCGTTGATTTATTGGTGAAAAATCGAACAGGATCAATCGCTTCCCGTGTCGGGCCAGCTGTAATGACCACATGTTTGCCTTCTAAAGGAGCGATTTTTTCTTCAGCAAAATGCTTTTCGGCTAGCTTCACGATATTTTCAGGCTCTTCCAATCTGCCTTTTCCTACGTAACCGCATGCTAAATAACCCTCGCTCGGCTCAATAAAACGATAGCCATCCTGATAAAGAACAGAGATATTTCGTTTAACTGCCGGATGGTCATACATGTGAACATTCATCGCCGGCGCGATCCACACGGGAGCCGTTGCTGCTAACAATGTTGTCGTCAGCATATCATCAGCGATACCGTTTGCCAGTTTTCCAATCACATTAGCCGTAGCCGGCGCCACGATAACCAAGTCGGCCCAGTCTGCGGCATCAATATGAGAAATGACGCTTGGATTTTGTTCTTTAAATGTATCTGTATAGACTTCGTGGCGGCTCAATGCCTGAAATGTCAGCGGTGAAACGAATCGGCAAGCTGATTCAGTCATAATCACTTTGACATTTGCTCCTGCCTGAACCAGCTTGCTCGTTAATGCACAGGCTTTATAAACAGCGATGCCCCCGCTCACGCAAAGTAACACATTTCGATTGTTAAGCAATGACTTCTCCCCCTCTGCACTTTACAAAAACCGCACGGAAAAAAATAACAACCTACATGATATAGGTTGCTACTTGTGCTACTATTCGCGGTCTTCCTTTTCAAACGAAAGCAGGCCTGCATCAATTTCTTCTAAAGCTTTGCCTACATATTTGTGTGAAATCGTATGTTCAATCATTTGGTCTTTTTTGATTTGCATTTCTCGGGCACGTCTCGCAGAAACAGTCACGAGCGTGTATTTGGAATCTAATTTATTCATTAAAGAGTCAATTGATGGATCTAACATTAGTTATTCAACCTCCAGCATTTTCTTATATCTAGGCGCAACGCGCTCGCGCTTCAAATGTTCAGCGAGAACGATTGCTTTGATTTTATCGCAAGCCGTTTCGACATTATCGTTTTCGACGACATAATCATAAGCATCCATCATTTCGATCTCAGCTTTTGCGGCTTTCATTCGATTTTCAATCAGAACGTCTGTTTCCGTTCCTCTTGTCACAATTCTGTTCTTCAGTTCAGAAAGGCTTGGAGGCGCAAGGAAAATAAACAAGCCTTCCGGGAAAGCATTTCTCACTTGAAGAGCGCCTTGAACTTCGATTTCTAAAAAGACGTCTTTTCCATCTTGAAGCGTCTGTTCAACATAATCGACAGGCGTGCCGTAATAATTGCCGACATACTCTGCCCATTCAAGCAGCTTGTTGTCTGCAATCATTTGCTCGAATTCTTCTCTCGTTTTGAAGAAATAATCGACTCCGTTCACTTCGCCCTCTCGCGGACTTCTTGTGGTTACTGAAATCGAATATTCAAATTTTGTGTCTTCCTGCGAAAAAATCGCTTGCCGAACCGTTCCTTTACCAACTCCTGAGGGACCTGAGAGAACGATTAATAACCCTCTTTCTTTCATGCGGCAATTATCCCTGCCCTTCATCCATAATTTCTTCTTTAACAGAAAGTCTGTGTGCAACTGTCTCAGGCTGGACGGCAGATAAGATAATGTGATCACTATCCATGACGACAACTGCACGGGTTCTTCGTCCGTATGTAGCGTCAATTAGCATTCCGCGGTCTCTTGCATCCTGAATCATCCGTTTGATTGGCGCAGACTCCGGGCTGACAATCGAAATCATCCGATTAGCGGAGATAATATTGCCAAATCCGATATTAATCAGTTTAATCGTCATCTTCTACGTTCCCCCTGTAAAATAGACGTCTCTAGTTTAGCCTAGTAAGACCGTCTGTAAACAATACGCACAGTCACTATTCTATATTTTGCACTTGTTCTTTTATTTTTTCAATAGAACTTTTCATTTCGACGACAAGCTTTGTGATCTGATGATCATTTGCTTTTGAGCCAATTGTATTTGCTTCCCGATTCAGCTCCTGAACGAGAAAGTCGAGTTTGCGCCCGACAGCTCCGCCACCAGCTAATATATCACGAAACTGGGCGAAGTGGCTCTTCAGCCTGGTAATCTCTTCAGTAATATCAGAGCGGTCTGCAAAAATTGCACATTCTGTTACAAGCCGGCTCTCGTCTAATACATCTTCAGTCCATTCTTTTATTCTAGCGTACAGCCGTTCCCGATAACGAGATACGACATCCGCTGCCAGCAATTCAGTTTCTTTCACCAGCTCTTCAAGCTGATCAATATGCTTCAGGCAGTCTTTCGCTAAAAGCAGCCCCTCTTTTTCACGCATTTTACAGAGACCTTTTACCGCTTCCTCTGCAGCAGCGGTGATTAACGCCTCCAGCTTGTCATTTTTCGTCTGTTCTTCATGAATCTGGACCACATGGTCAAGCTTAAAGAAATCCATTACATCAGGCTCTGCAGACAATTGATACCGCTTTTTCATATTTCCCGCAGCTGCGACAAACTCATCAAGCAGCGCCCAATCAATTTCAAGCCTTTTCTCTACAAGCATATCGCTGTCAACTGATACGAAAAGCTCAATTCTTCCGCGCTGGATATGCTGCAGAATGGTCTGTTTCAGCTTATCTTCAAAATATAGCAAAGGCCTTGGCAAACGAGCGTTCACTTCTTTAAACCTGTAGTTCACAGATTTAAGTTCAACGCTTACAGAGAGATCATCTTGTGTTTTGCTTGCACTGCCGAAGCCTGTCATACTTCGTATCATTTTAAAACACCCAATTCTTCCCTGTTCTCATAATAAAAGGGCAATAGACATGCTATTACCCCTAAGATTATATCATATGAATTTATTTTTTTCTTGTCAAAAGTGACCCAGCCAGCAAAAAAGTAGGGATGGCGGACATGCCGATGACGAGCATCCAGTCTCCAGGCGTGATGGCAACGGTATGGAAAATTGGCTGAAGCGGCGGATAGTAGATCACAACAAGCATCAGCAAAATTGATGACAATACTGCGCCGAGTAAGTATAGATTTTGAAACGGATTTCTGGAAAAAACAGAGGTCTCGCTGCGACAGTCAAAAACGTGAATAAGCTGAGCCAGCACCAAAGTGGCAAACGCGATCGTCTGGGCATAAGCCAAATTCTCCGGATTCCGGTGATACACAATGATAAACGCTAAAATAGTGGCAGCTCCGATCAAAAAACCTCTGGAGACGACCTTCCATCCAAGCTTGCGGGCAAACACCCCTTCTTTCGGATGACGGGGCTTCCGTTTCATCACGTCTCCTTCCGGCTGATCCATGCCGAGAGCCATTGCCGGCAATCCGTCCGTCACCAAGTTGACCCACAAAATCTGAATCGGCACGAGCGGCAAAGGAAGGGCAAGCAGCATCGCAAACAGCATGACAAGAATTTCTCCGACGTTAGAAGCCAACAGATATCTGATAAACTTTCTGATATTTTCATAGATGTTTCTGCCCTCTTTTATCGCAGATTTGATCGTTGCAAAATTATCATCCACGAGAACAAGGGATGACGCTTCTTTGGCCACATCTGTCCCTGTAATACCCATAGCGACTCCGATGTCAGCTTGTTTAATGGCTGGGGCGTCATTGACGCCGTCTCCCGTCATCGCCACAATATGCCCGTTTTCCTGATAGGCTTTTACGATTTTCAGTTTATGCTCAGGAGAAACGCGGGCAAATACATACACATCCTCCACCACATTAGAAAGTTCTACTTGAGAAAGTTCATTCAGCATCTTGCCGTCCATGATTTTGCCGTTTTTCGGAAGGAGGCGCAAGTCTTTCGCTATCGCTTTAGCTGTCTCCACATGATCGCCTGTAATCATAACGGTCTTAATTCCTGCTTCACGGCATTCTTTAATCGCCTGTCTGACTTCCGGCCGCGGCGGATCAATAATGCCCGAAAGACCGAGCATCGTCAGATCTTTCTCAGCCTGCTCCATAGACGGTGTTTCACCTGCTTTTATCGGCCTGTAGGCGACCGCAATCGTTCTGAGCGCCTGGGATGCCAGATGTCTTAATACCGCCTCTGTTTCTGCTTTTCTCTCATTTGAGAAAAGAGCTGCTGAGCCGTCATAAAAAATACGGGAAGAGCGTTGCATCAGTACATCTGGTGCACCTTTTGTAATGATATACCGCTTTCTGTCCTGATCCTCTACAATGACAGTCATCATTTTCCGTGCTGAATCAAACGGAAACTCTTCAATCACCCGGTAATGAGAGTCAACAAATTCCTTGGAAAAACCGCCTTTTCTTGCCGCGGTGAGCAGCGCTCCCTCTGTTGGATCTCCGTCAAGCACATATTCGCCGTCTCTTTTCTCAATATTGGAGTTGTTACAAAGCGCTCCGAACAGGAGCATCTGCTGAAGCGGTATATGCTCATTCACACTGACCTCTTTTTCGTTCAGTGTGAAGCTTCCTTTCGGTTCATAGCCTGCCCCCGTCACTCTCCATGTTTTCCCTCCGGACCAGACATGTGTCACCGTCATTTTGTTTTGCGTCATTGTCCCTGTTTTATCCGAACAAATGATAGACGCACACCCAAGCGTTTCAACCGCAGGGAGCTTTCTTACGATTGATTTTTGCTTAATCATTCGCTGTACGCCAAGCGACAGCGCCACAGTTACAATCGCCGGGAGCCCCTCCGGAATCGCGGCTACTGCTAACGACACACCCGCTAAAAACATGCTGTACAGATCGTGACCCTGGATAACACCGACAGCAACGACAAGTACCGTCAGAAGCAATGCAACAACAATTAAAATCTTCCCGAGCTGCTCCAGTCTTCTTTGCAGCGGGGTTGACAGTGTCCCTGCCGATTCAAGCATGTCGGCAATTTTGCCCATTGCCGTATTCATTCCGGTGCCGACGACGACCCCGACACCGCTGCCACGGGTCACAATCGTTCCCATAAATGCCATATTCGTAATATCGCCGAGCGAAACATCCGGTTTTTTCAATTTATCGGCATGCTTCACAACTGGGATGGATTCCCCAGTCAGTGCTGATTCTTCTATTTCAAGGCTTCTTGCTTCGACAATTCGAACGTCTGCTCCAATCCTGTCACCGCTCGTAAATTTCACAATATCGCCCGGCACAAGTTCCTTAGAAGGAATCTTTGTCCAGCTTCCTTCCCTGAGCGCCATGACATGCGGTGTTGAAAGCTCTTTTAAAGCCTGAAGAGATTGCTCAGCCCGCCTTTCTTGAAAGAAACCGAGTATGCCATTCACAAACACAATCGCAATAATCGCAACCGCGTCTACGTATTCACCAAGAAATCCTGAGATTAACGTTGCCGCCAAAAGCACAAGCACCATAAAATCTTTGAACTGCGCGAAAAACAAGAGAAGCGCTGATGTTTTTTTTCCTTCTTGCAGCTCGTTTGGTCCATGCTTATCGAGGCGTTTTTTCACCTCTTTTTCTGTTAATCCTTGTTTCATGGACGTATTGGTTGCCTCTAGTAAATCTGTTTGTCCCATTTCATGAAACTTCATTCCGCTCGTCCACTCCCCTGCTCTCTTATAGAGATATCACTCTATAAGCATGCTTATTCTGACTCGTCCCATTTCATGCTATAATTATCGAATGCAGGAAGAATGAGAGGGTGTATTGCATATGTCGTTTGATGGCATGTTTACATACGGAATGACACACGAACTTAACGAGAAAATGACGGGCGGACGAATTACGAAAATCCATCAGCCATATAAGCACGATGTGATTTTTCACATCCGCGCCAATGGAAAAAACCAAAAACTATTATTATCGGCACACCCGAGCTATTCACGGGTGCACATCACGACGCAAGCTTATGAAAACCCAAGCGAACCTCCAATGTTTTGCATGCTGCTGAGAAAGCATATCGAAGGCGGATTTATTGAAAAAATTGAACAAGCGGGCTTAGACCGCATTATGATTTTTCATATCAAAAGCCGGAACGAAATTGGCGATGAAACCGTCCGAAAGCTTTATGTAGAAATTATGGGACGCCACAGTAATATCATTTTGACAGACGGAGTAGAAAATGTGATCATCGACGGGCTTAAGCATTTATCGCCGTCAATGAATAGCTACCGTACAGTACTGCCTGGCCAAGATTATAAGCTTCCGCCAGCCCAGAACAAAATCTCTCCGCTTGAGGCGACAGAAGACGATATTTTACGTCATCTCAGTTTTCAAGAAGGACGGCTGGATAAACAAATTGTCGAACACTTTTCAGGTGTGTCTCCGCTCTTTGCCAAAGAAGCGGTTCACAGAGCGGGTCTAGCCAACAAAGTCACACTGCCAAAAGCATTGCTGGAGCTTTTTGCCGAAGTAAAAGAGCACCGCTTTATTCCCAACATTACAACCGTAAACGGAAAGGAATATTTTTACCTGCTGGAGCTGACTCATCTAAAAGGCGAAGCGCGCCGTTTTGATTCATTAAGCGAGCTGCTCGACCGTTTTTACTTCGGAAAAGCTGAACGAGACCGGGTCAAACAGCAGGCCCAGGATCTTGAACGGTTTGTTGTCAATGAACGGAAGAAAAATGCAAACAAGATCAAAAAATTAGAGAAAACACTGGAGTATTCGGAAAACGCGAAGGAATTTCAGCTTTACGGGGAGCTTTTAACTGCTAATTTATATATGCTGAAAAAAGGTGATAAACAGGCTGAGGTCATCAACTATTACGATGAAGAAAGCCCGACAATCACGATTCCTTTAAACCCGAACAAAACGCCTTCTGAAAACGCTCAGGCCTACTTCACGAAGTATCAGAAAGCGAAAAATTCGGTCGCAGTTGTCGAGGAGCAAATCAGGCTGGCGCAGGAAGAGATCGAATACTTTGATCAGCTGATTCAGCAGCTTTCGTCCGCTTCTCCTCGAGATATCAGCGAAATCAGGGAGGAGCTTGTGGAGGGCAAATATTTACGCCCTAAGCAGCAAAAAGGACAGAAAAAACAAAAACCGCATAACCCGGTTTTAGAAACATATGAATCCTCTTCAGGCCTGGCGATTTTAGTGGGGAAAAACAACCGCCAAAATGAATATTTAACAACAAAAGCGGCAGCCAGAGACGATATTTGGCTTCACACGAAGGATATTCCAGGCTCCCACGTTGTAATCAGAAGCAGCGAACCGGATGAGCAAACAATTATTGAAGCCGCGACAATTGCAGCTTATTTTTCAAAAGCCAAAGATTCAAGTTCAGTGCCTGTAGATTATACAAAAATCAGGCATGTCAAAAAACCGAACGGCGCGAAGCCCGGCTTCGTCACCTATGACAGCCAGCATACCGTCTTTGTCACACCTGATGCAGATACTGTCATCAAGCTGAAAAAAAACTGAGCATCATAAAGAAAAAGCCAGGGCATTGTGTGCTCTGGCTTATTTCTTTCTTCTTACCTGATAAAGCCTGTCAACTTCAGTGACAAAATCGCTGTCAATCAGCTCATCCACTTTTTCTGCCAGCTCCTTTGTGTGCTTTGGACTGGCTCCGTTTGTAGAAACTGACACCGTGACATGCCCTCTTTTTACGATTTTCGGTATGTACACGTTGCCAAGCTCAGCTTCACTGACACAATTGACAAGCTGAAAAGGTGAAGCGGTTAGAGCAATTTCTTTGTTCACTGTCGCATTATCCGTCGCGGCAATAATCAAAAAAGCATCGAGATAATCTTCTTTTTCAATCGTGCGGCTGATCCATCTGATACGGCGATTGTCTGCCATCTGCTTGATTTCCGGTTCAACATCCGGACTGACAAGCGTAATATCAGCTCCCTCAGAAAGCACCGTTTTCAGCCTTCTGAGAGCGATGCTGCCGCCGCCCGCAATGACAACCTTTTTCTTTTCCAGGCTAATGTGCAGCGGGAGCATATGAACCTCCGTCAAAATCAAATTGTCCCTCGGGATTTTCGACAGTTTCTCTTACACGGTTCAAAAATGCGTTTTTCACATGAGGGTGGAAACCGATATAGGAAGAAAGGTAGACATTCGGATTATCAGCCTTTAATGTCTGAACCTCTCGTTCGATTTCATTCATCAGCATGCCGGTAAAAAGCAAATATGGAACGACAAAGGTTGTCACGCCGTCATCTTTTTTAAGTTCTGAAAAAACCTCTCTGTAATTCGGGCCGCATGCTGTCAAAAAGCACGGGATGACTTCCTTCACCGGAATCATATTTTGAAGGAGATTGGCAATACCGGTTACGTCTCTTTTTACATCGGGATCTGAACTCCCCCTCCCGATGAGCACAACTCTGGCATTTTCATACGGAACACTTATGTCTTTCATTCGATGATATACAGCTTTGACTACTTCTTCGTCAATCCCGATCGGCTTTCCGTATGAAACGCGGACCGAAGGATATCGGGATGCAGCACGCGCAATTTCTTCGGGAATATCATGTTTTGCATGTGCAGCTGTTAAAAGAAGCAGAGGCACCACTGCGATATGAGTGGCGCCTTTCTTCACACATGCTTCAAACCCTGTCTCAATTGTCGGCTCCTGAAGCTCTAAAAAGCTGATTTCCTGTACAGGCGCAGAGACGTGCGCCTTGCATCCTTCCAAAAAGGCTGCGGCTTCTTGCTGCGCCTTTTTTATCCGACTGCCGTGACCGACATATAAAATTGCTTGCTTCATTTTTACAACGCCTCGCTTAAATCTTGTTTTTTCAGCTCAGATTCAAACCATTCCAGCTTATAGTGATAATTTACAACATTTCCAATGACAATTAAACTCGGATTTTTAATGTCTTCTTTTATCACCGTTTCTGAAAGGGTGTCAACTGTACAAAAAACAGATTTTTGCTTGTCCGTTGTTCCCCAGTGAATAAAGGCTGCCGGCGTAGAACCGTCCCGGCCGTTTTCAAGAAGTTTTCTTTCAATCTGCTGCACGTTTTTGATACCCATATAGATGACAAGTGTATCAATTCCTGTAGCCAGCGCTTTCCACTTTTCCTCAAAATCTTCGTCTTTTTTATAATGCCCCGTTACAAAAGCGACGTTAGAGCCCGCATCCCGATGAGTAACAGGAATCCCGGCATAAGCGGCTGCCGCAATTCCTGATGTAATGCCGGGGATGATTTCAAACGGAATTCCGTTTTCAGAGAGGCATTCCGCTTCTTCCCCTCCTCTGCCGAACACAAATGGGTCTCCGCCCTTCAGTCTGACAACGGTTTTCCCTTTTTGCGCATACTTCACAAGAAATCGATTGATGGTTTCCTGCTTCATCGTATGAAAATCTGGAAGCTTCCCGCAGTAGATCAGGTCTGCTTGCTCTTTGGCATATTGTAAAATCTCTTTATTTACTAATCTGTCATATAAGATGACATCAGCTTTTTCAATGGCTTTCAGCGCTTTAATTGTGAGCAGATCAGGGTCTCCGGGACCCGCTCCTACAATATATACTTTCCCCATCGTATTTCCCCCGATCTATTCGAGTTCTTCCAGAACATTCGCTGTGATGTTGTTCTCGCTTGCATTCCGGCATCTGAGAAGAACACAGCAGATCACATTTAGCTCAATTTTTGTTTGACAAACTCGATCAGCTGATTTTTGCACGCTTCACGGTCATGCTGTCCTGAATCAAGAACGAGCTCCGGTGCTTCCGGCTCTTCATAAGGAGAATCAATTCCCGTAAAGAACGGAATTTCCCCGTTTCTAGCTTTTTTGTAGAGCCCTTTCGGATCTCTTTGTTCACAAATATCGAGGTCGCATTTAATGTATACCTCATTGAATTCGCCTGCTTCCACAAGCTGGCGAACCTGTTCTCTGTCCTCGCGGAAAGGAGAGATAAAAGCAGTAATCACAATGGTGCCCTGCTGAACAAAAAGCTTTGCCACCTCTCCGATTCGGCGGATGTTTTCTTTTCGGTCTTCATCAGAAAAACCAAGATCCTTATTTAAGCCGTGACGGATATTATCCCCGTCCAGCACAATGACTTGGTAGCCCTGCTCAAACAATTCTCTCGCAGCTGCATTGGCAATGGTTGATTTGCCTGAACCGCTTAACCCTGTCAGCCAGAGAATGGAGCTTTTGTGCTTGTTTTTTTTCTGATACTCTTCTTTTGTAATAGAGGCTTCATGCCATACGATATCGCGATTTGTCACTGCCAGTCCTCCTTAAGATACGCCTGCTTCTTCTTTTTTCTTCATACCTTTGATTAACACTTCTACGACTTCTGCGCGGCTGAATTCTGCAGGAGGCAGCACACCGTCTCTCAGCATGCCTCTTACCTTAGTGCCTGATAAGATGACGTGATGTTCTCTGCCGTGAGGGCACGTTTTCGCCGTTCCCATATTTCCGCATTTTTCACAGAAGAAGCTGTGCTCGAATTTCAGCGGTGTAATCCCGAGCTCTTCAGGTTTAAATGTGTCAAACAGCTCCTGTGCCTCGTATGTTCCGTAATAGTCACCTACACCTGCGTGATCGCGGCCGACAATAAAATGCGTGCAGCCGTAGTTCTTTCTGACAAGTGCGTGGAAAATGGCTTCTCTCGGTCCCGCATAACGCATCGCCGCTAAGAAGACGCCGAGGAACACGCGGTCTTTCGGGTAATAATTGTCAAGAAGCACTTGGTAGCTTTCCATCCGCACATCAGCTGGGATGTCATCAGATTTTGTTTCACCTACCAGCGGGTTTAAGAACAAGCCGTCTACTGTTTCAAGAGCCGTTTTTTGAATGTATTCATGCGCTCTGTGAACAGGATTTCTTGTTTGGAAACCAACAATGGTTTCCCAGCCTTTTTCCGCAAACTGGCGTCTTGTTTCCGCCGGTTCAAACGTAAACTCAGGGAACTGTTTTGAAGCTTTTTTAGTCAATGTGATTGGTCCGCCGACGTATGTATTGCCGCGGCTGAAAAGCTTTTTAACACCCGGGTGCTCCTGCTCATCCGTTTTATACACATTGACAGCTTCTTTTTGTTTGTCAGGCACGTATAGGTCTTCGATTTGGATAACGCCGTATGTTTCTCCTTCATACGTTAACTTTACCGTTTCACCGACTGACAGTTCCGCTGCTTTTTGCGCATCAACCGGAAGCGTGATTGGAAGGGACCAGACAACGCCGGAAGAAAGACGCATGCTTTCGACAACAGATACGTAATCTTTTTCATTAAAGAAGCCTTCGATCGGGCTGTATGCACCGATTCCGATTAATTCCAAATCTGCGAAAGAAATCAAATCAAGTTCAATTTCTTTTTGAATGCTGCTCACATCATATGATTCATCTACTCTGTTTACTAATGTTCCTCCGTGTGGTGCTAAGCTCATAATATCGATTTCCTCCTAGTTAACATATAAAATAACTCAGATTAATGATCAGATTCCCCCGCCTTGTTCGTGGACAGAGCGTCTCTCTTTACGTATGGCCTTCGTCAGGCTGACGGCACCGCCCGCCGCTAAAAGCACACTTACCATGATAAAGATTGAATAATAATCCGCTTTTAAAAACAAGGATACAAGCAGATAAGAAATTGATAAAGATAAAAACGGCGATACAATCCATACCTTCAGCATCGTTTGAACAACTTGTTTATGGAACACGTTCGGACCGTTTTTTGCCATGCCTATTCCGATAATAGACGATGACGTGACTTGCGCCAAGGGCACCGGCATCCCAAATACAGAACTGATGATCACCAGTCCGGCTCCTGTACCGGATAAGAGAATGCCTTCTCCTTTTGAGAATCTCGTAATTTTCTTCCCGTTTGTTTCTAACACCCGCCGGCCTAATAACAACGCGCCAAGAGCAACAAAAGCTCCCCCGTATAAGGTTCCTTTCGTTACATCCAGCACACCGGCCGCCACTAACGGGCCAACGGCATTCGCCACATTGTTCATACCGGCAGAGAATGCTTCAAAAAATCCGGCACCTAACAAAACAATGCCAAGGATTTTTTGCTTTTTAGAAGATTTAATTTCAATCTTAAAATAACGAAACAGCTTAGATACAAAATATGTGAAACCGAAAGCGAACAGCGGGACAAAAACCCAAAACGACACAATGACCAGCAGGTTGTTCACAAACAATACTTTGTAAGCCACTCCCACGCCGACAACTGCGCCGACTGTTACTTCACTTGTCGACAAAGGAATGCCGAGAAGATTAGCCGTAAAGAGCGACAGCGCAGCGGCTCCAATAATGATGCAAACAATCGTCAGTGTAATCGTCTGCTCGGGGATAATCCCGGAGCTGATGGTTTTTACAACCTCGCCCCCGCCAATGACCGCCCCGGCCAGCACACCGACTGCGCATAGGATCAAAGCGTAGGTTTTCTTTTTAATGGCTCCAGAGCCGTAAGCAACTCCCATCGAAGCTGCAGCGCCGCTTGCACCAATATTCATCGCGAAAAACAAGCTAAATAAAATAGCGGCTAGTTCCATTTTGCAGCTCCTTATTCATGCAGTCCGCATTCTGTTTTCGCCATACCATTCCATCTGCCTGAACGTAAATCCTCTGCGGTAAAAGCAGGAGCCGTGCAAGGCGCGCAGCCAATACTAGGATATCCTTGATCATGAAGCGGATTGTAGTCCAGCTCATTCCGGGATGTGTATCTCCAAATGTCTTTCCAAGTCCAATGGATAAGCGGGCATACTTTTACTGATTTGAATTTTTCATCTTTGTTTAAGAAATTCGTATTGGCACGGCTTGGCCCTTGATCGCGGCGCAGACCGGAAAGCCAGGCTGGATGTCCTGAAAGCGCCTCTCTTAAAGGAACAACCTTTCTAAGATAGCAGCACTGATTCGGCTCTCTTTCCCACAGTTTGTCACCATGTTCTTCGGCTTGCTCCTCAAGGGTAAGGTCTGGTTTTTTCAGGATGATATTAAGACCCGGATAACGCTCTTTCACTCGTTCAATCGTTTCATAGGTTTCTTTAAAATGAAGTCCTGTATCAAGAAACACAATCTCTGCGTCTTTTTTTACTTTATAAATTAAGTCAATCAGAACGATTCCCTCAATTCCGAAACTGCAGGCATAAACAAGCTGATTGCCGTAATGGCCGTATGCCCACTTTAAAACTGAAAGCGCTCCTTTATAAGGGTCGTCTTCCGGAAATGTAATCGTTGGTTCTTCCCAATTATCGTACGTTAACATTTCTTCTTTCCTCCTTTCGGAGACAAACAAACAGTAGCTTTCTGCCGGTTGTCTTTTCCCAATTGTAATGTGATGCGCGGCTGCTGTTATCACAAACAGCCTTTTTTCCTCTTAAAATAAAAAACTTTCAATCCGGCGGAAAGAAAGACAGGAACAGCATGTAGCCCTTATCTTTCAAAATGGAATTCATTTTGCTGGAAGTAGCACCTTACAAACTATGCAGGTTGCCGGGCTTCATAGGTCCAGTCCCTCAGCCGCTCTTGATAAGTTTTTAGATTTGTAGTAAATTTTAGCACAATTCTAACATAAGTCAACCCGACTTTTTTTATAGGATTAATAAAAAAACAGGCCGAGTGGCCTGTTTCCAAGTACAACAAGGCTTTGAAGCCTCTATACATCACCGAAATTTATTTCTTATTTTTTAAACCAATCTTTTGACTCGGGATTTCGTTTCCACGTTTTCAGCTTTTCTAGATCGTCCGAATGAATATTTCCGTTTTCGAGCGCGACCTCTGTGAGCGTATCGTAATCAGTTAAAGAGTAGTATGGAAGTTCTGCCTTTGCGAAGGCTTCCTGCGCTTTAGGGAGCCCGTACGTAAAAATGGAGACGACACCGAGCACTTCACAGCCAGCCGCTTGTAAAGCTGCCGCAGCTTCAAGTACGCTTCCTCCTGTGGAGATTAAGTCTTCAATAACGACAGTTTTTTGCCCCTTTTGAACAGCTCCCTCAATCTGATTGCCTTTTCCGTGCGCTTTCGGCTTGCTTCTCACATAACACATCGGAAGATTCAAACGGTCAGCCGCCAGAGCAGCATGAGGAATACCGGCTGTAGCTGTTCCCGCAATCATTTCAGCTTCAGGAAAATGCTCTTCGACAAGCTTGCTGATACCTGAGGCGACATCATTTCTGACCTCCGGGAAAGATAGCGTAAGGCGGTTGTCACAGTAGATTGGCGATAAAATGCCGCTTGCCCATGTAAATGGCTCGTTCGGGCGTAAAAATACAGCTTGGATGTCTAATAGATGTTTTGCGATGATTTGTTTCATGATTTGATTCCCTCCCATTCGAGTCTGACAGCTTCATAGGCTTTTACTGGGTCTTTCGCTTTGGTAATCGAGCGTCCTACCACAATCGCTGATGAACCTTTCTCTTTTGCAATTGCAGGTGTCGCTACGCGGATTTGGTCATTCGCAGCGTCCTCTGACATCCTGATCCCCGGAGTGACAGTCAGAAATGAAGGCGACACCGCTTGGTAAATGGCTTGTGCTTCATGAACAGAGCAGACCACTCCATCAAGCCCGCTTTCTTCTGCCAGCTTGCTGTAGTGCACGACCGTGTCGATCAGAGGCTTTTCGATCAGCAGTTCATTCTTCATCATTTGTTCAGATGTACTTGTCAGCTGGGTTACCGCGATAAGTGACGGGCGTTTTTTTCCGGAAAGCGTTCCTTCTTCTAAGCCTTCCAGAGCTGCTTGCATCATTTTTTTGCCTCCGGCCGCATGAACATTGACGAGGTCCACCCCGAGACCGGCAAGGCGCTTCATCGCTTTGTTTACAGTGGTCGGGATGTCATGAAGCTTTAAATCTAAAAACAGCTCGCAATTTCTTTCTTTTAATTGTTTAACTATAGAAGGCCCTTCTTGATAAAAAAGTTCCATTCCAACCTTTACAAATAACGGTTCTTGTTGAAAAGGCGCTAAGAACGCAAGTGTTTCTTCAGCTGATGCAAAATCAAGCGCGATGATGGGCAGGTTGTTTTTCATGGTTCCAGCTCCTTCCGATGCATTCTTCAATTGATTGATAGCCGTATTGACGCAAAACAGATGGAAGCTGTTCAATCATGTCCGGGCATGCAAAAGGATTCACAAAGTTTGCTGTTCCGACAGCGACCGCGCTTGCTCCCGCGAGAAGAAACTCCAATGCATCTTCGGCCGTCTGCACGCCTCCCATTCCGATAATCGGGATATTGACCGCTTGGCTGACTTCATACACCATGCGAATGGCAACCGGCTTCACGGCAGGGCCGGAAAGCCCCCCTGTTTTATTCGCTAATATCGGCTTGCTTGATTTTAAATCAAGCCTCATGCCGATTAATGTGTTAATCATCGTAAGACCGTCCGCTCCCGCCTCTTCGATCGCAGATGCAATTTCCGTGATATTTGCCACGTTCGGGGAAAGCTTTACATAAACGGGTACTTCTGAAACCTCTTTAACCGCCTTCGTCAAATCAGCAGCCATTTCAGGGTTCGTGCCAAAAGCGATTCCGCCTGTTTTCACATTCGGACAGGAAATGTTCAATTCAAGTGCATGAACATTAGGCGCTTTGCTGATATGCTCTGCAACTTCAACATAATCCTCGACTTGAGAACCTGCGACATTTGCAATGATCGGCGTATCAAACTGCTCAAGCCACGGCAGCTCATTTTGCAAAACGCTTTCCAGCCCCGGATTTTGGAGACCGATCGCATTGAGCATTCCGGCGCCAGTCTCAGCTACCCTAGGCGTCGGGTTCCCGAAGCGAGGCTCCTTTGTCGTAGCTTTGATCATAATTGCTCCGAGACAAGATAAATCATAAAGACGCGCAAACTCTTTTCCAAAACCGAAGCAGCCTGATGCAGGAATGATCGGATTTTTCAAATCAAGTCCCGGCAATTTCACCTCTAGCATTACAGCGCCACCTCCTGAGCTTTAAATACAGGTCCGTCGAGACATACTTTTACGTAGGATGTCTCACTTTCGTTTGTATGGCACACACACGCGAAGCAGGCGCCGATTCCGCAGCCCATTCGTTCCTCCATGGACAGGTAAACTTCTTTATGGGCATATTCCTGTTTTAATGCCTTCAGCATCGGTGTCGGCCCGCAGCTGAGGAGAATGTCAAACTCTAGATTTTTCTGTTTAATCACATTTGTAACAAACCCGGTTTCCCCATAGGTTCCGTCAGCTGTTGCCACATACGTGTCTCCGTACTGCCGGCATTCTTCTTCGTAAAAAACATCCTTTGCCGATTGGAACCCTAGCACGTGTATGACCTTTACCCCTTTTTCGTTCAAGCGTTTCGACAGCTCTTGGAGAGGCGGAACACCTACACCGCCTCCTACCAGCAAAGCCGTCTTTCCGGGTTGGACTTCATTGACAGGAAAGCCATTTCCCAAAGGCCCGAGGACATCCACAAGTTCTCCCTGCTGCTTCAGTGACAAGAGTCTTGTTCCTTCCCCATCTACTCGATAAATGATGGTGACTTCATTTTTTTCAAAGTTGACGTCGGCGATGCTGATTGGTCTTCTCAAAAGAGGCGTAACCGCTTCGCTCACTTTCAGATGAAGGAACTGTCCCGGGGTTGTAAACCCTTGGACAAGCTCCCCTTTCAGAACCATTTGATACACCCGGTCTGCAATTTGCTGGTTAGAACATACTGTCAAATACGCTTTTTTCATATAGTGACTGCCGCCTCCTGATTTGTGTTGACTGCCGGCATTTGATCAGCACGGAATGTCATGCTTTCCAGCACTCGCAATATCGCTTCTGCCGTATCTAAAGATGTTAAGCAGGCAACACCGTTTTCTACTGATTCACGTCTGATTCTAAATCCGTCTCTTGCCGGCTGCTTTCCTTTTGTCAGCGTATTGATGACAAACTGCGCTTCTCCGTTTCTGATCACGTCAAGCAAGTTCGGGCCGTCTTGGCCGATTTTCCCGACGACTTTCGCTGGAATTGAAGCTTCTTTCAAGTAACCTGCCGTTCCTTCAGTCGCTAAAATGTTGTAGCCGATCGCATGGAACCTCTTAGCGATGGCAAGCCCTTCTTCTTTATCCTTATCAGCCACTGTTAAAAGCACGGATCCGTAGTTAGGGATTTGAATGCCTGAAGCAATCAGAGCTTTATAGAGCGCTTTTTCAAGGGTGGAATCTTTCCCCATGACCTCACCTGTTGATTTCATTTCAGGCCCTAACGTAATGTCCACTCTTCTCAGCTTAGCGAAGGAGAAGACCGGCGCTTTTACAAATACACCTTGCTGTTCAGGCTGAAGGCCCTCTGTATAGCCAAACGCAGCCAGCTTTTGGCCGAGAATGACTTTTGTAGCAATGTTCGCCATTGGGATACCCGTGATTTTGCTTAAGAACGGTACGGTTCTGCTTGATCTCGGATTTACTTCGAGCACGTACACTTCGCCTTGTGATAAGACGAACTGAATATTGAGCAAACCGACAATGTTCAGCCCTTTAGCAAGTGCGATCGTGTATTGTTCAATTTTTTTCTTAATGTCCTCTGTGAGTGACTGAGGCGGATAAACAGCGATTGAGTCTCCGGAGTGAACGCCCGCACGTTCAATGTGTTCCATAATTCCCGGAATGACGACTGTTTCACCATCAGATACTGCATCCACTTCAATTTCTTTCCCAGTTAAATATCTATCAATTAATACAGGGTGCTGCGGATTGATTTTGACTGCGTTTTTCATGTAATGAAGCAGTTCTTCTTCATGATAAACAATCTCCATCGCACGGCCGCCAAGCACATAGGAAGGGCGCACCAGTACCGGATATCCGATATCACTCGCGATGCTTACCGCCTGATCAACTGATGTCGCTGTTTTGCCAAGCGGCTGCGGAACACCGAGTTCACCAAGCGCTTGTTCGAATTTATCCCGATCTTCCGCACGGTCTAAATCTTCTAACGAAGTCCCAAGGATTTTCACTCCGCGTGCAGAAAGCTCGTCAGCAAGGTTAATGGCAGTTTGTCCGCCGAACTGTACGACAACGCCCACCGGCTGTTCGAGGTCAATGATGTGCATGACATCTTCAATCGTAAGCGGCTCAAAGTACAGCTTGTCTGAGATACTAAAATCTGTTGAAACGGTTTCCGGGTTGTTATTGACAATAATGGCTTCATAGCCTGCTTGTTTAATTGCCCATACAGAGTGAACAGTCGCGTAGTCGAATTCAACACCCTGACCGATTCGAATCGGCCCCGAACCAAGAACCATCACACTTTTCGTATCTGTAACGACAGATTCATTTTCCTCTTCGTATGTGCTGTAGAAGTATGGCGTTTCTGATTCAAATTCCGCCGCGCACGTATCCACCATTTTGAATACCGGCGCAATTCCCGCTTGTTTTCTTAAGCTGTAAAGCTCCGATTCTTTCATTTCCCACTCACGGCTGATGTACTTATCAGAGAATCCGAGTTCTTTTGCCCGTCTCAGTACGTCAGTATCACCCGCATTCGCCTTCAGTTCTTTTTCAAACTGTACGATTCCGAACAGCTTATGCAGGAAGAAGACATCGATCGTGGAAAATTCATGGAGGTCTTCTACCGTGTAGCCTCTTCTGTACGCTTCAGCTAAGTAGAATAAGCGTTCATCACCGGCTTTTTTAATTCGTTTTTCAAGAAGCTCATCGGAAATGTCAGCAGCGTCTTTCAATTCAAGATGATACACATCCGCTTCCAGTGAACGCACAGCCTTCAGCAATGACTCTTCAAGCGTGCGGCCGATCGCCATGACCTCTCCTGTCGCTTTCATTTGCGTGCCGAGCTTTCTGTTTGCTGATTCAAACTTATCAAACGGCCAGCGCGGAATTTTTGATACGACGTAGTCAAGAGCCGGTTCAAATGCTGCATATGTTTTTCCTGTCACCGGGTTCATCATTTCATCTAATGAAAGGCCGACAGCGATTTTAGCAGCAAGCTTTGCAATCGGATATCCCGTTGCTTTTGATGCAAGGGCAGATGAACGGCTGACCCGCGGGTTTACTTCAATAATGTAGTATTGGAAGCTGTCTGGATCTAAAGCGAGCTGTACGTTACATCCGCCTTCGATTCCAAGCGCGCGGATCAGTTTTAACGATACATTCCGCAAGAGCTGATATTCGCGGTCGCTGAGCGTTTGGCTTGGCGCGACAACAATACTGTCTCCAGTGTGGATTCCGACTGGATCAATGTTCTCCATATTACAAACGACAATGGCGTGGTCCTGGCTGTCTCTCATGACTTCATACTCGATTTCTTTATAGCCGGCGATGCTTTTTTCAAGCAGACATTGATGCACCGGGCTTAATTTTAAGCCGTTCTCAACAATTTCTTTCAGCTCTGTTTCATTCGAGCAGATGCCTCCGCCTGTTCCGCCTAATGTATATGCCGGGCGGACAATAACAGGGAAACCAATTTGGCTGACGAAGTTTTCTGCTTCTTCCAGAGAGTGGATAATCTCACTTTCTGGCACCGGTTCATTCAGATCATTCATAAGTGTTCTGAACAAGTCGCGGTCTTCAGCCTGCTGAATCGCAGACAGCTTCGTGCCAAGCACTTCGACGCCGCACTCTTCCAGCACGCCTCTTTCAGAAAGCTCAACCGCAAGATTCAAACCGGTTTGGCCTCCGAGAGTAGGAAGAATGGCATCCGGGCGCTCTTTTCTGATGATTCGCGTCAGGAATTCAGGAGTGAGTGGTTCGATGTAAACCCGGTCAGCCATTTCTGTATCTGTCATGATCGTGGCAGGGTTTGAGTTGACAAGGATGACCTCATAGCCTTCTTCTTTCAAAGCAAGGCAGGCTTGTGTTCCCGCATAGTCAAATTCTGCTGCTTGGCCGATGATAATCGGTCCAGATCCGATTACTAAAATTTTGTTAATGTCTACGCGTTTTGGCATACCGCTTCCCCTTCTTTCTCTGTTGTTTCGATCATTTCGATGAATCTGTCAAATAGATGGTTGGCATCCTCAGGACCAGGTGAGGCTTCAGGATGATATTGAACCGTAAATGCCGGCAGTGTTTTATGCTTCAGCCCTTCAATCGTATCGTCGTTAATTGCGATATGCGTCACTTCCAGTTCTGTTTCGCTGATGGATGAGACTGTATAGCCATGGTTTTGAGATGTTAAGGCGACTTTTCCGGTAGCCAGCTCTTTTACCGGGTGGTTTGAACCCCTGTGGCCGAATTTCATTTTTTCAGTATTCGCTCCGCACGCCAGCCCGAATAACTGGTGGCCGAGACATATTCCGAATAATGGCACTTTTCCGAGAACACCTTTAATCATTTCAATCGCTTCAGGCACATCTTTCGGATCTCCAGGTCCATTAGAAAGCATGATGCCGTCCGGTTTCAGCTGGAGCACTTCTTCCGCTGTAATGTTGTAAGGCACAACGATGACGTCACATTTTCGTTTGTTCAGCTCTCTAAGAATGCCGTGCTTCATGCCGAAGTCAACCAAGACAATGCGTTTGCCTCTTCCAGGGCTCGGATATGCGGTTTTGGCCGATACTTGGGATACTTGATTTCTCGGCAGTTCAGTTTCGTTCAGTCTTTTCAGCACTGCTTCGATATCTTCATCAGGTGAAGCGAATGTTCCTTTTAGTGCGCCTGCCGTGCGGATCATTCTTGTCAGCTTTCTTGTATCAATTCCCTGCAGTCCCGGAATGTTTTTCATTTTTAAATACTCATCTAATGTGTATGCTGAACGCCAGTTGGAAGGCAGTTCACACAATTCTTTGATGATCAGCCCTTTCACAAAAGGGGTAATTGATTCAAAATCATCACGGTTGATGCCGTAATTTCCGATGAGCGGGTACGTTAATGTTACGATCTGCCCGCAGTAAGAAGGATCAGATAAAATTTCCTGATAGCCTGTCATCCCAGTGTTAAAAACGACTTCTCCCATGCTGTGTTCTAAGCTTCCGAAGGCTTCTCCCTCGAATACCGCTCCGTTTTCCAATACTAATCGTCTCTTCATTTGACAAGTCTCCCTTCCTCATAAGCAAGCTTCCCTGCCGCAATTGTAGCGACCGGCCAGCCGGTGCAGCTTATGCCGTTAAATGGTGTGTTTTTTCCCTTTGATAAAAATGTCTCTTTGTCTATAACTGCTTCTTTTTCCAAATCGATTAACGTAATGTCAGCAACTCGCCCCGTTTGTAATGTTCCGTATGGGAGACCGAACGCTTCGCATGGTTTGATTGTCATGTAATCAATCAGCTGTTTCAGCGACCAGCTGCCATTTTTGACAAAGTGTGTGTATAGGAGCGGGAACGCTGTTTCTAAGCCGACAATTCCAAATGGCGCCAGCTTCATTTCTGTATTTTTCTCTTCTTCTGTATGCGGCGCATGGTCTGTTGCGATAAAATCAATCGTTCCGTCTAAAAGACCTTCGATTAAAGCCGCTCTGTCTTCTGCACTGCGGAGAGGAGGATTCATTTTATAATTTGTGTCAAGTCCCGGAATGTCCTCATCACAAAGCAGCAAATGGTGTGGTGACACTTCTGCTGTCACTCTGATTCCTGCTTTTTTCGCATCACGTACGACCCTGACAGATTCTTTCGTACTGATATGGCATACATGGTAATGGCAGTTTGCAGCCTCAGCCAGCAATACATCGCGGGCAATATGAACTGATTCACACACAGAAGGAATGCCGTTGAGCCCGTTCGCTTTGGAGAATGTCCCCTCATGAACGCTGCCTCCGTAAATTAAGGAGTTGTCTTCGCAATGTGCGACAATCGCTTTGTCGATCGCAGCTGCCCGTTTCATTGCTTCATACATCATTCCTGCTGTCTGTATACCGACGCCGTCATCTGTAAAAGCAAATGCTCCGGCTTCTTTTAAAGCTTCAAAGTTTGTCATCTCATCACCGATTTGTCTGATCGTAATGGATGCATATGGAAGAACTCTGACGCATGATGTTTCTTTAATACGGTTTTGCACCCATTCCATCTGCTCCTTCGTATCAGGAACCGGCCGCGTATTCGGCATTGCTGCTACTGTTGTATAGCCGCCGCGCGCCGCTGCTTTTGCACCGGTTTCAATGGTTTCTTTTTTCTCTCCGCCCGGCTCTCTGAAGTGTACGTGGAGATCAACAAACCCTGGTGAAACGAGCAATCCTTTTGCATCAATTACCGTTTCTTCATCCGTTGCATCAAGCTGACCGATTTCGGAGATGATTTCTCCCGTCACTCGAATATCCGTTTCTGTTTTTTCACCATTTTCGTTAAGTATCCAGCCGTTTTTAATGAGATATGACATACGCTGCTTCTCCTCTTTTCACTTTGGTTTGTAAGGCACGCTGTATCACTGCCATTCTGATAAATACGCCATTTTGCATTTGCTTGAAGATTCTTGATTTTCCGCATTCTACTAAGCTGTCATCAATCTCCACTCCTCTGTTTACCGGAGCTGGATGCATAATGATCGCATGCTGCTTCATACGCTCAGCCCGTTCTACGGTCAAGCCGTATTTGTTTAAATAGCCGTCCTGGCTGACAACGGACTGATGTCTTTCATTTTGAATGCGAAGCAGCATGACGACATCGGAAAACTCAACTGCTTCATCCATTGAGACATACGTGCCGAATGAATTTTCTTCATCCTGCCATTCCAAAGGACCTGAAAACAGGACACGGGCACCCAATCTTGTCAACACTTCCGCATTAGATCTAGCCACTCTGCTGTGCTTGATATCGCCGTGAATGGAGACGGTAAGCCCTTTGAACGTATGGAACTCTTCATTAATCGTCATTAAATCAAGCAGTGATTGTGTCGGATGCTGACCGCATCCGTCTCCCGCATTCAAAATCGGGATGTTTATCTGGCTGACAAGCTCTTTATAGTACTCATCCTCGCTGTGCCTGATGACGCACACGTCCACACCAATTGATTCGAGCGTTCGGATAGTGTCATATAAGGTTTCGCCTTTTTGCACGCTTGTGCTTGTTCCATCAAGGTTCAGCACATTCATGCCCAGCTTTTTTTCTGCGACCTCAAAGCTGAACCGGGTTCTCGTGCTCGGTTCAAAAAACAGGTTCGCTGCAAATTTTCCCGTAAGCCAATTGTCTGTTTTTCCGCTTTTGAGGTCTTGTGCTGTTTGAAGCAAATCTTTGATTTCCTCAGTGCTAAGTTCACTCATCGTCGTTAAATGCTTCATGTTCTTTCCCCTCTCGTTTCAACTTTAAGGCTGAAAAAACCCCGGTCTTAGATAGACTCGGGGTATGGTTAAATAGAGGGCAGCATTGAAAGCTTCCTTCTCTTTATAACCCTTCCAAGCCTCTCTGGACTTTCATTAAAAGGTTTTAGATATGATGTTGTTCAGATGTGTCAGCCTGCTCTTCCTTCGCCTGCGGAAGAATCAGGTTTAAGATGACACCGACAATTGCGGCAAGCGCCATTCCTGACACTTGGAATCCTCCTTGAGACACTTGGATAAAAGCGCCTCCTACACCGATCACAAGGATAACTGAGGTAATAATAAGGTTTCTGTTGTTTTCATAATCAATTTTGTTGTCAATCAGCATTCTCAGACCGCTCGAAGCGATAATTCCGAACAGCAGAAAGGAGACGCCTCCCATGACCGCTGACGGCACTGAACTGATCAGTGCTGAGATTTTACCGATAAAACCGAAGCAAAGGGCAATCACCGCTGCGCCGCCGATGACAAAGACGCTGAACACTCTTGTGATGGCCAGCACGCCAATGTTTTCCCCGTAAGTCGTTGTCGGCGGACCGCCGATCAGGGAAGCAAGAATTGTCGCCACGCTGTCACCCATAATGGAGCGATGCAGCCCCGGCTTTTTAATGAAATCTTGTCCAACAACTTTGCTCAGCACCATTTGGTGGCCGATATGCTCCGACATAGTCACAAACGCGACGGGAACCATTGCTGCTGCGATGCCGAGTGTTACTGACGGTGAATAGTCTTTAAACGGGATGATAAATTCAGGCACCGCAAACCATTTCGCGTCAAGCACCGGCTGGAAGTTGACAATCCCTTGAGTAAGGGCAAACAGGTATCCGCCGATGATTCCGATCAGAACCGGAATCAGGCTTAAAAATCCTCGTAAGAAAATCGCGCAAATAATCGTGATCGCCAGCGTAACTCCTGCGACACTGAAGTGCTTTAAGCTGTAGACCAATTCACTCGCGTTCGGATCAACGTACATCGCCATGTTTACTGCAGTACTTGCCAGCCCCAGCCCGATGACGATAATAACAGGGCCTACGACTACAGGCGGGAGAATCTTCATCAGCCAACCGGTTCCAAGCTGCCTGATCAATAAGGCAATCAGCCCGTATACTAGCCCTGCAAGAAACGCCCCGACCATTGCCGCTCCCGGCCCGCCGGTCGCTTTTACCAGTATGATCGGAGAAATAAAGGCGAAGGATGAACCGAGATACGCCGGAATTTGCCCTTTCGTAATAAGAAGGTATGCAAGTGTCCCGATGCCGCTTGTCACCAGTGCCACAGCAGGACTCATTCCGACCAGCTTCGGTACCAAAATCGTTGAGCCAAACATGGCAAACAAATGCTGCAGGCTGAATGAAACCCAAGAGAAAGGTGTCGGGACATCCCTGACTCCTAAATTTACTTTTTTCTTACTCATGATGATTTTCCCCCTGATTGTTAACTTTCATTTTAGGATGACTCAATGACTGTATAAAAAAAACCTCTTTGCTATTTTTACGCAAAGAGGCATACAAAGACCTGCCGAATACTTTCGGGACTTTGTTGTGCACCTCTTTGCAACCTCTCTGGATTGCCTTTAAAAAGGTGATCTATTCTTCATTTTCATAAATGGCGACGAGATCGTTTTGATCTACCTCATCAAGCTGAACCATAACCTTTTCAGCCTTTGATGTCGGGATGTTTTTCCCGATGTAATCCGCTCGGATCGGCAGCTCCCGGTGTCCTCTGTCAACTAGTACAGCCAGCTGAATGGAGGAAGGTCTGCCTACATCAACAAGCGCATCCATACCTGCTCTGACCGTTCTTCCGGTGTACAGAACATCATCTACGAGGATCACTTTTTGATCTGTGATGTCTACTGGAATATCTGCGCCTTTCACAAGCGGTTCTTCGTTGCTCGTTTTTTTGGAAAGATCGTCTCTGTAAAGAGTAATATCAATTTCACCGACTGTTACAGGATTCCCTTCAATCTGTTCGATTCGTTCCGCAAGGCGTTTTGCCAAGTAAATCCCTCTTGTCTTGATGCCGACAAGGATGCAGTTATTCATTCCTTTATTGCGTTCGATCATTTCGTGAGCAATCCTGGTCAGCGCCCGTCTGATTGCCTGTTCGTCGAGAATGACAGCTTTTTGATTCAATGTGTGACACCTCACAGTTCATATAGAAGAAAAAACCCCTCCTGCCAGAGCATAGAGGGGTTTTAGGACAAGGTGCGCGCATATACACGCATCCCGTCTATCCGTTATCCTTCTCAGCCTCTCTGGACTGTTTTAAAGAATCTATTCAGCTTCGTTTATTATTTCAGAAAAGAAACAGTCTGTCAACCGTTATTTCTAAGGTTTTCGATTAATTCTGCCATATCCTCCGGAAGCGGCGCTTCAAATTCAACATATTCGCCAGTGCGAGGATGATCAAAACCTAAAATTCCGGCGTGAAGGGCCTGTCCGTTAAAATCGATCGTTTTTCTCGGACCGTATTTTGGATCGCCGGCTAATGGAAATCCAATATATTTCATATGAACACGAATTTGATGTGTTCTTCCTGTTTCAAGCTGGCATTCCACCAACGTAAAATCCTGAAAACGCTCAAGCACATGAAAATGAGTGACGGCATTTTTGCCATCACGCGTCACAGTCATACTTTGACGGTCTTTCTTGTCCCGTCCAATTGGAGCGTCAATTGTTCCGTCATCGTGAGAAATAAGCCCATGGACAACTGCCGTATATTTCCGCGTGACCGTTTTGTTGACCAATTGGTTTACAAGTGACTCGTGCGCCATATCATTCTTCGCCACCATTAATAAGCCGGACGTGTCCTTATCGATTCTGTGGACGATCCCCGGACGCATCACGCCATTTATTCCGGAAAGATCCGTACAATGAGCCATAAGGCCGTTTACAAGCGTACCCGTAAGATGCCCGGGAGCTGGGTGCACAACCATTCCGCGAGGTTTATTGACGACCAGCACATCCTGATCTTCATAGTAAATATCCAGATCCATAGGTTCTGCCAGCACGTCGAGCGCTTCCGGCTCAGGCACAGTGACGGTCACCTGATCCCCCGGCTGAATTTTATAATTCGATTTTACAGGGTTTCCGTTCACGACAACTTGTCCGTCTTTCACCCATTGCTGCACCTGTGTTCTCGACCAATCATTCTCAGCCGATGCCAGAAATTTATCAATCCGCTCACTTTTTTGTTCTTCTGAAGCGGTTATATCAATTTGATTCATGGTATTGCTCCTTTTTCTTTTTCCCGCTGTCCAACAGCATTTGTATAAATAAAAGCATTACGCCGACACATAATGAAGAGTCTGCGATGTTAAAAATCGGGTAATTGTAATTCACAATAATGACATGGATAAAATCCACAACTTCCTGTCTGACAGCGCGATCAATGAAGTTGCCGATGGCACCGCCAAGCATAAGTCCGAGGGCCACGCCAAGAAGCCTTTGTCCTTTTGTATAACGCTGTATGTAATAAACAATGCCAATAATAACCGCGGTTGTAATGAGGTAGAAAAACCACATCTGACCGGCTAATATCCCCCATGCAGCACCCGTATTGCGATGGGAGGTGATATAGAATACCTGATCAATGATCGGAATGCTTTGTCCAAGCTCCATGTTCTTAACGACAAGCCATTTTGTCAATTGATCGGCTGCAATAATAAGTAGTGCGATCACATAATACAGCACAAACGTTCCTCCAGTTTACGGTTACTTTAATCCATTATGCATTTTATCAATAAAAAGCACTGGAGTAAAGAAATATCAGGCATTTTAACCGGCCAGACACTGTTATTCATACAGTGCCTGACCATATTCGATATCCGTTGATTTCCACAGCGGAAGCGATTTTTTTTCAAATTGGACAGAGTAAAGAAAATCGTTTGCTGTGCGGGCAGTCGGCAGCACAGCAAGCTTTGAAAGAGGAATGGGAGCCCCGGTTTCTTCACAGTATCCGAAAGTGCCGTTTTCGATTTTGGACAATGCGAGGAGTACATCTTGAAGCTCTTCTTTAATGTGATAGATCAGAGTTGCTTTTTGTTTATGATTGATTGCTGCTTGCGGGCTTGTTGAAACCTGAAAGCAAGAATACTCAAATAATCTCGACTGTAATTCTTCTTTCGTCAGAAGAAGTTCCGTATATATTGCGGTCAGTTGATCATTCATTCATCACAACTCCTGCTCTTAACGTAGTACCTATATTGTTGCCTGTGAATGATGATCTAAAGCCCATAAGATTTTTCCTGCCGTTCTAAACGATGTCACTCTTGGCACAAAAAAAGCCCGGCTTTTACGCCGGGCCCCTTTTCCATTATTTTTGATAGTATTTTTCAACGATTTCAGCGTTTCGCAGTGAAAGTGTAGGATATTTTGGATTTGCACCTACATCTTTTGAAATCACACGGGATCTCTCACACATTTCGCCTTCGGCTTTCTCGACAGCGATTTTACCTGTCGCAAAGCTTTGCGCATCGTTCGGCGCTTCATTTTCTTCGCTGATTGTCAGTTCAGAAACAATAAACAGCTGAGAAAGATTTTCTTTAATGGAAGCCAAAAGCTCTTGGTTTTCTTTGTTTGGATACAATTTCAGGTTGGCTTCCAATGATTTACCGATAATTTTTTCATTCCGCGCAGTTTCTAACGCTTTTAGCACATCATCACGGAAAGCCATAAAGCGGTCAAATTTATCTTCTGTCGCTTCGCTGTTTGGAACCGTGATTGTTTCCGGCATATCTGTCAGCTGAACGCTCTGCTCTTCAACAAATGTTAAATGAGACCATAATTCGTCAGCCGTATGAGGAAGGATAGGCGCTGAAAGCTTCACTAATGCAAGAAGCGTTTCATAGAATACTGTCTGCATGCTGCGTCTATCCGGATGATCCGCATGCTCGATGTAGACAATATCTTTTGCGAAATCAAGATAGAATGAGCTCAATTCGATTGTGCAGAAATTATGGATGCTGTGATACACAACCGCAAATTCATACTCATCATACGCTTTTTTCACTTTATCAATCAGTTTGTTCAGTTTAATCAGCATATATTGGTCCACTTCGCGAAGATCTTCGACAGCCACCGCATTCGTTTTTGGATCAAAATCGAATAGGTTGCCATGAAGGAAACGGAACGTATTGCGGATTTTACGGTATACTTCAGCAACTTGCTTCAAAATGGCGTCAGACACGCGAACGTCCGCCTGATAATCAACTGAAGACACCCATAATCTCAAGATGTCGGCACCAAGCTGTTTCATAACTTTAGCTGGAACAACGACGTTACCGATCGATTTACTCATCTTGCGTCCTTCTCCATCCAGTGCGAACCCATGGCTGAGCACACCTTTATATGGCGCTTTTCCTGTTACGGCTACTGCTGTAGAAAGAGATGAGTTAAACCAGCCACGATATTGGTCCGATCCTTCTAGATATAAATCAGCCGGGCGAACGAGATCTTCACGCTCTTCAAGCACCGCTTGATGAGAAGATCCTGAATCAAACCAAACATCCATGATGTCCTGTTCTTTTGTAAATGTGCCGTTCGGGCTGCCAGGATGTGTAAAGCCTTCCGGAAGAAGATCCTTCGCTTCTTTTTCAAACCAAATGTTTGATCCGTGCTGCCTGAACAATTCAGAAACATGTTCAATGGTTTCATCCGTAATAATCGGTTCTCCGTTTTCAGCATAAAATACCGGAATCGGCACTCCCCATGCACGCTGTCTGGAAATACACCAGTCTCCGCGGTCACGAACCATGTTGTGCAAACGCTGCTCGCCCCATTCAGGAACCCATTTGGTTTCTTTAATGGCATCCAGCAGATCTGATCTGAAATCTTTAATAGACGCAAACCATTGCGCTGTCGCTCTGAAAATGGTTGGTTTCTTTGTTCTCCAATCGTGCGGATAAGAGTGTGTAATGAATTCAAGCTTCACAAGCGCGCCTTTTTCATCTAGCTGCTGTGTGATCGCTTTGTTCGCGTCATCATAGAACATGCCTTCAAAGCCCGGAGCTTCGCTTGTCATTACACCTTTTGCATCAACTGGGCATAGCACATCTAAACCGTATTTTTGGCCGATGATAAAGTCATCTTCCCCGTGCCCCGGCGCTGTATGAACGCAGCCTGTTCCGGCATCAGTTGTTACGTGTTCGCCAAGCATAACGAGAGAGTCTCTGCCATATAGCGGGTGTTCAGCGATAATGTTCTCAAGGTCTTTCCCTTTGATCGTTCTTGTCACTTCATATTGATCAAATCCGCATGCAGATGCAACATTTTCGACTAAAGCACTTGCTACGACAAAGCGGTCTTCACCTACTGCAATCACGCTGTACTCAAGATCAGGGTGCACTGAAATACCGAGGTTCGCCGGAATTGTCCAAGGCGTTGTTGTCCAAATGATGATGCGCTCACCGTTTTCAAGAACGCCTTTTCCGTCTTTCACACCGAAAGCAACGTAAATAGATGCTGAACGTTTGTCTTGATATTCGATCTCGGCTTCAGCCAAAGCAGATTCACTTGAAGGTGACCAGTTAACCGGTTTAAGACCTTTATAAATGTAGCCTCGTTTTGCCATCTCACCAAATACGCGGATTTGCTGCGCTTCGTATTCCGGTTTTAATGTCACATATGGGTTTTCCCAATCACCGCGGACACCAAGGCGTTTAAACTGCTCACGCTGTCCCTCGATTTGCTTCCAAGCGTACTCTTCGCACAGTTTGCGGAATTCCGCTACTGACATTTCTTTGCGGTTGACTTTTTTGTTTTTTGTGAGAGCCGTTTCAATCGGCAATCCGTGTGTATCCCAGCCCGGTACATATGGCGCGTTGTAGCCGCTCATTGATTTGTAGCGGACAATGAAGTCCTTCAAAATCTTGTTAAGCGCGTGGCCCATATGGATATCGCCGTTTGCATACGGAGGTCCGTCATGTAAAACAAATTTCGGGCGGTCTTTCGTCCGTTCCTGTACAAGACGGTAGATATCCTCTCCCTCCCATTTCTTTTGAATGTCAGGCTCACGGTTTGGCAAATTTCCACGCATCGGGAAATCTGTTTTCGGCATTAAGAGCGTGTCTTTAAAATCCATTTTCATTCCTCCACTGCATTTTTTCAGAAAATAAAAAAAGCCCTCTCATCCCATAAGGGACGAGAAAGCTTATCTCGCGGTACCACCCTTTTAGAAAAAGCAAGCATACGCTTTTTCCTCTCGAGCATCGTAACGTGATGAACGTCCTAACCTACTGTGAGTTCAGAAAGGAAACTTAAGGGCTGATCTACATGATTCCGGCCATCCCGGACTCTCACCATCTCCGGGTCGCTATAAAGGCCTGAAGGAAACATGACTGTCCCTTTCAACCGTTTTTTCATCTGAATTTATGAACGTATTATATTCGACAAGCTAAGAAAATGTCAAGATAATCAGAGAATTTATTCCTTTTCCTCAAATACTGCGTCGACTTCATACTCAAGCAGATGATCCCAATCGTCATTTTTCAGAAGATCGAGCTGAGCTTCAATCAGCATTTGGAAACGTGTTCTGAAAACTTTAGACTGTTTTTTCAGCTCTTCAATTTCCATGGCAATTTTTCTTGATTTTGATAAAGATTCGTTGATAATGCGATCAGCGTTTTTCTCCGCTTCCCGAACGATCAGCTTTGCTTCTTTTTGAGAATTGCGTTTTACGTCTTCAGCCGCTTCTTGAGCAACTAAAATCGATTTATTCAGCGTTTCTTCAATATTGGCAAAGTGTCCGATTCTTTCATCAAGCTCATTGACTTTCGCTTCAAGCTCAGTTTTCTTACGGAGAACAATTTCGTAATCTTTTCTGACTTGCGCTAGGAATTCATTTACTTCATCTTCATCATATCCGCGAAAACTTTTTGTAAACGTCTTGTTGTGAATATCATTTGGCGTTAATGGCATGATGCCACCTCCATTTTTACATTTCAGTACGGTTATCTAGTTCACATTATAAAACAAATTTCGCACAGATGGAGAAAAAAACTGAAAAACCGACTATTTTTGTCGCTCAAACGTAACTCTCCATTTGTCTTTTTTGGTTTTTCCTTCGATTTTTGTTAAGCTGCATCGGCCAAAGCCTCTGATAGAGAGCATGTCCCCTTCTGCCACCATGTATGAAGGGTCTTCAACTACCTTCCAGTTCACTTTCACGAGGCCGTTTTTCACAAGCGTCTGTGATTTCTGGCGGGATTGTCTGCTCATAGAGGCGCAGACGGCGTCAAGCCTTAAAGAAGAAACCGTGTCATCTCTTATTTCGACATCAACTGCTGGAATGTTAAGGTCTGACAAGTCAATTTTCTCTAGGCTGACCGCCGCTTTGCCTGCTTGGGTCAGCTGTGCCGCCACAAAATCAGCGGTATCGGCTGAGACAATCAATTGCACTGATGTCTCAGAAAACACGATGTCACCAAACTTTTGCCGCTTTAAGCCTATGCCCATTAATGCACCAAGCAGAGAACGATGATCTACAGAGACAAACTTTTCAGCATAACGGACGTTAAACGCCTGCAGTTCAAAATCCGATTCTTCCGGAGTGATGTACTCTGGATACAGAATCGCCCGTTTTCGCTCCGCTCTGTCATAGCCGCCGGAAAAAGCAAGCCCAACGTCAGCCTGTCCCGTAACAGCAGAAAGGATGACCTGCTCTCGGGGGTCTAAAAAGTCGGTCAGCTTCATTCTGTACTGCTCCTGGACAATTCCTTTCCATTCGAGCGCCTGGTCAATAAAGGCCCGCTCGTCTTTTCTGAAGTGCTGATATATATCGCTCATCGTCTTTCCCTTCTATGTAAAGAGGCTTGGCTGCTGCCAAGCCCCTATCAAACTGTCACATTAAAACGCAATCATGCGATAAAGCCCCCACAAGCCGGTTGTCGCAAACCGAAGCACAAGTATAGCTACGATCGGTGAAATATCCAGCATTGCGATCGGAGGGATGATTTTTCTAAATGGTTCGAGATATGGTTCACAAATCGAAGCTAAAAAACGCCCGACTGCCGTTTCCCTTGTACTCGGCACCCATGACATAAAAATATATATGATCAGGGCAAATGAGTAGATTGTGATTAATAAGCTTAAAACCGAAAAAACTTGATAAAGGATCATCTCGCTTTACCACCTCTGATGTTCGTCTTCAGATATGAGCTCAGAAATTGTGCCTGATACATCTACGTTGTCAGGCGTGCAGAGGAAAATATCCGAGCCGATTCTTTGAATATCGCCGCCAATGGCATAAACGGTTCCGCTTAAAAAGTCAACAATCCGCTTAGCCTGGTCATGCTGTATCCGCTGAAGATTGACGACAACTGCCCGCCGGTTCTTCAAATGGTCGGCTATTTCCTGCGCCTCCGCATAAACGCGCGGCTCACTCAACACCACTTTAGAGGATTTCTGAACACTTTGCAAGCTCACTACATTCTGTTTGCCCGCAGGTTTGTTTGCGGTATAAGCCGGTTTTTCTTTTTGCTCATGCTCTTCATGAGATTCTTGCTCTGTCTCAATATATTCATATTCGTATTCTTCATCTTCCATTGAGAAAAAGTTTTTCAGTTTATTTTTCATGCTCATTGCTGTACACCCCCTGTTTCATTTCCGACTAACGATGAGCCGATTCTAATATAAGTAGCCCCTTCTTCAATTGCAATTTCAAAATCATTTGACATGCCCATCGACAGTTCAGTACACGGAGCGTTCGGCTGTTTCAGCTCCTGAACCTGATCACGGAGTTCTCTCAGCGCTCTGAAACAGCTTCTGATCTCATCTTGATCATCAGTCAGCGGAGCCATAGTCATCAGTCCGGCCACAACGATGTGTTCGAAACCGGAAAGCTCCTGTATGAATGGAATGACTTCTTCTTTTTTCATGCCGTGTTTAGAAAGCTCAAGAGAGGTATTGACCTGCACAAAGCATTGCACAGTACCTTCAGCCCGTTTTTCAATTTCTTTCGCTAATGAGAGCCGGTCTAAGGAATGGATATAGGAAACCGAATTGACGACAGCTTTTGCTTTTCTTGATTGCAGACTGCCGATAAAATGCCATTCCGGATCCCCTTTTATCATTTCCTGTTTGCGGAGCAGTTCCGCATCCCGATTCTCTCCGAGGCAGGTGATGCCCGCATCCACTGCCTCCTGTGCTCTTTCAGGCGATACATATTTTGTGACTGCAATAACCGTAACTTCATCGGAGCTGCGGCCCGATCTGTTACATGCTTCGTTTATTCGTTCGTTTATATGTCGTAAATTATCAACAACACGCAAGATCTTTTATGCCTCCTTCATTCCGATAAAGGACATCATCCGTCCAGTTTTCCCCTGATCGCGGCGGTGAGAATAGAAAAGAGACGGCTCACTTTCCGTGCATAAACCACTGACAGAAATCTGTTCATTTGCCAAACCGCTGTCGATCAATATAAGGCGGTTCAGCTCTTTCAGGTCAAGCTGATATTGTGCCTGTGCCGTCTGATTTACGGCACGTTCTGCTGAAACTGGCAATGCCCGGACAGCATCCATGACACGGTCGTCTACTGTATAGCATGCTCCGCTGATAGACGGTCCTATAACAGCATAAATATCTGAGAGATTTGAACCTTCCTGCTCGGTCCATTGCTTCACCATTTCTCTGCCAATCTGTTTGACAGTGCCTTTCCACCCGGCATGGGCGACCCCGACAAGCGATTTAACCGGATCATAAAAGAAAAGAGGCACACAATCAGCAAAGCATAATGCCAAAAACACATTCTTTTCATTTGTATAGAGCCCGTCCGTTGCTTTTAGAGCTGTGTGATACTCACGGGCGCCTTTTCCCCTATCCCTCTGCGTCACTTTCTGAACGCGATTATCATGTGTCTGATCAGCAAATACCCAAGACTGCAAATCAATATTAAACATATCGGCAATATATTCACGATTTTTAACTACATCTGCATCTTTGTCATGAACGTGCAATCCTGTATTTAACGATTCAAAAGGCTTTTGGCTGACACCGCCGTTTTTCGTAGTAAATCCGGCAATGACTTCTCTGTTGTTTTGATTCGTTTGTGTCCAGTCTTGTATCATGAGTGTCGAGGGTGTGGTAAGACTGAATGGGTGATATGTATTCATGATGATCCAACCTTTCGACAAACATTTAAAAAAGCGGAATTTCCCACTTATTTTACCACATCTTTCTGCATTCGTTGAGCGCCGATTTGCATATTTCTAAATGAAATGTGCCGGAAGAATCCAGACTTCCGGCATTTGCCAATCCGCGGCAGACGAGCAGGTTATGCATGCGGTTCATTTAATCGGACCAAGATTACATCTTCCCCGATTTTTACTATATTTCGCCATGGAATGACCAATTCCTCTTCTTTTCCAAAAAATCCGAGAACTTTCCCATTTCCTCCTAGTATGATCGCCTGAATTTTGCCAGTGGTCACATTGATATCTATATCACCAATGCTCCCCAGCTTTTTTCCGTTTGAGACATTGACGACATCCTTCACCTGAAATTCTGAAATGCTGATCATTCCATCACGTCCTTTTTCCGTCCTTTTTTCAAGTATATGAACGGGCGGGCTGAACCTTGTCAGCAAGAAAAAATTTTCATGGTCACTGTTCTTTTTTACAGCTGCACCAGCCGATGATAAAATTGAGCATAATTTTCGTATAATCTACCAGCTGCTCAATCGATACCTCCTCGTTCACGGAGTGTGCATTGTGAAGATCTCCAGGTCCGTAAATCACGCTTGAAATGCCGGCATTATACAGCCATCCTCCGTCTGTAACAGATTGAGAAACGTCAATAACCGGACGCTCCCGTTTTACTTTCTGATGAGACGCTGTAAGCGCTGAGACGCCTGGGTGGCCAGGGTCAACTTCCAGTGCCGGAAAAATTTCTCCTCTGTCTTCAATCATAGATGAGCCTCCCCACTTGAAGACAGGGCGGTTTTCCCTAAGCCAAATATCACTGTCACTCAGCCGGTTAATGTAATCTTCTATTTCCGCTGCCACTTGTTCATGGGTTTCATTCGGATAAAAATGGACTGTGATCCACAGCCGGCACTCGTCAGCTATAAAAGCCGCATGTCTGCCGCCTTCTATGACAGCCGGGTTAATCGTATTTGTGCCTGGTTTAAAACCGGGATAACGTTTCATGATAGACCAGTGACGCTCCAGTTCACCGAGCCCCGCAATTATTTTTGCCATTTTTTCAATTGCGCTTGCTCCGAATGTTCCTCCGCCTGCATGAATCATATTCCGCCTCGTCCCATCATGAAACGTTTGACTGCTTTTGATTTCAATCCAGCCTGTAATGACACCGCCTTGACCTTGAATATGCATATCGCTCGTATCCGCGACAACTGCAAAATCAGCATGATAGCCCCTCTTGCAGCATTCAAGCGTGCCGGCTTCTCCGACTTCCTCCCCGATAACCGATTGCAGAATCAAATCACCGGGAAGTTCAATGTCGGCTTCACGAATCAATTTCACCGCAAACAGCACACACGCCATTCCGCCTTTCATATCAGAAGCACCTCTCCCGATTAAGAGACCGTTTTTTTCAATTGGATGAAACGGATCATGCTCCCACTCCTCATCCTCTTTTGCCTCTGCCACATCTACATGGCCATTGATGATCAAGCTATGATAATCTGCTGAATCTGTTCCCTTTAGTAGACCTACAACATTGGGATCTCCTGGGTACACGTCCCATTTATCGATCGAGAATCCCATTTCATTTAAAAACCCAGCAATCCAGGACTGAATGCCGTCGGTATTTCTTGCAGGCGGAGCAGGTGTTTTATAGGACATCAGCGTTTTTGCTAGCTGAATAAGCTCCTCCTTTTGATCTTCCACCTTTGTTAACAGAGAGTCTATTTGTTGATTCAATGTGATCCGCTCCTATTCTTTAAAATCAAAAAAGCCGTTTCAAATGTAATGAAACGGCTTAATAAAAACAAACAGAGTCCTATGTACTCCGTTTTTTCACCGCTTCCCTCCGCTGGCATGATCCAGATCAGGTCAAAAGGGTTAAGACAAAGTCTCTCTCAGCTTCGCAAAGCACCCCTAGGATGAATCGATATGTGTTTGTCAGGCATTCGTTATCGGCTCGGCTCTTGTTAAAAACGGCCGATCCTGATTCCATAATACATGGATTGGCGTATCAAAAAAAGCGGAAAGTATTTGATCAGTAAGCATTTCCTTTATTTCTCCCGATTTAAAGACCTCTCCCTGTTTTAACAAAAGGGCTTTGTCAAAGATCGGCAAAATTTCTTCCGCATGATGAGTCACGTAAAGGATCGATGGCGCATTTTCTTTATTTGCAATGTATGTAATCGTGTCTAACAGCTTTTCCCGGGCAATAAAATCCAGTCCTGTGACCGGTTCGTCCAGTATCAGCAGCTCCGGATCAGCCATTAGCGCTCTTGCAATCAAGGCTCTTTGTTTTTCTCCTTGAGAAAGGGTTTCATAGCGGCGGTCGGCATATTCAATTGCTCCCAAGTCCTCTAACAAACCAATCGCTTTTTCCCTGATTTCTGCACTTGGTGTTTCATATAATCCAATCGAAGCGTAAGCTCCGCTCAAAGCAATTTCAAATGCCGAATCTGCCGGATAAAATTTTTGCTGAAGAGCCGCTGAGACGAGGCCAATTTTCCGTCTAAGTTTCTCCCCAAGCTCCGTTTTACCAAATTCATGGCCAAGCACCTGCATCTCGCCCGATGTTGGAAAATAATAAGAGCAAAGCATATTTAACAGCGCTGTCTTTCCAGCGCCATTCAGTCCGTAAAGCACCCAATTTTCCTTTTCTTCCACCTTCCAATGAATATCTCTCAGTATCCATTTTCCATTCCGTTTTAGTGAGACATTGTCAAGCTGCAAAATCATCGTGGTCCTCCTCTTTACTGCCTTTATAATTATTTAAATTTTCATAAAACTTTGCACGAACTAGGATACCTTATTTTTTCCAAAACGTAAACCGCCCGCAATCAATAGAAAAGCCTTTAAAACAAAATCGTTTTAAAGGCTTTTCTTTCATTATTGATGAATATTCTTATTCATTTGTTTGATAGCCGCTTTTTCAAGTCTGGACACCTGCGCTTGGGAAATCCCGATTTCCTCGGCTACTTCCATTTGAGTTTTCCCTTGGAAGAATCGCTTTCTCAAAATCATTTTTTCCCTATCATTCAGCCTTCTCATGCCCTCTTTTAAAGCCAGCTCTTCAATCCATTGTGAATCTTTATTGCGTTCATCACTGATTTGATCCATCACATAAATCGGGTCTCCGCCGTCGTTATAGATCGGTTCAAATAGAGAAACCGGATCCTGGATGGCATCAAGCGCAAATACGATTTCCTCATGCGGTACTTCAAGAACTTTTGCGATGTCTTCTGCAGTCGGCTCCTTGCTTGTCTCACTGATTAACCGCTCTCTTACCTGAAGTGCCTTATAAGCGATATCCCGGAGTGATCTTGAGACACGGATCGGGTTATTATCGCGTAAATACCTGCGGATCTCTCCGATAATCATAGGTACAGCGTATGTTGAAAACTTAACATTGTGGCTTAGGTCAAAATTATCAATGGATTTCATTAGTCCGATGCAGCCGACCTGAAATAAGTCATCAACATACTCTCCTCTGTTATTAAATCTTTGAATGACACTTAAGACAAGACGCAAGTTCCCGTTTACAAGCTTTTCTCTTGCTGAATCATCGCCTTCATCCTGCAGCTGCCTAAACAGCTTTCTCATCTCTTCATTCTTGAGTACTGGTAATTTGGAGGTATCCACCCCGCAGATTTCGACTTTATTTCTCGACACTTTTTTCCCTCCCTACAGGAGCTGCTGTACAACGTTAAGTATCTCCTTGGGTGGGAAAAATATGCACTGCGTTCAGACCGAAAAATAGTCATAATTGGGAAATCCTTGTAGAATCAAGGGATTACCCGTAAAAATTTTTTTACACCATTTTGTTGAATTCTTTTCGCAATCTTTTAATGATTCGTTTCTCAAGACGAGAAATATAGGACTGGGAAATCCCCATCATATCCGCTACATCCTTTTGGGTCTTTTCCTCCTCGCCGACAAGGCCAAAACGTAGTTCCATGATTTGTTTTTCCCTCTCATTGAGCTGTTCAAGCGCTTTTTTCAAAAGCTTTTTATCTACGTTAGCTTCTATGTCTTTTGTGATGATGTCATCGTCAGTGCCGAGCACATCAGAAAGCAAAAGCTCATTGCCGTCCCAATCAATATTAAGCGGCTCATCAAAGGAAACCTCTGAACGGATTTTGTTGTTTCTCCTTAAATACATCAGGATTTCGTTTTCTATACAGCGGGAGGCATAGGTCGCCAGCTTGATTTTCTTTTCTGGATTGAACGTATTCACAGCTTTGATTAATCCGATGGTACCGATGCTGATTAAATCCTCTATATTAATTCCCGTATTTTCAAATTTACGGGCGATATAGACGACCAGGCGCAAATTGCGTTCAATCAAAATGGCGCGAGCCGCCTGATCGCCGTTTGGGAGCTTCATTAACAGAACCTGCTCCTCATCTTTAGATAATGGAGGCGGCAGAGCTTCACTCCCGCCTATGTAATAGACTTCATCACTTTTCAGCCCAAGTTTCATCAGCAGCTTATACCAGAGGTGCGTCAATCGCAATTTCAGTTTTTTCATCTTCCTCTCCCTTCTAAATGTCACGTCGTTTGAGTATGATTAGTAACGGACATTTGCGAACATTATGAAACGTGTTTGATGGCCTTGCCCGAAAGCATTTTCGGATGAATAATTGCGTCAAACTCTCCATCTGCCGATAGCTTTGTTGTGCTGATGCCGATTAAGCATTTATCCGCAGAAACCATTTCTTCTTTTGTTATAATCGTTACGTGATCCGGTTTAACGCATAGTAAAAATTGATTTTGCTGACCTACTCCCCTATATGGAATCAGCCTCAGTTTATCTAAAAAGCGAAACGAATCATCGAGCTGTTGGGTGGCTTCCAATGGATCTGTGTTTCGAATGATCATCGTTTCGGCTGCTCCGAAAATCGGTTCTAGTTTATCAATGTGAATAATCATGACCGGCGTTTTAGTTAGCGGATCGTACAGCTGATTACCGGAATCAATCAGCCCTCTGACATGAAGCGTTTGGCCGCCCAAATCCGCCTGTACGCTGACTCGTTCCTCATATTGAATGTTTTTTGTTTCAATATCTTCAATTCTTCTCTTAGAAAAAAACCATAATGCTGGAAAGCCAGCTACAATAAACAACCAGCTGATCGGGTCTCCAAACCCAGTTTGATTGGTAATCATGACACCGTTTTGAACAACAGAATTTGACTGCAGCAAAGAATGGGCTCCGATAATTCCTCCCCCCATTAAAAAAGTCGCAAAATAAAAGGAAAACAAATTTTGAAAGAAATAGCGGAATCTCTTAAAGCCAAATGTCACCATCACAATAACAACTGAAAAAGCCAGCTTACCTGCCGGATGTTCAACGATCGGCGAAAAAGGAGTAAACATCAAAAGGACAATACTGGAACCGATGAACGCTCCGCCTATCAGTCTTCTTTTTTTCACATGCCGTTTTAAAATAAATGCCGTGAGCAAAAGCAAAAGCGCATCAAAACAAAAGTTTAACAGCCAAATGACATCTAAATAGATTTTCACATCTGACTCCTTTCTATCTTGCATCACGCTGTTCCCCTTCTTGTTTCAAGTATAAAGCAAGCTCTGTGGGAAAGTCTGTCAATTAATGTTGAGAGGAAAATACAATTTTTCAGGGATATCTGCTTAATTTGTCGAGGAAATGAATGAGAGGATTATAAAAAAAGCTGCCTTTCACGGCAGCTTTTTTTACACTTAATTTTCAGTATTGATATAAAGTTTTCCGTTCGCTGTTTTTCTTGTTTCATTTCCATAATCATCTCGTACAATCACTTCTACTTTTGCTCCGTTTGCTTTAATAGAAGAAGTGGCTGTCCAATAGCCTTCATATTTCCCAGGAGAAATTTCTCTTAGCGGGAGCTCTGTGGCATTTTGTACACTCGCTCTTGCATTTGTCAGAGGCAGACGAATGACAAACGTTGCATCCAAATCTTCAGCGCTTGAGAAAGCGATTTTCACAGATTCACCAGCTTTTAAGATTTTGTCCTCTCCCGGAATCAATCCGGAGATGACGGGCTGGTTAAAGTTGACATCAATGACAGCCCTTTTCGTCGTTTTGTTGCCTGCTAAGTCTGTAGCAGTCACCTTGATTTCATTGCTTCCGTTCTCCAACAGAATACGGGCCGAGTATGAACCATCAGTTACCGTTGCTTTTTTGCCATTCACCTTGACTTCTTTCAAATTGTCATCGGATACAGACCCTTTGACAGTCAGCGCTTCTTTATTTGTTTTCTCGCCATCCTTTGGATTGTCCAGCGTTAATTCAGGCTTGTCTTGATCAAGTGTGACCGTGATCGGGCTGGAGGCATCCGTTGTTCCGTTGTCTGTTGATGCAGTTGCTGTCAGCTCATTTTCGCCCTTGCTGAGTGTGATGCCTATCTGGAACGTGCCATCCGCAGCAGCTTTCGTTTCTCCTGCTTCTTTCTCTCCATTATAAATGTGTACCGTTGTACCAGGAGAGGCTTTTCCTTTTACGGTGACGTTCTCCTTATTTGTATATGATTTGTCTGCCGGTGAAGTAATCTCAGGTACAGCAGCTTCATAATCAACTAATGCGCGGATCATATAGTTGCCGTCTGCTTCGTCACCTGGCTGCCATTTTCCGTCTATAAACTGCCAGTTGCGGCCGGAATTCTGACCGGTTTCATCCATTGCCAGTCCAGGTGAATACGGATCAGGTTTCGACTGGATATACACAAGATAAAAGTCTTTATCGACCATAATCCCTTTTGAACTGAGATCTACCTTGGTCCATTCGCCATTGCGAAGGGCTTCAGCGTTAAATGGCCCGGCAATTTTCTTACCCGGTGCTCCGTTTTCTCCTGTAGCATCGTATACCTCAACCTTAAACTCTGTGCCGCCAGGATCAGGGAACTCTGTATCCCAGAATCGGAACAGTCCTCCTGTAAGCATGCCTTTTTCCTTGCCGTCAGCCAGCGTCATTTTGACGGCCCATCCGTTACCGGCCGCAAAATAGGAATTGGCATTCTCCGCCGTTCCGTCATCATATGCGATCTCACCTGGATAACCGACGAAAGGCTTCAGTACAGTTTCTTTTGTCACATCACCTTTTAAATCAACGGAGAATTCATCGCTGTAATACCCCGGTGCAGCGACTTTAATCGTATAAGCGCCTTCATAGGCCTCAAGCGTATATTCGCCTTTGTCGTTTGTCGTAGCCGGTTCAACCGCAGCATCCTCTACAACATAAACGGAGGCACCTTTTACAGGATCGCCTGTCGTTTTATTGATGACTGTTCCTTTTAATGTGCCCTTCTTCATTTCCTCTAACGTAAAATTAGCTTGTGTCGTCTGATCTGCCTGCAGAGAAACTTTTTGTGTTTTCGATTGGTAGCCGTATGCTTCTGCCATAAGCGTATAGTCTCCCGCTTTGTGTGTCAGCGTGTACTGCCCTGTAGATTGATCTGAATATGTTGATTTTCCTGTTTCCACCACACTGACTTGTGCCCTCAGCGGCAAAACTTGAGGCTGTATATCCTTACTCTGATGTTTTACCGTTGTGTTTGCAGATGGCTTAGCTTTTTTCGGATTTACCGGCTTTTTCTTTTGCTTTCCAGACGGCTTTTCGACACCCAGCTTATTCTTTTTAGCTGTTTTTCCGGCTGTTTTGTCAGAAAGCACTACATCATCAATGTACCAGCCCTCTTTTGTAATACTTTCATCAGATTGGAGGTTAAACATCACTTTAATGTTTTGACCTTTATAAGCGGTTAAATCAATTTCTTCGTCCGTCCAGCTTGATGTCTTTCCATTATAGACACCAGCCTGCTCCCAATTCTTTTTACCTTCAGGCAAAACAAAAACGTAGCCATAATCAAAATCATCCTCTAAATTGTGCCAGCTTTTAAATTGAAGAAACAGGTTTCCTGAATCCGGCACTTTAACAGGAGGCATCACGAGATTCATGTTTGCTGAGTTGGCATAGTTTCCTGCCAGATTTGTTCCGTATACTTTTTCTCCGGATGCTGCAGTATTTGGGCCTGTTGAAGGAACTCCCCATTCCCAGCTATTATTTGTTCCGCTCGCAATCCAGCCGCCGGGTGCAGTTTCAAAGTCCTGCTTATATCCCACCGTGATGCTTGGTTTCACTGGTACATCGTATGTGTCAGACTCAACGACATGGCCGCCAAAATCCTGAATAATCCACTTGTAGCTTAGTGCAGCTCCTTTTATGTTTGGAATCTCTGCCTGGTAGGTCCCTTTCAGGTGATCACCGCTGATCCGCTTAGCCGTTACTTCTGTCCAATCACCTTGATCCAGCTTATAAGACAGTTTTACAGATGTCACACTTACATTGTCTTCAGCTGTCAAAGTAAGCGGCAGGCTCGCGCCCTCATAGGCTTCTGTTACTTTCTCATGCTGATAGACAGGAGGCTCTTGATCATCTCCCTCTACAGAAACTTGTCCTTCTGCTTTTCCTAAACCATCTGTAACAGCTGATACAGCATCAAAAGCGTTCACCAAACCATGGCCGTATCCGTTATTCGGAGAATCAGGAAATGTTGAATCCGTCAGCGGTTCAGCCGTGCTGGTTAATATATCCTCCATCTCATCGACAGAAAGTGAAGCATCCGCCTGTTTCAGCAGTGCGGCAACAGCGGACACATGCGGCCCTGCCATTGATGTGCCGTCCCATCCGTCCTCATATGTCTGGCCGGGAACGGAAGAACGAATATTTACGCCCGGTGCAGAAATTTCCGGCTTTATTTCATCATATGGAGATGGCCCTTGAAGAGAAAAGTCAGCAAGCTTTTTATTAATATCAGTCGCTCCAGTTGCAAACGATTCCGGATAATTTGCCGGGTTTGCGATAGAACCAGGACCGCCAGGAATAAAGAGATCCGTATTCCCCGCTGAAAACTCAGGGAAAATATCGGCCGCACGCCAGGCATTGACCATGTCTCTGTACCATTCATCAAGTCCTGAGCCCCCGCCCCATGAATTATTGACAACATCAGGAGCCATTTCTGGGTGAGGATTCCCCTCTGCGTCCTTTGGAGCTAAAACCCATTCACCGGCCTCTAAAATGTCAGCATCAGTGCCACCATCTTCGGAGAACGCTTTAACAGCAATCCATTTTGCGCCTGGCGCTACACCGATTTGATTTGTTCCATTGGGTTCAGATCCCACCATCGTACCTGTCACGTGGGTTCCATGAGCCAAATCATCATAAGGGCTTGCTTCCCCTGCTACAGCATCATACCAGTTCATTTCATGATCAGGCTCATCAGGATTTTCCGGATTATATCCGCGATATTTCTCTTTTAATGCCGGATGGTTCCATTCCACGCCTGTATCAATGGACGCGACAACTGTACCTGTTCCGTCATATCCAAGTGCCCAAGCTTTCGGGGCGTCAATTTGGTCTACATTCCATTCTACACCGTCAATTGCTTTGACAGCTTTTTGCGCTTTTTTCATATTAAATGGAGAGGATGACTTAAACAATTGTCGTTTCTCATTTGGAAGCACCTTTTCCACGTCGGGGAACTGCGCTACTTTTTCCATCACTTCTTTTGAGGCATGAACAGCGATCCCATTCACTACATAATAAGAGTGAATTTGATCTGCATTTCCTTTATTTTTCTGGCTCTTCAAGTATGTTAAGACATCTCTCTGGGATTCATTGGCTGTGACTTTTAAAGATGACACAACGGCAGAACGCTTTTGATATTCCGTCTTAGCGGCAGTCAGCTTCTTCGATTTCGCTTTTTTAACAGCCGCTTTTGCCGCTTTTTCTGTGTCAGCTTGATCTTTAAATTTAATCAGAAAGGTCATTTTTTCTTTCTTCTTAAAGCTTTTCTTTAATGAACTCGAAATCTTGTTCTGAATGGATTCAGCAGATTGAAGCTCCTGTTTAACAGAAGTTGAGGCGCCTTTGCTGCTTGCCCCGGCTACACCCGGAAACAGCAGTGAACCGATGACAACCGTACTTAAAACAGAGCTGATGAGTCTGTTTTTCGTTTTTTTCCTCATTTTTATCCCCCTTTTTCAAAATGCTTTGTAAAAAAATGTCGTCCCTCCTTTTAAAAATGAATTGTTTGTCAGAACATCGCTGTACGTTAACTGTAGACAATCCGCATTACAGATATTGTCGTTTTATGTCATTTGATTTCCATATATATGAAAATGATATAATTGTCACGTAATACGAGTGGGTCTAATAGTCCGATTTGTTGGTATACGAAGGAAGACATAGGGAAAAAGACTTTACAAGAAGAAAAATCTTGGAGAAAAACAAAAAGGACAAAATCGAAAACGATTTTGTCCTTTACATTAGCCGCGTTTATTGCGGTTTCTTAAGAATGTCGGGATGTCAAGCGTATCATCAGCCGGCTGTGAAGTATGACGGCTTACTGTGTTTTGTTGCTGAGGCTCCTCACGTTTTGGCTCACGCTTTGGAACACTTTGATTATGTGTTTTGATGCTTTGGTTTAAGCTTGGACGCTGAGGTTTCGTCACGTCCTTCTCTTGTTCGATAAAACCAGTCGCAATCACTGTCACCACAATCTCGTCTTTTAGATTTTCATTAATAACAGAACCGAAAATCATGTTTACGTCTTGGTCAGATGCAGAAGCGACAATGTCTGCTGCTTCCTGAACTTCATATAGGCTGAGGTTTGTTCCTCCAGTGATGTTCATAAGGACGCCTTGCGCACCGTCAATGGCCGCTTCAAGAAGCGGGCTGGAGATTGCTTTTTTCGCTGCCTCTGCCGCGCGGTTTTCTCCAGTCGCAATACCGATACCCATCAAAGCAGATCCTTTGTTTGACATGATTGTTTTCACATCAGCGAAGTCAAGGTTGATAAGACCAGGTGTAGCAATCAAGTCTGAAATACCTTGAACCCCTTGGCGGAGTACGTTATCCGCTTCACGGAATGCTTCAAGCATCGGTGTGTTTTTATCAACAATTTCAAGGATACGGTCGTTCGGGATCACGATCAGTGTATCTACCGCTTCTTTCATTGCTGAAATTCCGCCTGCAGCCTGAAGCTGTCTTTTGCGTCCTTCGAATGTAAACGGTCTTGTAACAACTCCGACTGTTAATGCACCTAAGTCTTTCGCGATTTGGGCGATAACTGGTGCAGCACCTGTTCCTGTTCCGCCGCCCATACCAGCTGTCACGAATACCATGTCAGCGCCTTTTAACGCTTCTTCAATTTGTTCTTTGCTTTCTTCAGCGGCTTTTTTTCCGACTTCCGGATTCGCACCTGCTCCCAATCCTCTAGTCAGCTTTGCGCCGATTTGCATTTTCACTTCTGCTTTTGACAGGTTAAGAGCTTGAGCGTCCGTGTTTACCGCGATGTACTCTACTCCTTGCACTTCATTTTCAATCATTCGGTTAACGGCGTTGTTACCGCCGCCTCCTACTCCGATTACTTTAATTGATGCTAAGCCGTCTATGTTTGTTTCGAACTCCAACATGCTAAATCCTCCTAATCTGCCGAATGACTATCTATCTATTCCCAAAACATGCTTAATAGTTTTTTCATTTTGCTCTGTTTATTATGTTCGGCTTGTGTTTTTTGTTTTCCTTTTGGCCGCTGCTGCACCTCATTTTGGTGATGATGCTGCTCTTGTTCCTCTGATGATGAGACTGCAATTTCCTGTATCGCTTCTTCAGGCATCTTGAAGCCTATTTTTCTGCCTTGGATTCTTGCATTTCGGCAGGCGAATTGGATCAGGCCTACTCCCGTCATATATTGAGGATCTCTTACACCGATATAATTCGGGCTTGCCACTCTGACATTGTTTTGCAGCACATCTTGTGCCAATGACATGACACCCGGCATTGCTGCTTGTCCCCCTGTTAGCACGAAGCCTCCCGGCAGATCGGTAATTCCCATACTGCTAAGCTCTTCTGAAACAATATCAAGAATTTCTTCTACTCTTGCTTCAATGATATTCGCTGCTTCCTGCTGTGTAAATGTTTGTTTTTGATTGGTGCCTATTACGGTTACCTCAAATACTTCATCTTCCGAGGCTTCGTCATAGTAGGCATGTCCAAATTGCTTTTTCACGCGTTCTGCTTCTTCTGTTGACGTTCTCAATCCGATGGAGATATCTTTGGTGATATTTTCGCCTCCGAGAGGAATGACACGGGTAGAAGTGAGATGTCCGTTCTGGAATACGCCAATGGTTGTTGACCCTCCCCCTATATCAATGAGAGCCACACCAAGGTTTTTCTCGTCCTTTGATAATGCAGCAGAACCGGCTGCCAGCGGCTGAAGACAAATATCAGTTATTTCAATACCGGCTCTTTCAACACAGCGGAGCAAGTTATGTAAGATTGTTTTTGAACCGGTGATCAAGGTGCCCTCAACTTCTAAACGCACACCCAGCATTTTTTTCGGATCGGTGATTTCATCTCTTCCATCAACGATAAACTGTTTAGGAATGACGTCTACAATCAGCTGTTCGTGCGGTATTGAAACAACCTGTGCCGCCTCCATGACACGGCGCACATCTTCAACTTGAATTTCTTTATTTTCACTGGAAACTGCTACAACACCGTTTGTATCTTGAATATTGATATAATTTCCATTAACGCCGACAATAGCTTTTCTAAGCGGAAAACCTACCATTCTTTCAGCTTGGTCAAACGCTTTTCTTATAGAATGAACGGTCTCATCTATATCAACGATTGAGCCTTTTTTCAACCCTTCAGACGGTACATTTCCCACACCGATAATATTAAGGGAATCATCTGTCATTTCTCCGACGATCACTTTTGTATTGGACGTACCGATGTCAAGACTGACGTAAAGTTCATTGTTGTTCATTCTATGGCACCTCCTCACATTTCGATCATTTCTATTCTATTATTTGCGGAACAACAATACAATGAATGTGGCTTTACAAGTGTGTAACAAAAAATAACAACGGAATATTCCTTATGTGCTCTTCACATTTTATGTTTATTGAAAATATTCGTTATATCCTATGTATATCCTCTTTTATATCACATTTTTTTTATTTTTTTTAGAAAGAGTCCACTTTGTTAGTAGATTTCTTCTGATAACGGCTATATTCTGAAATAATCTGACTCCAAATGCGAATATACCTGCTAAATACAAGTCTACACCAAGATGGACTCCCAGAAAAGCTAAACTTATTGCCAATATAATATTAAAAAAGAAACCGGAAACAAATACCATTTCATCATATGTACCCTGTAAATGCGCCCTGATTCCGCCGATTAATGTATCAAGTGCGGCAAGCACCGCAAGCGATAAGTAGTTTGAATATTCACTCGGAATCGTTAAGTTTGTCATCAGTCCGATCGTTATTCCGAGCACCAGTCCCAGCACGGGCAGCCACATGACAATTCTCCTCCTTTTCAGTCTTTAAGCGGTTTCAGCTGTTGTACGTCTAATGGTCTGTCATATGCTTTTAGTGTCAGGTTGCTGTCAGATTTACCGGCTTTTAATGCTAAATTCTCAGATGCAAAAAGGTCCTCAAGTCCTGACCCCTTCACTCTGCTGTACAGCATGTCCGGATCTTCGGCAAGCACTTTTACTGTTAAAGGATAATCGTCAAGGCCGTATCCGTCTATTTTCGTTGTGCCGTTTATATCCCTTATGACGGTATGATTCACAACTCTTCGCTCATTAATCGAGATATGCTCTGCACCGAAGGAGTTGAGTTCATTGATCAGCTTCTTCAGCAAATCCGGAGGCGGATTTTCGATTGGCTCTCCTGTTAAGCTTTCAGAAAAAAGCGGGGAAATGGTGATGACAATTCCGCTACCTGTTATATCGGTCATGCCGGCTGTTTTTTTTAAGGTTTGCAAGGTATTATTGAGCGCGGTTTCTTTTGTCATTTCTTTCGTTTGCGAATAGCTATTGAGCAGTTTATCATATTTGTTTATTTCAGCCAGCAGCTTTTCCTGCTTCTTCTGCTCTGAAGTCAGCTCTTCCCTTATATCCCACATATCTCTTGTGTCTCGGACTTGAGGGTGCTTTAATGAGTTAAACTGAACAGCTATCATGAGGCCGAAGATGACCATAAGCACACTGATGCTTATGAAGGAACGCTTTATTTTCAATCTGTTTCACCCGCTTTTTCAGTCATTCCTTCGTTTTCAGAATCGGTTTCATTTGTACGTTTTTCTCTTTTTCTGCGGAAACAGAAATATGATCCATTGACAGCTGATCAATCAGGCCTCCTGCTATATTTAACGAAGGCAGCAGGACATCAGGATCTCCAATGGCAGATATCGTAAATGGGGCGGGATGTTGCACCCCGTCTACCGTTACAACAGGACCGTTGCACTTGATATAGGAATCATGTGTCAAACGCTGGCCATTAACGGCGACGGCCGCCGCACCCGAGATATACAGTTCGTTTACCACTTGAAAGATATGGCTTTCGTGAACGATGTAACTGTTCACATTCTCCCCTTCCGGTATGTACGACGCATCTTCCAAGGTCACCTCAACGCCCTCTCCCTGCACACCGACTTCCCCAATATACATTCTGTATTTTTCTGTATCTTCGAGGACGTTATAGTATTCCGTCTTTTCTTTCTTCAGCTTATTTTCCGCCTGACGGACTTTATTTTGCTTTTGATACAATTCTTTTTCAAGATTCTTATTTTCTTTCTCCTGTTTCAGGAGTTCATCCCTCAGCGCATATTCTTTTTTCCACTCTTCCGTCTCAGCCGCGCTTTTGTTGTTTTCTTTTGTCATTTGAAAAGAAAATGAAATCAAAAAGCCTGCGATAAGCATAATTAAAGAAAGGAGGACTGCTGATTTACCCCTCAATTTTCATCTTCCTTTTTAGCAGCTTTATCGTTTTTGCCAAACTCTTCAAAATAGGTGGCAACTTCTAAATGAATAATTCCTTTTTTATTGCTGCTAAGCTGCGAAATGATAGAAGGATACGTTTTCATTCGGTCTGCAAAAGTTTTAATAGACGCAGTGACAACATAACCGTCGTTCATATACAATTTAATACGGTTTTCATCCATTTTTACAGGCGTATAATAAATTTCTGAAATCGACTGTTTTAACGAATTTGATAAAGCATCGAGCTGCTTGGCCATTTGGGACCGTTTCTTCGCGTTTGTCCAATTTACCAGTATCGGTCCGGCATCATCCGGCGTTACTTCGTTTGGCAGAACTGAACCGTTTTCAAGCACTTCATAGTACACATCGTCTTTTTCTAAATAAGCAATCGCTTTATATTCTTCGATCGCAATGTTGATTTTATTAGGAAGCGATTTGCTGATCTCCGCTTTTTTCACTAATTTATTTTGCTGAATCTTCTTTTCTGTTTTTTTCTTGTCCAAACTCCAAAACTCAGTATCTCCGCTGTTAATATCGGAAAGCTCGATAATTTCCTTTTTGGATACATTCTCATTCCCTGTAACAGAGATTGTTGATACTTTACTGATTGGCGTCTGCAGGTACACGATGATCAGCACCATAATAAAAAAGAGCATAATAAATGAAATGAGACGTCGGTTGGCCTTCTGTTTCCGCTGCTCTTTAATTTTAGGAATCCGTTCTTCAATGTTTACGATTTTTTCTCGGTCATGACCCGGGTTCATTGCCTGTTCACCTCATTCAAATGAAACAGCTGTTAAAAGTCTGTCTATTCCAAAACAAACGGCATACTATGGATGCCGTTTGTCGTTTGCTTACAGTATATCATATGAACAGCTTCAGTCAGAACTTGAATCAGCGATTTTCGCCGATGATTTCAACCTCTGTGTGCATATCAATCTCGTATTTTTCACGGATTGTCTTTTTCACATGGTCAATGAGATCAAGCACATCTTTTGCTGATGCTCCGCCCGCATTGACGATGAAGTTTCCGTGCATTTCCGATATCTTTGCACCGCCGATTTGATATCCTTTCAAGCCTGCTCTTTCAACAAGGTTTCCGGCATGATTCGGAAGCGGATTTCTGAATATGCTTCCCGCACAAGGGCTTGAATACGGCTGTGTATTTTTTCTGTAGTCTTTATTGCTTTGCATTTGCTGAACGATTGATTCTTTATCCTTCTGCTCCAGCTGCAGAACGGCTTCAAGGCAAACGCCCGGGCGTTTCTTTTGTAATACAGATGTTCTGTAGCTGAAATCCATCTGCTCATTTGTCAGCCACTCAATCGTGCCGTCTTCAAACAAAATATGTGCTTTGACGAGGATTTCGCTCATATCAGAGCCGTGAGCGCCGGCATTCATGTAAACCGCTCCGCCGACTGATCCTGGAATACCGGCAGCAAATTCCAAACCGGACAGGCCTTTTTTGCTCAATGAGGTAGCAAGACGGACCACTGAATAACCGCCTCCGACCGTCACTTGCTCCCCTTCAAGCTCCAGATGGTCAAGGCCTGCACCCAGCTTAATCACTACGCCTCTGATTCCCTCATCTAAAACAAGAAGATTTGATCCACGGCCGATGACTGTCCACTTCACATCATATTTTTTAATAACGTCCATGATATCTTTGACAGCATCTACACTGCTTGGAATGACCAATACATCCGCAGGTCCGCCGATTTTCATCGTTGTATGATTCGCGAGCGGTTCGTTTGCAAGAACCTTGCCGACTTCGCGTTCTTTTAATTCCTGTATCACTTTCTCCATCGTAAACCTCCGCATTCCATTTGCTTTTCTATTATTTTTTCAATTCTTCGAGTACGCTGTATAAACGGGCAGCCGCGTCAGGAACACCGAGTGACTTTGTCCGTTCGCTCATTTCCTTTAACGTTTGCTCATTCAATACAATCCGGTCAAGCGCATCAATCAGCTTTTCACCGTTGAGCTCTGTTTCTTTCAGAACAATCGCCGCATCATGCTGGCCGAGAGATCTGGCATTGACCTCCTGGTGATTCGCTGTTACATATGGGCTTGGGATCAGAACACTTGGGATTCCGAGTGCAGTAATTTCGGCAATCGTCGTCGCACCGGCTCTGGCCACAATGACATCAATGGCCTTTAAATACTCTGGCATTTGATGAAGAAACGGCTTTGTGACCATATTATCAGCGGCACCCTTGCTTTTCAGCTCATTCATCACTTTTTCATAGTGAACTTCACCGGTGATATACAGCACTTGGTAGTCTCTTGTTTTCAGCTCATCCTGCATGTCAATGACAGCACGGTTAATCGGTGCAGCGCCTCGGCTTCCGCCAAAGATTAAGACCGTTTTTTTCTCTTCAGAAAGCCCAAATTCAGCCATTGATCGGCCCGTCTTTATTGAGACGACTTCAGAGGCTCTCGGGTTTCCCGTAAATACAACTTTCTCGCCAGGAAAATGTGATTTTGCTTCTTCAAAACAAATCGCTACTTTATTAACATATTTTGAAAGAAACTTATTCGTGATGCCCGGCAGGCTGTTTTGTTCATGGACAATAGTCGGAATTCCCATTTTCGCAGCGGCATAGACAACAGGCCCGCAGACGTAACCGCCCGTTCCAATCACGGCATCGGGCTTAAATTCCGCTAAGTACGACTTGCTCTTTTTTACACCCTTCAGAAAACGCATCACAGTCTTGACGTTTTCAAATGACAGCTTTCTTTTAAATCCTGTAATTTCAATTGAACGAAACGGTATATTCTCCCGCTCAACAATTTTTTTCTCCAGTCCGTTTTCTGTTCCGATATATAAAAATTCCACATCAGGATGACGGCGCTGCACTTCTTTAATAAAAGCAAGTGCAGGGTAAATATGTCCCCCTGTACCGCCTCCGCTTATTGCAATTCGCATATCTCTTCCCCCAGTCTAAGTTTCTCTATAACATAACGATAACCCTGTTTTGTTGGACAGGGTTATCGCATCAATTGTTTCCCAGCCTCCTGTTAACAGGACGCCTGGCAATACATTCATTAATACCTCGAGTAGCGGCTCACATTCAGCAGCACGCCGACAGCCATCAGCATCAGGGTCAATGAAGAACCTCCGTAGCTTAGAAACGGGAGCGTGATGCCTGTTACCGGAATAAGGCCCGTTACTACGCCGATATTAATCATGACTTGAATGGCAATCATTGAAATAATGCCGACTGCGACAAAGCTTCCGTACAGATCAGGGGCACCGAGCGCAATTCTGATCCCTCTCCACAGCAGAACGCTGAAGAGAAGCAAAATAAGTGTTCCCCCGATAAAGCCAAGTTCCTCTGACAAGATGGCGAAAATAAAGTCTGTTTGCGGCTCAGGCAGATAAAAGAACTTCTGTCTGCTTTGTCCAAGGCCCATTCCAAACAATCCGCCGGGCCCCACTGCATAAAGCGATTGAATGATTTGAAAACCGCTTCCGAGCGGGTCTTCCCACGGATTTAAGTAGGAGGTAATCCGCTTAATCCGATATGGAGCCGATAGTACGAGTCCGACAAATCCGCTGAGGCCAATCAGCCCGAGAAAGACAAAATGGGCGATTCGCGCGCCGGCTACAAAAATCATGACAATACAAGTTCCGACCATCACCGTCCCTGTTCCGAGGTCAGGCTGGCACATGATAATCAAAAACGCTGAAAACACGATGCCAAGTGCCGGGACGAACCCCCGTCTGAACGATGTGATGTTTTTTTGTTTTTCAGAGAGAAATTTAGCAAGGAATGCGATCATCGCAAGCTTCATAAACTCTGAAGGCTGTATGCTGAATGCCCCGACTCCGATCCAGCTTCTTGAACCGTTTCGCACCATACCAACGCCTGGTATCAAAACAAGCACCAGAAGGAAAAAGCAGATAACCATCAGCAACTTGGACCATGTCCTCCAAGTCCAATAATCAACATTCATGATGAAAAACATGGCAATGACACCGATTCCCGCAAACAGCAGCTGCCGTTTCGCGAAAAAGAATGAGTCGTCAAATTTATAATCCGCCCATACCGCACTCGCACTGTACACCATAATTAATCCGATTGTTAATAATAATAACGTAATGATGACCAATAAGAAATCAGGCGATGTTTTTTTAGTAGTCAAAGCAATCGACACCCCAAGCTTAAAGTCATTAGGGCTGCCGATTTACTCCAAGACAAGCCCTTACTTAAGCATATGCACGGCATCTATAAACATGTCACCGCGTTCTTCAAATGTTTTGAATTGATCCCAGCTCGCACACGCAGGTGACAGCAGGATGACATCTCCTTCATTTGAGAGCGCAAACGCCGCAGATACTGCTTGTTCAACATTATCGACACGTTTGACATGTTGTATTCCCATCTCATTGCCGAGCTTCTCAAGTTTCGGCGCTGTCTGGCCAAATGTAAGCACTGCTTTGACATGTTTCATATACGGTTTTAAGTCGTCAAAACCATTTCCGCGATCCAGTCCGCCCGCAAGCAGAATGACCGGTTTGTCAAAAGCTGAAAGCGCCTTGCTTGTCGCCAAAATGTTTGTCGCTTTACTATCATTATAAAACTTGCGGTCTTTCACTGTTGTGACATATTGCAGACGGTGCTTCACGCCAGTAAAGCTTGTCAGCACCTTTTTAACTGCTTCGCTGGACGCTCCTGCCGTTTTCACAACTGCAATGGCAGCTAAAATGTTCTCCAAATTATGAGCGCCGGGCAGCACAACCTCTTCCAGAGGAATAATGGCTTCGCCGCTGAACATAATCATACCGTCTTTTACATAAGCGCCCTGTTCAAGCGTTTTGCTAACTGAAAATGGGATGATTTCGGCTTTTCCTGCTTCAGCCAGACGCACGACAGTTTCATCATCCTGGTTGACAATGGCTTTATCTGAAGCAACCTGATGAAGATACACTTTCTGTTTCGCTTTTTCATAGTTTTCTCGCGTATGGTGATAATCCAAATGAGCGTCAAACACGTTTAAGATCAGGCTGATTTCCGGTCTAAAAGCGTGTGTTCCCATCAGCTGAAACGAAGACAGTTCAGTAACGATCCATTCATCCCCATCAGCATGATAGGCAACCTCACTTGCGACTGTGCCGATGTTTCCGGCAATCAGTGCCTTTTGCGAGTCAGCTTTGAGCATTTCATAAATCAGCGTTGTCGTGGTCGTTTTTCCGTTCGATCCGGTAATCCCGATAAACTTGGCGTTTGTCAGGTAGTAAGCGAGCTCAATTTCCGTCCAAACCGGGATGCCTCTTTTTTCCGCTTCCTGAACCATAATATTTTCATAAGGAATTCCCGGGTTTTTGATCAGAACTGTGATTTGATGCTGATCGAACAGAGAAACTGGATGCTCTCCGCAAACAACCTCGATTCCTTTTTCAGAAAGCTTTTGGGCTGGTTCGTTTTCTTCAAAAGGCTTTTGGTCGTTGACTGCAACGTAAATGCCTTTGTCATGAAGAATGGATGCCGCCGCATACCCGCTTTTCGCGAGCCCAAGGATTAAAAAATGCTGATTCTGTAAAAATTGATCGTTTTCCACTTATAACCACACCTCGATGTAAATTCCTAAAACGGCAAGCAAAAGTCCCGCAGCCCAAAACGTCACGACTACTCTCCATTCAGACCAGCCTACAAGCTCATAATGGTGATGAAGCGGACTCATTTTAAAGATTCGTTTACCTGTCGTTTTAAAGCTGATAACCTGCAGAATAACGGATAATGTCTCGATAACGAATACACCACCGATGATAACCAGCAGGATCTCTAATTTCGTTAAAATGGCAATGGTAACGATAGCTCCTCCCAATGCAAGCGATCCCGTATCTCCCATAAAGACTTTGGCCGGATGAGCATTAAATACGAGGAAGCCCAGCACTGCACCGACAACGGCAACTGAGAAAATGGCTACGTCATATTGAGACTGATTCCATGCCAGGATAGCAAAGGCGCCAAAAGCAATCGCAGCCGTACCGGATAATAAACCGTCAAGACCGTCAGTCAGATTAACTGCATTTGATCCGCCGACAAGCATAAAGAGCACCAGGATAAAGTAAGCCCAGCCAAGATCAAATGATAAGTCAGTTCCAGGCACGCGAATGTCCGTCGCAAAATTGTAGTAATGGTAAACGGCATAAAATACAACCGCAATGATAATTTGTCCGATCAGCTTTTGCTTTGACGTCAATCCAAGGTTGCGCTTCATGACGACCTTGATGTAATCATCTAAAAAGCCAAGCAAACCGTAGCCTAGCGTAACAAACAGAAGCAGCACCATTTCCGGGCTTATTTCTGAAAACTTCTGTGTCATAACAATTGTTGTCACAATGATAGAAAGTATGATCATGACCCCGCCCATTGTCGGCGTCCCTGATTTTTTCTGATGTGATTTCGGTCCTTCTTCTCTAATACTCTGGCCGAATTTTAATCTTCTTAAAAACGGAATAAGAATCGGAGAGAGCAGAACACTAATTAAAAAACCCATTAAAATTGTAAATAGAATGACTTGCTCAAGCATTGTCCTTTTCTCCTCCTGTTTCTTTCAAACGACATACGTAGTTATCATATTCATGATTTTTTTCCATATGAAACATCTTTTCAAGCTCCATTATTCCATAACATCTCTTTCCTATGAATTCGTCTTATTTTTATTGAGTTCGACAATGGCTCTCGCCGCCACTTCAGCATCGTCAAAATCGAAAGTTTCGCTTCCAATCTGCTGATAGGTTTCATGCCCTTTTCCGGCAATGAGAACAACGTCGCCTTTTTTGGCATTGGCAATCGCGAAAAAGATCGCCTGCTCGCGGTTTGCAATGCTGTGATAGTATTCGTTCTCTACTCCAGCTTCCATATCTCTTAAAATCGCGCGGGGATCTTCGCTTCTCGGATTATCCGAAGTGAAAATCGGTTCGTCAGCCAGCTCCACAGCGATTTTAGCCATTTTCGGGCGTTTCGTCTTATCTCTGTCTCCCCCGCAGCCAACAACGACAAAAAGCTTTCCTTCCGTCATATCTCTGCAAGTCTTCAGCACATTTTCAAGGCTGTCCGGCGTGTGTGCGTAATCAACGATAACCGGAAACTCCTGCTGCTGATTGACCAATTCAAATCGGCCTCTTACGCCATGCAATTCTTCAACAGCTGCAGTGATGGTTTCAAACGGAATGCCTGCTGCGATACATGTTGCAACAGCTGCCAGCACATTATACACATTAAATTGTCCGACAAGCGACATTGTAATGTGCTTAGTGCCTTTGTTTGTCACAAGATCAAAGCTTGTTCCCTGTGCAGTGATCGTGATGTTCTTCGCCATCACATCAGCGTTGTTTTTAATTCCGTATGTAGAGATATGCGCTGCGGTCACCTTTTCAAAATAAGCGCTCGCCGCATCGTCAGCATTCAGTACGGCACGCTTTGGGTGTTCGTGGTTGAAAGCCCCGCCAAGCTGAGAAAAGAGCAGGCTTTTTGCCTGTCGGTACTCATCCATCGTTTTATGATAGTCCAGATGGTCCTGCGTTAAATTCGTAAACACGGCAATATCATAATCACACCCATGAACACGTCCTAAAGACAAAGCGTGAGAAGAAACTTCCATGATGGCAGTGTCTACTTGCTTGTCATTCATTTTCTTAAACGTTTTCTGCAGCGTGACGCTTTCCGGAGTCGTGTTTTTAACGGGAAGTGTTTCATCACCGATTTTCATGTACATGGTACCGATCAAGCCTGTGCGTTTTCCCGCTTTTTTCAGAATCTCATCGACCATATGGGTCGTTGAAGTTTTGCCGTTTGTGCCTGTGATTCCGATCAGCTGAAGCTTCTTTGTCGGCTGTCCGTAAAACGCATCAGACAAAACGCTTAGCGCACGCAGTGACCGCCGGACAATAATGACAGGCACATCCACATCGAGCTCTTTTTCTGCCACAATAGCCGCTGCGCCGCTTTCTACTGCTTTTTGCGCAAAATCATGGCCATCCACCGTATACCCTTTTACACATACAAAAAGACTCCCTTTCTTTACTTCTCTGGAGTCCATCTCAATTGAAGTTATTTCAGGGTCTTGTGAGTCGTTTACAGAAGGTTCGGTTGTTAAATATGTAAGCAGCTTTGTAAGTTTCATCGTATCAAACCTCTCAACATTCTAGTTCGTTCTTTTTATCATTAAAGTCACGTCAACTGATGTGATAATGATTTTAAGCATACAGTTCATATTTTAGCGTAAATAAAAGGATACATCCAGCTAATCTTGAAAGATATCAGCATTTTTTCTGCAATAAAATAAAAGGCAGCCCGAATTAATCGGCTGCCTCCTTTTCATCTTCTTCAGTCAAATAAACGCGTATCTTTGAGCCCTCTTTTACTTTCGTTCCGGCAGCTGGCGATTGTTTAACGATTTTGCTTCCTTTCCCGGAAGCATCCACATTGAGATTCACCAAAAGTGACTCAAGATCTGAGACAGACATCCCTACAACATTCGGAACTTCTACTGTTTTTGTGTCGTTCCATTGGTATTTTTTCTCGATTTGATTTTTCCGAGGCTTCACACCAAGCTCCGGCAGGCTGTCTCTCATAATATTCCCGACAATTGGCGCTGCAACCGTTCCGCCAAACTGAATCGTGCCTTTCGGATTATCCACCGCGACATAGACGACAAGACTCGGATCGTCAGCCGGCGCGAAACCGATAAATGATACAATATGGTTGTTTTCAAGGTATTTTCCATCTTTAACCTTTTGTGCAGTTCCCGTTTTTCCGCCGACACGATACCCTTCAACAAATGCATTGCGGCCCGTGCCTTCTGCGACGACGCTCTCTAATGCATAGCGGATTTGTTTTGATGTCCCCTCAGAAATAACTTGTTTCTTTGCGATTGGTGATTGTTTTTTAACGGTTTTTTTCGTTACAGGATCAATCCATTCCTTTGCAATATAAGGTGTGTAGAGCGTTCCTCCGTTTACAGCGGCAGATACGGCTGCAACCTGCTGAATCGGCGTGACAGATACCCCCTGTCCGAAAGCCGTCGTTGCTTGCTCCACCGGACCTACTCTGTCAAGCGGGAATAAGATTCCTGTTCCCTCGCCCTGCAGATCAATTCCCGTTTTTTGGCCGAAACCAAAGTCTTTGATATATTTGAAAAGCTTCTCCTTTCCTAAGCGCTCGCCTAATTCAACAAACCCCGGGTTGCAGGAGTTCTGTACAACTTCTAGATACGTCTGCAGCCCATGCCCGCCTCTTTTCCAGCACCGCAGTCTCGCTCCGTCCACTTCCGCATGCCCTTTATCATAAAATTGATCACGTTTTAAATTTACTTTTTGCTCCTCAAGTGCTGCTGCAAGTGTAATAATTTTAAAGGTAGATCCCGGCTCATACGTGCTCCATACCGGCAGATTCCGATTGTAGACGGACGGATCGACCGATTGATAATCAGCCGGGTCAAAGTCAGGCCTGCTAGCCATTCCCAATATTTCTCCGTTTTTCGGATTCATGGCCACAGCAATCATACCGTCAGGATGATATTTGGCCTCAGCGTTATCAAGCTCTCTTTCCATTATCGTTTGAACCTTTGAATCAACTGTCAGCTTCATATCAAGCCCGTCCTTAGGCGGTGTGTAGTCATCCGCTTCATCAGGCATTTTCTTCCCCTTGGCATCTGTATAAAACTTAACAGAACCTTTTTCCCCTTTTAGATCATCGTCGTAATAGGCTTCAAGTCCAAGGAGCCCTTGGTTGTCAATCCCGGCAAATCCAAGCACATGAGATAAAAAGCTGCCGAACGGGTAATGGCGGATACTATCCTCCGCTACATACACTCCCTTTAAATCAAGCGCTTTGATTTCTTTCGCCTTTTCATTTGAAATCTTTCTTCCTTCAGGAGTTATCTTTTCGATTGACGCTTTTTTTGTCACATGCTTATATACTTTTTCTTCTGACATGTTTAAAACGGCCGCAAGCTGCTTGCTCGTTTTCATTGGATTCTGAACTTGGCGCGGCACGACGAATACGGTCGGCGCACTTTTGTTTGTTGCGAGTTTCACACCGTTCCGATCCAGAATCTCGCCTCTCTCCGGCTCAAACGGCAAGTTCCTGCTCCAGGAATCTTTCGCCAGCGAAGTCAGTTTCTCGCCCATCACAAACTGAACATACCCCAGCCTAGTATCAATGATCAGAAACACGATCACGCCAAAAAGCAAAACAAATAATAAACGTTTTCTAACCGTTACATTCGAGACGCGCAAGAGACCGTTCACTCCTTATTTAGGCTTGTTTCATTTTATGCCTGTAATTGGACAGGTAGAACGATGCTCCTCTGAAGGTATAAAAAAGAAAGCCTGCATAATGGGGAAAATTCCCGGCAAGCTTTCTTTCTTTTTAATCAGGGTTTTTAAACTTAACCTTGATAACGTTTTTTCCTTTTATTTCTTTGTCCTTCTTGACGCTTTGGCTAACAGCGTAGCCTTGTCCGCTTACTTCAATATGAATTCCCGCCAGCTCGCCGTACTGAAGAACCTCTCTTCTCGACCAGCCTGTCATATCAGGCATTTTGATTTTACCGCCCGTTTTCAGAAAGACCTTCTGATTGGTGAGAACTTCCTCATCCGCTTTCGGATACTGTTCTTTTACAGCGACATCACTGCCGATGACAATCGGTGTGAGATTCTCTTCTTTTGCTTTCTTTTGAGCAGCAGTAACCGTTTGATCTGTTAAATCAGGCATCGTCTGCGCTTTTGTTTCTTCCTTATCTGAGTCAGATTTTTCAGTTGGTTCGATGTTCAGGTAGTGCAGGCTGTTTTTCATTGTTGGATTGAAGATTTCAGAAACTGGATTTGAACCTGTTTCATCATTCTCTAATTGCGGCTGCTGCACTGCAACATAGATCAACAGTTGAGGATCATCTTTAGGCGCCATTCCCATTACAGAAAATACGTAATTATCGCGGCCAGATAGATAACCGTTTTGTCCGGCAATTTGTGCGGTTCCAGTTTTAACAGCTACATCAAAACCTTCAATTTTATAAGGCTGTCCAGTACCGATATCAGATGTAACAACATCACCTAAAATATTACGAACCTTTTTAGCGGTGCCTGCAGAGATTGGCGTACCAGCTGACTGAGGTTTATTTTGATAAATGGTTTTCTTCGTATCAGGATCAACAATATGGTCTATGACGTAAGGTTTCATCATTTTACCGTCATTTGCTATTGCAGTCGCAGCCTGCAGCTGTTGAATTGGTGTAACAGCAGAAGCTTGACCATATGCAGTCGATGCTTTATCAAATTCATATTTAAAGTTTATTTTACTTGATACTTCATTCGGCAAGTCAACACCTGTTTTTTGATAGAAATTGAATTTATGAAGATATTCATCAAGACGGGTATAGCCCAGCTTTTCATTAGCCAATTTGGCAAAAGCCACATTAGAAGACCTTACTACACCATCATGGTATGTTGTTGCCCCCCAGCCTACCCCGTCATTATGGTCTTTTACTATTCCTCCGCCTACTTTATATGTTCCGGACTTGTACTTTTCATTGCCGTTATACACATTCTCCTGTATGGCAGCAGCGAGTGTAAAGATCTTCATCGTTGATCCAGGCTCATACGCATATGAAATTAAATCATTATAGTAGTTCGTCACATCGCGCGTGTTCGGATCAAAGCTTGGGCGCTGTCCCATAGCAAGCACTTTGCCCGTTTTCGGATCGACGACTGCGGCCATGATTTTTTTCGGATTATACTTTTGCGCTACTTTTGTCATGCTGTCTTCCAAAAAGGTTTGAATTTTCTGATCAATGGTTAAATATACATTGTCACCATTTTTTGGCGCTGTAATTTTATTTTTGCTGTTCGGGAGCTCCCAGCCGGATTTGTCGCTTTCATATGTCACATATCCGTCCCGCTCCTTCAAATACTTATCCAGCACTTTTTCTAATCCCATCGCGCCGGAAATTTCATTTGTTTCTTGATCAACCTCGGCATAGCCGATTAGATTAGACGCAAATACTCCGTTTGGATAGTAGCGTTTTGTATCCCGTAAAAATGAAATACCCGAAAGGTTCAGCTTTTCGATTTTTTGCTTTTGCGAATACGTAATATCCCGGCCCGCTGAGCCGAACTCAACTTGTTTCGCATCCTTATTTAAGATATCAAGGATGTCAGCCTTGTCCATCTTTATCACTTTAGACAGCGCTTCCGCGGTTTTTTCTTTGTTTTGGACATGCTGAGGATGCTTAACATCAGTCGTCATTTTTTTATCGAGAATGGCAATCAGCTTATACGTCGCTGTGTCCTCCGCAATCACTTTTCCTTTTCGGTCTAAAATCGAGCCGCGGCTCGCCTCAATGGTCCGTTTCTTTTCATGCTGCTCTGTCGCTTTTGTCGCAAGCACTTCGCCGTCCGCTTTTCCGGTTATTTGAATATATGCCATTCTGCCCAGGATGACAAAGAAAAAGAGAGCGAAACAAATACTTAGAATCGCTGCTCCTCTATTCATAAATTTATTCTTTTTTGGCATTTGAATCATTCCTGTATGTTTTTCACTTTTTTATCTTTTAAATTCAATCCGTTCTTTTTCGCAATGTCCATAATGCGCTGCGGTTTGCTTAAATCAGCAACATTTTTTTCGAGGTCACCAATTTGCTTGTTTTCGGCTGAAATTTGCTCCTCAAGTTTTTGCACCTCAATATTGGTTTGATATGCCGCATACGCCTTCGATACAATCAAAAGCGATACGCTGAGCACCGCCGCAGCAAAGAGGACAAGGAGCACTTTTTCTCCGAGAGTAATGGAAGCCCTTTTCTTGACAATCACTTTTTTCTCAGGACTGATCGCATGCCGCTGCTGTTTCTCTGGTTGGTAAGCTAAATTGCTCATAGGCTGATGACCTCCTTTTAATTTTGCTTTCGCGTTTTGTTATTTTCTTTTTTCGGCAATCCGAAGCTTTGCAGAACGAGCCCGGTTGTTTTCTTCAAGCTCTTCTTGAGATGCCGTAATCGGTTTTCGTGTGATGAGCTTTAACTCCGGTTCAAACTCTTCCGGTATGACTGGAAGACCCGGAGGAAGTTCCGGAAGTGACGACTTTTCTTTAAAAGTGGATTTGCAAATTCTGTCTTCAAGCGAGTGGAAGGTAATGACTGATACCCTTCCCCCTGGCTTCAGAACCTCAATTGCTTGCTCCAAAGCCTCTTCAAACACCTTAAGTTCATCGTTCACGGCAATTCTGATTGCCTGAAACACGCGTTTAGCAGGATGTCCTCCGCTCCTTCTCGCTGGAGCGGGAATCGCGTCTTTTATTAGATCGACCAGTTGGCCCGTAGTTTGAATAGGAGATTTGATTCTTGCCTCCTCAATCTTTCTGGCGATCTGTTTACTGAACTTTTCTTCGCCGTATTTAAAGAAGATACGAACGAGATCCTCATAGCGCCACTCATTAACGACTTCTTTCGCCGTAAGTGTGGCCGACTGGTCCATCCTCATGTCCAACGGTGCGTCATGATGGTAACTGAATCCGCGTTCCGGTGTATCCAGCTGCGGAGAAGACACCCCTAAATCAAATAAAATACCGTCTACTTCAGTAATGCCTTGTTCATTCAAACATTCTTTTAAATACCTGAAATTGCTTTTAATCAGAATAAGCTGCCCTTTATAATCGGACAACGCTTCTTTCGCATGCTGTAATGCCATATCGTCTTGGTCAAAAGCGATTAAACGCCCCTTCTCGGATAACTGCTGCAATAAGTATGTACTGTGCCCAGCTCCGCCGAGTGTGCAGTCTACATATGTACCGTCCGGTTTAATATTGAGCCCGTCTACGGTTTCACGAAGAAGTACTGTCTTGTGTTGAAACATAATGTGTTGGTCCCACCTTTTATCAGGATGAATTGAAATTGTTTTTAGAGTGTTATACACGAAGAATCATTATATATCAAACCCAATCATGTTTTCAGCAATTTCAGCAAATGAATCTTCTTGCTCTTCTGTGTATTGTTCCCAAATTACTTTACTCCACAATTCAATTCGATTAGAAACCCCGATAACAACACATTCTTTTTCCAGTTTGGCGTAATTCAATAGAGATGATGCGATATTTACCCTGCCTTGCTTGTCCAGTTCGCATTCAGTCGCCCCTGAAAAGAAGAAACGGGTAAAAGCGCGGGCATCTTTTTTAGTGAGAGGAAGTGCTTTTAGTTTCTCTTCAATTTGTTTCCATTCGTGCATAGGGTAGCCGAAGAGACATTGGTCAAGCCCTCTAGTCAGCACAAATTGCTCACCCAGGCCTTCTCTGAATTTAGCGGGTACGATCATGCGGCCTTTCGCATCGATGGTATGCTGATATTCACCCATAAACATGATCTCTTGCCCCACTTTCTCTCCTTAACTCACCACTATTCACCACTTCTCTCCACAACTTCATTTTACACTGTTTACCCATAAAAAAAAACCCTGAACTAGTCAGGGTTCTTTAAAACTTTATTTCAAAGTTTGACAACTTGATGTTGATTTTGAAAAGAAAATGGCAGATTTTTGAATGATGTGAAGAATTTTGGACCGTACCTGTTTAAATAATACATAATATTCCAAATTCGTTCTTGCGGTGCAAGAAGCGGTTTAATACTATTTTGGATTCTCTCATAATCCTTCAAGACGTAGCCTTCTTTTTCTTCAATTCGCTTCGTCACAGTACGCTCTAAGAACTGAAGCTGATCCTGAATAAAGGCGGCATTTTTCAGGAGTAAAGGTTCCATGCTTTGATCAACCTTTAACGCCTCCTGCCGGACCGTTTTGTGAATCGCTTCAATTTGGCTTTTCGCCTGATCCATCACTGCGGTAAACTCTTCCGGAATCTGATGCTCAAAGTATGTCTCTCTTTGATTCTCCGTTCCGCGTTCAATCGCGTCTTGTAATGGGATATTCCGTTCAAGCAGTTTTTTCTCAATATGCCGTTCAAGTATCGTAATGTTCAGCCTTGGCATAACAGGAGGCATTTTAAAGCCCATCACCGCAAAGGCCTGTTTGAGCTCACCCCAATAGTTGATTTCTCCGGGCCCTGCAATAAATGCTAAAGTCGGAATGAGGTATTCCTGCATTAACGGCCTCGTCACAACATTGTTGCTGAAGCGCTCAGGATGCTCTTCCATATGTGTATAAAGTTCATCCATCGTCCATCCGAGATCAAGCTCATTGACGACAAAACGGCCGTTGTCTTTTTCAATTAAAAAACGCTCTTCTTCATATTCATAAAACAGATTCGCCTGTTCTTTTCCGGACTCGATAATCGGCTTGTAGCCTGCTTCACGCATGAAGGCCTGCTGATCTGAAACCGCGCGGGCGAGTTCATCATTTTCCCGAAGAATCTTTTGGAACATGGCCGTTTCCAGCTTTTTAATCCCTGGATCTCCAGAATTTAATAAAACTAAACCCTCCTCTTGGAACAGATCCGCGATCAACAGTTCAAAGAAGTCAGTGAATGTAACAGATTCCCTTAAACATCGTTTTACATTGTCGAGAAGTGCATTCGTGTGGTCAGTTTCCTCAAAAGCGGCAAATACATCATCTATCCACGCGGCACATTTTTCCTGATCAAGCGATGTGCTCGCTGCCGAAGATTTCTTCCAATAAGACTGAGGCAGCTTTTTTTTCACAGGCCCGTTCTCTTCAGATGTATGAACAAAATTAATCTCATCCAAATCGTGGTCTTCTCCGGCCACCCAGAAAATCGGTATGACAGGCACTTGCAGTTGCTTTTCTTGTTCCTTTGCTAACACAATGATTGAAATGATTTTATGTATCGTGTAAAGCGGTCCTGTTAAAAGTCCGGCCTGCTGTCCGCCGACAACAGCGGCACTTGACGGGTCCTTCAGCTTCTCAATAGCAGACTGCATGGCACTTGAACCGAATTTGTTATGGTATGAGGTTAAGTACGCCGCCAATTCCTCTCTTGCGAAAAACCGGGAGGATAAGTCTTTCAGTCTTTCGCGCCAGATGTCCTTATTATGAATGCTGTAATCAAAAAAAGAAGACATTTCTTCTTTGCCATCTATATAGTGCTGTACAAACACATTCTGATTTTTGATGGAAAGTTCAGTTAGCTGCATCTTCTAGAACTTCCTTTCTCCAATAAATAGTTAGTTATCCGAAATGAGTATAGCATGTTACAGAAAAAGCTCAAAAGACTTTGTTTGTATTTCGCTCCAAAGCTTTAATGCTGCCGTATAAAAACTCCAGATGGACGGCATCAAGGCCGTGAAGGCTTGCTTCCTTCAATAAATATCCGATAATGGCGTCAGATTCTGTCTGCCGGCCTTCAATGACGTCAACCAGCATAGAAGAGCGATTTTCTTTCGTTTGCCCGCAAACGGCCCGAACCCGCTCCCAAGCCTCAGCTTCGTCTTCAAGCCTTAAAATGAGGCAAGCCTCCTGAAAAACCAGTTTCATAAAAGCCAGATATGCTGGCGTTGTCAGCAGTTCTCCATTTTTCACCTGCAATAACGCGGTTAACGGATTGATACAAGCATTTACAATCAGCTTGCCCGTCAGCAGGCGGTACCAATCCGTCTCATAACGAATTGGAAAATCCGAGTGGTTATGCTGAAGCAAGATGTTCAGCCGATCTGGTTCAGCTTCGTCGAACGCGCTCCATTTTATCGCACCTAAGCCAGTATGATCAACAGCTGTATCTGATTTTCTTACAGCTCCGTGCTCAACGATTCCAACATAAATGGAATGGCCAACGCGCCAATCTTTTAGGTCGTGGATATGTCCCATGCCGTTTTGCAAAAATAATATGTTCGTTTTCCCGATCCGTTCAAGCAACGGAAAAATAGGCTGAAGCTGATGCTGCTTCACTGTCACGACAAGAAGATCAAAATCCGAATTGATATTCGTGTCCGCACTGCAATCAGCGCTGAATTCTTCTCCGCCTTTATAAAGCCGGATCCCTTCAGACTGAATGGCCGCAGCCTGTTCTTTCCGCCTTGTCACAACAGTCACCTCGTGATGAAGTGACAAATAATAGGCGCATAAAAGACCGACGGAACCTCCGCCGATAATTCCAATTTTCATGATGTCACACCCAATTTAGCATTTACGTATTATCATAGCAGAAGTACGAAGAAATTACTGCTCAAAGATATCGGTGCTTAAAATTAAAGTTTAAATATTTGGATTTTTTAAATAAAGCGTTTACAATATATGTAGAAACAACAAAGGGGGAGATTGGTTTGGTAAAGGTAGAACGTCTGCTCATCAACTATAAAACACTTGAAGAATTCAAGAAATTCAAAGAATACGGCATTCAGGAGCTTTCAATGCTTGAAGATCTTCAGGATAATATTATTGAAAATGACAGCACCTCGCCTTTTTACGGGATTTATTTCGGGGATAAACTTGTAGCGCGAATGAGTCTATATCAAGTTAACGGCAAATCGAATCCTTATTTCGACAACCGCCAGGATTACTTGGAACTGTGGAAGCTTGAGGTTCTTCCGGGCTACCAGAACAGAGGATACGGGACAGCGCTGGTTGAATTCGCTAAATCATTCAAAATGCCGATTCGGACAAATCCGCGAATGAAATCAGCGGAATTTTGGAATAAAATGAACTTTGAAACTGTTAAATATGATATGGCGCGGGACAAAGGGGAAAACCCGCTCATCTGGCATCCTGATATGGATCATGAAATGACACCCGGAGAATCTGCATAGAAATAAAAACAACCGGCCTATTCTTACTCTAGGGCCGGTTCATTTCAAGCCGTTTCATTACGTTTCTTGAGCCGCTTTTTTCATTCTTCCGTCTTCTTTTGAAACAACCATTTTTCTCGCCCGATCCATGATATCGATCAGTGCCTTGTAATCCTCTTCTGTCATCTCTAGCTGGTTCCTCAATGTTTGATTTTCACTCCGTAAATCCTCAAGCTCTTTTTGCAGCGATTGGATTTGCTCCTTCAATTTTTCCCTTTCGAGCTGAAATTCTTGTGCAGACGGCGCTTCTTTGAATTGTTCGAGAAATTGAATCACATCCTGAATGGACAAATCTCGTTTTCCTTCTGACGCTGCCGCAGCAGTCTGCTTGACGGAATTCGGCATATTGACCGAATGAACGCCGATTTGCTTTCTCAGTTCTTTCCTCTGCTTTTTCGCAAGCTCTATGCCTGACTGGTATTGTTTTCTCACATACGAGTTCCACCTGAAACCACAAGCTGCCGCGGTTCTGGTCAGAGCCCTACCAACCTCCTCAAAGGCGGAAAGCTGTGTTCCTCCCTCTCGAATATGACGAAGCACCACTTCTGCCAGCAGCAAATCCTCATCCTGAGTCCAAGCATCTTGTCTTGTAATGGTCAAATTCAATCTCCCTCCATGTCAGCTTATTTATCTCATACATATGCCGGTAATAGATTAGATAGACTATTTGCACTCACAAATTTTCCGCAAGCTGGCAGGGAGAAAAAAGAAAAAGCGCAGGGCTTTCACCCTGCGCTTTTCTTATTAGTTACTTTTTACATTTATGTCTTTGCCGTTGTATGATCCGCATGCTTTGCATACACGGTGAGACAATTTCATCTCTCCGCATGACGGACATTCTGTCATACCAGGTACATTAAGTTTGAAATGTGTACGGCGCAATCTTTTCTTCATTTTAGAAGTTCTTCTAAAAGGTACAGCCATTATTCCCACCTCCTTAAAGAGTTAAGATTCATCATCTTGTTTTAAGAGCTTTTCTAGGGCTGCAAGTCTCGGATCAACTTGTTTCTTCTTGTCTTCCTCCGAAATGACTTGCCAGTCCTTTCCTTCTTGAGGAGCAGCTCCTTTTTCTTGTTCAGATTCACAAAAGATTTGCATAGGGATTTCTAAAAGAATTTCTTCTTTCACGATCGGAGTTAAGTCGATAGTATCGTCCTCAACAATGTGAACGTCATCATCTTCTATATCATCCGTCTGATGAAATATAAACAGTTCTTTTGTTGAAATTTCAAATGGATACGGAACATCAACGAGTGTTCTTGAGCATGGCAAAATCATTTCGCCTGAAATTGTAAAATCAAACGAAACCTGTTTGGATTTGATATCCGCTCTGCCCTTCACCCGAACGGGAGAAATGCGGCGAATGTCAGAATTCACCTTTGTCAGCTCATTTAACTCAACTGTTTCATCAAACTCAAAACTTTGTTTCGGCATTTGATGCAGCTGATAAATCGTCCATTTCATTTGTATCACCTCATGAAAGCAACAAACATGATTATAGCTTTTAAGATTGTTTTTGTCAATATTTTTTCTTTACAGCATAATGCTGCCATTGAAGTATCGTTGACAGCGGAATATACGATGCATACACTTAAAATAAAAATAAGACGTAAGAGTTTTCATTTGCAAATGTACCATACGTTTTTAAACATAGCAAGAAAGGCGGGAAAAATATGAAAGCTGTCGGATTGGTGGTTGAATATAATCCCTTTCATAACGGTCACCTTTATCATGCCCAAACAGCAAAGCGGCAAACCGGATGCGACACGGCTGTTGCGGTAATGAGCGGACATTTTTTACAGCGCGGAGAACCGGCTGTAGTATCAAAATGGGCCCGAACAAAAATGGCGCTGCAAAACGGGGTCGATGTTGTCATTGAGCTGCCATATCTTTATGCGGTGCAAAAAGCGGACATTTTTGCACGCGGCAGTGTTTCCATCCTGAACAAACTTGGATGCGAAGCGCTGTTTTTCGGGAGTGAAAATGGTGATATTGAGCCGTTTTTAGAAACAGCAAAGCTTATTGATGAGCATAAACATACATTTGATCAGCGTATTAAAGAAGAACTTAAAAAGGGTGCCAGTTATCCAGCCGCGGCAGCTATCGCATTCAGCTCCATTTTACATACCGAAAGTGCACTTGATTTGTCAAAACCAAATAACATTCTGGGATATCATTATGTAACTTCTATTCTTTCCGGGGGATATTCGATGAAACCTAGTACTACAGCACGCATCTCCTCGGACTATCATGATGCCGACCTTCCTGAAGGCGAAAACTATATCGCAAGTGCCACAAGCATCAGAAAAGCGATGATTGAACAGAGTTTTGATGCCTGCCTTCGTTTTCTTCCTGCTGCATCTGCACGTGAATTAGCACATTACCGCAAATCTTTCGGACTGTGGCATACACCTGAAAGCTATTTTTCTTACTTAAAATACAGCCTTTCAACTGTAACATCACAGGAATTACAGCAAGTATACGAGGTGGAGGAAGGCTTAGAGCACAGAATTCTACGTTCGATCAGAAAAGCCAGCTCCTATCAGGAATTTATGGAGCTGCTGAAAACAAAACGTTATACGTGGACAAGACTCCAGCGGATGAACACTCACATTTTAACCAGAACGAAAAAACAGGATATGCACAAGCTGCTTAAAGACGAAGAGGTGCCTTATATCAGGCTGCTCGGCATGACGAAAAAAGGACAGGCTTATTTATCGGAAAAGAAAAAAGCGCTGTCTGTTCCGCTTGTCAGCAAACTGTCCTCTTTCTCCCATCCAGCTCTCGATCTGGACATAAAAGCAAGCAGAATCTACAGCATGCCGATAGAAGAGCCGCTAAGAACTGAGTTTGACCTGCAAGAATACGGACATGCACCGATTCGATATGACGAGGATGAACAACGTTTTTTAAATATATAGAAAAAGCACCTGCGGATCAGGTGCTTTTCGCTTTCAGCTTATTCAAATAATCAATCGCATCCTGCATCGTATCAACAGGCACAATCTTCATATCTGAGTCAATATCTTTTGCTGTTTTTACTGCGTTTTTATAATCGGAATTGCTGGCGCCGCTTTGATTTGGCGCGAAGAAAATGTCTTTTCCAGCTTTGTCTGCGGCGACGACTTTTTGATCAATGCCGCCGATCGGGCCTACTTTTCCGTCAACATCAATCGTACCTGTTCCCGCAATATCGTAGCCTTTTGTTTCATCTGTTTTTGTCAGCTGATTATAGATTTCAAGTGACATCATTAAACCTGCTGACGGGCCGCCGATATTTTCGATTTCAAAATCAATATCAGGTTCCACTTTGACGTTTCTGTCCGTATAGAGCGAAACTCCGATTCCTGCCCGATCCGGCTCATCAGGAAATTGTTTTAACGTAAGGGCGACACGCTTTACTTTTTCTTCTCTTTCGATTTTTAACGTGACTTTATCTCCCGCTTTTTTGCTGCTGATATAATCAATCAGCTTTTCAGCAGACTGATAGTTTTTGCCGTCTGCACTGATGATTTTATCACCGACTTCTATTTTCCCTTTTGCAGGCATGTTTTCCACAACCGAGCTTGCGTATATGCCGTTAAAGGAATAGGTGACTTTTTTTCCTGCCTGTTGATAGGCGGCTATAACCGCGTTTTCTTGCGAGCTTTGCATCATTTGGAGCTGCCTTTTCATATACTCCTTATCTGATTCACCTTCTTCCTTGATGCTCTCATCAGGAACAATTTCATAATAAGGGTGCATCTTTGCCCACACATATGTAAACGGATTAGCCGGCCCCACTTTGACAGTCATTAAGGACAGACTCCCTGTTTCCGGGTAGCCTCCCTCCACTTTTATCAGTGAAGCAAGTTCTGTCGCTTCTCCCGGTTTTGTAATATAGTATGGAAGTTTTATAAATGATAAAACGGCAATCAGAATGAGGATGACAAGCATCCAGCTAAAATGTTTTTTACGTAGCAAGTTATGAGCCCTCCCAATTCTCTATTTCTTTTCTTATCTTGCTGATCATTCGGTTTGTCGCCTCCTCGCCTGCCGATATCATTGCTTCAATATTGGCAAACGAGCTTGAGCTGTATGTTTCAAGAGAAGGGCGAATCATGATATCTGCGGCGATCGTTTGATGTCGCACCAATTCATTTTGCAGTATATCCATACTTTGCATAATCACATCAAAAATATGCGCCGCCGTTTCGGTTTTTCGAACCCTAGAGACATCCGAGGCGATGATGATATCAGCCCCCATGTCTTTTACAACAGAAACCGGAATTCGGTCGACGACCGCGCCGTCTACAAGAAGGCGTCCGTCCAGCCTCTGCGGAATAAAAATACCCGGTATGCTGATGCTGGCCCGCACCGCATCTGATACTGACCCTTTACGGAACACAATCTTTTCTCCTGTCTGTAAATCACACGCAACAATACCCAGCGGGATTTGGAGCTCTTCGATCGGTTTTCCGAATGTATAAGCATGTACAAGCTGCCTGACGCGATCACCTTTTAGAAAACCGAGTCTGGGCATCGTATAATCAGCATAAAGCCGCCGTTTAAAGGCTTTGGCGACTTTTCTCATCGTTGCCACATCATGGCCGGCGGCATAGAAACTGCCCACCAAAGCGCCCATGCTGCTCCCCGCAATCATATCTACTTCAATTTGGTGCTTATGTAAACTGGAAAGCACACCGAGATGAGCGAGCCCTCTGGCCCCTCCCGATCCTAACGCTAACCCGATTTTAGGTTTGGCCAACGCGTTAACCTCCTGCCTGAATTCCCTGTATACCGAATTCTATGGTCTAAACTGAACCCCTATGCTCGTATATTAGTACAAAGAATCAAGAGGACAGGTACTGCTTGGCCGTTTCGTGTCATACATTATTTTATCATGAATACATGTCATTGGGCATTTTTAGCATCGGGGAGGTAAGAATGAACTTGTCGAAGATTAATACACTTTTGATTGCTTCGTTTTTTCTTTTTTTAACAGCGACTGTCATCTCACATCCGCAGGCCTCATTCGAAGCCTCTAAAACCGGGCTTTCTATGTGGTGGGAGGTTGTATTTCCGTCATTGCTGCCATTTTTTATTCTGTCTGAACTCTTAATTGGTTTTGGCATTGTGCGGTTTGTCGGTGTTTTGCTTGAACCTTTTATGCGTCCGATCTTTCGCGTGCCCGGTGTTGGCGGCTTTGTTCTTGCTATGGGAATGGCATCAGGAAACCCAGCGGGAGCAAAACTCACTGCCCGTCTGCGGCAGGAAAAACAGATTTCAAGAGTAGAAGCAGAACGGCTTGCGTCGTTTACCAATTCTTCAAACCCGCTCTTTATTTTCGGCGCTGTTGCCGTCGGTTTCTTTCAAAACGCGTCATTGGGCATTTTATTGGCTTCTGCACACTATTTGGGGAATCTGGCTGTCGGTTTAACGATGCGTTCCTATGGCCGCAAGGAAGAGCAGCATCTCAGGGGGAAGAAAACAATACCTTTTCCTTCGATCAAAGATGCTTTATACGCTCTGCATACCGCCAGACTTGCGGAAAAACGGCCTCTGGGCAAAATTTTAGGCGACGCCGTGACCTCTTCTGTTCAAACCCTTCTTATGGTTGGCGGCTTTATTATTTTATTTTCTGTCTTTAACCGGCTGTTGTCCGTGGTGCAGCTGACTGATATTCTGTCTGTTTTCACAAAAGGCGTGCTGACTTTGTTTCAGCTTCCGGCTCAATTGGACATTCCCCTTTTATCAGGGATGTTTGAAATCACGTTAGGTAGCAAGCTTGTCAGCGAGGCAGATGTCTCTCTTCTTCAAAAAGCCATTGTCGTCAGTTTTATTCTCGGGTTTAGCGGCTTTTCCGTTCAAGCTCAGGTGGCAGGTATTTTATCGGAAACCGATATCAGATTTAAACCATTCTTTATCGCACGTTTGCTGCAGGGCGTTTATGCCGCCGTCTTCGTCATGCTTTTATGGAAACCGCTTTACACGGCATGGCATGATCCGTATCAGTATGTATTTAAATCTCTTAATAGCAGCGAAATGCCAACTGCATTTATAAACGGCTGGAATCTGCTTGTGCAGATTGGACCCGCTGTCACATTATGCGCGCTGTTTACGTACATTATCATTTTTTCTTACAGACTGACAAACGGAACAAAAAAAGGATGAGTCAAAACCCTCATCCTTGTCTAAATTTTTGTTGAAGCGCCAGCTCTACTTCCGGCGGCACAAACTCTGAGACCGATCCATTGTATCTTGCCACTTCTTTTACGATGCTTGAACTTAAAAACGAATATTGATTGTTGGTCATCATAAAAAACGTCTCAATGGATTCATCAAGCACACGGTTTACGGAAGTCCCCTGCATCTCGTATTCAAAATCAGATACCGCTCTCAAGCCTCTTAAAATCGCTTTCGCCTTTTTTCTTTTTGCATAATCAATTAACAGTCCCTGCGACGTTTCAACTGTTATGTTCGGAATGTCTTTTGTCACTTCTCTCAGGAGCTCACACCGCTCTTCTACACTGAACAAAGGCTTTTTCGAAGAATTATTCAGCACACATACATACACTTGTTCAAAAATATGCGCCCCGCGTCTGATGATATCCAGATGCCCATAGGTCACCGGATCAAAACTGCCGGGACAGACAGCTATACTCGCCACATCACTACCCCCTCTTTTTATAAATCGCTACACCTGTAAGTCCATAGGTTTCTTTTCTTGCCATCACAAGATCTCCTACGGTTTCGGGAAGCTCGACCTCTCTGTCATGCTCAGCAACGATAAAGCCGTCTTCTTCCAGCATTTGATATTCATCAATCATCGTTAAAAGCGCTTTTAGCTTTTGTTCCTTGTACGGCGGATCAAGAAAAATTCCGCGAAAGCCTGTTTCTCTTTTTGCAGCAGCGTGCAAAGCCCGTTCCGCATCATTCCGGTATACCTGGGCATGTTTTGTAAGCTCCAGCGTTTTTAAATTTGATTTTATCGTTTGAATCGCTTTAAAATCACGGTCAACGAATATACAATGCTCAAACCCGCGTGAAAGCGCTTCGATTCCAAGACCTCCGCTCCCTGCGAATAAGTCAAGTCCCCTGCCCCCATCAAAATAAGGGCCGATCATATTGAAAATGGATTCCTTCACTTTGTCGGTTGTCGGTCTAGTTGATGTTCCCGGCACAGCCTTTAGTGAACGGCCTTTTTTTGATCCAGAAATTACTCTCATGTTCCACACCACTTTTTCTAAAAGCTATTTTGTTTCTTTGTTCGGCCGGACGCCGCTATGTACACAGAAAAAAATCAATCCTATCTTAACATAAAGCATTCTTTCAAACAATGAATGCTAATTCTAATAAACAGGTGTATAGGCGGACTGATCCTTGTCCATAATATAAGCAACAGCATCTAGAGGATGTTGTTGCCAACCGCGGAGAAGACTTACGTTTCCCCATAAGTTCTTCCTCCGGTTTCTCCTCTCCCTTTGCCTTCTCCTTAACATGTTAAGGAATAGAAGGACCCCGCAGAAGTCTGCGGGGATTTTTTTATACAGCTATATGCCGATTTTATAATCGTATTCTTTTGCTTTATCAAGCTTTGACTCGAATTCCAATTTTAAAAACGGTTTATAAGAAGGCTCTACTTTTTTCACAAAAGAGTAAGACGCAATCTTGTCCATTGTTTTTTCAATTTGGTCCATATCGCAATACAGCACGACATATTTTAAGCGTTTTGATACATAGTGCACATTTCCGAACTTCCTCAGCATTTTGCTTTGCTTTAGGGAATGCAGATACACAATCATGCCCTGGCGCCTATTCTCCAATACAATCACCTGCCTGATTTCTCTTATATGTAAAAGACGAGACGGCCAGTCTCGTCAGGACACTTTGCATCCGCAGCTTCCGCCTGAACCGCAGCCGCCTCCGCATGAAGACAAACCGTCAAAATAAGGGTTCCCAGTCGGAACTTTAACATGCTCCGAAACAGCTGTCCCAATCTCGACGCTAACCTCATCAAGAATAGACTGAAGCTCATTTTCAGCTCTCTTGAAGTCAGCCACCTTATCGTTCAGGTCCAGCTCCCGCTTGATCTCCCTCATTTTCCGGGATATTTCTCTATAGTCAGGATGATATTTGCCAAAACGCTGTACATCCTCATACTGCTCTTTTATTTTGATAAAAGAACGAATAATCCGCCCTGCCTCTTCATCTTCTTGGAGACGCTTGTAACAATTGCGGTAGTTCTCAGCCGTCTCCGACTGCAGAATCATCTCGGCAAGCTGCTGAGCTTCACTTTGAAGCCGCACGGATTCCATCGTCGCATACATAGCACGCACCTCCAGTTGTTAGTTTACCACGAAACCAGCCAATTGGAAAATGCTTAACCGCAGCCCGAAAACAATCTCCCTGCATTTACAGCATGAAAAAAGACCCTCTTTCGGGCCTTTTAATCTTTTGTCCGCATCGCTTGAAACATTTGCATCATCATTTGCGCCATTTGAATCCCGTTCGTAAATTGGTTCACCCGGTGCGGTATGGTTTTTTCATAAAAGTTCATCATCTCAAGCTGAAAGGAGGACAGATCATCCGGTTTTCTCGAAAGTCTGCGGTACCATATCGGCTGTTCTCTGATGAATCGTTTCCGTTCTTCGTTTGCTAAAATAAATTCCTGAACCTCTTTGCGCATATGAGCTCCCCTTTTTTAATCCTTTCGAAAAGAAAAAGGATGCTGTCCAGAGCCTGGCTGAGATTGCTTCTGGCTGCTCCCGGAAAATGTATGAAGAAGACTTTGCAACGATGAGATCGACTGGCTCATTTTATTGATTTGTTCGTTCATTTGGTTGACATCCATCTTTTTCACCGCAGTCACCATTTTAGAGACAAAATCATTTTTTTGCTCTGTTTCAGGCACAGCTTCTGCAGCTTCTTCCGGTTCCCGATACGGATCCCAAATCGGGTCGCTCTCCCCGAAGAGGACCCAATTTTCATATACGTCCTGCCAGCTTCTTTGTTCTTTGCGTACTTCTTTTATCAGCTTGGGATGCTTTTTGACGAATTGTTTAAAGTCATTGATTGAATGATTGGCATGTTGATTCGCCACAATCCTCACCCCCTCCGAAAATCGATACCTACTACAATGTATCGTTTTGTCAGGCATTGTGTTCGCCTATATTCGTTCCCGAATGAATTTTCAGCTTTGCCCCATACACTCGTGAAAGAGCCTTACTGAAGGAATGGGAATCTGCCTCCTCAGCAGCCATGTTGTCAGAAAAGGAAAACAACACATTTATTCCGCTGCAGCTCTTATGCACGCAACGACACATGCATTCAGATCATTAAGCTTTTGTGAAAATTAGAAAAACCGCGGAACCATTCCTCCGCGGCTTTTCATTACCATCGCTTAATAAAATTTTGAGTGTAATATTTTCGGTCTACTCCGACACCGAGATGCGTATAATCTGAATTCAGAAGCGCTTTTCGATGGCCCTCACTATTCAGCCAGCCTTCTACAGCAGCCGGGCCGTCCACATAATTATATGCAATATTTTCTCCCGCTTGCTGAAAGTCAACATGCCCTTCTTCTAAGCGGTCTTTCAGCGTGCCGTATTTTTTAGAGACATGGGAGAAATAATTATTTTCCTTCATATCCTGGCTATGTCCAAAGGCCACTTCCGCCGTCGGCTGATCCCACTCAAGCTTTGCAAGCCCATGTTTGACGCGTATGACATTCGTCAAATCAAGTATTTGCTTTTCACTCGTCGTTTGGATCTTTTTCCACTTATCATCTGAAACAGATTCCGGTTTCATTAATTCACCGCGGTACACAACCTCATAAGGTCTTTGCTTTACAAAGGTTTGCGCATCAAACGCCCTGATGCTGGATAGCTTCCCCTCAAATTTGTCCATATACAGCTGGACATACATCTTTCCTACCTTAACAGTCGGCCTGGTATTGATATCCTCTTCAGAAAACTCAAACCGATAGGAATTTCCTTTATACTCTACATTCACAAACGGTGCCACCTGGGTCGTCTTGAATACTTCTCCGGTTGTTTCACCAATTTTGAAAGGCTTCGCGTTAATATCATTCCCAGTAGCAAATAATGTGACCACTTTATTGTTTAATACCCCAATTTGGACATACTGGTCCTTTCCCTGATTGTATACCCACCAATCGTAATCATAAGCTGAAGGGTCAATGCGTTCTGGTTCCCCAAGCTTTTTCATTACATCATCGGCGGACTTGCCCATAAAGGACAATAATCCTGAGGTCGGCATATGTATTCGTTTGCCGCTTTGCGCTTCCTCGTTAGACACTTGAGGCTCGCTGTCATTTGATTTTTTTTCAGGAACAGATCCATATTGAATAAACAGAACATAAGTTCCGCAGATAATCAAGAGGATAACCATCGCTCTCAAGATATTTTTCAATCTATCACCCCCGTAGCGAATCACTATGTCTTGCCTTACATCTCATTACAATACAGCCTATTTAACATGTCAAAGATTTATGTGTTAATGAAAAAAGCCTTCTTCTCTATTATCCCCCTCGGAAATATCCGATAAGGCGCTGCCGGCACGTTCATTCGTTTGCTCAGATAAAGAAAGATCACCAAGCGTGACAATTCCAGTCAGCTTTTTGTTTTTTGTAACAGGTATCCTTCTGAGCTGATGGGATGCCATCAAATGAAGAACCTCATCGACTGAAGCATCTTCATCTACGCTGACAGGTTTTTCGGTCATCGCGTCAGTGATTTTTTGCGAGTTTGGTTTTTTTATGGCAATTCCTCTTAACACGAGATCGCGGTCGGTCACGATGCCGACCAGTGTTTCTCCATCCTCATCAACTACTGGAATCGCCCCTACATTCGCGTCTTTCATCTTTACCGCAGCTTCATATACATTATCTAATACCGTGCAATATTGCAAGTCGGCTGTCATCAGATCTTTTATTTTTGTCATCCGTATAACCTCCTTTAGTCTAGTGCTATTGTCGTCAAAATTTAATTTTTGCATACTTTCAAAAGAAGAAGATTCATTGAAAGTTTAACGCTTTCATACTATGATTGTCAGGAAAGGTAATTTTTATAAGGAGGGGTCAGTGTTGAAGTTTACTGAAAGCGGACTTGAAGGGGTAAAGGCTGAGCTCAGCTGGCTAGACGACTTGATGGAAAGCAAAGGCCTCGTCAGAGCGGGTCAATGGGATTACGAAAGAGTCACCTATGACAAGAAGTTTTCGACGATTGAGGGTACGTTTTACCTGCGGATACAGGGCATTGCGGCAGAGGGCGATGTTGGAAGCGGCCGCGCCGTGATTCAATTAATGTCCCCTCTCTTAGGCAAGCATTACTACCCGCACGGAGTAGAATATGGAGAAACGGAAGAGTTTCCCGTACAGGTTGTGACAAAAAGCAAAGCACTGATTCAGGACATATCCGACATGTTAAAAACAGTTCAAATGTAATGAAAAGGTACAGCATTTTCGCTGTACCTTTTATGATATCGTTTGCTGAATATACGGTGGCTCCTCCTGCCCGTCCTTTTCCCTTTCTTTCTTCACCCATTGGAAAAAAACAATCGCCAAAAAAGTACCGTACACAATTTCCTGAATGATTTTCATCATAACTGCTCCGAGCTGCTGATCCTCTAATAAAGGCAGTGTATTTAACATCTCTGGTCCTGTTAATGGGACCTGCCCCATCATATCCGCAGGCACACAAAGCTTCATTGCCTCAGCCCACGCAGACGGATCTGTATAGGTGGCATATAACGGCGCGCCGCTGAACATGATCAGCGCGCAAGCAGGCGTAAGCAGCATACCGTCCGCCATAATATATCCCAGCTTCATCAAGCCGCTGAGCTGCCCGAGACGCTCGACCTTATGAACAAGCGGCCACCACATCAAAAACGCAAGCACAAAGATAAGCCAAGTCATTAATGTATGGTATAACGAATCTGTTTTGACAGTATCAAATATAAGCGGAACATGATATAAAGAAAAAATGCCGTTAAACAAAAGCAAAGCAATTAAAGGCTTCGTGAAAAATGAAAAAACCGGTTTAATGGCAGGCCTGAAAATGATTTTCTCCCAAAGCCATGCAGGAATTCCCGCGATCAATAGCGGCGGGACGACCAAATACAGGACAGCCATCTGCACCATATGCGCGCTGAACATAATATGTCCGAGCAGATCAACCGGACTTCCCTCGGCTGCATATAAAAACAGCATCGCCGATAGAAAGCACACCATCTGTTTACCCGTTATTCGATTTGGCTTTGAAGACATTCGCCTGTAAAAATAGAGATAAAGCACTGTAATGCCCAACAGGATACAAAAAAGATAAGGGCTCCACATCGCGCGAAACCCAAATACCTCTAGCTGATTCATTTCTTCACCTCCGGCGGCTGTTCAAATTACCACCATATAATTGTGACAAACGCAAGCACAGTGATGAACGCGACAAACATGCCTGAATACAAAAACATTGCCGGCGCCTCATGCCCTTTTTGATTCATATGCATGAAATAATACAGCTGGAAAATGACTTGAATTGCAGCTAGCAAAATAATGAAAGGAATCGTAAACCAGCTGCCTACACCGTCCGTTGCCACTGTCAGAAATGCAACAATCGTAAGACCGATCATTAAACCAAAAGACAGAACCTGATATTTCATCTCCTGAGCGTGCTTCTTTTTCTTAAATTCAAGGTCGCTGTTGATTTGCCCTCTGCTTTTTTTACCGACCATGTTTATCCCACCATCCCCATTAAATATACAACGGTAAAGATGAAGACCCACACGACATCAATAAAGTGCCAATATAGACTGGCAACATAAAACTTAGGCGCCGTATACAAGTTCAGCCCCCTCTTGGCATTACGGATCATCAGCGTGCTGATCCACATAAGCCCAAATGCCACGTGGGCGCCGTGTGTACCGACAAGCGTGTAAAACGCGGAACCGAGCGCAGAGCTTGTGATCGTAAAGCCAAACTCATGGGTGTAATGCTTAAACTCATAAATTTCCAATCCTAAAAAGCCAGCCCCCAATAAGATCGTAATTCCCAGCCAAAGCTGCATTTTGCCGAAAGAAAAGTTCTTCATGTGGTACATCGCGTACACACTCGTTAAACTGCTCGTTAATAGCAGCATTGTGGCGATAAACACAAGTGTTACATCGAACATTTCCGTCGTAGGCGGATCACCGGCATTTGAATTCCGGAGTGCAAGAAACGTTGCGAAGAGAGACGCGAACAAAACTGTCTCTCCCCCAAGAAAAAGCCAAAAGCCTAAAAATTTATTTTTCCCTTCCAGCGTTACTTTTTCGGGAGAAGCTGGAAAGGTTTCTGCGGTGAATTTTTCTTCAATTTGCATTATGCCTTCACCCCTTTATCATCATTCGGCAGTTCCTCTTTATGAATATGATAGCCGTGATCATCAATTACTGAACGAAGCAGCATCGTAATAAATGTGATGCCGAGTCCGATAAAGATCACCGGCAGCCCCCAAGCGTGATCGGTTCTGTACAACAGCCCGAACGCTGCGACAAAAAGGCCGAAGGAAATGATGAACGGCAGGATTGAGCCGTTTGGCATATGAATATCATCAACCGGTTCAGCCGGCGTCATTGATTTGTGTCCTGCCTGCTTCTCGATCCAAAACGGATCAAGCCCTCTGACAAAAGGAAGCTGTTTAAAGTTATACTCAGGCGGCGGTGAAGAAACGGTCCATTCAAGGGTACGTCCATCCTGCCATGGATCAGCTCCGACATATTCGCCTTTTACCGATGTCCAAATGACATTGACCAGCAGAAGAATAACAGCTGCCGCCATAAAAAACGCCCCGATTGTACTGATCAGGTTGCCGGTTTCAAGACCCTGGCCTGGCAAAAACGTATAAACCCGGCGCGGCATCCCCATTAAACCGACAAAATGCTGAATGAAAAACGTGAGGTGAAAGCCGATAAAAAACAATACAAATGAAATTTTCCCCATCGTCTCATGCAGAATTTTACCAAACATTTTCGGCCACCAGAAATGAACGCCGGCTAAAAGGCCGAATACCACGCCGCCAATAATGACATAGTGAAAGTGCGCCACCACAAAATACGTATCATGGAACTGATAATCAGCAGCTGCTGCTGCCAGCATGACACCCGTCACACCGCCGAGCACGAAGGACGGAATAAATGAGACGGCATACAGCATCGCTGTCGTATACTTCACATTTCCTCCCCAGATCGTCAAAAGCCAGTTAAAAATCTTAATCCCGGTCGGTATCGCGATAGCCATTGTGGCAACCGCAAAAATCGCATTTGCAATCGGCCCCAGACCTGTCGTAAACATGTGGTGCACCCAAACCATAAAGCCCAGGAAGCCAATGAGCACGATGGCAAAAACCATTGATGAATACCCAAACAAACGCTTTCTGGCAAACACAGGGATGACCTCTGAAAATATACCGAATGCAGGCAAAATTAAGATATAAACCTCCGGATGGCCAAAGATCCAAAATAAATGCTCCCAAATGACCGTATTTCCGCCAAGCTCCGGATTAAAGAAATTGGTGCCGAACAGCCGGTCCAGCATCATCAGAGCCAATCCGACCGTAAGCGGAGGAAATGCAAACAAAATCAATGCTGAGGCTACAAATGTCGTCCATGTGAACAAAGGCAGCCTCATGTACGTCATGCCGGGAGCTCTCATGTTGATAATCGTGGCCAAAAAGTTAATCCCGGCTATCAGTGTCCCGAGCCCCGATATTTGCAGCCCGAGGACGAAAAAGTCTATGCCGTGCCCTTCAGAATGAAGCGAAAGTGAGGCGTATGACGTCCAACCCGCGTCTGGCGCTCCGCCCAAAAACCAGCTTAGATTTAAGAAAATGCCCCCGAAAAAGAAGAGCCAAAAACCGAGCGAGTTTAAAAATGGAAATGAAACGTCACGAGCCCCAATCTGCAAGGGAACGACCGCATTCATCAAGGCAAATAAAAGCGGCATCGCAGCCAGAAAGATCATTGTCGTCCCGTGCATTGTCATTACTTCATTGTACGCTTGGGCACTGAGAAAAGCATTTTCCGGCTTTGCAAGCTGAATTCTGATAAACATCGCTTCAATTCCCCCGACAAGAAAGAAGAATCCCCCGGCGATTAAGTAAAGAATTGCAATTTTTTTATGGTCCACCGTCGTCAAATAATCCCAAAGTATAGATCCGCGCGTCCGTTTTTCTGTAAGCGCATTCAACATATGTGACCTCCCCCAATATCTCCCTTTCTTCCCTACTTGCTTTCCGTTTTTAAGCCTTTTAAGTATTCATAAAGCGCATCTGTTTCACTGTCTGAGAGCTTCGGATAGGTTCCTGTCATTTTGTTACCCGGTTTTATGCTCTCAGGATCCTTCAGCCAAGCCTTCACATTTTCTTCGTTGGCGTCTTTCACCCCTGCCACTTTTGCCCTTTCACCGAAGGTCGCCAAATTTGGGGCCGTTCTCGCTGCTTCTGCACGCTTATCATTCGGTTCTACTGCATGGCAGCTCAGACAGTTCTTCTCTTTAAACAGTTCTTCGCCCTGCTTAGCCAAATCGCTCTCTGTTGTAGACTTATAGTTTTTCATTTCTTTTGTCCAGCCCTGGAATTCTTTTGCAGACATCGTCTTTACCTTAAAATCCATCAGCGCGTGTGAAGGGCCGCAAAGCTCTGCACACTTCCCAAAAAACATATCTCCTGCCTCTTTGCTTCGTTTTGAATCAAATGTCAGGAAAAACTTATTTTCATTATCCGTATTCGTATCAAGTTTTCCTCCAACGGAAGGAATCCAGAAGGAATGTTTTACATCTGAAGCTTTTAAATTAAAATATACACGCTGGTCTGTCGGCACAATCAGCTCCTGGCTTGTGATAATGCCGTAATCAGGATATTCAAACTCCCACCAATATAAATTTGCCCGGACATTGACTACGAGAGCATCCTCGGCTTTTCGGCCTTTCTTATCCATTGGTGATGTATCCGCAAGCTCAAGCGTATATAATACGACAGGGATCACAAGAATAATGAGCAGCAAAATCGGGATCACGGTCCATGTGATTTCTAAAATTTTGTTCCCCTCTACCTGTTTCGGTATCGTGTTCTCACCGACCCGTGATCTTCTGAATCTCACAATTACATAAAAGAAGATAACAGATACTACTGCAACAACAACCACCATAATCAATGTGCTGAGCACTGTCAGGTCATACTGTTTATCAGCCACCTCGCCAGCAGGCTTGAGCGTGGATAAAAAAGGTTTTCCACATCCGCTTAATAGAAGCGGCACCAAGGCTAATAATAAAATAAGACGCCAATGCTTTACCATTTCACCCAACCCCTTTTCTGGTCAATACAAAGGCGGAAAGCAGATTCGCAATCCAGCCTATCACCAATAAAGCACTTACATTTCCTCTTCTCTTAAATTATGAGTTTTTTTACTCAAAATGCCATCTATGTATAAAAGTAAAGCCGCCTGATTAAACAAGAGGTCAAGGCGGCATTTACTAGTTGTCATCGTTTATTTTGAAGCGATAAAACAAGCATCATATCTATTTTTTAGAAAAGCGTCAAGACAACCATGGCAACGAAATAGATTGTCATGTAGTTAAGCGAGTAAACGAACATCTGCGTTGCCCACTTCATGATATTCTTGGAGCGGAATCCCATTAAGCCGAGAATCAGCCAGCCGATATTTAACAGCAAGCCGAGAATGACAATCGGAAGGCCAAGGCTTCCAAGGAAAAACGGAAGCGGCATCAGGCACGCAACCCACACAATAATTTGTCTTTTTGTCACTTCAAATCCGTATACGACAGGAAGCATCGGAATATTTGCAGCTCTGTAATCCTCCGTTTTCTTAATAGCCAATGCTAAGAAGTGAGGAATCTGCCAAATAAATAAAATCATAAATAATACCCATGCTACGACACCGATATTTCCTTCCACTGCCGTCCATCCAATAAGCGGCGGCACTGCACCGGAAACACTTCCTACTACTGTGTTAATCGTATAGCGGCGCTTCGTCCACATTGTGTACAATACAACATACGTAAAGACTCCGATAAAACCAATAACAGCAGCCATAACAGTTGTCATCAACAGCATGATCAACCCTAAAGCAACCAGCAAAATTCCAGACCATAACGCCTGATTCGGCTGAATTTTACCCGTAACCGTCGGTCTTACTTTCGTACGCTCCATAACATGGTCAATGTCCCGGTCATACCAGTTATTGATCGCGCAGGAGCCCGCAATAATCAGAGAAGACCCGATTAATGTAAGAAGAACGGTGTTTATATTGCCTAAAAAACTCAAACCGGAAATATGCAGTGCAAGCCACATTCCAGTAAAAGTCGTGATGAGATTAGAATTGACGATCCCTATTTTAATAAGGGACAGAAAATCTTTCCACGCCGTTGTTTCTTCAATTTGTCCGTCTATAGCTGTATCATTTAAGATTCTGGAGTTAGCCATAACGTAAACCTCCCTTACAAACCTAACGCAGGAGAATAAAAAAACCTGCAACTCTATCATACAAGATAACATCTTGTAAAAAAACATCCTATTAAATATTAAACGACAAACAGGAATTTATTTGTGAACTTTTTATGAATTTTACCAAAGATGAAGGCAATCGCCAAATTGGCAGTGCGTTTACCTTATTTCTATCAGACCCGGCATGAATAATCAAGTGTACATTTTCCGATAGCCGTCATTCTATTATAATTTTGTGAACAAAAGGCTCTAAGAATTGCCACAAAACACATATTCGCTTACACTTGGAACGTATATAAAATCGCAGCAGTATGTTGAGAAGGTGAATATTGTATGAATAAAGCATTAAAAGCTCTCGGTGTTCTGACAACATTTGTCATGCTTATTGTTTTAATCGGGGGAGCTCTCGTTACAAAAACAGGTTCCGGCCAAGGCTGCGGCAGACAGTGGCCGCTGTGTCACGGCCGTTTTTTCCCTGAAATGAATCCGGCTTCAATTATTGAATGGAGCCACAGGTTCGCAAGCGGGATCTCTATTATCCTTGTGTTAAGCCTTGCGTTTTGGTCATGGAGAAAAATCACACCGATTTTCCGTGAAACAACGTTTCTCGCGATCATGTCTATTATCTTTTTATTTTTACAGGCACTGCTTGGCGCATTGGCTGTCGTATTCGGTTCAAACGCGCTGATTATGGCGCTTCACTTTGGCATCTCATTGATTTCTTTTGCTTCAGTGCTCATTTTGACATTGCTCATATTTGAAGCCGACAAATCAGTTAGAAAACTGGTTAAGCCGCTTCAAATCGGCAAAAAAATGCAATTTCACATGATAGGGATTTTAATATACTCCTATATCGTTGTGTATACAGGCGCATATGTAAGACATACCGAATCAAGTCTGGCATGTCCTGATGTGCCGCTGTGCAGCCCGCTGAACAATGGACTTCCGACCCAATTCCATGAATGGGTGCAAATGGGCCATAGAGCAGCAGCATTGCTGTTGTTTGTATGGATTATTGTGGCCGCTGTTCATGCTATTACTTCCTATAAAGATCAAAAGCAGATCTTTTGGGGATGGATCTCATGTCTTATTTTTATTTCATTACAGGCGCTGTCCGGTATTATGATCGTATACTCTGAACTGGCTCTGGGCTTTGCACTTGCCCACTCGTTCTTTATTGCCTGCCTGTTTGGTGTTCTATGCTACTTCTTATTATTGATTGCACGCTTCCGTTATGAATCAAGACAATCATAATAACTCTAGACCAAAGCTTTCTGCGCTTTGGTCTTTTTTGTATCATGTTTTTTGCCGCTTCATACGTTTCAATGGCCAGCCTCTCCGCTGGACTTGATGATCATTGAGCGGCTCGCTGCGCTCCGTATTTTTTGTCATCATGCTAAAAAACCGCACAGCCTGCGAAACATAAGTATTGCTTCATGATAAAAATGTGCAGATAGAGCCCTTTTGCCATGCTTCATACAAAGATAGTGCCTTTAAGAAATATTTATGGCTCATATCATACTACAAAGTATCTGAAAGACCGGCAGCAGATAATCCTGTTTTTGTTTTATATAGGAAATGGCTTGTGACAGTGCTGTATTGTCTTCAAGCCTTAGATCTCTTCTAAACCACACAATTTTCATTTCCCTACGCTTTTTTCATAAAAAACAAGAGTGTATATCAAATGATATACACTCTTGTTTTTTATGCTTTTTCAATTTCGAGAAGCAGATCTCCCGTTTGGATCGGCTCGCCATTTTTCACATGAACCTGCTTGATTGTTCCTGAGAAAGGCGCCTGAACCGTTGTTTCCATTTTCATCGCTTCATTGATCATCAAATGATCACCTTTATTGACTTTTGTACCTGCTTCAGTCAATACCTTAATAACCGTTCCAGGCATGGAGGCTGCGATGTGGCTTGGGTTTGTCCGGTCCGCTTTCAGTCTTTCCTGAACGGAAGACTTAATACTTTCATCTTTGATGACAACTTCACGCGGCTGTCCGTTCAGTTCGAAATAAATGACGCGAGTGGCATCAGGCTGAGGCTCGCCGATTGAAATCAGCTTAACGATCAGTGTTTTTCCGCGCTCAATTTCCACTTCTATTTCTTCACCTAATGTCATGCCATAGAAGAATGTCGGCGTATCTAATACCGAAATGTCTCCATAGCTTTCTGCCGTTTTCACATAATCAGAGAAGACTTTAGGATAAAGTGCATACGCCACAGCATCTTGATCTGAAATCTCCAAGTTATGCTGCTCTTTAAATTCCTGTTTGATCGCTTCAAAGGATACCGGCTCAAGCAGTTCTCCCGGTCTGACCGTAATCGGCTCCTGTCCTTTTAAGATCAGCTTTTGTAGTTTTTCCGGGAATCCGCCATGAGGCTGGCCGATGTTTCCTTTGAAAAGCTCCACGACAGAATCAGGGAAATCTAATTGTTCGCCTTTTTCGTAAACGTCCTTTTCAGTCAGATTGTTTTGCACCATGTAGAGCGCCATATCTCCGACTACTTTAGAGGAAGGCGTGACCTTCACGATGTCGCCGAACATATCGTTGACGCGTCTGTACATTTCTTTGACTTCGTTCCAGCGGTCGCCTAGGCCTACTCCCTTCGCCTGCTGCTGCAGGTTGCTGTATTGGCCCCCAGGCATTTCATGCTCATAAATTTCAGTATGTGGAGACTTCATTCCGCTTTCAAATTCGCTATAGTATTTACGAACTGACTCCCAATATTGGGACAGCATTTCAACGTTTTGGACATTCATTTCCGGACGGCGGGCGTTCCCTTCCATCGCATGATAAAATCCGCTCGCGCTTGGCTGAGACGTTAATCCTGCCATTGAGCTGACCGCCACGTCTATGATATCAACGCCGGCTTCAACAGCTTTTGCGTACATATAAATACCGTTGCCGCTCGTATCATGCGTATGAAGGTGAACCGGAATGTCGATCGTCTCTTTCAAAGCAGAAACGAGTTCATATGCAGCCTGCGGTTTTAACAGCCCTGCCATATCTTTAATTCCAAGGATATGGGCTCCGGCAGCCTCAAGCTCCTTCGCCATCGACGTATAATAAGCAAGATCATATTTCGTACGGTTCTTGTCAAGGATATCTCCCGTGTAACAAATCGCAGCTTCTGCCACTTTGCCGGTATCCCGAACGGCATCAATGGCTAACGTCATCCCTTTTACCCAGTTTAAGCTGTCGAAAATACGGAATACATCAATACCGGATTGAGCAGATTGCTTCACAAATTCTTTAATCACATTATCCGGATAATTCGTATAGCCGACCGCGTTAGATGAACGAAGCAGCATTTGGAATAAGGTATTCGGCACTTCTTTGCGAAGGTCCTCCAAACGCTTCCACGGGTCTTCTTTCAGGAATCGGTAGGCTACATCGAAGGTCGCGCCTCCCCACATTTCCATACTGAATAGCTCAGGCCATAACGCAGCCGTCGGATTCGCGATTTTTTTCAAATCATGCGATCTGAATCTCGTCGCCAATAATGATTGGTGAGCGTCTCTGAATGTCGTATCAGTTAAAAGGACAGATTTCTGTTCCTTAACCCAATTTGCAAGCCCTTCAGCACCTTTTTCATCGAGAATTTGCTTTGTTCCTCTGGCAGGCTGCTGATCTATGTCTACTTTTACGTTTATCGGTTTGTCAAACGCCGGTTTTTCTTTTTTCCCGATTCCAGGGAAACCGTTCACTGTCACATTGCCGATGTAAGTGAGCATTTTTGTTCCGCGGTCTTTCTGTTTAGGGAAATTAAATAATTCAGGTGTTGTATCAATGAAAGACGTATCATATTGCCCTGTCAGGAACTTCTCATGCTTTGCAACGTTCTCAAGGAACGGAATGTTTGTTTTAATGCCTCTGATTCTAAACTCCTGAAGGTTTCGGACCATTTTGGCCGCCGCCTGTTCAAACGTTAAAGCCCAAGTTGAAAGCTTAACGAGAAGTGAATCATAATATGGCGTGATCACGGCGCCTTGAAAGCTGTTTCCGGTATCAAGACGGACACCAAAACCGCCGCCTGAGCGGTAAGCCATGATTTTTCCTGTATCAGGCATGAAATCATTTTGCGGATCCTCAGTCGTAACCCGTGACTGAATGGCATAGCCGATTGTAGAAATGTCCTTTTGCTCAGGAATATTTACTTTTTTGCTGTGAAGGCTGTGCCCTTGGGCAACAAGGATCTGTGTTTGAACGATATCGACACCTGTAATCATTTCTGTAATCGTGTGTTCAACTTGTACGCGAGGGTTTACTTCAATAAAGTAGAATTCGTTGTTTGCAACAAGAAACTCGACCGTACCAGCGTTTATATAGTTTACATTTTTCGCAAGCGCAACTGCCGCTTCACAAATTTGGTTTCTTAATTCAGGTGACAGGGAGACACTCGGCGCCACTTCAATGACTTTTTGATGGCGTCTTTGAACAGAACAGTCCCTCTCAAAAAGGTGGACGACATTGCCCTGCTTGTCACCAATCACCTGAACCTCAATATGTTTCGGATTTTCAATCAATTTTTCTACATACACTTCATCATTGCCAAAGGCTGCTTTTGCCTCTGATTTTGCACGCTCATATGCTTCTTTGACTTCACTTTCAGATCTGACAATCCGCATACCACGGCCGCCGCCGCCCAGTGAAGCTTTAATGATAATCGGATAACCATTAGTTTGTCCAAACTGTTCGACTGCTTCAAGCGTTTCTGCAGGGCCGTCGCTTCCGGGAATCACAGGGATTCCAGCTTTTTCTGCCTGCTCACGCGCTTTTACCTTGTCACCAAACATATCTAGATGTTCGGACTTTGGACCAATGAACACGATGCCTTCTTCTTCACATCGTTTCGCGAAATGGATATTTTCAGATAAGAAACCGTATCCCGGATGAATCGCATCGACTTTGTTTCTTTTCGCAATATCTATGATACCTTCAATATCCAGATAAGCATCAATCGGTTTTTTCCCTTCACCGACCAGGTATGCTTCATCCGCTTTGTACCGATGGTAGGAACCGGAATCTTCTTTTGAATAGACCGCAACTGTACGAATATTCAACTCGGTACACGCCCGGAATATTCGGATTGCAATTTCTCCCCTGTTTGCTACTAATACTTTTTGTATCGATTGCTGTGACAAACGTTTCTCCCCCTTACCCGAATGGAATATAATCTATCATAGCGGAATACCCTTCCCCTGTACACACTTGTTTTTTACAGATAAACAGTTTTTTTGAGCTGTTTCTTTTTCATTCCCTTCGGCGCCAAGGGCTCTCTCTTTTTCTTATTCTCTGAATATTTCACAAACATGCTGATATTCGCTAATATCCCCATACTCGCTAGCAGCAGTACTAGAGAAGAGCCCCCGTAACTGATAAATGGCAGCGTAACCCCTGTAATCGGAATTAATCCGCTGACTCCGCCAAGGTTAATAAACGATTGTATGGCAATCATGCTCGAAATGCCGATCGCTAGAAGACTCCCAAACGGGTCCTCGCATTTTCTGGCTATATAAAACCCTTTTATTACGATAAAGCCCAATAGAAAAATCACAAACAATACCCCAAAAATACCTAGTTCTTCAGCAATGACAGCCATAATAAAGTCAGTGTGTGATTCAGGCAGATATCCGTATTTTTGGATACTTTCACCGAGCCCCAGACCGAAAATGCCGCCTGAGCCGATCGCATAATAAGAATTGATCACTTGTAAACCTGATGAATTTGCATACTTAAATGGGTCTTCAAGACTCTCAAAACGTGCCAAACGGCCTTCAGTTAAAATTTTGTCCTGATTTAAATAAATAATCGGGCTGACTAAAATTAAAACAATACCGCCCAGCAAAACAAGCTTCACCAGCGTCTTTCCACTGAAACCGGAGCACAAGATCATGCACGTCGCAATTAGGCCGATAATCATGGCTGTACCAAAATCTGGCTGCATGGCAATTAACCCGCAAATCACAAGCGTCATGACAACCGGAGGGGCTACTCCCGTTAACAGATGGTCGATATAGCTTTGTTTTTTGGCATATACGGCTGCAAGATATAAAATCACGACCAGTTTAACAAATTCCCCCGGCTGGATACTCATTCCGCCGATTTTAAACCAGCTTTGCGCGTTTCCGGCGACATGCCCGAATACAAACAGCGAGATAAGCGCAAAAACAGAAACAAGCAGTATCGTCTTCTGAAACTTTTGATGGGCCAGTGCTTTGTAAGGAAACAAAGCCATGAGAATAAAAAGAGCGCCACCCGCAATTAAAGCAAATAGCTGCCGCATGAAGAAAAAATTACTGCTTACCCCGTATCGAGAGACAGCCGTAATCATGCTTGAGCTGTATACCATCACTAAACCGAATCCGCATAGTAAAACAATTGCGAATATCAGTGAGTAATCATAAGATTTGAGCATTTTTTTTAACATAACATCCTCTTCCCTGCTTCTAACTTCCATTATCTATGGTTTTTATGTATTTATCTTTTTTATTTTACTACAATTTATCAAACGAGACGAAGAATCTCTATACGATTCGGAAGGAATGTGTAAAAAAAGACCGTCTTTAATGAGAGAAAATTAGCGGTTATAAAAAAACCCAAACTGTTAATAAGTTTGAGTTTTATCATTTATTTACCTGTAAACGCGTCATGCAAAGCAGACAATTCGCGCTCCAATGTGTATAAAAGGTCTTTACCGTCTTTTTCATCAACCAATCCCAGGCGGACAGCAAAATCGATTTCCCTCGAAAGCCCGAACATTTGAGTATCTAAAACCTCTTCATATAGAGGACATTGAGGCATCGTTAAGTTATCCATTTGTACTCGGATCAGCTTCAAAATCTTCTCAGCGTCTACTTTTAAGAGTTCAAAAGCTTTTTGCCGATGGTCAACTATCATCTCTGAAGCCAAAAGTATCCCTCCGTTCCCCAGGCGAGTACCTAATTCTTCTATTTATCATAAAGGGTATCAGCAGAAAATGCAAGAGGATTTAAGCAGATGACATAAATTAAAAAATACTCAGCCTGTACATCTCAGACATTATTTCCAAAAGCTTTACACCTGCAATGCTGTTCCCTTTTTCGTCCAATGCCGGGCCAAAAATGCCGATCCCGAAATCGTAGGGTGAAAGGCCCATAATCCCTCCGGATACGCCGCTTTTTGCAGGAATTCCGACCTTAATTGCAAATTCCCCGCTTGCATTGTACATTCCGCACGTCACCATAAATGTTTTGCAAATCCTGGCGACATCTTTTGGGATGATTTGCTCTCCAGTCTCAGGTTGTCTGCCGTTCAGCGCAAATACAGATCCGATTTTCGCCAAATCCAGACTGTTCATCTCTATCGCGCATTGCTTCGTGTATAAATCCATTACCGCTTCTACATCATCCTCAAAAATGCCGTACTGCTTCATATAATAACACATTGCCCGATTAATCATTGATGTGCTGTATTCGGATTGAGCCACTTCCCGGCAGTAAGTAATCTCTTGGTTGTTTGTCAGTCTTCTGATAAAAGAAAGTAAATAATCAAGTCTCTCTTTCACCGTTTTCCCTCTAATCAAGCTTGTCACTACCAAAGCCCCGGCATTGATCATAGGGTTTAACGGCTTACTCGGATTCACTGTTTCCAGCTTGATAATTGAGTTAAACGGATCACCGGTCGGCTCCTGTCCAACATAGCTGAAGACCTTATCTTTGCCGTGTTCCATTAATACCAAAGCAAGTGAGAGGACTTTCGATATACTTTGAAGTGTAAATGTTTTTTCTACGTCACCTGCTGACAGACAAATATTATTGGAATAATAAATCGCCACTGACAGATCGTGTTTATCGGCTTTTGCCAAGGCAGGAATATAGCTGGCTACCTCCCCCTTATCCGTCACCTTTTTCGCCTCTTTTACTAAGGCTTCAAGCTCGTCATTATGCCGGCATACCATGCAACCACCCTCGCTCCCTGAGCATTTCAATATACATAATTTGTACACAAAGTGACAATTCATGCGAAAACTTTTATAATTTTGAGAGAAGGGGGTTATATCATGAGCGTTATACAAGTAAAAGGCAATGTTACATATCCGATCACCATTGATCCAAGCGTATGGATTTTTGATGATCGCAAATTTTCGTTTGACCGCAAAGGGGCAAGTCAAGACTCACATTTACAATCAGCCGGGGATGAATCCGATCTTGATCCTGAACGCGTCATCAGAGAGGGCCGGATTGCGCCGCCGACATTAAAGACGGAAAAACAATACGAGAAGCAAAAACTGATGAACGGCAGCTTTGCAATGAAACTTGGGACTGTGCTGAAAAATGCCGAGCCGCCCAGCTCTGCGACACAATGCGTATTTGTCACAAGTTCGGGAAAGGCCGCCGTTCCTCTGGAAACCGCTCTGAACAGTATTGTTCATTTCAGTGAGGCAGGCAAGCCGATTCAAGAAGGCGGCCCCGTTCATATTTACTTTGAAGATCCAGTTGATCACAAACAGCCCATCACCGATATAAAAGAAATCGAAATCATTTAGTATTACAGCAAGTCAGCTGCAAGCTGGGCGAGGCCTGATCTCTCACCTTTTAACAGCTTCACGCTGCCTGAGATGGGTTGTCCTTTAAACCGCTCAACCACATAGGCCAAACCATTGTTCAGACTGTCTAAATATGGGTGATCAATTTGTTCAGGATCGCCCATTAAGACAATTTTACTCCCCTCACCGACTCTCGTCAGCAGTGTTTTTACCTCATGCCTGGTCAAATTTTGCGCTTCATCAATAATAATAAATTGATCTGGAATGCTTCTCCCCCTGATATAAGTCAGCGCCTCTACCTGAATTGAGCCAATACCCGCCAGAATGGCCTCAAGCTCCCCCGGTTTTTTCGCATTAAACAGAAACTCCAAGTTGTCAAAAATCGGCTGCATCCAAGGCTTTAGCTTTTCCTCTTTTTCGCCCGGCAAGTACCCGATGTCTTTGCCAACAGGAACAATCGGTCTCGCCACGACCAGCTTTTTGTATATTCCTAAGTCTTCTGTCTGTAATAGTCCCGCTGCCAATGCTAAAAGCGTCTTGCCGGTTCCCGCTTTTCCGATCAGGGTGACAAGCGGAATATCTTCACGCAGCAAAAGCTCTAATGCCATTGTCTGCTGAACATTTTTCGGCCTGATTCCCCATATATGTTCATCATCAAATACGAGTCTTTTTAATACCGTTCCGGTTTTATCTGCAATTCCGACTGCAGAGGAGGATCCTCCCAGCTCATCCTTCATTAATGCGAATTGATTCGGATAAAACGCGTGCTGTTTTATATCATTTACTGAAATTTGATTTTTACCATAAAAAGAGTTGAACAGCTGCTGGCTGATATATAAATCCTTATAGCCGCTGTACATTTCATCATTGTCCACGACCCGGTCATTTAAGAAATCTTCGGCAAGCAGTCCGATTGCGTCCGCTTTCACTCTGACAAGTACATCCTTGCTGACGAGGATAACCGGTCTGCCATTCTCCTTCGTTTCTTCCTCGAGGCTTAAGTTTTTCGCAACGGCTAATATGCGATTATCGTTCGTCTTTTCAATAAAGATCTCTTGCAGCTGGTGAAACGAACGATGATTCAGTTCAATTCTCAGTGTGCCGCCCGTGTCGAGCGGAACATGCTCATGCAGCCTGCCCTTTTGTCTTAGCGCATCAATCAGCTTAGATACGTGCCTTGCATTCCTCCCAACTTCGTCCATATACCGTTTCTTTGAATCAACCTCTTCTAATACGACAGCAGGGATGACAACCTCATTTTCTTCAAAAGAAAATATCGCGTTAGGATCCTGTAATAACACATTCGTATCTAACACATAAATTTTACTCAAGTCTCAGCCTCCTGATATAAGGGTCAAAGTTCTTCCTGCTTCTCTTACGATGAAAAAAGGTGAATGCCTGCTAAAATATATGTTTTTGTGCATAAAGATAGAAGGTTAATTCAACAATAAAATTAATGAATGCATTTCAAGGAGGGAACCCGCAAGTGCGAATTCTTTTCATTCTCATACAGCTGACGCTTATCCTGTCCGCATGTGCCTACCAACAAGGAAAACAGGATCAGAATGTTGAAAAAGAATCAACAAGACAGCAGGAAACCAAACCGATTCACGTAAAGGACACAACTCAGGAGACAAAAGACAATGGAACAAGAACGGATATTGCCAAGCATCTTGTCAGCGTTGCTGAAAAAAATCCCGATGTCAAGGATGCAACAGCCGTTGTGCTTGGAGGTTATGCCGTTGTTGGAATTGATGTCGATGATACTTTGGATAGAAGCAAAGTGGAAACGATTAAATATTCTGTGGCACAGGCTTTAAAAAATGATCGATATGGTGCCAACGCAGTTGTCATTGCTGACCCAGATACGGTCAGCCGCCTGAATGAAATGAGCAGAGAAATCAGTAAAGGCCGTCCGGTAACAGGCATACTAGATGAATTAGCTGCGATTGTCGGCCGAGTGCTTCCAGAAGTTCCTAACGATGTGATTGACAATGAAGACGAGCCGCAAACAAAGCAGCAAAATGACCAATTAAACAGAAAGCAGCAGCAGGAAATGGAAAAGGAGCAAAACGATCAATCTGATCATCATATGAAAAAGAATAACAATGATTAAGCTATAGCCTCGCGCTTTAGCTTTTTCTTATTTTGGACAGCTTCTGATCCGTGCTATAATACATATTAGTGAAAGAGGTGATATGATGAGGGTCCAATGTTCTATTTGCGATAAAATTGAAACAATTGATGATGATACCCTGATCGCGAAACGGCTTCGAAACCGCCCAATCCATACATATATGTGCCAGGAATGCCACGACCGGATTGCCCAAAAAACAGAAGAACGGCTGAAAACGGGAAAATTCACTTTTCACCCGGGACAGCAAAAAAAAGAAAAAGTCAAAAAATAAAGCAGCCGCTTTACCATACACACACAAAAAAGACTCAGCTTCTCAGCTGAGTCTTTTTATGATTTTGCAGACTGTCCCTTTTTCGACTGATACAGCCGAATTTTGTAAATGATTAAAATCATCGCAGCGACGACCAACCCCTCTGCCACGGGCAAAAACACTCCTAAAAAGGTCAAAACAGTGCAGCCCAAAGCCAGAAATACATACACCACTGCTGATTTTAATACCGGAAGCCGTTTAGCAAATCCAAGCTTAAATACAATAACAGCCAACACAAAAATCGTGCCGTACAGCAGCCACATGCCTGCCGCAGGCTGCCGGTCTACTTGATATAGAGCGGCGAAGAACGACAGGCGTTCGCTTACATCATTCAAAAAGATTCCCTCCCCTGCAAAGTGCGGGTTCTATCTTTTCAAATTCTGCAAGAGATTAAGACAATCCTGCTGTTTTTTTCTTTTTAGCCGCTTTTTCACGTTCGTTTTTATTGAGGATTTTCTTTCTTAAACGGATGGATTCAGGCGTTACTTCACAGTATTCATCTTCGTTTAAGTACTCTAGAGATTCCTCAAGAGACATGATGCGCGCTTTTTTAATTGTAGTTGTCTGATCCTTTGTCGCAGAGCGGACGTTCGTCTGCTGTTTCATTTTGCTGACGTTAACAACAAGGTCGTTGTCACGGTTATGCTCTCCAACGATCATTCCTTCGTATACTTCAGTACCCGGCTCAACGAAGATGACACCGCGGTCTTCAATTCCTTGAATACCATAAGATGTCGCTTTTCCGTTTTCCATTGATACAAGCACACCCTGGCGGCGTCCGCCGACTTGGCCCGCCTGCATCGGCTGGTAGCTGTCAAAGGTATGGTTCAGAATACCGAATCCGCGTGTTAATGATAGGAACTCTGTGGAGTACCCGATCAATCCGCGGGAAGGAACTGTAAAGATGAGACGGACTTGGCCGTTTCCATTGTTGATCATATCAATCATTTCGCCTTTGCGGGCACCCATTGATTCCATCACTGAGCCTGTATGCTCTTCCGGAACATCGATTTGTACACGCTCAACAGGCTCACAGCGTACGCCGTCGATTTCTTTGATGATAACTTCAGGTTTTGAAACTTGAAGCTCATAGCCTTCACGGCGCATATTTTCAATTAAAATTGACAAGTGAAGTTCACCGCGTCCGGAAACAACCCAAGCATCAGGAGAAGCGGTTGGCTCAACACGCAAGCTCACATCCGTTTGAAGCTGAGACTGAAGACGCTCTTCGATTTTGCGGGCTGTTACATATTTGCCTTCACGGCCTGCAAACGGACTGTTATTCACGACAAATGTCATTTGAAGTGTCGGTTCATCAATGCGAAGCACTGGAAGAGGATCTTGATGGTCTACAGGACAGACCGTTTCACCAACGTTAATATCTTCCATGCCGGAAACCGCTACGAGGTCTCCTGCTTTTGCTTCTTCAATTTCCACACGCTTTAAGCCTTGGAAACCGAAAATCTTTGTTACACGGAATGACTTAGCCGTTCCGTCAAGCTTCATAAGAGAAACCTGTTGACCGACTTTCATCGTGCCGCGGAATACGCGTCCGATTCCGATACGGCCTACATAGTCGTTGTAGTCAAGAAGGGCAACTTGGAATTGAAGCGGCTCCTCTTCATTATCAACAGGTGCCGGAACATGCTTAATGATGGTTTCATATAAAGCTTCCATGTTTTCATCCTGCTGTTTCGGATCAAGACTCGCAGTTCCATTAATCGCGGAAGCATATACCACTGGGAACTCGAGCTGCTCTTCATTGGCATCAAGCTCAATGAACAGATCAAGAACCTCATCGATAACTTCCTCAGGACGGGCAAAGTCACGGTCAATTTTGTTTACAACAACAACCGGGTTCAGATTTTGTTCAAGAGCTTTTTTCAGAACGAAACGTGTTTGAGGCATACAGCCTTCATATGCGTCAACGACAAGCAGTACACCGTCAACCATTTTCATAATTCGTTCTACTTCTCCCCCAAAGTCTGCGTGTCCAGGGGTATCCAAAATATTAATGCGTGTATCTTTATAGTTAATCGCAGTATTTTTCGCCAAAATTGTAATGCCGCGTTCGCGTTCAAGATCATTAGAGTCCATTGCGCGTTCAGCAACCTGTTCGTTGGCACGGAACGTACCAGCCTGATGTAAAAGCTGATCGACTAGAGTCGTTTTCCCATGGTCAACGTGGGCAATAATCGCGATGTTGCGAAGATCATTTCGAAGTTTCACTTTTTCATCTCCTAATAAAATTAAATAACTTTCATATTATACCACACATCCTCTTTAAAAGCGTCACGTTTTTCTGTAAACTTAATATAAGTCGTAAAAGGGGATGGAAAACATGAAAAAAATGAATTGGCTTTTACTATTATTTGCATTTGCAGCAGTTTTCAGTATTATGCTGATCGGCGTCTTTATCGCTGAAAAAAGCGCTGCAGGCATTATCGCCAGCATTGTGCTTGTTTGTGCCGTAATGGGCGGCGGATTTACATTAAAAAAGAAAATGCGCGAGCAAGGCTTGCTTGATTAAAAGCATTGCCCCGCTGAAGACATTGTAATCAAAAAAACACCGCAAAGAAGCGGTGTTTTTCATTTCATTAAGTCTTATCTCCCCTGTTTCTTAGTCGGGAAGGTGCAAAACAGCATTCATACATAGACAATCGTTCTAACAATGACACATGTGACCGGCAAAAAGTAGTTCGGCAACGATATACATAAAATACCATAAAACCTATTTTTCCGACGCCACTCTATCCCTATAATGGAATTCGTAGCACAATTCATAAAAGGGAGAGAAGAAACATGAAGAAAACATTTGTAAAAAAAGCGATGCTAACGACTGCCGCAATGACCTCAGCTGCTCTATTAACGTTCGGCCCTGATGCAGCCAGCGCAAAAACAATGGTTGATAACTCCAATGTTCATGTGCAGCATCAGACAATCACAAATGAAGATCTCAATATATACATTGATTTATTAAATCAATGTATATACGAACAAGACGGTGTGTATTATTTTGACAGTGAAAAAGCTGTCGAGTTAGGAATGACAAAAGAAGAGGCTCAAGTAATCGCAACTCTCTGGGAGTCGACATCAGAATTTTTCAGCGTTGTTTCACAATGTGTGTATGTCGAAGATGGACATTACACATTTGATACAGAAAAAGCAATTGAACTTGGCTTCACAGAAAAAGAAGCACTCGCACTTGAACAATTTTTCTCCGCTGTTTCTTTAAAGATTCACATTCTTCAAGCAGCAATTGTATTACAAGACGGTGTGTACAGCTATGATATAGATGCAGCGGTACAAGCAGGGGCAACACCTCTGGAAGCTGACGTTTTTGAAAAATTATTCAGTGCTCTGTCACAAGAACAGCTTACCGCAATCTACGACATGATTCATCCTCAAGCTTAAACTAAAAAGGCGCTTGCCGGAACCGGACAAGCGCTTTTCTTTATATCAGCAGTTTGATGATGAGCATCACGGCAACCGCCGCTCCAAACCAGCAGGCAGCTTTAACGATTAGCAAACCGTAGTACCTCTGTTTAAACCGCATTTCTTCTTCCAGCAGAAAAGCCTCCACAACGGCCTGTCCGCCCTCCAATTCAAAAGGCTCAGCCATCATGTCATACATTTCTCTGCAGCTGCTGCAGGTCTTTATATGCTCTTTAATGACGTGTTCCGTTTCTCTTTTACAATCACCTTCAAGATACAGAGGAAGCAGGTCTCTTACTAGAAAGCAGGTCATATCCGCTCCTCCTCTCTTCTTTTCGTCATGCTTTTCTTTAGCTCTAATCTGGCCCGGTGAAGTGTGGTTTTCACCTTTGAAAGACTCCATCCTAATATCTCAGCGATTTCTTCATAAGAAAGCTCTTGGAATTCTCTTAAAATCAAAACGGATTGATGCTGATCCTTTAACTGGAGGAGTTCCTGCCTTAGGGTTTCACTTTTTACCGTCCGCGACAGATACTGTTCAGGCTGCTCATAAGTTGTTTGCGTTAATCCTTCATTCTTGCTGATATCAGTAAATTGGTATTTGACATCCCTGCGGTACCAATTGACAAAGGTGTGATGTGCAATGGTGTAAAGCCACGTTCTGATGGAAGAATGTCCCCTAAACGAAGCCAAGCCGTTAAGAGCCTTCAAAAACGTGTCCTGCGCTAAGTCCTTGGCTGTTTCAAGGTGATGAGTCCTTCTATATAAATAATTTAAAATTTCTTGGTAATACTGTCGATACAAATCTTCAATAGAATCCCTACGCTTCATTAAAAGTAAAACCACACCGTCATCCAAATGGCCAATAATATGAAACAGATATACATGGAAGACAGGTATACTTTCATATGTCTGATTTGGCTCTCTTCTTCAGCACCCGGGCTTCTCTCTGAACAAGATTCACTCTTTAAGGATTCCGCATTCTTTTGGTATAGGGGCTCATGCTGTTTCATCCATTCCATTGATTCGTCCTCTAGCTCTCCTTCTTTATATAGGTCATATAAATCTAAAAATACAGACTCCTTTTCTTTATGTTTCATAAAGACTTTTCACCTCTTGTGTTTCTCCATCCACCACATAAGCATCATGGCGATTTGAGCCAAATGGCTGAATAATGATCAGCCATGCATAATAGCATTCATTCCCTCTTTGAACGATGATCGGACGCATTCGTTTTTTGTAAATAACATCCTGGTATGCAGAAGCTACTTTTTCATAAGCCAATTTTCCATCACGATACGTATACGGAAATGCATTATCGGGTGTATCGCTGTAAACATAAACGTTTAGCATCCCTTGATCTTCATAAAACTCATACGCATTAGAAGAATCAGAATATACCACTTTATCACTCTGCCTACTTTTTTTCTTGATTTCTGATACATCAGCACCGAAGACCAATAACATCTGCTGCAGCAGCCGGCCGTTTGTCAATGAGATATTCTTTTTCACAGGAAGCGAAAGATTTTGTAAACAGCCGGAGTCGGTCTCAAAGTTCAAAACAATTCCATCTTTTGTTTCAACTCGAACTAAGCTTCCAAGCAGGCTGTCGCTTTCAATATCTGTGATTTGATAAGGCTGTTTCGGTATTTTTAAAGCTGTAAACATTCCCTTCACTTTATCGTGTATATCTTGTTCTGTGATATGAACATGTCGAAGAGAATCAAGCTGATAAATCGAAGGGTCTTCACTAAAGCCCATTAAGGTTTCCTTTTCCCAATAAAATACTGTGCCATCATCAGCATTATCTTTTTTATGAAATTGATTTTTCAGGAATATACGAACGACTGTCTGGCCGTCTTCTTTAGATACCTTTGTTTCAATATGATCCTTATTTAACACACGTCCGTGTTGCTCAAGGAAAGCGATGGACTTCCGTACGTACTCCTGATCAGCCAGCGTCTTCCCCTTCGGCTTTTTCAAGTACTGATAATTGCGAATCATTTGGGATACTTCATCGACGTCTGCCTCATAGCTCATACTTTCAAATGAGTAGAAATAATGCACATCCATGTTTGTATCGTGCAAATACAATGTCTCATCCGCAGGAAAAAATGTCTTTAGAATCTGTTCCGCTTTTTCAGATGAAATGTGTTCTCCTACAAAATTGAATGAATCATGGACATTTGCTGGCTTTGATAAAGCGAAAGCAGCCGTTCCTAAGTTATATATTGGATTTAAGAGCAAGATAAAAAATACAATAACAGCCATCGTCAGCCACTTATACACGCGCACATAAATCTTTCCCGACTTATTAAGCAGGTGATAACTCATCAAAAATCCCGCCATTGTCAAATAAATTGTATATGGCATCACTGCACCATAGTCTTTCGAGATTTGACTGGGATACGGCGCAAGCAGCAGGACAAGCAGGGCGATAATCATCGTATAAAATAAACCTAATAAAATCTTATTTGTTCTCCAATACAGTTTGAAAAACAGTACATTCAAAACAATAGGAAGAATGATGATGAAAAACAGAAACACGAATTCAATCGGCTCGATCCCATCAGGATATTCCTTCCAATACGAAAAGAAACTGAATACCATTTGTACGATCGGCAAACTGACAACGGCAAGATCGAATGTATAAAACATGCCTTTTCCGCCATGATCACGAAGCATCAGCATATAGTGAAAAGCCGTCAGCAGAACATACCCGTATAACAAAAAATGCAGCAGCGGCAGCAGTTCATTTCCGTCCTCTCTAATGTAAGCGCTGGTGAAATTTGTTGCTTGCACCTGGTGAATGAGTTCAACAGACACCCCCGTCAGCAACAAAATTCGCAATATAACACCTGCCAAGAACATTGTGCGGTACCGGTTTATTTTAGGATGATGCACCAATAGATATAAGCCCGCCAGAACAACAATTGACCATTGGACCAGCAAGGTGCTTTGTCGGCTTAATATAAAATAACGTTCGAAATGCAATACATAATGACTGAATAACTCCAACACGAACAACAATCCTTTACTTCTTATTAAGGCCTCATCCGGTTAGACAGCCGGCTTTTCAAAAAGTTTCAATAATCAACAAACATTTCTTTTCTTTCCTTTGATATGTAAATAGACACAACACTTGCAATGAGCCATCACATGACACTTGACTCATCTTGAAATTATTTAACAAAAACAAACACAGGACAATCCTATCAATTTTGTCTAGTTATGTTAGTTTTTGTTGAGTATTCCAGAATGCTAGTTTAATATAACAATATAAAGATTTTTCAGTATTTTCAAAAAGGGGGATTTATTGTGGGTTTAGGTAAGAAATTGTCTGTTGCTGTCGCTGCTTCGTTTATGAGTTTGTCAATCAGCCTTCCTGGTGTTCAGGCTGCTGAAAGTCATCAGCTTAAAGAGAATCAAACAAATTTCCTCTCCAAAAATGCAATTGCACAATCAGAGCTCTCTGCACCAAATGACAAGGCCGTCAAACAGTTTTTGAAAAAGAACAGCAACATTTTCAAAGGTGATCCTGCCAAAAGGTTGAAGCTTGTTGAAAGCACGACTGACGCCCTTGGGTACAAGCACTTTCGATATGCGCCTGTAATCAACGGAGTGCCTATTAAAGATTCACAAGTGATCGTTCACGTCGATAAATCCGATAATGTCTATGCGGTCAATGGTGAATTACAAAATCAATCTGCTGCAAAAACAGAAAACAGCCAAAAAGTCTCTTCTGAAAAAGCGCTGGCACTCGCTTTCAAAGCCATCGACAAATCACCAGACGCTGTTTCTAACGGAACAGCCAAAAACAGCAATAAAGCCGAGTTAAAAGCCGTAGAAACAAAGGACGGCAGCTACCGTCTTGCTTACGACGTGACGATTCGCTATATCGAACCTGAACCTGCCAACTGGGAAGTCTTAGTGGATGCTGAAACAGGCAGTATATTAAAACAGCAAAACAAAGTAGAACATGCTGCTGCCACTGGAAGCGGAACAACGCTAAAGGGCGCAACTGTTCCTTTGAACATCTCTTATGAAAGCGGAAAATACGTTCTAAGAGATCTTTCAAAACCAACAGGCACTCAAATCATTACATATGACTTGCAAAACAGACAAAGCCGCCTTCCGGGAACGCTTGTCTCAAGTACAACAAATACATTCACATCTTCATCACAGCGGGCAGCCGTTGACGCCCACTATAATCTCGGTAAAGTGTACGATTATTTTTATTCGACATTTAAACGGAACAGCTATGATAACAAAGGCAGTAAAATCGTTTCTTCCGTTCACTACGGCACTCGGTACAATAATGCTGCATGGACAGGAGACCAAATGATTTACGGTGACGGCGACGGTTCATTCTTCTCTCCGCTTTCCGGCTCATTAGATGTGACAGCACATGAAATGACACATGGCGTCACTCAAGAAACGGCCAACCTGATTTATGAAAATCAGCCAGGGGCATTAAACGAATCTTTCTCTGACGTATTCGGTTATTTTAACGATACAGAAGACTGGGATATCGGTGAAGACATTACAGTCAGTCAGCCTGCTCTCCGCAGCCTGTCCAATCCAACAAAATACGATCAGCCTGACAATTACGCCAATTACAGAAACCTCCCAAATACAGATGAAGGCGATTATGGCGGCGTACACATAAACAGCGGAATTCCAAATAAAGCCGCTTACAATACCATAACAAAGCTTGGTGTCTCTAAATCACAGCAGATCTATTACCGTGCGTTAACAACGTACCTCACGCCTTCTTCGACGTTCAAAGATGCCAAGGCAGCTCTTATTCAATCTGCCCGTGATCTGTACGGGTCAACTGATGCCGCTAAAGTTGAAGCAGCCTGGAATGCTGTTGGATTGTAATGTTAAAAAAAGCCTGAGATCCCTCAGGCTTTTTTCGTTACATGTTTTGCTTTCTCTCTTCGTTGTAAGCATCATCATTCACCCCGAAAGGATGATACCATGAGAATCAGCAGCCGCTGCTGATTTGCAAAAGAGAAGTACACAGCCGCAAGCGTGCAGTACAGGAAGCAGCGATGCTGTCTTCCCCGCTCAGCTGCAAAGATGCGAAAGCAGCAGTAAGCCAACGCTGCAGTATACAATATTAATCCGGGCTAAGGGGAGATTCTTCCGGCAGACACTTGGCTCAGGTGAAATAAATGAAGATCACACGATCGAAGAAAGAGCAAAAACATTTACAAAAATTTTTATTTATGCTATAATTTACTATTAATATATTTGTAGGTATAATAAGATTCTCCTGGCCAGGGGAATCTTATTTTTTTATGGGAGGATCATTTCATGAGGAATAATGAGTCCAGCTTAACGTCTTTGGTTTCAGCTTTTGCCCGTTCATATCATAGCCGATATGACACGTCTCTCATTTTTGATGATTTTATTGCAAAAGACCTCATTAATGAAAAAGAGTTTACAAACATCAGCGAGAATATGATTCAAGGAATATCGTTTTTCAGCAAAGAGATGGCCGAACGTCTGCAGAATAATCCTGAAAAAATATTAAAATGGGTTACCCAAATCCAGCTGTCGCCTACACCCTTAGCACGTGCTGCGTATTGTGAAAAAGTTTTACACAACGAATTGTTGCTGGGGGCAAAACAGTATGTCATTCTTGGGGCCGGACTGGATACTTTCTGTTTTCGGCATCCTGAATTGGAAAACAGCTTACAAGTTTTCGAGATTGATCATCCGGCTACACAGCAATTCAAAAAAAATAAGCTGAAAGATGCAAATCTGACAATTCCGGGACATCTTCACTTTGTTCCTATGGATTTTACCAAAACGTTTTCGTATCAGCCTCTTATAGATGAAGGATTTGAAAACACAAAAACATTCTTCAGCCTTCTGGGAGTGTCTTATTATTTAACGAGAGAAGAAAATGCAAGCTTGATCAGAAATTTATTTTCTCATGTCCCATCAGGAAGCTCTATCGTTTTTGATTATGCTGACGAAACACTTTTTACAGCAAAAGGAACGTCAAATAGAGTTGAACATATGGTAAAAATGGCTGCCGCAAGCGGAGAACCGATGAAATCGTGTTTCACTTATCAAGAAATTGAAATTCAGTTAGAATCATCAGGTTTACTTATCTATGAACATCTATCACCAGACGATATTAATGACCAATTCTTCAACAATCGAACAGACGATTTGTCAGCGTTTGAAACGATTCATTATATTCATGCGGTGAAAAAATAATTTTTTATCATCAGATGCCTCTCAATTTTTGGGAGGCTTTTTATGGTACTGGCATACAACAAATAAGCTGCCGTTATCAGACGGCAGCTTCTGCTAAAGGCTTCACCATGATCATAAATGATTTGCCTGTCTCATCTTTCTCCGTTTTCAGCTGTTCAAAGCCGCATTGGCTCAAAAACAGTATCCATTCACTCCGGTCAATGGGAACTGCCGCAAACATCGCTTTATGTTTGGCTCCGAGCAATTTGCTGATCTGTTCAATGATCATCCTCGCATGCCCCTTTTTTTCTTCAGCCGGGTCAATCAGCACCGTTCCAAGCCACGGCTTTCTGTTGGAAGGCGCCCACTCGAGATGATAGCTGACGGCAACAGGCTGACCGTCTTTTTCCCATATAAGCCATGACCCGTTGTACATGGAGTAGGAGATCATATAGCTTTCTGCATCTTTCTCCCCAAACTCCTCCTCTTTCCATACAGGATGAGCCTCCGCGAGCTTCTCTAACAAGCAGAGGTCATCCTGTTCAAACGGCCTACTTTTGAGCATGAAGATACTCTTCAAATATCGTTTTATGTATGGATGGATTTCCGGCCAGCACACTGTGATTTTCTAAAAAGGTAAACGGCTCTCCCTCTATGGTCGTATAGATGCCCCCAACTTCATTTAACAGCACACATCCGGCTGCATAATCCCATGGTGCAAGCCGCATCGTGATGTAAGCATCTATTCTTCCTGCCGCGACATTTGCCAGCTCTAAAGCGGCAGAACCGTAGGAGCGTGTGCCTCTGACTCTTTTTACAAGGGGCGCTAACACACTTGGATCAATTCTTCTGTTTTCCGTTACCCATGTCGCATTAATGGCAAGAATCGCTTCTTCAATGGCAGTTTCTTTTAAAGGAGCCAGCTTCGTTTCATTCATATAAGCTCCTCTGCCGCTAAATGCGTGATAGAGCTCATCATGCACCACATCATAAATTAAACCGATTCTTCCTTCTCCGTTTTCAAAAATTCCAATTGAAATCGCAAAATTTCTTTGCTGATGCACAAAATTCATCGTCCCGTCAATCGGGTCGATAATCCAGACGACTCCCTCCAGTGAGTGGAGTTTGTCTCCTTGTCCTTCTTCGCCGAGTATACGGTGTCCCGGAAACGTTTCTTGAATGCGTTCAATGAAAAACTTTTCCGTTTCTTTATCAATATTGGTGACTAAATCATTCGGATTTGATTTCGTTTCAATTGTCAGGCTTTCATTCATGGATTGTTTAATTCTCGTGCCTGCTTCTCTTACCCATTTCTTTGCAATCTCATCAATTTCCGTCCAATTTGTCATTCGTGCGTACCTCTCTTCTATGTAGACCTTTATTTTATAGGATACTGATAACGGCGGTGAAAAAGCAAGGAAAATGAAAAATATCCCTTCTCACGTAAAAACGAACCATTCATGCGGTTCGTTTTCACTATCGCTTTTTACCCGTTAAGACGAATCCATTCTTTTCTGAGTCGCTCAAGTTTGTTTTTGCTTTGTTCAATCTGTTCTTCATTTTCTTTTTGCATTGCTTCATATAGGGTTGCCAATTCATAATCAACCTCTAGTCTCCAGACAGCTACACGATTGTTTTTCTCTTCCTTAAATCCCTCTTTTACAACTTGCCTCATTGTCTTTCGCCCCTTCCAGAGATCATTTGTTTGTAAAAAAGCATCCCATTTTGCCATTCAACAATGATTACTTCTTATATCGTATGATTGTTCTATTTACGCGTAACATGATTCTGAAAATTGTGTGTTTACCTATTCGTTTATTACCTCTTTTCCCCTTTCTTCAAACGCGCTCAATCTTTTTGACGCTCGTATGAACTGTGATAAAATATGTTTACTTAGCATGAAGGAGGAAAATCATGACACAAATGCGTTTTACGGAAGAAGACTTTAACACATTTACAATAGAAGGCTTAGACGCGCGCATGGAGGTATTAAAAGAGACGGTCCGTCCAAAGCTAACAGCTCTAGGCGAACATTTTGCCCCAACTTTATCAGCTTTAACCGGAGATGAAATGTTTCCTCATGTGGCCAAGCACGCAAGAAGATCCGTCAATCCCCCTGCTGACAGCTGGGTCGCATTCGCAAACAGCAAAAGAGGCTATAAAAAACTGCCGCATTTTCAGATTGGTTTATGGGAAACCCACGTATTTGTGTGGTTCGCGATTATATATGAATCCCCTATTAAAGAAGAATACGGCAAATTGCTTGAAGCGAATCAGGAAACCATTACTAAGAATATCCCTGACAGCTTCGTTTGGTCCGCAGATCACACAAAACCGGGAGTACATAAGCAGTCTGAAATGGACAAGGAACAGCTGAAGACGCTGTTTGAGCGTTTGCAGACTGTAAAAAAAGCTGAGCTGTTATGCGGCATCCAGCTTCAAAAAGAAGAAGTGCTGAATATGAATAACCAGGAATTCCTTCAGCGTATCGATGATGCCTTTAAGCAGCTTGCTTTTCTGTACCGTTTTACCCAAAAAGTATCACAAGCATAAAAAAGAGCCGGAGTATCCCCCGGCTCTTTTCTTACATCTTAATCTTCGCCTGATCAGATTCCCTCGCCTGTTTGACCGTGCGATAAGGAGAATATGTACTTTGTTCTTCAAACTCGCCGCATATCTTTTTTTCCTCAGCCTTTCCCGGTACAATTTCCTTGAAACGGCGGTAAGCTTTAAGCAGTTCTTCACGATCTGCACCTTTTTCATATGCAAGCTCAACCTGCTGGAAAAACGCGATCACATCCACTGCTTCTTCGGTTGTCCAATCTTCATTCATCGGATATTGGTATTCCATTTTCTTCACTCCTTATAGATTTGCTTCCCTTAGGAGAAAGCATCTTCATTTGATCATAAATTGTTCTTTACATTCTTTCAAGTTCATAATATAATTCATTTGTTTTACGTCTAAAAAACGGTTGAGAAACTGATTTTAATACACACTATTATGCATAGGTATGATTACAAAGGTGGGAAAACAATTGTCGCAACATGAAACACCCTTATACACAGGACTGAAAAAGCATGCAAGCAGACAGCCTGTTCAATTCCACATTCCCGGCCATAAAAAAGGGGCAGGAATGGACCCAGAATTCCGACAATTTATCGGTGAAAACGCGTTAAGCATAGATTTAATCAATATTGAACCATTAGACGACCTGCACGCGCCAAAAGGCATCATTAAACAGGCACAGGATCTGGCGGCTGAAGCATTTGGCGCAGACCACACATTTTTTTCTGTTCAAGGAACAAGCGGCGCCATTATGACAATGGTGATGGCTGTTTGCGGACCTGGGGATAAAATTATTATTCCAAGAAATGTGCACAAATCAATTATGACAGCTATTGTATTTTCCGGAGCGATCCCAATCTTTATTCATCCTGAAATTGACAATGAGTTGGGCATCTCCCACGGCATTACACTTGAATCTGCCAAACGGGCGCTTACCGAGCATCCAGATGCAAAAGGGCTTCTCGTCATCAACCCGACATATTTCGGTGTTGCAGCCGACTTAAAAAGCATCGTAGAACTCGCTCATTCGTTTGATGTGCCGGTGCTTGTTGATGAGGCACACGGCGTTCACATTCACTTTCACGATGAATTGCCGCTTTCAGCCATGCAGGCAGGAGCAGACATAGCAGCGACTAGTGTACACAAGCTGGGTGGATCACTGACGCAAAGCTCTATTTTAAACATGAGAGAGGGCCTTGTATCCAAAGACAGAGTGCAATCCATTCTGAGCATGCTGACAACAACGTCAACTTCTTATTTGCTTCTCGCCTCTCTGGATGTTGCCAGAAAACGCCTTGCGACAGAAGGCCATCAGCTTGCTGAGGAGACACTGAAGCTTGCCAACCAGACGAGAGATCGCCTCAATCAGATTGAAGGCATTTATTGTGTCGGTTCTGAGATTCTTGTTTCAAAAGCAGCTTACAGCTATGATCCGACAAAATTGATTATCTCTGTTAAAAATCTTGGACTCACAGGTCATGACGTTGAAAAATGGCTTCGTGAATCCTTTAATATTGAAGTTGAGCTTTCTGATCTGTACAATATTTTGTGTATTTTCACCCCTGGTGACAGCCAAAATGATGCAGACCGGCTTGTAGAGGCTTTAACAGAGATTGCACATCATATGTCAGAAAAAGATGTAACACATCAGCAAACTGAAGTTCTTCTCCCGGAAATTCCTTTATTGGCAATGACTCCGCGTGATGCTTTCTATGCAAATACGGAAGTCATCCCCTTAAAAGAAGCATCCGGACGGATTATCGCTGAATTTGTAATGGTATATCCTCCTGGTATTCCAATCTTCATTCCAGGTGAAATTATTACAGAAGACAACATCAGCTACATTTTCAAGAACCTTGACGCAGGTCTCCCTGTTCAAGGACCTGAAGACTCAACTTTAAACATGATCCGGGTCATCAAAGAACAAAAAGCGATTCAATAAATAAAAAGCATGCGGCTTGAGCCGCATGCTTTTTTTACTCTTCATCAACAGGACATTGACATTGTCCGCAGCATGTTCCGTATAATGTAGTCACTTTCTCATCTTCAAAGTAATGAATGGCTTCGTTGCAATCTTGGCAAACAATTGTACCCATCTCTCATTCCCCATTTCTTTGAAATTTGAAAACGCTTAATTTCTTTTGTTGCTATTATATTAATATGTCACATTTAAAATGTCAACAACAAACTGTATAACACATTTAATTTGGATGTCGTTATATATAGCGTATTTTTTCATTTTTCATCATATAATATTTTCTTTTCATACAGCAGCGTTAATCGATACATATGCCAAAACACATAACATGATTTCATGTTTTTTTGAACTTTTATGAAAGAACGCAGCAATAAATTCTATATACCCCCAGATTGCTATTTTAAACGATGGATATGATATGTAATCTCACTTTAAAAACGGTTTCAATTATATAACAATTAGGTAACAAGGAGCAGATTACGCTGCCTCTCATGATAAACTAAAGCTAGTTTACTATTGTTTATACAGAGGAGAAGATAGATGCGATATCGCGCGGTATTCCCCATACTGATAATAGTATTTGCTTTATCGGGCTGTACGCTTTCCACCATCAATCCGGTGAAAAAAAGCCGGATTGACAACATTCATCATACACAAATCCTGTTTTTTTCTGATGAGAACCAAATTGACCAGGAAGCGCCATATTACGATGCACTGCTTGATTTAGAAAAAGATTATCCCGAGCAAATAGATAAAATGAAGGTCTATGCTAACAAAGAAGGCTGGGAAGATGAGATTGAAACCGTCCCTACCCTTATGGTCGTTGATGAGCGTCATGTCGTGGTGAAAATAGAGGGATGTGTGAAAAAGAAAGAAGACATCATTAAACCATTGCAGCATGTGCTGTCAAAATAAAAAAACAGCCCCGCTTTAAGGGACTGACCCCATAAGATGAGACAAATAAAAACACCTTCAAGTTTGAAAACGGATGATTGTTATCCGACATTAGACTTGGAGGTGTTTTTTCTATGGGGACAAGAGTGAGTTATCCGGTTGAAGTGAAACAGCAGGCTGTAGAAATGAGATTGGCAGGCGTGCCTATGAAAGAGATCATGCAGAAATTGAATATTAAGAATAAGACACAGGTTCAGACATGGGTTAGATGGCATAAGGCTGGGGATATACATCGATTCGAACAGCCTGTTGGAAAGCAATACACTTA